>NZ_BDAZ01000070.1 GCF_001612725.1 Nocardia anaemiae NBRC 100462 | reverse complement strand
GGTGTTGTTCGTCGACCAGTTCGAAGATCTGGCCGTGGCGACCCCGCGGCAGGCCCGTGCGCTATTGCAGGCGTTGGTCGAGCTCACCCGCGCCGACACCGAGGGACGCCTGGCGATCGTGCTGACGTTGCGTTGGGACGCGCTGGACGACCTACTCGACGCTGAACTGGCCGAATTCCTCAGCAGCACAACGGTTGCGGTGGCCCCGCTGGGCCGTAGCCAACTGCGCGACGTGATCAGCCGCCCCGCCGCGCGTGCCGGAGTGGTGCTGGACGATGCGGTGGTGCAGCAGCTGATCGACGCTGTTTTCGACCAGCCCGGCGGGTTGCCGTTGCTGGCGTCGGTGCTGTCGGACCTGTGGGTTCGGCACACCGGCGGCCGGATCACCCTCGCCGATTACGAAAACGTCGGCAGCGTGGAGGTTTCCATTGCCCGGCGGGCCGAGCAGGTCATGGCGCAGTTCACTGATCCCGCCGAGCGGGCCGACGCGGAACGGCTCCTGAAGCTGCTCGCGGTGCCGACCTCGAGCGGCGCCGGATTCCTCCGAGTGGTGCTGCCGATGCGGGAGTACCCCGAGCTCCGTGGTGTGGCCGGGCGGCTGGCGCTCGACCGCCTGGTCGTCGTCGGCCGCGACAAGAACGGCGCCGACACCGTCGAGCTCGCGCACCAAGCGCTCATCGACAACTGGGAACGGCTGCACGACCTGCTGCAGTCCGACCGCGACTTCCGCGCCTGGCAGCAACACTTCGCGCAGGACCTGGACAATTGGGAGCGGCGCGGTCGCGAGCACGACGCATTGCTGCGCGGTACCGCTCTCGAGACCGCGGAGGACCAGCTCGAGGCTCGGAAATCCGATGTGCCGCAAGCACATCGGGAATTCATCGCGGCCAGCCGCCGACTGCGTGGGCGGGAGGTGCGGCGCCTGCGGTTGGTGGCCGCAGCGCTCACCGTTCTGGTGGTCGTGGCCACGTCGATGGCGGTGGTCGCCTACCAGAGCAGTGCGGCTCGTGCGGCGCAGTTGCGGTTGCAGGCGGGGCGCAGCCTCGCGGCGGAATCCATGCGGGTGGCCGACTCCGACCTGGACAAGGCGCTGCAATTCGCGCAGGCCGCAGCGCGGTATGCGCCGGACGACGACATGGTGCGGACGGCACTGCTGTATCAGCAGGTGCAGTTGTCGTTCGTGACGGATTACCGGACCGGGCTTTGGCACGACGCGACATTCGGGGCGGCAAGTGGCGACGGGGCCGAGCTCGCGGTCGCCGAGGGCCGCGACGTCACAGTCTGGGCCGGTCTGCTCGGTGATGAGCCGATGCCGTGGCGACTTCCACCGACCACCGGGAAGGTCGCCTCGCTGAACCTGAGCCGGAACGGGTCCGCACTCGCCGTGGTGACCGATGATGGTGCGGTCGCCGTCTGGGATGTTCGAAACCGCACCGGTCCTGCGTTGGTCCGTCCGCCGGAGCCTGCGCCGCTGCTACCAAACGCCGTGTCGACCGGCTGGGATCAGACCGGGCGCTGGCTCGCGGTGCGACTCAACCGAGCGCAGGCTCAACGGGCAGAGCTGCAGCAGGCCCAGCACACCGACCTGCTGGAGGTGTACGACATGGCGGGTGCCGGGCCCGTTCTCGTCTCTTCCCCGCCTCCGCTGGCGGATTTCGCCCAGTTTCCGGACTATGTCGACCCGACCGGCACCATGATCGCGATGCGCGAGTTGAAAATCGGGGTCACGCGCAACGTCGTACGCGACGCCAAGACCGGACAGCCGATTCGGGAATTGCCGGCCGGTAAGATCACCTCGACCGGCCTGATCGCCGGATGTTCCGATGACCAACTGGTCGTCTCGGACGCGCTGACGGGCGCCGAACGTCTGCGGACGCTGCGCGGCTCTGGCTCGACGACCGAGAACTGCGAGTGGGCTATCGATAGCAGCGGAAGGTACGCCTGGTCGACGAGTGTTCTCGCCAGCGATACGCTCGGCCAGACTCACCTCGTCGACCTACGGACCGGCCAGGCCTTCGTCGTCCAAACAGCCAGCCCTCGGGACACGTCGGCCACGGTACTGGTCACCCCTACCGACGATGGCCCGAGGCTGGCCCAGCTCACGCCGAGCGGCCTGCTCCGCTTCGCGCCTGCCGTGGCGATCTCGGACATGGACGTGTTCGCCGGATCGGTCACCGAACAGCGGATTGTCCAGTGGGGCCCCAACGGCTCGTTCGTTGTGGAAGTCGAATGCGGCCCAGAAGATGCGAACGCGACGGTGCGCGTCGTCGAAATGACCCCCGTCATAAGGGAAGTCGGGCGCATGACGGTGGGCCTTGCCGTGCCTGGGTCGATTCCGCCCGAATCCGCCTACCGGATCACTGCCGACGGGAAGCATTTCGTCCTGTCGGGTGCGACGGGTGTCATGACCATCTTCTCGTTGCCCGGACTCGCTGTCGAGCAACGTATTTCGCTACCTGTCCCGCCCGAACTCGGACCTGGACTGCGGCGACCGACATCCATCATGCAGCCCGGCGACGACGAGTTGGCCTTCTTCCATGCGGGCTCGGTCACCCGGTGGCGGATCAGCGATGGGAAACAGCTCGGCCAGACCGTGCGAACTTGGCGCGACACCGACGAACTGGTGTGGATGGTACGGGCCGGCGCGCAGGCGGCCCTCGTCCCGACGCGCAACGACCAGCTCTTCATCGAGAACATCGACGGCGATACTGTCCGGGCCCTGGATGACGGACGAGTGCTCCGCTCGGTACCCGTCACACCGATCGATCGCGGCAAGAGACAGGATGCCTTCGTCAGCCCTGCCGATCCACAGATATACATCAGGTACAAGTCCGGGGACGACACCGTGGAGAATTTCGACAGCGGTGTGGAAACTCGGGTCGCACAACCGTTTCCGTCGGGCAATGGGGTCGGACTGACCGCCGATGGTCTGCTGGTGGTCGACCACCTCGGGACACTGGAGATCTGGGACTTCGATCGCGCCGCGAAGATCTTCGATGTGAAGATCTCGGACCAGCAGTACGAGGATATCTCCGGAGATACGCTGTACGCGCTGAAGCCCGGTAGGTACTCCGGCAGTGGAGGTGTCGCGCGGTACTCGATCAATCTCGACCGCGATGGCGTACTGGGACGGCTCTGCGCGATCAGTGACCGCGAGTACACCCAGGCCGAACGGGACGAGCTACCGGTGGGCGCCGACACCACCCCACCCTGCCACGGGATCTGACGATCAAGCGACTTGCTCCTCGACGGATTTCCGGACGCGCAGCAGCCCGTCGTGGACGTATCCCTTGACGGTGCCCTCCGCAACGCCCATGACCCGAGCGGTCTCTTTGTAGGTGTTTCCCTCGTAGGTGTAGATGATGACCGCCTGGCGTTCCCGCGGTGGCAGTGCGTCCAAGAGCCGGATCAGCATGTCCCGCAAGGCGATCATGTCGTCGAACGGCAGGCCGGCATGGTCGGCGAGGACCGAGAGGCGTTCGTTTCCATCGGAATCCAGCCGTTCCCGGTCCTTCGCGGCCCGGACCATGGCATCCTTCACCAGGTTTTCCGCCGTGGTCCACAGGTACTTCCGGAGCCCTTCGACGTCGGTGATGTGGTCCGGCCAGCGCGCGTACACCCGCATGAACGCGGTCTGCACTATGTCGTCGGCATCGGCACGGTTGCGCGTCAACTTGGTGATGCGGGCCAGCAGCATCTCGCTCGCCGACTCGTATGCCTCCACCAGCATTTCGGCGAATGCTTGCTCCCGCTGCTCACCACCGCGGGCGATCCGGATGACGGCCGGTCCGGTATCGGCGGTGAGCAGCGTGAGCGGAGCCTGCGCACATTCGTGCAACACCACACGCAGCAGGGCGGCAAAGGAAATATCACGGGCCTGGGCGGGATCGAGTGGCGCGCTCATGTGGTCTGGCTCCCTGTCGTCGCTCGGTATCTTATGCCCGATATTCGAGCCACCGCGTGGTCGAGGTCGCTGAGGTCAGGATGATCGTGGCGATCGGGAATACGGCCACGAATATGGCGAACAGCGGGCTGCCGATCACACCGTAGTCATCGGAGGCTCCGGCAACGGCAAGCACGACCGCTGCCTCGATGATGCTGTAGGCGATGTCGACCGCACAGCCGATGACGATCAGCCGACGGGCCGAGGCATGCTTGCGAAACATCTGGATGCCACCGGCGAGCAACAGCGAACCGGCGAGCAAGAAGACCGGGATCGATACCGCGAAAAGCACTTGCGCTCCATTGGTTTCGCCCTCCGCGTCGAGATCGCTCAACATCGCTATCCCGGCAATGAGCACAAGCACACTCAGCAGCCGGTGCGTACCGCCGAGGCAGGCGAGCACCCCGGCTGTGATGGCGGTCCCGCCGCTGGGCGGCGGCACCGGGTGTGAATGGGCAAAGTCGCCAGGGGCGGTGGGGCTCTGCATCATGGCGGATTCCTCCTTATCGAACTGGGTGTTCGTAGGGATCAACCGCCGTGGGTCACGAAACGTTGGGTCCGCGGGAGCGCAGATTCGGATCCGTCTCATCGAGGACTACCGACTCCAACGCTCTGCGCGTCTTTCCTTGCAGCACACCAGTTTCAGCGACCACCGAACATGTCCGCCGGGAACGCCTCCCAGCGATGGGGGCGATGATGCAGCAGACCTCTACCTGCATGGCCCCCTGGTCGGACTCCAGGCTCGCCACTTACCCGTGAGGAACGCCATGTGACTGGTAGGCCCTCAAATTGTGGTGACGAAGCCGCCGTCGATCCGCAGATCGGATCCGGTGGTGTTGGCAGACCGATCGCTGGCCAGGAACACGACCAGGTCGGCAACCTGCTCCGGAGTGGTGAACCGGCCCATGGCGGAAGCACCGGCGGTCGCGGATCTGACCTCGTCGGGCGCCTGACCGCTGGCGTCGGCAATCGTATCGGCGACTCCACCTTCGTCCAGCCACAGCCCAGTCGTCACGGGCCCGGGACCGATGGAGTTGACGCGAATGTTCTTCGGCCCCAGTTCCTTTGACAAAGCTTTGCCGAAGTTGGTGACGGCGGCCTTGGTGGCACAGTAGTCGTAGGTCCCGGGGTCCGGGTAGTACGGGTTGACCGATCCGATGATGACGATCGATCCGCCGCCACGGCGGTACATCTGTGGCAGAGCGGCCCGGGTCGGTCGCACCGTCCCCATCACATTGAGATCCCAGGATGCCTGCCACTGGTCGTCGGTAACGCGCGCGATTCCGCCTGGTTGCACCGTGACCGCGCCGACGTTGTTCACCAGTACATCGATGCCACCGCGATCCGCCGCAGCCGCGATCAGGTCATCCGCCCTCTGCGATTAATCCCCGCATGGCCAGTGCCTCGAGCCGCTCCCGCAGTGGATGCGCCCGGATCAACGCTTCCAGGTGGGCCGCTCAGAAGTTGGCCGTTCCCTAATCAAAACATGGGCAACTGAATCAGCAACTCGCCGGGTGCCTGCAGTGGTGTGGCCTGGCTTTGGAGCGAGCATATGGCCAGCTACGACGTGAGCGTGTTGGGCGCCAGGCTCGCCGGGTGAACACTGCGCAGGCGAGTTGGCCGACGGGAGCGCGGGTCACCGTCGTCGAACGCCAGTTGGTCGGGGTGTCGACTGTTGCCGTCTTCATGGCGTCGAGGGAGACGGTAACCACGGTGACCAGTCCCCCTCTGGGTCGGTCGTTTGCCCCACCTCGATCAGATAGCAGTCGGGATCGCTGATGTAGCAACGGATCTCGTACTGGTGCTGCTTCGGCGGTGTCAGGAATTGAGCACCGCGGGCGCTCCATTCGGCGTACACGGCCTCGATGTCTGCGACCCGGAGGTTGAGGAAGCTGCTGACTCGGTCAGATCGCTGATTCCCTGGGAGCGATGAGTCCGCTGCCGAAGACAAGAATCTTTATAAGTTGTTCCCTGCCTTCAGATTTCGTGGATTTTGCGGTGGGCTTGTCAGGGTGTGGTGCGATAGAACTCGGCTGCTGTGAAGGTGGCGTGCACGCCGAGTTCGGCGGCGACCGCCGTGATCGCGTTGTCTGCGACGGTGAGATCGGCCCGGCCGTCGGTCGTGAAATACGGTGCGATGAAGGTCTCGTAGTGGGCGCGAACCTCGGCCTCGGTATGCCGCCCGAGAAACGTCCGGAGGTACCGCACGGTGGTGTCGGGATCGTTGTGGATAACTTGTAGGGCGCGTCGATGAGCGCGTACAACGGCCTGAATGGCGGGACCGTCGGGCTGGACGTGGGTCGGGTCGGCGGCAACACCCACGGTGGGGATCTGGAAGTGGTCGCCAACCCAGGCCACGATCCGCCAGCCGCATTCGGCGGCTATCGCCTCCGGGGCCATGGTGCTGCCGACGAACGCGGCATCGATCTCGCCGTCGCGCAATCGACGCAGGTCCATGCCGTAGTCGCCGGGTGGCCGGACGACGCAGTGGACGTCGTGGTCCGGGTCGAGCCCTGCCCCACGCAACACGATGCGCGCGAAACATCCCGGCGCGGTGTGCGGTTCGTGTACCGCGAGACGTCGGCCCGCCAGATCGGCCAGAGAGCTCACGTCCGGGCGGGCGAGGAACCAGAAAAGTGGGCGCTGGGTGTTGACGGTGAGCGCGACCCAGGAGGTGCCGTCGGTCAGCCGGGACAGCAGTGCCCGGCCGAGCCCGATGGTGGCGCCGCGATGCAGCCGCTGCTCGCCCCAGGCGCACCCGTCCCGCAGTGCGACGTGCACGTTCTCGTCGGCGTAGAAATCCTCTTGGTCGGCGATGTAGGCGGCCAGTTCCTCGTGCAGGCCGCGCCCGACGAAGGCGAGATCGATGGCGTGCATGACCGTTTCCTTCCGAACCTTCGCTCAGTACATGGCCATTCCGCCGTTGACCGCGGCGGTGGTGCCGGTCATGAAGGAGCTTTCCTCGCCCGCATAGAAGGCGACCGCGTTGGCGACGTCGGCCGGGAGCGCCAGGCGGCCGAGCGGTGTGGCGGCCACCTGCTGCCGCGTCAGCTCCTCATCGAGTACCTGCGACATCCTGGTCTCGGCTACGGGACCGGGCTCGACGACGTTGACGGTGACGCCCGCCGGGCCCAGTTCCTGCGCGAGGTATCGGGCGAACTGCGTGAGCGCGGCCTTGGCCGTGCCCAATGCGATCATGCCCTCGCGAGGTCTGCGGCTCAGGCCGGTGCCGAGATAGATCAGCCGTCCCCAGCCCTGATCGGTCATCCCGGGTAGGACGGCCTTGGTGACGACGAAAGCCGCGCGCATCTCGTCGTCGAGCTTGCCGCCCAGTTCTGCCCAGGTCATCTCCTGGAACGGTTTGATCGCGTACGGGGTGAGTGCGTTGTGCACCAGAACATCGACGTCGCCCCACGCCGACCGGACGCGTTCGAGCAGGGTGTCGACGGCCGCCGCTTCACGCACGTCGGCCGGTACGGCCATGGCCTGGCCGCCCGCGGCTTCGATGTCCGCGACGACTTCGTCGGCAGCAGCCTTGCTGTGCAGGTAGTTGACCACCACGCGGAGTCCGCGCGCGACCAGCAGGCGCGCGGTGGCCGCGCCGATTCCGCTGCTCGACCCGGTCACGAGAGCCAGCCGGCTGGTTGCCTCGGTCATGAATCTGCCTCCCTGTCGCCGCCCAGGCGGATCGCCCCGTAGAGCACCGTGTCCGCGGTCGTGCGGAGCAGATCGGCCGCGGTCTAGTCGAGTTCGTGCGGATATCCGCGGGTTGAGCAGCCGCTCCACCGCGCCGCCGAGTGATCTCACCGAGCAGCTCGGGTGGCGCCGGCAGCGGCCCACGCCGATATCCGTCCCGGAACAGCTCGTCGAGCCGCTGCTAGACGATGGTGTCGATGCGTTGTGCCACGTGTCGACACAGCACCGCGTCGCCGCGACGGGTTCCGAGCTGGGCTGCATCGATCCGCTCGAACCCACCGCACGTCGCGAACGGGAACCGCTGGATCTGCTCGCCGAACAACGTGCCTTCCTCTTCCTCCAATGTCGCGCCAACCGCACGCTCGAAGGCTTCGAACTGCCAGTCCAACACGGCCGTCATCAGGCTTTTCTTGTCCGAGAAGTGCCGTTGGATCGTCTTCTTACTCACCGCTCATGCCTACTCATCATGTGGGGTTGAACCGACATAGGTCAACGCTCCTTTAGCGGACGTCAGGACCGGATTCCGCTAGCGTCGATCGGATGTGCTGAGCAGGGCAGCGGGTTGGCCGGTCGCCCGCCAGGCGAGATGGTGGTCCGGGCCGACTACACGGTGGTGATGAACCCGCCGTCGATGGTCATGTCGGCGCCGGTGATGTTGGCTGCCCGGTCCGAGACGAGGAACAAGGCCAGATCCGCGACCTCGTCGGGGGTAGTGAATCGTCCGCTCGGTGTGTCCGCCACTGCTTGGTCTGCCACCGCTCGGGCGCTGCTGCCGCTGGCCTTCGCGACCGTCTCGGCAACTCCTCCGCTGCCGAGCCACAGGTCCGTGAGCACCGGCCCCGGACTGATCGAATTCGCCCGAATGCCCTGCGGGCCGAACTCTTTCGACAGCGCCTTGGTGAGATTGGTGAGCGCCGCCTTGACCGCGCAGTAATCGACCACACCGGGGTCCGGGAAGAAGGCGTTGACGGACCCGATCATGACGATCGCGCCACCACCCCGGCGCAGCATTTCCGGGATCGCCGAGCGGGTGGTGCGCACGGCCCCCATCATTCCCAATGCCCACGACGATTCCCAGTCTTCATCGGTGACGGTGGTGAATCCACCGGGTCTCGGGGTGACCGCGCCGGCGTTGTTGATCAGGATGTCCGTTCCTCCCAGTCGGGAGGCGGCCGCGACCAGTTCTGCAGGAGCCTCGGTGCCGGCGAGGTCGCCCGGTACGAATGTCACTTTCCCGTTGGACTGGAGCTCGGCGATGCGATCGCTCTTGGTGCGTGCTCCCGCAACCACATGCGCACCGGCGTCGGTGAGGTGCTCGGTGATCGCGAGCCCAATGCCTCGGCTGGCGCCGGTGACGACCGCGATTTTTCCGTCGAGATGCAGGTCCATGGTCACTCTCCCTTGACGGAGTGAGAACCGACTCCAGCACGACCGATGACCGCACCGTCGGCACAGACAGCCTATCCAGCCTGCAACGTAACGGCGAATTCGCCCGAGCTGCCCGCTCAGGCCTCAGACCGCATCGACTGAGCCGTACCACTTCGTGAAAACCAACAGTTGCGCGGTTGTGTCTCGCAGTATTCGTTGTTTGTGTTGTCTGCGTTGGTGACGATGCCGCAGGCCGGGTTGGACCGCGATACCTTGGTGCGCGACGCCGTCACCTCGATGTGGAGGATGTCGCCCGCACGGACGTTCATCGACTCTTGTCTGAACTTGTGCCGAGCGGTTTGATCGGAAGTGGGCCCGGTCGCTGGCTCAGCCAACAGCCGCAAGGAACCGGGGCTCGGAATGAGGGGTCGTGACCGCCACGTCCGCCTATGCTTCGCGAGCACTCTTGGACCGGGTCTCTCGGTCGGCGACCGGCTGGTTTTCGCATGTGGAAGCGCTTGATCCCAGTAGCACCCGACACGGACAGCGAGGATGAAGATGCCCACTCATCAAGCAGTACACGTCGCTTCGGCAGGGGAGAAGTTGACCCTCGTCGACGTCGAAACCCGCTCACCCAACCCCGGTCAAGCCCGAATCGCGGTGTCCGCGTGTGGAATCTGCGGAACCGATCACGGCTTCGTCAACGGTGGATTCCCCGGGATGACCTGGCCCCTGACCCCGGGCCACGAAATCGCCGGAACCATTGCCGAGCTCGGCGCCGGTGTGGATGGCTTCGGTGCCGGGGAGCGCGTCGCGGTGGGATGGTTCGGCGGTCACTGCAACCGGTGCGTTCCCTGCCGTCAGGGTGTCTTCATCCACTGCGAAAATCTGCAGGTTCCGAGCTGGCATTATCCAGGTGGGTACGCCGAGTCGGTCACGGTTCCGGTCAATGCCCTCGCCCGCATCCCGGACGAGCTTTCCTTCACCGAGGCCGCGCCGATGAGCTGCGCCGGAGTCACCACCTTCGACGCCCTCCGCAAGACCCATGCGCTGCCCGGTGACCGGGTCGCGGTCCTGGGCATCGGCGGTCTCGGCCACCTCGGGATCCAGTTCTCCCGCGCGATGGGGTTCGAGACCATCGCGATCGCCCGCGGAACCGGCAAGCGCGACGACGCTCTGGCGCTCGGGGCCCACCACTATGTGGACTCCACCGATGGCGACGTCGGCGACGCACTGCGAGGGCTCGGCGGGGTGTCCGTTGTGCTGGCAACCGCCGCGAACTCGCCAGCGATGGCCGCCACGATCGGCGGCCTGCGCCCGCAAGGCGAACTCATACTGATCGGCGCTGCCACAGAACCGCTCCCGATCAGTCCCCTGCAGCTGATCCTGCCCGGATACAGCGTGATCGGGCACCCCGCGGGGACCGCCCGCGACGTAGAAGAGGCGATGCAGTTCGCCGTCCTCACTGGTGTCCGGGCCCGCACCGAGGAGCGTCCCTTGGCCGATGCCGCCCAGGCATACACGAACGCGGACGAAGGCCGAGCTCGCTACCGGATGGTCCTCACTATGTGATCCTGCTCCCCGCTCTACCGCCAGGCGCGGAATGCACCGCTTCGCTGAACTTTTCGGGGGGAATCGGCCGTCCCTCGGGCACTCGCAGCACGCCACCGGCGATCCGCACTGTTGAACCGGCCGCATGGATCACCTCGATCCGCAGACCATCCAGATGCGGAAACAGGACACTCAGCGGACCAAGATCAGAGCACCCGCGACATCATGAACTATCCACCGCCCCTTCGCATCCCGAAGCCGGTCGATCACGAAGTCTGTGCCGGATCCATTTTTCACGTGCTGCCGACACCAGTTGCCCATGTTTTGTGTTTCCTAGTGGATTCGCACGGGCAACCGATTGACCTGCGCTTTTCGTTTTGCTGGCAATCGCGAAAGCGATGTACGGGTAAAGAAACCGGCTGACCTGCGGAAATGGTGTGCGCCTCCGTGAAGCCCTTTCAAGTTTTCCTACCCCGTTGGCGCGGCTGGTTCGGGAGTTGGGGGATGAGGTGGAAGTTCGGTCTGAGCGCCCCGAGCAGGCAGTTTGCGAGAAACCAGACGATGAGGCGTCGTATCGGCCGAACCGGAAGCTGCAACCAGAGGAGGTTGCAGAGTTGGTGGATGCGTATCGGCGCGGGGTGTCGATGGTGGAGCTTGGTCGGCGGTTCGAGATGCACCGGAACACGGTGGAGGCTCACCTACGGCGAGCTGGGGTGATGAAGCGGCCAAAGGTGAAGATGACGCCGCAGCTGACAGAGCGGGCAACGCGGCTCTATGTTGACGAGGCCTGGACGACGGCAAGGATCGGCAAGGAACTGGGGGTGGATGCAAGCACGGTAGCTAAGGCGTTGAAGCGAGCGGGGGTGCGGATGCGGCCGGCGGTGGCGGAGAGGTCAAGCTAAGATATTCCACTACGGCCTGACATTTTTGGACAGCTGCCCAATAAGTGTCATCGCCTGTTTAAGAAGAATGATCGAATCGGTGCGGCCCTTGTTTTTCGTCTTCTTGAGAGGATTTTGAGTTGCCGAATGTCCAAATAGCCTGAGCGCAACATCGGCTGAAAGCTGATCTCGTTTTGCGGCATCTTCTATATCTCCTAAATATGGCTTAAGAGCAGCCAGCTGAGCGGCCATCTCTTCTGCGTGCCGCTGGGCGCGACGATGCTCACTGGACTGCCTAGATGCATAGATCGCGAAACCTGAAAGAGAAGCTGTAAATACAGTCTTGGCTGCCAGGGTGTGCCAGTTGGGATCACGATCTGTGCTTACGATCCATACTATCCAACCTGCGGCAATTATTACGCCGAAGAGTGCAAATACTGTAAATAGTCGCCATACGTTAGCAGCTCGCCTGTCTGCGCCCGCGTTTTTCGAATACTGACAAGTGAGCGCGGTATCCCTAACGGTACCGATGATGCCCCGTTCAACCGACAAACGTATAGGGAGGTCTTGTGCATCCCCAATACTAGCGATTCCTCTCTTAATTCTTGACTTTCTCATGATATTGTAAAATGGGGGGTGGTGCCAGCGTTGGTCAATAAGTCGATTACCTCACCCGCAACCGCGCGGTAGATACGTCTTAATGTAGGTATGAAAGCGCAAGGCAGTATTGGAAGTCACTACCTTAGCAATATTGACAAATGGCTCGTGCAAATTTATAGTAAAGTACATAGATTGATTGTGCGTACGGCGCTAACGCGAATTCCTCGGTTCTTTAATTCCATACTAGCGGTGCGCGGCATCTGAGGACGTTATGCTCATCCGTCCAAGCAAGGGTCTTACCAGTGTCTCACGACGTTTCTGGTGGTTTCCAAGGCCATCCCTTGCTTGGGCGAATAGGCACAACAGGCCCACCCTATTCCATCGGCGCTCCTTTCTTCCTAATATGAACGTCGTTAATCACGATCTCCCAGGGAGATGGACCCGCATTGTAGGATTCAATCTCAGAAAGGATGCCAGCTAGGACACCGGCCGGGGTGGTCTCTTGTACCTCACGATGTGCTATGGCTGGGGTAGTAGGCGAAGCGATAGGCTGTGGCACCAACTGTGGCGGTTCTTGCAGGCCCTGATCCTTGAATATCACCGCTCGACCTTTGTCCGTGAGACTCAGCCCCTTGGTAACGACGACGCCATTCTCGCTCCCTTTCACCGGTGTTGCCAATCCATATTTCTTCAAGACGCTCGTATAGTTATGGAACCAGCTGTTATCGGCTGGCCTACCGAGATCGCGACCCTCGTTCTCGAATATTTTTCTCTTTGATGCAAAGTCGTCAGTCACGTTTTTGAAGAAAGACTGGAGCTTGCGCGCCGCGCCATCCTCAGTAATTCTACTGCTCACTTATGTTTGTCCTCCGTTAATTTGATTCTATAAACCATAATGCTACTTGTTTATTTAAAATGCAAGAGTTTAATCATAGTTTATGAGCTAAACCTAATACCTACTACTGTTAGCTCGTCTGCTGAGTGGCGATGTTTGCCATGTCTTTTGTAACCATTCCAGTCTGTCAAAGGGCGAGTAGGAACAGAGAGTGGTCGCCAAAAAATGACCATATTTCCTGATCAATACGTGCTGATTGTCTCGTCCTACATCGTGAGCGCCACCTGGTCGCGGGGGCGCACCTCTGCTTCACTGGGGCGGTGCCATCAGCCAGCGCCACCACCCGAATCCGCACACTCGACGGCCTCCACCTTGCAGCTACCCTCGTCACTCCCGGACGGCCAGCAGCGCGTGCCGTCCTGCTGGTACACGGCGGGGGCGTCACCCGCGAGGAGGGCGGCTTCTTCACTCGCCTGGCGGCGGGCCTGGCCGATGTCGGCATCGCGTCGCTCCGCTGCGATCTTCGCGGTCATGGCGAGAGCGAGGGCAGACAGGAGGAGCTGACGCTTTCCACCATCCTGAACGACATCCACGTCAGTCTGGCGCACCTCCGGGAGACCACCGACGCGGACGAGTTGAGCCTCTTGGGTGCGAGCTTCGGCGGTGGCATCTGCGGCTACTACGCCGCCAAGCGTCCGGACGAACTGGCGCGGCTGGTCCTGCTCAATCCGCAGTTCGACTACAAGAAGCGGACCATCGACACCCGGCCGTACTGGACGGACGACGTCATAAACGACAAGGCAGCCCGCGAACTGAACGAGACCGGCGCCATTCAGTTCACACCGACGCTCAAGCATGGCCGCCCACTCCTGAACGAAGTGTTCTGGCTGAAGCCGAACGAGGTGCTCGGCGAGATCAAGACGCCGACCCTCATCGTCCACGGCAACGCTGACACGCTAGTACCGATCGACGGCTCGCGCGCCGCGGTCGCTCAGTTCACCGCACCTGTCGAACTGGTGGAGATCGACGGTTCGCAGCACGGCTTCGCCGTCCACGATGATCCGCAGTACCTCAACCCCAAGAGCCAGGAGTACCAGGCCGAAGTCATCGGCATCGTGGCGCAGTGGCTACGGCATTAGGACGTCGCTCAGCATCCGGACACTCGGCCGGTTGCGCCACGGGTCGAGCGCCCGAACAACTTCGACCACCACGTTCATGGTGCGCTCGGATCTGGTTTCCCTGGCGACAGCGACCGCCGTGGCAGCAACGGTCGCCGCTTCATCGGGTTCACCGCCGAGCGCCAGCGCCTTGGCCTGCCGAGCCCCGAATAAGCCGCTGTCGCGCTTGGAGAGGGTGCCGCCCGCCAGCACATCTCCGAACAGCTGCACGGCCTGGTGCGGCTTGCCCGCTTCGGTATAACAACAGGCCGAACGGACGAGAAGCGTGCCTTGATTGAAGTAGGCCCCGAGCCTGTCCCCACCGGCATCCTCGGCAGCGGATAACAACTGCTGGGCGTGCCCGAGATTCTGTTCGACCGCGGCCAGCGGTTCGCCGGTCATGGCGAGACCAAGCGCTTCCTGCTGTATCACCTCCGCCTGAGCACGAGGCGGGAGCTGCCACGGTCCGGTGCTGGCGGCCTGCGCCAAGGACAGCACGGCGCCCGCATCCTGCGTGTCGTAGGCCATTTGGGACTTCTTGAGCAGGACGTAGCCCTGGAGCGGCAAGCTGCCCGCCGCTTGCGCCCATTCCATTGCCCGGTCGTAGAGGAACGTCGCGGTCAGCGGATCGTGCAGGTCACGGTAGAGCCAGCCTGCAAATTCGGCACCATCGGCCCCGACCTCCAGCAGCTGACGCCGGATCTCGGGCTTGGCATCACGGCTATGCCGGCGAATGGCCCCGAGGACACCGAGAACCAGCGGGAGCGCTGCGGCAGGGCCAAGAGTGCCATCGTCCGCCTTGCATCGGACGAGCTGCTGGCGGAAGAAGTCCACCACAGGTCCGTCGAAGTAGCGGTGCGCGTTGTCCAGGGCCGCGCCGACACGCTGCAGCTCGTCGGCATTACCGACCGGAGGAGGATCAGCTCCATCCGACGCCAACCAGCGAGCCAGCAGTAGGGCGTTATCGCCAGCCCCGCGCGAGATAGATAGCCCCGCTGCCGTCACGCTGTCGACGGACGATGGCACTTTGAACCACAGCAGCTCCGCCGGGATACCGAGGATCTGTGCCCACCGCACCAACTTCGAGAGCTGTTCGGGGGCAGGGCCTTTCTCGATGCGGCTGAGCTGTGCCTGGGTCAATTCGAGCCAATTGGCGACAAGCTCCTGCGGCAGTGGTCGGCCGTGGTACGGATGCGTCCGATAAGCGAAGATCACTCGGCCCATGTGCCAGGTCGCGAGGGCATCGCGGATCTGGTCGGTCTGCCAGAACTCACCGGAAACGCTTGGCGGCTGTTGCCGCTCACCGCGAGATGCGGATTCGCAAGGGGCGCAGAGAGGTTCGGGGTTGTAGCGATTCAACCTGGAACCGCATCGGGCGCAGTAGCGCTGCTCCTGGGATGCCCGTTTCATGGTTTGTTTCCCCTGGGGTCTCTTGGGCGTTGGTACGCCGTTTGCCCTGGTCGCGTGACCGTACCAGGGCCTGGCATTGGCCGCTATACGTTTCATACATAGCGCGTATACCCCCGCGTCGTGGCCGTTTTTGCGCAGGCGGCTGACCCTTAGCCAGTCACCCAAAGGTCCACTAGGGAAAGGGGGGAGACCGTGGCATTGTCCCTCGTCGTTCCGGTTTTCGGGCCACCCGCCGCTGGCAAAACAACCCTGACGCTGCGTCTCGGATCGGCACCAGGGCGCCAGGTGTTCCGGCTGCGCGAGCACGTCTCCAAGGAGGTGCTGGCCGCGACGGCGACCAGCAGCGAACAACTCGGCTGGATCGACGAGTTCACCGTGGCCGAGGCGCTGCACTCCTACTTCAACACTGCCCACGATGACCCCGACGTGCATACCATCCTGCTCGACAACTTTCCGGGATCGGCCAACCAGGTCGACCAGCTCCTGACCACGCTGTGGATGCTCACCCCGACGCCGCATATCGAAGCCATCGAAGTGGTCACGGACGTACGGACGCTCAAGCAGCGGGCCAGAAACCGCAAGGTCTGCCACCGCTGCGAACGCGACCCGATCTCCGATCCGCGGTTGCCGGCGATTCCGAGCAACGACGACCCGTGGCAGTGCGCCCACTGCGGCGGCCTCTTGCATCCCCGGCGTGGTGATTCACCTCGGCTGCTCAAAGCCCGGATGCAGCGCTACCACCACACGGCAGCCGGAATCCGAGCGGGCTTTACCGATGCCGGGATCACCGTCACCCAGCTCGATACCACCAACACGATCGACGGAGCAGCGGAACTGCTTGCCCCGCTTCTTATCTCACGGAGCAGATCACTATGACGACCGTCCCTTTGCCAACGCCCGGCCTCCGAGGTGATGGCTACGGCCACGCCCGCATGCCGCGCCGGATCGACCTCCCCGCGCCAGAGCGCATCGACCGCGTGGCCTACGGCCGCTTCCGGAATGTCTACCTCTACATCACCGAAGCCTGCCAACTGCGCTGTGAGCACTGCTACATGGGCGAGCGGCTGGAGCGGGCGCTCAAGATGCCACTGCCAAAGATCGCCGAGACGCTGACCACCTGGCGCAAGTTGGGCGGCAGCAAGCTCACCCTCCTCGGCGGTGAGCCGACGTTGCATCCGTACTACTGCGAAGCCGTGCAGCTCAGTCGCCAGCTCGGCTACGAGCATGTCATCACCACGACGAATGCTCAGAAGCCCGCGCGTAGGAAGTTCCGGCAACTGGGGCCGGATGACTTCGCGTATGTGCAGGTCAGCTTGGACGGCGGCAGTCGGGAGACGCACGATGCCGTGCGCGGCGCTGGCACGTTCGATGACGCGATGGAGACCACGCGCGAACTGGCCGAGCGCGGTTTCGACACCCGGATCATCTGCACGGTGAACAAGGCCAATGAGCGAGATGTATTGCAGCTGCTCGACATCGCGGACGTGCTGGGCGTCAGCCTGGTGAAGTTCCACGTCTTCTCGACCATCGGCACTGGCCACGGCAACGCCGAGATGGCAATGACGCCGCCGGAATGGGTGGCGTTCTGCGATCGGCTCAATCAGGTTGCGCCGGAATACAAAACACGTGTCTGGTACCAACCGACCTACGCTCGGCGTGACCAGATGGAGCGCTACGCGGCCGAGGGCTACCAAGGGTGCATCGGCCGAACGTTGGACCGGATCTCGATCTTCCCGGATGGCCGCTGCTACGTCTGCTCGTACCTGTTCGACACCGACCTGTACTTCGCCCAGATGGTCGACGGGCACGTCCAGCTCAACCACAACACCAACGAGTTCGATCTGTTCACCAGCGCTTTGGCCGAAAGCTCTTGCGGCGGCTGCAAAGCCAGCGCGTGCATGGGCGGCTGCCCGGCCGAGGAGCTGGTGATGGGCAAAGCCTCCTGCGAGGCATACGACGACATCGTGCCGGTCTGCCGGTTATGGAAATCCAGCGCGAAAAACGAATCCGGAGCCGAAGAGTGAGGAACCCGATGGACGACATGGACCGGATCGCCGAGAATCTGTGCTGGATCGACTGGAACGACATCGACGACGTCGAACTCAACTGCCGCGAAGCCCTGAATGAACTCGCCGCCGAGCCCCGGATCGTGCGCACGAGGCTGGAGCAGCTGCCCGACCGACCGGAACTGCTTGCCCTGTGCGAGCACTACGACATCCTCGACAAGATCGTGCTGCACACCGACGACGATCACGGCGTGCGTATCCGCCTGCACGTTTTCCTGCCCGGCTACTTCGATCGGCCACACAACCACCGCTGGTCCTACGCCAGCCGCATCCTGCGCGGGCAGTACCGGCACTATCTGTTCGGCAACGCCGAGGTAGACGAACACATCGAGCCCATGAAACTGCCGGTGTTGCAAGCGCGGGAGGAGCCGGTGGGCACGACCTACGCCCTGCACCACACAATGGTTCACGCCGTCGTGGCCGAGCCGTACACCGTGTCGCTGGTGATCCGCGGCCCGGCGGTCAAGGACAAGTTCCTGGTAATGGACCGCAAGACGGACGAGGCGTGGTGGCAGTACGGCGCGACGCAGGAATCGGCGGAAGACGCGCTCCGCAAGCGCATGACGCCCGCCAGGTTGCAAGAGCTTATCGGCTGCCTGGACGAGCGGCAGTTGTTCTAGCTGGCGACGGACTCCGAGCCCGCCGAGGCGATAACCGCCCGCAACTCGTCCAAGCTCGGCAGCAGGGCACTCTGGTGTCGTGCGCACCGGAGTGCCCTGCTGGCCGATCCAAGCAGCATGCCACGATGCATCGGCCATCCTGACCGCAGGCCGTAAAGCAGCCCCGCCGAGAACGCGGCCCCTGCACAATGGGTGTGCCGAACTTCCACCGGGAAGCTGGGCGCGGACAGCGTTTCCGATCTGCTGACAGCGACCGCGCCGAATACTCCGACCGTCACGACCACCCAGGCCGCGCCGGTCCGAACCAACAATGATCTCGCCATCTCCGGCGCCGCGGCGTGGGCGGCATCATCAACGTTGGTTTGGATTACCAGCTGCGAACACCCACGGACGGCGGAAGCCACTGCCTGCGAGAGTTCGGAGCCGCCCAGGTTGAGCAGCATCGGCACCTCGGCCGCGCGGCCGGCCTCGATTACCCGGAGCGCTGCTCGCTCTATGAGCTGATAGCAGTCCAGGTAGAGAAACGATGCACTGGCGATCGGCGACAAGTCGGCGCGGTCCAGACTGCTGACCACACCCGGCAGATGCGCGAACCAGGTCCGAGTGTGATCGTCGTCGGCTGCCACGACGATCCGCGGCGTGACGACCTCCGAACGGATGGCAAAGGTTCGCTCGACGCCGCGCTCCTCCAGCCAGCGGTGAACGTGCTGGCCTTGTTCGTCGTCGCCGATGTCATTGGCGACGAGCAACGCGGGCGCTCCCAGGGATGCGAGCGCCGCCGCTGTCATCGGCCCGTCGGCTGCTACCGACCACTCAACGCTTCGGATTTCTGCCCCGTGGTTCGCTGACGGAAATCGGGGCATATTCCACAGCTCCGCCAGCGCCAAGTAGCTGACGCACACCACCGGGCCGGACTGGAGCGTCATAGCTCTACCAGCCGTAGACCGAAAACGGCGTGCCCTCGGCGATGTGCTTCATCGCGACCCGGCAGTAGTCGATCATGCGCTCGGGCGGAGTGTCGAGCGCGAACCAGTCGAGCGCGCTGCACTTATCAGGCTCACAGTTCTCGGGCTCGCCCTGCCAATCGGTGACAGTGAAGAAGATCGCCATGCGGCCACCGGACGACGAGTTGTGCATGAAGTGGCTGAACTGCACATCCTCCGGCCTGATCGTCACGCCGATCTCCTCGGCGGCTTCGCGGATCAGCGCAGTGACGACAGATTCGCCAGCTTCCAGGTGGCCGGCGGGCAGGTGCCATGCGCCGTCCTCGAACCCGGTGTTGGAGCGCTGCCCGTAAAGCACGGTGTCACCGCGGCGCAGGACCAAGTGAACATCGCCAGTTACCTTGTACCGCTGCGGCTTTGCGTCCTGAATCGTTTCGGTTGCTGCACTACTCATAAATGCTTTCCTTTCGTTTTGTTGCTGTCTTGATGCCGTGACCCGGCGGCTGAAGCTCGTGAAGCGCCCCGAGCCTAATGCGCGGCCAGCTTGCCGAATATGCGCCGGACGCATACCCGCAGGGCAACCGCCGGTATAGAACCGTTCGGCCACCCGGACCAGGCTCGACCTTGGGCCGCCCTGTAGCGGCCCGGTCGCCAACGGGAGGAACCGGGAAATGACGGAAGACCTGCGGCACATCCACATTGAGTCCGGCGCGCTGCGGCTGGACTATCAGGCCAGCGCCGAGCAGGCCCGGAATGTGGCCGATGAACTGGCGCAGTGCTGTCCGGCGCTCACGGTGACCGTCGATGGCAACGTGCGGGCAGATCTGCCGCCGCTGCCCTGCTCGGCGCTCTGGGATTGATGCCTGATGGCTACGCCAGAACCTCTGAACCACAGGACGTTTGTTCAAGCGGACGGCATGCTGGCCGAGTTCATGTGCCAGGTGCAGCTACTCGATCTCACCGTGGAACGCGCCAGGGAGCTGCTGTACATCCACCGCCGCCACCATCCGGACGAATGCATCGTGCATCTGGAAGCGGCGTACCTGCTGTTGATCGAAGACGGTGACTGAGCAATGTCGCCCCTCGTCCTGATCGTGTGGGCAGCCTCGACGCTCTTTACGGCAGTGCTGTCGTTCCGAGTTGGCTACTGGTGGAAGACAACCGAGCTGCACGGTCGGCATGCGCTCGGTGCAATGGCCGCAACTGATGAACGACCATTAAACGAGCAGCCATTCGCGTACATCGACGACCAAACGCCCGATCTCCATGAGTGGAGCGACGACACAGAAGAACTTCCCCTGTTGGACGGTGGAGTGAATCGAGACAGAGGCCGGTACGGCGATCGTTGGGTCTAAATCGCCTAATAGTAATTATAAGCAAGTGGAGCTTCATCGGAAATGCAGCCGCGATAGCAGTAGGCCGTCCGTTCCCCGCGCTGTTAATATTGCAATTTAATACAAAATATGGTACAATACTGTTGGGCGCGCATCAGTAGAGGGGAAACCTCCTGATGCAAATCATGGACATTAACTATGAAGACGAGGGATACGAAGATCCACGTCTGATTGAACAACTTACTCAAAAGGTATTCAAGGCTCGGGATGAGTTCTTCGAGTTTGTTTCGAAATTCGACGGTACCACTGACTCGTATGGCGAGGCCCTTAAAGCCGACCACAATCAAACCAAAGGCTTCGAGTCACTTTGGACGTACTTCGACTGGTGGCTTTTGGGTCTTCAGAACGATGTGTCGTCACGTGATCATCTGTGGCTTGATCCACGGGCGGAAGATGCCCTCTGGGGGCAGTTCGTGCGCCTCGTGCCCACGATCTACTTGCTGGTTGTGGAGAAATACGACAGCGATCCATCGCTACTCGACTATCTTCATGAAGACCCGGAAACGGGTAAAGTGACACGGGTCGAACGGCGCGTCACGACGAAATTGCCTAGAACCTGGATAACGGAAGCTGTTCTGCTTCCGCCAGATCCTACAAGTGAACAATGGGAGCAGGCGGGAGTCGTCGAACTTCTGACCGGCTGCGGCCAAAATTGGCCCGCACCACATTACGGAAAACACGTTCCCAACGGGGGAATATAAGCGGCTCTAATCGTTCGCCGAAGTCGGCGAACGTTCAACACCCTAACCATATCCATCATGCGCGCCCACGCACGCCCGCTCCACCAGGAGCGGGCTTTCTCATGCCCACTACTCAGGGCTTACAGCCGCCTTTGGATTAGAAGACCATGGTCGCGACGCGTGTCTTCGTATAGGCGGTGTTTTCCTCGGGCGAGTAGCGGATGTACCAGGTGTCGTCGCTTCCTTTTTCGAGGCGCATTGCGTCGGCGGGTTTATCGTCGATGGTCCTGAGCCATGAAATCAGCTCCACCTTGCCGCTCGCGGACAAGACCCAATCAATTGCCACAAGATGCTTCTCTTCTCGTGAACACTGGTAGTAGGGCGAGTCAGCTGGCACTTTTTTCCGCGAGCGCAAGCTCGTCTGAGGTGACTGCATTTCAATCCATGCTGCCATTCGTTGACAGGTATTCCCGTCTGGGACTACAACTTGCCACGGCCAGTCGGCGTCGCCCTCCCACCTTGGAGACTTCTCGACCAGCACGCCACCCTGGACATGAAACCGCGGATACGGGCCCGTCTTCCCGCTTCCATGACACACCACCGAATCAGCATCTACCGCAAAACAGGGGTCCATAACGCCTCGCGTCTTTTGATCCTCTGGCGGCCAGAGATCAGGTGGCACTGCGCACATGTAGGCGTCCGCCCGTGAAGACGATGGCGACACACCACAATATGCATATCCAGGGTCTTCAAATTCTTTCTGTGCAAAACGAGAGCCCTCAAGGTAAACCTGTTGGGTGATGCCACGACCATTATCCGGCATCTGCTCACCGCCAAAAGGCTGAGCGGCCACTGTCGGTGGAGTGGTGTTCTGTACCACAACAGGTGCATTACCCTTGCAGGCTGAGAATATGGCGAATCCCCCGAGGAGTGCCGCACCAACGATCCCGGCAAGCCTCCTGCTCTCTGAGTAGAGGAGCCAGTCCCGAGCCTTGGTGAGCCATTCTCGCAGCATCTGCCACCACGCGCGGAAACGTCCCGCAAAGTATTCTTTCTTCACCCGATGCGGATCGTCGCCATTGCCCACCTCGGCCGCTTCAAGTTGTTGCAGACAGAATGAGCGGATTGCCTGCGCCAAGTCTTCAATGAGTTCGTTTTCCCGATTGCGGGTGAAGTTCGATGCTCTTCTATAACCTAGCGCGGATGCGGCTTTTCCTCGTCGGATTTGAACAGACGCGTGCCTGAGTTCCCTATTGAATCCGTACAGGCATGCGACAGCCTCCTGTTCCTCAATGCTGACCATCTCGCCCGCGCCACGCCGAACCAGCGTTGCAATGGCGTCGGCAGAGATAGCCACGGACTCGGCTAGTTCTGCGGCGACGGCACAACGTCGGAGCGTCGGCACTTTGCTTGCGTCGATGCGACCGATGCCAAATCTTCTCAGCTTTCGTAGATCCTGAGCGATCGCCTCAGGCGCGGGCAACGTCGGCTTGCTGGTCACGGTTCGATCATGCCCGATGAGCGACGAGTGCGGAGGGCCGTAGCGGCAACAGCATCCGGGCGGGTGACGAGTGCCCACTTCCGCCGATTTGCGCCGACTTCTGCCCGGAAATCGGCGGCACTCTGACGGGGACGTACCGCCCGATCAGAGAGAGTGCACATGCCCACCAACTCCGCTCCGTACATCCGAGTCGGCCTGCCCGACGACCTGCTCCCGACCATCCCGCCCGGCGACGATCCAGACGCCGCGTCGGCCATCGCCGAGTTCGCCCTGGCACAACAGACCGTCTTCGCGAACAAGTTGCGCCGGTTCATCAGCGGCCACGAAGAAGCCGCTCCGACCACCGCCGCTCACGCCCGAGACCTCGCCGACTGGACCCGCATGGGCCTCCTGGAGTGGGCTCGGCAGTGGCCCACCGACGCCGTCGAAGCCTCACCGGAGTTCGACGTCACCCACCAGGACACCCTCACCGCCTCGGAACTGGCCGAAGACAGGTCCACAGGAAGCGGCCTGGCTGTACCAGATGGCGACGACCCGGAAACCGTCTACGCGATCACGGCTTTCGTCTTTCAGGGTTTCCGTGAGCTGCGTGCGGAGATCGACATCTTCGCCAATGGGCAGTACGCCGCTGCTCCGACCAGCACCGAACACGCTTGGGAGCTTTCTACCGGCTACCTGCGGCTTCTTATCTTCTGGGCGGTCAACCGCTGGCCGGGATGATCCGTGGGGCCTGCCGCCGGATGGCCGTCCGGCGGCAGGCCATGACCGTTCGAATTCATGCCTCGCCCAAGTCTTCCAACACCTAATCAAAGGAGTTCCACATGGCCCCTCCCTCCGTACGCCCCACTGAACGTCAAGCGCGGATTGTTCATCTCCTCCGCGCCGGCCTCGCCGCGGGTGCGGCGATCGGTCTGTCCCTGGCCACGCTGACCGGCGTCGTCGGCTGCACCGCGGCGCCCGCGGACACGCTCCCCTCCGCGATCACCATCGCCGCCACCGCCACCAGCGCCGAACCCCGCGTCGTCCTGCCGGATTCACTCGTCGCTGAGCTGACCGACATGGCCAAGCAGTCCAAGCGCACCGGCGACGCCACCGTGCGTATGGTGTCCTCGGCCGCGGGCGGCATCACCTCCAAGGATCTGACGCCGCTCCGCCCGAACGGCCAGGTACAGCACGCCGCGGCCGACGCCAATCACCAGATCGCCTCCTCCGTGCGCGAGCTGGCGGACACGGTCGCCGACGTCCGCGCCGACCGGCCCGGCCTCGATCTCCTCGGGCTGCTCGATCGGGTCAGCCAACTGCCTGGCGACCTGCACGTCGTGTCTTCCGGGATCAACACGGCCGCGCCAATCGACCTGCGCGTCGTTGGCTGGAACGCCAAGCCGGACAGCGTCATCGACAGCATCGCCCGGCAGGGCCGCTTACCGAGTCTGTCGGGTCGTCACGTGACGTTCCATGGCCTGGGCATTGCCGCCGGTTCGCAGCCCGCCTTGCCGCCGTTCGCCCGCGCGCTAGTGGAACAGCTATGGACCGGCATCTGCCAACGTTCCGGGGCAACCAGTTGTGTTGTCTCGCACGACACCTCAGCCGCGACGGCGCCGCTGGCCCCGATGCCGGTGCCGGTAGTGCCAGTACCGGACGCCATCACGGATAGCGGTAGCGGCTGCCCGGTCTGGACCAGCCTGAACGACCAGACGCTCCATTTCGCACCGGAGAGCGCGCTCCTGCCGGCGAACGCTGACGACCAACTACGACCGATCGTGGACGCTATATCCCGATGCGACGTCCAGTCCATCGACGTCACCGGGCACATCGCGGACACCGGCACCGGGGACACCCGAAACAACCTGTCCGAGCGGCGGGCCCGTGCCGTGGCGGATCGCCTCGTAGCGCTGGGACTGCCGTCCGAACTGCTGGGCATCGTCTCTGGCCGCGACGCCCGCGAGCCGATCATCCCGAATTTCACCAATAGCCAATTCGACGAGGCCAAGGCGCAGCAGAACCGTCGCGTCGAGCTGACCTTTCACCGCGGCGATCAATGACATGCCCTCACCCCAAGAAATCGCACCCCTCAATCAGATTGGAGTCATCATGACCATCCAGCCCACCGCAGTGCCGACGATCGGCACCCGATCGCCATCCGTACCCCGACGCGATATCAAGCTGTCGCTAGCAACCGGCCGCCCCATCCCACGTGAGTGGCTCCCTGATGTGCTTGCGCTCGTCGATGAACAGGAGCGCATCGGCGGCACCCGCGAGCCGGACACCCTCAGCCAGATGGAGGCGGTCGCGATGAGCAAAGGCATGCTGGCCGCCGAGGAGATCCGCGAATGCGGTGCAGAGCAGCTCGGCCAGCTGGTGGACGAAGCCGCCAGTATCAAGGGCGAAATCACCATCGTGCGAGCCGAACTCGACCGTTTGGATGAGCAGCCGGTCGCGGGCATGAACGGCGACGTCATCCCAGCGTCGGAGGCGAACAAGCGGATGAAAGCCGTGAGCACGACAGTCACTGAAGAGCGCGATGCAGGCAATGTAAACCATCGACGGGTGCCTGCTTGGCTGTCTCGGTATTCGACCTGGATAGCCGTGGTGGATTTTCCGGTGCTGTTGTACTTCGTGACACAGGTATTCAACGTCGATCTTGCCGGGCTGGCCTCCGGGGCCGGTTCAGCGTGGGGTGAAAGCCTGGTGCCACTGCTCACCAGTGTCGTCTTCGCGCTGCTCGGCACCGCGGCCGTCGCAGTCGGCCTGAAGTTTTTCGGCCAAGACCTCAAGGGTTACAAGAACGACACCGGACATATCCAACTGCCCGAGGGCAAGGCGCGCACTCTTCCCCTACTGTTCATCGGCTTGGCGGCGGCAATGGCAATCAGCGCTGGAATCGTGATGGCCTATCGGATCGTGACAGACAGCCTGGCCGCAGGCGGCAGTATCGTCAGCGCGACCGTCCTCGGCGTTTTCTTCGCGATCATCGTCGCCACAGTAAACATGGTGGTGTTCGCGGCGTACTTCCGAGATGGCTCGCCACAGACCGACGAGATCAGGCATCTGACCGCACAGCTCAAACCGATTGAACGGCGGCGAATGGAATTGCATCGCCAAATCGACGCTCTCACTGCGCAGTTGCCGCTACTGCGGCTGAAAGCCGAGCGGGTCTACGCTGCCACACTTGCCGCGATGGGCACGCCGATCAAGGGGGCCGACCAGCTGCGGTTGATTGCTAGGAGCTATCACCAGGGTTGCGGAGCGCAAGCACAGATCACCTCCCAGCACGGCCGTCCGAGCATCAACTTGACCGCTCCACACGTCGACGTCGACCGCTCGATTCTGGTTGAACTGATGGACCGACTCGATGAGCTGGTGGCCGGGGACGGCACGGCCACCGAGGGCAAGACACCCACGGCCGCGCCCAAGAATGCAGTGCTGGTGCCAGTGGCGCCCACCGAGGCGGACGACGCTAGCGACGACCTCGACGGGGAGTGGTGAGGATGAGCGGCGATTCACCCTCGGGCATGGCCGAGACGTTCAAGCGAGCCTGCGGGAGCATCCTGCTTGGTGTCGTGGCGATCTATTTCGCGGTCGCTCTGATCGAGTCGATGTGGCCGACGCTGACCATCGTCCTGGGCGTTGTCGGGATGATCGCGTTGATCATCGGCGGCATCATCGTCTACCGCAAAATGCGTGCCGGGTGGTGACTGAAATTTGGTCAACCTTTGACCCATTTCTATCTCTGGCAGGGCTATTCGCATCGGTGTCGTAGATTCTGCAATCTTCGTTGAGTTTCATGTAAGCGCGCCACATATTGGAATCAAGACCTTTGTGCGTAAGCGCACATAAGGCTCATGTATATGCGCAAGTCTGCGCAGTTCGCTAAGCAACGTAATTCGAAAAGGAGGACAGCTATGTCGAAAACAGGACGCCCCAATTACCGTCGAGGCGATCGAGAAGTCAAGCGCCGCAACAGAGGTGAGCGCCGGATCTACCTGCGAACCGTTCGGCGTGATCCGCCGGATATCGAGCTTCTCAGCAAAGCGCTGATCGCACTTGCATTGGCTGAGACTAACAAGAGCGAGATGAAAGATCGCAAGTCTGCTTCAGATGAAACGAATGGCAATAAGGAGGCTGGCCATGACAATGAGTAATCCAGTACCGGACCTTTCCGCCGACTCTCTGGTCTGGCAACTCCTATTCTGGCCCAGCCCGTTTCGCGAGAATGCCGCAATGAGCCTGCTTCGCCATTGGGCCGCACAGAAACACGCGCCCCAGTTGATCCTCGAAGCCCGCTCTACCGCTGATGGAGTCGAATACCTCGTCGGCAGCCAACTTCGGCACGTCCAAAATGTGCGCCGGGCGGTCGAGCAACTGGTATCCGGTGCGGTGGTGACACCGTTCGACACCCAGGAGCGTGACTCCATCGTCACCGCCCGACGACTGAAGCTGACCGCGACGGATTGGCCGTTGGAGCCGGTCGATCGAATCGCGTCGGCCCGCTCCATCCTGAGCGCGTTGACCGCCGTGAAAGGCACTGAGCGCCTGGTGATTCAAGTCGTTCTCGGGCCACGCCGTCAACCGATGCTGCCGCCGGTCGCCGGAGCGGACGGCGGGCATCAATCGATGGCCTCCAAGGTCTGGAACGGGCTGCTGCCCGACCGGCGCCCGAACGCTAAGCAGGCCATCGCCCGCAAGCTCGGCCAGCACGGGTTCTCGGCCATCATTCGCATCGGCGTCGAGGCCGGCACCGCGGAGCGACGGAAATCCTTGCTGCTCGGTCTGGCGGCGGCGATCGGGACGGTCGAGTCGGCGGGCGTGCACTTCAAGCTGGCAAGCGACAAGGCCGGAAACGTCAACGAACCCAGAGCAACATGGTCCATCCTCGCACCCGCCCAACCGCTCAGCGTGCCAGAGCTCAGCCATCTGCTGGCGTGGCCAGTCAGCGACCATGACGAACGCTTCCCCGGACAGCCACCTCTGCATCCAAAGCCAGTCCGACCAACCCCGACGCTTCTGTCCGGTGAGCGGGTAATCGCCGAGGCCAACGCGCCCGGCGTCTCCGGCACGGTCGGCTACGACGTACTCGACAGCATGCGCCACACCTGGGTCATCGGTCCGAACGGCACCGGCAAATCGACATTGCTCTTGAACCTGATCGTCCAAGACCTCCGTGCCGGGCGGCCAGTGGTGGTCATCGAGCCCAAGGATCTCGTCTCCGACATCTTGGCGCGTATCCCGGCAGAGCGGGCCGGCGACGTCGTGCTCCTCGATGCCCTCGATGAGGCGCCTGTGGGGATAAATCCATTGGCGCACAGCGAGGGCCGGACCCCCGAGGTGATCGCCGATTCGTTGTTCGGCACGATTCACGCCATCCACGGTGACCTCGGCCCGCGATCGGCCGACATCCTCCGAAACTCGTTGGAGGTGCTGGCGAAGCGCGACGATGCCTCGCTCACCATGCTGCCGCTGCTGCTGACCAATCCGGGCTTCCGGCGATCGCTGACCCAGCGGGTCATCCGCGACGATCCGTTCGCGGCCGGGCCGTTCTGGGCGTGGTTCGATTCGCTGTCGCCAGAGGCGGTGGACACGAAGATCGCGCCGCTCAGCAACAAGCTGCGCCCCTTGCTGACCAAGCAGCTGAGAGCTGTTCTGGCGCAGCGCAACCCGAAGTTCAACATCCGGCAGGTGCTGCAGGAGAACAAGGTGCTCTTGGTGCCCTTGCAGAAAGGGGTCATCGGGCCGGAAGCGGCGCAGCTGCTCGGGGCGATTATCCTCGCCGAGCTGTGGCAGGCAATTCGCGAGCGGGCCGGTACGCCGGAGGACGGCCGCACGCCGGTCATGGTCTATATCGACGAGGTGCAGGACTACTTGCGCCTGCCGACTGACCTCGGTGATGCGCTAGCAACGGCGCGCTCCCTCCGCGCTGGTTTCCACCTGGCACATCAGTATCAGAAGCAGCTGCCGCCCGCGATGCTCGACGCTTTCCGGAACAACGCAAGGAGCCGGATCACGTTCCAGCTCCAGGCAGGTGATGCCAAGGACATGGCCACCGGTCAATCCGTACTCGCACCAGAGGACTTCGGCGCGCTCCCCGCCCACCACGTCTACGTGAACCTGATGCGCGACAACACCGTCCAGCCGTGGGCCTCGGGCGTGACCCTGCCCCCGCCCCCGGAAACCAGCGATCCGAACGAAATCCGGCGCTTGTCCCGTGAGCGCTACGGCCAACCACTGGACGAGATCGAAGCAGGATTCGCCGAGCTGCTCGATCAGGTGAACGGCGATACGGACGGTGCGCCCCGGCGGCGACGGAGGCAGGCATGACGACGGAAAATTCGCGCGGCAGGAGCGGAAGCGACGTAGAAACTACATCTGTTGACGATATTCGTGCCGGTGTTCGTACCGCATCGACCAGCAATTCCCCATACGGGCCGGTCGCTGGCAAATTCGCAGCCCTGCTGGACGCGAATGATGGTGCCCATACGGGCACCACACCCGGTCGCACCCGCCGTCCGGTCCGTGACCTCTACGCCCTCGGCGAGCGACTCAGCGAACGTGATTGGTCGATCTTGCGGTCGGTGTCCGCGCACAGGTTCCTGACTGTGCCGCAGATCCAGACATTGCACTTTGGCGATCTACCCAAAGTAAGCGGGTTGCGGACGGCTCAGCGCGTTCTGGCCCGGCTGCGTCATGAACGGCTCGTCCAGCAGCTAACTCGCCGTATCGGCGGGCACCAGGCCGGAAGCAGTGGCGTTGTGTACTACCTCGATGACGTGGGCGAGCGACTGCTGCGTGCTGACACCGGCGCAAGCGCCCGCCGTCGCTTTCACGAGCCGACGAATCGGTTTCTCGATCACCAACTCGCCATCGCCGACGCACACGTTGCCCTGATACGGGCCGACCGCGCGAGACAGCTGGAATTGCTGCGCTGCGATATCGAGCCGACCGCTTGGCGCACCTATATGGGTATCGGCGGTGCGCGGTTGACCCTCAAGCCCGACCTGTATGCCGAGGCCGCCACACCACCCGACAGCGAGTACGTCGATACAGCGTTTATCGAGATCGACAAGGGCACCGAGAGCATCCCAACCCTGATCAAGAAGTGCCGCGAGTATGAGGTGTATCGCCGCCAGGGCATCGAGCAAGAAAGCAACGACGGGGCGTTCCCGTTCGTCATCTGGAGCATGAGCGCCGACACCGAGGCCAAGGCCGAGCGGCGACGCACTGCCCTCCGCGAAGCGATCGACCGTGACCGAACGCTGTCCGCCGCACTATTTCGCATCATCCCACCAGAACAGCTGATTGCCACCATGCAGAAAGGAGCCGAAGTATGAACGAAGACAACAGAATTCATTCATTCCACCCGACCAAGCGCTACCGCACCATCATGGCTGACCCGCCGTGGGACATCCTCCAGCGCGGCCACCGCGGAGCCTCTGAACACTACGATCTGATGACGGTCGAGCAGATCAAGGGCATGCCGGTCGCCAATCTGGCCGAGGACGACGCGCACCTGTGGCTCTGGGTCACTAACGGATCATGGCGGGCGGGCTACGACGTCATGGAAGCCTGGGGCTTCACCTACCGCTCGCCGCTCACCTGGGTAAAGCCACGCCTACAGCTCGGTCAATACCTGCGCAACATGACAGAGCACGTCCTGTTCGGCACCCGCGGGCATGCCCCGGTGAACTTTCGGGCGCAGCCGACCTGGTTCATCGCCCCGATCCAGGAGCACAGCCACAAGCCTGAAGAACAGTTCGCGATCATCGAAAGAGTCAGTGACGGCCCATACCTGGAGCTGTTCGCTCGCCGCCGTCAATCGGGTTGGGACGCATGGGGCAACGAGATCGACTCGGACATCGTATTGCCCGGTTACCCGGTGCCATCCGACAACAAGCACCCTCGCCACCCCAAAGCGACACCGCCTGACGTTGTGGACGGCCCCGCAGCTTGACAGCGCCCGCCTCGTCGGTGTCCTGCGGCCGTACCCGTAAGCACAACAAGCGCTTACCGGCCGCTCGCACCGAGGAGGAGCGATGTCCACATCTGACGGCGGCAAGGAAATCACCCTGGCTATCCGTATCGACACCGCGCGGCACGCCCAGCTCACCTGGATTGCCGAACTGCGTGGCAGCAACTTGAAGCAGGAATGCTTCAAGGCTGTCGATGCCTATATCGAGGCTGCCAAACAGGACCCCGACCTGATGGCACGGGCCAATGCTGCCCGCGCTGCCATCGAAGAAGAGGCACGGGCCAGGCAGGCAGCAATCGACAACCTGTTCACCGCCATCCCGACAGCACCACCTACTCAGGACGAGGAATCCGGGACCGATCCCACCGCGAACGTGGAGGGATCGGCTCAAGGTGGTCGCCGCGTTCGGGGCCGTCGCGGCGGACAACAGGCGGACGACGAACAAACGGATAGCTGAGCCCTGCTCAGGTGAAAGACGTCGGTCGGATAGTAGGTCGAGAAATCACCACCTCACTACTATCCGACCGACCTAAAAACCATGAGTTTCGAATGGATGCACGAATGGAAATAGCCCGGAAATTGTTGTGGAAATTGCAAATTAATTTGCGCACACGCACAAATGGAGTTATGCTTGGTTCTGTTAATTAATTGGGAGAATTAGAAGATGTCTTCACCGCGAACCAGTGAAGCCCAGCGGATCGCCGCGATAATACAGGAAAGACGCAAGGAATTGAGCCTTACGCGGAGTGGCCTCGCGCGCCGGGCTGGTCTTTCTCACACCACGATCATGCGTATCGAAGAATGTACTTTCGCGCATCCAAGTCCTCGTTCGCTGAAAGCCATTGCAGATGGCCTTGATTTACCGGTACGTATATTGCTGAATGCGGCTGGATGGATGCCGAAAAACGATAAAGTAACGAAACGGCCATATGTCGCCGTCGCTTACTACCATCTCTCGCCTGATGCCGCGAGAGACCTCTGCAATGCTATCGAGGAGACGGCAAAACGACACGGCGGCATCTTTGACACCTATCATCAAACAGTTGTTGATTACGACGGCAAGATCTCCCAAGCCTGAGTACTCATTCTGTTCTCAGCCAACTGCGCGTAAATAAGGTCGACCATGAAAGGAGAATTTTAAGGGCGGGCATCCAAGACAACCAAACCTGTGTAAAACGAGAAGTTCTATCGACTAGCGCACAATCAATGAAAGGAGTTCCAATATGTCAACGCCCACAGCACAGATTCATTTAACAGTCGGTCGCCCACGTGTACTGAAAAATGGACCGATCATTGTCCAGCTTCGATCGCTCGCCCCAAGGCGTAGCCTGACTTTCGAGCAAAGTCTGCGCGTAGCTATTCAGCAAGCAAACGCAGTTACCCGCGCTCAGCAGTCTCTGAAGTTGATACCGATCGAACTCATCAGTGGACTGCGTCGGGTCCGGGTAGAATACTCACGCGACCAACAAATCCCGCGTGCTAGCTTCTGGGATGTCATCACGCGCCAGTGGGTCATACAACTGCGGATGACGGATACGTGGAAGCATCACCGATTCAATATTGCTCACGAATTCAAGCACATAATTGACCACGGCCGAGAGGCGTCTCTCTACCCCGGTGAGTCGTCAATCTGCGCAGCATGCCGGAGCGAGGAAGCCGCCGACCACTTTGCGAAACACTTTCTTATCCCTGACCGTCTACTCCGGCGTGCCCAACATGCCGGCCACACTAACGTGGACGTGCTCGCCGACTTCTTTGGTGTTCCCGAAGAAGTGATGGCCGAGCGTCTAGATCGTAGCCCTCTCGGCGGTCGCCAAGTAAGGCGACTGTTGACGAAGTGCACACCAACGACGACTGAGCATACCGGCTTCCTTTGGAGGGCGGCGGCGTGAACGATTCCGAACTATTCACGCCAGCCGTACTATTCCTATCCGTCGCTGCACGTTCCAAAGCAGATCAAGCCGCTGGAGGCGAACCCATCTCGATCCAACGTCAACGCAATACAGGGCTGCGCATAGCGGATGAACGGCAGGTCGGCGTTGTCAAAGAGTTCGTAGAAGTCGGAACCCCCGCCACAAGCCTGCGCCAACGACCTGTGTTGCGCCGGATGCTTGCGTATCTCGAACGGCATCCAGATGTGCGCACTGCAATCTTCCCAGGGTTGCACCGTTTTTCGCGAAATTTCGAGTCCGGGCAACATCTCTACAACCGCTTACATAAGCTTGGAATCGACGTGATATTGGCATCCGGTGACATATCTACCTGGCGATCTCGTGCCAAGCAAAGCATCCCGCACAGCGTTGGGGTAATTGCAGCTATGAATAAACAGATGGAGGGATTGGCATGACAGATAGTACCTTGGAGACCATTAAGGGATCAGGGCAGTTCCAGCCGAAAATCGCGGTTTCCTATCCGCGCGTATCGACCAAGGAACAGGCTGAGCGGGACGGTGATCCAGATGGTTATTCACTGCCAGCGCAACGTGAAGCCAACAGGCGCAAGGCGACATCGCTCGGCGCGATTGTGGTCAAGGAGTTCCCGGAAAAGCTATCCGGAAAGCATGCTGAGTCGCGGCCAGCCCTACAAGAGATGCTAGCTTACATCAAGGAACATCACGTCGACTACGTGATTGTCCATAAGGTTGATCGACTGGCACGCAATCGCCTTGACGACGCTCAGATACATTTCGCTATCCGCGAGGCCGGTGCCGAACTTGTTTCGGCCACAGAGAATATTGATGAGAGTCCATCTGGCATGTTGCTGCATGGCATTATGAGTTCAATCGCTGAGTTCTATTCGCGGAACCTAGCCACCGAGGTTAACAAGGGCATGCAGCAGAAAGCCAGGACCGGTGGAACGCCGGGTAAAGCGCCACTTGGCTACCTGAACGTTCGAATCATCAACAGTGAGGGCGCCGAAGTTCGATCCGTCACGGTCGATCCTGAGCGTGGCATTCTGATCGCATGGGCATTCGCAGAATATGCCACTGGACGATGGACACTCAATAACCTTGCCGCAGAGCTTGAAGCACGAGGGCTTACTACCAGACCGACCCCCAAACTTCCCGGTCGGCCGATCCGTGCGAACTCTCTTCATAAGATTCTTCGCACACCGTATTACATGGGCGAAGTAGTCTTCAAGGGTGTACGGTACCCAGGACGGCATACTCCACTCGTTGATACAAACACATGGCAACAGGTACAAGATGTACTGAACTCCCACGCTGTCGGAGAGAAGCAGCGTGAGCATCCGCACTATCTCAAATCCTCAGTGTTCTGTGGTGGATGCGGCATGCGTTTGATTATTACGAATGCCAAGAATCGGTACGGCACCGTGTACCCTTACTTCATCTGCCTGGGTCGTCACCAGAAGTACAACGATTGCCAGCGGCAAGCAGTTTTGATCTCACGCGTTGAAACACTGGTCGAAGCTGAGTACAGCAACATCCAGCTTTCGACCGAGCTGCGCAAGCCGATCGAGGACGGACTGAGAAAAGAACTCGAATCGACACGCAAGCTTGCCGAAGTCCAACAGCGAGACTTCATGACTCAAAAGAAGCGACTGCTCGATCAGCGTGGTCGACTACTCCAAGCCCACTATGCTGGCGCGCTGCCGCTTGACCTGCTCAAGGAGGAGCAGGATCGCATCGCGCGCCAATTGGCCGAGGTGGAGACACGTCTGGAGTCCACCAACGCCGCCCTCCAGACGGTCGAGCGCAACTTACAAGCCGCGCTCGACTACGCAACCAACTGCTATGCCATGTACCGCAACGCCACCCCTCACATGCGACGTTTACTCAACCAGGCATTCTTCACGAAGATCTACGTCGAACAGGACTATGTGCGTGTTGACCTTGCAGAACCGTTCGACGCCCTGCTTGACGAGTCGCTGATGGTAACCGTCGAGGATCAAGCACTGAGCGCCGCGAGCGAGGAGGACCGCAAGGTGACGCCTGAGGGCGCGAAGCTGATGCACGTCATCCGCCAGACGGCGGCAGAAACGCCCGCACAGTACCGGGGCGCAGGCAACAAAAAACCTACGGCGGTTGCCGTAGGTTTGAATGAAACAACTTTGGTGCCCTCGGCAGGATTCGAACCTGCGACACCCGCTTTAGGAGAGCGGTGCTCTATCCCCTGAGCTACGAGGGCTGAACTGTGGTGCCGGGGGCACCGGTTGGGACGTCGGGGAGTCTACCGGGTCGGGGGCGGGTGGGCCGCATCGATTTGGTCGGGGCGTGAACGCGTCGAGGTGGGGCGGGGTTGACGTGGGTTGGGTTGCTGTCTGAGACTGTGATGGGCTCGGTCTGTCTGTGGAGTGGGCGGGCGTGCGTGAACGCGTGCTCGGAAATGCGCCGTGCCTTCGGCTCCGGAGATGTCGACCCTGCGGTCGCCTCTGGTGCGGAGTCGGCCTCCGTCAGGCGTCGGCCCCTGGCGTGAGGTCGGCTTCTGCCATCTGGTTCGGGGGCTTTCGGAATCCGACTGGATGCGTCAGGACCACTTGATGGGTCCACCGTCTTACTCGATGAGCTAATTGTCTCAGACGGTTGCGCCAATTGGGAGGGCGCTGGAATGGGCGGGGCGGTCAGGACTCGCCGTCGAACCCGCAATCAGAACCCGCCATCGAACCCGCCCCCGTCGAAACCGCCCCCGTCGAAACCGCCCCCGTCGAAACCGCCGCCCGAGTCGTACCCACCTTGATCGTCCGAGTACCCACCCTGATCCCCAGGGTCGTACCCCTGATCCGTCCCCGCCGCATCGAGCGCGTCCTGATACCCCTCGCCGTAACCACTTTCGAAGCCCTGCACGTCATACCCCACCCCGGACATCCCGGAGAACAGCGACGAGAACAGCAGTGCCGACCCCAAACCCCAAGCGCCGCCGATCAATGCGGGCCGCCACCACGGTTCGGAGTACCAGCCCGCGGGCACCGGTCGCCCCGCGACGCGCCCGCCTGGGTAGTAATTCGGCGTTTCTGTGGAGGGATTCGGCGATGCGGCGACCTCGCGGCCCTCGTATTCGACGACCCGCTTCTCGGTGACCCGCCCGGCGGTGTCCTGACCGTCCAGCGCCGGAATCACCGGACCCGGATCCATCAACATCGCGGTGCGCGCTGCCCGGATGTAGTACATCCCCTCGACCGCGGTCTGCTTCGCCAGCCGCGCCTGGGCGGGTGTGCGTGCCTGCTCGATCTGCGAGCCCGCCGCGATGTGCCGCTCCGAGGCGTCGGCGAGAGCCTGCTTCGCCGCCTCGTTGCTACCGCTGAGGTTGTAGACCTGACCCGCGAGTCGCTCGATCATCTGCCTGGCATCGGCGGCCGCATCCTCGAACTCGCGCGCGGCGCGTTGTTTGGTCTGCTGTGCCTGGTAGATGACGTAGGCCGCCGCCAGCAGGATCACAACGCCGATCAGTACCCACAGCATCGCTCGCGCCCTTTCGTCATCGACCCAGGTCACCCCGAGTTTACTGGGGGCTTGCTGAGACTCGGCTGAGCTTCGCGGCGGGTGGTGTCCCGCCGTGTCTATTGTCCGGCGAGCTGGCGGGCGATGACCAGACGTTGGATCTGATTGGTGCCCTCGAAGATCTGCATGACCTTGGCCTCGCGCATATAGCGCTCCACCGGGAAATCCTGGGTATACCCGTAGCCGCCGAAGACCTGTACCGCGTCGGTGGTGACCTTCATCGCGGCATCGGTGGCGATCAGTTTGGCGACACTGGCCTGGCGCGAGTAGGGGAGTCCGGCATCGCGGCGGCGGGCGGCGTCGAGGTAGGTCGCGCGCGCCGAATCCACGGCGGCGGCCATATCGGCGAGCACGAAACCGAGGCCCTGGTGGTCGATGATGTGGCGGCCGAACGCTTCTCGTTCCTTGGCATAGGCGACGGCGTCGTCGAGGGCGCGCTGAGCCAGGCCCGTCGCGACCGCCGCGATGCCGAGGCGACCCGAGTCCAGAGCACTGAATGCGATCGAAAGTCCTTGTCCCTCAACGCCTATCAGCCTTTCGGCGGGTAAAAAGGCGTCGTCGTAGGCGGCCGTGGTGGTAGGAATCCCGCGCAGGCCCATCTTCTCCTCGGGCTTGCCGAAACTCAGGCCTTCGGTGTCGCCGGGCACCAGAAAACACGAGATGCCGCGCGACCCCTCGCCGGTCCTGGCGAAGAGGGTGTAGAAGTCGGCGCGGCCGCCATTGGTGATCCACGCCTTCGAACCGTTGATCCGGTACCCGCCCTCGACCGCGGCGGCCCGACAGCGCAGCGCGGCAGCATCGGATCCGGCATGTGGTTCGGAAAGGCTGTAGGCGCCGATGGTTTCGCCCGACAGCATGGTCGCCAGCCAGCGCTGCTTCTGCTCGTCGGTGCCGAAGGCGAACAGTGGATGGCAGGACAGGCTGTGCACGCTGACCGCGACGGCGACCGCGGCCCACCGGCTCGCCAACTCCTCGAGCACCTGCAGATACACCTCGTAGGGCTGATCGCCGCCGCCGAATTCCTCCGGATACGGCAGGCTCAGCAGCCCTGCCGCGCCGAGTGCCGGGAAGACGCCGTCGGGAAACGTTCCGGTCTTCTCGGATTCGACCACGCGTGGCTCGAGCACCTTGTCGGCGATATCGCGAGTGAGTTCGATCAGGTCGCGGGCCTCGGGCGTCGGCAGCATCCGGTCAACAGGCATGTCACCTGTCTACCCGGTCGGTGTCGGGTCGTGACAGGGTGGTCGGGTGTGTCCAATTGGACACAGCTTCGCCGCCCACATCGCGCACAACGCACGCGCGCGCGTAAATGGCGCGTCGGCAATCAGCGGAAATTCATCTTCGCTGTGCGAAACTTGGCCCCGCCACAGTTCTGCACTCCTCACCCTCGGAGGATTGTCCATGAAGAATTCTGTTGCGCAAGTGGAGCTACCCGAGCCGTTGGTCATAACGCTCGGAAATCTCAAAGGCGGTGTCGGCAAGACGACATCAGCGTTTTTCTTGGCCGCATATTTCGCGAAGATCCACGAATTGCGCGTGCTCGTCATCGACGCGGACCCGCTCAGTCAGACCGGATATTCCTGGTACCGGCGCCTGCTCAAGGGCGGGATAGAGGTGCCGTTCAAGCTGATCGCCTTCCCGTCGCGACATGTCGACGACTGCATTACCGACAATGCCGGGAAATTCGACGTGATCATCATCGATGCCGGTGGTGAGTCGGCCGAGATATTCAAGGCCGCCATACCGCAGAGCGATGAGCTGATTCTGTTGACCAGCGTCAGCCCGTCGGAGGTCAAGCGGGTGCCGAGTACCTATAAGGCCGCCGAGGAAGCTGCGGCCGATAGCGGCCGTGAAATCCGGGTGCGGGTATTGATGACCAAGGTGCCGGTGACGATGAAGAACGGTGTGAATGTCTCGACCGAATACCGCACGCAGCGCGGAAATCTGGAGGATGCGGGCTACGACGTCTTCGCCTCCTATTTGAGCGCGTGGAAGTGGTATCGGGAGGCGGCCGACGGGGAGGTCGGTGACGGCGCCGAGAATCCGATCGTGGATCTCGGCGAATATCGGCAGGTCGGCGAGGAGTTGGTGAGTCCGTACCGGGTCGCGGTGGAGGTGCCCGCCTGATGCCTCCGCAGCGTAGGAAGGGTTCCATCGGTAAGGGTTCGATCGGCGGCGCGAATCCGCTCGCCGATAGCGCCGAGCACACGCCCCCGGTATCCCCGCTGCGGGATGCCGAGTGGCGAGCGGTCCCGCTGAGCGCGGCGTCACTGGAGGTGATCGCGCCGCCTGCCGAGGCGAATGTATTGACGATGCCGCTGCCCGCGCCGACTGAAACCGAGCCGGATGGCCCGCTCGACGAGCGCGAGCAGGCCCAGTTGACAGCGTGTGAATCCTCGATAGACGGCCTGCGGGTCGCCTTCTGGTCGGCCGGACGCGCACTGCAAATAGTGCGCGACGGTCGGCTCTATCGGGATCAGTACGCGAGCTTCGACGAATATGTGGAGCGGCGCTGGGATATGCAGCGGTCATACGCGCACAAGCTGATTCGGGCTTGGCCGCTCGCCGCCAAATTGCATCCGGTAGCGCCCGCCATCAATGAGGGACAGGTCCGCGAGTTGCTGCCGGTGGCCGCCCAGCACGGCGAAGACGCGGCGGTCACCGTGTACACCACGATTGCCGGTGTCGACGATGTGAAGGTCACCGCGGGCAAGCTTCGCGAGGCCGTCGCGCTGTTGCCCGAGCGATTCGACAAGGCCGAAGTCGTCGAATTGCTGCAGGCATGGTTGCGTGGGGAGTTGCGCCACCGATCGAATGAGCGGGCCGTCGACCTGTTCGCCGCGGTGGAATCACGGTTCGCCGCGCTGACGCGACGAGTTGTCAAGGGCTCGAACAATGATCCGGCGGCGGCGCGCGAATTCGCCGCGAAACTGCGCACTCTCGCCGAACAGATCGAGGAGCAGATCATCGCCTGAGCCGATTCGGTGGTCCGGAATGCCCCGTCGCGGAAGCGATTCCGCTGCGGGGCATTTCGTTATAGTTACGCTTTTGTTATCGTTAATGCGCGTGTCGTGTCGCGTTATTGGTGATTATTGCGCGAAATATGGCGATCGGATCCGCTGGACTACAGATCACCGTGATGGTTTTCGAATTCATTCGAGGTCTTGGTGAAGTCCTACACGCCAATGCAGTTCGGCGTCGCACGGCCAGCCAGGAACTTCGATACGAGCATCGGAGGACCGGATCATGGCATCAACTACGGAGGGTCGATATTCTCGTTTCCTGCGGCGCGTGCTCCCATGGGCCGTCGGCGCGGGAGTCATCGCAGGCGCGGCGATCGCCGCGACACTGCTCGCAGGAGGTCAGGCGTCAGCGCAACCGCTGACCATTCCGGGTGTCGGGACACTCGAAGTCCCGAACCAGTTTTCGATTCCCGGCACAGAGGTCCCGACGGATGGGCGAGCGTTGCCCGCATCGATTCCCGCGGTAGCGGATTCCGTCGTTCCTTCGGAATTCGCGCAGGCTGAAGTTCCGGGGAAGGAACTTTCGGCACCACCCGCCATTCCCGATGCGGAACTCGATACGCCTCTCGGAGTTCCGGGTAATGAACTTTCTATTCCACCAATGATTCCGGGCGCGAAGTTCTCGACGCCCCTTGCATTCTTGAATATCGAGCGTTCGGCACTTCCATTGGTTTCCGCTATCGGGATTGCTCCTTCGAGTGACGCACCGGTTCCGGTGCGAGGTAAGGAACTTTCGGAGCCGCTGACGGTTCGGGGGCCTGCGTTCGCGGTGCCGCTGCGTGCTCTGGGTATCGAGCGTTCGACGCTTCCGTTGATTCCTGCGGTCGAAAATTCGGTTGTTGCTTCGGATGTTGCGCCGGTTGTGTTGCAGGGTAAGGAACTCTCGGTGCCGCTGACGGTTCCCGAACTCGCGGTGCCGCTGCGGGCTTGGGGTATCGAGCGCTCGACGCTTCCGCCGATTCCGGCGGTTGAGCATCCGGTCACTGTCTCGGAGATCGCGCCGGTCGAGGTCCGCGGGACGGAGCTTTCGATTCCGCTGGCGATTCCGGGTACGGAGATCTCGATACCCCTCGGCGTGCTCGGGTTGCAGCGGTCGGCTCCGCTCGCGATACCCGGTCCGGAACGGGCCTCGCCGCAGGCGGTTCCAGGAGCTGAACGCGCACTGCCCTTTGTGATTCCATGGGGCGAACGTTCCTCGCCTCCGGCGCCCGCCGAGCTTCCGGCGACGATTCCGGGAACCGGGATCACGGTGCCCGCTGAGTTCCGCGGCGAACTCGCCTACCTCGCCGGAGTTCTCGGCATCAAGCCGCCTGCCGCGACACCCGGGCCCGCGGTGTCGCCGGAACGCACGCACGGCGCGATCGCCGTCGACGCGGCGCGCGGCAAGGTCGGCACCGCATACAGCATGGGCGCGACGGGGCCGGATGCCTTCGACTGCTCCGGGCTGGTGCAGTGGTCGTACCGGCAGGCCGGGGTGAAGGTGCCGCGCACCAGCTATGAGCAGCTGTCCTCGGGTACCCCGGTTTCCTGGGACGAGCTCGAGCCCGGTGACGTGGTGTCCTTCTACGGCGGCGGCCACTCGGCTCTCTATGCCGGTGAGGGGAAGGTCATCCACGCATCCACCTATGGGACCGGTGTGATCATGTCGCCGATGTCCTCGATGCCCTACGCGGGCGCGCGTCGGTACTGACGCTGAACCAATGAGCTGGGGCGGACCGGTCTGTCGGCGACCGTGCAGTGGTGTCGCCGTCGGGCCGGTTCCGAAAGGGCCGATTCCATCGAAGGCAGCATAGTTCTATTATCTGCGTATGAATGCAGATAGTGAGCCGCTGCAGCCGCCGATCGCGGAGGATCAGGTCGGCCTGGTCGTCGAGGTCTTCCGCATGCTGGCCGACTCGACCCGCGTGCAGATCCTGTGGGCGCTGGTCGACCGGGAGCTCTCGGTCAACGATTTGGCCGATCACATCGGCAAACCCGGCCCGTCCGTATCGCAACACCTGGCCAAACTGCGCATGGCTCGGCTGGTCCGGACCCGCCGTTCCGGAACCTCCATCTTCTACAGCCTGGAGAACGAACACGTCCGCCAGCTGGTCGTGGATGCGGTGTACAACGCAGAACACGCGGGCCCCGGCGTACCCGCACATCACCGCGGCGAGGGTTCCCTACGCCAACTGCCTGCCCGCGATCAGGCGGTGGCGGAATGAGTCACGAACGCAACCCCGAACGCTGGCAGAGCATTTCGCATGACCGGCACCACGGCCATACCCCCGGATCGGGTGACGCCAACGGTCACGCGCACGGCGTGGGCGATGACCGTGGGCACGCGCACAGTGCGGGCAATGATCACGCGTACCGCACGGGCGATGACCATGGACTCGCGCGGCGCGCGGACCATGACCACGACCACGGTGGGGGCGATGATCATGGGCACGTGCGAGGTGCGGGCGATGATCACGGACTCGCGCGGGGTGGGAGCGATGATCGTGGACTCGCGCGAGGTGCGGGCGGCGTGGGCCATCACCACGGGCACGCGCAGAGTGCGCGCAATGATCACGCGCATGGCACGGGCGACGACCATGGACTCGCGCGGCCCGCGGGCGATGACCACGACCACGGTGCGGGCGATGATCCCGGGCGCGTGCGAGGTGCGGGTCATGACCACAGATACGTGCAGGGTGCGGGCCATGATCACGCGCACGAGGTGGGCGATGACCATTGGCTCGCGCGGCGCGCGGACCCTGACCACGGTGCGGACCATAGTCACGGGCACGGTGGGGGCGATGACCGCGGGCACGCGCAGGGTGCGGGCAATGATCATGACCACGGTGCGGGCCATGACCGCGGACACGTGCACGGTGCGGGACATGGCCACGGGCACTCCCGCGGTGCGCACCATCACCACGATCATCCGGGTGGATTGCGTGGGGTGCTGCGTGAGATTTTTGTGCCGCACAGTCATGATGCCGCCGATAGTGTCGATGATGCGTTGGAGTCCAGTGCTGTTGGGATCCGGGCGGTCAAGATCAGTCTCGTGGTGTTGGGGCTGACGGCGGGGCTTCAGGTTTTGGTCGTGGTGGTTTCGGGTTCGGTTGCGTTGGCGGCGGATACCATTCACAACTTTTCCGATGCGCTGACCGCTGTTCCGCTGTGGATCGCATTAGCGCTCGGTCGGCGGGCGGCGACGCGGCGCTATACCTATGGGTTCGGGCGGGCCGAGGATCTTGCCGGGTTGTTCGTGCTCGGGATGATCACGCTGTCCGCGATCGTCGCCGGGTACGAGGCGGTGCGCAGGTTGATCGATCCGGTGCCGATCCAGCATTTGAGTTGGGTTGCGGCCGCGGGGCTCATCGGGTTCGTCGGCAACGAGACCGTCGCGCTGTATCGGATCAGGGTCGGGCGGCGGATCGGCTCGGCGGCACTGGTGGCCGACGGGTTGCACGCGCGGACAGACGGATTCACCTCATTGGCGGTGCTGATCGGTGCGGGCGGTGTCGCGCTCGGTTTTCCGCTTGCCGATCCCATCGTCGGACTGCTGATTACCATCGCGATCCTGGCGGTACTGCGCACGGCCGCGCGAGATGTGTTCCGCCGCTTGATGGATGGCGTCGAGCCTGCCCTGGTGAGCACCGCCGAGCAGGCGTTGGTCGCCGAACCGGGGGTGCTCGGCGTGCGCAGCCTGCGAATGCGCTGGATCGGTCACCGTCTGCACGCGGATGTCGAACTGGATGTCGCCCCGACGATTACCCTGGCCGACGCCCACAGCCTGGCCCACGGCGCCGAGCACACCCTCACCCACGCGGTGCCCAAACTCGACAGCGCCCTCGTCCACGCCTACCCCGCCCACTCCGCCGTCTGACCGGCCGTCGAGCGCAGTCGGATGGGGCGCTTAGGGGTCAACGTTCGACTCGCTCACGAGATCAGGGAACTGAGGGCGGCTGCCTGCTAATGGTATTCGCCGTCAGCGCAGTTGCGCGCCCTACTCTTGGGTAGCATCCCGGTGTGATGTGGCTCATGGTCGGCAGGCCGCCGTAGCCACCGAAGAAAAGGAGTACCGATGTTGAGCACCATGCAGGACGAGCCGTTGTCGCTGGCGACGTTGCTGCGCTACGCATCGACGTTCATGGGCGATTCCACCGTATCGACCTGGACCGGCACCGGCGTACGCACCATGACCTACCGTGAGCTCGGCGCCGAATCGGCGCGCCTGGCAAATGCGTTGCGCGGCTTGGGTATTGGTGATGGCGATCGGGTCGGCACCTTCATGTGGAACAACAACGAGCATATGGTCGCCTATATCGCGGTACCCGCGATGGGCGCGGTGCTGCACGCGCTCAATATCCGGCTGTTCCCGGAACAACTCGTCTTCGTGGCCAATCACGCCGAGGATCAGGTGGTGATCGTCGACGGCACGCTGGTGCCGATGTTCGCCCAGTACCTGCCCAATCTGAAGACCGTGCGCCACGTCATCGTGGCCAATGGCGATGCCGCCGCACTGCAGGCGCCCGAGGGTGTCCAGGTGCATTCCTACACCGAATTGCTGGCCGCGCAGCCGGATACCTTCGACTACCCGGTGATCGACGAACGATCCGCCGCCGCAATGTGTTACACCTCCGGCACCACCGGTGACCCCAAGGGTGTGGTGTATTCGCACCGCTCCAACTGGTTGCATGCCATGCAGGTGTGCCAGCCGACCAGTATGGGCTTTTCCAACCGCGATTATGTGCTGGCCATCGTCCCGCTGTTTCATGCCAATGCCTGGGGCCTGCCGTACGCGGCGCTGATGTCGGGCGCGAATGTTCTGATGCCCGACCGTTTTCTGCAGCCCGGTCCGCTGCTGGAGATGATGGCGGCCGAGAAGCCGACCTTCGCCGCTGCCGTCCCGACCATCTGGGGCGGTGTGCTCGCCGGACTGGCCGCCAAGCCGCAGGACATCTCGCATCTGCGTTCGGTGGTCGTCGGCGGTTCGGCGGTGCCGCCGTCGATGATGCGTGCGTTCCAGGAAAAGCACGGGGTGCGCATCCTGCACGCCTGGGGTATGACCGAGACCTCCCCGCTCGGCAGCGTCGCGCATCCGCCCGCCGGGGTGGAGGGCGAGGACGAATGGGAGTACCGCTTCACCCAGGGCCGTTTTCCGGCGAGTGTGCAGGCCCGCCTCGTCGGCGATGACGGCAGCGTGGTCCCCAATGACGGAGAATCGCTGGGCGAATTGGAAGTTCGGGGGCCGTGGATCACCGGCTCGTACTACTCGCCGGACGGCGCGGTCATCGATCCCGATAAGTTCGACGATGGCTGGCTGCGCACCGGTGATGTCGGCAAGATCAGCCCGGACGGCTATCTCACGCTGGTCGACCGCTCCAAGGATGTCATCAAGTCCGGTGGGGAATGGATCTCCTCGGTCGATCTGGAGAACGCGGTCATGGGCCATCCGGCCGTCGCGGAGGCCGCGGTTATCGGTGTGCCGGATGAGAAGTGGGATGAGCGCCCGCTCGTCGCGATCGTGCTCGCCGAGGGTGCCGAGACCAAACCGGAGGAATTGCGCGACTTCCTCGCCGACAAGTTCGCCAAATGGCAACTGCCGGAACGGTGGACCTTCATCGCGGAGGTCCCCAAGACCAGCGTGGGCAAATTCGACAAGAAGCGCCTGCGCGCCCAGTACGCCGACGGCGACCTCACTGTCACCACGCTCTCCTAGAGCGACAAGCCCCGCGTCACCACTTCAGCATCGGCAGTGGTGACGTGGGGTGCGTCCGGATTCGTCTCGCGGCCAGCTGGACCAACCGGCGGTGGAAGCCCTTGTCGGGGTAGCGCTTCGCCAGTTCGCGGTAGGTGGAGCGAGGTATCCCGAAGCGACCGAGCAGGCCGTATTCGACGTCGATCGCATCGGCCCGACGGAAGATCTCGATCGGGTCGGTTGGTGTGCCCGCTGGCCGAATTCTGTGGTGCTCGTCGATCATTGCGACGACCAGGTCCGCTAGGTCGGCGCGGTCGATCTGGTCGAGCCATTGCAGTGCCAGGTCGGCGGATGGCGCGAGATAGTCGAGGGTGCCCGCGGTCCAGATCCCTAGATCATGGAAGGCCGCGGCGGTGCGGAACTCCTCGCGGGTGCTCGGCAAGGTGCCCGAGCCACTGTCGAGCAGATCGCATAGCTCCAGCACGCGCAGCACATGGTTGGTATACGCACCGCGATCCGAGCCGAGTTGCGGCAGCCAGGGTTTCAGCCGCCGATCGATCTCGTCGCGAAGATCGTTGCCGCTCATGCCCGCTCACACTACGCGCGATAGTCAGCCGCGACGCTTTTCCGCTTGGATGATCGAGAAGTCGATCTCCCGCGCTGCAGGCACAGGTCGGCGCGACCGAAATCTGGGCCGCGCCGACCTGTGCACCGATCAGCAGTTGCGCAGTTCGGGGCTCTGGTTCAGCAGTTGGGCGCGAGTCCCGATGAAGGTGGTGTAGGTTTCGCCGCCGACGGCCGCGATCGGGAAGGCCGCGACGCGGTGGCAGTTCTGGAAGGCGAGCTTCACCTTGAAGTGGCGTTCCAGGCCGCCGCGGATGGCATCGGAGGCCATGGCGCGCAGCAGTTGTCCACGGGCCACCTCATCGGGCGGCGGAACGACATTGTCGGCGAATTCGGCTGTGCCGGAATGCAGCTCACCGGCCACCCGGCTGACGACCTCCCAGGCGTACGGGAGGGAAACCCGCACTACCTCGACGAAGTCGGCGTCGTCGACCTCGCCGCGTTCGGCGCGTTCGAGTAGGGCGGTGGGAACATCGAGGGACATAGCGCTCTCCTGACCTGGATGGCTGTTGCGATGCCTCTCAATTCTAAACGGAAACTGTTGTCAACAAGACTGGATTCGTCCCGAAAGTGCTGTGGCCAGCGCCCTTTTCGCATCTGCGGCCAAGGTGCGGACCAGTTCACCGGCCGGTAGCTCCGGTGCCAGCGTGTGGGTCTGGCCAGCCCACATGTTCACATCGTCCGGATTGCCCGCCGCTCGTGCGGCGGCCCGCAACGGCGCTGTGGCGTAATGGATTTCCGGATAGGCGGCCGGTGCCGTCGCGGAATGTTCGTCCATGAACCGATTGCGCAGGCCGCGCGCCCGGCGGCCGGTGAAGGCGCGGGTCAGCATGGTCGGTGTGTCGGCGCCCTGTGCGGCGTGCTGCAGCGCGGCGCGATGCACCGGATTGGTGCCCGCCTCCGGTGAGCGCAGGAAGACGGTGCCGAGTTGTACGGCCGTCGCACCGGCCGCGAGTGCCGCCGCGATCCCCGCGCCGGTGGTGATGCCGCCGGTGGCCACGATCGGCCGGTCGACGGTCGCGCGCAGAATCTGTAGCAGCGCGAGCAGGGTGAGCGGATCGGTGGCGTCATCGGCGACGCGATCGATGAAGGTGGCCCGGTGTCCACCGGCCTCCGCGCCCTGCGCGATCAGCACATCGGCACCGGCCTCGATCACGATGCGAGCCTCGGCGGCCGAGGTGACCGTCACCCACACTTCGGAACCGACCTCGTGCAACCGCGCGATCTCGGCGGCGCTCGGGCAGCCGAAGGTGAAGGTGACCACCGGCACCGGCGCCTTGACGAGCAGCTCCAGCTTGGCGTCCCAATCATCGGTGTCGTACTTCGGCGTGCCGACCTTGTGGGTGTTTCCCAGCTGGGCGAGGTAGTCGGCGAAATCCTCGGGTGCGGTAGCGGGACCCGGGGTGAAGAGGTTCACGCCGAATGGCGCGGTGGTCAGTTCGCGGGTGGCCGCGAGTCGCGCCGCGGTATCGGTCGCGGTCAGATATCCGGCGGCCAGCAGGCCGAGCCCGCCCGCCGCGGAGACCGCCGCCGTCAATTCGGGCGTGGACGGCCCGCCCGCCATCGGCGCGAGCACGATCGGAACACTCAACTCATTGAGGATCACCGGTCCAGTGTGGCGCATCGGTCACGGCTCCGTGATACCGGCCCACGCGTCTGACCAGGCCCTAAACAGCGATTTTTGCCGAGAAGGTTGCGGAATGGTCACGACGCGGTAGAGTTCCCGTCACAACGGATGCCGAAACGTTACAAACGTCGGAGGCCGTTCAGCCACTGTAGGTCGAGCGCAAGGACCAGCTTTGTCGCAGCATCGGGTAGGCCCCAGTTCCATAACCGTCATGAGCCTCATCGGCGACGGCGTTACGGGTCGGCCGACGCGGCATCGCGCCGAGCCGTCGACCACCGAACGGGTGAAGATCGCGGCCGGTGTCGCCGTCGCCACCGGTGCACTCATCGGCACCGCGGCCCAGGTCGCGCCCGCCATTGCCGCCCCGCTCCTGCCGGGTGCGCACGACGGGGACGAGGAAGCAGCCGCGCCCATCACGTTCCGGGGCACGGCGGAGTTACCTGTCGAAGAGATCAAGGCCGCGGCCCCGGTCGCCGAAGCCGCGCAGGCGGATGCGGCCACTCCGGTGGCCGCGCCGATCGCGGACGCGGTCGCCAATCCGTTCGGCATCAGCAATCTGCCGCCGGAGATCGCGGCCCCGCTGGCCCAGGTCGAACAGATCCTCAAGGGCGCGCAGCAGCAGTTCGCCCCTGCCCCGGCGGTGCGTCCGGTCGCCGGTGAGATCAGCTCCGGATTCGGTTCTCGCTGGGGTGAATTCCACTACGGCCTCGACTTCGCCGATCAGCTCGGCGCGCCGATCCACTCGGTGAGCAGCGGCACCGTCATCGAGGCGGGCCCGGCCTCCGGCTTCGGCCTGTGGGTGCGGGTCCAGCAGGACGACGGCACCATCGCGGTCTACGGCCACGTCAACGAGATGTTCGTGCACGCCGGGCAGCATGTGAACGCGGGCGATGTCATCGCCACCGTCGGCAACCGCGGCAATTCGACCGGACCGCATCTGCACCTGGAGATCTGGGATCAGGGCGGCAACAAGGTCGACCCGATGCCGTATCTCGCGGCGAAGGGTGTGCCGCTGCAGTGGGGCCCGTCGGCGCACTGATTTTCTTGCCCGGCTTGATATTCCGACGATCACAAGGCCCCCGTGGGGACCGTACGGTCGTTAGGCTCGTTTCGTGACTGCGCTGGGCGATATCTTCGAGCCTGGATCACCGCATGGGCGCACCTACGCCGTGCTGGTGCATCATCCGCGATCGAGCCTGGGCGAGGTCGCCGAATATCTCGGCGTCTCGAAGGAGACCGCAGCCGCATCGCTCCAGGTATTGACCGAACTGCAGGCCGCGGTCAGTCAGCTGTCCGTCGACGGCGAGGCCATCTGGGACGCGCACGCCCCCGAATCGCTATCCGAGGCCGAGGCGCGGCGCAGGCAGCACGAGATCAACCAGATGCACGCCGCGGCCGCGCGACTGAGCGAGACATTCCGATCGGTGCGCCGCTCACCGCGCGCAAATGGCGCGATCGTGCCGGTTTTCGAACGCCTGGAGATGCTCGCGGATTTCGAGGAGGTGCAGACCTCGGCCCGCAGCACGGTCAAGGTGATCGAACGCGGCCCCTACCTCAGCGATCCGGAACGCGAGCGACAGCTGTTCCTGCTCAAGCGCTCTCGGATCGGTGACGGCATCCGCTACCAAACGCTGTATCAGGACACTATTTACCAGGATGCTGAAAGGTTGCGGCACGCGCTGTCCACCAATGCCAGTGGGGCACAGGCGCGCACCTTGCCCGAGCCGCCGTTCAAGCTGATCATCAGCGACGACGAGCGCGCGAGCCTGGTGCTGCACGCGGACGAGCGCCGCCCGGATCCGATGGGTTTGCGCATTACCGGATCGCCCGGATTGCGGTTGCTGGTGAAGACTTTCGATGTGTTGTGGTCGCTGGCGGCGCCGATTTCGGTGAATCCGGCCGCCGACGAACTCGACGAGCGGGATAAGGCGATTCTGACCCTGATGGGCCTGGGTGCGACCGATGACACCATCGCTCGCCGACTCGGCATGTCCCGTCGAACGGTGGTCCGGCGCACCGCGCGGCTGCTGGAGCGGCTCGGCGCGAGCACTCGGTTCCAGGCGGGTGTGCAGGCGACCAGGCGCGGATGGCTGTAGCTCGGGCAAGTGCACGCTCGAGTGGACAACATGGGACGAATGCTGAACGATCAGTGTCCCGGGAAGTTTGAGGGCTTGTGTCACAACGGATTCGGAGCTAGCACCGTGCACTCCGTGTTCGCGGATAGTTAGCTCTCCTGGAGACGATTACCCGATTGCATTGCGCAGGAGCGAATGCGGCGGCGGAATTCCGTGCGTGGCGGTTCGCCCCTGCTATATGTTCGATGTGAAAGGCGAGTGGTTGAGAATGGATAGAGCGAGTCGATCTGTTCGGACCAACCGTCGGCGCCGTGCCAGCGCCCCACTGTTCGGCCAACTGCTCACCGCCGCCGTCGAATCCGCTGCCGACGCGGTGGCGGTTCGCTTCAATCCGACCGGTGATCCGGCTGACCAGCGCGAGTTGACTTATCGCGAATTCGACGCGGCCTCCTCGCGGCTGGCCTGGGAATTGATCGCGCGGGGCATCGGACCCGGAGACATTGTCGCTACCGCGCTGGCCCGCTCGGTCGAGTCCGTCCTCGCGGTGTGGGCGATCGCGAAGACGGGCGCGGCCTATGTCCCGGTGGATCCGGCCTATCCCGCGGAGCGGATCGCGCATATGGTCGCGGACTCCGGCGCTGTGCTCGGCCTGACCACCGCGACGCATCGCGCGGTGTTGGGCACATCGGTCGATTGGGTCGAGCTCGATGATCCGGTGGTTGCCCAACAGATCGCCGCGCGGCCGGAGCGGCCGGTCTCCTATGCCGATCGGGTGCGACGGCTGGACGAGCGGCATCCGGCCTATGTCATCTACACCTCCGGCTCCACCGGGCGGCCGAAGGGCGTGGTGGTGACGCATGCCGGGCTGGCCGGGTTGGCCGCGATCGGTCAGCGGTATGCGCTGACCGATGCTTCGCGGGTGACGCATCTGAGTTCGCCGAGCTTCGACTTCTCGCTGATGGAGCTGCTTTTCACGTTCTCGGCGGGTGCGACGCTGGTGATCGCGCCGCCGACGGTATTCGGCGGTGCCGAGCTCGCGGATCTGCTGCGCCGGGAACGGGTTACCCATCTGCTGATCACTCCGGGTGCGCTGGAATCGGTCGATCCGGCCGGGCTGGACGAACTGCGGGTCGTGGTGGCCGGTGGCGACAAGCTCGGTGCCGAACTCGTCGAGCGCTGGGCGCGGGACGGGCGGGCCGTTTTCAATGCCTATGGCCCGACCGAGGTGACGGTCATGGTCGCGACCGGTCAGATGGAACCCGGCGCACCGGTCACGCTCGGCGGCACCGTCGCCGGGGTCGGGGCCTTTGTGCTCGATTCGCGTTTGCGGCCGGTGCCATCGGGGGTCGTCGGCGAGTTGTATCTGGGCGGACCCACGCTGGCACTGGGCTATCTCGGACGCCGCGGGCTGACCGCGGAAAGGTTTGTCGCCAGTCCGTTCGGTGCGGAAGCCGGTGCGCCGGGAGCGCGGTTGTACCGGACCGGAGATCTGGTGCGGCGCAACGAAACCGGCGTACTCGAGTATCTGGGCCGGTCCGATTTCCAGGTGAAGATCCGCGGACTGCGCATCGAACTCGGCGAGATCGATAACGCGCTCACCGCGCATCCGGATGTGGATTTCGCGGCCACGCTCGGCAAGACATTGCCTTCGGGCACCACCGCGCTCGTCTCCTATGTGCTGCCACGCGCCGATGCCGTCGTGGATACCGCCGAACTCGTGGCCACGCTGGAGCGATCACTGCCCAGGTACATGGTGCCAACGGCCATTGTGGTGCTCGACGAGCTGCCGTTGACGCCGGTCGGCAAGTTGGATCGTGCCGCGCTGCCCGATCCGGTCTTCGAGGCGCGGGAGTTTCGTGCGCCGACAACGCGGGAAGAGCGGATCGTCGCCGAGGTGTACGCGGCGCTACTGCGTGCCGACGGTGTGGAAGTCGGCGTCGACGACGATTTCTTCGAACTCGGCGGCAACTCACTGCTGGCCGCGCAGGCCGCCGCGCGCATCGGTACCGCGCTGGGCACCCGGGTGCCGGTGCAGTTGGTATTCGAAGCACCGGCAGTTGCCGAACTCGCGCAACGGGTGACAGTGCTTGCGGCGGCCGGACACGCTTTGCACGCGCAACCGCGCCCGGATCGGATTCCGCTCTCGTACGCGCAGCAGCGCATGTGGTTCCTCAACCGTTTCGATCCGACCAGCGGTGTCAACAACATCCCGCTGGCGGTGCGGTTGTCCGGGGTGCTCGACATCGAGGCATTGCGCGCGGCGGCCCGCGATCTGGTGGCGCGGCACGAGGTGCTGCGGACGGTGTATCCGGAGATCGATGGCGAGGGCATCCAGGTCGTCTTGCCGATCGATGACGCTCGTGCGGTGCCGGAGCTCGAGATCGTGTCGGCGAGCGCGGAGGAGTTGCCCGACCTGGTCATCGCCGCTGCCGTCGCCGGTTTCGATGTCGCCGTCGCGCCGCCGATCCGGCTGCGCTTGGTACGGCTCGGCGCGACCGAGCAGGTGCTGGTGTGCGTGGTGCACCACATCGCGGCCGACGGCTTCTCCATGGGGCCACTGGCGCGGGATCTGATGGCCGCCTATGCGATGCGGGTGGGCGGTGCGCTGCCGCAGTGGCAGCCGCTCGACGTGCAGTACGCCGATTACGCGATCTGGCAGCGGGCGATGCTCGGCGCGGAGGACGACGCGCAATCGCTGCTTGCTCAGCAGATCGCCTTCTGGCGCACCGAATTGGCCGGACTGCCCGAGCAATTGGCGCTGCCCACCGATCGGCCGCGTCCGGCGGTGCTGTCCAGTCGCGGCGCCGTCTTCGCCTTCGAGATCGATGCCGGGGTGCATACGGCACTGGAGCGGATTGCTCGCGAACATCATTCGACGCTGTTCATGGTGGTGCACGCCGCGCTCGCGGTGCTGCTGTCCCGGCTGGCCGGAACCACAGATATCGCGGTCGGCACCCCTGTTGCCGGTCGTGGGGATGCCGCACTCGACAATGTGATCGGAATGTTCGTCAATACGCTGGTGCTGCGCGGCGAGGTCGATCCCGAACTATCGTTCGACGACTTGCTGCGCAACTTCCGGCGAGCCGATGTGGCCGCCTTCGGACATGCGGATGTGCCGTTCGAGCGACTGGTCGAGCTGCTCGATCCGGCGCGTTCGATGGCGCGGCACCCGCTGTTCCAGGTGATGCTGACCTTCCAGAACATGGACCGCCCCGAACTCGAGCTGCCCGGCCTCACCGTTTCCGGTATCGATCTGGGTGTCGTGCAGGCGAAGTTCGATCTGGAGCTGACCGTCGTGCCCCGCGAGCACGATGGTGCGGCCAACGGTCTCGCGGCATCGTTCACCTATGCCACCGACCTTTTCGACGAGGCTACGGTGGCCGGTTACGCGCAGCGCCTGACTCGGGTGCTCGCCGCGGTGGCCGCGGATCCGCACCGGGTGGTCGGGGAGCTCGAATTGCTCACGCCCGCGGAACGGCAGCGGATACTGCGGGATTGGAACGACACCGCGCACCCGGTAGCCCCGGAACTGCTGCTGGACGGATATCGCCGTGCCGTTGCGGCACATCCGGATGCGATCGCGGTGGTCTACGAGGGCACCACGCTCACGTATCGGCAATTCGATGAGCGCGTCAATCGGCTCGCGCGGTTGTTGATCCAGCGCGGCGTCGGTGCGGAAACCCTGGTGGGACTGGCGGTGCGGCGTTCGATCGACCTGGTCGTCGGCATGTATGCGATCGTCGCGGCCGGTGGTGCGTATGTGCCGCTGGATCCGGATCATCCGGGGGAGCGGATCGCGCACATCCTTGATACCGCCGCGCCCGTCTGTGTGCTGACCACGACGGCGGATGTCATCGAGGTATCGGATACGCCGCTCATCTACCTGGATACCGTTGACCTGACGGCGTTCTCGGGCGCACCGGTGCTGTCGTCGGAACTGCCGCGGCCGCTTTCCGGGGACAATCCCGCCTACGTCATCTTCACCTCTGGTTCCACCGGCCGTCCGAAAGGTGTCGCGGTCACCCACGCGGCCATCAATAACCAGATCGAGTGGATGCTCGCGCACTACCCGCTCGGTCCCGATGACGTGTATCTGCAGAAGACCGCCACCACATTCGATGTATCCCTGTGGGGATACTTCATGCCGCTGCGTGCGGGCGCGAAGCTGGTCGTCGCCACACCCGACGGTCACCGCGATCCGGCGTACCTCGCGGAAACGATTGCCGCGCAACGGGTCACCGTTACCGACTTCGTGCCGTCCATGCTGACGGTGTTCGCCGCGCATCTCACTCCGGGGTCCTGCCCGACACTGCGCGACATCTTCGTGATCGGCGAGGCATTACCGCCGGAGACGGTGACCGCGCTGCGTGCGGTATCGGATGCGGCGGTGCACAACCTGTACGGGCCGACCGAGGCGGCTGTCTCGATTACCGCATGGCGCGCGTCCGCGATCGAGCAGAACACCGTGCCGATCGGCCTGCCGCAGTGGAATTCGCGGGTCTACGTGCTGGATTCGCGATTGCGGCCGGTGCCTGCCGGTGTGGTCGGTGAGCTGTATCTGGCGGGGGCGCAGCTGGCGCGCGGGTACGTCGCCCGGCCGGATCTGACGGCGGATCGCTTCGTCGCCGACCCGTTCACCGCCGGGGCGCGAATGTACCGCACCGGTGATCTCGCTGTGTGGCGCGAAGCCCCGCGTCGGTTGGAGTACCTGGGCCGCAGCGACTTTCAGGTGAAGTTCCGCGGTCAGCGCATCGAACTCGGCGAGATCGAGACCGCGCTGCTCGCCCAGCCCGCGGTCAGCCAGGCGGCGGCATCGGTCGCACGGTCGGCGACCGGTGATCAGCTGGTCGGGTACGTGGTGGCGCGACCGGGACAGCAGGTGGAGCCGCAGCAATTGCGGACCGCGGTCGCTGAAGTGCTTCCGGCATATATGATTCCGGCCGCCATCGTGGTGCTGGACGCATTTCCGCTCAACACCAGCGGCAAGCTGGATCGCAAGGCACTGCCAGCACCGACCTTCAGCGCACGCGAGTTCCGCGCCCCGATCACCCCGACGCAGGAGGTCGTCGCCGCCGTCTTCGCCGAAGTGCTCGGCATCGAGCGGGTCGGCCTCGATGACGACTATTTCGAACTCGGCGGTAATTCACTGCTGGCCACTCGGGTCGTCGCGCGTATCAACGAAGCGCTGGATACGAATGTCGCCGTGCGCGATCTGTTCGAGACCTCGACCGTCGCTGGACTCGCCGCCGGAATCATCCCCGGTGCGGGCCGTTCCGCTGCCGCGCGCATACCGCTCACCCGAACCGAGCGCCCCGAGCTGGTGCCGCTTTCCCTTGCCCAGCAACGGATGTGGGTGCTCAACCGGATCGATCCAGAATCCCCGGCATACAATCTGCCGTTCGCGATCAGATTGACCGGCGCGCTCGATGTCGCGGCATTGCGCCAGGCCGTCGAGGACGTGTTGGTGCGACACGAAGCGCTACGCACCCGGTTCCCCACGGCGGGTACCGGCGGGCAGGCGTATCAGGAGATTCTGCCCGCCGCCGAGGTACTTCCCGACGGGCTCGAGGTCGAGACCGGCACCGATGTGCTCGGGCGGGTCGTCGAGCTGGTGTCGGCCGGATTCGATGTGACCGAAGAGGTTCCGGTGCGGGCGCGACTATTGGCCGACGGGGACGACTATGTGCTCGTTGTCGTGGTGCACCACATTTCGGCAGACGGTGCTTCGCTCGCGCCACTGGCCCGGGATCTGGTGACCGCGTATCTCGCCCGCGTCGGCGGTGCGGCTCCCGCCTGGTCACCGCTGCCGGTGCAGTACGCGGATTTCGCACTCTGGCAGCGCAAGGTGATCGGCTCCGACGACGAGGAAAACTCGGTGGCCGCAGCACAATTGGCGTACTGGCGGCGGCAGCTCGCCGGTCTGTCGAGTGCGCCGGTGTTGCCGCTGGATCGTCAACGTCCGGTGGTGGCGTCGGGCCGTGGCGCGTCGGTCGGCTGGACCGTGCCAGCGCAGGTGCACGACGGGCTGATCCGGATCGCGCGCGAGCATCGGTCCTCGGTGTTCATGGTTGTGCACGCGGCGCTGGCCGTCTTGCTCGCCCGACTGTCGGGTGGTTCGGATATCGCCATCGGTACGCCGATTGCCGGGCGTGGTCAGCGGGCGCTTGACGAGTTGGTCGGCATGTTCGTCAATACGCTGACGCTGCGCACATCGGTCGAGCGCGGCATGACATTCGAGGAATTGGTCGAGCAGACGCGGGCGACTGATCTGGCGGCATTCGCCCATGCGGATCTGCCGTTCGAGCGGGTTGTCGAAGTGGTCTCCCCGGGGCGGCCGTTGTTCCAGGTGATGCTCGTCTTCCAGAATCTCGAACAGCCGAGTCTGGAACTGCCTGGCCTGACCGTCGCGGCATTGGATGCGGGCGATGTCGTCGCGAAGTTCGATTTGCAGGTGGTCGTCGAGCCACGCCTGCGGGCGGATGGAACGCCAGATGAGCTTGCCATGGTATTCACTTACGCCACAGACCTTTTCGAGGATTCGACGGTGCGTGGGCTCGGCCGCATGCTGGAACGCATTCTGACCGCGGTCGTCGCCGATCCGGGCGTACGCATCGGCGGCATCGATATTGTCGACGAGCAGGAGCCAGTTCGCACCGCGACCGATGCCACGACGGCCACCGACGGCACCGAGCTGACCCACCTGCTGACCGCCGCGGTGGAGGACGATCCGGACGCGCCCGCGCTGGTGTGGGGCGATGAGGAAATGCCCTACCGGAAACTCGATGCCAAGTCGTCTCAGCTGGCCAGGGTGCTGATCGGGCGTGGTTGCGGTCCGGGGACGGGGGTGGCGGTCCGGCTGGACCGCGGCGTCGATTGGGCGGTGGCCGCATGGGCGGTGCTCAAGACGGGTGCTGCGCTGGTATTGCTACCCGCGGACGAGTCCTCGATACCGGATGAGCCATCGGTGCGGGTCGGGTTGACCACCGGTGCGAATCCGATCGGTGACGGCGTCGAATGGCTGCGCCTCGACGATGCGGCGACCAGCGCCGAAATCTCCGCGCAATCACTGCGACCGGTCAACCACGCGAATCGGACCGGGGTGCTCAGCGGGTCCGATCCGGCGCTCGTCATCGCCGCGGCCGGGGTGCGGATGAGCTACGACGAGTTGGCCGTCGCGGCCGATCGGCTGCGCGTTCGCACCGGCCTGACCTTCGAATCGCGCACCTTCGAGCACGGCCGGTCCGATTCGGCGGCGAGATTGCTGGAGTTGGTGAGCGCCGGTGCGACCGGGGCCGGAATGATCGTGGTGCCGAACATTGAAGACCTGAGTGCCTCGCTCGCCGAGGAATGGGTGACGCATCTGATCGTCGATCGGGCCGCATTGGCCGCCATCGATACCGCCCAGCTGGCGGATCTGCGCGCGGTGGTGCTCGAGCAGGTCGGCTCCGCCGAGGTCGCGGTGCCGGAATCGGCCGAAATCGTGCCCTTGGATGAACTGCTGCCGGTGGTGTCGAGCTGAGTAGATGACGGTGCATGGGGGGGGTGGTTGAGATGTAACGACAAACGCTAGGAAGTAGTCCCGGAAATGCTCGGCTTGTTCGAAGGTGTGTTGGCGTTCGCGCGCGGTGCGCGACAGGGGCTCGGCGCATGACGCGCCCGAATCGCGAGCGGCCCAACCGGACTCGAGGCCCGCGGATCAAGACCCTGCCGCAATTGCTCACCACGGCCGTGGAGGCCAATCCGGCCGGATCCGCGGTCGTGTTGGCGGATGCGACGATGACATTGGCGCAGCTGAGTTATGCCGAGCTCGATGATCGGTCGAACCGCTTGGCGCGCTTGCTGATCGAACGCGGTATCGGCCCGGAGGATTTGGTCGCGGTCGGTATTCCGCGATCGGTGGAATCGGTTGTCGCGGTGTGGGCGATCGCCAAGGCCGGTGCCGGATTCGTGCCCGTCGATCCGAACTATCCCGCCGGTCGCATCGCCCACATGCTGTCGGATTCCGGTGCGGCATTGGGTCTTACCGTTGCGGAGCTGGGCCTTGGCGTCGCGGCGGTGGATCTGCCCGACGGTCCGGACTGGCTCGCCATCGATAACCCGGATATCGCGGCATATTCGGCGGAACCGATCACCTACGCGGATCGGACCCGGCAATTGCGTGCCGAGCATCCGGCCTATGTCATCTACACCTCCGGATCGACCGGAGCGCCCAAGGGTGTGGTCGTCACCCAGGCCGGGCTCTCGAATTTCTGTGATGAGCAGCGCGAACGCTACACACTCAGCTCCGATTCGCGCACATTGCATTTCGCCTCGCCCTCGTTCGACGCGTCGGTATTGGAATTGCTGCTCGCGCTGAGTCGGGGCGCGACCATGGTCGTCGCCGCGCCGACGGTGTACGGCGGCGCGGAACTGGCCGCACTGCTGCGCCGGGAGCGGGTGACGCACGCATTCATCACCCCGGCCGCGCTCGCCTCGCTGCCCACCGACGGGCTGGACGAGCTGCGCGTCGTGGTCGCGGGCGGTGAGGCCTGCCCGCCGGAGTTGGTGCGGCGCTGGGTATCGCCGATCGCTGATGGCCGGACCCGGGAATTCTTCAATGGCTACGGCCCGACCGAGACCACGATCATGACGAATATCAGCGCACCGCTGGTACCGGGCGAACCGGTGACCATCGGTGGGCCGATCCGCGGGATCACCGAATATGTGCTGGATGAGGAGCTCGCGCCGGTGCCGGGCCGGGTCGTCGGCGAACTCTATATTTCCGGCGCGCAGGTGGCGCGCGGCTATCACGACCGGCCGGGACTGACCGCCGCTCGGTTCGTGGCCGATCCGTTCGGCGAGCCCGGTTCGCGGCTCTACCGCACCGGCGATCTGGTGCGCTGGACGGCCGAGCGAGAGCTGGAATACCTGGGGCGCAATGATTTCCAGGTGAAGATCCGTGGTTTCCGCATCGAACTCGGCGAGATCGATGCGGTGCTCGCCGCACATGACGGCGTCGATTTCGTGGTCACCATCGGTCACGAACAGGTCAGTGGCGCAACGATTCTGGTGTCGTATGTGCGTGCAGTCGATGGTGTCACCATCGATACGGCGGAACTGACCGAGTTGGCCGCGAGCAAACTGCCAGCCCATATGGTGCCCAGCGCGATTATGGTGCTCGACGAGATCCCGCTGACCCCGGTCGGCAAGTTGGATCGGCGGGCACTGCCCGCGCCGCAGTTGCGCACCAAGACTTTCCGCCCCCCATCGGGTGCCATCGAGCCGGTAGTCGCCGAACTCTTCGCCGAGGTCCTCGCCCTCGAGGTGCCGGTCGGCGCCGATGACGACTTCTTCGCACTCGGTGGCAATTCGCTTATCGGCACCCAGCTGATGGCGCGCCTCGGTGCGGTGCTCGATGCCAGAATTCCGGTGCGTCTGCTCTTCGAGACGCCGACCGTCGCCGGACTGGCCGCCGCGGTGGCGCAACATGCGGGGGCGGGTGACCGCAAGGCATTGGTTGCCGGTCCGCGCCCGGAGGCGATTCCGCTGTCGCTTGCCCAGCAGCGGATGTGGTTCCTGAACCGGTTCGATCCCGCATCGGCGGCCTACAACATTCCGGCCGCGGTGCGGTTGAGCGGTGCGCTGGATGTGGCCGCGCTGCGGGCGGCGGTCGCGGATCTGGTTGCGCGACACGAGGTTCTGCGCACGGTGTATCCCGACACCGACGCCGGTCCGGTGCAGCTGATATTGCCCGCGGATGAATCGGCGCCCGAGCTGACGGTCGAGACGGTCGCGGCCGATCAGCTCGAATCCGCTGTGCGCGAACTGCTTTCGACCACATTCGATGTCACCGCCGAGGTGCCGCTGCGAGTCGGCTTGTTCGAGGTCGAGGACGAGCCTGCCGAATTCGTATTGGCGTTGGTGGTACACCATATCGCCGGTGACGGCACCTCGATGGGTCCGTTGACACGTGATCTGATGACCGCCTACGCCGCTCGGTCGGCCGGTTCCGCGCCGGGCTGGGCACCGCTGCCGGTGCAGTACGCGGACTACAGCATCTGGCAGCGTGAGCTGCTGGGCAGTGAGGACGATCCGCAGTCGTTGGCGGCCGGACAGATCGCCTACTGGCGCGACGCACTCGCCGAACTGCCCGACCAGCTGGAGCTGCCGACGGATCGGCCGCGGCCGCCGGTGCAGTCCTTCGCCGGTGGCAAGGTTGCGGTGCATATCGATGCCGAAACCCATCGGGCGCTGGTGGAATTGGCGCGTGCCGAGGGTGCGACGCTGTTCATGGTCGTGCACGCGGCCTTGGCCGTACTGCTGGCCCGGTTGGCGGGCACCGATGACCTAGCCGTCGGCACACCCATGGCCGGTCGTGGTGAGGCGGCGCTGGACGAACTGATCGGCATGTTCGTCAATACCCTGGTGTTCCGGACCCGGGTCGATGAATCCGCGCCGTTCACCGAATTGCTCGCGCGGCAGCGCGAGACGGATCTCGGGGCCTTCGCCAACGCCGATGTGCCGTTCGAACGACTCGTCGAGGTGCTGAATCCGGTTCGCTCGACCGCACGGCACCCGTTGTTCCAGGTGGGATTGTCGTTCCAGAATCTGGCCGCGACGACTCTGGAGCTGCCCGGACTGACCGTATCGGCTGTCGACTTCGATGCCGCGGTCTCGCAGTTCGATCTGCACTGGATCATCGGCGATCAGTACGACCAGACGGGTCGGCCCGCGGGTATCCACGGTGCCGTCACCTATGCGCACGACCTGTTCGACGATTCGACAGTGCGGGGCTTCGTAGCTCGGTTCGCGCGCCTGCTCGGCGAGATCGCCGCCGCACCGGGCACCATCGTCGGTGACCTGCGATTGCTCGACGCCGCCGAACGGGCCGAGCTGGTATCCGGCCGCAATGCGACCGACCATGCGGTGGATGCGACGGCAACGCTGGTATCGCTTTTGGATGCGACCGTGGCCGCGACACCGGGCGGGGTGGCGCTGATGGGCGCGGACGGCGAACCGGTGACCTATGCCGAGCTCGATGCCCGGGTGAACCGGCTGGCACGGCACCTGATTTCGCGGGGTGTGGGGCCGGAGGCGCGGGTGGTGCTCGCCTTCCGGAGGTCGGTGGATCTGGTTGTCGCGATGTACGCGGTGGCCAAGGCCGGTGCCGCGTATGTGCCGGTGGATCCGGACCAGGCCGCGGCGCGGACCGACTACATTCTGGGTACCGCGGCACCGGTCTGCGTATTGACCAATGCGGCAGCGGGTTTCGAAACCGAGCTGGCACCGGTGGTACGACTGGACCGGCTCGATCTCGGGCGGCTTCCAGAGGGGCCGATCCGCGATGATGAGCGGGTGCGGCCGCTGCGTGCGGCGAATACCGCGTATGTGATCTTCACGTCGGGTTCGACGGGTCGACCCAAGGGCGTCGCGGTATCGCATGCCGCGATTGTCAACCAATTACTGTGGAAGACAATCGAATTCGCGCTCGGACCAGGCGATGCGGTGTTGTTGAAGACCGCCGCGACCTTCGATCTTTCGGTGTGGGAGTTCTGGTCGGCGGCCGTATTCGGCGGGCGATTGATACTGGCCCACCCGGACGGGCATCGCGATCCGGCCTACCTGAACGATCTGATGGCACGCGAGTCGGTGACGACGCTGCATGTGGTGCCGTCGATGCTGGACGCGCTGTTGACCGGTCGGCTGCCGTTCACCTTGCGGCGGGTGCTGGTGATCGGTGAGGCGCTGCCCGCGGGACTGGCACAGCGCTTCCGGGAGATCTATCCGCAGAAGGAACTGTTCAATCTCTACGGGCCGACCGAGGCGGCGGTCTCGGTCACCAACCATCGGGTGACCGACGCGGATACGGCCTCGGTATCGATCGGCGCTCCGGAGTGGAACAGCCGCGTCTATGTGCTGGATTCGCGGTTGCGTCCGGTGCCGGTGGGTGTTTCCGGTGAATTGTATTTGGCCGGTGCGCAATTGGCGCGCGGCTACTTCGGGCGGGTCGATCTGACGGCGGAGCGGTTCGTCGCGAATCCGTTCGAGTCGGGTGCTCGGATGTACCGCACGGGTGATCTGGTGGCCTGGAATGCCGCGGGTGAGTTGGAGTATCGCGGTCGCACCGACTTCCAGGTGAAGATCCGTGGGTTCCGGATCGAGCTGGGGGAGATCGAGGCGGCCTTGGTCGCGCTGCCGGAGGTCGCGCAGGCCGCGGTAATCGCCGATGTCGATCAGCGCACCGGTGATCGGATCGTCGCGTATCTGGTGGGCGTCGATATCGATGCGGCACAGGTGAAGTCGGCGCTGGCCCACGTGCTGCCCTCCTATATGGTGCCCGACGCCTACGTGGTGCTGCCCGCGCTGCCGCGCAATGCCAACGGCAAGCTGGATCGAAAGGCTCTGCCCGCACCGGAGTTCGAGACCCAGGTCTTCCGTGCGCCCTCGACGCCGATCGAGGAGATCGTCGCCGGGGTGTTCGCCGATGTGCTCGGGGTGGATCGGGTCGGGATCGATGACGACTTCTTCGCACTCGGCGGCAATTCGCTGATCGCCACCCAGGTGGCGGCGCGGCTGGGGGCCGCGCTCGATACGCAGGTGCCGGTGCGGGTGTTGTTCGAGGCGACCACCGTCGCGGCACTGGCGGTTCGAGTGGAGCAGCGGGTCGGCTCCGGTCGACGGCTGCGATTGACCGCGGGGATGCGGCCGGACCGGGTGCCGTTGTCGCTGGCACAGCAGCGAATGTGGTTCCTGAACCAGTTCGATACCGAATCGGCCGCTTACAACGTGCCGGTCGCGGTGCGACTGACCGGTGCGCTGGATATCGATGCGCTGCGGTCGGCGGTCGCCGATGTGGTGGCCAGGCATGAGGTGCTGCGCACCGTGTATCCGTCTCGCGGCGGTATCGCGTACCAGGTGATTCTGCCTGTGGGACAGGCGGTTCCGGATCTGATCGCGGTGGATGTCGCTGCCGATGAGCTGCGGGATCGAATCGTGGAGCTGGTCGGTGCGGGTTTCGATGTCACCGCCGAAGTGCCGGTACGCGCGGAATTGCTGCGCTGCGAAGGCGAATACGTGCTGGTGCTGGTGGCCCATCACATCAGCGCCGACGGCTGGTCCATGGGTCCGCTGACCCGCGATCTGATGCAGGCCTATATCGCGCGCACCGGCGGATCCACTCCCACGTGGACGCCATTGCCAGTGCAGTACGCCGACTTCGCGCTGTGGCAGCGGGCCGTTCTCGGCTCGGAATCGGATCCGGATTCGCTTGCTGGACAACAGGTATCGTATTGGCGGCAGGCCCTGGCCGAGCTGCCGGATGAGCTGAACCTGCCCTCGGATCGGATTCGGCCCGCGGTCCCCTCGTTCGTCGGCGGCCGGTGCGATATTCCGATCGATGCGCAGTTGCACGCGGCGCTGGTGCGATTGGCCCGCGAGCACAATGCCACCCTGTTCATGGTGCTGCACGCCGCGCTCGCGGTACTGCTGGCGCGCCTGTCGGGCACCGACGATATCGCCATCGGCACGCCGGTCGCCGGGCGTGGTGAGGCCGAACTCGACGATGTCATCGGCATGTTCGTGAATACGCTCGTGCTGCGCACCGAGGTATCCGGCGCCAGCACCTTCGCCGACCTGCTTGCTCATGCCAAGGATGTGGATCTACAGGCCTTCGCGCACGCGGATATTCCGTTCGAGCGCTTGGTGGATCTACTCGAACCGGAACGGTCCACGGCACGGCATCCGCTGTTCCAGGTGGCGCTTACGTTCGAGAATCTGCCGGACAATTCCTTCGAGCTGCCCGGGTTGCGGGTCGCCCCAGTGGATTTCGATCTCGTTATAGAGAAATTCGATCTGTCGCTGGCGGTTCGCGAGTCGAGTTCGGGCATGTTCGCCGCGTTCACCTATGCGCGGGACCTCTTCGACGGCGAAACGGTGCGGGTATTCGCGGATCGGTTCGTGCGGCTGCTCACCGCGATCGTCGCGAACGCGCAGACACCGGTGGGTGATCTGCCGCTGATGGCCGAATCCGAGGTCGAATTCCTGACCAGGGTGCAGCCGGATCATGTGATGGCGGGTGGGCTGCTGCCCGATCTGCTGTTGCGCGGGTTGCGCCTGGGGGCGGACCGGGTCGCGATCCGGTACGCGGGCCGCTCGATCAGCTACCGCGAACTCGATCGGTACTCGTCGCGGTTGGCCAGGGTGCTGATCGAGCGCGGCGTCGGCCCGGAAACGCTTGTCGCGCTGGCATTTCCGCGCTCCTACGAGATGGTTGCCGCCGTGCTGGCCGTCGCGAAGGCCGGTGGCGCACATGTGCCGATCGATCCAACCCATCCGCTGGAACGGATCCGGTACCTGCTGACCGACTCGGCCGCGGTCATCGGACTGACCTCGGTCGAACACCTCGGTGCCCTCCCCGATGACGTGCCGTGGCTCGCGCTCGGCGATCGCGCGACGGAGGCATTGTGCGCCAACCGATCCGCCGCACCGATCACCGACGTGGACCGGATCACCCCACTGCGCCTGCACAATCCGGCCTACGTCATCTACACCTCGGGTTCGACCGGTATGCCCAAGGGTGTCACGGTGACCCACGCCGGACTCGGCGGCCTACTGGAACACGCGATCGAGCTCTACCGTTTGGCGCCCAACCGCCGCTTCCTGCATATCTGCGCGCCGAGCTTCGACCCGTCGGTGCTGGAATGGCTGTGCGCCTTCTCGGTCGGCGCGACGCTGGTGATCGTGCCGTCAACGGTTGCGGGCGGGCACGAACTGGGTGACCTGCTGCGCAACGAGCAGGTGACGCACGCGATCATCACACCGGCGGTCCTGGGCACGGTCGATCCGACCGGACTCGAACACCTCGAAATGCTCTCCGTCGGTGGCGATGTCACCACACCGGAACTGCTGGCCAAGTGGCAGCCCGGCCGCAGGTATTACAACGGCTACGGCCCGACCGAGACCACCATTATCTCGTCCTATGCGGAATTGACTGCGGGACAGCGCATTACGATCGGCAGTCCGGTACGTGGCATGTCCGCCTTGGTGCTGGACACCAGGCTGAACCCGGTACCGCCAGGGGTGATGGGTGAGCTCTATCTGGCGGGCGGCGCACTCGCCCGCGGCTATCGCAATCGAGCCGGACTGTCCGCGGAACGTTTCGTCGCCAACCCGTGGGGTGCGCCGGGTGCCCGGATGTACCGCACCGGTGACCTGGTCCGCTGGTACGCGACTCCGGCGGGGCAGTGGGAGCTGGATTATCTGGGGCGCAGCGACTTCCAGGTGAAGGTGCGTGGCTTCCGTGTCGAACTCGGGGAGATCGACACGGTGCTGGGCGGCCACGAGGATGTCGCATTCGCGGTCACGCTCGGTCGCGAAACCGCCGCTGGCGCAACGGTACTGGTGTCGTATGTGCTTCCGGTGGCCGACCGCATCGTCGACCCGGACCGACTCACCGAATTCGCGGCGCGGGTACTGCCTTCGCATATGGTGCCCTCGGCCGTCGTCATCCTCGATGCGGTGCCGCTGACCAGCAACGGCAAGCTCGACCGCAAGGCGCTGCCCGAACCGCAGTTCACCGCCACGGTCTCGCGGGCACCGTCCAGCCCGCTGGAATCCCGGATCGCGGAGCTGTTCGCGCAGGTGCTCGGCGTACGGCAGGTCGGAGCCGATGACTCCTTCTTCGCCATCGGCGGCGACAGCATCGTCTCGATCCAGTTGGTTTCGCGGGCCAAGGCGGCCGGAATCGGCTTCACCCCGCGCGATGTCTTCGAGCAGAAGACCGTCGCGGGATTGGCGCGGGTCGCGGTGCTCGGTACGGATCCCGCGCCGGTCGTGCTGGCCGAGTTGCCCGGTGGCGGGGTCGGCGATGTCCCGCTCACGCCGGTGCTGGCTGGTTTCCTCGAGAACGGGTCGTTCGGCCGATTCGCGCAGACCCTGGTGCTCGCGCTGCCGGAGGATATCGATCGCAGCGGATTGGCCGCGACGCTGACCGCGATACTCGACCACCACGACATGTTGCGGGCGCGGGTATGGCAGGTCGACGGCCGGTGGTGGCAGCAGGTGGCCGCGCCCGGCACCCTGGACGTGTTGTTGTCCGAGGTCGATGTGCCCGACGAGGCCGAGCTCAACCGGATCGGCAATGCCGCTGTGGCTTCCGCGCTTGCGACATTGGATCCGGCTACCGGCCGGATGGTCGCGTTCAGTTGGCTGCGCAGGTCGAACGCACGCGATCTGCTCATTGTCGCGGCGCATCACTATGTGATCGACGGGGTGTCGTGGCGGATTCTGATCCCGGACCTCATCACCGCATGGGCGCAGCGTTGCGCCGGGATGGCCATTGCCTTGCCGCCGGTCGGAACGTCGTTCCGGCGTTGGGCGCACGGTCTTGTCGAGGCGGCTGGTTCGCCGTCGCGGATGGCCGAACTCGACTACTGGCGCACTGTGCTGGCCACACCCGATCCCTTGCTCGGTTCGCGTGCGCTCGATCCGGCCGTCGATACCCACGCGACGGTGCGACAGTTGACGGTCGAGGTACCGGTCGATGTCGCCGATGCGGTACTGACCACGGTGCCCGCGCTGTACCGGGGCGGCGTCAACGACGGTCTGCTCGCGGCGCTGGCCATGGCGGTGCGCACCTGGCGGACGCGGCGCGGTATCGACCTGCCGGTCACCAGGATTCGACTCGAGGGCCACGGTCGCGAGGAAGCGACCGTGCCCGGCGCCGATCTGACCCGCACTGTCGGCTGGTTCACCAGCGTGTACCCCGTGGCGCTCGATCTGACCGGCGTTGCCGATGAGACCGCGGCGGTGCTGCGGTCGGTGAAGGAGCAATTGCTCGCGGTTCCGGATCGGGGGATCGGCTTCGGGCTACTGCGCCAACGGAATTCGGATCTGACCGGTGATATCGGACAGATCGGCTTCAACTATCTGGGCCGGGTGTCTACTGGCGGTGCAGCGGAGCTGACCGATCCGGCCTGGCTCCCGTCCGGCGATCTTGGTGACCTCGAGGACGGCCAGGATCCGGCACTGCCCGCATCGGCCGTGGTCGATATCAATGCGATCGTCGTCGATACCGATACCGGACCGCGCATGGACGTGGTGTTCAAGTACGCCGGTGAAATCCTGGACGCGGCGTCGGTGCGGGAACTGGCCGACGACTGGCTCACCGCGCTGACAGCGGTGGCACGGCACGTGGCCGACCCGAACGCCGGTGGCCTCACCCCGTCGGACGTGCCGCTCGTGTCGACCACCCAGCACGAACTCGACACCTGGCGCGCGAACTACCCGGGCCTGGTCGACGTACTGCCGCTGTCGCCGCTGCAAACCGGCCTGCTGTTCCTGATGGAAATGCTGGCGGAGTCGGTCGATCCCTACGTCATTCAGGTCGCTGTCGAACTCTCCGGGGAATTCGAACTCGACCGCCTGCGCCGCGCCGCACAGGCGGTGCTGGACCGGCATGCGAATCTGCGCAGCGCCTTCACTTTCGGCGCGAACGGCAAACCGGTGCAGCTCATCGCCGACGGTGTTCATGTGCCGTGGCGTGTTGTCAGCGAGGTGCCCGATGCCGACCTGCCCGAACTGCTCACCGCCGACCAGCGCACCGGATTCGACGCCGCGCTCGCGCCGCTGCTGCGATTCACGGTGTACCGCACCGTATCCGGTGGCACGCACCTGGTGCTGACCGCGCATCACATCCTGCTCGACGGCTGGTCCATGCCGCTGCTGATGAAGGATCTGCTGATCCTGTACGCGACCAGGAGCGATACCGCGCTGCTGCCCGCCGCGCGGCCGTATCGCGACTATCTGGCGTGGCTGTCGCGCCAGGACCGCGAAGCCACTCTGCGCGCGTGGCAAACCGCGTTGGCCGAGGTCGCGCCGACCCTGCTCGCGCCCGCGCTGGTGCGACCCACGGTGGCGGACAATGGATTCGGCAGATCGGTATTCGAACTGTCGGCGACCGAGACGGCCGCGCTGACGTCGTTCGCGGCGGCCACCGAGGTCACCGTCAATACGGTGTTGCAGGCGGCGTGGGGCGTGGTGGTCGCCGGTATCACCGAGCGCGACGATGTCGTCTTCGGCGTCACCGTTTCGGGACGTCCACCGCAGCTCGACGGCGTCGACGCGATGGTCGGCCTGTTCGTGAACACCATCCCGGTGCGCGTCCGATTCGATTCGCGGACAACGGTTCCGCAGTTGCTCACCGAGTTGCAGGCCGAACAGGCCGCATTGCTGGAGCATCACTATCTCGGGCTGGCCGATGTCCAAGCGATCGCGGGCGGAAGCGAGTTGTTCGACACGCTGGTCGCCTACGAGTCGTATCCGATCGATGCCGATGGCCTGCGGCAGGCGGGCAGCGCCGTCGACGGGCTGGTGGTCGGCGGCGTGAATTCGGTCGACTACACCCACTATCCGGTGACCGTCCGGGCCGAACTCGGGGCCGAGCTGCGGGTGGAGTTGCTGTATCGCGGCGATGCCGTCGCGGATTCGGCGGCGCGGGCGCTGACTCAGCGGTTGCGCACTGTCCTCGGTGCCTTCGTCAACGGGGATTCGGTTGCGGCCGTGCGTGATAGTGCGGAGTCCGACGTACTCACCCAGGTTCGATACTGGCGCACCACGCTGGCGGGACTGCCGGATGAGTTGACGCTGCCCATGGATCGTCCGCGCTCGACCGTGCCCTCTTATGAGCGCGGGCAGGTCGAGCTGAAGATCGGTGTGCACCTGCACCACGAACTGCGTCGGCTTGCCGAGACCAGGAATACTTCGATATTCGTGGTGGCGCATGCGGCATTCGCGGTGCTGTTGGCGCGGTTGTCCGGCACGACCGATATAGCCATCGGCGCACCGGCCTCGGGGGCGACCTTCGGTGAACTGGTCGCCGCGGTCGGTCCGACCGACGCGGCCGGGATCTCCGGGACAACATTCGACAACACCGTGGTTCTGCGCACCGAATACAGCCCGGGTGTGACCTTCGATGACCTGCTCGCCTCGGTCGTAGCGGCCGATGCCGCCGCATTCGCGCACGCCGATGTGCCGTTCGCACAACTCGTCGAGCTACTCGATCCGGTTCAGATGACCGGCAGGCATCCGCTGTTCCAGGTCGCCATGGGTCACCACACAACAGATCCGTTCACGATTGACCTGCGGCTTTCGCTGAACGAGCGGATCGGTCCGCGCGGTGAGACCCAGGGCGTGCAGGCCGAATTCACCTATGCGACAGACCTGTTCGACGCGGTGACGGTACAGGGCTTCGCCGATCGGTTCGCCCGCATTCTCAGCGCGGTCGTCGCCGATGCCGCGGTGATCGTCGGCGATATCGAATTGCTCGGATCGAACGAACGCACCAGGGTGCTGCGCGAGTGGAATTCGCGCGGTGCGTGGGTGCCCGCCGCGACACTGCCCGAACTGATCGCCGATCAGGCTCGGCGCAGGCCGGATGCGGTGGCGGTCCGCTTCGGCGATACCGCACTGAGCTTCGCGGAGCTGCGGCGGCGGGCGAATCGGGTGGCCAGGGCGCTGATCGCCGCAGGCGCCGGTCCGGAGTCGCTGGTGGCCGTTGCGGTTCCGCGTACCGAAGAGCTGCCGGTCGCGTTGCTGGGTGTGCTCACCGCGGGGGCGGCGTATCTGCCGATCGATATCACCTATCCGGCGCAGCGGCTGGCCTTCGTGCTGTCGGATGCCGTGCCGGTCTGTGTGCTCACCACGGCGGAACAGCGAGCTGACGTGCCGGTCGGTGAGTTGCCGGTGATATTGCTCGAAGCGACAACGGAATTCGACGATCGCCCGGTCAGCGATGCCGATCGCATCGCACCGCTTTTGCCCGACCATCTCGCCTACGTCATCTACACCTCGGGGTCGACGGGTGTGCCGAAGGGCGTTGGTGTGGCGCATCGCAATGTGGTCGAGTTGTGCGCGAATACCCAGCCGCTGTTCGGTTTCGACGAGACCGATGTGTGGACGCTGTTCCACTCCTTCGCCTTCGACTTCTCGGTTTGGGAGCTGTGGTGTGCGTTGGCGACCGGTGGTGCGGTGGTCGTTGTCGACTATGCGACCTCACGGGCACCGGAATTGTTCCGCGAGCTGCTGATTCGCGAACAGGTGACGGTGCTGAACCAGACTCCGTCGGCGTTCTATCAGCTCATCGAGGCCGATCGGGCGGCGAATGGGGACCGCGAATTCGCGCTGCGGCATGTCGTATTCGGTGGCGAGGCATTGGACCTGCGGCAGTTGCGGCGCTGGTACGAGCGTCATGACGTGGATGCGCCGCGGCTGGTGAATATGTACGGGATCACCGAAACTACGGTGCACGTGTCGTTCCTGGCGCTGGACAAGCAGATCGCGGACAGTCCGGACAGCCTGATCGGGCGTGCGCTGCCCGGCCTGGACGGCTATGTGCTCGACGAGCGCTTGCATCCGGTGCCGGTCGGGACACCAGGTGAGATCTATGTGGCCGGAGCTCAGCTGTCCAGGGGTTACCTCGGCAGGCCTGGACTGGCGGCGGCGCGTTTCGTCGCGAACCCCTTCGGCGCGCCCGGATCTCGCATGTACCGCACCGGTGACCTCGGACGTTGGGGCCATTCCGGACTCGCCTACGCCGGGCGCAGTGATCAGCAAGTTCAGTTGCGCGGCTTCCGAATCGAACTCGGTGAGATCGAATCGGCGCTACTGCGCTGTCCCGGCGTGAGTCAGGCGGTGGTGCTGGTCCGCTCGAGCGAACGTCTCGGTGATCAGCTCGTGGGTTATGTGGTGCCCGCGGCCGGTGCCAGCATCGATCCGGATGAATTGCGCGTCCAGGTGGCCGAATTCCTCACCGGCTATATGGTTCCCGCCGCCATCGTGGTGCTCGATGTCATGCCGCTGACGCCGAACGGCAAGCTGGACCGGCGCGCACTGCCCGAACCCGCATACGAGGCACGGCAGTACCGGGCACCGGCGACGCCGATCGAGGAGACCGTAGCCGCCGCCTTCGCGGAGGTGCTCGATCTCGACCGATTCGGTATGGATGACAACTTCTTCGAGCGCGGCGGCAATTCGCTGATCGCCACGAAGCTGACCGCGCGGCTGAGTTCGCTTCTCGGCGAGAAGATTCCGGTGATGCGGATCTTCACCGCGCCGACCCCGGCGGACTTCTTGGCCGAGCTGGCCCGCCGGGCGGGTGGGCAGGTCGAGGGCGAGGCGGCCTTCGATGTGGTGCTGCCGCTGCGTGCGACGGGTACCGCCGATCCGCTGTTCTGCATCCATCCGGTGTCCGGGATCGCATGGTCGTTCGCGGGTCTGGCGGCCTACCTCGATTCCGACCGGCCGATCTACGGCATCCAAGCGCCGACCCTGGCCGCACCGGCGGTGCTGCCGGACACGATCGAGGAGTGGGCCGCGATCTATGTCGACGCGATCCGCTCGGTCCAGCCGAAGGGGCCGTATCACCTGATCGGCTGGTCGATGGGCGGTGTCTTCGCGCATGAGATCGCGGTGCAGTTGCAGCGGGCCGGACAGCGGGTGGCCACACTCGCGGTGATGGACAGTTATATGGCCGATCCGCCCGACGAACGCGCGCAGGGCGGTGGCTCACCCGTGCCGGTCGCCGAGCTGATTGGTGGCCTGCTCGGTGAACAGGCCGGTGACCTGGGCTTCGCCGAGGATCTGGACTTGGCCCAACTCGCTGAGCGACTGGTCGAGCTGCCGGAGCCGTTCGCCTCCTTCGGCTCCGACCGGTTCACCCGGGTGCTCGATACGGCCGTGCATTCGGTGGTGCTGCGCAATTCCTATCAGCCGGTTCGATTCCACGGCGACGTCATCTACTTCACCGCGGCTTCGGACGACCCCACCGGGTCGATCGGTGCGTCGATCTGGGCCTCGGTGGTCGACGGCACGGTCGACAACCGTGCCGTACCGACCACCCACTGGCAGATGACCGCCGCCCCCGGACTCGCCGAAATCGGCAAGGTGTTGACGGAGGTGTGGCACGAAACTCCACCGGAGACTGATGACTGAAAGATTTCATTGAGACTGCTCAGTCCGCGGCGTGGATCTGCGAGGTCCGGGTCACGCCGGACGCTGGCTTTCCTGATGAATCCTGGCGCGATTTTCGAGCAGATTTTGACGATGTGTGGCTCGACAACGCAGCTACCGATGAATTTCGCTTCGTTACCATATATGGGAGACGGCAACACATCTCGGGAACAATGATGTCGACGAGGGGGCGCGAATATTCGACAGCGATCGGCACGCAATGACGGCGGGGGTTCGCCGAGTGGAGTCCACGCTCGCCTGGCGAGTGCTCTGCGCTTCGGCCGCCGGTCGGCAGACCATTCCGACGACCCGATCGTCGGGATCCAGGAGGCGATCGCGGAGTTGCGACGTCAGGCCGAGGTGTTAAGCCAACAGACCTCGATGCTCATCGAAGATCAATGTCACATCGAGGGCTGGCTCGACCTGAAGCGGGACGAGGCGGACAAGCTCGCCGCATGTATCCGCATCGCGAACGAACAGGCCGAAGCGGCGGTCACGCGAGGCGACAAGGACGAGGCGGGCCAATACCGCCAAGCGCATGAGGGTTTCATGCGCCAGTCGCTACCGATTCGCGTCGAGATCGAGAGCCTCGAGCAGACGTTGCAGACCCTCGAGGTGGCCAGGAGTACGGCCGAGCACACCGTCCGGCTGTCGGGGCGGCGAATCACCATCTTCGCCGTGCTGGAATCACGGCTGCGGAACGCCGAAACGCGGGCACCGGGGACTGCCTTGGGAGCAGCGATCGAGGCTGCATTCTCCGACTACGACGCAACGATCGCGCAGATACAGGCGTCGGCTCGGGACGCCGCGATCGCACGGATAACGGCCCGGCACCTCGCGGACGACTCCGTTGCTACGCCGATCGCCGCGTCGCATACGAATCCGACAAGCCCCGAACGCGATTCGCGGCCGATGCGGCTGCCGCATCCCGAACCCTCCGTTGACGCACGAGTTGTCCTGATGGGAATTGGTATGAGTGTGAGCATGATCCTGCTGGCCACGGCCAGTGCAGGAGGCAACGAACCCGGCGTGCAAATTGCCGCTGTCGCTGCCGCTGCGGTACCCGCCATCGGCGCGGCGATGTCGACGGTGTCGCGTTCCGAACTCGTCGAGATCGCCAACACCAACCTGCGCCGCACCCTGTGGGCGGGGCAATTGCTGGCCTTGCTCTCGGTGACGACGTTCGTGGTCTCGGTGGTGCTGGGCGCCTTCGGTCTGGTGCCGGAAGTCGGCACCATCTACACCGCGCTCACCGGCGGCGCCCTGGGCGGCGTGTCGTTGATCGTGTCCAACCGCACCAAAGACGCGCTGAGCCTCGCCATCCAGTTGGAGATGATCAACAGCATCGAAGACCCGCGTGAACGCGACCGGGTCCGGGCCGAAGCAGCGCTGCGCGCGATGGACGGTCCGCCGCGAACGCGCGCCGTCGGCGCCCGTCGGCGACGACCAACAGCCTGAGCGCCGCGTACTGGAACTCTGCGGCGATCAGTTTCACGTATGCGTCGCTTTCGGATTGCGCGGGGGTGTGTGGGTTGCGTTCGGGTTGGTTGGTCTGCGGTGGGTCCTGTTGTACTGCATCGACTTTCAGGGTTCGCTGTGCCCAGATGGTTTGGCGGTCGGTGGTTTGGCCGGTGTAGTGCTGGGGGCGTTGGGTGCCGTACCCGGCTTACCTTTCGCAGTCAGGTGGGCAGGCCTCCGGCTTCCAGCGTGGTCGACTGGCTGTGGTTGCGTTCTCGAGAATGTATTGGTGGAGAGGGCTTCTCGACGTTTGCTTGCAGGGATGCATGGCAATCGGTTGTCCAGGAGGCTATGCGGGTGGCCTGAATTCGCCAGCCTTATGCCGGTGGTTGAGGTCTCCCACTCGGCTGGGCTCGAGATCAGGTGGACATGGTGGCGGGGCTTCTCGCGGTTTGCCGCCATGGTTTCCACGTGATCAGTTGTCCAGGCGCACGGGTCATGGCGCGTTGCGGGATAACTACATCCAGGCGTCGAGTTGGTCCCAGGAGATCTTGATGTCGAAGGGGTCGGCTACGTCTACGGCCAGGAGGTCCTTGCCGCGGTACGTGGTTCCTTCACTGCCGTAACGGCGTTCGGCTTGCAGGCGCAGGCGTTCGACCGCGAAGGCGGGGCCGTCGTTCTGGGCCATCTCCACGATCCAGTAGTGGGGGATGCCCGCCTCGGCATATTCGATCCGTTTGGTCGATCGATCGACGGTGCGAGTGTTGGGCGAGACGATCTCCACGGCGATCACCACGTCCATCGCGTACGGTTTGTTGCGCCACTTGCCGCGCCGATCTTCCGGTAGCCAGCGGTAAACCAGGGCATCGGGTCTGCGGTAGCTGAACGGAACCTCGGTGAGAAGCATGTCGAGTTGACCTCGCACGCGATGGCAGCTGCCGCGCCGAGTGTCATGTTTCTTCGCGGCTTCCTGCAGGGCGGCGATAAAAGCTTGTGCAAGACCCTGATGATTCTCTGTCGGCGATGCGCAGGTCACGACCATGCCGTCGATGACCTCGATCCGCCTCGACAACTCCTCCGGGATATCGAGGTAGCTCTCCAGCGTCACCGGCAGCATGCGGGCGGCCTCATGCAGCCAGTGCCAGCTTCTGTCTGGTGTCGCCATGGTCGTCAGCCTTCCGTCGCCGGTAGTTCCCGCGTTCAGCGAGGGCTTTCGTTCGACGGAAGCTGTTATGTGTTGAACTTGCCGTAGTGCACTCCGGTCGTGAAGGCGTCCCACTCGGCTGGGGTGAAGATGAGTGCGGGGCCGGTGGGGTTTTTGGAGTCGCGGATTCCGACGTGACCGGCTTCGAGCCAGGCGACTTCGACGCAGTTGTCGGCCGAACCGCTGCGCGACGACTTGAACCACTGGGCGCCGGTCAGGTTGATGGTCACGGGTCGTATCTCCTTGCTACCTGTCTGAGCAGGTCCCTCGATGCTTGCTCGTCCAGTGTGGCACGCTTGAGCACTTCGTGAATGTCCCGGAATTGCCGCACGTCGGCATCGTCCTCGAAGCACATTGAGCCGGTGGTGTTTTCGCAATAGACGACGGGTGGCTCCGTGTCAAAACCTCGGCCGGATGCCGGGAAGTCCAGGATGGTATATGGCTGCACAGGAACCCCCGCAGCCGGAAAACCGGCCGTGGACGGCAGTATTCGCAATGTGACGTTGTTCCGAGTGCTCATATCCGCCATGTGTCGGCATTCGTTGGCCATGACGGTGCGCGATCCGACAAGCGTGTGCAAGACGCTCTCATGAATGATGAACTCGGCCGGGATTGGGTTGCGCTGCCGAGTCAAAATAGCCGACCGTTTCAATCGCACACTGACACGACGTTCGAGATCTTCCGATGTATCGGTCGGGCGATATGGTTGCTCGATAGCTCTCGCGTAGTCGGCGATCTGCAACAGTCCCGGCACGATTAACGGCTGATACGAGAACAGTTGTGACGCACCGGATTCGAGTCCAAGATATGTTCCATACCCCGGCCGAATCAGATGGCGGTCTGCTTGCCACCACGATTTCGTCGCCATCTGCTGCGCAAGGGTTTTCAATTCGTCGATCCGTTGATCGCTGAGGCCGTACAGGCGGCCGAATCCGTCTACGTCACGCTGCTTGACTTTGTCGTTGTGTCCCTTCTCGATTCGGATTACCGAGGTCTTGCCCATCTCCATCTCGCGCGCGGCCTGCTCGAGCGTGAACCCGGCACCCTCGCGCGCATCACGAAGTGCTCGCCCCAGTTGTCGACGCGGCAGCGTCGAGTCCGGCTGATCATCCCTCGGCATTGGTTCCCCTTCCCCTGCTTAGTCCGAAACGGCCCAGGTTCCGGTCCGGTTCGGACGTAACTCCAGATGTAATCGGTCCGGATACTGCGGGTACGGACGATTTCAATCGGACTGTCCGTTCAAGACTCGGCGGTGCCGTGTAGGGGAGCAACATAACCACATGGTCGAGCGACACGGAAGCATCAACAACACGAAACGCCCTGGCTACGAAGGTATTCGAGCTCGGGAAATCGAGAGTGCGAAGCAATCGCGCCCGGTACTCGTCACCGTGCCACCGCTGTGTGATGCCGTGGACGTGGCGCTGGCGCACGAGCTGTGGCAGCGGCATCGCGCATGCCGAATCAATCGGTGCGTGTGGAAATCGGCGGCGTATCAGACGCTGGTACTCGCCGGGCGGCTGATTCCGCAGTCGATGAGTCCGCGTGAGCGCGCGGCCGCCAGAGGGATCGATTTCCCGAGAGCGCCCGAAAGCGACGCGCTACCGCCTTTCGGCCACTCGGTGGGGACATTGCGTGAGGTGCTGGACAGGCTCGAGTCGCTGGCATGCGATCCGTACGGGCAGGGGGAGGCATGGGCGAGCGTCGCACCGAGGTAGACGGGTGGCTGGCCGAGTGGCGGATAGACCACCACGACATTCGAATGATGCTGGTACGCAACGGGTCCGAGCAACCTTTGCTTTCGTGCTCTGCGGCTTCGGCCCCGGATCTGGCGCAGATGCGAGAGCGGTTTCCGGAGCTGTCTGCGTTGTGGGATGCGATT
>NZ_BDAZ01000069.1 GCF_001612725.1 Nocardia anaemiae NBRC 100462 | reverse complement strand
AGGGCACATTCGGATTCGCCAGCGCCGATAGAGTTTTTCGCCGAGGCGACCGGCGGTGGCGTCGAGTAGTTCGAAGGTGTCTTCGCCGCGGAACCAGCGCTCGAAGCGGTCGGTGGCCGCCGCGGTGCCGGTGGTGTCGAAGAGGCCGGGTGGGATCAGGCCGCGGACCAGCAGTGCGAGGACTTCGATTTCGCGTCCGGTGAGTCCGTCGGTCTGGTTCGGGCGGCGCGGTGTGCGGTGACCCGCGGCGGCGAGCACGGCGCGCACCGCATCGGCATCGAGTCGACCGGCCTCGACCTCGTTGTGCAGCAAGGTGATTCGCTCGGATGCCAAAATGGCACCGCGATGCGGTCGATCGCGCCGATCTCGGCCAGGCACCAGCAGCGATTTATAGAAGGTGGCGGCCTGCTCGTCCTCGGAGGGTCAGGCTGCCGCCGCCAAGCGGGTGGCGATGACGGTCTGGCGCAGCACATGTTCTTCCGGCTGGCCGAGGCCGAAATCGGTGGCCAGTGAGAGGGATGCGACTAATTCGGCCAAGCGCATATGGGTTCGTCCATGGCCCGCCGAGTGTCGCAGATGACCGCGGGTCAGTGCCCTCCTGGGTCGAGCAGTTCGCGGCCTTCGTCGGCCTTGACGCGGCGGTGCTCGGCGAGTATCAGTCCGCCGCCGCAGATGAGGCACAGGGCGGTGGCGATGCCCGCGACGATGGCCCAACCGGCGAATCCGTAGCCTGCGGCGGTGAGCGTCAGGGCGGCGCCGACTACGCCGAGCAGTACCAGGATGACGCCGGGCCAGTTGTGGGTGTCGGCGATCAATTCGCCCGCGTGATTTCTGGTGATGCGGGCGCGGTCCGGAAAGTCGGAGCGCAGCCGATCGGATGCGGGCTGGTCGGGTCCAGGGTGCATGGCGTCCTCTCCGTTCGGATGGGTCGTCTCGTTCGAGCGGATACCCCAGATCTTCAGGGGCAATCAGGGCCGGATCAGTGGTGTATCGGACACCACGACGGGTACCGCGAAACCGAATCTGCTTGCGACGAATAGGAGGACAACTATGACAACCGCGCGTGAACTCATGACCGAAGGTGTGCAGTGCGTACGATCCAGCGATTCGGTGGTCGAGGCCGCCAAGTTGATGAAACAGCTGAGCGTTGGCGCGTTGCCGATCTGTGGTGAGGACAACCGGCTCAAGGGCATGCTCACCGACCGTGACATCGTGGTGAAGGTACTTGCCGAGAACAAGGATCCGATCGGCGTCAAGGCCGGGGAACTGGCCGAGGGCACACCGATCACGGTGCAGGCCGGCACCGATGCCGGTGAGGTGCTCAATGTGATGTCGGTGCATCAGATCCGCCGGGTGCCGGTGCTCGATGGTGACCAGTTGGTGGGCATCGTTGCGCAGGCCGATGTGGCGGTCGCGCTCGGTAGGGCCGATACCGGCGGGGTGGTGGAGGCGGTGTCGACGGACTGACCGCGACCCGCTGACCGGCTCGGCTCCGGCTCGTCCGCACTGCCTGGCCCTCAGGTGTGAGTGTGCCGCTCGGGGGTATGCGCGGACGAGAGGAGCCGCGGTGGCTCCGTCCCCGATCGAGGAGGTACGCAATGGCCACCGGTCAGAAGGAAGACGTCGTCACGCTCTTGCTGGCCCAGCACGAAGTGATCAAAGGCCTGATCGAACAGGTACAGCTCGCGCAGGGTGCGGCCAAGCGCAAGCCGTTCGAGGAGTTGGTCCGCGCGCTGGCCGTGCACGAAAGTGCCGAAGAGGAAGTGGTGCATCCGGCATCACGGCGCGCATCGGTGCCCGACAGCGTTGTCGACAGCAGGTTGCACGAAGAGGAAGAGGCCAAGCATGTCTTGGTCGAGCTCTACGACATGGGCGTGCAGCATGCGGATTTCGATACCAAGTTCCGCTCCTTCGCCGAATCGGTCATCGAACACGCCGATATGGAGGAGAAGGAGGAATTCGACCAGCTGCGCCAGGAGATTTCCGCCAATGAGAGTGCGGTGCTGGCCGATGTCGTGCGGGTCGCTGAGGCCGTCGCCCCGACCCGGCCGCATCCGGAGGCAGGGGAGTCCGCGCTGGCGAATATCGTTGCCGGACCGCCGCTTGCGCTCTTCGACCGGATTCGCGATGCGGTGCGCGATTGGCGCCGCAAGACCGAAGGGTGAACGGCATGACCGACGCTACGAATAGGAACGGCGCATCGAATGAGAAGCAGCGCCAACTGGATCGATACCGGGTGGACCGCGAACAGGGAAAGCTGACCACCCAGCAGGGCGTACGGGTGGACAGTACCGATGACGCCCTGAAAGTGGGCGAGCGCGGATCGACGCTGCTGGCCGATTTCCATGCCAGGGAGAAGATCACCCACTTCGATCATGAGCGGATCCCGGAGCGGGTGGTCCATGCCCGAGGTGCGGGCGCCTACGGTCACTTCCGGCCCTACGACGGCTGGCTCGGCGAGTTCACCACCGCTCGCTTCCTCACCGATTCGAGCGTGGAAACGCCGGTGTTCGTGCGGTTTTCGACCGTCGCCGGATCGCGCGGATCCGCGGATACCGTGCGCGATGTGCGTGGTTTCGCGACCAAGTTCTATACCGCCCAGGGCAATTACGATCTGGTCGGCAATAACTTCCCGGTGTTCTTCATCCAGGACGGAATCAAATTCCCGGATTTCGTGCATGCGGTGAAACCCGAGCCGCACAACGAGATTCCGCAGGCCGCCTCCGCGCACGACACGCTGTGGGACTTCGTCGGCCAACAGCCGGAGACGCTGCACGCGATCATGTGGCTGATGTCGGACCGGGCGCTGCCGCGCAGCTACCGCATGATGCAGGGCTTCGGCGTTCACACCTTCCGGCTGGTCAACAGCGAGGGGCGAGGCACCTTCGTCAAGTTCCACTGGACACCGAAACTCGGCGTGCATTCGCTCGTTTGGGACGAATGTCAGCAGATCGCCGGACGTGACCCCGACTTCAATCGCCGTGATCTGTGGGACTGCATCGCGGCGGGTCAGTATCCGGAGTGGGAGCTGGGCGTGCAGTTGGTTTCGGACGAGAACGAATTCGGCTTCGACTTCGACCTGCTCGATGCGACCAAAATCATTCCGGAAGAACAGGTTCCGGTGCAGCCGGTCGGGCGCATGGTGCTGGACCGCAACCCGGACAACTTCTTCGCCGAGACCGAGCAGGTGGCCTTCCACACCGCCAATCTGGTGCCCGGCATCGATTTCACCGATGATCCGCTGCTGCAGTTGCGCAACTTCTCCTACCTGGACACCCAGCTGATCCGGTTGGGTGGGCCGAATTTCGCCCAGCTGCCGATCAATCGGCCGGTCGCCGATGTGCGCAATCACCAGCAAGATGGCTACGGCCAGCATGCCATTCCGCAGGGCGAGGCCGCGTATACCAAAAACAGCATCGGCGGCGGTTGTCCGGCATTGGCGGATACCGAGATGTTCCAGCACTATGCCGAGCCACTCACAGGTTCGGCTATTCGACAGCGCGCCAGCAGTTTTCGGGAGTACTACCGCCAGCCACGAATGTTCTGGCGCAGTATGTCACCGCCGGAGGCCGATCACATCGTCGCTGCCTTCGCCTTCGAACTGGGCAAGGTGGAGCGGCCGATCATCCGGACCAGGGTGCTCGAGCATCTGGTGCGGATCGAGCCCGAGCTGGCCGAGCGGGTCGCGGGTGAACTGGGTATGCCGGTACCGCAATCCGACTCGGGTGATCGGGAGGCGGTGGTGTCCCCCGCACTGTCGCAACTGAATACGGTCACCGACACCATCGCGACCCGCAAGATCGCGATCCTGGCCGCCGACGGTGTGGACACACTCGGTGTACGCCGCGTCAAATCGTGGTTGGCCGACCGTGGTGCGGTGCCCGAAGTGCTTGCGCCGCACGCCGGTACGTTGGGCGGTGACGGCGGTGACGGCGAAACACTCACTGTGGACAGGTCTTTGGCAACCGTCGCCTCGGTTCTCTACGATGCGGTGCTGGTCGCGGGTGGAAAGCAGTCCGCCGACTCGCTGGCGGGCAATGGCGCGGCGGTGCATTTCGTCCTGGAGGCATTCAAACACGCCAAACCGGTCGGCGGCTTCGGCGAAGGTGTGGCGCTGCTGCGGGTCGCCGGTGTCGTATCCGATGCCGATCAGGATGCGCGGGCAGGTATCTTCACCACGACCGCCAGCGGTGCGGGCGTGGCCGAGGACTTCATCGAGCCGTTCGCGAATGCCCTTGCCCGGCACCGGGTCTGGAACCGGACGACCGTCGCGGTACCGGCCTAGCGGCCTGGCGTTCAGCTCAGGGCTGGCTGGATCTCCTTCTCCCACGCGGTGAAGAAGCCATCCAGATCGGGCCCGATCTGTTGGACGTACAGTTCGTCGACACCGGCATCGAGGTACTGCCGAAGCTGGCGGATATGACGTTCCGGGTCGGGCCCGGTGGCGAAGTGTTCGCGGGTGGATTCGCGACCGATCAGACTCATCGCGTCCTCGAAATCGCACGGTCGCGGCAGAGTTTGGGGAAGCTGGCCCGGCAGCAGCTCATTGGCCCAGAGACGGTGTGCGGCATCCAGACCCGACTCCTCGTCGCGGGCCCAGCTGACTTTGGCCCCCGCCTGGACCGGTTTCGCGCCGCCGCCCGCGGTACGGAAGGTGTCGACCGCATCGGCATCGGGCAGTACGGTGCAGAAGCCGTCGCCGATGCGGGCCGCCAATTGCGTTGCCCGCGGGCCGAATCCGGAGATGTAGATCGGCACCGGATTATCGGGCAGGGTGTAGATTCTGGCGTCCTGCACGGTGTAGTACTCGCCGCGATGGTTGACGTTGCCGCCGCGGTGCAGCCGCCGGATGAGCTGTACCGCCTCCTCGAGCATTTCGAGTCGGACGGCGGGCGAGGGCCACGGATCGCCGAGAATGTGCTCGTTGAGCGCCTCACCGCTGCCGACGCCGAGAACGAAGTTGCCGTCGAGTTGGACGGCGGCGGTCGCGGCGGCCTGCGCGATGATCACGGGATGGATGCGGACGGTGGGGCAGGTGACCGCCGTGGTGATCGGGAGGTCGGTGGCCTCCGAGAGCGCCCCGATAGTGCCCCATACGAAGGGGCTGTGCCCCTCGGCGTCATTCCACGGATGGAAGTGGTCGGAGATCCACAGCCGTTCGAACCCGGCCTGTTCGGCGCGTTTGGCCTGCTCGACGAGTTCTTTCGGCCCGAACTGTTCGCTGGCTAAGAAGTATCCGAAGGTGACCATGTCGGGCGCTTACCCAGGTTCGTCCGCGATATTCGACGCATGCGAACGGGCCCCGGATCGAAATAACCGAGGCCCGCTCGACAGGGGGAGCTAGCTGCCGCTGTGGCTGTGCTGGCCGCCCTTCTGCTTGGCCGCCGTCGGCTGCGCCTGTGCGCCCTTACGGCCCGCCTCGTGCGGGTCCGCGGCGTTCTGCTGGCCGAAGCTTCCGGTACTGGCCTTCCCGCCCTTGCTGGCCTGCTCCTGGGTGTCCTTGCGATTGCCGAACTGCCCGGGGTTCTTCGGATCTGCCATGGTCGGCACTCCTTTTCGGTAGTTGGAACTATCTGCGGCCCCGGTTCGGACCACATCTGCGACCTACCCCGGATCGGATGGCTTAATCGAGTTGATGTCACCCGGTCGCGCGCCGATTTCAGGCCCTGAAAAGTGGTGTTTACCAGCCGTATTCGCGGGTAGGCCCAATGCGGGGGTATCGCCGATCCCGACCTCGTGGAGGCTACGATGAGCAGCGTTATCGATCCGACCTCGGTATGGCTGACCGGTACGGTGGCCTGGTTCGACGAACAGCGTGGGTTCGGCTTCATCGATCCCGACGGTGTGCGGCAGTCGCCGGTTTTCGTCGAATACAGCCGTATCGATGTGCCGGGCTATCGCGCACTGGCGGAAGGTCAGCCGGTGCGCTATCTGTGCGATCCCGAGGCGCACGGCCGCGCGGCGGCGGTGGTGCGCCCATTCCCTCCGCAGTTCAGTCCGTTGTGACCACGGAAACTGAAATGCCGCAGGTAGATCGAACTATCCGACGACCGACTTCATCCAGTCGATGACGGCGGCCTGATACTGGGCGGTGTTCCGTGCGAGATTCACCGAATGTCCGCTGCCGGGCAGCACGAAGGTGCGCAACCGCGCCGCCGGACTGAAAAACGCGGCCTCCGCGGCTTGCAGGGTCGCGCTGTCGGCGCAGATCGAATAGGCGGGTCCGCACGACAACCGGTCCAGACTGCCATTGACCAGCATGACCGGAGCGGTGATCAAGCTGGACATACCGGGCAGGGTGGAGGTGAGTCCGTCCGGATATTCGGTGAGCGAGAAGGTTTCCTTGGTCGCCTCATCGATCGCGAGCACCTGCGGATCGAAATTATCCGGTCCGAAGAAATCACCGACGCGAGTGCCCGGCCGAGTCACGAGATAGCCTGAATCGTATCCGCGGCTGGCGAATACAGGATCCTGCACCGCTTGGTAGTAGGTGCCGATCACACCGAGGACGTCCGGCACGCTCAGGGTATGCGAGTATCCGGTGAGCAGTACGCCGTCGACGTCGTGATAGGCGGTGGCCTCCATGACCGAGGTGCCCGAACTCAGCGAATGACCACCGGTGACGACCTTGCCGAACGGCTGTGCGCCCGCGAGTCCGTGCCGCAGGGCCTGCACGATGTTGTGCAGGGCTTCCGCGGTGGCCGTCGCGGTCAGTGACATGCTCGGCGGACGAGTGCTCGCGCCGTTACCGAGTCGATCGACCACCAGCGTCGCGTAGCCCGCCGCGTTCATCGCGCGTCGGAAGTTGTAAGTCTCTGGGGCGTAAGGGAAGTCCCAGTAGGTGTGGTTGTAATTGGAGCCCGCCATCAACACCATGACGGTGTCGGTGGGCCGGTCCGGCAGGCACAGGGTCGCGCCCAAGGTTCCCTGCGGTACCGGGAAGGAGATCTGCTGACAACGGTCGGGTGCCCCGGCCGGATCGGCACCGGCCGTGCCCGGCATCACCCCGAGCATTGTCGCCGCCGCGGTAGCGGCCACCAGCATCCGGGCGTAGAGCTTGTTCGTCACCGCGTTCCCTCCGAATGGGAAATATCGTGCGCCGCGCCATCTTCTGGCGAATCACCATACCGCACACGGAGATCCGTAGCTATGGGGTTGCGTGGCGAAGATGCGATCTACGATGCACGGCATGGGTTCGCGTGGTGTGCATTTCGTCGGCAGCTTTCCGGGTCCGAGTACCGACGATGCGATGCGTGCGATGCTTGATGCCGCGGGACCGCGCCTACGCACGCTCCCGACCGGCGAAACGCGTCGCTATGAGTTCTACATTCAGCCGATCATCCAGGATCTGGTGGCGCAGGGCGCATTGGAAGTGAAGAAGTCCGGCACCTGGCGGTCGAGCAGCGAACGGACGATCCATCGCGTCCCGCCCGGTCGGGAGCTGACCGGCGCCATGATGGACCTCGGTTATCTCGCCGAGGCCGAGGAGGCGCTCCCGATATTTCGGGATTTGCGCGCGGCGCGCGAGCTGCCCGAACTGAGCCTGCAGATCGGGATGCCGACCGATTTCACCCTGGCGTTCATCGCCATGGGCATTTCCGGTGTCCGGTCGCATCGCAAGGCATTTCGGGACGCGACCGTTCGCGATATCGCGGCCATCCACGAACTGGTGGGAACCGACGTGGTCATGCAATTGGAGGCCACCGCGGAAATGGTGCTCATGGCGAAGACGCAACCGTTGCACCAGCGGGTGGAGGCGGCGTTGCGTCTCGGGCAGGGGATCGCCGCGCTGGCCGAATCCGCGCCTGCGGGAACGAGATTCGGTGTGCACCTGTGCGTCGGCAGCATGCGCAACAAGTCGCGGGCCCATATGCGTGATCTGCGCCCATTCGTGGAGCTGGCCAATTCCGTTGTCCGGCAATGGCCGTCGGATCGCCCGCTGACCTATGTGCACGGTCCGCTCGCCGCGGGCGATATCCCGCCGTCGACGGATCCCGGGTTCTACGCACCTCTGGCGGACCTGTCACTCGACGAGGGCACCAATTTCTATGCGGGCTTCGTCCACGACATTCCCACGGTGCCAGAGCAGGTCGAAACCCTACGGATGATCGAGACCGCGCTGGAGAGACCGGTGGACGGCGTCGCGAGTGCGTGTGGCCTCGGTCGCCGTCCCCGTCCCATCGCCGACGCGCTCGCGTCCCGCGCCGATACGCTCGCCGCGACCTAGGGTTTGCGACCGATGCCGCCCAACAGCACCAACTTGGTGCGTGGCAGATCGTCGTCGAGCCAATCCTGTACCGGCACCAGACCGGGTTCGACCACCTCGAAACCATCCAGGTAGGCGGCCACCATATCCGGGGTCCGGAACTGGACCTGCGCCGAACTGCCGTCGGTATCCCCGGTCGACTGCGCGACGAAATCCGCGTATGTGTCGACCGATCCGTGGGTGAAGGCCAGGATGCTTCCCGGCGCCATCACATCGCGCAGTCGCGCCATGATCCCGGCCGGATTCTCGTCGTCCATCACGAAGTGCAGTACGCCGACTATCAGAATCGCTACCGGCTGGTCGAAGTCGATCTTTCCCTCGGTCCGCGCCTTCTCGATGATCTCGTCCGTTCGGCGAATATCACCGAGTATCGATGTGACACCGGACGTACCGGACAGCAGCGCGTTGGTGTGCACGTACACGACCGGGTCGTAGTCGATCATCACGACGCGGGCCGATGGGTCGACCTTCTGCGCAACCTCGTGCACGTTGGGCGAGATGGGAATTCCGGCGCCGATATCGATGAACTGCCGAATCCCCGCCTCGGCCGCGTCTTCCACGGCGTTGAGCAGGAATTTGCGACTGAACCAGGCCGTCGTCTTGGTGTCCGGCGCGACCGCGAGCATTCGCTCGGCGACTCGCTGGTCCACCTCGTAGTTGTCCTTACCACCGAGCAGGTAGTTGTATACCCGAGCAGCGTTCGGCTTGGATGGATCGACGCGCACCGGCGCCCGATCGGCCTCAGCCACCGCACCTCCCTCTATTTCCCTTGGCACATGGTAACAACGTCTGGTCATTTGTCCGCTCGGATCGCGCCGCACCGCTGGATCGCGGTGAATCCTTTGTGCCGGTTTACACCTCTCATACTTGTGTCGGCAACACGGTCGGCACAAGATCGGAGGTACGTCGTGATCATTGCTGCGATTGTTGTTGGGGCGCTGCTCATTTGCGCGTGCAGCATCACCGTGCTGCGGCGGCGGAGCCGGTCGCGGTGACCGAAGTGCGCTGGCCCGACGAACATCTCGTCGCCGCGGCGCGGGCGGGCGATATCGAGTCGATCACCACGCTGGTGTCCGGATCGCATCCGCATGTGCGGCGGTTCGCCTACTCGGTGTGCGCGACGCCGGAGGACGCCGAAGACGCGGCGCAGGAGGCGTTGATCATTCTGTATCGCAAGATCGGGACATTGCGGGCATCAGGTGCGTTGGCCTCGTGGATGTTTCGGATCGTGCGCAACGAATGTCTACGGCAATTGCGATTGGGTGTGCGTCGGGCCGAGCCGATTCCCGACTCGGCTATCGCTTCGGCGGAAGAAGAGGCGATCAATCGATTGGAGGCCGAGCGGGTGGCCGCAGCGATCGCGGCACTGCCCGGCGACCAGCGGCGGGTGCTGATCATGCGTGATGTGCAGGGATACAGCGGTCCGATGGTCGCGGATCTGCTCGGACTGAGCACCGCGGCGATGAAATCACGGCTGCATCGGGCGCGTTCGGCGGTGCAGCAGAGTTTGGAGGTCGGTCATGCCTGACGAGTTCGCCAGTGCGTCGTTATCGCGCCACTTGGCCCGTGGCGCAATCGGATTCGGCGCTGTCATCGGATCGCTCGCCCTCATGCCAGCGGTCGGGCCGGTGAGCCTGTTGCTCCTGCCGGTCGGGCTCGTCGCACTGCGCGGCTGCCCGACCTGCTGGGCGATCGGCTTGCTGCAGACCCTCTCGCGCGGCCGACTGCAGCGCTCGTGCACCGACGGAACCTGCCAATTGGTCACCACGAAACCCGGTGCGCCATAACCGATCCCGCCGAAAACAGCCGCACCCCAGTCGGTGCGGCTGTGCTAGGTGCGGTTCTTGGCGGGCCGGTTGGAGGTGGCGCGGCGTTCGGCCTGCTGGGTTTTGATGCGCTCGTTCTCCTTGCGCACCGCGGCGTAGTTCTCGCGCTCGCGGATCAGCCATTCGGGCGGGTCGGCGAGCAGGGCGGCGATTTCCTCGGCGTCCATCGCATCGGAGACCTCGGCGCGGGCCAGGCCGGTATTGGAAACTCCGAGTTTGCGGGCGACGATATCGCGCGGGAAGGGGCCGGTCCTGCGCAGTTCGGTCAGCCAGGCCGGGGGATCGGTGCGCAACTGTTCGAGTTCGGCGCGCGAGATCGGGGAGTTGCGGAATTCCTCGGGCGTCGCCGGAAGGTAGATGCCGAGCTTGTTCGCCGCGGTCAGCGGCTTCATGGTCTGCGGTTTCTTATCCGGGCTCACCGGTACAGCGTATCCGGCCCGGCCGCGGCCTCAGACCACCCGCCTGGCCAGTCCCCGGCGACGCTGGCAATACCCTCATACGAATGAACCCCGAGTCCATCGACGTGACCCGGCTGCGCTGGTTTGTCGCGGTTGCCGAGGAACTGCATTTCGCCCGCGCGGCGAAATCGCTGCATATTTCGCGGCAGAAGTTGAGTCACACGGTGATCGACTTGGAGCAAGAACTCGGGACCGAACTCTTTGTGCCCGGCGCCCAGCCGACCCAGCTGACCGAGGCCGGGCAGCAGTTGCTGCGCGATGCCAGGGACATCATCGCGCGCAGCGAAGAGCCGGAGCCCGTGGCCCCGGAGGATGGCGAACTGCGGGTCGGCTTCGTACCCGGCGTCACGGTCTCCAAGTGGACGCGGATCTGGGGTGAGCGGTTTCCGGACACCCCGCTGGAGGTGATCCCGATTCCGATGGCCGAACAACTCGCCGCGCTGCGTGACGGGCGAGTCGACGCCTGCTTCGTCCGCCTACCCATTGATCGTGCGGGTCTGAGCGCGATTCCGCTCTACCGTGAGCTGCCCGTCGTAGTACTGCCCAAGGACCACACACTGTCACTTTTCGAACAGGTGGGCATGGGTGATCTGGCGGGCGAACGGATACAGGACTCGAGCGATATCGATGCGATCGCGGGCACCATCGAATTGGTCGCGGCCGGTGTCGGCGTGGCCATCGTTCCGCATTCCATCGCCCGCCTGCACGCCCGCCGCGACCTCGTCTACCGGACGATGATGGGCGTCCCGGAGACCGAAATCGCGCTGGCCTGGCCCGCCGCGCAGACCACAGAACTGATCGAGGAGTTCGTCGGCATCGTGCGCGGCCGCTCGGAACGCAGCTCGCGCGCCCAGGCTCAGCGCAAGAAGGTCGAGCCGAAGAAAGCCACCAAGCGCTCGACGAAGAACGCCGTCAAGAGTTCCGGAGTCAAGACAAAGCCCGCCAAGCGACGAGGGCGTTAGGCGGGCGAATCCCCGAGCGAGTCGATGACTTTCGGTGGGACTACCGAGGCTTGCGGCGCAGAATCGAGTCGCGGATCAAGATGCCCGCGATCACGGCGGCGAAACCGACCAGGAACACATCCTCGATGTGGCCCTTGTGGTTGCCGATGGTCATGGCCACCAGGATCACGCAGACGACCCAGCCCGCGACACGGAAGGTGCGGCGTGATTCTCCGCTCCAGCCCCATTCGGCGGACGGAACCTCGGCGGTGTCCACATGGGTGACGATTGCGCGGTCACTGGTGGGTTCGAGTTCCGTGGCGGCCACGATCGCTCCTTAGCTCGGTATGGGTGTTGCTGCCGATATCGTGGCATACGACCGCTCGTCGTAGCCACCAGGGCTGTGTTCGATGGGCGGGCCAGCGGCGCCCTACGTGGTCACGGAGGCTACCGCCTTCGGGCGCGTCGCTGGCCCCGCTGCCACAATGGGCCCGTGTCCGACATCGTGAGAGTCCTTCTGCTCGGCAGCACCGGTTCCATCGGTACCCAGGCGCTCGAGGTGATAGCCGCCAATCCCGACAAGTTCGAGGTGGTCGGCCTGGCCGCGCGCGGCGGCAACACCGAGCTGCTCGCGGCGCAGATGGCTGCCACCAGGACCCGCAATGTCGCGGTCGCCGATCCGGCGGCGGGCACCCGACTCGATCTGGCACTCAGCGGTCCCGGCGCCGTCACCGAACTGGTGCGCCGCACCGAGGCCGATGTCGTACTCAACGCATTGGTCGGTTCGCTCGGCCTGGAGCCGACCCTGGCCACCCTGCAATCGGGCACCCGACTGGCGCTGGCGAATAAGGAATCCCTCGTCGCGGGCGGCTCGCTGGTCACCCGCGCCGCCGCACCCGGTCAGATCGTGCCGGTCGACTCCGAACATTCCGCGCTCGCCCAGTGCCTGCGCGGTGGTCGGGCCGAGGAGGTGGATCGGCTGGTTCTGACCGCGTCGGGTGGTCCGTTCCGGGGCTGGACCACCGAAATGCTGGAATCGGTGAATCCGTCCGAGGCGAAGGCGCATCCGACCTGGTCGATGGGTCTGATGAATACGCTGAATTCGGCATCGTTGGTGAACAAGGGCCTCGAACTGATCGAGACGCATCTGCTTTTCGGGGTGCCCTACGACCGCATCGATGTGACGGTGCATCCGCAGTCGATCGTGCACTCCATGGTCACCTTCAAAGACGGCTCCACGCTGGCCCAGGCCAGCCCGCCCGATATGAAGCTGCCGATCGCACTGGCCCTCGGCTGGCCCGATCGCGTGCCCGGCGCGGCCGCCGCCTGCGACTTCAGCACCGCGTCGACGTGGGAATTCGAGCCGGTCGACAATGCGGTATTCCCGGCGGTCGAGCTGGCCAGGCAGGCGGGCACCGCAGGCGGCAGCGTCACCGCGGTCTACAACGCGGCGAATGAGATTGCGGTGCAAGCGTTCTTGGACGGGATCATTCGTTTCCCGGATATCGTGCGCACCGTCGCCCGGGCGGTCGAGGCGGCCGATCGGTGGCGCGCCGAACCCGAGACTTTGCAGGACGTACTCGCCGCCGACACCTGGGCCCGCGACTACGCGCGGACACTGGTAACCCGCTGATCGAACCGTATGGGGCGCGCCGTAGGACGGCGGCCTGGCAGACTTACCGGAGAGGGTTTGTCGGCGTCCGGTTACTGTGGTCGGGGTGCTCGCGGCGCGGACGGACGTGCCGGTGCGAGTAATCGCGGCCGCTGCGGGCGGCCGCACTTCATTTGAGGCGAGCTGCGCAACGCAGGAGGGCTGTACAGCAAATGGTGTTCGCGTTGGGGTTCGTACTGTTCGCCCTCGGCATCACGATATCGATCGCGCTGCACGAATGCGGGCATATGTGGGCCGCCCAGTCCACCGGCATGAAGGTGCGGCGCTATTTCATCGGCTTCGGTCCGAAGATTTTCTCGTTCCGGCGCGGTGAAACCGAATACGGCCTCAAGGCGCTCCCGCTCGGCGGCTTCTGCGATATCGCGGGCATGACCGCCTTGGACGAACTCGCACCCGAGGATCTCGGCCGGGCCATGTACCGCCAGAAGACCTGGAAGCGCCTGGTCGTGATGTTCGGCGGGATCGCGATGAATTTCGTGCTGGGGTTCCTGCTGCTTGTCGTGCTCGCGATCGGCTGGGGCCTGCCGCGCTTCGACCAGCCGCCCGCCACCACCATCGGCGCGATGAAATGCGTCGCCCAGCAGAATCCGGACAAGTCGCTTGCCGACTGCCAGGGCACCGGTCCGGCGCAGCGGGCCGGATTGCAGCGCGGTGACGTGGTCAAGGCCGTCAATGGCGTGAAGGTGACGACCTGGCAGCAGTTCACCGCCGAAACACAGAAGCAGACCGGCCCGTTCGCCTACACCATCGAGCGCGACGGTCGGACCCAGACCATCGAGGTCACCCCGGAACGCGTCACGCGTTATCCCGAGGACGGCGGTCCGGGCCGCGAGGTCAGCGCGGTCGGCGTCGGTTCGGAGTACTACGAACCCCTGAAGTACAACGCGCTGGCCGCGATCCCGGCCGCGGGCGCGTACACCGGGCAGATGTTCGTGCGCACCGTGGAATCGCTGGCTCAGATGCCGCAGAAGGTCTCCGCGCTGTGGACCGCGGTCACCGGTGGTGAGCGCGATCCGGAAACTCCGGTCAGTGTCTACGGCGCGAGCAAGATCGGTGGTGAGACCGCCGAGCGTGGCCTGTGGGGCGTGTTCATCCTGGTCCTGGCCAGCCTGAACTTCTTCCTCGGCGCATTCAACCTGTTGCCGCTGTTGCCGCTGGACGGCGGGCATATCGCGGTGGTGCTCTACGAGAAGGTCCGCAATACCGTGCGCGGCTGGAAGGGGCTGGCGCCGGGCGGTCCGGTGGACTATCTGAAACTGCTTCCGGTGACCTACGTCGCAGTGGTGATCGGCGGTGCGTATATGGTTCTCACGCTGGTCGCCGACATCGTGAATCCGATCCAGCTGTTCCGCTGACGCGCTAACCTGTGGCGGTTGTGCCGCGATCACTACCGCGAACGCCGGATTGCTGGCATTTCGGGGACACCTGTGTGTCATGACTCATGTCATGGCTGTCACAGGGTGAGCAGCCGCGGCACGCGGCTAAGCTCGGTAGGCGAACGGCCCGAAAAAGTACGCACGAAAGTAGGCAGCCGAAAGTGACCAGCACAATCGGATTGGGGATGCCGACCGCACCCGCGGCCGTTCTCGCGCCTCGCCGCAAAACCCGCCAATTGATGGTGGGCAATGTGGGCGTCGGCAGCGATCACCCGATTTCCGTGCAGTCGATGACCACCACCAAGACCCACGACGTCAACGCCACCCTGCAGCAGATCGCCGAACTGACGGCCTCGGGCTGCGATATCGTGCGCGTCGCATGTCCGCGTCAGGAGGACGCCGACGCATTGGCGACCATCGCGCGCAAGAGCCAGATCCCGGTCATCGCGGACATCCATTTCCAGCCGCGCTATATCTTCGCCGCCATTGATGCAGGTTGTGCCGCAGTGCGCGTAAACCCGGGCAATATCAAGGAATTCGATGGCCGGGTCGGCGAGGTGGCCAAGGCCGCGGGCGCGGCGGGCATCCCGATTCGCATCGGCGTGAATGCCGGTTCGCTGGATAAGCGGATGTTGGAGAAGTATGGCAAGGCGACCCCGGAGGCGCTGGTCGAATCGGCGCTGTGGGAGGCGAGCCTGTTCGAGGAGCACGGCTTCGGCGATATCAAGATCTCGGTCAAGCACAACGATCCGGTGGTCATGGTCGAGGCCTACCGTCAGTTGGCCGCGCAGTCGGATTACCCGCTGCACCTCGGTGTGACCGAGGCCGGTCCGGCGTTCCAGGGCACGATCAAGTCCGCCGTCGCGTTCGGTGCGCTGCTGTCGGAGGGCATCGGCGACACGATTCGGGTGTCGCTGTCCGCGCCGCCTGCCGAGGAGGTCAAGGTCGGCGGCCAGATTCTGCAGTCGCTGAACCTGCGCCCGCGCAAGCTCGAGATCGTCTCCTGTCCGTCCTGCGGTCGCGCCCAGGTCGATGTGTACACCTTGGCCAATGCGGTGAGCGCCGGTCTGGAGGGCATGGAAGTGCCGCTGCGGGTGGCCGTGATGGGCTGTGTGGTGAACGGTCCGGGTGAGGCACGCGAGGCCGATCTCGGTGTCGCCTCGGGCAACGGCAAGGGCCAGATCTTCGTGAAGGGGGAGGTCATCAAGACCGTGCCGGAGGCGCAGATCGTGGAGACCTTGATCGAAGAGGCCATGCGCATCGCCGAGGAGATGGGCGAGACGGCAGGCGCGGGCGAACCCGTCGTTACCGTCAGCTAGCACGGGTTCCCGAGTAGCCGTACCGGAGTCGGCCGATTCGTGGCAGGCTGTCGATGTGCGGAGTCTGCTGGAGCCGACGCGACGGGCCAAGGATGCCCCCGCGCGTCAGCTCGCGAATCGGGATCTGGCACAGGTGCTGCGGGTGCTGGACAGCGATCCGATCGCCTCGTGCATGGTGGCGGCACGGTTACAGGAATTCGGCTTGGATACCGGTGTCGGGCACGGCGAACTGTGGAGTCGGGGTGGACCGTCGGAGTCCCTGTGCTTCTCCGGTGCGAATCTGGTGCCCCTGCGCGGTGATGAGGATGCGTTGCGCGCCTTCGCCGCGCGGGCGGTCCGCTGGCCGCGGGTGTGTTCGTCGGTGGTCGGGCGTCAGGAATTGACGCTGCCGCTGTGGGAGATGTTGTCCGCGCATTGGGGACCCGAACGCGAGCTACGCGGTGCGCAACCACTGTTGGCCATGGGCCAGCCCGCGCTGGCCACCGCCGATACGCAGGTCCGTCGAGTCCGGCCCGATGAGTTGGAGCGATATCTCACCTCGGCTATCGCCATGTTCATCGAGGAGGTCGGGGTCGATCCGCGCGCGGGTGACGGCGGCCGCGGCTATCGGCGTCGGATCCAGAGCCTGATCGAATCCGGCCGCGCCTGGGCGCGTTTCGAGGACGGCGAAGTGGTGTTCAAGGCCGAGGTCGGATCGCTGTCCCGGCGGACCGGGCAGATCCAGGGCGTGTGGGTCCATCCCGAACGGCGCGGCGCGGGCCTGGGCACCCGCGGTACGGCCGCGGTGGCGAATGCGGTGGTGGCCTCGGGTCGCACCGCGAGTCTGTATGTGAACGACTACAACAACATCGCCCGCCGGGCCTACAGCCGGGTCGGATTCCGACAGATCGCTACCTTCGCGACGGTGCTGCTCGACTGAACGCGGTACCGAACGTCGGTGTGCCACAGGCGTTTGCCCGGCGTTGACTATACGATCGGTCCCGATGTCGACTCGCATGCTCATTACGCTGGCCGTCGCGGCGCTCGCGGCGGCGGGATCCGGCTGCTCGGCCGGCCCGCAGGGACCGGTGCCCGCGGCCGATGCCTTTCTGGCCGCATTCGCCGAGCACGAGATCGAGGCCGCGGCCGAACTCACCAGTCAGCCCGAGAAGGCAACCGCCGCATTGCGTTCGGCATGGGAGCAGTTGCAGGCCGAGAAGCTGACCGCGCATACCGGGGCGGCCAGGGTCACCGGCGACACCGCGACCGTCGACTACACCTACGAGTGGCGCCTGCCCAAGGACCGGATCTGGAAATACTCCGGCCAATTGCAGATGGGGCGCAGCGACGGTCGCTGGATGGTGCGCTGGACCTCCTCCGATATCCACCCCAAACTCGGCGCCACCCAGACCATGGCACTGCGCGCCAACCCGGCCCCGCGCGCCAGGGTGAACGAGCAATCCGGCAGCGATGTACTGGTTCCTGGCAAGGTATCTCGGGTCGCGTTCACCGTTGCCTCGGCACCGGATCCGGGCTATACGGCGACCTCGCTGGCGGTGGCGCTGAACCGCTTCGACGAGCGGCTCACCCCAGAGGCGATCCTGAGTGCGGCGCGCGCCGCCAAGGGCGAGTACACCGTCGCGCTCTTGAGCGAGTACGAATACGAGCAGGTCAGTGCCGATCTCATCGGCCTGCCCGGTGTCACGCTGACCCAACTGTGGGATATGGTCGCCACCGACCGCGATTTCGCACCCGATCTGCTCGCCCAGGTTCGCAAGACGGTTATCGCCGAGGTGGACGGCAAGGCGGGGTGGAGCGTTGTCACCATGAACGCCAACGGCGCCGATACCGACGTACTCACCGAGGTGCCCGCACAACCCGCCCCGTCGTTCTCGCTCAGTATCGACCGCAATGTGCAGAACTCGGCACAGCGGGCCGTCAACGGCCGCGAGGAACAGACCATGATGGTGGTGCTGCGGCCCTCGACCGGCGCGATTCTCGCTGTCGCACAGAACAGGGCGGCCGACCGCGACGGTCCGGTGGCCACCATCGGTCAGTATCCGCCGGGTTCGGTCTTCAAGACCGTGACCGCGGCCGCGGCCATGTCACTCGGAAAGGCAACGCCCGAAACGATTTTGCCGTGTCCGAGCCGAATTGTCGTCGGGGAGCGGACAATTCCGAACTACAACCTCTTCCAACTCGGTGACGTACCGATGGCCACCGCCTACGAGCGATCCTGCAATACCGCATTCGCGAAATTGGCCAGCGAGCTGCCCGGCGACGCGCTGCCCGATGCCGCCGCGAAACTGGGTGTGGGACAGGGATATACAGTTCCCGGCCTGCCGACCGAATCGGGTTCGGTGCCACCGGCCGACGATATGATCCAGCGCACCGAGGACGGTATCGGCCAGGGCAAGGTGGTGGTGAGTCCGTTCGGAATGGCGATGCTGGCCGCGACCGTCGCGCACGGGTCCGCGCCGGTGCCGTATCTGATCGCCGGGCGGACCACCGAGATCAAGGGGGACCGTCCGGCGATCGGTGCGGAGGTGATCGATGGTTTGCGCATGATGATGCGCAAGGTGGTCACCGGCGGTACCGCCGAACGCATTGCCGACCAGGGCGAGGTGTACGGCAAGACCGGGGAGGCCGAGGTCGACGGCGGCTCGCATTCGTGGTTCGTCGGCTATCGCGGGGATCTGGCCTTCGCGACCTTGCTGGTGAAGGGTGGCAGTTCGGATCATGCTGTCGCGGTGACGCGGGATATGCTCGCCGCCCTGCCCGCGGGCTACTGAACCCGCCTGGAGTTGGTGCGACTGGTGGACTCCGGCGGCGTGCCGCGATCGGGCATCTCGTAACGCAGTGTGGTGGAACCGATTCGGATGACATCGCCGTCCGCGAGTGCGGTATCGGCACCGATCGCCACACCGTTGACGTACACACCATTGGCCGAATCCCGATCCCGGATGAAGATCCGGTTGTCGCGCGGCACGATGCGCGCGTGCTTGCGGCTGACCCGGGCATCGTCGAGCACGATGTCGTTATCCCATTCGCGGCCGATCCGCAGCCCGGTCGCCGGTATGGCGATCGCTTCGCCGTCACCGACCCGCAGCCAGGCCTGCCGCAACAGATCCGGCAGATCCCGCTTGGTAGCCCCGGGCGAGGAGGACACCGTCGGCAGTGCCTGCTGGCTGCGGATCGCCTCCTCCAGTGCCAGGGTGCGCGGATCCGGATCGATGCCCTGCTGGTCGGCGAGGTTTCGGCGGATGCGTAGGCAGGCGGCGAGTGCGTCGGCCTGGCGGCCCGCGCGGTAGAGCGCGGAGATGAACAGTCGCCAGAGTCGTTCGTTCACGGCGTGTTCGGCGGTCAACGCGGTCAGCTCGCCGAGGACCGCGCCCTCGCGCCCGCATGCGATATCCGCATCGAGGCGATCGGCGATGGCATTCAACCGACGTTCATCCATATCGGTGCCGAAATTGTCGGCGAAGCGCAGGCCGCGCAGCCCAGCGACCGCCTCACCGCTCCACTGCGCGAGCGCGTCGGCGAAACATTCGGCCGCGGTTTCCAGATCGCCGGTGGTGAAGGCCAGCGAGCCCTGGGTTCTGGCCCGCTCGAAACGGCCGACATCGCATTGATCCTCGCCGATATCGAGCAGATATCCGGCGTGCACGGTGCGCAGCACGGCCCGATCGTCGACCCCGGCCGAACGCAGAATCGTGCGCAGATTCGAGACATATGCGTAGAGGCCGTCGACCGACCGATTCGGCATCTCCTCTTCCCAGATGCTGTTCGCCAGTGTGGTTTTCGCGACGGCATTGCGTCGGTTGATGACGAGCATGGCGAGCAGCGCGCGGAGTTTTGTGCCGGGCAAAGGTATCGCTTGATCATCGACCAGCAGGCGCACCGGCCCGAGCACTCGAAGATCGAGCGCCGGTCGATTCGAGCCCGCAGAGCCCACCAGATTCCCTCCGAACGCTCCGCTTCCGGACCGCCGCTGCCCCACGGCTGTTTCGCCGACGGAAGCGTCACGCGATGGAATTCAGCATACGCATCGATGGAGCGCCGTGCCTGTAGCGACTACGCCCTCGGCGAAACAACTACGCGCCGCGCCGAATTCGGATCGATAATGTGATCGTCCACCGCCGCGGTGGACCTTGTCGGCGATGTTGTTGGAGTTGACCGGATGGATGATGTACTGCTGACCCCGCCGGATGCGGCCGAAGTTGCGCTGCTGGCCAGCGGTGTGGTCGCGGCGGCGTCCGGTGCCGACGGGCTGACTCCGTTGCAGCAGTTGCTGATTCCGTCGCTGTTCCTGTCCATGACCGGACATCGGGTCGAGTTGGAGACACTGCCGCCCATCGATGCCGAGACCTTGGCGGCCGGGCTGGCCCGGCGTAATCGGATCTTCCGTGAGCGAATCGTGCAGACGATGCTGCTGTCCGCGCTGGTCGTGCGGCCGTTGCCGTCGACAGTAGCAACCAAACTGCGGGAATTCGCCGACGCGCTCGAGGTCGATGACGACATGATCGCGGTGGCGCAGAAGTACGCCGAGGGCGCGATCGAACTCGCCGCGGTCGACTTCGACCGCAACGGTTATCTCGGCGGGCTGGATCCGAGCCGGTTGACCGCATTGCACACCGAAAGTCTGGATTCGTCCTGGGGACAGGTCAGCAATGATCCGGCCTTGGCCGCGCGCTGGGCAACCCTGCGCGAGTTGCCCGTCGGCACACTCGGGCGCGGCGTCGCGGATTTCTATGCCGATCGTGGTTTCGTCACGCCCGGTCTGCCCGGTTCCGCGCCGCCGCTGCTCGCCCAGCACGACTGGGTGCATGTGCTCGCCGGATACGGCACCACGCTGGAGAACGAGATCGAGGTATTCGCCTTCATGGCGCGCGCCAATGACGATCCGCGCGCGTTCAGCCTGCTCGCCATGGTGATTTCGCTCTTCGAAACCGGCTACCTCCATGCCGGAGCCGGATTGTTCGAAGCCAATGAAGGGCATTTGCGCACCGCGGGCATGGCGACCCGTCTCGGCGATGCCATGCGACGCGGCGCACTCACCCATGGCAGCCACGATTTTCTCGACCTGGACTGGTTCGCGCTCGCCGATCGGCCGATCGCGGTGGTGCGCAATGAGATCGGATTGACGGCGAAGTCACCCGAAGCCGTCGCCGCCGGTTCGGTCGGCGCATGGGCAACGGGCGGTATCACGCCATACCAACTGCATTCGGCCGAGGCCGCCGCTCAGGCCGAGGGCAGGGCGTATGTGCCCTGGCGTCCGGATCCGTCCCGCGACTGATCAGGCGCGGTGCAGGGTCGCCGCGAGGTGGTGGGTCAGTGGTTCGCCGACCGCGGCCATGCGCAGGGTGTAGTCGATGGTGTCGCCGGTCAGTGTGATCGAACGGCCGAGGGCGGTCACCACTTTCGCGGTACTGCTGCGGCCGATGCTGGTCGATTCGAATTCCATCCGCAGTTCACCATCGACGATGGTGAGGCTGCCCTCACAGATCTCGGTGATGCCGGTCGGGTGGGCCAGGATCAATTCGACGTGATCCGGGCGCGGACAACGCAGATAACCGGTTTCGGCGTGCATCGGTCGGCTGCCGTCGGCGGCGCGGGTGCGCTGCCGATAGGTGAGGAACGGTCGGCCGAGGTGGCCGAACTTGATTTCCTCGACATAGTCGAACGACTCGATGGTCGGGTACTCGCCGTGGCCTGGTCCGCGCCATGTGCCGAGCAATGGTGCGAGCGGAGCGATATCCGGATGGGGGGCGACGGAAGGTTGAGGGGCGACCACGCGCGACAGCTTAAACCTGTCGGATCCGGGGTGTTCCGATACGGTCGAAATTCCGCCCAGCTAAGGTTAGCGTCGCCTAATCGCCGAATGAGGGTTGCGAGTGGCTGGAAAGGACGAAGAAGTTGAACGCACGCCTTAGTGAATCGCGCCGCAACGGGGCCCGGCGGTCGCGGACCCGCAACGGTCTGCTGCGCGCATCGGTGCTCGGCGCTGCCCTGGTCGTGGCCGCGGCATGCTCGGATTCGAAGTCGTCTGACGATGAAGTGCCTGCCCTCGACGGCAACCACTACGCGCAGACCAACCTCGCCGCCAACAACGCCGAATACAAAGCGCAGTACACCTTTCCGGACATGGTGAACGCGTGGGGACTAGCCGATCGCCCGAAGGGTGCGGGCGGGCATTTCTGGGTCGGTGCGGGCGGTAAGTCCTTCCAGTTCGTCGGCGATGTCAGCGCGTCCGCGGATCCCAAGGTGCAGAAGCTGTTCCAGGATCCGCTGAAGATCGTCACGATTCCGGGCGCGGACGCCGACACCTCCGATAAGAGCATCGGCAAGACCACCGGTGTCGTCTTCAACGGCGCTCCCATCACCTCCGATCTGTTCGTGGTGCGCGACCAGCCGGTGGACGTCGATGGTGCGCCGGTGCCGCTGACCGGTTCGTCGCGGTTCATCTTCGCCACCGACTCCGGCAAGATTTCGGCATGGACCGAGCAGGGTCCCGAGGGCGCGATCATCCGGCACGACGGCCCGGCGAACCTGGTCTTCGACGGCGAATCCCAGGGCATGGCGTTCTTCGGTATCGCGCTCACCCCGTCCGGTGACAAGCTCCTCGCTGCCGACTTCGGTGAGAACCCGCAGATCCGCACCTTCGACAAGGACTGGCAGCTGATCCCGACCGTCGGCTTCGCCAACCCCTTCGCCACCGGCGATCAGATCGACGCGGCAGCACCGGATAAGGGCAAGAAGGCCAAGCCCGGCGATCCCGCGCCGTTCAATGTGACCACCATCGGCAACCGGGTATTCGTCTCCTACGCCGACACCAAGCCCGATGAGCAGGACGCGTCCAAGTTCGACAAGGCCGAAGAGGATTCGCTCGACAAGGATCAGGAGAAGGACGCCAAGGGCAAGCCCGCCAAGGGCAAGGTCGCCGAATTCGACGGCAGCGGCAAGCTGGTCCGCATCCTCGACGACGGCGGCCGCCTCAATGCGCCTTGGGGTGTCGCGGTGGCTCCCGCGAACTTCGGTCCGCTCAGCGGCAAGCTGCTGGTCGGCAATTTCGGCGGCCTCGGCCATGTGCTCGCCTACGACGATGCCACCGGCAGGTTCGTCGATTACCTGCGCGATGAGAAGGGTCAGCCGGTCGAGATCGAGGGTCTGTGGGCCCTGATGTTCGGCAATGGCGAGAGCCTCGGCGATGCCGATTCGCTGTACTTCACCGCGGGTCCGGATGACGAGAAGGAAGGTCTGTTCGGCAAGCTCCGCTTGAAGTAAACCTTTACGTTGGCGAAGGCGCTTCCCGGTCGGGGATCGCCTTTGTCGTAGGTGCTAGTCGGGATCGGGGGATGGCGGGGTCCAGCGTTCGGACCAGCTCCACAGTGGTTGCAGGGCCGCGGTGAGGGCGAGGCCCGCCGGGGTGAGTTCGTAGGTTTTGTCCGCGTTCTTGGTGATCACGCCCGCGGTCTGCAGGTGTTGCAGGCGGGTCGAGAGCATGCTCGACGAGCAGTTGCCCATGCGGCGGCGCAGTTCGAGGAAACCGAGGCGGCCGGGCTCCAATTCCCACAGGACGCGCAGGATCCAGCGTTGGCCGATGAGCTCCATGGTGGCCAGCATGGGCGCGTGCGCCGGGTCGTTTCGCCCGCGTGACGGCTTGGCTCCATTTGCACTTCTCATTTCGAACTACCATAGTGATTCTAAATTAGAAGCGTTGCTGTGGGCTGATGAGCGAGGGCAGATGGGCGACTCGACGGAACGACGGATCGTGCTGATCACCGGCGCGTCGCGGGGAATAGGGGCCGAGACGGCGAAAGTGCTGGCTGCGGGCGGTGATCACGTGATCATCAACTATCGGGAGAAGCGCAAGCGCGCCCACGCGATCGCCGATGAGATCGGCTCGGCTGGCGGCAGTGCGTCGATTGCCGGTGCGGATATCGCCGATGCGGATGCCACGGCGGCGCTGATCGCCGAAGTGGTGGCGGAATTCGGGCGGCTGGATGTATTGGTGCTCAACGCCTCCGGCGGTCTCGAGCGCGATGCCGCGCCCGACTATGCGATGGCGTTGAACCGTGACGCGCAGGTCCGGCTGGTGCGGGAAGCCTTGCCGCACCTGCCATCCGGCGGCCGGATCGTCTTCGTGACAAGCCATCAGGCCCACTTCCACGGCCGAAAACCCGTTCCGGCGGACTATGAGCCGATCGCCGCGAGCAAGCGTGCGGGTGAAGACGCCTTGCGTGCGATGATTCCGGAGTTGACCGAGCGTGGCATCGGGCTGAATGTGGTATCCGGCGACATGATCGACGGCACGATCATCGTCCGCCTGCTGGAACGCCGCAATCCCGATGCGGTTTCGGCTCGCCGCGATCACGGGGCACTGCCGACCATCGAGGAGTTCGCCGCAGTCGTGGGCGAGGCCGCATGTGCCGCAACCGAATCCGGTCGCACGTTCTATGTCGGCGGTCAGGATTATCTGACCGATGGCCCGGCCTGGGACATACCTGCCAGTCGGCGCTGACGCTTGCTCACCGCCCGGACCATAGTCATGGTTACTGCATATTTGCCACGTATGCGCACGTCTGTAACAGATTGATATCGACGGTTTCTGGTCGCAAGCGCGGATCAAGGTTGATAATCGAGGCGTCGCGTGTGGTCGTGCGGTGCGGAAACGGCGTTGCTGGTCGGGAGGTTCGCCGACTGCGGCGCGGTCCGGCGTCAGCGGGAGGCCCAGATGAGGAATGTCGGAAATTACCGGATGATTCCGGGACGGGATATGTTGCTGGCCGCATGCCGCGGGCTTCCGCACGACGATCATCCGATGTTGGAGGCGGCGGGGGAGTTGGCGCAGCTGCACGAAATTCGCGAGCGGACGCCGGTGTCCGAGATGGCCAAGCTGGATCGGCGACGTGCCCAACTGGTGCGCTCGATCGACCTGTGGGTGGCGCTGGCGATGCCGGTGCCGTGCTCGGAGGCACAGTTGCACTCCGAAACCGTCGGCCAGTTGGTGGATCGGCTGGCCAGAATGACCACGCAGGCCTTCGTGCCACTGTCCGCGGCGCCCGAGGCCGTTTTCTATGACGCGTGGGTGCAGCTCAACGAGCTGGCCGATAGCTACCAGGATCTCGTCGACGGACTACGGGATGGCACCCGCCGACTACCCGGTGGCTAGCGCCCGCGCCCGAACAGTCGGAACGAACGTGCCGGGCGGCGCGGCAGGGTGGCATAGACCATGGTCATATCGGCGAAGACCTCGGCTTCTCGTTCACCGTCGGCGCCGAACTGCTCGCGGCCGAGTACGTGCTTGATGGAGGACGGTGAGATGGACGGCAACAATGCGGCCAGCGATGGTGTGATCGGCTCGCCTGCCACCGTCCCCTCCTTGCCGTGCCCGAACAGCATGTGACCGATCTCGTGCAGGATGATGTGATCCGCATTGCGCTCGGTGGCGGACGCGTCGTAGACGATGATGTCGTCGTGGCCGCGCGCCACCCATAGTCCGCTGCCGCGACACCCGATATCCGCGAGCGCGGCGGCGGGAATCGCCTGCAGCGAGATGGAGCGACCACGGTGCGCGGCGACACTTGCGAGGTAGACGGACAGATTCCAAGGACTGGGGAGGGGCACGGTCCGCGCTGCTTCACGGAAACGGGCTTCCATGCTGGTCATCGGGGCACACATTACTCACCCGGCGCGCGGTAGTCACTTCGCGAATCGGACATTCCGTCGAAAACGATAGCGGTGCTGCATCATTCACATACCCGTGCGACCTCGTTCGGCAGACACCTTGGTGGGATTCGTCGCCCCCGCGGAGTCCCGTTTCGACACCCCGGGGCGGTATCGACATGTCATCGGTTCGGCGAGATTGGACGACGACCTGATCGCCCGCATGGCAGCGGTGCGCCCGATTTCGGACGAGACGAGCGAAAACGACCATGCGGTACGTACGCGAAGTGTGCGGAAAGCTGCACCGACTCCGGTCGGGTGCGACATGCTGGGAACAGCCGGTTCCCCACCGACAAGCACGGTTGACGCGCAGGATGGGAGCGTGCAGATGAGCCTCGGCAGCGACTCGGGATCGAGCACCGTCCAGCAGGACCGCGGCGACGGCGAAAACCGCCGCCTGAGCAGCGAGAGGCTGGTGGACGCACCGCCGCCGCGGATGGTGACCGCGGCGCAATGGTGGGCGCTGACCTCTCGGCTCGTCCGGCCGTCCTGGCGCAATGGCGAGTTGATCACCGCACTACTGGCGCCGACCGTCTTCACCCTCGGCTTCTACGTGCCGCTGAACCTGGTGATGACCGTCTACGGACACGGCCTGAGCAGCTATGCCCAATTCCTCATGCCGATGATCGTGATGCAGGCGATCGCCTTCTGCGCGATCACCGCGGCATTCCGCTCCGCCACCGACGCCAAGGACGGGCTCAATATCCGCTTCGGATCGATGCCGATGGGTTCTCCGGTACCGCTGGCGGCCCGGGTCACGGCCGGGCTGTATCGGGCTGCTGTCGCGTTGGCCGCGGCGCTGGTATCCGGCTATGTGATCGGCTTCCGTTTCTATGGAAGCTGGTGGGACACAATTGGTTTCATCGGCTTCGCGATGCTGATCGCACTGGCGTTGTGCCTGGGTGCTGATCTGTTGGGCACCCTGACCAAGAGTCCGGAGGCGACCACTCAGGCGCTCATCCTGCCGCAGCTGATCCTCGGCATGGTCTCTACCGGATTCGCCCCCGCCCGCCAATTCCCGCACTGGATCCAGGGTTTCGCACGCAACCAACCGGTATCGCACTTCGTGTACGGGCTGCGAGCACTCGCCGGTGATTCGACGGGTAATGCGGGCGCGGTCGGCTGGTACATCTTCGGGCCCGCGCTGGCCTGGACCCTCGGACTCGCCATCGTCTTCGGCGCGGGCGCGGTATTCGTCTCGATCCGGAGGTCGGCATGACCGAGGTACTGACTCCCACGGAGGAATTGCCCAAGGTCCACGGGCAGACCGAGACCTGGCGTCTGCTGATCCCGCAGACGCTGATCCAGACCAAGCGACTATTGGTGCGCTGGTGGCGTGATCCGCTGACCGTCGTACAGTCGCTGATCTTTCCCGCGCTACTGCTGGTGATGCTGAATACCGTCCTCGGACGCCAGATTTCGTCCTTCTCCGGTGCGAGCGCGCTCTACGGTTCGGTACCGATGGTCGCGCTGGTCGGGGTGATGTCCGGATCGGTGGCCGGTGCCATCACCCTCGGCCGCGAACGCGACGAGGGCCTGCTGGCCCGCTTCTGGGTGCTGCCGGTGCATCGCGCGTCCGGACTCGCCGCGCGCATTCTGGCCGAGGCGATCCGGATCCTGTTGTGCACCGCGGTGTTGTTCGCGGTGGGCGTCGCACTCGGTTTCCGATTCGAGCAGGGCTTGTTGGCGGGCATCGCGCTGTTCGGGGTGCCGCTGATATTCGGCATCGCTTTCGCCACCGTGGTGACGGCGGTGGCGGTATTCAGTGCGAAAGCCGCTCTGGTGGAGGCAGTTTCGCTCGGTTCGTCGCTGCTGATGTTCTTCAGTTCCGGATTCGTGCCGCTGATCGCCTATCCCAAGTGGGCGCAGCCGATCGTGCGCCATCAGCCGATGTCGTATGCCATCGATGCCATGCGCGGGCTGTCTCTCGGCGGTCCGGTGCGCGACCCGCTGCTGGCCACCATCGCCTGGTGTATCGGCGCGCTTGTCATTTTCGCGGTCCCCGCGGCGCTCGGCTATCGACGGGCCAGCCGCAGCTGATCAGCTCATCTCTTTGGCGGCCTTATCGATCAGCGCCATGGAGTCGCGCGGGCTGAGCGCCATGGCGCGCAATTGGTCGAAAATGATGCCGAAGCGGCGGATCTGCGGATGGCCCTCGATCAGTTGATCGCCCGCGATGCCCTCGACGTACACCAGCTCCGGATCGGCCGGATCCTTGAAGTCCAGCAGCGTGAAGGATCCGGCCATACCGGGATGCACACCCGCGCTGAACGGAAGTATCTGCAGGATAACGTTTTTCATCTGTGAATCATCGAGCAGCCGCTTCAACTGTGCCTTCATGACATCAGGGCCGCCGACCATCCGCCGGATCGCCGCCTCGTCCAGCACCACCCACAGCTCTAGGGGATCCGGTTTGGTGAGATGCATGGCCCGATCCATCCGCGCCCGCACATTGTGCGACACCGTGGCTCCGTCCAGCTTCGGCATATTGGTGTCGATCACCGCCTCGGCATACTCCGAGGTCTGCAATAGCCCTGGGATGTAGGAGGTTTGGTAGTGCCGGGCCGAGAGTGCCTCGGATTCGAAGTTTATATAGGCCGCGTGCACCTCGGTGAGTGTCGCCTCATACGGGCGGGACATGCCGGGTTTGAGTGCGTCCGAGAGGAGCTCGAGCGCGTCGGTGCGCTGCTGTTCGGTGACGCCGTACAGATCCAGCATCGCCATCAGCGTGCGCCGCTGTGGGCGCGCCTGCGCCGTCTCGATGCGGTACAGCGTGGTGATATTGATGCCGGTCTTGCCGCTGACATCCTCTTTGCTCAGCCCCGCGTGTTCGCGCATCTCGGTCAGTAGCACCGAGAGCCGCCGCAAACCTGCGGTGAGGACTGTGCGCTTGCCTGCCATGACAACCCTTTCGCCCGGCGCACCCGATAGCACTCTTGCGTACATGTCTGTAGTAAGTGCCCGCACACACCGCAAATATGCAATCGCAGTGTGGTCAGAGACTACCGCCTTTTGCAGTAACGAAGTTCGGAGTTTTCGCCGGATATTCCGTCGTCGCGGCCGATGGCCGGGACGGTGGCCGGATCTGTGGGGTGTTCGTCCTTGTAGCCGCGCCCGCACCACTCGAGACTGGGGGCATGGGATCGGCGGAGCGCGGCGACATCGTGGTGGTGGTTTCGGATGGTGTGCTGCTGCTCGATGTGGCCGGGCCGGTGCAGGTACTGCACTGGGCGGGACATCGGATCAGATTCGCCTCGCCGGACGGATGCGCGGTGTCGACCGATGTCGGTGCGCCGCTCGGAGTGGAAGGCGCGATCACGGATTTCACCGGGCGGGTCGATACCTTGGTCGTGCCGGGATACCCGGTGGGAGAACCGATTCGGCCCGCACTGAGCGCAGCGGTGGGCGCGGTCGCCGCCGACGCGCGCAGGATCGCGTCGGTGTGTACGGGCGCATTCGTCTTGGCCGAGGCCGCGCTGCTCGACGGGCGGCGGGCCACCACGCACTGGCTGGCCTGCGGTGAGCTCGCGGCACGCTACTCCGGAATAGATGTGGACCCCGACGCCATCTACGTGCGCGACGGCCCGATCGTCACCTCGGCGGGTGTGACCGCGGGCATCGATATGGCACTCGCGCTCGTGGAGGAGGACCACGGCGCCGAACTGGCGCGCGCCCTTGCCAAACATCTGGTGGTATTCCTGCGCAGACCCGGTGGGCAGTCACAGTTCAGCGTCCGCAACAGCATCGGCACGCCGCGCGCGCCCGGACTGCGTCGGGTTGTCGATTCCGTGGTCGCGGATCCGGCGGGCGACCACAGTCTGGCCGCCATGGCCGAACGTGCCGCGCTGAGTGAACGTCATCTGACGCGCTTGTTCGCCAAGGAAATCGGGATATCGCCGGGCCGCTACGTCGAGCGGGTGCGGGTCGAGGCCGCCCAAGCATTGCTCGAATCCGCGACCGAGGGGGTGGCCACTATTGCGCGGCACTGCGGCTTCGGTTCCGAGGAGACGATGCGGCGCATCTTCTTGAAATTACTCGGCATTTCGCCCACCGATTATCGCCATCGCTTTCACGCGCCATAGCGAATTTTTCGCCGAATTCAGCACCGCACGAATAGATCAGGAGTTGACCCATGCCCATTTCACGACGCACTGTCCTCGGCGCCGGATTGGCCAGTACCACGCTGCTGTGGTCGGGCAGACCGGCTGCGGCACAACCGGATTCATTGACCTTGCCATCGACTCCACTGGCTCGCGCCGCGCAGGAATTGGTGACCCGCGAACTGGCGACACCGCTGCGCAATCACAGTGTGCGCGGATTTCTTTTCGGGCGTGCCCTCGCCGAGCAGGCCGGTATGCGTCCCGGCGCGGACTACGACGAAGAACTGATGTTCCTGATTTGTGTGCTGCACGATATCGGGCTCGCCGAAATAGCCGACGGCGACCAGCGATTCGAAATGGACGGGGCGGATTTCGCCGCGAAGTTCCTCGAGGACCACGGCCTAACCGACGGACGGGTGGATATCGTGTGGGACGGAATTGCCGCGCATACCACCGGGCTCAGCGAGTCGCCGGTATACCGGCGTCGCCGTCCGGCCGAGATCTGGATCGCGGTGTCGGGCATCGGCATTGATATCGCGGCGGGTCCCGGCGATCTGCCGCCGGGGTACGCGGATCGGGTGCACCGCGCATACCCGCGACTGGGCGGTACGCGCGCGCTCACCGCGGCCATCGAGGCCCAGACCGTCGCCAATCCGAACAAGGCGCCGCTGGGCACACTGCCCGGTGAGATTCTGCGCCTGCGTCACCCGGAGCTGGCGCCGCCGACGTGGGAGACGATCCTCGAGTCCAGCGGGTGGGGTGACTAGGTGATGTCCTGTCACGCAGTTGTCGTCCGATCGACGTCAATGTCACTGTGCGACTGGATCGTTCGAAGAGTTGCCGCCGATGCGCCGTTCCAGTTTCCCGATCACCTGACTGACCAGAAAGATCTCGATGTCGCGCAGATCCCGATCGCGCAGGTCCATGCCGTTTTCCTATCAATCACGGCGGCTTATCGCAGTATACGCAGTTCACCGTTGATGAATTCGCACCGCGAACCGAGGCTGAAACCTCGACAACATTTGAGAAGACGGCAGTTCGTCGCCGCCCTCCTGATCGAAAAGAGCAGCCAATGCCAACGCTTCCGTGGAAGACGGTCGGTAGCCCCACCACCCCCGAGGTCCAATGCATGGCTTCACGCCTCGAGGTCAAGTCGTTGGTAAACGCCCCCGGCTTCCTCATCGCGTCACTGACCTTGTGGTGGCAGGCCCGCCGTTCTCCAGGAGCGCTGGGTGTGGCCCTGAAAGCAGAAATGCTGAAAGGCACCTTCTGGACCTATTCGGCTTGGGACGACAAGGCGGCAATCTACGCCTATGCGAGCTCCGAGCCCCATAAATCGACTGTCGCGCGCAAGCGAAAGGTCATGCGGGAAGCGACCTTTGTATTCTTCAATGCACCGCCGGACGAGTTGCCCCTGTCGTGGGACGAGATCAGCCGCCGAATCACCGAGAAACGTGACTCGGCAGCATCGGATCGCGAGACTGGGCCGACCGCCTCACCGGCGTGAACCCCGAGGTGCGATTCCCGCCGTCGGTCGTAATGCACACCGTCGCGTTGATCACCTGCCGGTGATCGACGCCATCGCCGACCCCGGCCCGACACCGGCAGCATCGGCTCGATCCGAACCCACGCCCGATCCGTCAACTCACCCCGACCAACCACCACATACAGCTATCGCACATCGGCACAACGAATTACAGGACAGGACATAGTTACCTCGCGACTCTCGGTCCGTAGGCGGCGATCGCATACTGCCCACGCGCCGGGCGATGATGTGGCAAACTCTTGGCCACCGGTCCAGCTCCCGGTGAGTATCGAGCGTGAAAGTCGTTGTCGCCAGCTGTCTGTGGGGTTGCCGCTCGGTGATCGAGTCGTAACCGCAGCAATGAGAACGCACTCTTGCGTTCTTGCATTTGTAAGAGCATGATCCAGCTACGCTAGTTGTGAAGAACCGATCCGATGACCGGGATTACCGAATCGAGAGCCAATCATGTTGGTACAAAGCGCGTTGGTGTCGGGTGAATTCGGGGTACGGCGATGAGCGCGCCCACGGTAGGGGTGCTGCCGACCGCTCCGCAGATATTGTGTGCATTCCAGGGACGACGTTTTCAAGATCGTGAATTACTGCGTTCGGCACACGCTCTCGCCGAACTGCACGCACGCCGTGCCGAGGTTCAGGACATGAACCTCGTGGCCGAAATCGATTGTCGTCGTAGCGAGCTCGTCGACGATATCAACGAGTGGATTGCGCAGGAGATCCCGCAGCATCGCAATGGCGCCTCACTACATACCGAGAGCCTCGGCGCGGTAGTGGATCGGATGGCGCGCAGCTGGGTGGATGCCAACACGGCCATCGATGTCGACGGCGCGCGCAGCGACAATACCCATAAACACTGGTACCACTTGGCCGAACTCGTCGACGGCTACACTGATCTGGTAACCGACGTGGCCGGTGGCCGCCGCCGTTTGCCTGAACAGTGAAGTCCTGACGGCGACCATCGTCGGCAATAGTGACACTGCCCCGACAGCGTTACTGCTCAATCGGCGACGTCCCAGGTCTACGTTATCCGACCAGGATGTAAACGTCGCCGCACAGTGACGGCGGGCGCAACGGGGCGCCCCGCCCGGCGTGCCGCGTGGTCGACTGGCGCGGCACGCCCGCCACGAATTCGCCGCAGCTTGCGAATTCGCCAGTGCCCGAACTCATTCGGCAACCATCCAGACCGTTGTCGCCGCGACGCGAATATCGATCGTGTCGTGTGCGCGCAGCGCGGCGAGCAGATCGACCCACGGTGCCGACCAACCGAAGTGCTCCCCGCACTGCTGGATCAGCGTCACCGCGGCAAGCAGGCTGGCCAACTCGTCGCTACGCGATAGGGCACCCGCGATGGTGAGCATCGTCTCCGGCCGCGCGGTACGCAGCGCGCTCGGCAAGGTCGTCTTCAGTTGCCGCGCGGGATGGTCGACCAGCGCGCCATCCGCGACCGCACCGGCCCGCTGAATCAACCGAGCGGTCGGTTCGCTTTCTGCCCAGCGGATTTGGGCCAGATACAGCTTGATGGCCGCTTCGCGCCAACAGGGCTCGATCGATAATCGATCGCCGAGCACGCCCGCAGCGGACCGGGCGGCATCAGAGCGCTTGGCCGCGGCGGCGAGCGCGGTGGTCAGCCCCACCAGACGCTGTACGGCGGGCAGGTCACGTCCGGGGATGACGTGATCAGCCGCAGCGAGTAGCCGATCGGCGGCGGCTGTCAGCGCCGAATCATCCGCGGTGGTCGCGATACTGTCGACGAGGGCCCGCGCGGCGGGCAACCACAGGCCGAGTTCATCGAGGTCGCAGACCCGGTGCGCCAACATCATCGCGGTATCGGGCCGACTCCAGCGGCTCCAGCGGTTGAGTACCGGGATTGCCCGGGCGGCGAGTCGGCTGTCGGTGCTCGCCGCTATCTGCCGGATCAGCTCGGCCATGCGGTGTCGCTGGGCGATCGGCAATAGTTCCGGTCGCAGGTTCAGGATTTCATCCGCGGCCGTGGGATCGACGGCCGCATCGGCGAATATCCGCCAGGCCGCCTCGGTGTCCAACAGCCAGCGGCAGGCGAATACCACCGCTCGGCGGACATCACGATGCAGATCCGGCCGCGCCCACAGCGTCTGGAGCGCATCCATCGCATCCGGGGCGTGCAGTTCGGCGAGCAGCCGGACGGCTTCCTTGCGTGCGGTGATCTTCGGGGAGTCGAGCAGTGCTGCGACAGCGTTCGCGACCTTGTCGGGGCCAAGGCTTTTGGTGCAGGTCGCGATGCTGCTGACCGCGACGCGCGCTCGATCGGTGTCGATATGGCGGGCGAGTAGGTCGATCGCGGCTTCGGGCTGGTCGCTGCGTCCCAATGCGGTGAGTGCCGCCTCGGCGATCGGTATATCGGTGTGCTCGCTGTATTCCGCGAGGCGGGCCGCGCTGCCCGGCAGTCGGCCCAGAATCCTTACCGCCCGGACCTTCTCGTATTGCGATGACTTCTTCGACTCGGCATGGCTGGTCAGCAGCCGGGCATACGATTCGATCTGCCGCGGGGTCCAGCGGTCGAATCCGGAGTAGAAGTCCGGCACCAGGCGCACCTTCGGCGATGCGAAGCGTCCGGGTGTCGCGGAGCCGAGGAGCGAATCGAGCAGATCGGTGCGTCGGGTGGCGATCAGCCGCTGCACGATATCCAGCGTGACCAGCGACCGGTCCCGGTTCAGCAGGGTGGTGAGGGTCTGGTCGCGAGTGGTCGGATTGCTCAGCGCCAATCGCACCGCCCGCCGGACCACCTGGTCGTCGCGTGCCCCGCATGCGCGTATCAGGAGTTGTTGTAGAGCAGGGATTTTCCAGGCTCGTTTGTTCAGACCATCGGCCAGATCGAGGGTCAGGCGCCATTCGTCGCGGGCGGCGTCGTTGTCGATTCGTCGGCGTAGCGCCGCAAAGATCCGCTGTTCGGTGCCGTGCGGCAGCGATCGGTCCAGGTCGTTCAGATCGGGAGAAATCGCGTGGGTCGCGAGGCTTTCGATCAGGCGCAGCGCGGAGTCGGTGAAGGAGGGGTCATCGATTTCGACGCCGCGGCGCAGCAGCGTTCGCGCCAATCCGGAGATGGTTGTTCTGGTCGGGTATGAGCAGTCGCGCGCTTGCAGTGCGTCGGTGCCGAGTTGTTCGAGGGCGGTGAGGTGCTCGGCGCGCAGCAGCGATGGCGGAAGTCGGTCGATCGCCTGGAGCGCGGTGTAGCGCACCGGGTCCTGTTCATTGCGCAGGCGGCGCAGGGATTCCAGCATGGTGGTGACGGTCGCGGGATCGCGAGTGCCCGCGGCCGCCGTGATGAACAGCGGGTATGCCTGGCCGCGCTCATCGGCGGTCGGGCGTCGAATCGCCTCGGCCAGCACCGGTTCGGCCTCGTCCCAGGGCAGACGAGCGGTCAACCGTTCCCGAACCGCGCGCACATCGGCCCCGCCGGGCCGGTCCAGGAGTTCGCGCGCGAGGGCCGTACGCTCCTGACGCGGTAGGGCATCGAGAGCGGTCATCGGGACTTGGTCGGGATCGACGCCGGGTCGGGCGAAGACCTGCCGCACCACAATGGCGCGGCGGTCCAGCGGAAGTGCGCGCAGAAACCGGTCGCGCTGATATCCGGAGTAGACCGTGCCCAGTGCCACCATCCGATCGTCGGGGAGTCCGCTCAGCGCTCGCCACAGGGCGGTTCCGCTGAGGCCGGTGCCATTCCCGGTTGGGTCCAGAATCAGCTCGACGACCCGGGCACCGTCGTGCCGGGCGAGTTGTCCGGCCGCCGAACTCAATTCATAGATCGAGGTGTACCGGACCGCGCGGGCAGCGAGGGCGAGCAGCCGATCCGGGTGGCGTCGGGCGGCCGGAACGGCCCCGGCCGCAATCCAGCGCCACAGATTCGGCCAGTCCGATTCGCCCGCTTTCGCCGCGAGCCCTTCGACATGGTCGAGGACCGCGTCGATATGCCTGCGACCCAACGCGGCCCAGTTCTCGATCGCGTAATCGAGTTCCGGCAAATACTTCGCGACCACCGCAGGTGAGCAATTCGGCAATATCCGTGCGGCCTCGGCATCGCCGAACCAGCGCCGCACTTCCGGTAGCAGGGGGTCGGCCAGCCGGGAGCGCCGACCGTAGCCGAGGGCCCGATACATGGTGCGTCGTATCCGCTGCGACATCCGGGGCAGTCGCTCGATCAACGCCTCGGGTTCGATGCCTGTCCGAACCAGCCCGACGACCGCTCGCGTGCCGAATTCCGGCCCGCCCGAATCGAGTTCGGCCAGCATATGCCCATGGTCGGCGACGACCGCGGCCATCCGAATCGCGATGACCCGCTCGTAGTATCCCCGCCCCGCCAGATCGGCCAGCAGCTGTCCGAGCTCGGGCGTCCCCGCCAAACGCAACGCGCCCGCCGCGATCGCATGCTGTCGCTCGGGTGCCGTCAACGGCTCGATATCCCGCAACAGCTTCGCCGCCTGTGCCATCCCTCGATAACCCCCTGTATCGCGCCGCCGGTCTGCGGTCCGGATCGAGGATATGCCCCGTATGGGCTAGTGTGACCGGCGGACGATAGAAGGCCATTCTCGGGGAATTGTGAGTGAGGATCACCGATGTCGTACAGTCCGCCGCCTGAGCCGACCAACCCGACCTGGCACCCCGGCGCGGCGACTCCTGGTCGGAACACCGGGTACTCCGCTCCGATGCCGCCGCAGGGTCCGAATCCTCCTCAGCAGCAACAATTCTGGGTGCATACCAGCGACCCCCGTTGGCAACTCGGCCCACAGGCGGACGATCGGCGGCAGGGACCATGGTTCGCTATAGGATCGGTGATCCTCGGCCTTATCGGTTGCGTACTCCCGTTCTTGCCGATGATCGACCTAACCGGCGTACGACCGTTGATCGGCCTCCCATTCGCAATTCCCGGACTCGTCGTCGGGATTGTCGGCTGCACCGGACCTCGCCGCGCCAAGGGGCTGGCGGTCATAGGAATCATCCTGTCCGTCCTCGCGCTCACCGCCGAGTGCATCATGCTGCCACAGCTATTTTGAGCAGCCTGCTGTACTGAGAGCTGTTGTCACGCATCAGGAAGTGGCGATGATCGTGCTTGCCATCAATGCGGCCGCCAGCCCGATGACCTGGCTCCGGCGCAGTCGCTCCTTCAGTGCGGACACGCCCAGAATTACCGGAACTACGGGATAGAGCGAAGACAGCACCACTGCCACCGCCAGGTATTGCGTCCGGGTCGCGAAGAGGTAGGACACCAGAGCTACGGCGGCGAGGATGCCGGAACATGCGGCCAGGAGATCGTTGCGATGTCGTTGGGCCGGTACGGTATCCGCGTATTCGGACGCGAGTTGCCATGCGAGCAGGGCGACGAGGACAACGGCCGCGGCCCGGCCCGCCGTCACCGGCCAGATCCCGGCCGCGGGTGCGGCTTGTGCCAGCGCCAGATACTGCACGGCGATCCCGAGACCGGCGATGAGTCCGTCACCTATGGCGGCACCGGCAATCGGACCGGTGCCGGTGGTGCCGCCTGCGACCAGCCAGAGCGCAGGCAGCGCGAGTACGATCCCGGCCCAGGCCAATGGTGTCGGATGTTCACCGAGCAGGACGGTTCCGATCAGAACCGGCAGCGCGACACCGCCGACGGCGCTGACTGGTACCACGACAGACATTGCCCCGCGGCTGATTCCCCGGAACAGGAATGTCATCGCGATACCGGTCCCCACGCCGGATAGTGCTCCCCAGCCGAGATCCATCGGCTGCGGCACCGTATGGGAGACGAACGGGCCGACGAGCGCGGTGCCGACGAACCCGCCGAGCTGGCCGAGCAGGGCAACACGTCCGAATCCGACGCGCCGTGATGCGATTCCACCGAGGAAATCCGACAGCCCGTAGCTCAACGCGGAAACCAACGCCAATAGCGTGCCCACGATCAGATGGATCTGTCGTTGTGCATGACTCATGCGTAACCCGGCGGCCGGACCCATGTCAACGCGGCGCGGCAGTTACCCGAACTACATGCGAACCGGCCCGGTCGACAAGCGCGTCACGCATGGGGCTCCGCCTCGATTATGTTCCGAGGCAGAGAAACTTATGTTTTCACGCCAGCGGTGCATGCCTGTGTGCGATTGTCGGGCAATATTTTTGCTGCATCGCGCAGCGTTCGACCGACAGGCAGGCAGAATGGCAGCGGAATTTCCCTTCTTGCGGCTGACTTCCAACCAGCTGACCTATTCGGAGCGTGACGAGGGGTACCGACTGCTGCATGCTCGGCCCGAACCGAGCCGCCGACATGACTCCGGGCTGTGCTTGGTGTGGCGCTACGACGATGTGCGAGAACTGCTGGAAGCCGCGGCACCTGAAATCTCGAATGCGCAATCACTACGACCATTGGTCGGTTTCGGACGTATCGCCGCGAATCCGCGTGCGGTGGGCCATCTTTGTCGTCATTTGCTCCCGCCGCCCGCGAAGGCGACGGCGGACCTGACCGACGACGTCCTGCACCGTCGGGTGTGGGCCTGCATGGCGGGGCCGACCGGATACTTCACGGTGCACGCGGACACGCGATCCGAGCGGGTCGAGGCGCTCGCCGAACATTTCCGGCAGTCGCTGCCGGTGCCGGGAGAAGTAACCGAACCGCTCGACGTGACCGCGGTTTCGATTACCTACGCCGCCCGCGTTATAGGCGAGATTGTCGGTCTACCGCAACGAGATTGGCCTGCCGTGGCGGAATGGAGCGGTGCTCAGTCCGGTCTGCTCGGTCGGTGGATGCGTGGACGCGAGCTGGCCGACGCGGTCGGCGCACTCGGCCGATTGTTCACCGTCAGCGGCTTGGCGGTGGCGCACAGCCGCCAGCACGGCACGGGCTTTCCCGGACATCTGCGTGCGGCCGGTATCCCGCCGAGGGTGGCGGTCTCCGCGGTCGCGAACTCGCTGGCGGCCGGTGTGCACACTGTCAGCGGCAGTATCCAGCAGGGTATGCAGCGGCTGCTTGGCGACCCGGATCGGCAGTGGTGGCAGCTGCTCGGCGAACCGGCAGGCCCCACCCGCGTCGCTGCCAAGGTGCTGCAGCTCGATCCGGGGCTGGTGGGCTGGAAGCGGAACATTTTGCGCCCCATCGTTTTACGCAGCGGTACCAGGCTTCCGAAAGGGCCGGTGCTAGTGATGTTCGGTGCCGCGAATCGCGATCCAAGGGCGTTCGCGGATCCACTGGCGATGGACAGCGCCGGAAAGATGCCCTTGACCTTTGGGTTCGGTCGGCATACCTGCCCCGGAAAGCAACTGGCACAGCTGGCGGTGGAAGTCTTTCTGCGCGAACTGCACAGTCGCGCACCGCATGCGCGGCTGGTCGACCCCGCGCGGTCACCCCGATCCCGTCCGGCCGACCTTTTGTTCAGCGGAGCGGATATCGTTATCCGGTGAGGTGATCGGGGTGTCGACATGAGATACGACGAACTGCACGTGACCGGTGTCGATGAATGGACCGCTGTGGCCAACAGCATCGTTCCGATGGACCATCGATATCGAGATCGGAATCAATGGCAGGTCACGCTGATCACGCAGCACACGACGAGCTACAATCTGCTGCGCTGGGATCAGCCCGGTGATCGACTGGCGTTTCGCACGCCGTCACACATTCGCCGGATGCCCGCGGAGAACTTCTACTGGCTGGTGGTCCCGGAGCGCGGGTCGTTCACGGTCGCCGATGATCGCGAAATCACCTGTGTGGCACCGGGACAGGCACTGCTGACCGGATTGGATCAAGCACTGCGGTTGGCGGTGCCCAGCTCGGTGGCATTCGGCTTGCAGATCCCACGCACCGAGATCGACCACGCGATAGCACCGCTCGGCGCGCGCCGACCGGTATTCGACCTCGATTCCGGGCTCGGACGCATCGCCCGGAACATGATCCGCGACACCCATGCCGAGCGATCCCGGCTCACCGAACGTCAATTCAACGCGGTCTGCGACCGGACCACCGAACTGCTGTGCATGATGGCCGTGGGCGACAGCACCCCGCAGCGGACCCAGCTGGCCGAGACGGCCGAGGCGGTGCGCCGGTATGTGCGCGACAATATCGGGGTCGCCGACCTCCGGCTCGCGGCGGTAGCGCGGGCATTGAGCTGGTCGCCACGGCAATTGCGCACCGCGCTGGAGCAGGCTGGAACCACCTATCGTGAAGTGCGCCAGGATGAATCACTGCGTGCGGCGCGCGGCATGCTCGAAAACCCCAGCACCACACTGACCATCGGCGAAATCGCCGCGCGCAGCGGATTCACCGTCACCTGGTTCTCCGCCGCGTTCAAGGCGCGATTCGGCGAAACTCCGAGGGAATTCCGCAAACGTCGGCTGGCCGAGACCATCGACCAGCCGACGGCGGCGGTCATTCGGACGGATACAACCGCACCGGCAGAGTGAGCGGGCCCGCGGTCAGGATCTGCGGGCTGATCGGCAGCGACGCCGAGTCACGCGTGAGATGCAGCAGTGGGAAGCGGTTGAACAGCGTGGACAGCGCGATGCGTGCTTCCAGCCGGGCCAGCGGAGCACCGAGGCAGATATGCGGCCCGCGCCCGAAGGCCAGCTGACCGCGGTGATCGTGATCGATATCGAAGACATCGGCGTTCGGGTATCGCTGCGGGTCCCGCCCGACACCGCCGTACCAGATGACGATCGCGCCCTTCGGCAGGTCGACGCCCGCGATGGTGACATCGCGCTGGGCATAGCGCAGATTGGCGCTGTACACCGGGGACCGGTAGCGCAGCGCCTCCTCGACCACATCCGCCCAACGGTCCTGCGTGAGGGCCTTGTCCAGTTGTCTGGGGTTCTCCGTCAGCGCGATGATCGCGTTGGCCAGCAGATGCACCGTCGTCTCGTGCCCGGCCACGATCACCAGCCACAACATGTTGACCAGCTCGTCGGTGGTCAGATTGTCGGTATTGGCCTCGATCAACGCGGAAGTGAGGTCGTCGCCCGGCTCGCGCCGTTTGCCCTCGATGAGCTGGGTGAAGAATGCGATCATCTCGCCCATCGCGGTCTGCATCTGCTCGATGGTGCTGGTGTGCGACACGATCGTGGTCGACCAGTCCCGGATTCGGGACCGATCCGCCTTCTCCACACCGAACAACTCACAGATCACCCGCACCGGAAACGGAGTTGTGAATCGTGGGATGAGATCGAATTCGCCTTTCTCATCGGCGAAGTCATCGATGATCTCCGAAGCGATCTGGCGGATCCGGGGTTCGAGCCCGGCCACCCGAGCGGGTGTGAACGCGGCGCTGATCGTTTTGCGTAACCGTCGATGGTCCTCGCCGTCCTTGTTCAACATATGGTCGATATCGGTGAGCGCGCGCATCGGCCAATCCGCCGGAATGGTGCCGTCGTGCAGGGCCGGACAGTTCTCGGCGTTCTTGCTGAAGAGGGTGCCGTCCCCGGCCAGCACTTCGCTCACCGCTTGATAGCTCACCGCACTCCAGGCCGCGACACCGCCGGTCAGCTCGATCGGAACCAGCGGTCCGCGTCGAGAGATTCGCTCATAGGTTTCGAGAACCGTTTCTCCAGCGGTGGGCAGCTGGATGACCGACTCGGTCATACTGTCTCCAATGGTGTGATCGACGGATGGCACCCGGGCCATCCGGGTTCGGGCCAGGTCAGTGTCGATCACCGGCCGACTCGCTCTGGCCACGATCCGGATCCTCTGCTCCGCAACGGAATTCCGTCGCGATCGGAACATAACTTCGGGGGCGGACGGAGTTTCGGCGCACCCATGGCAAGGTGTTCTCGATGACCGAGCTCAATTGGAGCCACAACGCCTACTACCAACGATTTCTCATGCGGCAGCTGCCCGACCGGTGTACTCGGGTGTTGGACGTCGGTTGTGGGGCAGGGGCTTTCGCGGGGGAACTCGCGCGGCGGGTCGAGCACGTCGATGCGATCGACCGTTCGCCGGTGATGATCGATGCCGCGAAGCACGCGACGCCGGACAATGTCCGCTGCATCCTCGCGGATGTGCTGACGGAGCCGCTGGGGGAGGGAGCCTACGACGCGATCGTGTCGATCAGCACGTTGCACCACATGCCGCTCGATGAGGTGCTGCCGGTGTTGGCACGGGCAGTGCGGCCGGGTGGTGTGATCGCCGCTGTGGCATTGCCGCGGCCCGATCTCCTGCGGGAATTGCCCGTCGAGTTGTTGGCGGCGATCGGGCATCGGGTGCTCGGGGTGGTGTTTCGGATTTTTCGGGCGCGTGGGCGAGGGAGTTGGTATGCGGTCGAGCCGACGCATGGTGTCATGCCGGTCGTGCTCGATCCGCCGCTGACGACGCGGCAGGTGCGGGCGAGGGTCGCGGCGATTCTGCCCGGTGCGCGGGTGCGGCGGCTGGTCTTCTGGCGCTATTCGCTGGTGTGGCGCAAACCGGCCTAGATGGTCGCGGCGCGCTTGGCCTCGCGACGTTGTCGGCGGCGAATGCGGTAGCGGCGGATCCGGCTCGCCAGCAGATACACCAGGATCACGCCGATTACCAGCAGTGTGCCCGCGCAGACGGCCGCGACGACCGGGTGGAAGATGGCGAGGGTGACGATGCCGCCGACGGTCAGATCCTCGACGAGGCTCATCACGACATTGCTCGCGGGCTCCGGCGAGGTGTTGATCGCCATCCGTGTCCCGGCCTTCACGAGATGGCTTGCCAGGGCGGCGGTTCCGCCGACCGCACCGGCCGCCAGTTGTGGCAGCGAACCGTCCTGGCCCGCGAGCAGTGCGGCGACGACCGCACCCGACGCCGGGCGCACGATGGTGTGCACCGCATCCCAGAAGCTGTCGAGATAGGGAACCTTGTCCGCGACGGCCTCGATGAGGAACAACACCCCGGCCGCGATCAGCACATCGGTGCGCTGCAGCGCCTCCGGCACGTCATCGGACAGACCGGTTATGCCGAATAGCCCGAGCAGCAGGACCACCGCATAGGCATTGACCCCGCTCGCCCAGCCCGCGGTGAAGATCAGGGGCAGTGCTGACATGGGGCCATCGTATGGTGCGCGGCGCGGCCTTCCGCAGCACTGGCCGGGCGGACGGCGAGATCTGTTGCGTGCGTGGCCAGTCCATCGCGAGTACGGGCTCGTCAACGCACCCTGGGTGCCACCTTCGCGCCGAGCAATTCGATATTGCGCAGCACCTTTTCGTGCGGCAGCGTGCCGACGCTGGTGTGCAGCATGAAACGGTCCAGGCCGAGGGTGTCGCGGATATCGGTGATCTTTTCGGCGACATAGTCCGGCGTGCCGACGAAGAGGGAACCGCTCTGGGAGCGCAGGGCGTCGAACTGCGCGTGGGTCATCGGACCCCAACCGCGTTCGCGCCCAAGGGTGCTCATCGCCCCGGCATACGGCTCGTAGAAGTCGGCGACGGCCTGTTCGTCGGTATCGGCGATATAGCCGTGCGCGTGCACCGCCACCGGCTGCTTGTCGTGGCCGCCCTCTTCCAGCGCGCGGTGGTACAGGTCCACCAGCGGTTTGAAGCGTGCGGGCTGGCCGCCGATGATCGCGATCGCCAGCGGTAAGCCGAGCAATCCGGCGCGGGCAACGGATTCCGGGCTGCCGCCCACCGCGATCCAGACCGGCAGCGGCCGGTTGTCCGTGCGCGGGTAGATCACCGCATCGCGCAGCGGGGCACGGAATTTGCCGTTCCAGGTCACCGGCTCGTCCGCGCGAATATGCAGCAGCAGCGCCAGCTTCTCCTCGAAAAGCTCGTCATAGTCGCTCAGGTCGTAGCCGAACAGCGGAAAGCTCTCGGTGAACGAACCGCGTCCGGCCATCAGCTCGGCGCGACCGTTCGAGAGTCCGTCCAATGTGGCAAAATCCTGGTACACACGTACCGGATCATCCGAACTCAGCACGCTTACCGCGCTGGTCAGCTGAATGCGCTCGGTCCGTGCCGCGATCGCGGCCAACACCACCGCGGGCGCGGATGCCGCGAAATCCTTGCGGTGATGTTCGCCGACGCCATAGACGTCGAGTCCGGCGCGCTCGGTGGCGACCGCCTCGTCGACCACCTCGCGCAGCCGTTCGGCCGCGGTGGGCGCCGGTCGGTCGCCGACCGGGTACAGCTCCGCGAAAGTCGTGAGTCCCAGTTCCACAGCTCAAGTCCTGTTCGTGTGTAGTTTCTACGTCAACCACCAGCTTAAACGGACCGTGGTCCGCAACTATTCCGTCGGTTGACCGCGCGTTCCCGACGCGGGCACGGACCGTGCACGCTGACCGGTGCGGATAGTCTTGTGCCATGTCAGTGCGTACCCGCCAGCCGCTTGTTCCCGGCACGCTCTCGCCCACCCGTGAGGTTCCGCGCTCGATCGAGCGTCCGGAGTATGCGTGGAAGAAGACCGTGAACGAGGGGCGCGAACCCTGGGTGCAGACGGCCGAGACCATCGAGAAGATGCGGATCGCTGGCAAGATCGCGGCGCAGGCGCTGGAGGAGGCGGGCAAGGCGGTCGCGCCCGGTGTCACCACCGATGAGCTGGACCGGATCGCGCACGAGTACATGTGCGACCACGGCGCCTACCCATCGACCTTGGGCTACAAGGGTTTTCCGAAGTCGTGCTGCACCTCGCTGAACGAGGTGATCTGCCACGGCATTCCGGACTCGACGGTCATCGAGGACGGCGACATCGTCAATATCGATGTGACCGCCTATATCGACGGCGTGCACGGCGATACCAATAAGACCTTCCTCGCCGGTGATGTCGACGAGGAGGTGCGACTGCTGGTCGAGCGCACGCATGAGGCGACCATGCGGGCGATCAAGGCCGTTCGGCCCGGCCGGGCGCTGAATGTGATCGGCCGCGTCATCGAGTCCTACGCCAACCGTTTCGGCTACGGCGTGGTGCGCGATTTCACCGGACACGGCGTCGGTCCCACCTTCCACAGCGGCCTGGTCATCCTGCACTACGACCAGCCCGCCATCGAAACGGTCATCGAGCCCGGCATGACCTTCACCATCGAGCCGATGATCAACCTCGGCGGCATCGACTACGAGATCTGGGACGATGGCTGGACCGTGGTCACCAAGGACCGCAAGTGGACGGCGCAGTTCGAACACACACTGGTGGTGACCGAAACCGGCGCCGAAATTCTCACCGTGCCGTGACGAGCGGACCGCGCAGTTCGAAGCTCGCGCCGCCGACGGAGCCAGCACATTGAACGGCGCACTGCTGATCGCCGGAACGACCTCCGACGCAGGGAAAAGCGTTGTGGTGGCCGGACTTTGCCGGATGCTCGCCCGGCGCGGCGTTCGAGTCGCGCCGTTCAAGGCGCAGAACATGTCCAATAATTCGGTGGTCACCCTCGATGGTGGCGAGATCGGTCGCGCACAGGCCCTGCAGGCGGCGGCGTGCGGGCTGGAGCCGAGTGTGCGGTTCAATCCGGTCCTGCTCAAACCCGGCAGCGATCGACGCTCGCAGCTCGTGGTGCGCGGCAGGGCAATCGGCACCGTCGGCGCGCGTGACTATTTCCAGCATCGCCGGGATCTGCGCGAAGTCGTTGCCGCCGAACTGGATTCGCTGCGCGCCGAATTCGATGTGGTGATCTGCGAGGGCGCCGGTTCACCCGCCGAAATCAACCTGCGCGCCACCGATCTGGCGAATATGGGTCTCGCCCGGGCGGCGCGACTACCGGTGCTCGTGGTCGGCGATATCGACCGGGGCGGTGTGCTCGCGCACCTGTTCGGCACCGTCGCGGTACTGGAACCCGAAGATCAGCAACTGATCTCCGGCTTCATCGTCAACAAGTTCCGCGGCGATGTCGAGTTGCTTCGTCCCGGACTCGACCGGCTCACCGAGCTGACCGGACGCCCGACCCTCGGTGTCATTCCCTACGCGGACGAACTGTGGATCGACGCGGAGGACTCCCTCGGCACCGTCAGCGACGCACCGGTCGGCCGTCCGAGCCCGCCGATCGGTGCCGAATGGCTCACGGTCGCCGCCATCCGCCTGCCGCGCATCTCCAATTCCACCGATGTCGAAGCGCTGGCCTGTGAGCCCGGTGTCGCGGTGCGCTGGGTCGGTGACCCGTCTCGGCTGGCCGATGCCGACCTGGTGGTACTGCCAGGCAGTAAGGCGACCGTCTCGGATCTGGAGTGGTTGCGGCGCACCGGAATCGCCGATGCGCTGCAGGCCAGGGCCGCAGCGGGGCGGCCGATCCTCGGCATCTGCGGCGGATATCAGATGCTCGGCAGTCGCATCGTCGATCGGGTCGAATCGGATGCGGGCACGGTCGCGGGGTTGGGTCTGCTCGATCTGGAGATCGAATTCGCCGATCCGAAGGTGCTGCGGCGCAGCACCGGGCGGGGTAACGGAATCGCCGTGCACGGCTATGAGATTCACCATGGTCGTGTCCAGCGCAGCGGCGATCCCGCCTGGCTCGAGCTGGACAGCAAACCTGAGGGCACGGTGCGCGGGGCGATCTGGGGCACTCACCTGCACGGCCTGCTGGAATCGGATGACTTCCGTCGCTCCTGGCTCCGCGAGGTCGCCGCCCACGCCGGGCGGCACGGTTTCGTCGTCGCCGAAAATACTTCGGTAGCCGCGATCCGCTCGTCCCAACTCGATCTGCTCGCCGACCTGATCGAACAGCACCTCGACATCGCCCACATCGAGCGCCTGCTCACCGATGGTGCGTCCACCGATCTGCCGACAATCGTCTCCGGTCTGGGAGTCGACAGCACGCCTGTTTGATCAGACCGCACTATTGCCGAAATGCTGTGCGTTCCTGACAACGGTCCAACTCGGTGCGCTGGGCATTCCGGATTCCCGGCGTTAGGGAGGATTGCGGACTCAGGCGCTGGTTCGTTCGTTTCCACTGAGCTCGGCCCTTGCCGACCGAGAAGTCGACTCGAGGCGTGTACCGTATTTCGGGTGAAATCTCGGCGGATCACGGTCGGTGACCGGGCATGGACCGTACGGGTCGACGGCCCGGAGTCTCGGCACAGCGTGCTGCTCTTGCCCGATGCCGGTGATCCGGTCGACGTCTACGACCAGGTGTGTGCGCGTCTGCACACCTCGGACCTGCGCACCATCGCGGTGGAATCGGTAGCGGACCTGGATCCGGCGGGCGTGCACGCCATCCTCGACGAACTCGGCATCCCCTGGGTGAATGTCGCCGGACGCGGTGCGGGCGCGCAGCTGGGCTGGCAGGTCTGCGCGGGTGGTTTCGGCCGGTTCATCAGCCTTGTCGTCGCCGATCGCGGTCATCCCGCGGTACCGGCCGCGGACGGCACCGTCGCGGATCCCACGTGTCGGCCGGTGGAGGTCGCCGCCACCGTGCTGGTCACCAAGAATCTGCCGCGTTCGGTCGCCGATGCCTCCGGTCGCTACGTCTACGGCGAATTCCGGGTGGTGGAGATCGACGTCGACAATGTGGCGACCGAGGCCGACCACGAATTGGCCACCGAGATCGTGCTACGCACCAGCCTCTGGTGATCCGGCGGTCTTCCTGTGGAAGACCGCCAGCCAGTCCAGCCAGCTGTCGAGTTCGGCGAAGGCCTTGGCCAGCGGTTCGGCCGAGGACAGGAAGACATCGTGGCGGGCGCCGTCGATCGGGACGATATTGGTCCGATCACCGAGACAGCCCGACCAGCGCTGAATCTGGCGCACATCGAGCACCGCATCCGCCACATCGACGGCCGGACCGTACTTGCGTGCGAATTTCGTGATGCGTGAACGCAGAATCAACGCGGGCACGCCGACCGAAAGACCCGCCTGCAGCTCGGCGTGCCCATTGCGGATCGCACGCAGCCAGCCGAACCGGACCGGGAAGCCTTCCAGCGGCTTCCAATCCAGGTTGTAATGCCACTCGCCCGCGACGCTGTGGTGCAGGCTGTCGCCGTAGGAGCTGATCTTGCCGCCGGGTAGTTCGAACATCGACCGGAATCGGCCGAGCATCTTGATCACCGGGGTGCCGATGCTCCGATAGTACGAGGGGCCCTGCAGGTCGAACCAGGGGCTGTTGAGCACCAGACCGACGATTCCCGATTTGGCCGTGCCCTTCACCTTGTTGAGCCGGTTCAGCCACAGCGGCACGATGAGTCCGCCGGTCGAGTGCGCGACCAGGAGCACGTTATCGCCCGCCTCTTCCTGGACGATGCGCAGCGACTCGTTCAGTTCGGCGTCGTAGAGCGCCAGATCGGTGACGTAGTGCGGCGTCTGGCCGTCGCGCAGCGAACGACCGCACTTGCGCAGATCCAGGGCGTAGAAGCGATGGCCGCGCCGTGCGAAGTGTTCGGCCAGATGCTGCTGGAAGAAGTAGTCGGTGAAACCGTGCACATACAGCACCGCGGGTTCGGTCGCTGCGGCACCGGTGTCAGGGGTGTAGCGAACGAGTGTCGCCACCGCCTCGCCCTCACCATCGGGGTCCGGACCTAGCGGCAGAGTGCGCTGCTCATAGCCCGCGCCGAGTACATCTGGCTGCCATCGCTCGGCCGCCGGGGCGGTGATATAGGACACGCTGAGCGAGGCTTCGTTCGTCACAACGATCAATGTAGGCGACGTCAGCGCCGTTTCGAAGATCGAAGCCCGGAAGGAATCTATGTCACATTCGGTAGGTTCGTTGCCGGACTTCGAACAGGTGAGGTGCACAATTGGGCTAGGTGAACGGCGGGTAACCTACACCCGCCGAGTCACGCAGGACTCGCAACAACCACATAGCGCCCGTGCCCAGCAGGCCCACCGTGGGGGTGGGCGTGCGCAGAAGGACAAGGAAGTCGATCTACCCGTGCCGAACGCTGCCATGACTGAAAAGACCGATGTAGTACTCATCGGTGCCGGGATCATGAGTGCCACCCTCGGCGCACTGCTTCGGCAGCTGCAGCCGGAATGGTCGATCTCCCTGTTCGAGCGGCTGGACGCGGCCGCCGCCGAGAGCAGCGATCCGTGGAACAACGCGGGCACCGGACACTCCGCACTGTGCGAGCTGAACTACAGCCCGCAGACTCCGGACGGTTCGGTCGATATCAGCAAGGCCATCGACATCAACGAGCGCTTCCAGGTCTCGCGTCAGTTCTGGTCCTACGGCGTGGAGAACGGCATCCTCAGCGATCCCTCCGCCTTCATCAACCCCATCCCGCACGTCAGTTTCGTGCACGGCGCGGACAATGTGGACTACCTACGCAAGCGGTACGAGGCACTGTCGCGGCATCCTCTGTTCTCGACGATGGAATACATCGACAGCCCCGACGAATTCGCCAAGCGACTGCCGCTGATGGCCAGGGGCCGTGACTTCTCCGATCCGATCGCGCTGAACTGGACCGATGAGGGCACCGATATCGACTTCGGTTCGCTCACCAGCGAACTGCTGGCCTACCTCGGCCGCACCGGTGTCGATCTGGCCTTCGGTCACGAGGTGCGCAACCTCACCAAGCAGTCCGACGGTTCCTGGCTGGTGAAGGTGCGTAACCTGCGTACCCGCCGAACCCGCACGCTCATCAGCAAATTCGTCTTCGTCGGCGCCGGTGGCGGTGCGCTGCCGCTGCTGCAGAAGGCGGGCATCAAGGAGGCCAAGGGTTTCGGCGGCTTCCCGATCAGCGGTCAGTTCATCCGCTGCACCAACCCGGATCTGATCGACAAGCACGAGGCCAAGGTCTATGGCAAGGCTGCCGTCGGCGCGCCGCCGATGTCGGTGCCGCATTTGGACACCCGAATCATCAAGGGCCGTCCCGGCCTGCTATTCGGCCCCTACGCCGGGTGGACGCCGAAGTTCCTCAAGGACGGCAAGAACACCGATCTGTTCAAGTCGGTCAAGCCGAACAACATCTTCTCGCTGCTCGGCGTCGGCGTCACCGAACTCGGCCTGACCAAGTACCTGATCAGCGAGCTGCTCAAGTCCGAGGCGGGCAAGGTGGCCACGCTGGAGGAGTTCATTCCGCGCGCGGACGGCCACGACTGGGAGCTGATCACCGCGGGACAGCGCGTGCAGGTCATCCGGCGCAAGGGTGCGGGCGGTGTGCTCGAGTTCGGTACGGCGGTTATCGCGGCCGAAGACGGCACCATTGCGGGTCTGCTCGGCGCGTCGCCCGGCGCGTCAACTTGTGTGAGCGCCATGATCGACGTGTTGCAGCGGTGCTTCCCGCGCGAGTACGACGGCTGGTCGCCGAAGCTGAAGGAAATGGTGCCCTCGCTGGGTGTGAAGCTTTCGGAAAACCAGGCGCTGTTCCAGGAGGTCTGGGATTGGTCGACCAAAACCCTGAACCTGAACGGTGTCTCGGATAACACCCCAAAGCACGCAGGGGTGTGAGCGACGGGGGTTTGCGTAACCACGCAGGCCCCGCGACATCGCAAATTGGACACAGCGGTCGCGCCGAACCCGTAGTTGTGATAGCAAGACTCGATGATGTCAACGGTTGCACTCAAACGGTCCTGGGCGCTCGATCTCGACACCGCCACCCTGTATCAGCTGTTGAAGCTTCGCGTCGAAGTCTTTGTCGTCGAGCAGAAGTGCGCGTACCCGGAGTTGGACGGTCTCGACCTGCTGCCGGAGACGCGCCATTTCTGGCTCGATGACGAGGGCGAGATCATCTCGACGCTGCGGTTGACCGAGGAGCACGAGAACGGTGTGAAATCGTTCCGCATCGGCCGGTTGTGCACCTCGCCTCCTGCGCGCGGACACGGATACACCACTCGCCTGGTGCAGGCCGCGCTCGCCGAGGCAGGCTCGGCGACCGTACGCCTGAGCGCCCAGACCTACCTGGTCGACATGTACGCCAAGTTCGGCTTCAAACCCGACGGCGACGAATTCGAAGAAGACGGCATCATGCACCTCCCCATGCGCAGGGGCTGACCCCCACGCTCTTCGAGCGGTCGCATATCCAGTAACTACCTCGCACAGGGTGTGGCTTGTGCGAGGTAGTCGCTGGGTATGCGAGACCTTGCCGAGTGGCGGGGTGGTGGAAGAGGTTGCCGGGCGGCGCGCTTAGAGTTTGGGGCGTGTCTTTGTCCCGTGCCGAAAACGCGCCACGTGTCCCTTCGCTGACCGGGGTGCGTCCCGGTGCCGAAGGGGATACGGGCTTTCCGTTCTCGGCGGTGGTGGGGCAGGAGCGGTTGCAGCTGGCGTTGATCCTGTGTGCGGTGCATCCCGGGATCGGCGGCGTATTGGTGCGCGGGGAGAAGGGGACCGCGAAATCGACCGTGGTGCGCGCGCTTGCCCAATTGCTGCCGCCCATTGTCGATGAGACGGGTGCACGGCCCGCTCGGCTGGTCGAGCTGCCGGTGGGGGCCACTGAAGACCGGGTGGTCGGTTCTTTGGATCTGGAGCGGGTGCTGCGCGATGGCGAGCAGGCCTTCCGTCCCGGACTGTTGGCGGCCGCGCATCACGGCGTCCTCTACGTCGACGAGGTGAATCTGCTGCACGACCACCTGGTGGACGTGCTGCTCGATGCCGCCGCGATGGGCCGGGTGCATATCGAGCGCGATGGGGTTTCGCATTCGCATCCGGCACGGTTCGTGCTGGTCGGCACCATGAATCCAGAGGAGGGTGAGCTGCGGCCGCAGTTGTTGGACCGGTTCGGGCTCACCGTCGATGTGGCGGCCTCGCGGAATGTGGACGTGCGGATGGCGGTGGTGCGGCGTCGGCTGGACTACGAGGCGGACCCGGCCGGATTCGCCGCGCGCTATGCCGCGGCCGATCGGGAAGTGGCCGAGCGGATTCTCACCGCCCGTGAGCGGGTCGCGTCGGTCGCACTCGATGACGTGGAGCTGCGGCGGATCGCCGCGCTATGCGCGTCCTTCGATGTGGACGGTATGCGGGCCGATCTGGTGGTGGCCAGGACCGCTACCGCGCATGCGGCCTGGCGTGGAGCGGACGCGGTGGCCGCGATGGATGTGCGGGTCGCGGCGGAGCTGGCATTGCCGCATAGGCGGCGGCGGGATCCGTTCGATGAGCCGGGGATCAGCGAAGAGCAGCTGGACGAGGCGATGCGTGCGGCGGGGGTCGAAGCGGAAAAGTCCAGCGAGCGTGCCGAATTGGCGGAGGGCGGGGATCTCGATGGCGGTCGTCCGGACGATGGTGGTTCGCCTGGTCCGGAAAGTCGCTCCGGGGGTACCGATGACGCCGCGCCCGATGGCGGTTCGGATAGTGCATCGAACGATGCGGATGATCCGGACCATGCGATGAACAAGGCGGGCGATCCGGGTGGTGGTCCCAGCAGTGGAGATCCGGATGGTCGAGGACCAGAAGATGATCCAGATGGCGGCCCAGGCAACGGCGGGTCAGGCGCTCCAAGACCCGACGGCGGTCCGGATTCGCCGGGCGGCGGGCAATCACCGTCCGCGCGCGAGGGTCGTATCGGCGCGCCCGCGAAATCAGCTGTGACACCGCCGCGTTGGGAAGTGCCCGGCATCGGCGATGGCGCGGCGGGCCGCCGTTCGCGCGCGCAGACCAGGCAGGGACGCACGGTGCGATCCAGTACCGACACCTCAGGCGGTCTGCATCTGCTCGGCACAGTGTTCGCCGCCGCACCGCACCAGCACGCCCGCGGCCGAGCCGAAGGTCCGTTGAAATTGGCCGCCGATGATCTGCGCGGCGCGTATCGCGAAGGGCGCGAGGGCAATCTGGTGGTCTTCGTGGTCGACGCCTCCGGATCCATGGCGGCGCGCAACCGTCTCTCCGCGGTGACCGGCGCGGTCGTCGCTTTGCTGCGCGACGCATACCAGCGGCGCGACAAGGTCGCGGTGATCACCGTGCGTGGCATGGCAGCCGAACTCGTCCTGCCACCGACCTCCTCGGTGGATATCGCGGTGCGACGCCTGTCCGGGATCCGCACCGGCGGTAAAACCCCGCTCGCCGCAGGACTTTTGAAGGCGCGCGAGGTCGTGCACCGCGAACGCGTCCGCGATCCGCGCCGCCGCCCGATGCTGGTCCTGCTCACCGACGGCCGCGCCACCGGCGGCGTCGATCCGGTGCCCCGCGCCCGCGCCGCCGCGAATCTACTTGCCGCCGAGGCGATCACCTCGATCGTCGTGGACTGCGAACGCGGCATGATCCGCCTCGGCCTCGCCGCCGACCTGGCCCGCACCCTGCGCGCGGGCTACCTCCAACTCGCCGAGCTGACCGGCGATTCGGTCGCCGATATCGTCCGCACCGGATCCGGCCGCCCCGGCGTGACACGGGCCGCGTGACCGTGGCGCAACGGGCCGATGTGGACGTTCTGATCAGTGGGCTACCAAGGAGTTTCGATGCCTAAAGGTGTGCCGGAGACGGTTCCGGATGATGGGCTGACCACGCGCCAGCGGCGCAATTTGCCGGTGCTCGCGGTGCATACCGGGCCGGGCAAGGGAAAGTCGACGGCTGCGTTCGGGATGGCGTTGCGGGCGTGGAATCAGGGATTCGATATTGCGGTATTCCAGTTCGTCAAGAGTGCCAAGTGGAAAGTGGGCGAGGAAGCGGCTTTTCGCACGCTCGGCCGTTTGCACGAGGAGACCGGTGTCGGTGGGCCGGTCGAATGGCACAAGATGGGCGAGGGCTGGTCGTGGACTCGCAAACAGGGCACCGATGGGGACCACGCCGCCGCGGCACTGGCCGGTTGGCGGGAGATCGCGCGCAGGCTTCGGGCCGAACAGCACCGCTTCTACGTCCTCGACGAATTCACCTACCCGCTCAAATGGGGTTGGGTCGATGTCGACGAGGTCGTCGAAACCCTCCGCAACCGCCCCGGCAACCAGCATGTGGTCATCACCGGCCGCGATGCGCCACCAGCGCTCTTGGATGCCGCCGACCTCGTCACCGAAATGACGAAGGTCAAACACCCCATGGACGCGGGCCGCAAAGGCCAGCGAGGCATCGAATGGTGACCGCATCGGTCCGGCGAACACCGGGCTGCCCCTGGGTGCCGCTCGCCGGTCGCGGTCCCGCGCTACTCGACCGCGCGCTGGTGCGGCACGACCCGCCCCCCTTCGCGGCGCTTGGCCTCCTGGCGGGTTCCCCTGAGAGGTTCCGAGAAGGTGTGCGGCCTTGAGCGGGGTTCCCGCGGTGGTGATCGCCGCGCCCGCTTCGGGGAGCGGGAAGACGACGTTGGCGACCGGTTTGATCGGGGCGCTGCGTCGGGCTGGGCATCGGGTGGCGCCGTTCAAGGTAGGGCCGGACTATATCGATCCCGGGTATCACGGGTTGGCGGCTGGGCGGCCCGGTCGCAATCTCGATCCGGTGCTGGTCGGCACGGAACGTGTTGTCCCGCTGTACCGTCACGGTGCCCACGGGTGTGATCTGGCGGTGGTCGAGGGCGTAATGGGCCTGTTCGACGGCCGCATCGATGAGAACCATGTCGCACCGATCGCCGAGGGATCCACCGCGCAGGTCGCCGGATTACTCGGCGCCCCAGTGATTTTGGTGGTCGACGCGCGCGGCCACAGTCAGAGCCTCGCCGCACTCCTGCACGGTTTCGCCACCTTCGATACCGCGATCCGCCTCGGCGGCGTCATCCTGAACCGCGTCGGCAGCGAACGCCACGACCAAGTGCTGCGCGCAGCCTGCGACCGCGTCGGCCTGCCGGTGCTCGGATCACTTCCGCGCATGGCCGAACTCGAGGTCCCCTCCCGCCATCTCGGTCTCATCCCCGCCATCGAACACGGCCACGCCGCAATCGCCGCCGTCGAAGCGATGACCGACCTGGTGGCCGCCCATGTCGATCTCCCCACCATCGCCCGCCTCGCCCGATCGAACATCACCACGCCAGCCTGGGACCCGGTAAACGCGGTGCGCGAATCCGAGGATCGGGTCTCCGCTAAAAGCGTGGCAGCGCCAGGTCCTGTGATCGCGATGGCTGGCGGGCCCGCGTTCACCTTCGGATATGCGGAGCATCGCGAGCTGCTGGAGGCCGCAGGAGCACGAGTGGTGGTCTTCGACCCGATGCGGGATGAACTTCCCACGGGGACAGCCGGTTTGGTATTGCCCGGCGGCTTTCCAGAGGAGCACGCGGCGGCACTCGCGGCCAATGATCGGCTGTTGGCGCAGGTCGCCGAGCAGGCCGGGGCGGGCCTTCCGGTGCATGCCGAATGTGCCGGATTGCTGTACCTCAGCCGGTCGTTGGATGGCCATCCGATGGCCGGTGTAGTCGATGCGACTGCTGAATTCGGCCCCCGCCTGACACTCGGCTATCGAGATGCCGTGGCGCTGGCCGATTCCGTACTATGGCGCGCGGGAGAGCGGGTGCGCGGCCACGAATTCCACCGCACCCACCTGGTCACCACCGGCAGCGAAACTCCCTCCTGGGGTTGGCATACCGCAGGCGACCGTATCCGCGAGGGTGCTCTCATCCACCGCGTGCACGCCTCCTACCTGCACACCCACCCCGCCGGAAATCCCACAGCCATAAGCCGTTTCGTCACGGCGGCTGTCAATTATGTGCACACCCGTGCCACCATCTGACACCTCGGCCGAACCGTTCTTCACCGTCGGTCTCGGATTTCGACCGGGCACATCGACCGAACGAATTCTCGATGCGCTGCGAGAAGTACTGGGCGACAAGCCCATTGCCTGCCTCGCGACCATCGATCGGCGTGCCGATGAACTTCGTGTTGCCGCCGATCACCTGGGTGTCGAGATCCGCACCTTCACGGCGGCCGAACTCGCGCAGGTCGACGTGCCGAACCCCTCGTCGCGCACCGATGACGCGCTCGGCACCGCCAGCGTCGCCGAGGCGGCCGCGCTCCTGGCCGCCGACGGTCCGCTCGTCATTCCCAAGCGGACCGTCGACGGAATAGTGATCGCCGCCGCACTCAGCCCGAAATCACCACTGACGTAACAAAAGTCAGGACACCGTTCCCAATTCGATCGGCAGGGACAACGGTCCGACGGTGAAGAACGAGGGCGAGTATGGAATATCGTCCGGGTCGATGGCGAGCCGCAGCTCCGGCAATCTGCCATAGAGCGAGGCGAGGGCGAGTCGGCTCTCCAATCGGGCCAGCGGTGCGCCGATGCAGTAGCGCGGTCCGTGCCCGAAGCCGAGATGTCCGGTCTGCTCGCGGGTGAGGTCGAAATGGTTCGCGGTCGGGCCGTACTTCTCCGGATCGATGCCGGTCGCCTGATAGGCCACACCGACCGCATTCCCCTTGGGAATGGCCACACCCCCGATCGTCACATCGGTCAGCGTGAAGCGGTAGGTGGTCATCATCACCGAGTGGCGGTACCGCAGCGTCTCCTCGACCACATCCGCCCAACGGTCTTCGGCCTTGGCCACCGCGAGCTGGTCGGGATTCCGATGCAGTGCGACGACGGCGTGGCCGAGTAGATGCACCGTGGTCTCGTGACCGGCGATCAGCATCAGCCAGAGCACGCCCACCAATTCGTCGGTGGTGAGTTGATCGCCCGCATCGCGGGCCTGCACCAGATCGGAGGTCAGGTCGTCACCGGGCTCCTGTTGTTTGCGCTGCACCAGTTCGTGCAGGAACGCCCCGAGTTCGTTCTGGGTCGCGAATGCCACCTCGGGTGGGGTGGTGTGCGCCAACAGCGTGGCGGTCCACTTCCGCAGTCGTGGCCGGTCCGCCTCGGGCACGCCGAACAATTCGGCGATGACCGCCATCGGCAGCGCGTCGGTGAAGGTGGGCACGAGGTCCACTCCGTCCCCGGCCGCGATCATCCCGTCCAGCAGCCCATCGATGATTTCTTGGATGCGCGGTTCCATCGCCTGCACCCGTCGGGGTGTGAACCCCTTCCCGACCAGACCGCGCAACCGACGGTGATCCTCACCGTCTTTCGTCGCCAGATGGTCGCCCTGGACGATGGCCCGTAGCGGCCAGTCCTGCGGGATCGATCCGTCGTACAGTGCGGGCCAATGCTTCGGGTCCCTGGCGAAGGTCTTGTTGTCACCGGCGAGGATCTCCGCAACGGCGTTGTGCGTCAAGGCCAAATAGGCGGGCACACCGCCCGGGAATTCCACTTCGACCACCGGGGCGGTCTGCTGTAGTCGGATGCAGGTGTCGAGCGGGCTTTCGTCGGCGGCGGGGAATGCGGGAAGACTTGTCATGATGACCCCTCGGACAGTGCCGACCCGTTGGCACGGGTATGGAAGATCGGCCGCGTTCGCGGCCAGACCAAGATTCCGCCGAATAACCTTGTTCAGCAAGATGTTTCGTCGGTTTCGGCATAGTGCCAGGTCTCCGGCGCGCCCGCCGGCACGACAGTTCTCAGCCGGGGGAAGCCGATCGAATCGTCACCGATCCCGTGCACCGGCGTGGTTTAGTGGGCTGATGGAGGTCCGAGGTATCGACAATGTGTTGGTTCCGGTCGGTGACCTGGATGCCGCCGTGTCGTTCTACGGTGACGTACTGGGACTGGCGGTGAAGTTCACGCTGCCGGAGCAGGGTATTGCGGTATTCGATGTCGGCGGTGAGGTTGCCGGTGTGATGGCGCGGGTGGATCCGAGTGCGGGTGCGGCCGGGTTGTCCGGAATGCGGCTGTGGTTGGAAGTGCCGGATGCGTCGGCGGCCGCGGCGGAACTCCAAGGCTGTGGCGTGCGGGTGGTGACAGCGCCGTTCGAGGTCGGAACCGGTTGGAGCGTAGAGGTTTCCGATCCATGGGGAAATGTGATCGGGCTGACCGATTATCTGAAGCGTCCCGAATTGGCTCGACCGACGAGCTGAAATTCTTGGTGGCTTCGGCCGTTCGTTCGGGGCTCCGGTGGGCACACATGAACGCATGCCCACCCGAAATCCCTACGGCGCGACCGAACCCCAGTCGGCGAACCCGGTCGGATCGTGGCGCCCGAGACTTCCGTGTTCGAACAGGCCCCACCCCTCGGACGCCCCGCAGCGCGCGTGTGCGACATGGTCGATGACCCCGAACGGGATGCGTCCGGCGATGGCCGGATCGGTGAGGTCGTAACTGCTGCTCGAGGACCAGTCGCGACCCATCCATCGACCGTGCAACCAGTCCGGATCGCCGCCGTATCCGCAGCCGACGTGCAGCGGGATATTGGTGACGGTCCGGACCTCGACCTCGAGCGGCTTACCGTCCTGGGTGGTCAGTTCCAACCGGGCGCCGATGGGATGCCTTGTGCCGGAACGATATTCGATGTAATAGCGGGGCCAGCCCAGCTGTTCGGTGCGACCGTCCGGGAAGATGCGGACCGCGTCGTTGAGGGTGCGCTTCCCGTCGGGTTCCTCCTGCAGGATCAGCACGATGGCGAAATCGTCGAAGCGCAGCGGCACGTACATCCACCAGAATCCGCCGGACGGTTCGGCCGCGGCCCGGCCCGGCGGCTCGGGTTCGCCGACCGGGCGGATACCCCAGGAGCGGTCCCGGGTGCCCATCCAGACGGCCGGGTCGACGGTGAGGTCGGTGCCGTCGACGTGCAGCGTCCCCTCCCATGAGCCGACCTGCGCGAACCGGGTCGCCTGGATGATCGGCCGATTGCCGTTGAGGATCAGATGCGGTTGTTCCTCGACGGCGGGGAACGATCCGTGCCAGGTGAGATCGAAGCCGAGGTCATCGTGCTCGCAGACCACTCGGATTCGCCGCAGCGGTTCCTGCACCTCGACCCGGTAGCCGCCGACTTTCAGGTCGACGCCGCGATCGCCGAGCGCGTCGGAGAAGCGGACCGTGCGCTGGATGTCACCGCGTCGCACGCAGGCGTACGCGTCGATCACCCCGAGGTTCGGATACACCCCGCCGCCGGTGACGAAGAAGGTGCCGCCGTCGCGGTCGTGACCGTTGAAATAGCTTCTGTCGTAGAAGTTCCGGTCGCTGCTTGCGACTCGGGCCATGGACAGATGGGTCTGGTGGATGGGGTATTCGTCAAGGGGGGAAGGCATAGTCAATCCCATTCGTAGGTTCCGTCGAGCAATGCCTCCAGGCTTGCCCGGTGCATCACGTAGTCGTCGCGATCAGGGGTGTCGGTGTCCTCGCCGAAGTGGATCATCCGGCGCTTGACCCTGGCCATCACGATCGCGTGCCGCAGCGCGGCGTACACGATGTAGAAGTCGAGATCGCGAACCGTATATCCGGTGATCCCCTCGTATTTCGCCACGACATCCGCGCGCCGCAGAAAGTCCGGCAATCCGGGCTGATCGAAGCGAGTGGCGAGGTCCTGGAAGAAGCGGTGAATGAAGATGAGCCAGGCGATATCCAGTTCGCGCGGGCCGAGTCCGGCCATCTCCCAATCGAGTACACCGACCGGGGTGAAGCCGTCGTAGAGAATATTGCCCGGTCGCGAATCACCCCAACTCAGCACGTCCGCACCGGGATCGGCGGGCCAGTGCGCATCGAGCCAGTCGAAGGTCCGCTCGATCAGCGGAATCGAATAGCCGTCATCGGCCAATGCCCAGCGGTACCAGTTGCGGTGCCATTCGACATGTCGGCGCAGCGCCTGGCCCGGACCGTCCAGCATCGGGAATCGCGTTGCCGGATCCGGGATTTCGTGCACCTTCGCAATGACCTCGACGGTCTTCGCGGTCAGTTCGGCCCGCTGCTCGGGACTCGCGTCGAAAAGCCAGCCGATGAACACATACGGCGGATTGTCCGAGGGCACCCGACCCGCGATCCGTCGCATGACGAAAAACTTGGTGCCGAGCGCCTTCTCGTCGGTTTCCAGCCAGCACAGTTCGGGGACCGGCACCGCCGAGGCGGCCGCGACCCCGGCCATGATCTGGTATTGCAGCTCCAGGTCATAGTTTTCGAAGACCGGGAAGGAATCGGCCTCCGGTGTCATTCTGGCCACGAACGAGCCGCCGTCGGCGCGCCCGTCCACAGTCCATTCGGCATCGAAGAGCACGGTAGGGCTCGACATCCCCGCCCCCTGCGGCCGCGACAGCGCCGAAATCTTGGGCGGGTGATCCGCGTGGACCTTGCCGTCCAGCCACCGGGACAGGTCCTCGGCGAGGGTGTCGAGGTCCCGTGCGCTGACGGTCAGCTGCCGTCGCGCGGTGGGATCGGGATCGTCGGCCATTCTTTGTCCTCCTGACGCATGTGCCTGCGGAAACTGTAACGCGTTCTAGTCGGTGCTTACCGTAGAAATTCGAAGAAATCGAGCGACCCTCACTGGGTGATATTCGGTATTGACAAGCCACCGCAGCGGGTGGGAGGTCATACTTCCGGCGGAGTCGGGTTGGGTGGAAATCGGGGTTTTCCTGGAAGCGGGCGGTGATCGCGCGCCGATAGTGTCGGCTGACGTGGAGTGGAGCGAGGGAGGGATCGGTGTGAGTGCGGTCGGTACAGAGGTTCTCGATCGAGCAGACAGCGTGATACCTCCCGAGCCGCCGCTCCGGTGGAATCCATTGACCCGGATCGCTTTTCGGTTCTCCTTCGTCTATTTCGGACTGTTCTGCCTGCTGTTCACCCAGATTCCGTTCGCCTTCGCCGGGCTGCTCGCCGAATCGCTGCCCGACGATGCGGTGCTCTGGGAATTTCGCGCCTTGCGTCCGATCATCGAACCGGCCGGACGACTATTCTTCGATACCGATGTCGTACTGCGCGAGGATTCGGGCAGCGGCGATCAATACTTCATCTGGACATTCGTCTTCTGCGTGCTTATCGCCGCGGCGGTGGCGACCTTGATCTGGACCGGGTTGGATCGGCGCAGGCCGAACTATCGGCGGCTACAGGCCTGGTTCCTGCTCGTCATCCGGTTATGCCTGGGCGGACAGATGCTGCTCTACGGTTTCGCCAAGGCGATTCCGACGCAGATGCCGGAGCCGACACTGGCGAAACTGCTGCAACCATATGGTGAGTTCAGCCCCGCCTCGGTGCTGTGGAATCAGGTCGGGAGTTCACCCAGCTACGAGATCCTGCTCGGCTGCGCCGAGGTGCTCGGCGGACTGCTGCTGTTCCTGCCGAGGACCGCGACGCTCGGCGCAATGCTGAGCCTGGTGAGCCTGGCGCAGGTGTTCGTGCTCAATATGACCTTCGACGTCCCGGTCAAGATCCTGGCCTTTCACCTCGTGCTGCTGAGCGTGGTGCTGCTCGCACCGCAGGCGCGGCGGTTGGCGAATGTGCTGGTGCTGAACCGGTCCTCCGACCCCGCCGTGCAACCGGATCCGTTCCGTAGCAACCGAACTCGTTGGATCGCGATCGTACTGCAAGTCGCACTGGGTGTGTGGATGGCATCGGGCTTCGTGCACAACGGCCTGAAGTACTGGAACGACGGTGGCGGTGGCAGCCCGAAGCCGCCCCTGTACGGCATCTGGAAGGTATCGGAATTCACCAAGGACGGTGTGCCGGTACCGCCGCTGACCACCGACGAGACACGTTGGCAGCGGGTGGTTTTCGATGTATCGGGAATGACTTACCAGAAGATGGACGGCACCCTGGTGCCCGCGGTCCCCGCTGTCGATACCGCCGCCCACAAGATTACGGTGTCCGCGCCTCCTGAGCGGCGGGACGCGCAACCCGCGCAGATCGCCGACTTCACCTTCGAACAGCCCGCGCCCGACCGCCTGACGCTCAACGGACAGCTGAACGGTCGGCCGGTGACCATCACCTTGCAGCAGGTCGATCTGAACAGCTTCGCGCTGCGCGGCCGCGGGTTCAACTGGGTGCAGGACTATCCGTACTTCCGCTGAAATCCCTTGTCCGACATCAGTCCCCGGCTACCCCGATATCTTCGTTCCAGAGCAGCGGTTGATCGGCGATGAATTCGGTCATCATATCGATGCAGCGCTGGTCATCGAGCACGGTCACCGCGACGTCGTGCTCGGCCAGCCAGTCCTGCCCGCCGTGAAAAGTCCGCGCTTCCCCGATGAGCACCGCCCCGATCCCGAACTGGCGCACCAGCCCGCTGCAATACCAGCACGGCGCCAGGGTGGTCACCATGATGGTCGAGCGGTAGTCGCGGCGGCGGCCCGCATTGCGGAACGCATCGGTTTCGGCGTGCATGCTGGGATCACCGGACTGCACTCGACGGTTGTGCCCGCGTCCGAGCAGGGTGCCGTCGGCCGCGAACAGTGCCGCGCCGATCGGAATCCCGCCTTCGGCCAGGCCGCGCAGTGCCTCCTGGTAGGCCACCTCGAGCAGTTGCTCCGCCTGCGTCATGGCTGCACCGTGCTGTTCGGACTCGTCCCGAGCCACCCGATCGGTGCTGCCGATACCGCCGCCCTACCCCAGCGATTCATGGGCCGAAGTATAGGGAGGCCGTGCGCGGCGGGCGATTGCCGGGGACACGCACGCAGGACGTAGGCTCGAACACTGTGCCGAACACGTCAGTACCTGCCGATGACCAGCCGGAAAACAACCCGGCCGACCGTGCCGCGAGTGATCCGAATTACCTGGTCGGGCTCGATCTCAATGGACGGCGCGTCGTCGTGGTCGGCGGTGGGACGGTGGCGCAGCGCAGGCTCGGGCTATTGATCGCCTCCGGAGCGGACGTGCACGTCATCAGTCGCGAAGTCACACCCGCCGTGGAGGGAATGGCTACATCGGGGCAACTCACACTGACCTTGCGCGCCTACGCCGACGGCGATCTCGACGGCGCCTGGTACGCGATCGCGTGCACCAATGAACCCGAGACCAATGCGGCGGTCGTCGAGGAAGCCACGCGGCGACGGATCTTCTGTGTGCGCGCCGATGTGGCTCGACTCGGCACGGCCGTGACTCCGGCGACCGCTCGCCACGACGGCCTCACGCTCGGTGTCCTCGCGGGTGGACAGCATCGGCGTTCCGCGGCCGTGCGCAACGCATTGCTCGAGGCGCTGCAATCGGGTGTGGTCAACGATGATTCGACGCCGATCACCCCGGGTGTCGCGCTGGTCGGCGGCGGTCCCGGCGATCCGGATCTGATCACGGTGCGCGGTCGCCGCCTGCTGGCCCGCGCGAATCTCGTTGTCGCCGACCGGCTCGCACCGCCGGAACTGCTCGCCGAACTCGGTCCGGACGTCGAGGTGATCGATGCGGCCAAGATTCCGTACGGGCGGGCGATGGCCCAGGAGGCGATCAATTCCGCGCTGATCGAGGGCGCCAAGTCGGGCAAATTCGTGGTGCGGCTCAAGGGCGGCGACCCGTATGTATTCGGGCGCGGTTACGAGGAGCTCGAGGCCTGCGCCGAGGCGGGCATTCCGGTGACCGTGGTTCCCGGTATCACCAGTCCCATTTCGGTCCCCGCCGCCGCGGGCATTCCGGTGACCCATCGCGGCGTGACCCATGAATTCGTGGTGGTAAGCGGCCACGTCGCGCCCGACCACCCGGACTCCCTTGTCGACTGGCCCGCGCTGGCCCGGCTGCGCGGCACGATTGTGCTCATGATGGCCGTGGAGCGCATCGAACAATTCGCCACCGCACTCATCGACGGTGGCCGACCCGCCGACACTCCGGCGACGGTGATCCAGGAGGGCACCCTGCGCACCCAACGCGTTCTGCGCGCCGACCTCGGCACTGTCGCCGCCCGCGTTCGCGAAGAAGGCATCCGGCCGCCCGCGATCGTTGTGATCGGCCCCACGGCAGGCTTCTCCGTCGATGCCGCCGAGGCGCGGGCCGACTCATCTGCCGGATAACGCATCCCCGCATCGACCTGGCGCGTCGTCGAATCGTCGTGTCGACGCTGGTCGAGGAGACCTGTCGGTTCGTTCCGGGGGCGCCGATGCCGCATCCGACCGTGACCGCCGCACGTCGATCGCGGTATTCGATTGCACAGTCGCTCGGCTCCCGCAACTAGAGGGTGTCACAACGGCCCAGTGAGTTTCGCTATGAGTCGATGAATCGCACCCGCGGGAGCGGAGACCTGGGTTCCGGATCAATTACAGTGGCTCACCGTGCTCGATAATCCCCCTGCGAAGATGCAGTACCCGGTGACGCAGCGGGCCTTCGGGCTCGCCATTCTCGTGCTGAGCGGACTGCAGCTGATGGTTGTGCTCGACGGCACCGTGGTCATCTTCGCGCTGCCGCGACTGCAGGAAGAAATGGGCATGACCAGCGCGGGCGGCGCATGGACGGTGACCTCCTACGGCCTGACCTTCGCGGGTCTGATGCTGCTCGGCGGCCGACTCGGGGACGCGTTCGGTCGCAAACGCATGCTGATCCTCGGCGTCGGGATGTTCACCATCGCCTCGCTGATGTGCGGATCGGCCCAGGGCCAGGCCATGTTGATCGCGGCCCGCGCCGTGCAGGGTGCGGGCGCGGCGATTGCGGCGCCGACGGCATTCGCCCTGGTGGCAACCACTTTCGCGCCGGGAAAGGCGCGTAATCAGGCCATTGCGATCGTCGGCTCGATGGTCGGTATCGGCTCAGTCGGCGGTCTGGTGGTTGGCGGTGCGCTGACCCAGCTGTCCTGGCGGTGGATCTTCCTGATCAATGTGCCCATCGGCATCCTGATCATCCTCGGCGCGCTGTCCCAACTCGCCGATACCGAACATCACCGATCCGCACTCGATATCAAGGGCGCGGTGCTCGGCACCGTGGCCTGCGCGTCGATAGTGTTCGGCGCGACCGAGGGTCCGGAGTTGGGGTGGGGCAGTCCGGCCGTAATCGGTGCGCTGGTCGCGGGTGCGGTGCTGCTGGTCGTTTTCGTGGTCGTGGAGCGTACCGTCGATGATCCGCTGCTGCCGTGGTCGCTGTTCGACAGCCGCGACCGCGTCACCACCTTCCTGCTGATCTTCCTGGCCGGTGGCGTACTCGGCGCGATGACCTTCTTCGTCGCGCAGTTCCTGCAGAATGTGCTCGGCTACGGACCGCTGGTCGCGGGCATCGCATCGATCCCGTTCACCATCGGCATCGGCATCGGCGGCGCGCTGGCCTCGAAAGCGGCGCTGTTGATCGCACCGCGGTGGCTGGTCTGCGGTGCGGCGTTCGTGCTTGCCGCTGGACTGCTGGTCGGTTCGCAGCTCGACGGCGGGGTGAATTACCTGACCACCCTGCTGCCGCTGTTGATCGTGATCGGCTTCGGTGTCGGCGTGGCCATGGTGCTCGCGCCGCTGTGCGTGCTCGTCGGGGTGCCGCCGTCCGATATCGGCCCGCTGTCCGCGGTGGGGCAGATGTTCATGAACCTGGCGACGCCGGTGTTCATCGGTCTGCTCACGCCCATCGCGGCATCGCGCACCATGTCGATGGGCGGGCGCACCGGTAAGGCAGCCGATATGAACGAGGCCGAGATCTTCGCGCTCGGCAGCGGATACACGCTGGTGCTCGCGGTCTGCTCGCTGGTCGCGGTCTTGGCGGGCTTCATCGCGCTGACATTGCGTTATACGCCGAAACAGTTGGCCGAGGCGCAGCACGCGCAAGAGGAATCGCAGCGGACCGGCTCGATGCCGGTGGTGCCGCGGACCGGACCGCTACCTGTCATCCGTCGCTCCGACTACAGGAGGTGACTGTGCCGGACGATCCCGCTACGACGCCGTACCCGGTGACGCGGCGGGCCTTCGGCCTGGCGATCTTGGTGCTGAGCGGGCTGCAACTCATGGTCGTGCTCGACGGCACCGTGGTGATTTTGGCCTTGCCCCGATTACAGGACGAACTGGCGCTATCGAGCTCCGGTAGCGCCTGGATGGTCACCGCCTACGGTCTGCCGTTCGCGGGGTTGATGTTGCTCGGCGGCCGGATCGGTGACTCCTTCGGCCGCAAACGCATGTTCATCATCGGCGTCGCGCTGTTCACACTGGCCTCGCTGCTGTGCGGACTCGCGCGCAACGAGGGCATGCTGATCGCGGCCCGCGCGATCCAGGGCACCGGCGCCGCACTCGCGGCCCCGACCGCACTTGCCCTGGTAGCGACGACTTTCGCGCCCGGCCGGGTGCGCAATCAGGCGATCGCGATCTTCGGCTCGATGATGGCGGTCGGCTCGGTCGGCGGACTGGTGATCGGCGGCGCGCTCACCGAAGTGAGCTGGCGCTGGATCTTTCTGATCAATGTGCCGATCGGTGCGTTGATCCTGTCGGGCGCGGTGTTGCGGCTGCGCGACACCACCCACCACCGACTATCCCTGGACGTGCGCGGGGGCGTACTCGGCACCCTCGCCTGCGCGGCCCTGGTATTCGGTGCGACCGAGGGGCCCGAATTCGGCTGGGACAGTCCGGTCATCATCGGCTCGATTGCCATCGGTCTGGTGTTGTTGATCGTCTTCGTGCTCGCCGAGCGGTGGGTGGACAACCCGCTGCTGCCCTGGTCGCTGTTCGATAAGCGCGATCGGGTCGCCACCTTCGCCGCCATCTTCCTGGCCAGCGGAGTCCTGGCCGCGACAACCTATTTCGCGGGTCTGTTCGTGCAGAATGTCGTCGGCTACAGCCCGCTGGTCGCCGGGCTCGCGTTCATCCCGTTCACCATCGGCGCCGGTATGGGCACCGCCACGGCTTCGCAGCTGGCGATGATGGTCGCGCCGCGCTGGTTGTTGAGCGGTGCCGCGGCGATTCTCGTCGTCGGTCTGGTGTTCGGCTCGACGCTCGAGCGCGGCGTGCCGTACTGGCCGACCCTGGTGGGGCTGTTCATCATGATCGGATTCGGGATCGGTGTGGCCGTGGTGATCGTGCCGCTGTGCGTATTGGTCGGTGTCGCGCCGAAGAATATCGGTCCGCTGTCCGCGGTCGGCCAGATGTTCATGAACCTCGGCACCCCGTTCGCGATCGGTCTGCTCGCGCCGGTCGCCGCCTCCCGCACGCGATCGCTCGGCGGGCGAACGGGTAAGCCCATCGATATGACTCCCGCGGAGTTGGATGCCCTCGGAAGTGGTTACACGCTAGTGCTTTTCATCACCGCTATCGGCGCACTGCTGGTGGGTCTGGTGGCACTGACATTGCGCTATACGGCGGCCGAGGTCGGTCAGGCGCAGCATGTGCGGGAAGAGGCCGGGCAGGGCTGAACTCGGCCCGGCCGCGAGCTCACAGGCGACCGGCGACCTTGCGCGGGGTCACGCGCACGATCACGCGCGGTCCGTCATTGACCGACGCCGGGTTGAATTCGGCGTACGGCAGCCCGGTGTAGTGCTGCGACAGCTTATCCGGCAGCGTCCGGTCCGGATCCGGTGTGATCGTGGCGGTGCCGCGAATCTCCGCGTACGCGTACGGGTTGTCCGGCGGATTGATCATCACCGTGATCCGCGGATCACGGGCGAGGTTCTTGCCCTGCTGCCGATCTACGGTCGTGGAGAACAGCAGATCGTCGCCATCGCGCTCGAGCCAGATGACGGTCAGGTGTGGTTGTCCGTTCGGCCCGATAGTCGCCGCGGTCGCGAAGACCTTCGACTCGTCGAGGTACTTCTTCAATTGCGCGGAGAGTACAGCTGTCATGCATTCGTGAAACGTCGGCCGATTCACCAACATTCCCGATCCGATCGAAATCACTTGTCGGTCCTGGGGTTCGAATCGGCGATCAGATCGCGAATGAGCAGTGCGGTATGCAGTGAGGTGCGCGATTCGCCGTCCTCGAGGTCGACATCGAGAATCCGCTCGATGCGGGCGATGCGGTCGTAGAGGGTGGGTCGGCTGATATTGAGCCGCTTGGCGAGTTCGGTCTTATTGCCCGCCACGTCGAGGAACTGCCGCAACGTGCGCGTCAGATCTGCCGCATGCCGAATGTCGTAGCGCAGCAACGCACTCAGCTCCGTCTCGGCGAAACTCTGCACACCCGGTTCGTTGCGGATCAGCGAGAGCAGTCCGCGCAGCCGGATATCGCCGCTGCGATAGAACGGTCGCGCCCCCGTCGCGCGAGCGACGGACTCGGTGGCGGCAGCGGAGCGTGACCAGGTAGCGTCTCGGGAGCGCGGCCGATCAGACGCCGATGACTCCAGCGATAACGCGACCTCGGCGACGTGCGCCGCATGCGCCAATTCGCGCGCGGTGTCCAGCAGCGAATCCCCTTCCACACCAACGCCGATGACGGCACGTCGCACCCCGTCCACCCGCCGTACCTCGGCGATGATCGTCGAGCACACGGCGCGGAGCGTGTCGTCGAGATCGGCGCTGCGCGGGATCGCGAGCACCATGCCGACCCGATCACCGTGTTCGGCCGCGGTCAAGGCGGTGGCCTTCGACAGCCCGAGACCGTGGGTGACCGCGTCGAGCACGCCCGCGCTGCGGCGCTGCCTGGCGACCTGGTCGGATTCGGCAACGGCGGCGACGTCGATCGCCAGCGGAACGTAGCGCACGCGTCTGGTCAGCAGCCCCAGCGCCGCCGCTCTGGCCTGTGCATCGCGTTCATCCAGGACGCGGCCGTTGACCATATCGTCGATGAGTCCGGTCTGCGCCTGACGATGCAGGCCGAAGCGATCCTTATCGATCATCCGATGCAGCGTCAGCGTCTGTGCGGCACGCTCGAGCACCATGCGGGCGCGCGGCGTCGCGACCCGGCTCGAGCGCAGGATCAGCCGACCCCAGCGCTGGGTATGCGGCCCGACCTGCACCACATCCCAGCCCGCTGGCAGCAGTCGCGAGGTGGTCTCCCAGTTCTCCAGGATCGCCGAGGTGCTGGTGTGCCGGGCGGTCAGCGCCAGCACCCGGTGCGCCAGATCCTCCAGTACAACCGAGGAATCGAGCATGTCGGCGGCCGTCTCGACGATTTCGGCCAGCGCGGCGCGGCGCACGCTGAGCTCGGTGAAGGTCTCGTGCACGGTGCGCGCGAATTCGAGTTCGGCGTATTGGTCGGCCACGATCACCCGGTGCACGGCCTCGGTGATTTCGACGAAACGGGTCACGCGATGCAGCGCGATCACCGGGAGTCCGAGTGCGTCGGCGGTCTCGGCGACGATCGACGGCACCTGCGGCACGGCGGCGCCGAGTTCGACGACCAGTCCGGCCACCCCTGCGGCGGTCAGCGAATTCAGATATGTGACCGTCGACTCGTCGCTGCCGGTCAGGGCCAAGCCCGTGGTCAGCATCAGCTCACCGCCGACCAGCAATTCGGCGACATCCGGCAGATCGCTGACGTGCACCCACCGCACCGGCCGATCCAGCGCGGCCGCACCGACGACCTCCGGCTCGCCCGCGCGCACGACCGGCATGGCCAGCACATCGGCGACAGAGAGCAGCATCCGACGAATCGTAATAGGAAATCCGATATCGAATACAGAACGTCGGGCGGAAATCGGGTCTCGATGGTGCAGAGTCGGAACCACGACACCATCCGGCGCTCAGCATCGAATCGAGGAGATATGCAGACGATCGCGCACTGGCTCGACGGCAAACCGTTCGCGGGCACGAGCTCGGCGACCGCGCCGGTGACGAATCCGGCGACCGGGGTGGTGACCGGGCAGATCGCCCTGGCAGATATCGAGGATGCCAGGGCGGTGATCGCATCGGCCAAGGCGGCGTTCCCGGACTGGCGCGACACCTCACTGGCGCGGCGCACGCAGATCCTGTTCCGATTTCGTGAACTGCTCAACGAGCGCAAGGAAGAACTCGCCGAGCTGATCACCGCCGAACACGGCAAGGTGCGTTCGGATGCGCTCGGTGAGGTGAACCGCGGCCTGGAGGTAGTCGAATTCGCTTGCGGTGTCCCGCATTTGATCAAGGGCGGATTCACCGAGAATGCCTCGACGAAGGTGGATATCTTCTCGATCCGCCAGCCGCTGGGCCCGGTCGCGGTGATATCGCCGTTCAACTTTCCGGCAATGGTGCCGATGTGGTTCTTCCCGATCGCGATCGCGGCCGGGAATACCGTGGTGCTCAAGCCCAGTGAGAAGGATCCGTCCTCGTCGCTGTGGCTCGCCGAGCTGTGGCATGAAGCCGGTTTGCCCGCAGGGGTTTTCAATGTGCTCCAGGGCGATAAGGTCGCGGTCGACGAACTGCTCGACAATCCGGATATCAAGGCCGTCTCGTTCGTCGGCTCCACACCCGTCGCGAAGTACGTCTACCAGCGCGGCACCGCCAGCGGTAAGCGCGTGCAGGCGCTCGGCGGCGCCAAGAACCACATGGTGGTCCTGCCCGATGCCGATCTGGATCTGGCCGCCGATGCCGCTGTGAACGCCGGATTCGGCTCGGCAGGGGAGCGCTGCATGGCGATCAGTGTGGTGCTGGCGGTTGGTTCGGTCGGCGACGAGCTGGTCGCCAAGATCACCGAGCGGGCCAAGACCATCAGGACCGGTGACGGTGCCCGCGATACCGATATGGGTCCGCTGGTGACCCGCGAGCATCGCGATCGCGTCGCTGCATATATAGATGCAGGCGAATCTGCCGGTGCCAGTGTCGTTCTCGACGGTCGTGGCGTCCAGGCCGATGGCGCGGCGGATGGATTCTGGCTCGGGCCGACGATCCTCGATCATGTTGGCACCGAGATGAGTGTCTACACCGACGAAATCTTCGGGCCGGTCCTGTCGGTGGTGCGCGTCGACAGCTACGACCAGGCGCTCGAACTCGTCAATGCCAATCCCTACGGCAACGGCACCGCCATCTTCACCAATGACGGTGGCGCCGCCCGGCGCTTCCACAATGAGGTGGAGGTCGGCATGGTCGGCATCAATGTGCCGATTCCGGTTCCGATGGCCTACTACAGCTTCGGCGGCTGGAAGAACTCACTGTTCGGCGATTCGCATGCGCACGGCACCGAGGGCCTGCACTTCTTCACCCGGGGTAAGGCCGTCACGTCGCGTTGGCTGGATCCAAGCCACGGCGGACTCGAACTCGGATTCCCGCAGAACAAATAGCTATGCAGGAGAATTCGATGACCCTCCCGAATGCATCGGCGCCCGAACTCGCCCGGCAGGCCGCCGACCGCGCCTACGAGCTCGACCGCCGCCACGTATTCCACTCGTGGTCCGCGCAGGCACACCGCACACCTATAACCATCACCGCGGCCAAGGGCTGCTACGTATGGGACGGCGACGGCAATCGCCTGCTGGATTTCTCCTCGCAGCTGGTGAACACCAATATCGGGCACCAACATCCGAAAGTCGTCGCCGCGGTGCAGGAGCAGGCCGCAAAGCTGTGCACCGTCGCACCGCAGCACGTCAACGATGCCCGCTCCGAGGCGGCCCGGCTGATCGCCGAGCGAACCCCTGGCGAGCTCGACAAGATCTTCTTCACCAATGGCGGCGCCGACGCCGTCGAACACGCGGTTCGGCTGGCACGCCTGCACACCGGCCGCTACAAGGTACTTTCGCGCTACCGCTCGTACCACGGCGGCACCGAGACCGCGATCAACCTCACCGGCGATCCGCGGCGCTGGCCCAACGACCACGGCAATAGCGGCGTGGTCCACTTCTTCGGTCCCTTCCGGTACCGCTCGCAATTCCATGCCGCCACCGAAACCGAGGAAGCTGAACGGGCTTTGGCGCATCTGGAGCAGACCATTGTTTTCGAGGGACCGGACACGATCGCGGCGATCGTGCTCGAATCCATTCCCGGTACGGCGGGAATCATGGTTCCGCCGTACGGGTATATGGCGGGTGTCCGGGCGTTGTGCGACAACTACGGCATCGTCTTCATCGCCGATGAGGTGATGTCGGGGTTCGGGCGCACCGGAAAGTGGTTCGCCATAGAACATTTCGATGGCGTCGTCCCCGACCTGCTGACTTTCGCCAAAGGCGTGAACTCCGGTTATGTGCCGCTCGGCGGTGTCGCGATCAGCCCGGCCATCGCGGCGACCTTCGATGATCGTCCCTATCCGGGTGGGCTGACCTATTCTGGTCATCCGCTGGCGACGGCCGCCGCGGTCGCGACCATCAACGCGATGCGGGACGAGCGGATCGTGCAGAACGCCGCCGAAATCGGCACCCGCGTCCTCGGGCCAGGTCTGCGCGAACTCGCCGAACGTCACCCCAGCGTCGGTGATGTGCGCGGGGTCGGTGTGTTCTGGGCGCTGGAACTGGTGCGGGACAGGAGAACTCGCGAACCGCTCGCTCCGTACGGCGGCACCGGACCGGCCATGACCGAAACGGTCGCCGCGGCCAAGGCGGCGGGCCTGCTGCTGTTCGTCAACTTCAACCGGCTGCATGTCGTTCCGCCGTGCGTCATCGACGAGGCCGAGGCCAAGGAGGGACTGGACATCCTCGATCGTGCACTGACTGTCGCCGACGGGCACACCGCCTGACGATTCTGCCTACGGACAGATGGTTTCGCGAGAACATGGGTAACTTGCCGGATACGTCCAAGACCGGCCGCGCACCTGTACGGAACTGTCGGGGCTCTTACTGGTATGGCCGGAATATCTGGGAGGCAAGGGAACCCGAGGGCGTAGCCTGCCCCCGGGTTCCTTGGTGCCACCCAAATTCGCGCACCGGGTCGGTGGGATCGGATCAAACTCACTACGACGTGTCATGCGATTAGACCATCTTCCATTGTGGCTGGAAGAACAGGATTTGAACCCGTATCTCGTCGCGATTGCGTCCGCTCCTCGTGATCGGGTGTTCGGCGGCGAATGCTCAATCTGGAGCGAGAGACTGAGATTCCGGCTGCCTCTGCCGATTGGGCTATCCGGGCCTGTGCCCGGAGCGGGACTCGAACCCGCACTGTCACCGTGTCTTCAGGCTTGTCTTCAGTTTGAGTTTGTGCTCTTGCGCTTCCCCCGCACGCGGCGGGGGAGTCTGTGGGGTCGGGGGCGATTGTTCGCCCTCGACCGGTTCAGCGGAAGAGGTAGCGGAAGATCACGTCACCGGTCTTGCGGTCGGTGACCTGGCTTCCGTTGGCCTCCTCGCGGGCGAATTTGACTGCCTGCTGGAGCTTTTCGATGCGCTCGACCAACTCGTTGACCCGGCGCGCGGGCAGCGCACCGGAGAACTTCACCGTGGTCCAATAACCGATGGCGATGTCCTCGTAGTACACCTCGACCTGCGCCGGGTGTTTCTCGGTCGCCTCGGCCTTGACGTGGTTGCGCGGCACCTTCTTGGTGCGGATGGTGCGCACGGCGTCGGTGCGCCAGGTGTCGGACGAATCGTCGAACGCCCAGGACTCGGCGGCGTCGAGCACCGGCAGCTTCTTGACGAAGGTATGCAGGTCGGCCAGCTGCTTCTCCAGGAACAGCAGGTACGACACCGGTACGGCGGGCAGCAGGGTCTCCTCGTCGACGCGGACGTCGGCCTTGGCCTCGCAGTTCGCCCAGTCTTTGGTCGCCGTCACATCGAACAGCCGGGTCAGCGTCGCGGCCGTCTGGCGCAACACCTCCTCGGACTTCACCTGCACCCGCGTCGACTCCGGGGGAAGCTGTTCGCCCTCTTCATCTTTCGGCTGATAGGTGCGCGCGATACCGGACAGCAGCCCCGGCTTCTGCAGCTGACTCTGGGTCTCCGCCAATTCGCGCAGCGCGCCGCTCTTGACGCCCTTCTCCACCGCGATGATCTGATTCAATTTCGTCATCGATTACCTCCCCGGGCGCCCTCGACGCCGTCACATTCCTTGTGCGGCCCTGCATTTCGAATCTCCCCCGCCGCGCGCCAAACACTACAGACCGTTCATCGCGCACGCATCCGAGTTTTCGCGTGGGGCGTGTCTGGGGTGCTGAGACTGACTACCCCGCTGGATGCGAGTTTTCGCGGCCGATGTGTCTGGAGTGCACAGCTCGATCTCCCGGCGCATCTGTTTTCCGCGCGTAGGACGTGTCCAGGATGGACAGACCGATCACTCGGCGCGCATCCGGGTTTCGTGTTGGGGATGTGTGAGATTTTCGCGAGGGCGCGCAGGTGGATGCGAGTTTTTCGCGTGCGCGATGTGTCTGGGGTACGCAGCTTGATCTCCCGGCGCATCTGTGTTTTGGCGTGGGACGTGTTCGGGATGCACGAGCGATCCCCGACGCATCCGAGTCTTTCCCGCGGGACGTGTCCAGGATGCACAGAGCGATCACCATGCGCGGATCCGAGTTTTTCGTGTGGGGGATGTGTCCGGGATGCGCAGACCGGTCACTCGGGCGTATCGCGAGTTCTTCGCTGAGGGGATGCATCCAACGGCGGCGGGAACAATCGTGGTGCCGCCTCGGTTGGGTGGGGCATGACAACGCTTGGATTGATCGGTAGCGGGAACATCGGCGGCACGCTGGCGCGGTTGGCCGTCGCGGCCGGGCTCGATGTCGTGGTCAGTAATTCACGGGGGCCCGAGACGCTGGCGGAGTTGGTGGCCGAGCTCGGGCCGCGGGCACGCGCCGCCACCGCAGCGGAGGCGGCCGCGGCCGGTGACATCGTCGTGGTCACCGTGCCGTTGAAGAACTACCGGCAGGTCCCGGTGGAGCCGCTGGCGGGCAAGGTCGTCATCGACACCAACAACTACTACCCGGACCGTGACGGCATCTTCCCCGAACTCGAGGACGGCACCGCCACCAGCAGCGAACTGCTTCAGCGCCACCTGCCGACCTCGAAGGTCGTCAAGGCCTTCAACAACATCTTCTATCCGCATCTGGCCGCCCTGGCCCGCCCCTCCGGTGCGCCCGACCGTTCGGCCCTCCCCATCGCAGGCGACGACGTCGACGCGAAAAAGGCCGCCGCGGAACTACTCGACACCCTCGGCTACGACATTGTCGACGCGGGCCCTCTTACCGAAAGCTGGCGCTCCCAGGTGAACACCCCCGTCTACGGCGACCCCTACGCCGAAGCCCTCCCCTTCTGGGAGCACCCCGCCGCCCCCGCTCCCGCCGAAAAGATCCGCACCGCCCTCGCCGCCGCCACCCGCTAGCCGCCCAAATCGGGCATCGCATAACCATCGGGCACCTCGCACAGGCTATAGCCTGTGCGAGGTCGCGAAAAGGTATGCGGCAGCGTGATTCCGCTCTGGTGGGCGGAGTTATGCACAGGGCCCGAGTTATGCACATTTCGGGAGTTGGGGCTTTTGGGCGGGGGTGAGGGCTGGGCAGCATCGGGGGTGTGAATGTACCCAGGACGATTTCACGGCATGCTGCGTTGGCGGCTGGTTTGGCGGCACATGAGCTGAGTGGGCCCGGGTGGCAGCGGGTCTGTCGCGGGCAGTATGCGCGGGCGGTGGATGTGGGCGCGCTCAGCGCGGAGCAGCGGCATCTATTGCTGATCGGCGGGGTTACGGCTGGTGCGAGCGCTGCCGCGGTGGTCAGTCATGTTTCCGCGGCGGTCGCGCATGGACTGCCGATATGGGCGCTTCCGTTGACACGGGTCCATATGACGCGCAACCGCGCGTCAGGGGCCCGCACCGGCCCCCGCATCGTGGTGCACGCAACATCAGTCGAGCCGGACGAGGTCGTTCAGGTCGGCGACCTTCGGGTGACGACTGTGGCGCGCACCGTCATTGATCTGGCACGGACGGTGCCGTTCGAACAGGCCGTCGTCATCGGTGACGCCGCGTTGCACCATGCGGCGACCACTCGATCCGAACTGGCCCAACAACTATCGCGGGCCGCCGGTCGCCCCGGATGTCCGGCAGCCCGACGGGTGGTCGAATTCCTCGACGGCCGTGCCGAGAGTCCGGGGGAATCACGAAGCCGGATCGGGTTGTGCGCCTTCGGATTTCCCGCACCGGAGCTGCAGCCCACGATCCTGGATGCCGACGGCACATTCGTCGCCCGAGTCGATTTCCTGTTTCCGACGTTGGGAGTGGTCGGTGAGTTCGATGGAATGGTCAAGTACCGCAGCAATATTCAGCACGGTTCGGCGGAATCCACGGTAATCGCCGAAAAGATCCGCGAAGACGCCCTACGCGCCCTCGGCTGGATCGTGATCCGCTGGATCTGGCGGGATCTGGACCGCCAGGACCGTTGGCGAACCCGCCTCGCGCGCGCCGCCGACCTGGCCCGCAACCACCCCCGCATCGGCACCTGGCACCCCGTCCAACGCATCTGACCGCCCTCCCGCACAGCTTCGAACCCGTCGCATAGGCGATGGGCATAGCGCATAGCTCATACCCTGTGTGAGGGTCTCACTCGCTATGCGACAGCTCAGGTGATGATGAGGAGTTCGGTGGGGGAGGCTATTTCGGTGCGCAGGCCCGATTTGGTGGCGATACGGGCTACGGCGCGGATGTCGGTGGGTTCGGCGCGGGTGAGTACCAATGCGCGGGCGAGCAGGCCCTTGTGGTGTTTGTTGAAGTGGCTCACCACAGTTCGGGAGCCGTCGGGGTGTTCGGTGAGGACATTGGCGGTGATGGCCTCCGGAATGCGGCCGAGCTGTTGGTAGGTGCCCGAGCGCAGGTCGATGACGAGTTCACCGGCGGCCTCGGCGACCAGTGCGTCGGGCAGGACATCGCGCCAGATGGCGGAAAGCGTCGGAAGGCCGGGAAGTTTCGAACCGCCAGAGAGCCGGTAGGCGGGGATGAGGTCATCGGCGCGGACAGCCCCGAACAGTGCGGAGCCGATGCCGAGGCGGGCATAGGCCTTGGCGCGTTGGACCTTGGTGAAGGAGCGGACATCCAGTGCGTCATAGAGCACGCCGGTGTAGCGCTCCAGCGCGGGCCGGGTGGCGGAGGTGCGCAAGGTCGAATTGCGCGCGATCTCGGTATCGGCCCCCTTGCCGAGCCCGAGCACCGCGCGCGAGGCGTCCGGATCGGCGGCCAGCTTGACGACCTCGTCGATTAGCCGGTCGCGCACCGCCGTGAGCTGCGGCATCGCCAGCGATTCCAGCTCCAGCGGCACATCGGTTCCACCATCGGACTTGGTTTCGGAAGGAGGCAGCAGCACCAGCACGAGCGGATACGGTACCGCGTGAGCGAACGTCAGCTGGTGAGCTGTCGGCATCACCGAGCGTCGCCCGGTTGTGGCGGAGCTGAGCGTCGAGAAGGCGGCGGTACCGGCGAGTGGATGCGGTACTGCCTGAGTGGATATCAGCTGGTGAGCTGTCGGCATCGCCGAGCGTCGCTCGGTTTTGGCTGAGCTGCCTGCAGATGGGGGTGGCACGGCGAGTGGATGTGGTATTGCCTGAGCGAGCTTCAGCTGGTGAGCCGTCGGGCATAGCAGCGTCGCTCGGTTGTGGCGGAGTCGAGCCGAAGAAGGGGGCGCGCCAGCACTAGGGGATGCGGTACTGCGTGAGTGAATGTCAGCTGGTGGGGCTCTCGACATAGCCGAGCGCGAAGATGGGGCGGCACCAGCGAGTGATGCGGTACTGCCTGAGCGAGCGTCAGCTGGTGAGCCGTCGGCATAGCGGCGTCGCTTGGTTACGGCGGAGTCGAGCCCTACGGCTGTCGGCGCAGCCGAGCGTCGCCCGGTTGTGGCTGAGTCGAGCGCGAAGATGGGGGCGGCACCAGCGCGAGTGGATGCGGTACCGCGTGAGCGAGCGTCAGCTGATGAGCTGTCGGCATAGCCGAGCGTCGGCCGGTTGTGGCGGAGCTGGGTTCAGATGGCGGCGGCGCCGGTGGGAGCGGGTGCGGCACCGCGTGAGCGAATGTCAGCTGGTGAGCTGTCGAGACATCCGGGCATCGCTCGGTCTCTGCAGGGCCGAGCGCTAGTCACGTGGAAAGCGAGCGCGGCGAGTGAACTATCGACACTGGGCAAACGCGTATGACGGAGCCGAGCATCGAGGGGTATCGGGTGATCTCGCGGATCGTGGCAGGCAACGAATAATCTGCGCGATGCGATGGGCGAACTGTCGTGTGCGAGGTGCGGTCGTGGACGGTGCGGGGCTCGGCGCGGTGGCTCGGGTAACCACGGAGAGACTCGCTCAGGCCGAAATGGGCTAATGCCTTGCAGACATCGCCCGGCCAGCGACTACCCTGTCGTTCCGTGATCACCCGCCTCTCCCACCTGTTCCTGCGTACCCTGCGCGACGATCCCGCCGACGCGGAGGTGCCCAGTCACAAACTCCTCGTCCGCGCCGGATATGTGCGGCGCATCGCCCCCGGTGTGTATTCCTGGCTGCCGCTGGGCCTGCGGGTGCTGCGGCGGGTGGAGCAGGTCGTGCGGGAAGAGATGAATGCCATCGGCGCGCAGGAGATCTCGCTGCCAGCGCTGCTGCCGCGCGAGCCTTACGAGACCACCAACCGGTGGACCGAATACGGCGACGGCCTGTTCCGGCTGCAGGACCGCAAGGGGGCGGACTATCTGCTCGGGCCCACGCACGAGGAGCTTTTCGCGCTCACTGTGAAGGGTGAATACAGCTCGTACAAGGATCTGCCGGTCACGCTCTACCAGATCCAGACCAAATACCGCGATGAGGAGCGTCCCCGCGCGGGCATCCTGCGCGGGCGCGAATTCATCATGAAGGACTCCTACTCCTTCGATCTCGACGAGGACGGACTGCAGGCGAGCTACAACGCGCATCGCGAGGCCTACCAGCGGATTTTCAACCGGCTCATGGTCAAGTACGTCATCGTCGCGGCCACCTCGGGTGCGATGGGCGGCAGCGCGTCGGAGGAATTCCTCGCGGACAGTCCGGTCGGCGAGGACACCTATGTGGTGTGCCGGGAATCCGGCTACGCCGCGAATGTGGAAGCGGTGGTCACGCCCGCTGCCGAAGCGCGGCCCATCGAGGGTCTGCCCGCGGCCGTCGTACACGACACCCCGAACACCCCCACCATCGCGACGCTGGTGGACTGGGCAAACAGCGCGGGCATCTCCGCCGGTCCCGTCACCGCGGCCGACACCCTGAAGAACATCATGGTCAAGCTGCGCCACCCGGACGGTAAGACCGAACTGCTCGGCATCGGCATCCCGGGCGATCGCGAAGTCGACGACAAGCGCCTCGCCGCCGCGGTCGAACCCGCCGAGGTGGAGCTGCTCACCGAGGCCGATTTCGCCGCCAACCCGTTCCTGGTCAAGGGCTACATCGGCCCGAAGGCCTTGCAGGCCAATGGTGTTCGCTACCTCGTCGACCCGCGCATCGGCACCGGAAGCAGCTGGATCACCGGCGCCGACGAGCCGGGCAAGCACGTCGTCGCCTTGGTCGCGGGCCGCGATTTCACGCCCGACGGGACCATCGAGGCCGCCGAGGTGCGTGACGGCGATCCCTCACCCGACGGGCGCGGCGTCCTGGTGTCCGCGCGCGGCATCGAGATCGGCCACATCTTCCAGCTGGGCAATAAGTACACCGACGCGTTCGAGGTCGATGTGCTCGGCGAGAACGGCAAGCCGGTGCGGCTCACCATGGGCTCCTACGGCATCGGCGTCTCCCGCATGGTCGCGGTGATCGCTGAGCAGCAGCATGACGAGAAGGGCCTGCGCTGGCCGCGCGAGGTCGCGCCGTTCGATGTGCACGTGGTGATCGCGAACAAGGACGACTCCTCGCGTGCGGGCGGCGAACAGGTTGCGGCGCTGCTGGATACGGCCGGACTCGACGTCGTCCTCGACGACCGCAAGGCCTCGCCCGGTGTGAAGTTCAAGGATTCCGAGCTGATCGGCGTCCCGCTGGTCGTGGTCGTCGGGCGCGGCTGGGCCGAGGGCAAGGTCGAGATCCGCGACCGCTTCACCGGCGAATCCAACGAGGTCGCGGCCGATTCGGTGGTCGAATCCGTGCTCGCGCAGGTCCGCGGCGGGCAGTAGCTTCGGCCTTCGATAACCAGTGGGAAGCCCGGTTGACTGAGCACAGTCGATCGGGCTTCTCGCATTCTTCCCGACCTACGGTTCCGTAGGCATGATTCGTGGCGCGCGGTTATCCCGGACCCCCTCCTGACTGCTGTTACCCGCTGGTAAGTTAGCGGCATGACGAGCACCGACGCGTTGTTGTTCAACCCCACCAACTATGACCCGAAGCAGTTCGACGCCGAGACGCGGCGGCTGTTGAAGGCCACCATCGAGTGGTTCGAGTCGCGGGGCAAGCGGCAGCTGCTGGCCGATGACGCGGATGCGGTCTGGGTCTCGGACTTCCTCGAGTTCGTCAAGAAGGAGCGCCTGTTCGCGACCTTCCTGACCCCGGCCGCCTACGCCGACGGTGACGCGAACCGGCGGTGGGACGGTGCGCGCAATGCGGCGCTGTCGGAAATCTTCGGCTTCTACGGTCTCGCGTACTGGTACGCCGAGCAGGTCACCATCCTCGGCCTCGGCCCGATCTGGCAGAGCGATAACGAGGACGCCAAGAAGCGCGCGGCCGCCGATCTCGCCGACGGCCAGGTGATGGCATTCGGTCTGTCCGAGCGCGACCACGGTGCCGACATCTACAACACCGATCTGATCCTGACGCCGACCGAACCGGGCAGTGCGGATGCCGAGGCCGGAATCCTGTTCCGCGCCAATGGTGTCAAGTACTACATCGGCAATGGAAATGTCGCGTCGATGGTGTCGGTATTCTCCCGCCGCGCCGATATCGAAGGCGCGGACGGCTATGTGTGGTTCGCCGCCGACAGCCGCCACGACAATTACGAGCTGATCGACAATGTCATCCACGGTCAGCTGTATGTGAGCACCTTCGCGCTGCACGACTACCCGGTGACCGCCGCCGATATCCTGTCCACCGGTCCGGAGGCCTTCTCCGCCGCGCTGAACACCGTCAATGTCGGCAAGTTCAACCTGTGCCACGGCAGCATCGGCATGGTCGAGCATTCGTTCTACGAGGCCATCACGCACTCCAACAACCGCATTCTGTACGGCAAGGCCGTCACCGAATTCCCGCATGTGCGAACGAATTTCGTGGATGCGTACGCGCGCATCGTCGCGATGAAGCTGTTCAGCGACCGCGCCGTCGACTATTTCCGCAGCGCCAGCCTCGAGGACCGCCGCTACCTACTGTTCAACCCGATGACCAAGTCCAAGGTGACCTCCGAGGGCGAGACCGTCATGACGCTGCTGCTGGATGTGCTGGCCGCCAAGGGATTCGAGAAGAACACCTACTTCGCGCAGGTCGCGCGCTATATCGGCACGTTGCCACGGCTCGAGGGCACGGTGCACGTCAACGTCGGCCAGATCCTGAAATTCATGCCGAACTACCTGTTCAATCCGAAGGACTACCCGGAGATCGGCACCCGCGTCGATGCGGCCGACGACGAGTTCTTCTTCCGACAGGGTCCGGCCCGTGGCGCGGGCAAGGTGCAGTTCGCCGACTGGACCCCGGTCTACGAAAAGCACGCCGACCTGCCGAATGTCGCGCGCTTCTACGAACAGGCCCAAGCTCTGCGCACCCTGCTCACCACGGCCGCACCCGATGCCGACCAGCAGAAGGACCTGGACTTCATGCTGACCATCGGCCACCTGTTCTCCCTGGTGGTCTACGGCCAGCTGATCCTGGAGCAGGCCGCCATCACCGGCCTGGACCGCGACATCGTCGAGCAGATCTTCGACTTCCAGATCCGCGACTTCAACGGCCACGCCACCACCCTCTACGGCAAGCCCTCCGCCACCCCCGACCAGCAGGCCTGGGCCGCCTCCGCCTTACGCCCGCCGGTCGCCGACGGTCCCCGCTTCGACCGGGTCTGGGCCGAAGTCGCCGCCTACGACGGCACCTACGAAATGCGCCCATAGTTATTCGCATCGGCCACCGCCGCGCACGGTTCTGCGCCGCGGAACTGACGCGCCGCGCACGAATTTGCGTTGACGAATCCGTGCGCGGCGCTCAGCGAGGCGGTTAGGCCTTGCCGGGGAAGGCAGTGGTGGGCGGGTTTGCGCCGAGGATGGCTTGCCAGGTGGCCAGTCGCAATGCGCATTCGGTCAGTGCGTCGACGCCCATTCGGCGCAGGGATTCGGAGTTGCCGTTCTCGACGACCGCGCGCCAGGCGACGGCGGTGTCGGTTTCCACCGTGACGGCCAGGTTCGCCGCCGGGATCGGATCGTTCACCAGGAACGGCGTGGTGTACGCCGCGTCCGGCGGCGGCACCGCGACTCCGGCCGTCTTCAACGCATCAATGGTGGTATCGCGGCGGGCACGGTGGGCAGCGGTGTCTTGCGCGACCAAGCGGGATCGTTCCGCGGAGGCGTAGGCCGCGATCACGCCGTAGGCGTACACCGCCGCGTACTCGGCGCGCAAGGCATCGAGCAGGGCTTGGCGTTCGTCTTCGGTCATGCGCGCATCCCTGTCTGGATGTGGTCGACCGTGCGCGTGGAAGGCGCCACCGCTCGGCATGCGGGGTCGGTTGTCTTCGCGCCCATATAGTCGAGCAGGGCTTGGCGTCCGGCTTCGGTCATGCGCTCATCTCTGCCTGGGGGAGTTGTATCGTGCGCACGGTGTGCGGAGTCGGTCGTGTTCGCGTGCCCGGCTTCGGACCGAGCGTGGTGTCCGGCACGAGTCATGCCAGCAAAACCCCCGCCTGCGCCGCGCATGACGCGCTGATCGAGGCCAACAGTCCTGCGCGATAACCGGATTGGGTGCGAGCAAGATCACCCGCGGACTGTTGTGACTTGGCCAGCCGCGTGCGCAACTCATCGATACTCGGCGGCGTGGTGGGCGATGCGGATCCGCCGGACGCCGCCGGGGAGGTGCCCGAAGCGGATGGGGTCGGTTCTTGGGTGCGGTGCACCGGCGTGGTGCCATCACCGTAAACGCCGATCACACGGTTGATTTCGGCACGCAGCGCATCCGCGTGCGCCGTGCGTTCGTTCGCGATGACGGTCAATTCGGCATGTCGCTGCGGCGTCACCGCGATCGCTGCCGTCGCGGCCGCGGCATCGGCGCGCGCCAGGACCTCTTGTGCGGCAAGCGGATCGGGCTGATACACCGTCTTGTCCGTGCATCCGGCCACCGCGCCGACGGCTAGCACACCCACGGTCGAGCCGCCCGCCAGCCGCAACGCGGTGCGGCGGTCGACGATGCCGGTGCGACCGTGCTGGGATTGCTGCCGGTCGATGGGGATGCCGGAAGTGCACTCGGCGCGCGGCGGGGCGGGGAGGCGGATTGGCACGGCACCATCGTGCCAGATTCGCGGGGCTCGGCCGACCATGCGTCTACCGCGCGGTCGGTGCGGGACCCGCCGCGCCGTGTCGCGGGCGCGTGGCCAGGAAACTTGCTCGAGGCCGCTTGTCCATTACACTCTCGAGGCGCGTTACGCTAGATCTCCGGTAGAGAATTTTTTCCGCTAGCGACTGCTTGCAGGTCGCTCGAAAAGATCAGCCGTCTGACAACTGAACCAGGAGCCGCCCCACATGCCCATGCCGACCGAGGAAAGGGTGAGCCAGCTCGTTGCTGGACTCGTCGAGCGCCGAGGATTCGACCTCGAGGGTGTCGAGATCTCGACGGCGGGCAAGCATGTGGATGCCCAGGCTCGGGTGAAGGTGATCGTCGACAGCGATGCCGCTTCCGATCTCGACGCCATCGCCGGACTGAGCGCCGAACTCTCCGAGGGCCTCGACAGTGCGGGCGATTTCGGCGAGACGCCCTATCTGCTCGAGGTGACCAGCCCCGGCATCGATCGCCCGCTCACCGCCGACCGGCACTGGCGCCGCGCCCAGGGCCGCAAGGTCCGGATCAAGCTACGCACCGGCGCGCCGTCGCCGGATCCGAAGTCATCGGACAAGTTCGAGGCCAGGGTCGGTGTCCTCACCGATGACGCGGTGGCGCTGGTGCTCGGCGGGAAGAACAAGCCGCACCGGGTGACGATCCCGCTGGCCGATATCGCCGAGGCGGTCGTTCAGGTGGAATTCAACCCGCCCGGCGCGCGGGAACTGGAACTCGCGGGCGGAGTCGCGCCCGGCCGTCCGCGGCCGGGTCAAGAGGAAGCGGTGGACCCCACCGCCGATGTCCGAGGAACAACCGATGTACCAACCGAATCACTAGAAGCGTCCGATTCGCCGACCGAAGGGATCGTGGAATGAACATCGAAATCGAAGCCCTGCGCGCGATTGTCGCCGATAAAGGGATCTCGATCGAGACCGTGATCTCCGCGATCGAGTCGGCACTGCTCACGGCCTACCGCCATACCGAGGGCCACCAGCCGAACGCGCGCATCGATATCAACCAGAAGACCGGCGTGGTCCGGGTGATGGCCCGTGAACTCGACGCCGACGGCAATGTCATCTCCGAATGGGACGACACCCCAGAGGGTTTCGGCCGGATCGCCGCGACCACCGCGCGCCAGGTGGTGCTGCAGCGGCTGCGTGATGCCGAGAACGAGAAGTCCTTCGGCGAGTTCTCCACCCATGAGGGTGACATCGTCGGCGGTGTGGTGCAGCGCGATGCCCGCGCCAATGCCCGCGGCACCGTCGTGGTGCGCATCGGCAGCGAACTGCACGGCACCGAGGGACTGATCCCGCCAGCCGAGCAGGTGCCCGGCGAAAGCTATGAGCACGGCGACCGCATCAAGTGCTACGTCGTCGGGGTCTCTCGTGGCCCGCGTGGCCCGCAGATCACCCTCTCGCGCACCCATCCGAATCTGGTGCGCCGACTGTTCGCACTCGAGGTGCCCGAAATCGCCGACGGTTCGGTGGAGATCGTCGCGGTCGCGCGCGAGGCCGGACACCGCTCCAAGATCGCGGTGCGCACCACCGTGCCCGGCGTCAATGCCAAGGGCGCGTGCATCGGCCCGATGGGACAGCGCGTGCGCAATGTGATGAGCGAACTGGCGGGGGAGAAGATCGACATCATCGATTACGCCGATGATCCGGCGACCTTCGTCGGGAATGCGCTCTCGCCCTCGAAAGTTGTATCGGTCACGATCGTGGATCCGGAAGCCCGCGCCGCCCGCGTGGTCGTGCCCGACTTCCAGCTCTCACTCGCGATCGGCAAGGAAGGGCAGAACGCCAGGTTGGCGGCCCGCCTGACCGGTTGGCGGATCGATATCCGCAGCGATGCCACCCCGGATGCGGGCAGCGGCAGTGTGCGGACGGAGGCGCATCGGAGTTGACCGATTCCCGCGAATCGGGCCCGCCGGATGACAGGTTCGTAACTTCGGAAGGGGCGGGGTTCGGTGTTCCGAGCGGGACAGCGGTAGAGTGGTCTCAGGTTCAACGCGAGCCTTCGGTTCCTTTGTTCGAACGCACTACCGAGCTGGCCCCGGCGCACCGACGTCGATCGGCTCCGGTGCGGACGTGCATCGGGTGCCGAAAGCGCGAGTTGGCCGTCGATCTGTTGCGGATCGTGGCGCAGGACTGTGAGACCGGTGACGGTTCCGAGGTTGTTGCGATAGTTCCCGATCCGCGGCGCAGACTTCCCGGACGGGGTGCCTGGCTGCACCCCGTTTCGGTTTGTTTGCACACGGCAGAACGACGCCGAGCATTCGGCAGAGCACTACGAGTGTCCGGAAAACTGGATATCTCAGCCCTGGAGAAGTACCTCGAGAACAGGCACGAGCACTCATGAGCACACCGTGAAGCACCAACGATGAACGTCCATCGGAGATAACCCGAGGTCGTGCGGGCCCGCCTTTCCCAGGCGGAGATACTGCTCGACCTCTCAGTGAGGAGAGCAGTGGCAGGCAAGGCCCGCGTGCACGAGTTGGCCAAAGAACTCGGTGTCACAAGCAAAGAACTACTCGCAACGCTCAAGGAGCAGGGCGAGTTCGTGAAGTCGGCGTCCTCGACGGTGGAAGCACCCGTCGCACGTCGACTGCGCGAGTCGGTGGCGGGGAAGTCCGCGCCGACCAACGGCACAGCGAAGTCCGGGTCACGGCCCGGCCCCGCATCGAGCACTCCGTCCGCGAAGCCCGCCGCAGGCGGCGGTCCGCGTCCGGGTCCACGTACCCCGTCGCCCGCGCAGGCGG
>NZ_BDAZ01000068.1 GCF_001612725.1 Nocardia anaemiae NBRC 100462 | reverse complement strand
CACCGCATCCCACAACCGCGCCAGTTCCGGGAAACGGTCGCGGACCTGCACCAGATCCGGCGCGGCAGCCGGGCTCAGCACAGACATCAGCGGCGTCGATTCGGATAGATTGCGCACCAACATCATTCGAATGCAGCATTTTTCGATCCGCCAGATCGCCTGCCAGCCGTCCACCTCGGTGCGATGCTCGCTCATCCGGGGCCGACTACCCGTGGCCACCGCCGTCCGCGCCAGGGATCGTTAGTTCGTTGAGTTTGTCCAGCACCTCACGCAGGGTTCGCAACGTCGGCCCACCGCCCACATGCACCTGGCTGTCGAGCGGTGGGAACTCGAGCCTCCTCGCGGCGGCACGCTCACGCGGCGTCAACGACTGTGGCGCAAGTCGACCCGCATCGACCAGCGTGTAATACGCCGCCGCCTTCCACACGCACCGCCCGATCCGGCAGGCGCGATGCGTGCGCATCTGCTCGTGCGCCAACTCGATATCGGCCTGTCCGCAAACCCTCGGCGGCGTGACGATCGTGTCCTCGCGCATCAGGCCGCCCCCGTCTCAATCGCTGGGTGCGCGGCCCGCGCCCAGGTCGTTGCGGGACAGACGGTTTCGAGATCGAAGTCCTCACAGACCCGCGCCGGTTGATCATCGACCTGCGCCAGGTCGTAGACCACGATCGCGGCCACACCGAGCCCGGCCGCGATGCCGAGGGCGTACCCGATCGGATCGGCAGTGTCCTGCGGCGGCCGAATCGTATACACGTACTGATAGCCCAGTAGCCCGGCGTGCTGCATCACTGCGCTCGCATGCCGTGGTGCGGCGAGCCCGGACACGTCACCGCGCACGAATCCGACAGCTTTCGGCGTGTCGAATCGCCCGGTATCTCGTTCTGCCACTTGCTTGTTCATCATCGCTCCGCCCCTTCGGTCGATGGATTATGGTGGGTGGCGGCCGAGCAGGTCTCGTGCCTCATCAGTTCTCATCTCGAGCGCCGCCCACAGCACAGCACCAGCAACTGCTCGCGGCCAGCCGAAACGAGAACTCGAATGCGATTGCTCCAAAGCGCCAGAACGGAACTCGGTTCCGTGATGAAGACAGGCCCAGTTTCCGATCCGATATGACTCGATTCCAGGAGACCCCCGTGACCAGCACCGAAGAGGATGGCCCATCGTCAACCCTGCCGCGCCGCCAGCTCGGACGGTTCCTTCGTGATCGACGCGAAGCAACCGGATTCACCATCGCCGAGGCCGCCAAATTGGTCGACCTATCGCGAGCCGTGCTGCAGCGCATCGAGACCGGACAGATCCAGAAGGTCCAGCGGCAGGATGTGCAGGCGCTGTGCGAGGTGTACGACGTCGGACGCGAAGATACCCGCGCCGCAGTCGATCTCGCGACCCAAGCCCGAGCCAAGAGCTGGTATCACGTTTACGGCGGTCTTTTCAGCACCGCGTTCAGCATGTATGTCGGGCTCGAAGCGGCAGCACGGCGACTCACCACCTACCATGAGCAAACGATTCCCGGCCTGCTCCAGACCAGCGACTATGCACGAGCGATCATCGCCGCGTTCCCCGGATTCACCAGCCCCGATGACGTCGACCGGCGCGTCGAACATCGAATGAAACGACAAGCCCTCGTCACTCGTAGAACGAATCCAGTCCACCTGAACGTTCTGCTACACGTTTCGGTGCTGTACCGGGTGATCGGCAGCCCGAGAATCATGGCCGCTCAGCTGAGGCACCTCGCCGAGATGTCGAAGCGGCCCAACATCACCTTGCGAATACAGCCGTACAGCGCAGGGCTGACGTGGGGAATACCTCGTGGCTCGTTCATCATCCTCGAGTTCGACCGAACCGCGACAGGGGAACCCGTCGAACCCACCGTGGTATTCATAGAAGGCGGAGCTGCTCAGGACGTGTACCTCGAAAAGCCCGACGAAGTTCGGCACTATGTCGAGCTTGCTACAGCCATCGAGGACACCTGTCTAGGCGAGGTAGAAAGCAGAAGCCTGCTGCGGCAGGTGGCGAAGGAGCACGAGCGTGGTGAACGTTGACCTATCCAGGGTGACCTGGTTCAAGAGCAGCTACAGCGAAAGCGCCGCGCAATGCGTCGAGGTGGCCTGGCTCGCCGAAGGCAGAGTCGGCGTCCGCGACTCGAAAAACCCAACCGGCCCAGCACTGGTATTCGCCCCCGGCGAGTGGGATGCCTTCGCAGCGGACGTACGGTGCGGTGAATTCACCCACCCCACCCCGTAACAGCCCCCCGACCACAGCCAACGGCCTCAGTCCACCCGTAATGGACTGAGGCCGTTGCAATTTCATGACGGCACATCCAAATACCCAGGTCCACCCCGGAGCGACTGCCGCTCCGCCGCAACACAAAGCCCATCCCACGCGAATGCACTGGTGGCGGGGCCTTCTCGCTTGGGTTCACCCTTGTCCGCGATCACTTGCTCCCACCAGGGGCGATTGGAGGTCGCTCTCAACGGAATCACGACCTCGTCGAACCCGGAGCACCACTGCCGACGCGCTCGCTGTCCTCCGATGGAATATCAAGTGCCGCCAACAGTCCGCGCTTCTTGTACTTGGATCGAAGCATCCGTCCGATCATGTCGGCCGGTGACAACCAGGAAATGACGGCCCCGTGTTCCTGGTTTTCGAGTAGCCGTGGAACGAGATCTGCCGCAATGGTTTCGGGTAGGTCGGCGAAGGCTGAGTAGAGTTCGCGTCTGCGGGGGGAGGCCGCGCGGTATTGGTCGGCCAGCATGTCGCTGACGACGATGCCGGGAATGATGGTGCCTACGCAAATCGGACCGCCTGCGACCTCGTTGATCATCGAGCGGGTGAAATAGCGGATGGCCTGCTTGGTGGCGCCGTAGACCGCCATGCCGTTGCGCTTCATGCCGTTACTTCCGAAGCCTTCGGTGTTGAAGATCTGGCCGGGTGTCTGCTGCTTTCGCATTCCGGCTAGCGCGACGACGCAGCCGTTCATGGTGCCGGTGAGATTCGCCGCTACGACGTCGGCTATCTCCGTCGCTGTCAGTTCGGCCAGAGGTGCGGGGTGTCGGCCGAGTCCGGCATTGTTGATCCACAGGTCGACGCGGCCGAAAGCGGCTGTGGCGGTAGCGAATAGGCACTCGACGTCCTCGATTCGGCTGACATCGGCCGCAAAACCCGCGACGCTTGCGTTCGGGTGTGTCGAGCGCAGCGTCTCGATGCATTCGCCGACCGCGGTTTCGGTTCGCCCCGACACCACGACCGCGCAGCCCGCCGCGAGAAACGCATCGGCCAAAGCGAATCCGAGACCGCGGGTACTTCCGGTGACAACGACGCAATGCTTGTCCATGCGCGTTCCTCTCGCGTTGGTTGTGTTCCGGGAGCGCTGGATCGAAATAGTGGTGGTCTACCACTACTTTATGCACAGCGAGATATGGTGGTCAACCACCACCAAGTCTTGGGACGCGGCTACGGTGAGAAACATGAGTCAGCAACCGACCGGCTCCGACGAGAACCCCAGCAACGCCGAGCTGGTCCAAGCCCTCCAGCAGGCGGTGGGGCTGGTGCGCACCCACTTCGCCGCAGCCACAGCCCAGGCGGGCGTGACGCCGGTGCAAGCGAAGGTGCTGCGCGAACTCGCCGACCCCCTCACCCTCAAGGAGCTGTCGGCACGATTGGGCGCGGACCTGTCCAACACTTCGGGAACCGTCGACCGTCTGGAGTCTCAGGGCCTACTTCGCAAGCAGCCGCACCAAACCGATCGGCGAGCACGTCTGCTCACCTTGACCGCCACCGGCAAGCACATCCGGCAAACACTGGAAGACCTCGCCTTCAGCACCGTGCCCCCACTCGACGTACTCAGCCCACGCCAGCGTCACGACCTGAACACGCTGCTGCGACTGATCACCTCGACACCGACCACACCCGCAGATACCGAATCACCGTAGCGAACAACGATCACCCGCCCATCGACTCACGCTGCGTGGTCAAACCAAACCCCCTGTGGCGGAGGCAAAGTGGAATGCGGCTTCCGCTGTGGAACAATCGCGGCGGCTCTGCCCGCCACAGCGCTCCCACCCGGCATCACTCCCGCACTAGGCACCAAAATTGGTCGATACCAACATCTTCCGCGCGAATTGGTGTCCAATTCCATTGACCAACGGTGTTGCAGATGACCGGTGTAACCAGTCAGGAGTGCCCTCGTGCCAAGTGAAATCGATTCGGCTGTCTTCCCATATCTGGATGCGGACTTGGACCGCGTCCGTGACGTTCTCGGACCCGTACGGTTCCAGGGCAGGCCGGAACTGACCGCCCTCACCGACGAAGGGCCTGACACCTCTCGCCGCCTGGTCCGGCCCACGTTGACGTTGCTGTCGTACTACCTGCTCACCGATCCCGCGGCTCCGGCCGACAACCGGGCGGTGCGCGCGGCGGCTGCGGTGGAGTTGCTGCACCTGGGCTCGCTCTACCACGACGACATCGTCGATCACGCCTATGAGCGTCGCCGCCGCCCCAGTGCCAACGCGGTGTGGGGGTCGCATCTCGCGGTGCTTGGTGGAGACTCCGCGCTATTCGCGGGCATGCGCATGCTGGCCGAACTCGGCGGGCGGGAAGCGCTCGCGGGGGCGAGCACAGGTGAGCAGATGTGCGCGGGCATGGTCATCGAGGCCGCCGACCAGTATGTGGCCTCCCGCAGTGAGCAGTCCTACCTGGACGCGAGCGACGGCAAGACCGCGGCGCTGCTCTCGCTGGCCTGCCGGGTAGGCGCGATTGCGGTCGGCCGACCCGACGATCAAGTAGAGGCACTGGCCCGATTCGGCCGATATCTCGGACTGGCCTACCAGCTGCGTGATGACATCCTCGATTTGACCTCGACCGCCGAAGAGATGGGCAAACCCGTCAACACGGATCTGCCCGAGGGCATCTACACCCTGCCCGTGATCCGCGCGGCGGCCCGTGACCGAGGCCTCGCCCGACTGCTGCGTGCCGGAATGACGGGGGAGGAAGCCGCCCGTGCCCGTGAGCTCGTCATCGCCTCCGGCGCCGTGGAGGAAGCACAAGCGGTGGCCGACGAATTCATCGATCAGGCCGCCGGACAGCTCGACGGGTTGGCCGTCGACCCACGCGCGGCCCACGCGATGACCGCCTATGCCCGGTCCGTACTCGACCGGCGAACTCCGCTGCCCGCAGTTTCCGTACCCGCGACGCAGGGACCCCGGGGCCGCCGGAAGGAGTTCCCGCCGCACGTTATGTCATGGGTGCGGAATTGGTTGGTGGACACCGGACTTGCCGCCTCCGAGGCCGAGTTGAACCACCGCCGGTGGGCAGGAGCATTCGGGCTCCTGGCAGCCGTGACACCAGCCGTCGCTCCAACGGACGCGGCCCGTGAACAGACCGCGGTCGGCTTGGGCATGCTCTGTCTTCTGTGGGACGACCTGTTCGAGGATCCGCAGCTGAGGGAGCCGGAAGCCATCACCGCCCTGAGGCGCGGCTTGGTGGCAACACTGCGCCAGGACCCGGAGAAGCCGTGGCGGCCCGGCGCGCTCCCGACGGCCTGGGCGAGTTTGTGGCCGCGCCTGCGTGCGGGCCGCAGCGCCCGCTGGCAAGAACAGTTCCTCGACAACCTCCAGGAATGGTTCGAAGCCGCCGAACGCGAAACGCACCATCGCCTCAGCGGCTACATCCCCCCGACAGCCGACTATCTGCCGCTGCGGAGATCGACCAGTGGGTTCGACGTCGCGATCGCCTTATTGGAGGTGTACCACGACCTCGAACTGCCGCCGACACTGCGCAGCCATCCCGTGTTCCGCCGTCTTGAGGAACTCGCCTTCTTTGTGGCGTTCGTGGAGAACGACCTGGTGGGAGTCGATCAGGACGAGGCCGACCAAGTCCCGTACAACCTGGTCCGGGCCATCCGTCACGAGACCGGCTGCAGCCGCAGTGAAGCCGTCGAGCAGGTGCAGCGTCAGCTGACGGAGCACCGCGCGCAGCTCGACGCGGTGATCCGCTACATCCCCGTGCTGCTGCGCATCCTTCCCGGCCTGTCCGGTCTGAGGAAGAAGTACGCGGGGATCTACGAAAGCGTGACGAACATGGCGCTGTCGGTGCCGCAAAGCGATCGGCATACGCAAACCTCCGCTTCCGCAGGGCCGGAGCCGGACTTGGAACGCTTGCGTCGTGAGGTCTACTACCCGGCTGCCGACCCGGTTCGCACCGCCTCCTGAGCCCTGCGCCGCCGCGGTTCCCGCGCGACCCACCGTGAGGTGCCCGCGCGGGAACACCGGTCAGTGCTCGGCTGGCTGCCCGGGGGTCCTGATCAGCATCGTGGGTCCCAGAGCCGAGCGGGTGCGCAGATGGAATGCGACCAGCCCGACGAGGGCACTCGCGGCGAACCAGGCCAGTTGCACGCCGAACCCGAGCAATGGCGTGGTATCGGAGAAACCGGCCGCGGTCGAAGCCTGCATTGCCCCGTAGGAGGGCAGCCAGCGCACCAGATCGCTGTCCGCCCCGGCGCTGGCGATCGGGTTCTGCAGGGCCATATCGACGCAGCTGATCATCGCGATGGCGAACATGCCCTCCACCTCGCGGCGCAGCAGCGCGCCGAGCGCGACACCCAACGCACCGTAGGTCATCGCCGCGCCGAAAAGCGCCGCGGCGAACAGGACAGGCTGCCTAGGCGACCAGTAGCAGCAGATGATCGCGGTGGCATACGCGCAGACAACCACGGACGCCACCACCAGGCAGGCAATCTTCGCCAGTCCCAGCGCGACCCGGGGAAACCCGGCCATCGACAGTCGCCGATCGAATGCGCCACTGCTGAAGGTCGCCGCGAACATCATGAACCCGACGATCAGTGAGACCGCCATCAGGGCAACGCTGATCTGGGCGAGCTCATTGCCGTTGGCGCGCAATACGAGACCGGTATCCCGGAGCCGGAACGGTATTTCGACGCCGGTGACGGCCACGCCCACAAGAGTGATCAATATGGGGACGAAGGCGGCCACCAACACCATGGCGAACCGGTTACGTGCGTGCTCGATGAGGCCGTAGCGCGTGGCGATCAGAAACAGTCGAAAACCGTTGCTCATCAAGCCTTCTCCTGTCTGTCCTGTAGGACCCCGTCGTGCAACCGCCACACCTGATCCAGCTTGTCGGTGTCGTGGGCCAGATGCGAGACGACCAGAACCGACCGACCGCTGTCACGGAACTCCGTGACCAGATCCCAGAAACGCAGATACGTTTCCCAATCGAATCCCTGATATGGCTCGTCGAGCAGGAGAACCTGCGGGTCGTGCATCACCGCCAACGTCAGGTTGAGCTTCTGCCGGGTGCCGCCGCTCAGCGTCGCGACCCGCTCATCGATGTACTCGGAGAACCGGAGGATCTCCATGGTCTGCTCGGCTCGCCGCAGATCGGGAACGGCATAAGCCGCGGCGAAGAAGTCGAGGTGCTGGCGAACAGTGAAGGCGTCGTTCAGCACTACCTGTTGCGGGCAGTACCCGAACCGCCCGTGGTGCCGGATCGTTCCCCGGTCCGGTCGCAGCCCTCCGGAAAGGACCTGCAACAGCGTCGACTTCCCCACCCCGTTCTCACCGACGATGCCCACCAACGTCCCCGCGGGCAGCACGAAGTCGATCCCACGCAGCACCGACCGCCTGCCGTATGAGTGGTGGACGTTCTCCACTTCCATCATCGCCCCTTGGTTGCCGCGGACGCAGTGGCCGAAGCCGAATCGGCGGCTGGGTAGCGATAGACCTCGCGGCGCAGGCGTTCCAACTCCGACGCTGTGGAGGGCGAGGGTTTGGTGTAGCGATCGGCGGTAGGCACCGCGTACGCCACGTTCGTTGCGTTCTCGAAGAGAGACAGGTACTCCTTCCTTCGCCCGGAGAGGCCAGGAAGTACGCGGAACAGCGCGGGCAGGTAGCGGCTCACCGCGTCGATCCGGGCGCGTTTCTCGTTCACCTCGCGCCGCACCTGCTCGATGGCTTCACCGCGGGTGCAGCCGGTCTCGTGACGGATGATCCGGACCAGGTTGTAGGGGATATGGTCGGCTTCGTCCCGATCCAGCGACACCAGATCGTTCTCCGCCATGGCCACCCACCAGACAAGTTCCTCGAGTCGACGGATCACTGGGTGGTTCCGCAGTCTCGGCGGCACTTCCCAGTCCTGGTGCACCTCGATCAAGGCGACAGCGATGGCGAACCCACCGGTCGAGTTCCGCAGCGGTAGCCAGTCGGCAGTGGCAGGGATGTAGCGGTTGATGCGATGGTGCGCTTCCCGTTCGCAGGCGTCGAACCACTCCTCGACGCTGTCGAGGAACCGCTGCTGCCACTCGACAGTGCGGCCCTCGCGCAGACGCGGCCACACACTCGACCACGCCGTCGCGATCGCGCCCGGGCTCCCTGCCTGCTGCCGATCCTGGCGCAGCACAGCCACCAACCCATCCCGCAGTGCGGTGACCGCTTCAGGGTCCTGCAGCTGCGGATCATCGAACAAGTCATCCCACACCACCATCAGCGCGGTCATGCCAACGAAGACCTGTTCCCGAGCCGCGTCCGCCGGGGCCACGAGCTGCGCCGGGAACCGGACCGCCCCTGACCACCGGTGGTGGTGATCGAACTCGGCCGGGGATCCGACCAGGCCGGTGTCGACCATCCAGTTCCTCAGCCATGACATGGCCTGCGGAGAGACCACCGCACCCTCGTTGTGGGGTGGCTGCGTCGAGGACTCGGACACCGTCGGGCGCGAGGTTCGCCGATCCAATACCGACCGGGCATAACCGGTCAGCGCGTGCCGAGCACGAGGACCGACGGACAGCCCGGCAAGCTGATCCTCAGCCCGGTCCAGGAAATCCTCGGCGACCGCCCGCGCCTCGTCGACGGCACCCGATGCGAGCACGAGCTCACGAGCACGGGCGGCGTCCTCGCGCGTCATTGCCCTGCCCAGCAGACGGGCAAGATCCCGGTCGCGGGCAGCCGCGCGGATCACGGGCAAGGTGTAGATGCCCTCGAACAGATCCTGATTGACCGGCTTGCCCATCTCCTCGGCGGTCGAGGTCACATCGAGGACGTCGTCCCACAACTGGTAAGCCAGCCCGAAATATCGACCGAACTCGGCCAACGCTTCCACTTGCTCGTCCGAACAGCCTGCCTGCATCGCGCCCAACTGGCACGCCAACGACAACAACGCCGCCGTCTTGCCGCCGATCGACTCCAGGTAGGACTGCTCGGTGCGGGAGGCCACACGCTGGTCGGCGGCCTCGATCACCATGCCCGCACACATCTGCTCACTCGCGATCGTCGCCGCGCGAACTTCGCGCTGGCCGAGTTCGAGCAGCATGCGCGTGCCCGAGGTCGTCACGCAGTCCCCGGCCAGTACGGCCATGTGCGAACCCCACACCGCGTTGGTGCTGGGGCGGCCGCGGCGCTGGTCGGCGTGATCGATGACATCGTCGTGATACAGCGACCCCAGATGCACCAACTCCACCCCGGCAGCGGCGCGCACCGCCCGATCGTCGGCGGGGTTCGCGGGGTCGGTGAGCAGGTAGTACGACAGCAATGTCAACGTCGGACGCACCATCCGACGAGACGTGTCCGGCCCCTCGTCAGTGAGTGCGGTCAGCTCGGGGCGGCCGCGAAACTGTATGGGCCCGAGAACGTCACGGACACGGTCCAGGTCCGCATCCAGGTGCGGGAAGACAGCGGAATCGATCTCACGGGGCATGCGCGCTCTCCTGACTGGCGGTATCGGCCATCTACACCATTGCTGCAGTTGAAATTTGACACCATAGCGCGCGAAAATTGTTGCTATCAGCCCAGTTTGACGCCACATTTAATGGTCCCTTAGCGGTCCGTCTCGGCATCAGGGGCTTCGCATTTCGGTCGCGAGACACGATCAGGATGTCCAAGGGACGACGTGGTCGGCATCTCGATCCCTGCCCCGTGCTGCGCCTGGTTCCAGTCGATGAAGCGAAACTCGTTCCAATGCAGATCGTTACAGCCTTCGGAGGTGTCCGTGTGCTTCCGCACGCGGCGGACGGTTTCCCCGCTGGCAACGCTGGCACGGCCTATTCGCGATATATCCGTTCGCTGATTCCGTCGATCTCGTTCAGGATCTGTCGCAGGAAAGGCCGGGGCGGCTGCTCGGGTGTCTCGGGGGCGGCGAGCATGGCTTCCACGATCGGGGCAATGGCGGGGGCGCTGTCCACGGCCAGTCGGACCAGACCGAGTTCGGCGCACCGGGAAAGCGCCGGAGTCAGGCAGGCGGTCGCTTGATCGATGCGTCCGACGACGGAAAGGCAACCGCCATAAAGCAATTGAGCCTGCAGGAGAGCACGGGGGCGGGGCTGGGTGCGGATTTCGGCGACCATCTGCTCGGCGGCAGCGGCGCAGCGCTCAGCGGCGGCCGGTGACCGTTGGGCGAGTAGGAGACGGATCGCCGACTCGTGGGTGAGTTCGGCGGTGACCGCAAGTGGGTGGTTCGGTTGCCGCTGGTACGCGGGCAGGTGCTCGAGCGTCTGCCGGTCCTCCTCGGTGATCGGCAGACCCAGTCGGACTCGCTCGTTCACGATGCGGGCGGTCAACCGTGGCAGGCTGATGTGCTCCGCGACCGTTTGCCCCTCGTCCAACCGTCTCCGTGCGGCATCGAGGTCGCCGCGCATTGCTGTCAGCCTGGCACCGGTCCCGTAGGTGGCGACCAGGAATTCCATCGCACCGGCCGCGACGCCGGGACTGGATGCCAGCAGCTCGGCGGCTTCGGCGTATTGCCCTTTCTGGTAGAGCAATTCGCCGAGCAGACCGCTGGCCATCCGGGTCGCGTGGGATTGGCTGCCGGTATTGCGGGCCTCGGTGAGCGCGGAGCGGAACAGCGCCTCGGCTTCGGCGATATCGAGTTGTTCGGCGGCGGCTTCGCCAGCGATGCAGGCGCCGTACACCACGCCGGCCGGGCCGTTGATGCGGGTCCGGTAGGGCTCGGCCCAGGCGTGCCAGCGGCGGGCACCGGCAAAGTCGAAACGATAGTAGGCGGCCGCTTCCGCGGTGGTGGCCGCGACGCTGGCGAAGAACGGTCGAACCGGCTGCTGCAGCCATGCCACGGCGGCATCCGGGAAATCCTTGAACCGGTCCGTCACAAGGTATTCCGCGGCTCGCGTCACATCGGCCTGGATGCGCAGATCCGCGGTCTCGGGATCGTCCGGTGCGGCGGTGGCCAGTGCCGCGTCCACGCGATCCAGCGCGGTCCGGGTGGCCGCGGGGCGCTGCAGCGAGATGTTGGCCCAGGCCACCGACAGTTGCAGCCGTGGATCGGCAACGGTGATCTCGGCGGGCAGCTTCTTCACCAGCCCCAGGAAGGTGGCCATGCGGGAATCTTCGATCAGCGTGTCGGCGTGTGCTTGCACCAGTTGTTTCGCCCGCTCGGCGGCACCGGCCGCGAGTGCGTGATCCACGGCTTCGGTGACCATTTCGTGCTCGGTGAACCAGGTCGACGCGGTCAGGTGGAGCTGTTCGAGCAAGCCTGGATGCTGCCGGATCAGCCTGCGGCGCAAGAAGTCCGCGAAGAGCGCGTGATAGCGGAACCACCGCAGCTCGTCATCGATGGCGCGCAGGAACAGGTCTCGGCGCCGCACCTCCTCGAGCTGTTCCTGCCCGGACCGCACTCCGGTCAACGCCTCCGCGAGATCCCCGCAGATGGTGTCGGTGACCGCGGTCCGCATGACGAAGTCGAGCATCGGCGGTTCGAGCGCGCCGACGACATTCTCCATCAGGTATTCGCCGATGGCGTAGTGCTGGCCCGTGATCTGGTCCAGGTAGGCCCCCGGATCCTCCTTGCCGCGCAGCGACAGCGAGGCGAGCTGCAGCGCCGCCACCCAGCCCTCCGTGGACTCGCGCAGCCGGTCGACGTCGGCGTTCGACAGGTGCAATCGCTTCACACCGACCAGGAAATCCGTCGTCTCCCCGGAATCGAAACGCAATGCGGTCTCGTCGATTTCCACCAGTTCGTCCTGAACGCCCATGCGCCCCAACGGAAGTCCGGTGCGAGTGCGGCTGGTGACAATCAATCGCAGGTGGTCGGATCCATTGTCGAGCAGGAACTCCATCGCGGCGAGGGTCGCCGGACTGGTCACCTGATGCCAGTCGTCGATCACGACGGCAACAGGCTCCGCACTGTCGTCGATCTCGTTGATCAGGGCCGTCATCACCTGCTGCGCCGCGCTGGCGGAACGCTCCTCGAGAATCTGCGTCAGCTCGATCGCCAGCGTCGGGCGAACCTGCCGAATCGCCTCGACCAAGTGACTCAGGAACCACACGACATTGTTGTCGTCCTCCGCGATCGCCAACCAGGCGGCCCGGACGCCGTCCACTTCGAGGGCGTGCGCCCACTGCGCGGCCAGACTGCTCTTGCCGAAACCGGCCGGGCCATGAATGAGGACCAGCCGCCTGGATTGTCCCTCCCGCAAGATCTCCAGCAACCGCGGGCGATCGACCAACCTGCGCAGCGTCGTCGGTGGACGGAACCGGGTCGTCGGGGCCGATTGCGGCCGCGACGCGGTCGCGGTGCTCGACGTGCTCGACGGGATCGGCCCACTGCCCGCGACCGATCCGGTTTCGACGGCTCCGTCGTGTTCCGGGGCAGGCATCGTGTCCACCGGCAGCCCGCAGGAGAACTGCACGGTGCGCATCCGCTCGCCGAACTCTCGGGCGGTGGCGGGCCGGTCGGCGGGGTCGGTGGCCATCGCGGCTTCCAGGACCGCGCACACCATTGCCGGTACACCGGCGGAACGCAGGTCGGGGACGGGTTCAGAGGTGATGCGCACGAACTGCGCCACCATCGACTCCCCCGCCTGGCGCTCGAACGCGGCATGGCCGGTGAGCGCCGTGAACAGCGTCGCGCCGAGCCCGTAGATATCGGAGCGAACCGACGGAGGATCGCCGCGTATCACCTCCGGAGCCGTGTAGGCCGGGGTGCCCGCGACGATGCCCGCCGCTGTCTCGAACGCGCCGCCGACGCGCGCGATACCGAAGTCCGCCAGCTGCGGTTCACCGTAGTCACTGATCAGCACGTTGGCGGGATTCACGTCGCGATGGATGACGCCACAAGCGTGCGCGGTCGCCAGTGCGCCCGCCAGCTTCACGCCAACGGCCAGCACCTCCTGCCACGACAACGGTCCGTCCGTGCGAATCCGTGCGTCGAGTGAACCCCTGGGATGGAAGGGCATCACGATGAACGGCCGTCCGGTCGCGGTGACGTCGGTCGTCAGTACCTGGACGATATTGGGATGGGTCGAGAACTTCCCCAGCGCACGTTGTTCGCGCAGGAAGCGGGTGCGGTCTTCATCCTCGACCGTGGAGCCGAGCACCTTGACTGCCACGTCCCGATCGAGTGCGGAGTCGGTGCACCGGTACACGATGCCGAATGCGCCGCGGCCGATCTCTTGGGCGTCGGCAAACCCGGCCGCAGCCAGTTCCGCTGCGAGGCCGAAAGTCAGGTCGCGTTGCGTCCCCTCGGCACTACCTTCGGACACCGACCGCTCAGCCGATCATCGGCGCAGACTTCCCGGAAATCCGCGCGTTCACGGCGGGCTGCCACCCTGACCGCTCCACGAGCGACTCATGTACTCACCTCTCGAGGCGAAAACCAGCTGGTCCCGACAGGTCGATCATAAGCGGCCGGATAGCCGCGGCGCGACGAGGTAGCCCGAGTCCGTCCCGAAGCGGGCGGGGGCGGATTATCTTGGGATTCATGCCTACTATGCCGGATCGGATACCGGCCGAGGGTGCCCATGACGCGTTGATCGGGCACCTCGAGGCCCATATGGTCGCCATGACGTTTGTCGATAATGCCGGGATAACCAGGGTGAAGGCGGTGCCGAAGGGGCGGTTGGCCCAGGCCGCGAGATTCGGGATCGGGGTTTCGCCCTGTTTCGAGACGTTCACCTTCGATGATCTGATGTCGGTCGGGAGGTATCTCGGCGGGCCCGATGGTGATCTGCGGCTGATTCCCGATCTGTCGCGATTGACCGAACTCGCCTGCCAGCCGGGGTGGGCATGGGCGCCTGCCGATAAGTTCAGCCAGGACGGCAGCCGCTTCGTCGGATGTCAGCGCGCCTTCGCGACCCGGCAGGCGCAGGCGGCCGAGCATGCCGGGCTACGGCTGTCGATGGCATTCGAGACGGAGTGGTCGGTCGGGCGCGGGGATATCGAAAACGATTTCGTCCCAGTGGTATACGGGCCCGCCTACAGCATGATCCGGTTGAGCCAGGTGGGTGAGTACGCCAGTGATCTCGTCGCGGCCTTGGAGCGTCAGGAGGTCGCCGTCGATCAGTTCCACCCGGAATACGCACTGTCGCAACTGGAATTGTCGGTCGCGCCCAACGATCCGGTCGCGGCCGCCGATGACGCGATCCTGGTCCGGCACACCATCCGGCAGGTGAGCGCGCAATACGGTTGGCGTGCACTGCTGGCTCCCTGTATCGAGCCCGGTGGCGCGGGTTCCGGTGCGCACCTGCATTTTTCGCTGCACGACGACGAAGGGCCGCTGTTGGCCCAAGGCGAGGGCCCCTATGGCATGCGCCGCACCGGCGAGGCATTCCTGGCCGGTGTGCTGCGGGAACTGCCCGCACTGGTCGCGGTCGGCGCGGGCAATCCGGCGAGCTTCCTGCGGCTGCAACCGTCGCGATGGGCCGGGGTCTGGCAGTGCTGGGGACGGGAGACGCGGGAGGCGGCGCTGCGCTTCATCACCGGCGTGCAGGGCACCCAGGACTGGGCGGCCAATGCCGAGGTCAAATGTTTCGACGCGACCGGCAACCCGTATCTGATCGTCGGCACGGTCATTGCCGCCGGACTCGCCGGTGTCGCCGAAGAACTGCGACTGCCCGCCGACATCACCGGTGACCCAATGGGATTCGATGCCGAGCAACTCATGCTGTCGGGTGTGCGGCGGTTGCCGACCAGTTCGATGGAGGCCGCCGACGCACTCGCCGACTCCAAGGTGCTCGTCGAGGCACTCGGCGTCGAACTGCACGATGCGCTGCTCACCGTGCGCCGCGCCGAGGCCGAACGCTATCGTGACATCAGCCCGGCCAAGGTGGTCGAGATGACCCGCTGGCGGTTCTAGCGTGCTCACCGATGGTGTCGCGCTAACCGATCACCATTGTCACGGCGTTGTCGCCGGGGATCTGGACCGCCCTGGCTTCGAGCGACTGCTCGGCGAGGGGCAATGCGGCAGCTTCGATTCGGCGATCGGTCTGGCGGTAAGGCGTTGGTGCGCACCGGTTCTCGACCTGGAACCGCATGCCGAGCCGGAGCGGTATCTGGCCCGCAGGGCCGAGCTCGGCTGGCGCGCAGCGGCCACCCGACTGCTGCACGCCTCCGGCACCACCCGATGGTTTCTCGATACCGGATTGGGCGGTGACCGAGCGGAATTCGCCGCGCTCGCACCTGGCGAGGTGCGTGAGATCGTCCGGCTCGAACAGGTAGCCGAACAGGTGATCACCGAAGTCAGCACCGCGACAATGCCTTTCGAGGATATCGAAACCACCTTGCGCAGTCGGGCCCGAAATGCCGTCGGGCTCAAGACGATCGTGGCCTACCGCTATGGTCTGAACTTCCCGATCACCGATACGCTGCCGTCGACGATCATCCACGAACTGCGCCTCACCGATCCGGCGACACTCGGCTGGCTGGTCGGACTCGGCGCCCGCATCGGCGCGGAATTAGGCCTGCCGCTGCAGTTCCACACCGGATTCGGCGACACCGATCTGCGGCTGCAACAGGCCGATCCATTACTGCTCACCGACTTCCTGCACTTCACCGCGGACTCCGGCCTATCGGTCATGCTGCTGCACTGCTGGCCCTTCCACCGCAATGCCGCCTACCTCGCGCACGCCTTCCACCACGTGCACCTGGACCTCGGCCTGACGATTCCCTATGTGGGGCATCGAGCCGAGGCGGTACTGGCGGAAGCGCTCGAACTCGCGCCGTTCCGATCGATGCTCTACTCCTCCGACGGCTACGGACTCCCCGAGCTGCACTACCTCGGCGCACTGCTGTGGCGGCGCGGTCTCGGCCGACTACTGGACGAATGGATCGCCGACCACACCATTACCCTCGCTGATGCCGAAGGGCTCGTCATCGCGATCGCCCGTGGAAACGCCGTGCGCACCTACCCGCCATCGGTTCCGGCTGCTCGCCGAAGGCAGTGATACGGCGGCCGAACGCGGCGGCGGCAACGACCATTCGACTACGCTCGACGGCGCTAACGCGCAGCGGCGATGGCGGCGTCCAGGCCGTTGGACAGCTGGCTGGAGTCGAGCTTCTTGCCGTTGACGAAGACGGTCGGGGTGGCGTTGACGTCGCCGTTGAGGACCCGGTCGGTCTTGTCACGGACATAGCTGTCGTATGTGCGATCGGTAATGCACTGGGCGACCGACGGGTCGGTGTAGCCCGCGTTCTTGGCGATCTCGACCAGTTTACTGTCGGGCAGACCACTGCCGCCCTCGGCGGGCTGCTGTTCGAACATCGCGGCGAACCAGCCCTGATATTTCGAATGGTCTTGTCCGGCAACACAATACGAGGCGTTCGCGGCGCGCGAGGAGTACTGGGTGCTGGACGCGCGGTCCAAGAATGAGATCACGTCGTACTCGATGATCGCGGTGCCGTTCTTGGCGGCGTCTTCCAGAGTCTTGGCGTTGCGTTTCTCGAATTGTTTACATGCGGGGCACTGCAGGTCCGCGACCACCCGAACGACGACCTTCGCATTCGCATCGCCGACGCGCACCGCACCGGCCGCGGTCACGCCCGCCGGGGTCGCCTCGGAACTGGCGGCCATCGCGACACCCGAGACGACGTTGCTCTTCTGCACCACGACTACGCCGACCACGCCGACCACAACGAATATCAGTGCGGCGACCACCACCAGAACGACGACTGCGCTGTTGCTGGACCGCGCCGCCGACGGTGGACCCGACCATCCACCCTGAGGGATGCTCACCGCTTCACCACTCTTTCGCTCGCCGAACTTTCCGCCCCGCACGATAGCGGTTGTAGAACACAGTGCGCTCGTCCGGTGATGACCCATCGATAATCAAGTGCGCATGGACCTGCGGGTATCTAGCGTTGATGGGGAACAGACCGAAACGAGAAAGGACGCTTCCCATGTTTCCCGTCGAGCTGCGCGGCACCAGGGCGCAGACGCTCATGTGGGCCGACGAGCACGAAATCGAGCAGGCCGCGCTGCGGCAGCTGCGGAATATCGCGCAACTGCCATGGGTCCACGGCGTCCGCGTCATGCCCGACGTGCACCTCGGCAAGGGTGCGACGGTCGGCTCGGTGATCGCGATGCGCGATGCGGTCGCGCCCGCGGCTGTCGGGGTGGATATCGGCTGCGGCATGGAGAGCGTGCAGACCGACCTCACCGCCGCCGACCTGCCGGACAATCTGCATTCGATGCGCTCGCGGATCGAGGCGGCGGTGCCGGTGGGGTTCCAGGCGCACAAGGACGCGGTCGATGTCGCGAAGCTGGGCGCGCAGTTCGCCGCCTCACACGGCGAACTGGCCCGGCATGTCCGCGGCTGGGGGCGGTTCTGGTCCGAATTCGGTGCACTGCATCCGGGCGTGCAGGCGCTGGAATCGAAGGCGCACAAGCAGATCGGCTCGCTCGGCTCCGGCAACCACTTCATCGAAATCTGCCTGGACGAGCACGATTCGGTGTGGATCCTGCTGCACTCCGGTAGCCGCAATATCGGCAAGGAACTCGCCGAACGGCATATAACCGTCGCGCGCGCACTCCCACACAACCAGGACCTACCCGATCGCGATCTGGCCGTATTCCTTTCCGGCACACCGGAAATGGAAGCCTACCGGCGCGATCTCACCTGGGCGCAGGAATACGCCGCACGCAACCGCACGGTCATGCTGTCACTGGTATGCGGTGCGGTGCGCGCGGAATTCGCCGGACGCGAAGTACATTTCGACGAGCCGATCAGTTGCCACCATAATTATGTGGCGGAGGAGGAGATCGACGGCGTGCCGATGCTGGTGACCCGTAAGGGTGCCGTCCGGGCGGGCGCTGGCGATATGGCGCTGATTCCGGGTTCGATGGGTACGCGCTCATATGTAGTGCGCGGCAAGGGGAATCCGGCCTCGTTCCAGTCGGCATCGCACGGTGCGGGTCGGCGGATGAGCCGCAACGCCGCGAAGCGGCAGTTCACCGTCGCGGATCTGATCGCGCAGACCGAGGGCGTGGAATCGCGCAAGGATGCGGGTGTGGTCGACGAGATCCCGGCCGCGTACAAGGACATCGACGAGGTCATCGCGGCACAAAGCGATCTGGTCGATATCGTCGCGACGCTGCATCAGGTGCTGTGCGTGAAAGGGTGATATGACAGCCGAATTGCGGTAGGCACAACCGCAATTCGGCCCGAAAGCGCTCAGCGATATCCGGAATATGTGTTGCCGGTGAGACGCGGCCAGTAGCGGGGGCCTCGACTCGGCAGGCCGAATTGCGGTGCGCACCATCGCAATTCGGCCTGGGCGCTTCAGTTGCGCCGCAACGTCCCCGCCACGCCCGCACCGAGCAGCAGCACACCGAGGATGAAGGGGAAACCGCTGGTCACCCAGGTGATCAGTGCTTGGCGCATCTCATCGGATAACAGCGGTAGGTCGTCATGAATGATTCGCCAGGTGTCATCCGGGAACAGGAAATACACGAAGCCCGGCACCACACCCCAGACCAGTCCGGCCAGCACCGTCCCGGCCGGTGAGTACGCGGCAAGCGCGGCGACCAGCAGTAGCAACAGTGCGCCACCGACGATCTGGAACGTCGATCCGGCCCGGTTCGCCGCGGATCCGAGAATGACCCACTGCCGGGTATCCATCGCCGCGTGCGCGGCGAGTCCGATCCCGACCGGTGTCACTACCAGGCCGGTCAATATGCCGAAAACGGTCCGCCCGAATCCACCGGTACTGCGGAATTGGGCACCGGGTGGAGACCAACCCGGGGGCGGCTCGTAATTCGTCATCGCTACCTCCTGCGCGGTCCCACGGTGCGGAGCAATCGTCTCACCCGATTGCCGGTTGCCCGGCGATATTTCGCCTTTTTCGCCGAGGTGCCCGCGAGCGTGACCGGGCCGCTGTACCTCGCTGACGCTGCACTTGCCCGCGGCTATCACAGGCATTCCGTCTCGAAGTCGAACGTTTCGTCGCGAATCCGCGAGGCGCTGCGCGGTAGCGCTCGGGACCTTCCATCCGCCGAACCCTTCGGCGAACGACCCTGCACGGCCGTCGCCATCGATGTCGGTGGCATCAGGCACGATGGAGCGCATGACCACCGCGGCCGGTACTTCAGCGATCGACCTCACCGCACCCGACCTGCGGGAACGGGCCGAGGAGTTGCTGCGCGACCTCGCCGGACCGCAGGCCGCACTGCGCGAGGACCAGTGGACGGCGATCGAGGCGCTGATCGTGCAGCGACGCAGGGCACTGGTGGTGCAGCGCACCGGCTGGGGTAAGTCGGCGGTGTATTTCATCGCGGCCAAGCTGCTGCGGCGGGCGGGGCGCGGGCCGACGGTGATCGTGTCGCCACTGCTGGCGCTTATGCGCAACCAGGTGGCGGCCGCCGAACGGGCGGGCGTTATCGCGGCGACGATCAACTCCGGCAATGTCACCGAATGGGATGAGATCCACGATCGGGTGGCCGCGGGTGCGGTGGATGTGCTGCTGGTCAGCCCGGAGCGGCTGAACAATCCGGACTTCCGCGACCAGGTTTTGCCCAAACTCGCCGCCGACGCCGGACTCGTCGTTATCGACGAGGCGCACTGCGTCTCGGACTGGGGTCACGACTTCCGCCCCGATTACCGCCGCATCCGCACCCTGATCGCCGATCTCGGTTCCGATGTGCCGGTGCTGGCCACCACCGCGACCGCCAACGATCGGGTGGTCACCGATGTCGCCACCCAGATCGGCACGGACACGCTAGTGCTACGCGGCACCCTGGATCGCGAATCGCTGCACCTGTCGGTGGTGCGCTTCGACGATGCGGTCGAGCGCACCGCATGGCTCAGCGGTCACCTCGACGAGCTGACCGGCTCCGGCATCGTCTACACCCTCACCGTCGCCGCCGCGCACGATCTCGCCGACGTGCTGAATTCGCATGGACACAATGTCGCCGCCTACACCGGGCAGACCGACACCGCCGAACGCGAGGCCTTGGAGGCGGCGCTGCTGAACAACGAGGTGAAGGCGCTCATCGCGACCTCGGCGCTGGGCATGGGCTTCGACAAACCCGATCTGGGTTTCGTGGTGCACGTCGGCGCACCGTCCTCCCCCATCGCCTACTACCAGCAGGTGGGTCGTGCGGGTCGCGGTACCGATCGCGCCGAGGTGGTGCTGCTGCCCGGTCCAGAGGACACCAGGATCTGGAGTTACTTTGCCTCCGTTGCCTTTCCGCGCGAACACATCGTGCGCTCGGTACTGGACGCACTGGATTTCGACCGAGCCACCTCGACCGTCGCGCTCGAGCCCTTGGTGGAGCTGAACCGCTCGCGACTGGAAATGGTGCTCAAGGTGCTCGATGTGGACGGTGCGGTGCGGCGGGTCCGCGGCGGCTGGATCGCCACCGGACAGCCGTGGGTCTATGACACCGAGCGCTATGCCCGTCTCGCCGCGGCCCGCGAGGTGGAACAGCAGGCCATGATCGACTATCAGCGCACCAGCGGCTGCCGGATGCAATTCCTGCGCCGCCAGCTCGACGATCCCGGCTTACCCGCGCTCGATGCCGACGCACCCGGTTGCGGTCGCTGCGACAACTGCACGGGCACCCGCCTCGATACCACCATCGACGCCTCCGCCATCGCCGCGACCCGCGCTCGACTCGACCGCCCCGGCCTCGATCTCGCTCCGCGCAAGCAGTGGCCCACCGGAATGGCCAAACTCGGAATTCCGTTGTCCGGCAAGATCACCAACGGCGCGGAGACCGGACGTGCGCTCGGTCGGCTCACCGATCTCGGCTGGGGTCAGCGCCTGCGCGCACTGCTGGACGCGCCCGACGATCCGGTTCCCGATGCGGTTTTCGACGCCTGCATCGCGGTGCTGCGCGAATGGAATTGGGCGACGCGCCCCACCGCGGTGATGGCCCTCGAATCACACCGCTATCCGGTGCTCACCGCCACGCTCGCCGCCCGCCTCGCCGAGGTCGGCCGTCTGCGTGACCTCGGCACCTTGCAACTGCGTCCGGACCGGCCGCCGGTTTCCGCCGCGAACTCGGCGCACCGGGTGGCCGGTCTGTTCGATTCCTGGCTGGTCCCCGATCTCGGTTCGGTGGATGGTCCGGTCCTGCTGGTCGACGCGCTCTCCGATACCGGCTGGACGCTGACTGTGGCCGCGCACGCGCTGCGCAACGCGGGTGCACCAGCGGTTTTGCCCTTCGTACTCGCCACCCAGACCTAGCCGGACTCTCGGGAAACCTCGGTCCGCGTTTGCCGATCAGCAACTAACAAACTGGCAAATATTTGGCTAACTAATGTTTCGGACCGGGAATTGTCGGTCACGATAGGCCTATGTACTCGAACCTGCCCGCAAAACGGCTGCTCGAGGAGGTCAAAGCGCGGTACGGCTCGGCCGAGGCATTCTTCGAATCCTTGGACAACCTGCGCGTCGACCCGATGGCCGATACCACCGAGCTACCACCCATGCCGGAGCTGCGCAAGCCCGACTGAGCCTGCGCGGATGGTTACCGGACGCGCCCTACTGACGTGCGTCCGGTAGTCGAAGCGTGGGCGGGTCCGGCTCGATCCGTTTGGTATCGCTGAGCCGGTCGTCCGGCGGTATCGGCCTGCGCGGCTCGCGAACGCCCGCGGCGCCGCCACCGGCCTCGCCCGGACCACGGCCACCGCCCGCGGGCACCCCGCCCCGACCGAACAGTCGACGAATCGCTCGCATCAGTTTGGTCATCATCTGGCCAGTGTGCGCCCGTTCGCCCCGGATGGCATCGGTGTTCACAACCGGCGAAGCCACGGGTCAGCGGGTGGCGGCGAGCAGTTCGATGATCTCGGCGGTGCTGCCGGTTTCGCCGAGGCGCGGGAAGAGCGGCTTGCGGGCGGTGGACCCAGCGAGCCGTTATCGTCGGACAGGTGGCCAGTAAGTCAGCGTCGCCCGCTGTCGAACTCGACGTCGGCGACCGCACCGTCCGCATCTCCAACCCGGACCGGATCTACTTCCCGGAGTCCGGTGCGACCAAGCTCGACCTGGTGCAGTACTACCTGAGCGTCGGCGACGGCATCGTCCGCGCGCTGCGGGACCGGCCGTGCATGCTGCATCGGTTCCCCAAGGGGCTCGCGGGCGACAAGGTGCATCAGAAGCGGCTGCCCGCTGGCGCGCCGGACTGGATTCCCACGGTGCGCGTGTTCTTTCCGCGCTACAGCCGACATGCGGACGAACTCTGCGTGGCCGAGCTGGCCGAGGTCATCTGGGCGGTGCAGATGTCCACGGTCGAATTCCATCCGTGGAACTCGCGCCGCGACGACACCGAGCGACCGGACGAATGGCGCATCGACCTCGACCCGATGCCGGATTGCCCGTGGTCGCGGGTGCAGCGAGTCGCGGGCGTCGCGCGGGAAGTGCTCGACGAGTTGGGTGCGGTCGGCTGGCCGAAAACCTCTGGCGGCAAGGGCATGCACATCTATGTGCGCATCGCGCCGGAGTGGGGCTTCACCGAGGTGCGCCGGGCGGCACTGGCCTTCGCGCAGGAGGTCGAGCGCCGCGCACCCGACGATGTGACCACTACCTGGTGGCGCAAGGACCGCGATCCGAAAATGCTGTTCGTCGACTACAACCAGAACGCCCGCGACCACACCATCGCCGCCGCCTATTCGGTCCGTGGCGTCCCGGAGGCGACGGTCTCCACGCCCATCCGCTGGGATGAGATACCCGAGATCGACCCGCGCGATTTCACCATGAAAACGGTCCCCGCCCGTTTCGCCGAATTCGGCGATCTGCACGAGGGCATCGACGAAGCGGTGTTCCGCATCGACCAACTGCTGGAATGGGCCGACCGCGACAATCTGGACGTCGATCTCGACGAGGACTGACCGCCCGCACACCGCCCGCACCTGGAGTATGGGCTGTGTGCGAGTTCGGGGTGCGCGGAGCGGGCGGGCACCAGGTGTTACGGTTCGCTAAGGAGTCAGCCGCAGGCGCCGTGCCAGTGGTTTTGCCCGCGACAGGAGGTCGTTATGAGCGCCGCGGAGGTTCCGGTTCCGGTCGCGATCGGCCCGTCGACGCCCGCGCCGACACTACTGCGCAAGGCCGTCGTCGAGGGTGGTGCGACCGTCGCGGATCTGGCGCAGGCCAGGGCCTTGATCTGGGCGGGCGGGCCCGGCGAATTCCCGGACGAATTGCCAGCGTCCATCGAATGGGTGCAACTGCCAGCGGCCGGTGTCGAGGACTGGTTCACCGCGGGCATTCTCGCTCGGCATCCGAATATTCGATTCACTTCCGCCGCAGGCGCTTTCGCGGCGAGTGTGGCCGAACACGCGCTGATGCTGCTGCTCGCCGGAGTGCGTTATCTGCCGGAGCATCTGCGGGCGGGCAGTTGGCGACAGCACGATTTCTTCCCGCATGTCGGCACATTGCACGGTAAGACGGTGACCATTGTCGGTGCGGGCGGGATCGGACGCGCCCTGATTCCCATGCTCGTCCCGCTCGGCGCGCACATCATCGCCGTCAACCGCTCCGGTCGCCAGGTGACCGGTCCTGGAATCCCGGATACCGTCGAGACCCTTCCGGCCGAACATCTCGCCCGCATCTGGCCGCGCACCGATCACGTGGTGATCGCCGCGCCCGCGACGCCCGAGACCAAACACCTGGTCGGAGCCGAGGAACTGGCCCGATTGAAGCCGTCGTCCTGGGTGATCAATGTGGCGCGCGGCAGCCTCATCGATACCGACGCGCTGGTGGGCGCACTGGCCTCCGGCGCGATCGGCGGCGCCGGTCTCGATGTCACCGATCCCGAACCGCTGCCGGACGGCCACCCGCTCTGGGTGCTGCCGAATGCCATTGTCACACCGCATGATTCGAATCCCCCGCAGCTGCGCCTCGCGGCTTTCGCGGACCATGTCGGCGCGAATGTGCAGCGCTTCACCACCGGACGCGCTCTGCTCGCGCCGATCGATACCGAACGAGGTTACTGACCCACCCGGAACCGGTCCCTGATGATCGACGACCACCCGGCGCTGCTGCACCGCGGGGCAAGTTCTATGAGCACCGGCGTCTCGATCCACCGCGGAGCAGCGGCTAACCAGGCCCGCACCGTAAAAGCCTCTTTTGAATGTGCCATTGACAACTGGCACATTCATGCCTGACGCTTAGCTCATGACAAGGTCAACGAGGACCTCGGTCCCCGACGTTCCGACGGTGCCATCGGCACGGTCCAGACTCGCTGCCGCGGCGTGCGAGATCGGGCTGCGGCCGCTGAACAACGCGGTACCCCTGAACGCACCGGGAGTGTGGTTCGCACGCAAACTGATCGCGACGATCATGGCCACAGCCGGTCCGACGCCGCGTGGCATATCCGTCGTTCAGGTCAGGTCCGGAACTGTCCGCGGCGAATGGGTCCGCGCGCCGGGCGTGGATTTCGGACAGCGCGCCATCTACTACATCCACGGCAGCGGCTATGTCCTCTGCTCCGCTCGTACCCACCGCGGCCTGGCCGCACAGCTGTCGAGCAAGACCGGCCTGCCGGTCTTCCTCACCGACTACCGGCTCGCGCCGGAGCATCGGTTTCCGGCCGCCGCCGATGATGTCGAGGCCGGATACCGCTGGCTGCTCGACCGCGGTTACGCGGCGCAAGACCTGGTGATCGCCTGCGATTCGGCGGGTGGGCATCTCGCGCTGGATCTGCTGATCGAGAACAACCGCCGAGTCCGGCCGCAGCCCGCCGCCGTCGCGATGTTCTCGCCGCTGATCGATCTCACCTTCGGCTTGGCCGCCGAACAGGAACGGCGGCAACGGGATCCGGTGATCTCGGCCCGCGCGGCCAGCCGACTCCCCCACGCTTATACCCGCGACCTGCCCGCCGACGCACCGCGCCTGCGGTTGCAAATTCCACCGGGTATGGCGATACCGCCGCTGCTGATCCAGGCGGGCGGCGCGGAAATGCTCAGTGCCGATGCCCGACACCTGCACGCGATGGTGCGTGCTGCGGGCGGCGACTGCGCACTCGAAATCTGGCCGGGCCAGGTGCACGTCTTCCAGGCACTGCCGCTGCTGGTTCCGGAGGCGGACAAGGCGTTGGATCGGGCCGCCGAATTCCTGCGTGCCGCACTGATTTCCCGGACCGTCACGAAGAAGGTGAGCTGAGATGTTCGGACTGGAAATACTCATTCCGATCGGCATCCGACCGCGTCGCAGCCATGGCGCCCGCGCGGTGGTCACCGGGGCGGGCAGCGGTATTGGGCGGGCCTTCGCGGTCGAGATAGCCGAGCGCGGTGGGCAGGTGATCTGCGCCGATATCGATGAATCCCGCGCCGATGAGACCGTCGCTCTCATCGAGCGCAACCATCCCGGTGCGGCGCACGCGTTCCGCTGCGATGTTTCGCGTCGCGAGGAAGTGGAAGTCCTTGCGCGCTTTGCCGAATCGCTGTTCGAACGCCCGGTCACGCTGGTGGTCAACAACGCCGGTGTCGGCATCGGTGGAAAGCGGGTCGGCGAAATCGGTTTCGACGACTGGGAGTGGGCGCTCGGTATCAATCTGTGGGGTGTGGTGCACGGATGCGAGATCTTCGCACCGCAACTGCGCGCCGCCTCCCGTGGCGGGATCATCAATGTCGCATCGGCGGCCGCGTTCGCCGCCGCGCCATCGATGGCGGTCTACAACGCGTCCAAGGCCGCGGTGCTGTCGCTTTCGGAGACCATGGCCGCCGAGATGAGCGGCACCGGAGTCGCGGTCACCGTGCTGTGCCCGACCTTCGTCAAGACGAATGTGGCGCGCGACGGCCGCATTACCGCGCAATCGGCCCGATTGGCCGACACCCTCATGCGCCTGACCGGCTTCTCCCCCGACAGCGTCGCACGCACCACCCTCGACGCGCACGACCGCGGCCAGCTGTATGTGCTGCCGCAACTGGACGCGCACCTCATCTGGCGGCTCAAGCGCTACTTCCCCGCCCCGTACACCTATGCCCTCGGTCTCCTGGACCGACTACTGCCACAGGAGAACTCGACCACCACCGACCGCTCCTCGGTCTCCGATAAGACGGGAGTCTGATCATGGCCAACGCTATGGACTTCGACGATATGCTCCGCAAGATCAAGGATCGGCAGTGGGCGCTGGCCGATATCGACTGGGACGCCCCGGGCGCGGAAACGATTTCGCCCGAACTGCACGCCAAACTCAAACCGTTCATGGCCGATCTGATGTGGATCGAGAATGTCGGCGCGCGCGGCTTCGCCGCCATGGCGAAGAAGGCGCCGACCGAAACCCTGCGCGAGATCTACCGCTACTTCCATGCCGAGGAGCAGAAGCACGCCAATGCCGAACTCGCGCTGATGCGGCGCTGGGGCATGCTCGACGGCGACGAGATTCCGCAGCCGAATGTCAATGTCAAGCTGGTCATCGACTTCCTGGACCAATACTCCGACGATATGTCGCTGTCATTCCTCGGCACGGTGATTCCGATGCTGGAGGTGGCGCTGGACGGTGCGCTGATCAAGTTCATCATGGACGAGATCGAGGATCCGATCTGCCAGGAGGCCTTCAAGAAGATCAATGCCGACGAATCCCGGCATCTGGCAGTCGATTTCGCGGTGATGGATCTGCTCGGCCACGCGCAGATGCGCAAGCTGCTCATCGATCTGGTCGGCGGGTGGGCCAAGCCTACGTTCATCATCGGCGTGCTGAGCTATGTGCCGCTGCTGAACAAGATGCGCGACAACATCGTCGAAATGGGCGTCGACGAGGAGAAGCTGTACGCCGCGCTGAAGCGCTACGCGAATGTCGGCGAGCGCAGTGAATTCGCGCGCAGACTGCCGATGTATCAGATCGTGAAGATGCACGGCGGCTGGGTGATCAACCGCGGCCACCCCTACCACCTGCTGGCCGACGCACTGGTCAAGATCACCGCACGGGTGCCGAAGCGGCTGCTGCGCCCGCAGCCGACCTGGTCCAAAGAACTCACCTACGAGCCCGCGGCATGACGAAGGAAGCCATGCATACCCTGGATGTCGCCATTATCGGCGGCGGATTCGCCGGTATCGGCGCCGCGATTCGCCTGAAGCAAAAGGGAATCGGCGATTTCGCGATCTTCGAACGCGGCACCGCGATCGGTGGGACCTGGCGCGACAATACCTATCCCGGTGCGGCGTGCGATATCCCGTCGCGGCTGTACTCCTACAGTTTCGCGCCGAACCCGAATTGGTCGCACACCTACTCGGGCAGTAGCGAAATCCTCGGCTATATCGAGTCGATGGCCGCGAAGTTCGGACTGCACAAGCACTTCCGCTTCGGCCACAACGTCACGCGGATCGCGTTCGATGAGGACGCCGGGATCTGGAACATCAGTATCGAAGGCCGCGCGGAGGCCGTCCGCGCCAGAACGGTGGTGTTGGCCTCCGGACCGCTGGCCAATGCGAGTCTGCCGAATATCCCCGGTATCGAGGACTACCGGGGACACAAGATCCACAGTGCCCGTTGGGATCACGACTACGACTTCACCGGTAAGAAGGTCGCGGTCGTCGGCACCGGAGCCAGCGCGGTGCAGATCATTCCGGAGCTGGTGGATAAGGCGGCCTCGGTCAAGGTGTTCCAGCGGACGCCGGGATGGGTACTGCCCCGGGTCAATCGGCGCACCACGCCACTGACCAAGCAGCTCTACCGCCTGGTACCCGCGGCCGAATCGCTCTCGCGCCTGGCCTGGTTCTACGGACACGAATCCGTCGCGCTCGGCGTGGTCTGGAATACCCCGCTGACCAGGGTGGTCGAATTGGTCGGGCGGGCTCAGCTGCGCAGGCAGGTCAAGGATCCGTGGCTGCGCCGCCAGCTCACCCCAGATTTCCGGGCCGGATGCAAGCGCCTGCTGATGACCGACGATTACTATCCGGCGCTGCAGCGCGAGAATTGCAAACTGATCACCTGGCCGATCGCCCGCATCGCCGAACACGGCATTCGCACCGCGGAAGGTATTGAGCACCAAGCCGATTGCATCGTCTTCGCCACCGGATTCGATGTCTCCAAGACCGGCACGCCCATCCCGGTCGTCGGCCGTGACGGGCGGGTACTCGCCGAGGAGTGGCGCCACGGCGCCTATGCCTACAAGAGCATCGCGGTATCCGGGTACCCGAATCTGTTCTTCACCTTCGGACCGAATTCGGGACCGGGACACAATTCGGCGCTGGTGTACATGGAGGCCCAGATCGATTATCTGGTGAGCGCGATCGGCACCATCCTGGACCGGAACCTGCGCATGCTCGACGTGCGCATGGACCGCCAGGAACGCTACAACGCGGCGATCCAGCGGCGGCTCGGCGCCACCACCTGGAATTCCGGTTGCCGCAGTTGGTATCTCACCGAGGACGGGTTCAATGCGACCATGTATCCGGGTTTCGCCACCCAGTACGTGGGCCAGCTGCGGTCGGTGAACCTCGATGACTATCACGTCGTACCCGCCGCGCGCACGACGAAGTCGCGGATCACGGCGGTTTCCTAGGTGACGGTCACCGGCGGCCGGGACGTTAGACTCGCCTCGACCTATTCCGGCCGCCGATGCAGCAGGCCCTAGTCGCTATGGGAGGTGATATCGGTGCCGGAGTACCGGATCGATGATCTCGCCCGCACCGCGGGCACCACGAGCCGGAATGTGCGCGCTTACCAGGAACGCGGACTACTACCGCCCCCGGTCGGCAAGGACGGGCGCGCCAGCATCTACGACGATTCGCATCTGGAGCGACTGCGCCTCATCGACGCGCTGCTGCAGCGCGGCTTCACCACCGCCCATATCGCCGATTTCATCACCAGCTGGGAGACCGGCAAGGACCTCACCGAGGTGCTCGGCCTGCAGCACGCGGTGACGGCCAGCTGGGCCAAGGACGAAACCTTCGAGGTGCCCCGCGAACTGATCGGGACCATCCTCGGCACCGATACCGATGAACTCGTCGACCGGCTCGCGGAGATGAAGCTGGTGCGGCTCGAGGGCGATACCGTCGCCTTCACCGATACCGCACTGCTCACCTCATTCGCCGAATTGCACGAATACGGCCTGGAACTGCGCACCCTCATCGAGATCTACGCCAAGGTCGCCGACCGCATCGATGACATCACCCACATCATGATCACGGCCGCCAAACAGCACATCGTCGACGAACACGGGCCCGGCTGGCTGCCCGAAACCAGCAGCGAAATCGCCGACACCACAACGATGCTCAACAAAATGCGCGAACTGGCCGTCGCCTCGGTGCACGCCACCCTTGCCCGGTCGCTCGATGTCACGCTGCGGCGCGAGTTGGGCGATTACCTCGCCACCGCCGCGGAGCGCGAACGCGGACGTACCGGTTCATTGCCCGACGCGCCTTGACCGCCAGCGAAATTCGCTGGGGTGCGCGTTGGTTTCGGGGGTTCACGCCGCCGATTGTCCGAGCTCGGGCCGACCGAGCGTTTCGGCTCGGCAGGCTCGGTGCTCCGGGCACAGATAGGCAAATCCGGGCCGGATGAAGGCCGGGTCGAGTCGCTGTGCGAACGTCAAGTTTTCGCGACGCCAGCAGTCGCCGCATACCACTGTGTTCATGTGGCACCTCATTCCGCTCACGGGACGTGTCACCAAGAATTCCCAATTCCAGCGAAATCAACGCCATGTGCGCCCATGGCAACACAACCGTTACCTCGGCCCCGCGCCGTAGGAACTTGCGATCGCGCACGGCAGTGTCGAAACTGGATCGGTCGAAGTCTCGCGAGTGCAGGAGCCGATATGGCCGTCACAGCTGTTCGTCGTATTTCGTCCGGGGTAGCGGCTTTGGCCGCAGTGGTCGCGTGGGGAGGCGGATCGCTGCTGGCATCCGGTGCCGCCGTGGGCGCACCGGGGGATGTCACCACCACGGTGACGCTATCCGGGTCGGCGGCCACCGGATGCACGGCGCAGGTGAAGGCGACGGTGGCCGGGAGTTCGGCGCTCGGACTCGGGAATTACATTCCGCCGGTAGAGTTCTGGGATGACACCACATTCCTCGGCAGTGTCACACCAACGGTGAACAAGGCGACGCCGTCCAACGGTGTCTCGTTGACCGCCCAGGTCGATTGGAAGCCAACCACCACTGGCAATCACACGCTGCGGGCGAAGTATGTGGGCGGCAATTACACGCCGGAGTCGGAAGGCTCGGTCGGGGTGCGCGTCGGTACGGGCGTCGATCTCGGATCGGCGTGCCTGCCGACCGGCTGAAATCGGCGTCGCGCTTACGTCAGCGTGATCGCCTGCACGATCAGCACCAAGTACAGCGTCAGGATGAACAGGACCGCCGGGAGCACCGGATAGTCCGGCTTGCTGCCGCGCACGAACTTCACCGCGCCCCAGATGGGAAGCAGTAAGAGCACCAACGGAATCCAGGCGATCACGGCCCGCGCCGATGGGTACGTCCACGGTTGGACGAGGGCGATGTCGGTGGCGGCGGCGATGGCGGCGCACAGCAGTCCGAACGCGGTGCTGCCCATCGCACCGAGGGCGTTGGAGTAGAAGTGCTCGTCGGTGCGTGGTGTGCGAGAAGTCTTGCGGGCGAATTCGAATTGCAGGAACGCGCCCGCGAAGATCAGGGCGGCGACCGCGGTCTTCCAGGTGGCGCGAGCCTCGCCGGTATCGGCGGCGGACAGCACGATATAGGCGGTGACCAGGAGTTGAACCGGATATGTGACGGCCAGGTTCGCCAGGATATCGGTTCGGATGGTCGCCGATAGTCGCTCGAGACCCCATAGCGCCAGGCCGTAGCCGAGGACCGCGGCGATCATGAGCGCGGAGACCACCGAAAGCGTCAGGCTGGCGGCGATCGCACCGATGGCGATGACGGCCATGGCGGCACGCAGTTCGGCGGCGGAGATCGCACCGGTGACCAAGGGGCGGTCCGGGTTGTGCACCCGGTCGTAGTCGAGGTCCTTCTGTTCGTCGACCATGCGCAGATACAGCAGGACGAAAGCGACGACGACAATGCGCAAAACCGTGGACCCGGTCGGATGCCAGGACGAATCCGGTTGTGACACAAGCGCTGCGGTGCCCTCCAGGGCCAGCACCCACAGCACGCCATACAGGACGTAGTGCGGTTTGTACATGACCGCGGTGAAGCGCCCGATGCGGACGACGGAATCGAGGACACCCGAGGACGACGTGCCAGCGACCTCGCTCATGCCCGCGCCCTGCTCGGCTCCGGCGTGCGCGGTGACCGGATTCGCTCACTCATGCCTCGGTCCACCGATCCCACATGGTCACCTCCGCGGCAGGCGTGCGCCGAAGGCCCGGCCCCCGAGTGCCGGGCAGCAGCCGCGCGACCGGCAGCATGGCGACCTGAGTGACCTGCTCGAACGGAATCCCGAGCAGGTCGGCGATATCGCGCTCATAGGCCAGGTGCGCGGTGGTCATCGTGGAGCCGAGCCCACGTTCGTGCAGCGCGAGCATGAAGTTCCAGACCGCCGGATAGATCGAGCCGTAGAAGCTGGCGAGCAGCAGCGGGGACGCGTTCGCGGGCGGGCGACCGAGCGAGCACACGATGACCAGCGCGGGCACCTCGTGCAGATGCGCCGCGAGGTGCTGACCGGAGGCCAGGTCACCGAGTTGATCCGGCCGAGGTGTGCGCGCGGAAAGGTACGCGGCGAAACCCTTTCGGTAGTACTCGGCGATCTGCTGTTTGGTCGCCGGATCCTCGACGATCAGGAAGCGCCACGGCTGACGGTTGGTGCCGCTGGGCGCGTGCACCGCGATATCCAGACAGTCCAGCAGATCCTGTCGCGCGACCGGACGGGTCAGGTCGAGGCGGCGCCGGAAGGCGCGGGTGGTGGTCAGCAGGTCGATGCCCGAGAACTCCTCGCCCATCAGACTCCTTCGGTATCGGCCTCGGAAACCAGAGCGTCCTCGGCGAATTCGAGGTCGATCTGGGCGGCGACAGCATCGGCCTGGTGGATCTCGCAGTGGATGACGGTATTGCCCGCTCCTTCGTCGGTGATCTCCGCAGTGCATTCGGCGGGTAGGTCCAGCTCGACGAATCGGTCGAAAGTACTTGCCACACATTCGAGTTGGGGCAGATCGCGCACGACCATCGACAGTGCGGTCTGACGGCAGGCCTCGATGAGCAGACTGCCGGGCACATGGTCGAGCTGGTGATCGAACAGAAAGGGATGGCCGAGATCGGGTACGAGCCGGGCCCGTGCGATCGCGCCGTCGCGCACCGGCGGGCCGATCACCACATTGCGCCAGTTCTCCCGGCCCACCGCGGCGGGTGCGGCGCGTTCGGTGAGTGCCGAGGCGCCGCGAAAAGGGCCGAGCCCCAGGCTGTCCCGAAATCCGCTGCGCAGCGCCGACCACTGCCGTGCGGTCACCCAGGAGAAGGAGCCGTCCACCGTCAGCATCGGCTCGCCGTCGGATTCGATCTCGAGCACCATATCCAGGCCCTGCAGCACGCCAGCGCGCTGGTGCCGCTGCGGAACGCGCACGTGCATCACCAGATCGGCGGGCGCGGTGCGCACCTCCCATGCGGCGGTGTCGGATCCGGTGCCGTTGAAAGTGCGCACCACGAAGGCCATTTCGTTCGGCACTCCGTAGAACTTGTGCGTCAATGCGATGGCGGCCTGCCGGGCCGCCTCCATCACGACAAGTGGATCGTGGCGCACCGCGAGTGATCCGGCGTGATCGCCGTAATACGCGTGCATCCTGGGTAGTTGAGCTCCGGCGACGAAGGTGTGCTCGCCCAAGGCGTCCAATGAGGTGACGAACACCTCGGAAACCGCGCATCGGTGTGCGAGTTCCCGGGAGATGGTGCGGGTATGGCTTGCCGTCTGTACGGCGGCCGCTTCAGTGGTCACGTTCGACCCTCCAACCATTGTTCGGCGGACACCGGCCGCAACGTCTGCGACGCGGTGCCGTTCCGCATGGGAAGTACATAGGACCCGAGTACGATCGCCGACCACGGATCGAGCTCTCGGCCCTCGGCCCAGGCCAGATACAGCAACTGCGCGCAGTCCGCATCCGAGGCCGGATCGAAGCCGGGTGGGGCCGTCCTACCGCCCCGTGCCGAATCGTGTAGCACCCGGTCGAGCGCGTCCGCCCGATCGAAGCTGCGCGCGGGTGTGCGCGCATAGAGTTCTGCGGCGATCGCGACCGCGTCCGCCGTGCGGTCCGCACCGGTGCAGGCCTGTGCGATCACCGCCGCCCGCCGCCATTCGTCCAGGTAGATGGCGAGTTCCCGCAGTACGTCGGCGGGATCGTCGGGCGAATGCACCAGGTTCAACAGGTAATTGTGGCGGCCGAGCAGATACCGCAGCTCACCGGGGCGGCGCTTGCGTGGATCGGTCGCGCCCTTCGCCTCGGTGAGCCGCACCGGTACGGGCAGTTCACCGTCGGGTCCGTGCACAACGAGCACGAGCACATCCGAGATGCCGACCAGCAGATCGGCCAGGCGGCGGCGTTCGGTTGAGGCGATATTCCATGCGAAGTACCACAGTGCGCGGGCCAGATGCCGGTCCACCGGGATACGGAACGCGCCGACGACCCGAAAGCAGTTGTCGGCCAACCAGTTCAGTGTCGGTTCGACCGAACGCGCGACGATCGCGTCCGGCTTGAGCAGCAGTAGCGAATGCTCCCTGGCGAATTTCGCCGCATCGACGCCGAGACGGTCGAGTTGGTCCACCGATTCCTGGACATAGGTGTCGGCGACGTAGGCATCGACCTTCTGCGGTGATGGCGTCAGCGCGCTCAGCAGTTCCCGCAGCGACTCCGGCGTTATCGCACTCATGGGGCGGCTCCGTCGAAGTCGTTGCTGGCCAGGATGTCCGCTATCGAGGGCAGCGGCATGCCCAGATAGCCCGATTCCAGGCAGTAGTCCAGCAGTACCCGCAGGTACTCCTTGCCGCTCGGCGGTGACGGCTTGCCGAGCAGCACATCGGCGTGGGCGGTGTCGAATACCAGCCGCCGCCGGAAATAGCTGGTGTAGAGCGAACCGATGCGGCGGTAGTACTCGCGCTCGATCGGCTCGAGATCGTCCTCGGCGAAGGTCGCCTCCGGCACGAAGGTGGCGACCTCGAAGGACGGATATTCGGCGAGCACATCGGAGACCTCGCGCAGCGAAAGGGTGTCGCGGCCGAGCGCGTGCAACGTGCGATTCCGCGCGGAATCGAAATCCAGTACGGCCGCGGCGATTACATCGGCGACATGGTCGACCGGCGCGAGCGAGAGCGTCGCGTCGTAGCGGCCGGGCAGTGCCCGCAACTTGCCCTCGACCATGAGTTTCACCACGGTGTAGAGGTTCTTGTACTCCCGGATCGTGCCGGTGTCGCTGGCTCCGGTCACGATGCCGGGGCGCACGACCGCCCACGACAGGCCCCGCTCCCCGGCCGCCCGCACCAGCTTTTCGGCGCGAAACTTGCTGTCCTCGTAGCCATTTCCGAAGGTTTGATCGGCATCGAGTTCGTCCTCGGCGATGGTGCCGCCGCGCATACCGCACACATATGCGGTGCTGACATGCACCAGCGGCACCTCCCACTCGAGTGCTTGCGCGATGGCATTCGCGGTGCCGACCACATTGAATTCCTCGTAGTCGGCCGCCGACGCATCGAATGCCGTGGTGGCCGCGCAGTGCACGATGACACCGACCCGCTCGGCCAGATCCTCGGTATCGCGCGCCGAGAGACCCAATCCGGGCAGCCGCACGTCTCCCGCGACGGCGGTACCCGCCTCGATCAGCGTGCCGTCATTGCGCACAATGGTCGAATTACTGTGCAGCACAGCGGCAACCGGCCGACTCGCGGCCGCGAGCCTGGCCACGACCTCGGCGCCGACCAGTCCGGCCGCACCGGTCACCAGCACGGTATCGCCGGAGTTCACCGCGGCACCTCGCCGGTCGCCAGACTGCCGGACACCAGGGCGATCACCGCGTCCACCCGGCGCACACCCACCAGCTCCTCCGGGCGGTAGCGCGGCAGGTCGAACGCGCGCTCCAGGACCACGGTGAGTTCCATCAGACGCAGTGAATCGAAGCCGAGATCCTCGACGAGACGGTGCTCGTCGGACAATTCGGCGGGCGGTTCCGGCGCCATGGCCAGGACGATCCGGCGCACCTTGTCGGCAGTCGTAGTGCCAGCCACCGCCGTCATGACGACTCTCCTTCCCGCAGATGCGGTTGTTGGCCACCGGAAGTCAGCAGGTCGCGGGCCTCGTCCAGGGGCAGGTCGGTATTCAGATACCCGGCGATGCGCAGCCAGTCGTAACCGATCGCCAGCGTGCGCCGCCACTGCTCACGCGAATCGAAGGAGGCCGGGAATCCCGTTGTCGTCTCCGCCCCCGCCGCGACCCATCGGACCAGTGTGACGAAATCGTCCAGCACCGCGAGACCCGCGAGAGTATCTCCGCCCGTTCCGATTATCTCCGAGAAGCGGACCCGCCGCGCGGATTCCAGCTGCGTCAGCAGATCGTCACGACGTGGGGCATGGTTGGGCAACAGCCGACGCAAGGTTTGTGTGGGCGCGACATCGGCGGGCAGCGGGTGAATCCCGAAGGCGGACAACAGGACACGGATCGACATGGCGATGAGCCGGTGAGCGGCGATATCGGCGACCGCACCCTGGGAGTTCTTGACCGCACCCGCAAGGTCTTCCCTGGCGTTCTCCAGGACGACATTCGACCATACCAGATTCAGCGCGCATTCGGTGAATCTGATTGCGGGCAGCGGTGACAGCGTCGCGATCGCATCGTCGCGGGTGGCACCGGTCAGGCCGAGGGCGGGCGCGGCCGCGAAGGGCACCGGGGTGTACGGCTTGACCGGCTTGCACATGGCCAGCGCGGGTTCGATGAGTTCGCCTCCGCGCCATTGCAATCCGACCAGACCGAGGCCGAGGAATTCGAGCAGATCCGCGGCGATGTCATGGTCGGCGCGGCCGAGGACATCGCGCAGCGAATGCCGGAACACCACCGAACGCCAGGCACGGGCCGCGCTGTCGGAGAGTGCGAAGACATCGCGGTCGTCGCGGATGACGTGGATGCGTCCGCCGATAGTCCAGGTGGTGACCGCTGACCGGCGGGCGAACAGGATCTGGTGCGGATCATCGGCGATCTCCGGGACGCCGAGCGCCGCCGCCAGCTGCCAAACCTGGTCCCACGCGAGTGCGGTCGACTCGGTGAGGTCGTGGTAGCGATCGATGAGCGCGTCGGTTCCGATGCGGTCGAGTTGGTGCGGCAGCCACTTGGTTTCCAGGTAGCTTTCGCCCTTGCGGGCCGCCCAGCCCTTCATTGCCTGGAGCAGACCGTCGCGTGCCCAATCGGCGGACTCGACCTCGGCGTGCAGGGCCCGCAGCGCGACCGCGTATCGCAGCGCCTGCGTCGCGCGCCGGGTCCACCAGTCGGCCACCAACGCGGTGAACCGCGAATGCGGCAGCAGCGCACGCAATTCCGCGACCTTCGGCGCCCCCGGCCTGACCACGGTCGCGCGCAGAAATCGCTGACACCGATTGAGCAGATCCTCGTCGATCTGGTCCGAACCACTCGCCGCCAGCTCCAACTGATTGCGCAGCTGTGCCTCGGACCTGGTTCGCACCTCGACGCGCCGACCATCGATGAACAGCACCGTCGGCAGTGTCGGCAACTCCTCGTCACCGGGTACGACAACCAGGAAATCGATATCGGATCCGGCATTGCCGAAGCCCTCCGCCAGCGAGCCCTCGAACAACACGGTCGAATCGCGCGGCACGGCAACGCTTTCCAATGCGCGATCGAGCAACTGACGTACTCGTTCGGCAGGCAGGGCAGGCTCGGGCACATCGTCGGCGGCCGGGCGGTCGGTCCGCGCTTCCGATCCGATGGCGCCATCGACCTCGTGCACCACCGCGCCCGCCAACGCACCGTCCGCGAACAACCGCCACATATGCCGACGCCGGGGTTTACCGCTCGAGGTGCGGCGGATGATGCCGCGCGGGCCGGTCACAATGGTCACCGTCTGCGCGGGCCCGAGTTCGCCGCGAATGATCTTGCGCGCCTCGGCAATCCACTCGCCCGGCGCCGATTCGGCGAACAGCGCGACGCCCTGGGCACCGGCTTCGGTGATCGCGACGGCGGCGAGCTTACCCTTGGTGATGCCGGTTTCCTGGGCCACCCGGGATTCGATGTCCTCCATGAACACCGACCGGCCACGGACCTTGAGGCTCGAACCCATCCGGCCGAGTACGAAAACCTCACCGTTGTGCAGGAATCCGGCATCGCCGGTGAACAGCACTCGCTCGACGATCCGCGTCGACGAACCGGTGCTGGGTTCGCCGGAGTAACCCAGCGCGACCGAATCTCCGACCACGATCATCTCACCGAGGGTGTCGTCCGGCAGCTCCCGGCCGTCTTCGTCGACCACCCGCACGGTCGATTCGGGCGTCGAGTAGCCGAGTCCGGTGATCCACCCGGACCCATCGACCCGGTGGGTATCGTCGAGCGATTCCTCGGCCAGAATCGTAATCGGTTGGCCGAAGCGCAGATTCGGATTGTCCAGGCGCAGCGCGGTGATGGGCCGGTTGCGCGCCGAAGAGGTCACCATCAGCGTTGCCTCGGCCAGACCGTAGGCGAGGGTGTATGCCTCGGTCGAAAAGCCTTGTCTGCCAGCGAGTCCCGCGAAGGACTGGAGATCGGCCACCTCGACGGGTTCGGAACCGACGGCCAGCGTGCGCCAGCCCGACAGATCCAGATCCGCGATCTCCTCCGGCGCGACACGATGGGCCACATAGCCGAGCGCGAAGGACGGCGAAGGCGTGTGCTGTGCGTGCGACATGGCCCGCAGCCAGCGCACCGGATCGCGGACGAACTGATCCGGGCGCATCAGATACAAGTCGCCCTGATTGGTCACGGTGGTGAGGAATGCGCCGACCAGGCCCATATCGTGATAGAGCGGCAGCCAGGAGACCATGGTCTCGCCGTGCCGCCAGTCGATCAGCGACGAGATCATCGCGATGTTGTTGGCCAGGTTGTGCCAGCTGACCCGCACGCCGCGCGGCGTTCCGGTGGATCCGGAGGTGAATTGCAGCAGCGCGCATTCGTCGGGCTCGCCGAATTCGCGTTCCACCGGCGCGGGACCCAGATTCGCGGCGTCGATCACCAGCGGCTCATCGGCGCGTCCCGCCGCCACGGCGGCTTGGCGCACAAACTGCTCGAACTCGGTCGAGGTCACCACCAATCGCGGCCGCGCCTGCTCCAGGATGGCCGCGATATGAGCGATGATCTGGTCGAGGTCGCCGAACATCGGCGGCGCCACCGGGGTGAAGACTCCACCACAGGCCCATACCGCGTAAAACGCTGCGGCACAGGGAAATCCGGTCGGCATGATCACACAGGCGCCGTCGCCGCTGCCCATTCCGTTTTCGCGCATGCGTGCCGCGATCGACCAGGCCAGCTCGGCGAGTTCGTGGTAGCTGCGGTATTCCCAGCCGTCGGCCTCGTCGGCGAGGTGGATCCCGGCGTCGCGCGCCGGGTCGGCCAGCCAATTACGCACTGCGCCAACGTCTTTATCCGGCTTCATCGCGCAGATCTCCTCCCGACAGCACAGTCACGGTACCGTTCGTGCCGTCGACCCGTATTCCCATACCAGAACGTATCTTTTTGGTCAGGTCCTTGACTTGGACCACCGTCGGCACTCCCAACTCCCGCGCCACGATCGCGACATGGGTGAGGGGACTGCCGCGCTCGATCACCAGCGCCGATGCCGAGGGCAGCGCGGCCACCCAACCGGGATCGGTGCGGTATGCCACCAGAATGCCGCCCGCCACGTCGCGTGGCTCGTCGACGACCACCGCGGTGCCCTCGACGATCCCGGATGCCGACGGCGTGCCGGGTAGCACGGTGCCGACGGTCGCGGCCGGGGTGTCGGTGACCGGTACCCAGCCCTGACGTGCGAGTTCCGCGCGCCCGAAGGTCGGCCCCGAGGTGACGAAACGGGCGGGGGCGACCAACTCGGCGTCCCTGGCGCGCTGGGCTTTCCGTGCGGCGACCAGGTCACGCAGGCCGTCGGTATCGGCGCCCTCGTAGCAGCCGCGCAGCTCTTGGACGGTCAGGGCGAAGACATCGTCGAATTCGTCGATGACGTCGCGCGCGACCAGATCTCGGCCCATGACCCGGATCATTCGCTTGACCATGCCGAAGGCCCTGGTGCGGCAGAACCGCAGCCGCTCCCGATGCGCGGCGCACCGATTCACCTTGCCGCGCAGGCGTTCATAGATTCGCCGCCGGAAGCCGCGCAGATTAGCGTCGAGGTATTCGTCGGCCTCCGCACCGCGGCTGTGCTGTGCCGCCTCGCCGACCCGGCCGATCGCGCTGCGCAGCATGATGAACAGGCTCGCGGGATCCTCGCGCAGGTCCGGGGTTTCCAGCTTGAGCTCGTCGAGACTGCGATAGCCGTAGCGATCGATGTACTCCTCGATCCGGCCGAGGAATTCGGTGCGGTCACCGATGGCGTGGTAAATCTGTTCCGGCGCGGTCGAATTGATCAACGACGCCAGCTCGGGATCACGGCGAACGAACTGAGCGAGCTCGGTCATGGCGCGTGCCGGTTCGGCGGATTCGACATCAGCGCCGGGGCCGACGACGGCATACAGGAACCACTCCGGCGCCTTCGGCAACAGCAGTTTGGTCAGCAGATACATCAGACCGGTGCAGGTCAACAGGATCGCGTCCAGGACCATCAGCGGACCCCAGCGCTCGACCAGATCCCGGTCGACCTTGCGATAGGCCGCGTAGGCCTGTTCGCCGGTGAGCGTCGAGTAGTCGAGTGCGTCGTATTCGTCGTAGACGCGGTAGAAGTCGGTCATGAAGCGCTCGACCATCTCGTCGATGCCGAACAGCCGTCGGACATAGGTCACCGTGGTGATCCCACGCGACCGCAGCCGGGCCAGCGGCGTGCGGAAGGTGAACGGGCGCAAGGTTTTCGCGATCTCGTCGGGCAGTGGTTCATCGACGCCGAGCGCGGCCTCCAATACCTTCCGGTTCAACGGGTACCCGGGTGCGATGCCCACCATCCGGTACCAGTGCAGCAGGTTGTAGTAGACCCGGCCGTGAAAGTAGCCGAGTAGCACCGGAGTCCAGCGATCGGTCTGACGCAGTTGCGGGTCGGGCACCCGCAGCGATTTCGCGTAACCGTGGTACACGCGGCCGTAGATATCGGCGGCGGTCGTATAGGTCAGCGGGGAGGTGATACCGCTGAAACTCTCGATGATGTTGGAGTTGTCCCAGATTCGCTCCTCACCGTCGGTGAGCACCTCACCGGCGCCGCGCAGTACCGCGCCGCGGGCCGCGCCGTCGGTGACCGCCGTGGTGATCGGTCGCGACTGCAGGAACCAGAGACCGTCGGCATCGATGGCCCACTCGATGTCCTGTGGCGCACCGAAATCGGACTCCAGCTTGCGTCCCCACTCCACCAATTCGGCCAGTTCGGCATCGGTGAGCACGGCGCTCTCGCGGCGCTGCGGCTCGACCTCCAGCACCGCGCAGCCCTGTTCGCCCGCGGGCGCATAGCTGCGATCCTTGTCTCCCACAGTCGTTTCCAGCACGGTGCCGGAGGATTTGTCGACCACGACCGAATCGGCGTCCACCGCACCCGACACCAGTCCCTCGCCGAGTCCGTACACCGCACTGACGACCAATTCGTCTGCGGCACCACTGATCGGGTTCGCGGTGAACATCACCCCGCTGGCACGTGCGTCGATAAGACGTTGCAGGACAACAGCTATGGTGTCGGCGCGCCGCTGACCGTGTGCGAAGGCGTAGCGGATGGACCGCTCCGAGAAGGCCGAGGCCCAGCAGTCGCGCACCCGCGCCGCGACCGCGTCGATGCCGTTCACATTGAGGAACGAATCGAACTGGCCCGCATAGGACTGGCCGGGACCGTCCTCGACGACCGCCGACGAACGAACCGCGATCGCACCCGTGCCGAGACGGCCGTACGCGTCGGCGATCAGCTCGAGGATCGACTGCGGCAGTGGCGCATCGACGATCGCGGCGCGTAGTTCCGCACCGGCGGCCAGCGCCGAATCCAGGTTGTCCGACGATGTGACATTCAACACGATAGTCGCCAAATCGGCGTCCGTGGTGGTCTCGATAAGGAACCGGTTGAAGACGTCGGTGCCGAGCACCGCCCAGTCCGGGACACGGAAGCCACCATTGTGCAAGGTGTACAAACCACGCGCTTTACCCCCGCCTAGCGCGGCAAATGCCGCCGAATCGGTCCACGGTCCGAGTACCTGCAAAGCTTCTCTCCCATCGCCCCCTGTTCACCGCACCGGAGCAGGCGCTCCAGCACCACAAGGCAGCGCAAACCGAGGGGGTTGTCTGGATATATCCGAGATTCGCTGTCGACGTTAGCCCGCAAACCTTGGGTACTGCTTGGCAAAGACTTGGTTCGAACGCCTCGAGGCACCAGTAAGCTCGCGATGACGATCGTGGGTTGTAAGGAGTGATTCGGCGTGGGTTGGACCTTCACCCCGGACGAGTTCGCCCATATCTGGCGCGAAACCGAAGTGGATCGTCACCCCTATCCGCTGCGCATTCTCGAGACGCCGCGAACCGAGACCGAAGCCGACAAATTGCGCGCCCAGCTGGACGAGCGACTACCGCCGCGCAGCGATCCGGACCTATCGGCGTGCCTGCGGATCATGGCCGCACCGCACACCAGGATCGTGGCGATCGGCGGCGGGCACAGCCCCGGCACCGAAATCCGGCTACTGGCCTGTGCGATCTACGACCGCGCCGTGCTCGCCGTCCAGGAACCCGGCTCCGGACCGGATTTCGGTGGGCGCGTGCGACTTTCGATCGGACTCAGTACCAAGCTCGGCGCTCGGATCGCGGCGTTGCTGCCCGCGGTCCCGGCCGGACACGAACCGGCGCGAGCGGCATCCGCCGATGCGATCCGCGACAACGAGACGGTGGTCGTCGCGCAGCGAGCGGTGCCGTCGATCCGGCGGCTGCTGCTCAAGCCGCACACCGCCGAGGGGCACATCCGCATCGAGGGGCGGCTGGACCAGCCCTCGCCGCAGCCGCCGATCCACTACACCTGGATCGATGTCAAGGGCGACGGGCGCTATCTGATCAAGGCAGGCGACACCGTGCACATCGTGCCCGCCTCGGCCGAACAACTCGCGGCCCAGCTGCAGAAACGTATTCCCGCGCAGGCCCGATAAGCCGTAACCGACCGGAACTATTTCATCCGGAGGCATGGCCAACGGTTAGTCTGAGGCGGACCGACCGATCCCCGGGGGTGTGGTGCATGACGATCGAGAGCAGCCGAGCCGATATTGCCCGCTTCAAACAGCAGGCGCAGGCGGGCACCGTCAAGTTCGACCCGGACGCGGCGCGACGTTGCGCCGAAATGTATGACAATCAAGCCGACCGGCTCATCTATCTACGCCAACGCCTCGAATCGGCGGGCGAGCTGGACGGCTTCGGCGGATTCGTCTCCGCACAGCAATTACAAGCCGGATTCGCGCACAAAGCCCGCGACGCCGCCACCCTGCTCGACCACTACATCGAAGCCGCCTACCGCATGAAGGAGGCCTTCCTGATCAGCGGCGGACTATTCGAGGAGGCCGACGCCGCGAACGCCGCGGCACTGCGGGCAATCGAAACGCGGGTACCACGATGAGCGGCGGTGATTCCGCGCACGGTAGCTGTCGGATGCCCGACGGGCTCGCGCAAATCAGGTCACAGTGCGCCGTGCGGATGGCGGGAGCGAGCGTCAGTGAGGCGCTGCGATGAGTGGTAATGATCCCGATTACATCAGCTCGATGGAGCATTTCGAGTCGATGAAGCATGAGGAGATCTACGCCAAGACCCAGCAGATCGACGCGGCGCAGATCCTCAACGCATCGGTCACGTGGCTGGAAGTCGCAGGGACGCTGGCCAGTTCGTTTCCGCTGACCCGGGCTGGCTCGGATCGGGTGATGAATTCGATGGCCTGGGAGGGCGCCGCCGCCGAAGCCGCATACGCGAGTGCCCGCAGCTACGCAGACTCCGTCGATGAACTCGCCGCGATCATGGGACAGGTCGGCACCCGCCTCGGCGCGGTGGCCGCGGCCGCCGAAGCCGTGAAGATCGCCGTTGTCCCACCCGGCAATTCGGGCCCGATCGGCACCATCGCCCGACTGCTCGAAGCCGCCCACGTGATCAATGCGCAAATGGCGGAAGAGGCGCTGCGCCAAGAAGCCATCCTGGCCATGAACATGATCTACAAACCCGCCTACCAAATGGCAGGCACCGCCGTCCCCGCCCTCCCCACACCCCCCGCTTTACCCGGCACGCCACCATCGGCACCCAGTCGGTCCGGCGCGCAGGCCCCCCAAACCTCGCCGTCCACACCGGAATCCCAAGTACCAGGGCCGACACCCACACCTTCTACCTCGGAGTCCGAAGCACCACAACCAACTCCGGCACCGACCACATCGGAACCGACGCCCGCTCCCTCTACGCCGGAATCCTCAGCACCACAACAAACTCCGGACCCGACAACACCAACACCCACCACTCCGCCCCCGGGAACTCCGAACGCCCAGCCACCACAACCACCTCCGGCACCCAGCACGCCCGAGCCAGCACCCGCTCCGCCCACGCCGGAATCCCCAGCGCCACAACAAACTCCGGACCCGACGACACCGGCACCCACCACTCCAGCCCCCGGAACCCCGGACTCTCAGGCACCCCAGCCCGCGCCCGCACCCAACACCCCAGAACCGGCACCACTCCCGGCCACGCCGGAATCCCCAGCGCCACAACAAACTCCGGACCCGACGACACCGGCACCCATAACGCCAGCCCCTGGAGCCCCGGAGTCCCAGCTACCGCAACCCGCCCCAACACCGGGTACGCCGGATTCCCAGGCACCACAGCCCGCCCCGGCTCCATCCCCTCAGCCTGCGCCCGCCCCTGCACCATCTATTCCGGAATCTCCAGCGCCGCAACCAAGCCCAGCGCCACCGACGCCGGAATCCCAGGCGCCACAGCCCACTCCGCCCCCACAGCCGCAGCCCGCCCCGCCTCCACAACCCGCGCCGACACCAGAACCATCAACCCAACAAGCACCCCCGCCCTCAACGCAGGAGCACCAGTCCCCGGCTCCAGCACCCCCATCCCAACAGGCACCCCCACCCGCGCCCCCGGTCCCCGTACCGTCGCAACCATCCCCTGCTCTCCCCGACCCCGGCGGCCAACCCGGCATCACCGGCCCCATCCCCGACCAAACCGGCCCCTCCCAACCGCCGCCGACCTCCAACCAACCCGGCGTCATCCCAACCCCTTGACGGTGAGACATTGACCGAGGCAGTCGTCATGGCATTGCGCGAAAAGCTCGCGCGAAACCGCTCGCGCCCGTTGGGTACCGCTGCGCGCCGAACTCGCGACCATTCGGCGACGATGCGCAGCCCTGCCGGTGATCGATCAGCGCAGCCCGGACGAGATCATCGGCTGCGACGAGCACGGCGTGCCGACCTGATGGTCATCGACAACTGCGGGCGGCTGCTTCCTACGCGTTATCGAAGGTAAGCGGCACCCCACTGCAACGGCGTCCCCCGCACCATCGCTGCCGCCCAGTGGCGAATCGTCGGAGAGCCCTCGGAATCCCTAAACCTTGACCAGGTCGTCGGCGTGGATCACCGGGCGTTGCATGGTGTCCGGGAGTTCGGTGGTCGAGCGCCCGAGCATGCCGGAGAGTTCGGTGCTGTCGTATTCCACTACACCGCGGGCGACTATGCGGTTGTCGGGGGCGATGAGGTCGACTACGTCGCCGCCGTGGAAGCGGCCGCGGACGCCGGTGATGCCCGCGGCGAGCAGGGAGCGGCGGCGCTGGGCCACGGCTTGGACGGCGCCTTCATCGATGAGGATGGCGCCGCGACTGTCGGCGGCGTGGCGGACCCAGAACTTGCGGGCAGAGAGCCGGACCGGGCGGGCGGCGAAGGCGGTGCCGACGGTGCCCGCGCTGAGCGCGACATCGGCTTCGGTGGCGGCGGCCAGCAGGACGGGCACGCCCGCATCCGCGGCCAACCGAGCCGCGGACAGTTTGGAGGCCATGCCGCCGGTGCCGAGTGCGCCGCCGCTGCCCGCGATGACGCCGTCGAGATCGGCGCTGCTGCGGACCTCGGGGATGAAGTTGGCGGCGCCCTTGCGCGGGTCGCCGTCGTAGAGGCCCTCGACATCGGAGAGCAGCACCAGCGCGTCGGCGCCGACCAGATGCGCGACCAGTGCGGCGAGGCGGTCGTTATCGCCGAAGCGAATCTCTTCGGTTGCGACGGTATCGTTTTCGTTCACCACGGCAACCGCACCGAGCGAGCGCAACCGGTCCAGGGTGCGCTGGGCATTGCGATGATGTTCGCGACGCGAGAAGTCGTCGGCGCTCAACAGCACCTGCCCGACCGTGCGCCCGAACCGTGCGAACGAGGTGCCCCAGGCATGCGCCAACGCCAACTGACCGACACTGGCGGCAGCCTGCTTGGTTGCCAGATCCCTTGGGCGACTTGTCAATCCGAGCGGCGCGATACCGGCGCCGATCGCACCCGATGACACAACGACCACATCGGACCCGGCCCGCATCCGGGCCTCCACCGCATCGGCGAGCCGATCCAATCGCGTCGTATCCAGCCCACCCTTAAGGCTGGTCAGCGCCGAAGACCCGATCTTCACCACCACACTGCGCGCCGAAGCGATCGCCGTCCTGGCCTCACTAAGCCCGGACTGCGACATCACCTCGGCCATCCCCGAACTCACCTGCATCGCAACCGAACTCCCTGTACCGCAACACAACCCACCGATTCGATCGGCTCAGGCGAACCGAACCGCCGCGCTCGCCGACACGCCGTGCCAGCCCCCGGCGCACACCACAAGCCCGCGGCGTCCACGTTATTCCTCGTCGTCCTTGACCAGACCACGGCGCACTCGGGAGGCGTGTTTGCGTTCGGCGGCGCTGATCCGGTCGTTCTGCTCCAGGCGGATATCGGTGCCGCGACCGGTGGGCACCATATCGATGCCCGCGGAGATCTGCGGCTCCCAATCGAAGGTGACATCGCCGATGGTGACCGGCGCGCCGGGCTCGGCGCCCTGCTTCACCAGTTCCTCTTCGACGCCGAGGCGGGCCAGGCGGTCGGCGAGGTAGCCGACGGCTTCGTCGTTGTCGAACTGGGTCTGGTGCACCCAGCGCTCCGGCTGCGGCCCGCGCACGATGAAGCCGCCCGGCTGCTCGGGATCGGCGATCACGCTGAAGCCGGTCTCGTTCACCGCGATCGGGCGGATCACCGGACGCTTCGGCGCGGCCTTCGGATGCGCGATCCGGTACTGCTCGACCATCTCGGCGAGCGCAAAGGTCAAGGGGCGCAGGCCCGCTCGGCTCACTGCCGAGATCTCGAAGACCGGCCAGCCACGTGCGGTGAATTCGGGCGTGACCATCTCCGCCAACTCGGCGGCATCGGGCACATCGACCTTGTTCAGGATCACCACGCGCGGCCGATCGGCCAGATCGCCGAGTCCGGTATCGGCATCCAGAGCCGGTTTATAGGCGGCGAGTTCGGCCTCGAGCGCATCGACATCGGAGACCGGATCGCGTCCCGGCTCCAGCGTCGCGCAGTCCACGACATGCGCCAGCACCGCGCAGCGCTCCAGATGCCGCAGGAAATCCAGCCCGAGCCCACGCCCCTCGCTCGCACCGGGAATCAGACCGGGCACATCGGCGATGGTGAAGGTGGTGTCCCCGCTGGAGACCACACCGAGATTGGGCACCAGTGTGGTGAACGGATAGTCCGCGATCTTCGGCTTCGCCGCCGAAAGCACCGACACCAGCGAGGACTTACCCGCCGACGGGTACCCGACGAGGCCCACATCGGCAACGGACTTCAGCTCGAGGACGAGATCGCCCTCCTCACCGTCCTCACCGAGCAGCGCGAAACCGGGCGCCTTGCGCGCCTTGGAGGCCAGCGCGGCATTACCGAGCCCGCCCCGTCCGCCACGGGCCACGATGAATTTATTGCCCGAACCGACCAGATCGACGACCACCTTGCCATCGTCGTCCAGCACCACGGTGCCGTCGGGCACCTTCAGCACCAGATCGGTGCCCTGCTTGCCGTCGCGGTTGCTGCCCTCGCCCGGCTTGCCGTTGCTCGCCTTGGCGTGCGGGTGGAAATGGAAGTCCAGCAGCGTATGCACGTTCGGATCGACCTCGAGGATCACATCCCCGCCGCGCCCGCCATTGCCGCCGTCAGGTCCGCCGAGCGGCATGAACTTCTCGCGGCGCACGGAGGCGCAGCCGTGACCACCCTTGCCCGCACGCACGTGCAATACGACACGGTCGATGAATTTGGACATGTCCGAATCATCCTCCTCGGTGGTCAGAGATGGGGGAACGCGATCTTTCGAGAACGCGAAAAGCGGGCCAGGGAATGCACCCTGACCCGCTCAGCTGTATCCGGAGTGGCTTAAGGCGCTCAGGCCTCGACCGGCTCCTGGACGACGATGTTGACGGTCTTGCGGCCACGCTTGGTGCCGAACTCGACCTTGCCCGCCGCGAGGGCGAACAGGGTGTCGTCGCCACCACGGCCGACGAGCACACCGGGGTGGAAGTGCGTGCCACGCTGGCGAACCAGGATCTCGCCCGCCGAAACGGTCTGGCCACCGAAACGCTTGACGCCGAGTCGCTGGGCATTCGAGTCGCGGCCGTTGCGCGAGCTGGATGCACCCTTCTTATGTGCCATTTCTGAACTCCTGTGAAGTAATTCGAGAAAGCGCGGAGGCTTACTTGATGCCGGTGACCTTGAGGACCGTCAGCGGCTGACGGTGACCCTGACGCTTGTGGTAGCCGGTCTTGTTCTTGAACTTGTGGATGCGGATCTTCGGGCCCTTGGTGTGCTCGACGACCTCGGCGGCCACCGAAACCTTGGCCAGCTTGTCCGCATCGGTGGTCAGCTCGGCGCCGTTCACCACGAGAACCGGGGCCAGCGCCACGGACGAACCCGGCGCACCCTCGATCTTCTCGACCTTCACCAGGTCACCGACCGCGACCTTGTACTGCTTTCCGCCGGTCTTGACGATCGCGTACGTTGCCATCGGTCGGCTGCCCTTCTTCCTGTAATGCGCGCGGCTCGCGCTCGCGCGGCTGCGTGCTCCCGCCCGGATGACTCCGGCTGGAAACCACAGCACTCTGGTCTGGTAGTCATCGCCGCCTCAGCAACCTGGTGGCTCTCGGCTTCGAGCCGAGTCACAAACACAGCGCAGGTAAGCGCTGTCGCGGGGCAGCGACTGTCCAAGATTACAGGACGGGTAGCACCCCGACCAAACCGGTGCCCGCGAAAGGCAGGACCCCCGTCGCGGAATGCGGCGGGGGTCCCGGGTTTTCGGATCGTGGCGATCAGTTCGCGTCGTCCACCGGCGGTCCGGCGGGACGACCGACGGCCCGGCGGCGTGGCTTGCGCGTGGGCACCACGACCGGCACGTCCGCCGTGTAGTCCACCACGGGCCCCGCAGTCCCCTGTTCCGTCGTCGGCAGCACGAAGACCGCACCGGTGCTGTCGGCGGCCGGTGCGGCCGCCGAACGCGCGACGCGACGTCTGCGGCCGGTCGGACGGGGCGCGGATTCGGACACACCGTTGGCCGACGCCGCGACCTGCTCTGCCGCGGGCTCGGCGGGTTCATCCGCCACGGACGTCGAAACCGCGGCCTCGACCTCTTCGGGTGCGGGCTCGACGGCCTCTTCGGCCAGCCCTTCCGCCGCCACGGCTTCTTCGGTTACGGCTTCCGCGACTTCCTCGGCGACCGCCTCCGCGACCTCGTCGGCGACCGCCGCAACGGAGTCGGAGACCACGATCTCTTCGACCGCAGCCTCATCGCTCGCCCCGACGACATCGGCAACGTCTTCGACATCCTCCGCGGGCGCCGTCTCCTCCGACTGATGCGCCGCCATCGCCAACGCCACCGGATGAGCCCGCTTGACCGCGATCTCCGCCTCGTCTTCGACAGCGTGCGCGGTGCCATTGCCGGCAGCGGCGGGTGCACTCGCAGCCGCGCCCTTGTCCCGGCCGCGCCGCCGCCGCGACCCGGTCTCCCGGCCGCCGCGAGCACCGTCCTCGGCACCCGTCAGCTCCACGGGGTAGGTGTGCACGAGGATGCCGCGACCATGGCAGTGCTCACAGGTCGTCGAGAACGCCTCGACCAGGCCGGTACCCAGCTTCTTGCGGGTCATCTGCACCAGGCCGAGCGAGGTCACCTCGGATACCTGGTGACGGGTGCGGTCGCGGCCCAATGCCTCGGTCAGCCTGCGCAGCACCAGATCCCGGTTCGATTCCAGCACCATGTCGATGAAGTCGACGACGATCATGCCGCCGATATCGCGCAGCCGCATCTGGCGCACGATCTCCTCGGCCGCCTCCAGATTGTTCCTGGTGACCGTCTCTTCCAGATTGCTGCCGCCCGCACCGGTGAATTTGCCGGTATTGACGTCGATGACGGTCATCGCCTCGGTCCGGTCGATCACCAGGGTGCCGCCCGAGGGCAGCCACACCTTGCGATCGAGCGCCTTGGCGAGCTGCTCATCGATCCGATAGGCCTCGAAGACATCGACGCCGTTGTTCTCGTGCCGGGCGACCCGGGCGAGCATGTCCGGCGCGACCGTGCGGATGTAGTTCTCGACGGTGCTCCAGGACCGCTCACCCTCGATGACCAGTTTGGAGAAGTCCTCGTTGAACAGGTCGCGAATGACCTTGACCAACAGATCCGGCTCTTCGTACAGCGTCTTGGGCGCGCCGTTGTCCTTGACCTCGGCGGCCTTCTCGATGGTGCGCCAGGTCGCCTGCAGCCGCTCGACATCGCGCGCCAGTTCGGTCTCGCTGACCCCCTCCGACGCGGTGCGGATGATCACCCCGGCATCGGCGGGCACGATATCGCGCAGGATCTCCTTGAGCCGCTTGCGCTCGGTATCGGGCAGCTTGCGGCTGATACCGGTGGACGAACCGCCCGGCACGTACACCAGGAAGCGTCCGGCCAGGCTGATCTGGGTGGTCAGCCGGGCGCCCTTGTGCCCGACCGGATCCTTGGAGACCTGCACCAGCACCTGATCGCCCGGCTTGAGCGCCTGCTCGATCTTGCGCTCCTTACCGCCGAGACCGGCGGCCTCCCAGTTCACCTCACCGGCGTAGAGCACACCGTTGCGGCCGCGGCCGATATCGACGAAGGCCGCCTCCATCGAGGGCAGCACATTCTGCACCTTGCCGAGATAGACATTGCCGACCATCGACGCCGAACCGGTATTGGTGACGAAGTGCTCGACCAGGATGTTGTCCTCGAGCACCGCGACCTGGGTCGCGGTCGGATGATCCGAAAGACTCTTCTCGCGCACCACCATGACCCGGTCCACCGCCTCGCGGCGGGCCAGGAACTCCGACTCGGTCAGGATCGGCGGGCGACGGCGACCGGCCTCGCGACCGTCACGCCGACGCTGCCGCTTGGCCTCGAGCCGGGTGGAGCCGGTGATGCCCTGCACCTCGTCGACGGTGGCGCGACCGCGGCTCTTATTGCGCGGCTCACGCTCGTGCACGACGGTATTCGGCGGATCGTCCTCGGAGACGCCCTCGCTATCGGCGCCCTCTCCCGCCACCTTGCGACGACGACGGCGACGGCGACGGCGGCTCGAACCCTCCGGCACGCCGGATTCGTCATCCTCGGTCTCGGTGTCGTCGCTGGGCTCGGCTTCGGCCTCGCTCTTGGCGGCGGCTTGCTCGTCCTCGTCGGTGGCTTCGGTGTCGTCACCATCGGATTCGGCGTCGGCCTGCTGCTCGCCCCGGCCCCGGCCCCGACCGCGGCGGCCACGCCGACGGCGACGCGGCTGATCGGCCTCGCCCTGCTGTTCGGTCGACTCGTCCTCGGTGGTCTCGGGCTCTTCCTCGACGGTTTCGACCGCGGCTTCCGCAGCGCGAGCGCTGTCGCGCTCGGCACGACGGCTTTCGCGCTCTTCCCGACGCCGCCGACGCGCCTCTTCGGCGGCCGTTGCGTCCGGCGGCAGGAACAGCGGTGCGGCGACCGAGGCCGGGGCCTCGAAGACGACCGGCGTCGCGACATGCGGCTCCTGCGGAACCGAATGGGTGAACAGCTGCACCGACGGCTGATGCGCCGCTGGCTGCTCCGCCGATGGCAGCAGCGATCCGGACTGGTCGATCGGCTGGTCCGGCGCGGAGAAGATGGGGCCCGGCTCGGGCTCCGGCGGCACCGGCTCGGCGGCGACCGGTTCTTGCCCGGCGGCCTCGGGAGCCTCCGGCTCGACGGCCTCGGACTCCACTGTGCCGAGCGCATCGCGGACAGATTCCGCTACCGCTCGATCGACATTCGATTGCGCACTACGTGCGTCGGCACCCAACTCGGCGAGCTTGGCCAGGATGCGTTTGCTGGTTACTCCCAGCCGCTTGGCAAGCGCGTGAACTCGGATTCGCTCCGGCAATTGTTCGGCATCCTGTGATGTTGTTGTCAGCGGCTCTTGATCGGCCACGAAGTCTCCTCGGGTCCCCGGGCGCGTCCCTCCTGGCAGGAGTGACGCGGCCGACGCGGGGGCACTGTCCGTTCACCTCACGCGGTTGGCGCAAGGTCAAGTGGTCTCGCCCCGCATGCCCGGTTAACACCTTTTTTTGTTCGTCGTCGGGCTAACTGGTCACGCGGCGCCTGGCTGTTGGCTGAACTCCACGGCGCGAGCGCTCATCCAGCGTGCCGACGCGAACCTCCGACCCCAGCAACGGGCCAGCTGTTCGTAGCAGCGATGATCGGCATCGAACCGCGGTGTCATCCGGTTACCGTCCGGCACCGATCGTCCGCGTACCTGCGCGAACAGTCGATGTCGTCAGCAACCACTGCCAGTATCCCACACCGTGCGGCGACGGCTCGCCATCGCCGCACTCTCAGGGCCTTACCTCAGGCCGGGAACTCGGGAAACCAGAGCCCGATTTCCCGCTTGGCGGATTCCGGCGAATCGGAGCCGTGCACCAGGTTCTCCTGGGTCTCCAGTGCGAAGTCGCCGCGAATGCTGCCGGGGACGGCCTTCTCGACCGGATCGGTGCCGCCGGCGATCTGACGGAATGCCGCGATGGCGCGCGGACCCTCCAGGACGGCCGCGACGACCGGGCCGGAGGTGATGAACTCGATCAAGGACCCGAAGAACGGCTTCTCGGCATGTTCGGCGTAGTGGCCGCGCGCCAACTCGTCGGATACCTGCTTCAGCTCCAGGGCGGCGATCTTCAGGCCCTTGCGCTCGATCCGGGCCAGCACCTCACCGACGAGGCCACGGGCCACACCGTCCGGCTTGATGAGTACCAACGTCTGCTCAGTCACGGCGCTCAGCCTAATAGGCGGTACCCCCGGTTACCGAACCGGCGGCTAGGAAGAGCCCTCGATGCGCTGACTCGGCAGCAGGCCGAGTTCCATCCGGCGTTTGACGTCGGCGCGCAGCACCAGGATGAAGCCCCAGACCACGGCGAAGAAAACGCCCATGACGCCGATGGACAGGTGCACGAAGACGCCGAGGATCAGCAGGACCTGCAGGCCCAGATTGAACGGGATGGCCCATGGGCGGCGTTGCATCCCGGCGCCGAGGATCATCACCAGCGCGAGGACGACGAGGTAGCTGCCGGAGAACCAGCCGATACCGCCACCGACGGACCCGACGACGGGCAGTGCGAGCAGCACGGTGATCGCCTCGAGAATCAGCGTGCCCGCCATGACGCCGCGCAGACCCTTCCACGGGTCGGTGGCGGGCGGGGGGACCTGCGGCTCGCCGTCGGCCCGGTCGGGCTCGGCGGCGTCGCCGGTTGGATCGGTCACGCTGTCTCCTTCTCGGCATGGCACATGATTCGCGCACTGCGTTCGCTCATGCCGGTTCCTTCCCGAACAGGGCGCGCGCCGCACCGGCGGTGACCACGGATCCGGTCACCACGACGCCCGCACCGGAAACCATCTCCGCATCGCCGACCTCCTCGGCAATGGCGATGGCCGATTCCAGCGCGTCCGGCAGGGTCTCGGCGGTGACCACCCGCTCGTCACCGAAGCGCTGCACGGCGAGGTCGGCGAGGCGTTCGATATCCATGGCCCGCGGCGAACCATTGTTGGTGACGACGATCTCGTCGAACACCGGCTCCAGTGCGTCCAGCATGCCCGCCACGTCCTTATCGCCGAGCACCGCGACGACACCGACCAGCTTGCGGAAGTCGAATTCCTCGGTCAGTGTGGCGGCCAGCGCCCGCGCGCCCGCCGGATTGTGCGCGGCGTCGATGAAGATGGTCGGGGCATTGCGCATGCGCTCCATCCGCCCCGGGCTGGTGACGCTCGCGAAACCGGCACGCACCGCCTCGATATCGAGCTGCCGATCCGCACCCGCGCCGAAGAACGCCTCGACCGCGGCCAGCGCGAGCACCGCATTGTGGGCCTGGTGCTCACCGTGCAGCGGCAGGAAGATCTCGTCGTAAACCCCGCCGAGGCCCTGCAATTCGAGCTGCTGGCCGCCGACCGCGATCTGGCGGGCCAGCACCCGGAACTCCGAGCCCTCGCGCGCCACCGCGGCGTCGACCTCCACGGCCCGGCGCAGCAGCACATCCATGGCCTCGGGTTCCTGCTGGGCGATGATGGCGACGGTATCGCGCGGTACCAGGCTGTCCGGGGCACGCTTGATGATCCCGGCCTTCTCGCCCGCGATGGATGCGAGATCGTCGCCGAGGAAATCGGTGTGGTCCAGACCGATCGGGGTGATCACAGCGACCTGTCCGTCGATGACATTGGTCGCGTCCCAGCGACCGCCCATACCGGTCTCGACCACCGCGACATCCACCGGCGCCTCCGCGAAGGCGGCGTAGGCCATGCCGGTGAGCACCTCGAACTTGCTCATGGCCGGACCGTCGGCGGACGCGGACTGCTTATCGATCATTTCGATATAGGGCAGCAGTTCGCGGTAGGTCTCCACGTACTTGGCCGGGGTGATCGGCATGTTATCGATGCTGATCCGCTCGGTTGCCAGCTGCAGATGCGGGCTGGTGATCCGACCGGTGCGCCGGTGCAGGGCGGTCAGCAGCGCATCGATCATCCGGGACACCGAGGTCTTGCCATTGGTGCCCGCGATGTGGATGGCCGGATAGCTCTGCTGGGGTGAGCCGAGCAGATCCATCAGCGTCGCGATGCGCGACAGCGACGGCTCGATCTTGGTCTCCGGCCAGCGCCGATCCAATTCCGCCTCGACCAGCGCCATTTCGGCGAGGTCTACCGGGGACGGCCCGGAGCCGAGCCGCCGCTTCGGCTGCTCGTCGTCGCCGTACTGTGGCTCCGGTTCGGAGTTCACTTGCCGCTCAATTCCGCGAGCCGGGCGCCGATGCGCGCGACCTCGGCCTCGGCGACATCGCGACGTCCCTTGATCTTGTCGACTACCTGATCCGGCGCCTTGGCCAGGAATGCCTCGTTACCGAGTTTTGCTGTGGTGGTTGCCAATTCCTTCTCGGCCGCGGCGAGGTCCTTCTCCAGGCGGCGGCGTTCGGCATCCAGGTCCACCGCGCCGGAGGTGTCGAGCTCGACCGTCACGGTGGACCCGCTCAGGCGCACCTCGACCGAGGCGGTCGCGGCGAATTCAGCGCCGGGCTCGGTTAGCCGGGCCAGGTTGGTCACCGAATCGTGCAGTTCGGTGAGACCCGCGGTGTCCAGGCCGATCAGCTTGGCCGCCACCTTCTGCTTATCGGCCAGCCCCTGATCGCTGCGGAAGCGACGGATCTCGGTGATCAAGCGCTGCGCATCCGAAATACGTTGCGCGGCGGTCACATCCGTAACCACACCGGTGGCCTTCGGCCAGGTGGCGACGACGACGGACTCACCGCCGGTCAGCGCCCGCCACAGCGATTCGGTCACGAACGGAATGACCGGATGCAGCAATCGCAGCACCGCATCGAGCACATTGCCGAGCACGATGCTGGTCGACTCGGCGCGCGAACCACCGGCGGCGAACTGCACCTTGGACAACTCCAGGTACCAGTCGCACAGTTCGTCCCAGGCGAAGTGATACAGCGCCTCGCAGGCCTTGCCGAATTCGTAGGCGTCGAAGGCCGAATCCACCTCGGCGCGAACCTCTTCGAGCCGATCGATGATCCAGCGATCGGCATCGGTGAGTTCGCGGCGATCGGGCAGCGCGCCCGACTGCGCACCGTTCATGAGTGCGAACTTGGTGGCGTTGAACAGCTTGGTCACGAAGCTGCGTGAGGCGAGGGCATGCGGTTCACCGACCGAGAGGTCACCACCGGGCTGCGCGCCGCGCGCCAGGGTGAACCGCAGCGCGTCCGCGCCGTAGGAGTTGATCCAGTCCAGTGGGTCGATGCCGTTGCCGCGCGATTTGGACATCTTCTTGCCGTACTGATCGCGAATCAGGCCGTGCAGGAACACATCCTTGAACGGCACCTGCTTCGCGCCGCCCTTGCCCGCGGTGAGCACATGATCGTCGGAGACGAAGGTGCCGAACATCATCATCCTGGCCACCCAGAAGAACAGGATGTCGTAGCCGGTGACGAGAACGCTTGTCGGATAGAACTTCTGGAGTTCCTCGGTGGAATCGGGCCAGCCCATGGTGGAGAAGGGCCACAGGCCGGAGGAGAACCAGGTATCGAGCACATCCGGGTCCTGCACCCAGCCCTCGGGGGCGGTCTCGTCCGGACCGACGCAGACCACTTCGCCGTCGGGGCCGTACCAGATCGGGATGCGGTGGCCCCACCACAGCTGGCGCGAGATGCACCAGTCGTGCATATTGTCGACCCATTCGAACCAGCGCGGCTCCTGGCTGGTCGGGTGAATCACGGTGTCGCCGTTGCGAACCGCGTCACCGGCGGCCTTGGCCAGCGACTCCACCTTGACCCACCACTGCATCGAAAGGCGCGGTTCGATCGCCTCGCCGCTGCGCTCGGAATGTCCGACGCTGTGCAGATACGGCCGCTTCTCGGCGGCGATCCGGCCCTCGGCGGCGAGCCGCTCGCGCACCTTGACCCGCGCCTCGAACCGGTCCATACCGTCGAATTCGGTTCCGGTGCCGGTAATCCGGGCGCGCTCGTCCATGATGCTCGGCATGGGCAGGTTGTGCCGCAGGCCCATCTCGAAGTCGTTGGGGTCGTGCGCGGGGGTGATCTTCACCGCGCCGGTACCGAATTCGGGATCGACGTAGTCGTCGGCGATGATCGGGATCTGGCGTCCGGTGATCGGATGCTCGAGGGTGCTGCCGATCAGATCCTTGTAGCGCGGATCCTCCGGATGCACCGCCACCGCGGTATCGCCGAGCATGGTCTCCACCCGGGTGGTGGCCACGATCACATGCGGCTCATCGTCGTTCAGCGAGCCGTAGCGCAGCGAAACCAGCTCACCCTCGACATCCTCGAATTTGACCTCGATATCGGAGATGGCGGTGCGCAGTTCCGGCGACCAGTTGACCAGGCGCTCGGCCCGGTAGATCAGGCCCGCGTCGTAGAGGCGCTTGAAGATGGTCTGCACGGCTCGGGAGAGCCCGTCGTCCATGGTGAAGCGGTCGCGGCTCCAGTCGACGCCGTCGCCGAGCGCGCGCATCTGCCACTGGATCTGTCCACCGGATTCGCGCTTCCAGTCCCAGACCTTGTCGATGAACAGTTCGCGGCCGAAGTCTTCCTTGGTCTTGCCGTCGACCGCGAGCTGCTTCTCCACGATGGTCTGGGTGGCGATGCCCGCGTGGTCCATGCCCGGCAGCCACAACACCTCATAACCCTGCATGCGCTTGCGGCGGGAGAGGGTGTCCATCAGGGTGTGGTCGAGCGCGTGGCCCATGTGCAGGCTGCCGGTGACGTTCGGCGGGGGCAGCACGATCGAGTAACCGGGCTTGTCGCTGCTGGGATCGGCGGCGAAGTAACCAGCCGCTACCCAGCGCTCGTACATCTCGGCCTCCACCTCGCTGGGAACCCAGCTCTTGGGGAGGGCATCGGCACGATTACGCGGGTTGTCAGGGGCTGTGCTGGTCACCCCGGCATTCTAGTGGGGCGCCCGCTGAGCTCATAAAAGGGCCGGGAGATAAAACCGGCGGAGTCTTCGGTGGATGAGGGACACCGAAGACTCCGCCTACACCCGGAGAGCTTACCGCCGAAACCGGGCCGGGCTCCGAATCCACAACTAATTCTCAGCTTCTTGACGAGTTCATTACGCGGCTGCCGCAACGGCACCTGACTCCCGCCCCGATGGCGGGTCCGCCGCCCTGCCAGAATCAGGGTTTTCCCTGTTGCCGAATCGAATCGGGCTAGGGAGCCTGGAAGAGGTGAACCCTCCGCTTGATTCGCCTTATCCCGGTTCGCAACCGCGACTACCCGATATCCCGGTCGTAACACCGGATTCCGTGCACGATCTCCGCGGACGCACGATCGAGGAATTGCGATATCCAGCGAGGACGGCGCTGCTCGTGGCCGGAATCCCGGGGGCGGGCAAGAGTACCGCGCTGCGAATGTTCTTCGGCGCGCAAGCCGATGCCGAGCAGCCGCCGCTGGGTCCCGCGGGCTCGGTGGTGGTGGATTCGCATCATTCGCGAAATCGGTGGCGGCGCAGGCTCGGTCGACTCCCGTATCCGTTGTGGCGGCCGGTGGTGCACATCGCGCATTACGCCGGAATCCGGGCCGCACTGCGCGACGGCACCGGCCCGGTGGTGATCCATGACTGCGCTACCTTCGGATGGGCCAGACGAATGATCGCCCGCTGGGCCAGGCGCTACGGCCGGGAGCTGCACGTGATCCTGCTCGATGTGCCCGCCGGTGTCGCACGCGCCGGTCAGCACGCACGCGGACGTCGGATCAATCCGATCTCCTTCACCCTGCATTGCCGACGCTGGGATCGCCTCATGCGCGCCGTCGACTCCGGCCATCCACCGCCGCCCGAGCCCATGTCCACGGTCGTAGTCGACCGAACCACCATCGACCGCCTAGGCCGGGTCAGTTTCGTGGCTTGACGAGCAGCGATCAGGGGACCAGCACGGTAAGCGCGCCGGGGACCGCGCGCAGCGTGACGGGGAGAGCGCCCGCGGGTTCGCCGTCGGCGGTGGCCGGAGCGCCGGGAGCCGTCAGGGTCACCTGGGCGACCCGATACTGCTTGGATTCCGGGTGATCGATTCGCCTGCCCGCCGACAGGGCGGGCAGCAGGCGCAGCATATCCAGGCGCGAAACCGCGCCTACGACAGTCAGATCCAGTAGCCCGTCGTCCATTACCGCGTCCGGGCAGACCAGCATGCCGCCGCCATAGGTGCGCGTGTTGCCGATGGCCACCATGACGGCGTCGGTCTCGATGACGGTGTCGGCGTCGGGATTGTCGAGTGCACCGGGAACGACGCCGGACAGCTCGATTCGGTACGGCACGGTGAAGCGGCCGGAGATCTCGGCCAGTGCCGCGAAGGTGTAGCGCAGCGGGCCCTTGGGCCAGCGCATATCGTTGGCGCGCAAGGTGACTCGCGCATCGAATCCGGTACCGGTGACAGTGGCGAACCACTTGGGTGCGAATCCGGGCAACGGCGATTCGATGCGGCCGAGATCGATGGTGCGGGTGCGGCCGCCGAGGATCAGGTCCGCGGCCGCGACGGGATCGTCGGTGGGCACACCGATTTCGCGCGCGAGATCATTGCCGGTGCCCGCGGGTATCAGGCCGAGCGGAACACCGGTCTGCGCGATGGCTTCCAGCACGACATTCATCAATCCGTCGCCGCCGATGCAGACCACCGCGTCCGGCGCGGCACTACCGGTGATCGAATCCCGCACCTGGCGTATGGATTCGGCGGCCGACGGTGCGCGGACCTCGGTGACCTCGACGCCCTTTTCGGTGAACCGCGCCAGCGCGGCCGCGGCCACCTCGTGCCCTCGGCCGACACCGGACTGCGGGTTGGTCACCACGGTGATCCGCCGCACCGCCTCTGTCACGGGACGAGCTTTCCGGGGTTGAGGATGCCCGCGGGGTCCAATTCCCGCTTCACCGCGCGCAGTACGCGCACGCCCAGATCGCCGATTTCGTCCGGAATCCAGGGTCGGTGGTCGGTGCCGACCGCATGATGGTGGGTGATGGTGCCGCCCGCGGCCACGATCGCGTCACCGACTGCGCGTTTCGCGATGTGCCACTGTGCGATCGGATCGTCCAACTGTTTGGCGATAACGGTGAAGTACAGCGACGCCCCCGTCGGATAGGTGTGCGAGATGTGGCACATGACCAGCGGCGGGGTGCCCTGCGCGGTGAGCGAATCGGTCAGTGCCGCAGTCGCCTTCGCCTTGAGCGCGGTCAGGTTCGACCAGGTCGTCGCGGTTTCCAGGGTTTCGCACAGCACACCGAGATCGAGCAGCGCATCGCGCATATAGGGTGCGGCGAAACGCCCGTGCTCCCATTCCTGGGCAGGGGCCCGCCCCAGCGCAGTCCCGCCCGCGTCCGCGAGTAATTCGCCCGCTTCGGCGCTGCGGCCCGCGACATGCGCCGCGGCACCTTCGAAGGTGGTGATGGCCAGACAACCGGCCACCGGCTCACCGCCGATATCAGCGGAGCGCGCCAGATTCACGCCGGTCTCGACTTCGTCGGATAACCGCAGCACCGTTGGCACGGCACCCGCCTGCACCACCGAACGCAATGCGGCGGCGCCGGTTTCGAAGTCCGGAAAAGACCAGGCCTGGTAACCGACGGTCTCCGGGACAGCGTGCACCCGCAGCGTGACCTCGGTGATCACGCCGAGGGCGCCTTCCGATCCGACGAACAATTCACGCAGGTCCGGGCCCGCGGCCGAGGCGGGTGCGCGGCCGAGTTCCAGGGTGCCGCTGGGCGTTGCGATCTTGAGGTGCTGGACCATGTCGTCGAAGCGTCCGTAGCCAGCCGATGCCTGACCAGAGGATCGGGTTGCCGCGAAACCACCGATGCTGGCGAATTCGAAGCTCTGCGGGAAGTGACCGAGCGAAAATCCATGAGCGGCAAGAATTTCCTCGGCCTCGGGGCCGGTGAGTCCCGCGCCGAGGGTGACGGTGCCACTGATGGGATCGATCTCCGAAATACCGTCCAAGCGGCGCAGATCGAGCGCGATGACGGTATCGAAGCGCCCGCGGACCGGATCGACACCGCCCACCACGCTGGTACCGCCACCGAAGGGGACGACCGCGATGGCGTTCTCGGCGCAGTAACCGAGCACCGCGAGCACCTGCTCGTGATCGGCGGGGAAAACGACGGCATCGGGGGCGTCCTGCGGACCATCGGCGCGACGGCGCAGCAGGTCGGGGGTGCTTTTGCCACCCGCGTGCAGCAGACGATCGTGGTGGTCGACCGAAATGCTGCCCACGCCGACCACCGCGACCAACCCGTCCCGTTGAGTCGGCGTCAGCGCCGACTCGCGTAGCGGCACATCGCCCTCATCGCGGCGCGCCACCGGGTCACCGGACACCCCGAAGACCTGCGTCAACAGGTTCCGCACCGAAGCCGAAAGCGGCTTGTGTCCGGCGGGGATGCCCCAGGCGTCCCAAACCATACTCGCCGCATACGTCGGCTCGCCCGGGTTTGCGGCGTGCGCACCGGTCGCGGCGGACCCGATTTCGTCGGCGTGCTCTTGCGTCTCGACCATGCGTTACAGTTTGACATAGACTGTCAAGCAGTAACGACCAGGCTTCCATTTCCCGGCACTTCGGTGCCGCCGACACCCGGTGGTGATACCCGATGACCTCCGCAGCGTCCGTCCCCGATGACGAGCTCTCGGCCACCGATCTCGCGATCCTCGACGCGGCAAGGGCCTGCGTCGAGGAGTTCGGGGTGCGCCGCACCACACTGACCGAAGTCGCCCGCCGCGCCGGTGTCAGCAGGCCGACCGTGTACCGCCGCTGGCCCGATACCGGATCGCTGGTCGCTGAGCTGCTGGTGCGCGAACTGCGCGCGATCATCGCCGACACCATGCCCGCCGCGGGCAATGCGCGCACCCGGCTGGTCGCGGGGGTGGTCGCGGGTGCGGCGACGATTCGGTCGAATCCGTTGTTCGGCAAGATCTTCCGCACCGATACCGATCTGATGCTCACCTACGTTTTCGGCCGCCTCGGCCGCAACCAGCGCGCACTGATCGAGCTGTTCAGTGCGGGCATCCGAGCGGGCCACCGGGACGGCACGATTCGCGCGGGCGAGCCGGAACAGATGGCGACCATGCTGCTGCTCATCGCCCAGTCGGCGGTGCAGTCGGCCGGTACGGTCGCGCCGCTGCTGGCCGGGGCCGCGCTGGATGCCGAATTGGGTCGCGCGATCGACGGCTATCTGGCTCCCCTGGAGAAGCCGCAATGACAAAGCCCGACCGGAACGACCGATTACCTCGGCGAGCTTCGCCACCGAAAGGGATTGTGATGACTGCGAATTCGGCTGACGTCCACGGGAATTCCGCGCTCGATGCCGCACGCCGCAACCGTGAACTGCAGCTGCTCGGAGACGGCGTCGACATCGATGTGCTGGTCATCGGCGGCGGCGTGACCGGAGCCGGTGCGGCGCTCGATGCCGCGGCACGCGGACTGCGGACCGTGCTGGTGGAGCGCCACGATCTGGCATTCGGCACGAGCCGGTGGAGTTCGAAGCTGGTGCACGGCGGACTCCGATATCTCGCCAGCGGGCAGGTCGGCATCGCCCACGAAAGCGCGGTCGAACGGGGGATTCTGCTCACCACCACCGCACCGCATCTCGTCCGCCCGCTGCCACAGCTGGTGCCGCTGCTCCCGGAAGTCGGTATCGCACAACGGACTTTGATCCGCGCGGGCTTCGTCGCCGGGGATGTACTGCGCCGCAGCGCGGGCACTTCCCCTGCGACACTGCCGCGTTCGCGTCGGGTCGCCACCGCCGAGGCGCTGCGGTTGGCGCCGACCGTGCGTCGCGACGGATTGCGTGGCGGCTTGCAGTCGTGGGATGGGCAGCTCGTGGACGATGCGCGACTGGTGGTAGCGCTGGCTCGCACTGCGGCAGCACACGGCGCGACGATCCTCACTCGCGTGGAAGCCCTTGATGTGGCCGGAGATTCGGCAACCCTGCGCGATACCTTGACCGGTGCCGCCATGACCGTCCGGACCCGCACGGTCATCAATGCCACCGGCGTCTGGGCCGATCAGGTCGACCCGAGCATCGAACTGCGCCCGAGTCGCGGCACCCATCTCGTTTTCGATGCCGAATCATTCGACGGACTGACCGCTTCGCTGACCGTCCCGGTACCCGACAGCACCAGCCGCTTCGTCTTCGCCTTCCCCGCCGCGCACGGCCGGGTCTATCTCGGGCTCACCGATGAGGATGCCCCCGGCCCGGTTCCCGATGAGCCGAAGCCCACCGACGCCGAAATCGATTTCCTCCTCGACACCATCAATACCGCACTCCGAGAGCCATTGACCCGCAAGGATATTCGCGGCACCTACGCCGGACTGCGCCCACTGCTGCGGACCGCCGACAACAGCACCGCCGATATCTCCCGCCAGCACGCGGTCCTGCACTCCCCAACCGGCGTCATCACCATTGTCGGCGGCAAACTCACCACCTACCGCCAGATGGCCGAGGACGCCGTCGATGCGGCGATCGCGCGCGGCAACCTGACCGCTGGGCCGTGCCGAACCAAGCGACTTCCGTTGGTGGGCGCGGTCTCCGGTGCCGCACGCGACCGCATCAACGCTGCGACCGTGCTGGTAGAGCGCTACGGCAGCGAGTCCGCGTCCGTACTCGAACCGGCCGACCGGAATCCCGGCCTCGCCGAGCCGGTCGCGCCCGGAATCGACGTCATCGCAGCCGAATTCGCCTTCGCGATCACTCACGAAGGCGCCCTCGACATCGACGACCTGCTGGACCGCCGCACCCGGATCGGCCTCGTCCCCGAGGACCGTGCGGCGGCTGTGCCCGCGGCAGAGGCCGCCTTCGCACGGCAGCCTTAGCTCAGTCCAGCTGCCAGGCGTCGAGTTCGGCGCGCATGGCGGCGCGCGGCCAGAGATCGAGGCCGTGCGCCGCCTCGGCGGCCCGGATTTCGCGTAATTCCGCGGTCTCCTCGGCCGGCGTCAGAAAGCGGAAACCGAGGCGTTCGTAATACGGGCCGTTCCAGGCCACATCGATGAAGGTGGTCAGCGTGATCGCCTGCATGCCTCGGGCTCTCGCCCAGCGCACGGCATGGTCGATGAGTCGTTTGCCGATCCGCTTGCCCGCGTGGTCCGGATCCACCGAGACCTGCTCGATATGGGCATTACCGTCGACGATTCCGAGGATCAGATAGCCGATCGGGCGGCCCGCGTCATCGGGATAGATCCAGGCGCGGCCCCCGCGCTGGAATTCCCGGAGCGTATCCAGTGACGGGGGATCGTCATCGGCGACGGCAATCATGCCGATGTCGGCGAATGGTTTGCCCGCCACGCGCTCGATATCTTGCAGTATCGGCAGGTCGTCCTCGACCGCCGGTCGAATCATCCGCATGGACGATTCTCCCACGGCATTCATTCGACCGGAGTCGCCAGGATGCCGTTCACCAGCGCCCGCAGCGCCCAGCGTGACCGATCGTCGCCGTCGCCCGCCAGCATTTGTTCGCGCATCGCCACCAGCGTCGGGTACCGATCCGCGGGTAGTTCGGCGAAGTGTCGGGCGACCTCGGCGAGGTAGTCCTGCTCGATGGTGTCCTTGGTGTTGTACGCGCTCTGCTCCACGGCCTGCGCGGATATGTGCAGGTAGATCAGATCGACGGCCCAGGAATTGGTCTGCGGGTCCACGCCGCCCTCGGCGAGCAGGGCCAGCAGCCGCTCGACGATCAGCAGCGCGTTCGGGCTCGTCGGGATCGAGCCGAGCGCCACCAGCGCGAGTCCCTCGTGTTTGGACATCGCGTGCACGGTCGCCTCGACCAAGCTCGCGAGGCGGTCGCGCCAGTTTCCGCCGGTCGGCTCGGGCACCGTGCCGAGCACCTGGTCGAGCATGGCGGCCATCAGATCGTCGCGGTTGGCGACGTAGACGTAGAGCGAGGCCGCACCGGTATCGAGGTCCTGCGCGACGCGGCGCATGGTGAGGGCGGCCAAACCGTCCCGATCGAGGATGCGCAGGCCCGTCTCGACGATGACGTCACGGCTGAGAGGTGCTTTCGCGGGACGGGCCCGGCGGCTGACGGGTGCGGCGCTCATACTCGGAGCATACGCCCTGACGAACGTTGTTTGACACGAACAGCGTTCGCCGCATACGGTTCGCCCGAACAACGTTCGTAACGATCGCAGTTCCGTCAACCAAGGGTTCTCATGATTCTCATCACCGGAGGCCGCGGCGCGGTCGCCAGCAATCTCTTGTCCCTGCTGCGCGCGGACGGCCACGCCGTCCGCGTGGGCTCCGGCCGCCCCGCGCAACTTCCCGCGGGAGTGCCCGCCGTCGCCTGCGACCTGCGGAATCCGGACACCTTCGCCGCCGCACTCGACGGCATCACTTCGGTGTTCCTGTACGCGGAGCCCGAGTACATCGCGGAATTCGCCTCCGCCGCAACCGAAGCCGGGGTCGGCCACATCGTGCTGCTGTCCTCGTCCGCGGTGCTCGATCCGGATGCGATTGCCAATCCGGTCGCGAAATCCCACCTGGACGCCGAGCTCGGACTCGCCGACGCACCGATGACCGTCTCCGTGCTGCGTCCCGGCGCCTTCGCGAGCAATGCCCGCGGCTGGTCGTCCGCTATCAAGGCCGACCGTCCGGTCAGCCTGCCCTACCCGAATGCCTACACCGATCCGATCCACGAACTCGACGTCGCCGAATGCGCCCATGCGCTACTCACGAAACCGGACCACCGTGGTGGTGTCTACACCCTCACCGGTCCGCAGACCTTGCCGTTCACCGCGCAGATCGACCTGATCACCAAGGTCACCGGCCGCACCGCGACCATCGCCCACGTCACCCCCGAGGCGTGGAAACAGCAGATGGCCGAATTCATCCCCGCCCACTACGCCGACGGGCTGCTCGACTATTGGCGCCGCTGCGACGGCGTCCCGACGCCGATCACCGACACGGTCACCACGCTCACCGGCCACCCAGCCCGGTCCTTCACCACCTGGCTCGAAGACCACGCATCCGAGTTCACCGGCTGACCTCGATAGGGCAGGGTCATCGCGCAGTGGTGCACGCCACCTCGTCGGGCAACGCCGATGAGAATCACTGCGTGTACGCGCTCGCGGTTCGCCGACGGCCGGTTTCGGGCGCTGGGCACGCTCTATGCTGGACGCCGGTAGTGGTCCGGGAAGGAGGCGCGAGTGCGGAATGACGCGTCGACGGTGGGGATTGCGCCGGGCGATGGTCTGATCGCACGCTTCGGTGCGGTTGTCGTCTATCTCGCGCGCGAAACCCCTTCCACGGACCGGATACTCGGTGCGATCGAGGCCGCCGCCGATGCACGCCATCCCGGAGCGGCGATCGCGCAACGGCTGGCCGCGGTGGTTTTCGGCGGCAATTCCGAACCACCGCCGTTCGGCGTTATCGCGCCGACCGCCGACGGCACCGTCATTTTGCTGCGCGGCCAGGTCAGCGCGGAGCTTCAAGGCGCGGAAGGAACCCGGCGCCTCTCCGGAGCCCGCGCGTTCACCTGGGTAGACGAAATTGTGCGAGAACCGGTGCGCCGGATCATGGTCGGCGCGGACTCCGCCTTCCCGATCCACGAACTCCCGCGCACCGACCTGCGCGCAGGAATCGTCCCCGGCAGCGGCTTCATCCTGCGCATAGCCGCCCGCCGCACCGGAAAATCCGCGCCCACCCGAACCCGCACCACCGGCACCCCCTCCCCCGCCGAACCGCCACCCACCGCACCCGCCGGATTGGAAGCCCTCCACGAGCCGACCGCAAAACCCGAGGCCACCCCGACCGGCCAACATGTCGGCTCGCCCCAACCGGCCGGATCGGGGCAGCCGCACACCACCCGCTCCGCGGAATCAGCGCGGAATTCCGATCGGTCAGACGACCCTGATCGGTCCGCCGAGGGGACGCGCGCCGCGGTATCAGCGCACCGGTCCTTACAACGATCCGCCGCCGAATACGACGAACTCACCGAAAAGGCCGGTTCTACCGGCCCGATGTACTCCGGCCGGTCCCCGCAGCAATCCATTGCCGACTCCACAGCACATGACGAACCGAACGAAAAGGCCGGACCCGGTCCCACGGGATCGACGGGCGCTGCCCGACCGGGCGCAGCATCATCGGAGGCGCGACGGAGTGGTTCGGCGCCGTCCGGTGGATCCGGTCAGGCCGATGCGCCGGAGGAGATCGGTACTCAGGCCATGTCCGCCCGGGAACGGGAGGAGGCCGCCGGGACGCGGGCGGGAGCGGCAGCGCGGCCGGAACCGATTGCACTGCACAAGATTCCGGCGTTGCAGGGGGTGCGGCCGCGGCCCCTGCGTCCGGTCGGCGGCGCGAACAATCAGGAGAACTCCGGGGCGCGGCAGCCGGTCGGCGCGCTAGTTCTCGCGGATGGCTCCGCGTTTCCGCTGGACCGGCCGTACGTCGTCGGCCGCAGCCCGATGATCGACGAGACGGTTCGTGCCGCCACTGCCACGCCACTCGCGGTGCCGCGCGATCGCCACGTCTCGCGGGTGCACGCCTACGTTTCGGTCGACCACGGCAAGGTCTATGTCCGCGATGCCGCAACCCCCGCAGGCACTTTCATCGCCGCCCCCGGCGCCGACGAATGGACCCGCATCGGCACCACCCCCACCGAACTGCACCCCGGCTGGAGCCTCCGCATAGGCCAACGCATCCTCACCTACCGCGCCAACGACCGCCTCGAACACCCCACCGAGGCCACCAGCAAGCGCCGCCGCCCATCGTGAAGTAACGGCCTGCGACATCGCGGTGATTCACCGGCGAGAACCGATACCGGCGAGCCCCACCGCAGACGGTCAGAACCGTATGGGTCGCGAATATCGAGCCGAAACCAAGCGTCACCGATGTGACGCCGCGCAGAACGGGCGACCCAGCTCCCGCAGACAGCAACCTGTGCTCACAAGACGAACCGCGGCGCGCACCGCCTGCGGCCGGGATAGGAGTTTCGCGGAGGAGCACACCGTTCCCGGTCCGTCAACTAACATCACGACGTGTGCGCCGGATGACGGTGCGGCGCTTGCCGATTCGTCGCGCGCCCAGTGCGGCGGCGACGCCAGCCCCCGCGGCCAGTACGGCGGTGACGGATAAGGTGGTGAGGGTGGGTGCAGTATTGCGGAGAATCCAGGCCGCACCCGAGACTGCGGCGGCGAGGACGGCAGAGCTCGCGGAAAGGCCGATGATATTGGCAAAGCCGCCGTGGCCGCGGCGCAAGGTGCGGGTATTGGACTCGAGGTAGGCGACGGCGAACAGGGCCAGTACCACGACCGCGGCCGCAGCTGCGGTACGGGTCGGGTGTTGGGTTGTGCGGAATTCGATTCGCTGCGTGGCGATTTCGGTTCCGCTGCGCAGGAGGGTGAGTTCGCCGTCGAGGTTACCGGCCAGCACATGCGAGTTGACCGGATCGGGCAGGGTGGCCACACCACCGGGCTGCAACGGCACCGGATCCCCACCCAGCCGCACACCGAATACCTCCACGGTAAGCGCGGCCGAGTCGACATCGATTCCGTTGACCTGCAATCGAATCGGCTCCGCCAGATCGACCTCGATCGGCTTCGGCCCCGTCGGATCGACACCGGCGATGGTGACGGTCCCCGGCAATAGATCCCCTCCGGTGGTCGGCGCACCCAATCCGACCACCGCAATCGCACAGGCAGCCACCGCGAGCAACGCACCGATCCCGAACATCGGCCACGGCGAGGCAAATGTGACGACATCGCGGATCGGCACCAGATCCCGACGATCGACATCAGTCAACCGAACTCCGTTGTCCTGCACCACATTTACCGGCCGCACACGAGCCATCGGAGGTCGGATGGATGCCGATCCGGACGGATCCGACGAAGCGGGTGGCACCGAAGCGGGCAGCCCGGATCGTTGCGGTGTGGCACCGGTCGGTGGCAGGGTCGGATCGGCGGTTACCGGCGTCCGAGATCCGAAGCCCGGGATAGGCACCCCTGTCCGCTGTGTGACAGCAGCCCGCCCAAGCCCGCCCTGCGCTCTCGGCGGCTGCACACCGGATCGCCCGGCGGCACGACTGCTTCCGGTCGCGGCCGCGACGATGGTGTCCGCACCGATGACCGGAATCCCCACGGGCATAAGCCAATCGCCGCCCCAGCAGGAGGCGGCGAGTTCGGCCAGGGCGATCCCGAAGAGTTCGGCGGTATCGAAGCGATCGGCGGGATCGGTTGCCAGGCCACGCATCACCACGTCGGCGATCGGCTCCGGCACGCTCGGTGCGACGTCTGTGAGCGGTATGGGGTGACCGAAAGCGTGTGCGAAAAGCGTTGCCAGATGGTCGTCATTCGGCGGAAACGGCAGTACCCCGGACAGCAGCTGATAGAGCATGGTCGCCAGCGCGTAAACATCGGTGGCAGGCGAAAGCTGCTGTCCGCGTGCCTGTTCCGGTGCGATATAGGACGGAGTACCGACGATCTCACCCGTCCTGGTCACCAATGTCTCATCGCCACCGACGATTTTGGCGATTCCGAAATCGGTCAGCTTTATCGCACCGCCGGTGCCGAACATGAGGTTCGACGGCTTGACATCGCGGTGCAGAATCTTGTGGCGGTGCGCTGCTTCCAGACCCGCGGCACCGGCCAACCCGACCGCGACCGCGGTAGCCGCGTCGAATCCCTCGGTCGCGAACCGAGTGCCGACGGTCCCGCCGGGCAGATACTCCATGACCAACAGGCACAGATCATCGGCTTCGATGTAGTCGAAAACTCGCACCACATGCGGATGATCAATTGCCGCGAGCAACCGAGCCTCGGCGACGAACCGACGCCGCACCTGCTCGTCGTCGGCGAACTGCGGCGGAATCTGTTTGATGGCGACCGGCCGCCCCAACCGGCGGTGCGTACCCGCGAGCACCACACCGCATCCACCCCTGCCGACCTGCGCACCGATGTCATATGCGGGCAGCACGGTCCGCAATCGGCCGGTATCAGATATCAAGATGTCGCCCCATCCGCCAAACGCACGGTTTCCACATCGGCGGTTTCGTCGATCTCCTCGGTCGGCGCAGGATCCTCGAATTCCGGTGTCGGCGAACAATACCCGAGTAGAAAGCCGACCGCCGCAGACACACCGGCAACCGCGAGCCACAATCCGGTGTCCGGAACCCACCACCGCAACACCGACGCGGTGAACCCGAATGTCAATCCGATGCCGATTCCCGGCGCGAGTAACCGCAACCCGCGCTGCCACCGGTTGGTTGACAGCCGATGCCGGGCGACTGCCAGCGCCGCATCGGCAATGGCGAGCATGGTCAGCACCGCCAGCGCTATCCCGAACAGCCCGTAGACCGAATACAACGAGCCGCGCACATCGGTGTCCAGCGGTATCGAGGCGAGCTGCGTGCCGTCCTCGCCGATCACCGCCAAGTCCGCGACGATCAGTCCGGTCGCCTGCCCCTCGAGTCCGGTCAGGTCGAGCCGATACTTCAGTGCCTCGGATCTTCCTGGTGCGATGGTCAATTCGACGGCGGTCGAATACGAGAAGAAGGTCAATCCGAGCACATGCCCGGCCAAGTCCACCCGGCGTATGCGCAGCGCCCCATCGCTGTTGTTGGTCAACGCGATAGCCACCCGAATGGTGCTGTTCGGTTGCAGCCGTAGCGGTTCGGCGGCGGAGGTGTCGACGATATCGCGGTCGTCGATGGTCGCCGACATGTCGACACCCTGCGGTTTCGCCGCGACCGGCGCCGCGAACAGCCCGACGAGCACGAGCGCGAACACACTGGGCAGCAGGATAATTCGCGTCGCCGCCGAGACGCGGGCTCGCATCATGGTTCCCTCCGCGCGGGTAGGTGTGAGACGAGCCGATGCCCGTAGAACCAGGCACCGATCAACAAGAAGAACAGAATCACCGTCAATGTCGAAGTAGCGGAACTGATCCGGCTGACCAGCACCACATCCAGTGGCGCGGTGAGTGTGCGACCGCAGCGTGCCGTCACCTCGTACCGCCCGACATCTATCGATGCCAAGGCCAGCGGTGCCCGGAAGCCGCCGTCGGCTCCCGCGACGGTATTGCCCACCGGCGTATCCCCGACCAGCAAGCTGACCTGCGACTGCGGATCGCATCCCGATCCGGCCGCGGTGACATCGCCACCGGGCCCGATCGCCGTTGGATTGAGCTCGAGCGTGGCGGGGTGCGGCGCGATCGGAGGTGCGGCAGCCGTAGGCGGCGGTTCTCCGGGGCGAACCGTCGGCACAACCACCTGTGGCTGCCTATTCGACGGATACTGCGGCGGCCGTGGATCCGGTGGCGCCTGCTGCTGCGGGGGCACCGTAGTGGACGAATCCGCGGGCGGATCCCGCGTGATCGGCTGCTGTGGGTTAGGCGTGATCGGCTGCGGCGGCGAGGTGATGGTGATCGGCGGCAGCACAATATCGGGCAGCCGCGGTTGGTCCGGACTGGAAGTCGTTCCGGCGCACCCATCCGAGGACCGTCCGGCGCACGGATCAGGCGCCCGACTCGTCGTCGTCTGTGTCCCGGTTCCATCACGGGTCCCGGTACCGTCGCTGGTCCCTGTCCCGTCACGCGTCCCGGTACCGTCGCTGGTCCCGGTCCCATCACGCGTCCCGGAACCATCACGGGTCCCGCCGCCGTCCGAATTGGCATCCGGCACTGGCGTGCTGGACTGCGCCGCGGACCCATCCCGCGTTCCTGACCCGTGATGCCCAGGCGCGGGCGACGGCGAAACCACCGATGAAGTCGGCTCTCCCGATGCCGGAACCCCGAAGGCCCTGCCGAACCCAACCGGCACCACCGCGACCAACAGCGCGGCCGCACAGAAAATCCCGCACAGAACACCGGATTTCACACGCCGAGACGCCGCGTGCCGACGCTCCCCGCCTGCACGCGTCGGAATTGCCGCCAGCGTCCCCATCGCCCATGCCTCAGATCAGCGATTTGATCAGTAGATATGGTAAGCCAGCACCCGCCGACGCCGCGCCTTCTCGCGCAGCTCCAACTCGACGAAAACCGCTGGCTACCAGGTAGCGTGACGGTATACCCCGACAGCGCACATACCCGGTCGAACCAGCCACGGATGCATACGACCCGAACCGGGCGGTACTCGTACAACCGCGACGCGCGAGCACCCGGGATCAGACAAAGGGTGGGTTCGCGACAAAATTCGCGGAGAGAGGACAATGTCCACCATGCACCGCAACGGGCCGACCCAGGACATCGACGAGTCCGAACTGACCGTGACCCCGCCGAAGGAGCAGGCCGCGGGTGTGACGGCTGTGGCAGTCGCGCTCAAACGCGGGGTGGAGGAGATGGGAGTGCTGCGCACCGCGCGCACCCTGGCCCGCGTCAACCAGGTGGACGGCTTCGACTGCCCCGGCTGCGCCTGGCCGGAGCCGACGGGGCACCGCCGACCGGCCGAGTTCTGTGAGAACGGTGCCAAGGCCGTCGCCGAGGAGGCGACGCTGCGCACCGTCACCCCCGAATTCTTCGCGCGGCATTCGATCGAGGAATTGGCGAGCAAATCCGGTTACTGGCTCGGCCAGCAGGGCCGCCTGACCCATCCGATGGTGCTGCGCCCGGGCGCGACCCATTACGCGCCCATCGAATGGGACGACGCCTACCGGCTAATAGTCGATCACCTGCGCGCGCTGAACTCTCCCGACGAGGCCTTGTTCTACACCTCGGGCCGCACCGCCAACGAGACCGCATTCCTCTATCAATTGCTGGTCCGCAGCTTCGGCACGAACAATCTGCCGGACTGTTCGAATATGTGCCACGAATCCTCCGGCGCCGCGCTGACCGGTTCGATCGGCATCGGCAAGGGTTCGGTCTCGATCGACGACTTCGGCAAGGCTGATCTGATCATTGTCGCGGGCCAGAATCCGGGCACCAACCATCCGCGCATGCTCAGTGCGCTGGCGAGCGCGAAGGCCAACGGCGCCAAGGTCATCGCGGTCAACCCGCTGCCGGAGACCGGACTGCTCGGCTTCCGCGACCCTCAGACGGTCAAGGGTTTCACCAGCGGTGTCGCCATTGCCGACGACTTCCTGCAGATCCGGCTCGGCGGCGATATGGCGCTGTTCCAGGGTCTTGGCAAACTGCTGTTCGAGGCCGAGGACCGCGCGCCGGGCACAGTGGTCGACCGCGAGTTCGTCGACGCGCATTGCGCGGGCTTCACCGAATACGAAAAGAACACGCGCGCGGTCGATCTCGGCACGGTGCGCGAGGCAACCGGGCTCAGCGACGACGATCTGCACCGCACCGCGACACTTTTGGCCGAATCGAAGAACATCATCATCTGCTGGGCAATGGGCCTCACCCAGCAACGCCACGGCGTCGCCACCATCGAGGAGGCGACCAACCTGCTATTGCTGCGCGGCATGATCGGCAAGCCCGGCGCGGGGGTATGCCCGGTGCGCGGCCACTCCAACGTGCAGGGCGACCGCACCATGGGCATCTGGGAGAAGATGCCCGACACCTTCCTCGATGCACTCGACCGCGAATTCGGCATCACCAGCCCGCGTAAACACGGCTATGACACCGTCGATGCCATCCGCGCCATGCGCGCGGGCACGGCGCGGGTGTTCTTCGGCATGGGCGGCAATTTCGTCTCCGCCACCCCTGATACCGGAGTGACCGAGGCCGCGCTGCGCAGTTGCGCGCTGACCGTGCAGGTCTCCACCAAACTCAACCGCAGCCACGTCGTGCACGGCGCGACCGCACTCATCCTGCCCACCCTGGGCCGCACCGATCTCGACCTACAGAACGGCACGAAACAACAAGTGTCGGTGGAAGATTCGATGTCGATGGTGCATCTGTCCACCGGTCGGCTGAAGCCGGTCAGCGAGCACCTGCGCAGTGAGGTCGCCATCGTCTGCGAACTCGCGCAGGCGCTGTTCGGCGCCGATCATCCGGTGCCATGGGCGCACTATCGGCAGGACTACGACAAGATCCGCGATGCGATCGCCCGTGTCGTGCCCGGCTGCGATGACTACAACAATCGGGTGCGCGACCGCAACGGCTTCGTACTGCCGCATCCGCCGCGTGACTCCCGCGAATTCCGCACCGCCACCGGCAAGGCCAATTTCGCGGTGAACGAACTGACCTGGGTACCGGTCCCCGAGGGCCGGTTGATCCTGCAGACCCTGCGCAGCCACGACCAGTACAACACCACCATCTACGGCCTGGACGACCGTTACCGCGGTGTGCACGGCGGCCGCAAGGTGATCCTGATGCATATCGACGACATCACCGAATTCGGTTTCGTGGACGGCGATCTGGTGGATCTGATCTCCGAATGGACCGACGGCACCGAACGCAAGGTGACCGGCTTCCGCATTGTCGAATACTCGACCCCGCGCGGTAATGCCGCCGCCTACTATCCCGAGACCAATCCCCTGGTTCCGCTGGACCATGTTGCGGCACGGTCGAATACACCGGTATCCAAGGCCGTGACCATCCGGTTGGAGCCGCATGTCCATGTGGGGCAGCCATCGTGAGCAGAGTGACCGCGCGCCGCAAGACGCGCCGCATTTCGCCCAACGGCGTGATCGAACGCCCGGATACCGTTGCGGTGGAAGAACCCTTGGAGCTGCGCCTCGACGGGCAATCGCTCACCGTCACCATGCGCACCCCGGGCAGCGATATCGAGCTGGTGCACGGATTCCTGCTCGGCGAGGGCATCATTCGAGCCGCCGAGGATGTGGTGAGCGCCCGCTACTGCGCTGGCACCGACGAGAACGGGCAGAACACCTACAACGTCCTCGATGTCCAGCTGCGCACCCCGATCCCGGTGCACGGCCGCAACTTCCTCACCACCGGCGCATGCGGCCTCTGCGGTAAGACCGCGCTCGACGAGGTCCGCACCCGCACCAGGTTCCCGCTGCCGACCACCTCGATCACCGTCGACACCGAAACCCTGTCCGCCATGCCGGACCAATTGCGCACCCGCCAAACGGTTTTCGACGCCACCGGCGGACTGCACGCCGCGGGATTGTTCACCACCGACGGCACCGCACTCGCCGTGCGCGAGGATATCGGCCGACACAACGCCGTCGACAAGGTACTCGGCTGGGCCGTGCTCGAAAATCGCATCCCCGCAAACGATCTCGTGCTCATCGTGAGCGGCCGGGCCTCCTTCGAACTGGTCCAGAAGGCCGTGATGGCGGGCATCCCGATGCTCGGCGCCGTCTCGGCCCCCAGCTCGTTGGCCATCGATCTGGCCGCCGAATCGGGCCTCACCCTGGTCGGCTTCCTGCGCGGGGACACCATGAACATCTATTCCCGCTCCGACCGACTGACCATCACCGACGAGGTCGCCGCCTATTGATCGTGACCCGAGGTCCGACTTACGGTTGCAGCACCAGATCCCTGGTTCGGCGATGAACGGAGAGACCGATGCGGATCACGGTAGACGGCAAATCCGGCGGGCTACGCGTGCGGATGCGGTTCGAACAGCAGCGCAATCGCTGGCTCGCCGTACGAATCGTATTGGGGGTTTTGGCATTTCAGGGCGCGGTCGTCGGATTGTGGGCGGTCTTCGCGCCGCACTCCTGGTACACCAGCTTCCCGGGTTTCGGCATGCGGTGGATCTCCGCGGACGGCCCGTTCAACCACCATCTCGCCTCCGATGTCGGCTCGTTCTTCCTGGCGCTGACCGCGGTGACAGTGGCCGCGCTATTCCTCGGCGGCAGCGCGCTCGCCCAGGTCGCTGGTCTCGGCTGGCTGGTATTCGGCGTGCCACACCTGATCTATCACGCCTTCCACAAACCCGCCGAGATGGGCGGGGCCAGCTTCACGCTCAGCGCTATCGGTGCGGCACTGATCGTCGCCCTCGGCCTGGCCCTGATCTTGGTCACGCCGCGCGGACCGCAGATGCGCGATCCCGACCCGATCACCTTCCACTTCCCCCGCCGTCGGACCACGCGCTAGAGCGCCGAAACAGTAACGCCCCACAGCGATGCTGTGGGGCGTTGTCCGTGCGAAGTGGGGGCGTTCAGGCGGCGTGCCACCCGCCGACCGCGGTCAAATGGTCGAGGGCCCGCACAACGGCCGGTGCACACAGGTGCCCATCGTCCGGCCCGAGCCACGCCATCTCGGCGATCTCGGCCGCCGGAGCCGGTGTGCCGTGACCGGGTGCACGGAAGCAGTGCATCTCGACCAGCGTTCCGGGACGCCCGTGGGCGGGGGCCGTAATGGTCACCACGGGCGTGATCCGGTGCGCCTCCAATTCGACGCCGACTTCCTCGCGAACCTCCCGAACGAGCGCTCCCGCCAGGGTTTCTCCGGGTTCGGGCTTGCCGCCCGGCAGATAGAAGGCGTCACGTCCCTCGGTCCGGACCGCGAGCAAGCGGCCGTTCTCGACGCACAGCCACGCCACCGACGTGAGCATTCGTTCCCCGATCATGATCCGGCTGACCCTTTCGAGCGACCTACAAGCAATCGCCACGGACGACGTATCAGTCCTTCAGCGCTTCGAGCAACGCCGCACGCTGGCGGGCGCCGAGGCCACCGATGCGGCGGTCCTCGGGGATTTCCGCCTGGTCCATCAGCTTGGCCGCCTTGACCGGTCCGACACCGGGCAGCGCCTTGATCACGGCAGCGACCTTGGTCTTCTTGACCAGGTCGTCGCTGTCCGCCTTCTTCAACAGGTCGGCGACCGAAACCTTACCGGCCTTCACCTTGCCGATCAGTTCGGAGCGCGCCTTGCGGACCGCAGCCGCCTTGGCCAACGCCTCAGTGCGCTGTTCCGCGGTCATGGTAGGCAGTGCCATGTCTCCTCCGCTTTCACTCGTCACTCGAACATCTGGTTGACCGGACCGAGTAAACAGCACGATGAGCACCACACAAGCTCGACACACCGGGTTCGAACAGCGAGAAATAGCGACAAGTTTTCCGTGGCTGTGGGGCGGTAACACATCGAGGACGAATGCCGACACCAAAAGCAGACGCACAAGTGCGGGACAGAAGGTTCAACGGCGAACCAGGGAGTCAATGGCGATTCCGAGTCCGGGCGCGATCGGGCGGCACAGCGATGTGACAAGCGGTCGTCACCGTATCCCGAAGCACTAGCGCGCCAACAAGATAGCCGAGGGGGCTACGATCGGCCCGTTCGGCGCGCAATTCAGTTCGACGAGTGCTGGCGCGGGGGGCCATCTGCGCCAGCACGTCTGCCCCGCCCAGCGGGATTCCATGCCACGCGATCAACGGACACTGCTACGCTCCGAATTAGAACACGTTTCAATTCGTGAGAGGTTTCCATGGCAGCCAAGATCCGCGATGTGATCGAGCAGTACGTCAAGCTGGTCGGTTCCGGCCCGACCGAGGCAATCGTCGACCTCTACACACCAGATGCCGTGGTAGAGGATCCGATCGGCACCGAACCCAAGCGCGGCCATGACGCCATTCGCGAGTTCTACGAGGTACTCGGAAACCTCGATCGGGAAACGCGGCTGCACGCCGATTCGGTTCGGATCGCGGGCAACCACGCCGCCTTCATGTTCACCCTCGTCACCAAGTTCGGCGACCAGCGCTTCACGCTCTCGCCCATCGATGCGATGGATTTCGACGACGAGGGCAAAATCGTCGCCATGCGCGCCTACTGGAGCCAGGACGATATGCGCAACGAAGCGTCCTGAGGCCAGTACAGACCGCGGGTGCGGCAGCCGAATTCGGCTGCCGCACCCGGGTTTTCGGATGTCAGGCGCTCGCGCGAGCCAACTCGGGCGGCTTCGGCCGCGCGACCGCGGCCAGGCTCGGAATGACATCGAAGACCGCGGCATGCCCCGCGACCTCGAGTAGCCGATCCACGCAGCGCGGGCCCGTGATCAACTGGAGTCGACGGCCGCTGTGGCCGAACCAGGATCGGGCCTCCATCAAAACCCGCAGGCCAGCGACGCCGAAGAACGTCACCTGCGATAGGTCGATAACGACCACCGCGCCCGCCGTCGGCAGCGCCTCTAGTAGAGACTGCCGAAAGGCGTCGGCCGCCAGGTAATCCATTTCGCCGCCGACGGCACACAGGGTGACCGAATCCACCGGCGGTGACACCACTACACACAGACGATAGGCGGACCGTGGCGGTCCGGATCCGTCCGCGGCAGCAATGCGTTGATCTGAGGAAACTAGAACTGTCGACATGGGGACCTCGGTCCGTCGAATCCGCCGGGCAGAAACCTTGTCGGCGGGCACTTTTCGCCCCGATCATCCAGGACCAGGACTGGGCTGGTTACTCAACCGTGCCCTAGGAGTACCCAAATCGGCGGGCCGATACACATCGAGTGGGCCAGAGAAATCTCCGGCCCACTCGTGACGTGTACGTAGTGCGCTACTACGCTGACTTCTCCCGACGCTCGGCGCGCTGGGCCTTGCGCGGCACGATGGTCGGCAGCACATTGTCGTTGACGGTGTCGGCGTTCACGACCACCTTGGCGACGTCGTCGCGGCTGGGGATGTCGAACATCGCCAGCTGCAGGACCTCTTCCATGATGGCGCGCAGACCGCGGGCTCCGGTGCCGCGCAGGATCGCCTGATCGGCGATCGCCTCCAGCGCGTCATCGGTGAATTCCAGGTCGACGCCGTCCATCTCGAACAGCCGCACGTACTGCTTCACCAGTGCGTTCTTCGGCTCGGAGAGGATCTTGACCAACGAATCCTTGTCCAGGTTCGTCACCGAGGCGACGACCGGGAGGCGGCCGATGAATTCCGGGATCAGACCGAATTTGATCAGATCCTCCGGCATCACCTCGGCGAAGTGGTCATCGGTATCGATTTCGGCCTTGGAGCGCACCTCGGCGCCGAAGCCGATGCCGCGGTGTCCGGTGCGATCGGAGATGATCTTCTCCAGTCCGGCGAAGGCACCCGCGACGATGAAAAGCACGTTGGTGGTATCGATCTGGATGAATTCCTGGTGCGGATGCTTGCGCCCGCCCTGCGGGGGCACACTCGCCTGCGTGCCCTCCAGGATCTTCAGCAGCGCCTGCTGCACGCCCTCACCGGACACATCGCGGGTGATCGATGGGTTCTCGCTCTTGCGGGCGATCTTGTCGACCTCATCGATGTAGATGATGCCGGTCTCGGCTCGCTTGACGTCGTAGTCCGCGGCCTGGATCAGCTTCAGCAGGATGTTCTCCACATCCTCACCGACATATCCGGCCTCGGTCAGCGCCGTCGCGTCGGCGATGGCGAACGGGACGTTGAGCATCTTGGCCAGCGTCTGCGCCAGGTAGGTCTTGCCGCAGCCGGTGGGGCCGAGCATGAGGATATTGGACTTGGCCAGTTCGACGGTCTCGCCACGGCCGTCGCGCCCCTTGTCGCCCGCCTGGATGCGCTTGTAGTGGTTGTAGACGGCCACCGCGAGGGTGCGCTTGGCGGTGTCCTGCCCGATCACGTAGTTCTCCAGGAAGTCCCGGATTTCGGCGGGCTTGGGCAGCTCATCGAGTTTGACCTCGCTGGACTCGGCCAGCTCTTCCTCGATGATCTCGTTGCATAGATCGATGCACTCGTCGCAGATGTACACCCCTGGTCCCGCAATGAGCTTCTTGACCTGCTTCTGGCTCTTTCCGCAGAACGAGCACTTCAGCAGATCGCCGCCATCTCCGATGCGCGCCATCTCGTGGGTCCCTACTTCCTTGTCCGCGTGCAACCGTCTATCCAGGTTGCCAGCAATCCGCCACCCTCGGGTGTAATCACGAACACCTCGAGCGATTCCGACGGTTCGAGCACTGCCGTCAACCGGGAGCAAAGGTCCCTAGGTCGACCGTACCCGGTGTGCGCGACGGAGGTCGACAACTCGAGCATGTTTCTCACGGGGGTTGTCCGAGTTCTTACCACTATGGAACACGTTCCACCCCGATCGACGGCCATCCGACACGCCTGGCCGCCCGCCTCGGAAACCCTTCCACCCGATACCCTTCCGGCCGGTCGGCTTTCCTGAAGCAGTCCGGCCGGGGCACATGCCGAGCGGCATGCGGCCCGGCCGGATTTTCCTGACATAGAGCAACTTACGAGCGATCAGCGCGCGACATCCGGCGCGGCGGCCTTACTTCTGGGCGCTGAGCTTGCGGTAGTCGAAGACCGTGTCGATGATCCCGTACTCCCTGGCCTCCTCGGCCGTCAGAATCTTGTCGCGGTCGGTGTCCTTGCGGATGGTGTCCGCATCCTTACCGGTGTGGCGCGCCAACGTGGTCTCCATCAGACGACGCATGCGCTCGATCTCTGCGGCCTGGATCTCCAGGTCCGAAACCTGCCCCTGGATGCCACCCTCCAGCGACGGCTGGTGGATCAGCACGCGGGCGTTGGGCAGGCAGGCGCGCTTGCCGGGGGTACCGGCGGCGAGCAGCACGGCCGCGGCGGAAGCGGCCTGGCCCAGGCAGACGGTGGCCACATCGGCACGCACGTACTGCATGGTGTCGTAGATCGCCATCAGCGAGGTGAACGAACCACCGGGCGAGTTGATGTACATGGTGATGTCGCGATCGGGATCCAGCGACTCCAGCACCAGCAGCTGCGCCATGATGTCGTTCGCCGAAGCGTCGTCGACCTGCACGCCGAGGAAGATGATGCGCTCCTCGAACAGCTTGTTGTACGGGTTGGACTCCTTGACACCGAAGCTCGAGTGCTCGATGAACGAGGGCAGGATGTAGCGCGACTGCGGGCTCGCCGGGGCGGTGCCGCCGAGACCGGCGCGCGGGTCGAACAGATTGGCCATCTTCGTCTCCAAAGTCTGGGTGGTTGAGCGAGTCTCAGCCGCCGCGGCGACTGCTTATCGTCGCTCGAATGGATCGGCTTACTTCTTCGCGCCGTTGGCCTGGTTCGCGTGGCTGATCACATGATCGATGAAGCCGTAATCCAGGGCGTCCTTCGCCGTGAACCAGCGGTCGCGGTCGGCGTCGGCGGTCACCTGTTCGACGCTCTTACCGGTGTGCAGCGCCTGCAGCTCGTTCAGTTCCCGCTTGGTGTGGGCGAACTGTTCGGCCATGATCGCGATATCGGCAGCGGAACCACCGATGCCCGCCGACGGCTGGTGCATCATGATGCGCGCATGCGGCAGGGCGTACCGCTTGCCCTTGGTGCCCGCGGTGAGCAGGAACTGGCCCATCGATGCGGCCAGGCCCATGCCGTAGGTGGCGATATCGCACTCGGCGAACTGCATCGTGTCGTAGATGGCCATACCCGCGGTGACCGAACCGCCGGGCGAGTTGATGTAGAGCGAGATGTCCCTGGTCGGGTCCTCGGCCGACAGCAGCAGGATCTGCGCGCACAGCTTGTTGGCGATGTCGTCGTCGACCTGAGTGCCGAGGAAGATGATGCGCTCACGCAGCAGGCGCTCGTATACCGAATCACTGAGGTTGAGACCAGCAGTGGGGGAACTCATGACGACCCCTGCCTTGTTCATTGTCACGGATACCTGCCTTCTCTTCTCACCGGCTCTGATTGCCACACAGCCATCACTGGTTCGCTGTCACAAACATTAACGAAGCCGGGCGGCACCGAACTCCCGGTACCGCCCGTCTTCGCTTAGAGCGCAACCTCGCTAGCGCTCGGCCGCACTCTGCGCGAGGGCGCGCTGTGTCTTCGGTTCACCCGCGACGCTCGCTCACAGCGCAATCACCCAACCACATGTCAGCCGATCACACTGTCCTTCCATGGAATTATTCGGCGCTCGCGGCGGCGGTCTCTTCGGTGCCTTCGGAGTCGGAACCCTCAGGGCCGCCGAACATTTCGGCGGTGTCCACGGCATTGCCGTCGGAGTCGGTGACCTTCACCTTGCCGACCACACCGGCCAGCGCCTTACCGCGACGCACGTCGGCGAAGACCGCGCCGAGCTGGCCCGCCTGCTGCACCTGCTGGATGAACTGCTCGGGCGAAAGGCCGTAGCGCTGCGCCTGGAACAGGATCCGCTCGGTGAGCTCTTCCTGGCCGACCTGGGTGTTGTCCGCCTCGGCGATCGCATCCAGCAGCAGCTGGGTCTTCACTGACTTCTCGGCGGACTCCTTGGTGTCCTTGTCGAATTCCTCGCGGCTCGAGCCCTGGGACTCGAGCGCCTCGGCCAGCTTGGCCTCGTCGTGGTCGAAGCCGTGCACGGCATCGTGCAGCACGGCGTCGATCTCGGCCTGCACGACCGCCTCCGGCAGCGGCACCTCGACCTGCTCGAGCAGGGCCTCGAGCACCTTGTCGCGGATCTGACCGGCCTGCTCGACCTTCTTGACCCGCTCGACCCGGTTGCGCAGGTCTTCCTTCAGCTCGTCGAGGGTGTCGAATTCGCTGGCCAGCTGGGCGAAGTCGTCATCGGCCTCGGGCAGTTCGCGCTCCTTGACCGAGCGCACGGTGACGGTGATGACCGCCTCCTTGCCCGCGTGCTCCCCGGCGACCAGCGTCGAGGTGAACTCCTTGGACTCGTCGACCGAAAGGCCGATGAGCGCCTCGTCCAGGCCCTCGATCAGCTGGCCGGAGCCGACCTCGTGGGACAGGCCGGTGGTGGCCGCCTCGGGCACGTCCTCGCCGTCCACGGTGGCCGAGAGGTCGATGGAGACGAAGTCGCCGTCCTGGACCGGCCGCTCGACACCGGTCAGGGTGCCGAAGCGCTGGCGCAGCGACTGCAGCTGCTCCTCGATGTCCTCGTCACCGATGGTGAACGAGTCGACGGTCACCTCGATGTCGTCGTAGGCGGGCAGGGCGATCTCCGGGCGCACGTCGACCTCGGCCGTGAACGCCAGCTCCTGGCCGTCCTCGATCTTGGTGATCTCGATCTCGGGCTGGCCGATGACCTTGACCTCGGAGGTGGTGACGGCCTCGCTGTAGCGGCCGGGCAGCACATCGTTGACGACCTGCTCGAGGATCGCGCCGCGGCCCAGGCGGGCCTCGATGAGCTTGGCCGGGGCCTTGCCCGGACGGAAGCCGGGGATGCGAACCTGGTTCGCCAGCGCCTTGTAGGCCTTGTCGAAGTCCGGCTTCAGCTCCTCGAAAGGCACCTCGACGTTGATCCGGACCCGTGTCGGGCTCAGCTGCTCGACGGTGCTCTTCACGGACATGCTCCTTGTTCGTTGGTTCTGGTCGACTTACTCGAGGCCGACTTGCTGGGGGTTATCACGAGCAAAATCGCCGCACGGCTCAATGTGCGTATCTCGACCAGGTTAGTTGACCCGTCGCGGCGGGCTGCAGGCAGCACCGTCGCGGCGCGATTACTTGCCGACAGCGACCGCGTCGGTGACGAAGACCAGCGTTTCATTGGGCTTGATGCCGTTGCCGCCCGCGCCGTAACCGAGGTTCGGCGGGATGATCAGCAGCCGCCGCGCGCCCGCTTGCACGCCGACCAGACCCTGCTCCCAACCCGGAATGACCTGTCCGGCACCGAGAGTCAGCTGGAAGGGCTTGCCGCGGTCGAAGGAGCTGTCCAGCTTCTTCTTATCCGACCAGGTGATCAGCGTGTAATTCATGGTGAGCGGCTGACCGGCGACCGCGCCGGGCCCGGTGCCGGGAACCAGATCCTTGACTACGAGCTGGGTCGGCGGGGTGCAGGTGTCCGGGATGGTGATCTTCGGCGTCGCGCCGAAGCCGCCGACCACCACGATGTCGTCGGCGGTGCATTCGGCGCCGGTGTTCTGCGCGGGCAGCTGACCGAAGGTGGGCTGCGCCGATGCCGCGGCGGCAGATGACGTGGCGGCGGAGGTGGCGGTCGAGCCCTTGTCATCGTCCGAGCCACAGGCGGCCAGCGCGAATGTCGCGGCGGCGATGGTGCCGATACCGATGATCCTGCGCAGTGTTTGCATGCGGCGGACCATAATCCATCGCGACTCGACTCGGCCCAGCCGGGTAATGCGACGACAGATGGCACCGGATCACGTGCCATCCGGCACCAGACGGACCCACCACCGGCGCGGGACCGTGAGAACCGATTCGGCGGGCCCGGCCTGGGTAGGCTGACGGTGAATTCTCCATCCGGCGTTATCGATCGACGTCGGCAACCGTGCAGGACCCGGTGACAGGCGGTCCCTCCAGGTGCCGCTTGCGATGCCCGAGTGTGAGGAGAGTCGACGCATGACCCAGCTGGCCAGTGTCGGGGGCGATACCTCGGCCGACAATGTCGAAAGCAGTGGCGGTGCGACCGTCGCCCCGCAGCCGTATCGGCTCGCGGATGCGCCGGGCCCGCTCGATCGCGCGGAATTGGCATCGCTCGACGCGTGGTGGCGGGCCGCGAACTATCTGGCGGTGGGCCAGATCTATCTGATGAGCAATCCGCTGCTGCGCGAACCGCTGCGGGCCGAACACATCAAACCGCGGCTGCTCGGACATTTCGGCACCGTGCCCGGTCTGAATCTGGCCTGGGTGCACGCCAATCGGGCGATTCGACAGCGCGATCTCGACGCGGTCTTCGTGGCCGGGCCCGGGCATGGGGGGCCGGGGCCGAACGCCTGCGCGTGGCTGGAGGGGACCTACTCCGAGTTGTACAGCCATGTTCCACAGGACGAGACCGGGATGGGCGCACTGTTCGCACAGTTCTCCTTCCCGGGCGGGGTACCGAGTCACTGCGCTCCCGAGACGCCGGGTTCCTTCCACGAGGGCGGTGAGCTCGGCTATTCGCTGCTGCACGCATTCGGGGCTGCGTTGGACAATCCGGATCTGACAGTGTTCTGCGTGGTCGGCGACGGTGAGGCGGAGACCGGGCCGCTGGCAAGCAGCTGGCACGCGAATAAGTTCCTCAATCCGGTGCGTGACGGCGCGGTGCTGCCGATTCTCGCGTTGAATGAGTACAAGATCGCCAATCCGACCATCCTGGCGCGAATTCCGGAATCCGAACTGTCGATGCTGATGCGCGGGTACGGCTACGAGCCGATCATCGTCGCGGGCAGCGATCCCGCGGCCGTGCACCAGGAGATGGCCACTGCCGTGGACACCGCGCTGGATCGCATCGCGGAGATCCAGCGGGCCGCACGCGCGGGGACCGATGGGGTGCGCCCGAGTTGGCCGATGATCGTGCTGCGCACGCCGAAGGGGTGGACCTGCCCGCCGGTGGTCGACGGCGATCCGGTCGAGGGCACCTTCCGAGCACATCAGGTGCCATTGGCGGCCGCGCGTACCGATGACCAGCACCGGGCGGTGCTCGAACAGTGGTTGCGGTCCTATCAGCCGGAGCAGCTCTTCGATGAGTCGGGTAAGCCGGTAGCGGCGCTGCTCGACCTGGTGCCCGATGGCGATCGGCGGATGAGCGCGAATCCGATTGCCAATGGGGGCACGCTCGTTCGGGATTTGCGGCTGCCCGATTGGCGGTCCTATGGCGTCGAGGTCCGCGCGCCGGGAGCGACTCAGCATGAGGCGACCCGGGTACTCGGCGCCTGGCTGCGCGATGTCACCGTGCGCAATCCGGACAACTTCCTGACCTTCGCACCCGACGAATTGGCCAGCAATCGGCTGCAGGACATTCTGCAGGTCACCGGACGTGACTGGCAGGCCGAGATCGGCGAATTCGATGTGGATCTCGACCGCGCCGGACGGGTGATCGAGGTGCTTTCCGAGCATATGTGCCAGGGGCTGCTCGAGGGTTATCTGCTGACCGGCGGGCACGGCGTTTTCACCTGCTACGAGGCATTCATCCACATCATCGATGCGATGTTCAATCAGCACGCCAAATGGCTGGACGCCAGTGCGGCGGTACCGTGGCGGCGACCCATCGCCAGCCTGAATTACCTTCTGTCGTCCCATGTTTGGCGACAAGACCACAATGGCTTCACCCATCAGGATCCGGGATTCCTCGATGTGGTACTGAACAAGAAGCCATCGATCGTGCGGGTATATCTGCCGCCGGACGCGAATACGCTGCTGTCGACCTACGATCACTGCCTGCGTTCGCGGCATTACGTCAATGTGGTGGTCGCCGGGAAACAGCCTCAGGCGGATTGGCTTTCGGTTTCCGATGCCGCGGTGCACTGCGCACGCGGTGCCGGGATCTGGGGTTGGGCCGGGCAGAACGACGATCCGGGTACCACCCCCGATGTCGTGCTCGCCTGTGCCGGGGATGTGCCGACGCTGGAAACGCTTGCGGCGGCGGCGATCCTGCGTGCACGTCTGCCGGAACTGCGTCTGCGGGTGGTGAATGTGGTCGACCTGATGCGTCTGCAGCCATCCGACGAACATCCACACGGCCTTTCCGACAGTGAGTTCGACTCGCTGTTCACCCGGGACCGTCCGGTGATCTTCGCATTCCACGGGTACCCGTGGTTGATCCACCGACTCACCTACCGGCGCACCAACCACGGTGAGCTGCATGTCCGTGGATACAAGGAAAAGGGCACCACCACAACACCTTTCGATATGGTGATGCTCAACGACCTGGACCGGTACCACCTGGTCATGGACGTGATCGACCGGGTGCCTATCTTGCGGGAAAAGGCAGCGGGGCTGCGGCAGGAGATGGTCGACGCGCGGTGGAATGCCCGCGCCTGGACTCGGGAACACGGCGAAGATATTCCGGCGGTCGCGAACTGGACCTGGCCGAACCTCAGTCTCTGAGAGGGCCCGCGAAACTTCCTTGCGTGCGGTGTGCGGCTCGGCGACGATCGCAAGATGCTGTTGACGATCACCTGCACACCGCCGGAGGGCGCGGGTTGGCCCGCGACCGATCTGGGCTTCTTGCTGCACAAGAACCCGGACCGGGTGCAGGCGTTCGACCAGTCCTACGGCACCGCGCATGTGGTGTATCCGGAGGCCAGTGCGGCACGCTGTACGGTGGCGCTGCTTTTGGAGGTGGATCCGATCCGGTTGGTGCGCGGACGCTCGCGCGGCACACCGGATTTCAGTCTCGGACAGTATGTCAACGATCGGCCGTATGCGGCGTCGTCGCTGCTGTCGGTGGCACTCGGCGCGGTATTCCGCACCGCACTGCACGGACGTTCCGACCAGCGGCCCGAATTGGCACAGACCGCGCTGCCGTTGCGGATCGCGTTGCCCGCGGTGGCGTGCAAGGGCGGCGCGGACGCGGCCGAGCGGATCTTCGCACCGCTGGGCTGGACCGTGATCGCCGAACCGCTCCCCCTCGATCCGGCCTTTCCGGAGTGGGGCGATTCGCACTACGTGCGGCTCGAACTCGCCGGAACAATCCGCCTTGCCGATGCCCTCGCGCACCTGTATGTCCTGCTACCGGTGCTCGACGGGGCCAAGCACTACTGGGTGGCCGCCGACGAGGTCGACAAGCTCATTCGCGCGGGCGCCGGGTGGTTGGCCGAGCATCCGGAACGGGGTTGGATCACGCGACGCTACCTGGCGCGACGTCATTCGCTGGTGCGTACCGCGCTGGCTCGGCTAGCT
>NZ_BDAZ01000067.1 GCF_001612725.1 Nocardia anaemiae NBRC 100462 | reverse complement strand
AGACTCACAGCTTTCTGTCGGCTCGCCCCATCAGCGCCGCCTGTGCCTCGGCGCGCTTGGCCAGCTCGCGCCAGAGGATGCCCAACGCGAGTCTGCCGCAGCAGCCGCGAAGGCGTCCAACGATTCACCTGCGGTGTGGGCTCAGCCCGGCATGTGTTGTTCGTGGGTGAACGGCTTGGTGCCGTGCACTGCGGGTTCGCCCTGCGGATTGTCTTGGGCACCGTGGTTCGACCGGTCATCTGAGCCGAGCCATTCGGTGGCCGGGTCGTCGACGTACCGCCACTGCATGCCTTGCGGCCACGGCCCCTGTCCCTCGTTCCACGGACCGCGAGCGCTTTGCGCACCATTCGACATGTTGAACGCGACATTCTGGAAACGATCGTCACCGGGCAGTGCTCCGGGAGGGAAGTTCACCGGCAACTCGTTCAAGGCAGCGGTGAACTGCTGGAAATGCGCGACCTCTCGCGTCATCAGGAACGACAATGTGTCCTGTACGCCTGGATCGTCGGTGAACTGCTTGAGATATTCGTAGACGATTTTCGCCCGAGACTCCGCAGCGAGATTGCTGCGCAGATCTACCGACGGTTCCCCATTGGAATTGACGTAGGACCCTTGCCATGGCACGCCCGTGGAATTACTGACATCGGGTCCGCCGCCGGTGAGCGCGAAATACAGAGGGTTCGCCGCGACCTGGTGAATGGCCTGCTCGCGCCCGGCCGAGTCGGCGATCACCGGCATCCAGTCGCACCGCTCGTTCGCCTGCTTCAGATCATCGTTGAGCCCGTCCAGCAGCATCGTGATCATGGAGCCGACGATCTCGAGGTGGCTGAACTCCTCGGTGGCGATATCCATGAACAAGTCGTACATCTTCGGATTTTTCCGACGCAGCACGAACGCCTGACTGAAATACTGCATCGCCGCCTTGAGCTCACCATTGGCGCCGCCGAACTGCTCCTGCAGCAGCGTCGCGAACCGCGGATCCGGCCGATCCACCCGTACCTCGAACTGCAGATCCTTGTTATGAATGAACATCGCGCTCCTCGATGGTCGTCGTCACACTCGGATGACCGGCGTCTACCCCGCAAGCCCTACCAAAAACATTGCCGATGAAAATCCCACCTGTGGGCGAGGGCTGCAGCGCTGATTGAGTCGCTTGTGGCGGGTATGCGGACGGTATGACTGATACGCGTCCCCTTGCCCTGGTTACCGGAGCGTCCAGCGGAATCGGCCTGGAACTGGCCAAACAGTTCGCAGAGCGCGACTACGACGTGGTGATCGCCGCCGAGGACACCGCCATAGAGATAGCGGCGGATATCGTGCGCCGCCCCGGAGTGCAGGTGCGCGCGGTACAGGTGGACCTACGGACGTACGAGGGCGTGCGGCAGCTGTACTCGGCGGCGACCGAGGGCGAGCGGCCGCTCGATGTGGTCGCCCTCAATGCCGGAGTCGGGCGCGGTGGCGCGTTCGCCGATACCGATCTCGATGACGAGTTCGCCATCATCGACCTCAACGTGCGTTCCACGGTGCATCTGGCCAAGCTCGTCCTCGGCGATATGGTGCGCCGCGATACCGGTGGACTGTTGTTCACCTCCTCGATCGCGTCGTTGATGCCGGGCGCTCGGCAGGCGGTGTACAACGCGTCGAAATCCTTTGTGCAGTCCTTCGCCGAGGCATTGCGTGAGGAAGTTCGTGACACGGGAGTCACGGTGACGGCGCTGATGCCGGGACCGACGGACACCGACTTCTTCCGCCGCGCCAAAATGCTCGGCACCGCGATTGGTCGCGGCCCCAAGGACGACCCTGCCGATGTGGCTCGCCAAGGTGTCGACGCCCTGCTGAGCGACAAGCAGAAGGTAGCCGCGGCTTCCATGAGAACCAAGGCGATGGCGACGGTCGGCCACATCCTGCCGGATTCGGTGAAGGCCGTCGCCAATCGAGTCATGTCCACGCCGCTGCCCCACCGGAATTGAAACTTTCGTGCGGCTGTGTCGGAGTAGGCCCTACGGCGAGATCAGCCGAAAACGCCTGTGTCCCTTCCGTGTTCGGTCCGCTGCTAGACCGTAACGACGATCTTGCCAGCGTGAAGCCCCTTCTCGAGGTGGCGGTGTGCGTCGACGACGTCGTCGAGGGCGAAAACCTTGTCGATCGCGGGCCGTAGCGCACCGAGGCGTACACCGGCGTTCAGGAAGGCCGCCATGCGCTTCACCACGACGGTGTCGAGGGTGTGCTCGAAGCTCCGGTAGCTGAAGATCGTGAGCGGCGTGCTTGTCGGGAAGGGTGTGGGCCGTGGGTCCAGAAAGCCTGCGGCGACCAGTGTTCCGCCGGGGCGGGCCGCCTTCACGAGGTCCTGTTGGCCGGGGCCCATGACAACGTCGAGGACGATGTCGGCGCCGGTACCGCCGGTGTGGTGGCGGACGGCTTCGACGACGTCTACATGGTCGGTGGCGATGACCGCGGCGGCGCCTGCGGCGAGCAGGTCGTCCGTGTTTGCAGAGTGCCGAGTGATGGCGATGGGCACGGCGCCGATCTGATTGGCGATCTGGATCGCCGCGCGGCCGACGCTGCCGGACGCGGCAGTGATGAGGACGTGGTCGCCGGGCCGCATCCTCGCCTTCTCGACGAGCGCGCCGTAGGCGGTGGAGTACGCGACCCAGATCGCCGCCGCCTCGGTGATTGCGAGCCCGGCTGGCCGGGCGAGGACCCGGTCCGCGGGGACTGTGGTGTATTCGGCATAGCTGCCCCTGACGCTCGCGTCCGGAATGGCCGTGAGGATGACCGGATCTCCGACCTTCAGCCCGGTGATCTCCGGGCCCAGCGCATCAACGACGCCGGTTCCTTCGACGCCGAGGCGAGCGTGTGGCAGGGGGACGGTTGCGGGCGAGGTGCCGGAACGCATCATCTGGTCGAGCGGATTGACCGCAAACGCTTCGATCCTGACCCGTACCTCGCCGACTACCGGCTCGACGACCGGTTCCTCGACGATGTGCATGACATCCGGCCCGCCGAACTCGTTGAACACGACGACTCGTGGCATGGTGACTCCTCCGCATCTGGTGCTGTTTTCGTTGCTCGCGGAAGACGTTACGGAGGCGTGAGTTACCTCCTGGTACCTTTGATTTTCATGCAGAACGCGGCTGGACCTGCCTTCCTGGCCGACTGCCCCACGCGCCTGGCGGTCGAGATCATCTCCGACAAATGGGCCGTGCTCGTGCTCTTCGGTCTCAGCCATCAGCCGCGCAGGCACGGTGAGCTCGTCGACCTCATCGGCGGCATCTCGCGCAAGGTCCTCACCCAGACGCTGCGTCGGCTCCAGCGGTACGGTCTGGTCGAACGCCATGCCGAAGCGCCACGGCGAGTCGAGTACAGCCTCACCGACCTCGGCCGAACCCTCGTCGAGCCGATCGAGGTCCTGACGAACTGGGCGAGGAACTACGGCGGGGCCATCATCGACTTCCAGGAGGCGGCGGAAGCCGCCACTTCTGCTCGGACACGCGCCGCGGGTTGATCTCGGCGGGGCGGCCTCGCAGGCGGGGCGCCGAAACGTGAGAGCGGAACTTTCGCACCGATTCCCGCGCGGAGGGCGAGGGGGTGCTGCTGTCGGCTCCCGGCATTGTGGATGCGGCGGTGCTCGGCATCCCCGACGATGTGATGGGCGAGAAGGTCGGCGCGGTCCTGTTCTCCGACGATCGTCCGATCGATATTGCCGCCGTGCTCGCGCACTGCCGACAACACCTCGCCGACTTCAAAGTTCCGCAGTACGCGACGTCATCACCGAAGTCCTGCCGCGCAATGCCGGTGGCAAGATCCTGAAGAACCAGCTGCGGCGGCAGGTGCGCTGGGTGCCCCGCTGCGGTAGCGACCGCTGACCATTGTGGAGACATGGCTGAACCCGCACCCGGTTCGCACAACTACCTCCAGCGTAGACGGGCGTCTATGGATCGGTGCCGCTGTGGACGCCGACGCGATAGCTCGATGGTTCGCCCGCATCGGCACCGAATACGCAGCGCCCCTGCACTTTCAGCGGATCGGCCTGGGACGCCCGATCTCACCTATCGCGTCACCGACGCCGGTGGCTCGTCCAGGGTGCTGCGACGCCCGCCGATCGGGCATCTGCTGGCACGTGCGCACGACATGGTGCGTGCGATTCCGCCATTGGCGGGCACCACCGCTGCCGAGCGGATCGACATGCTCGTCGAGAAGGCTTGGGAGATAGCGGATTCGAGGAAATCTACACGCATGTGGTCACTTGGCTGCCCCGGATCGAAGGTCTATAGAGGCTGTTTGAGAAGGTCTGCTCGGGCTTGTGATAGAGGTATCGACCGGTTGTCGGCCCGTGACGCACACCAGGCTGTGCTCGTGCTCGCTGATGCAGTGGGAATTGCCGGCAGCAACATGTTTCGGCGTGTTGCGGCAGCATTGGCTGCGGGTTGCTGATATCGCTGAGTGCCTGCGCTCACGACTACAACCGACAGAGTCATGCTCTTGGGATCAGACGGGACGAGATGCCTGGCATGATGTCAAGCAGGCGCAGCTACCTGTACCTGTCGAAGATCGTACCGGTGGCTTTCTGCGTCCAGGACTGCGCCTCTTCGGATTTACCGCGGGCGAAGAGTAAGATACCCAGTTTGACCATGGCGCCGGGGTCGCCGATCTCTGCTGCCTTTCGGAACCAGGATTCGGCTTCCCTTTTCTTCCGTCTCTCGAGGGACAATTCGCCGAGCTGGTACATCGCTTCGGGGATGCCGCTATCAGCTGATTTGCGGAACCACAGTTCGGCTTCGCCGGTATCACCACGCTTGATGAGCATCAGGCCGAGCTCGTACATCGCACCGGGGTGACCAGCGGCGGCGGCGTCAAGCATGGGGTTGCCGGTGACAGCGGCTCTGCGGAACCAGAACTCGGCTTGTTCGGTCTCGCCGAGCGAGAGGTGCAATCTGCCCAGCATGTACATCCCAGCGGCGTAGCCGGTGTCGGCGGCTTTGCGGTACCACGACTTCGCATCGTCGGTCTGACCACGCGCGGCCAAGGTGCCACCCCAGCTGACCATTGCGTAGGGGGACCCGCCCTCCGCGGCCTCACGGCTCACGGCGTCCAGCGCTCGCATGAAGCGTGCCCGCTCGTGTTCTTCCCGATTTCCGCCGATGATCCACCTGATCGACGCCGCGATCGCGTCCTTGATCGCTTGGAACGCTGAATCTTTCACCCGCACCCTCCGTCGACGAAACCGCTGCGATTTCTACTCGCCCCATCCCAACGCGGTGTGCGTCTTGGGTTACGAAGCATCGGACTGTGCCCCGGCTACTGCCGCTGCTAGTTCGTCCAGGGTTACCGCCTTCTCGCCCGGTATTTCGAGGCCCGGCACGGGTTTACCGTGCAGCGAATTGACAATCAGGTCATTGTCGAGATCGGTGCCTTGTACCCAGCACACCGCTTCGACGGCGGCCACAAGATCGGTGAACAATTGTTCGAAGGACGGTGACGAGTAGAACAAGCTGTGGGTTGTGCGGGTCCACGAGCTGATATGCAGCTGGGCGTAGTTCGGATCCAGCTCGGCGGTGAACGAGACGAATAGGTTGACACCTACTTCGGTCGTGCCCGTCGAAACGAGTACGCCATGGTCGCGTAGTTGCTCTTCATCGAAACACGCCATGTCGTTGAAGTCGTCCTCACTCAGGTCGTCTTTGTATCGATAGAACTTTCCATCGATCTCAGTGACGTATGTGTGCGGTTCGAAGACCCGGAGTTGTTGTGCGACCTCGTCATCGATGTCAACCTTCAGGTCGAGCCACAGATACAAGTCCTTCTCCCCGGCGCAGTCGACAAAGCGTTGCGCTTCATCCCACTCGGTGGAGAATGGCAACACCAGCTGCTCACCGTTGGGCAGGGCAACCGTCGTCAGCCCTCGGTCCGGCCGCGGTGCGCGCTCCGCGAGAAACCGGAGGGCACGCGCGATGCTCTCCCGCGGCAACAAGATGTCATAGAAGACCGAAACCCCCATGCGCACAGAGGCTATCAGCGCCTACCAGCATGGACGAGCAATTTTTCAGTCCTGCGAATGGTCATCGGCATACCCGGGTCTGGTGCCGGAATAGGTGTCGAGCACTGCATGCGCCAGGCCGAGAGCTCTCAGGAGAGAATCCACTACCTCATCGATGTTCTCGACGGAGCTGGCGACCCAGACCAATGTATCGGCCTCTGGACTGTTCGACTTGGCGCTCAGAGCAATCGCGGCAGCGCCGACACGAAACAACGCGACGTCGACCGGTCCTGGATCCTCCCAGCTGTGCTCGACATCGAGTCGCAACCGCGCCGCGAGCGATTCCAACGATGCCGGCAAACCCCCCGCCAGGCGGAAACCTCCCACAACCCATTGCCACAGGCTGTACTGGCTTGCCGGGTTCCGCTTCCCGCCATGATATTGCCCTGCCGGTTCCCAATCAGGCTCTGGACCCGGCACCTCGACCCGACCCATGACCACCTTCCGTCTGCTCGCGTACCGGCAAACCATCAGACTTCGGAAAACGACGCGAAAGTCTCGACGTCTATGAAAACTATAAGTCTGCTCGGGCATGTGATAGAGGTATCGACCGGCTGTCGGCCCGTGACGCTCACCAGGCCGGGCTCGTGCTCGCTGATGCAGCGAGAATTTATCGGCAGCAACATGTTTCGGTGTGTTGCGGCAGCATTGGCGGCAGGTTGCCTATAGCGCTGAGTTGCCTACGCTCACGACTACAACAAACCGCGATGTCATTGAACCTTGCCGATCCGGCGCGCCGGACGCCGGGTGCTGGCTGCACCTGCGGCTGCGGTGACCGCACCCGCCGCTACCCATCCGACACCACCGATACCGAATGGGCCGCGCTGGCCCCACTACTGCCGGCGCCGCTAGCACTGGGCGGCAGGCCGGAGAAACACCACCGCCGCGCGATCGTCGACGCGACTTCTACCTGGTCGACAATGGCATCAAATGGCGGGCCCTGGCAGACCGTCTACGCGCTGATGCGGCGCTGGACCGACGACGGCGCGACCGGCGACCTGGTCGACAGGCTGCGCGGCGACCTCTGTATCGCGTTGGGACGCAACGCTTTATCCGAGCGTGTGGTGCATCGACTCGCAGTCGGTGCACAAGTCCGCCGAAGGCGTCGTGAGCCGCGACACCAGCGGATTCGACCACTACAAGAAAGTCAACGGCCGCAAACGCCATATCATCACCGACACCCTTGGCCTACTGATATCGGTCGTGGTCACCCCCGCCTACGTGCAGGACCGTGACGCCGCCTGGAACTGATCAAACCTTCTCAAACAGCCTCTATAGCAATGAGTCGATTCGAGGTCGGCATGCTGGAATTCGCTACCGAGTGGGCACCTTACGGCGGTAACGACGACGACGAGGCGTTCGTACGGTTCGGGCTGCGCTCGAAAGAATTCCACACCCGGCTCCCGCGGTTGCTCCAATCTCCGGCTGGCCGCGCGCTGAGCGGGGCGACGATGAGCGCACTGCGCGAGCAATGCCGGGAACGGCTGGACAAGCCGACACCAGGTGCGGCTTGATACCGGATCCCGCAGCCGTTCGATTCGGCCACAGCCGTCCGATCAAATCCACGACGGATTCGTACGCCGAAATACAGAGAACCCGGCGAGTCAAGCCTCGGTATCAGGCATCCCGGTGACTTGCGGCGGAAACCGGGGGCTTATTCCGTTCGGTGCGCAGGTCTATATTTCGCATCGTGACCAACGCTGTCGCGCACAATGTTTCGATACCCTGATCGACGCCGTAGACGTCGGCGGCCGCGACGGTGATCGCCTTGCCGGGCTTCACGACGCGTCCGCGGGCCACTAGATGCTCGCCTCGCGCCGGTGCGAGAAGTTTGACCGTGTAGTCGAGCGTCATGTTCACCCATCCGACCGGAAGTAGCGTGCCCGCCGCGGATCCACCGGCGAAGTCTGCAAGCGACCCGATCACGCCGCCCTGGAAGTTGCCGTTGTGCTCGGTCAACTCCGTGCGATATGGCTGTACGATCTCCACCTCGCCCCGATTCACCCGGCTGAACGAGAACCCCAGATGTCGCGCCGCAGGCATGCTGAGGACGACAGCCTGCACGATTTGTGCGAATTCCGGATTCTCCGCCTGCCGCCCGCTCATCACCGGCTCCTCTCGGGGCTCCACCGACGCTCTGCGGCTGAAATCCGGAGAGATGGTGCCCCACAACTCGATTACTGCCATCTAATATGAACTCGACGTCAGTTTCAAGTCGATGTTTTTCGGTCGAAGGTCGATCCGATGCTGCGCGGCACGGAGACCCATTGGCGCACCGATGCCGGAGGGTGCGCTGCCACGCGGTTACTCGCGTAGTGGTTGTTGAACGCCTCCGCAAAGTTCGGTGTCGGTGCCACCCCGGTAGCCCAGCTACCGTCAATGCGCCAGCCAATTCACGGCAGCAACACCGATGACAGTGCCGAGGGAAGACCCCTGCGCGCCCGGGGGCGAGCACCCTCGGGCCTGACTTCGCAGCCCGCAGAACTGGAATACCAAGCCGCCATTGCCGCCCCGCGCCACCAGCGGCGACTCCGACAGCGCCCCCGGATCCGCGCCCGTCGCGCGAATGGTTCCGGCGAGGAGCCGATCGGCGGGCGCGTCGCGCTCACCCTAACCGCGGTGACACCCGCCGGATGTTCGGAGGCGGGCACCCGGAACCGGTTGCCCGCCTGGTGGTTTCGGCTCGACCGGATTTGATCTTCAGGCTGCGGTGGCGGTTTCGAGCCCGTGTTGGGTTCGGGTCGGCCATCGCCGGTGGTCGGAGTCGATGACGTAAGGGTGAGTGTGGCGGTAGAACCGCTCGTTCACCAGTTCGGCGTGACCCAGCCGTTCCGGGGCGATGGTGCCGACCGCGTGCAGGTGGGTGATCATTTCCGGATCCTTGCGTGGCCACATCCGGAGGGCCACTGTGATTCCCGCTGTGGCGAATACGGCCAGTGTCACCCAGGTGGTGGTGAATCCCGCTGTGGTGGTGAGCCATCCGGTGACCGGGTAGGTGAGCAGCCAGGCCAGGTGTGACAGTGAGAATTGGGCTGCGAAGATGGCGGGCCGGTCCGCGGCCTGTGACGAGCGGCGCAGGACCTGTCCGGTGGGTGTCAGGATGGCGGCGGTGCCCGCGCCGATGATGGCCCATACCGTGGTGGCCGCAGCCCAGCGCCAGTCACCGGTGTCGGTGAGTGACAGGGCGATGGCGGCGCCCAGTCCGGTGAGCAGGGTGGCCGCGCCGGTGAGCATCACCGGGCGAGCGCCGGTGCGGTCGAGCACTCGGGGCAGGGACAGCGCGACGAGCATGGTGCCGAAGCCATTGGCGGCCAACAGCATAGCGACTCCTGCCTGGGTGCCGCCGAGGGTGTCGCGGACGTAGTTGACGGTGTTGACCATGATCACCGATCCGGCGGCGGCTACCACCATGTTCAGGCCGAGCAGGCCGCGCAGCCGCGGGGTAGCGGCGAAGATACGCATGCCGACGGTGATGCGTTCGCGGAACGATTCGTCGCTGGTAATGGTCGGGTTCGGGACCTTGGCGGTGACGACCAGCGCGGCCGAGACGGCGAATCCGATGGCGGTTCCGACGAACAGCCAGTGGAAACTCATGACCGTCAATGCGGCGGCGGCAAGCATGGGGCTGAGCAGTGTTTCCATGGTGGCGGCCAGTTGCGCGGCCGATAGCGCGCGAGTGTATTCGCGTTCGTCGGGCAGGATGTCGGGGATGACCGCTTGGTAGGTGGGAGTGTATGCGGCGGAAGCGGTTTGGAGGACAGCGATCAGCACGTAGATGTGCCAGACCTGATCGATGAACGGAAGCGCCAGCACGACCGCGGCACGTACGAGATGCAGCAAGGTCAGGAAGCTGCGGCGGGGGAAGCGGTCGGCATACGCAGCAACGATCGGCGCGACCGTGACGTAGACCAGCATCTTGATGGTGAGCGCGGTGCCGAGGACCGCGGCGGCCGCACCACCGGCGAGTTCGTAGGCGAGCAATCCCAGTGCGACAGTGGTCAATCCGGTGCCGAACAGACCGGAGACCTGGGCGGTGAACAGTCGCAGGTAGTCGTGGTTGCGCAATAGTGAGTTGAGCATGGGCGCCGAACGCATCGGAATCACATCCTGGAAATGGGTGGGGAGGGTCGCGGGTGCTGGGACAGTGGCATTCGCACATCTCGTATTTCTTTCCAGATGCTCGCGAGTAAGCGGAACATCCACTCGCTCAGTGGTTTTCAGACTGTGGGCAGGGTGAATGCGGCGGTGCGGACAGCATCACCGTGCTTGAAGTCGAGGAACAGGCGGTAGGTTCCAGGGCCGGGAACGGCGGTGTGGAAGGTGACGTCCGGGCCGGGTGCGGTAATCCCGTCGCCGGGTTCGCCGTTCGGGTGGACGTGGACGTAGGCCAGATCGCCCGCCCGCAGAATCACCAGATGTCCGTAGGCGGCCAGGTAGGGCTGCAGATCGGTGACCGGGGCACCGTCCTTGTGCACGGTCAGGGTGAGCAGGCGGCCCTCGCCGGGCACGAGGTCACCGTCGAGGACTACCTCGTAGCCGTCCACCAGCGCGATGCGCGCGGCCGCCGGAGTGGGGCGCGGTTCATACGTGCCAGCGACGGCCAAATCCGCACCGAGGGTGATGGTGTTACCGAGTGCGCGTGGGGCGATATCGGTGAACACGCGGTACGCACCGGCCTCCGGCAGATTCAGCTTCACCGTCCACACGCCGTCCGCGGTGAGTTCGGGGTGTACGTGCCAGAATCCGGTCAGTTCCCGCCGCGCCACGATCAGGTGCAGTTCGCGGTCATGGATTGCGGTGTAGTCGGTGACCGGCTCGCCGTCCGGTCCCAGGATCCGGAACCGGAAGTCGATCTCGCCCGCAGCAACAATCGACTTGGTCAGCGCGAGGGTGTAGCCGTCCTGGGTGATCTGCAGGCCTCCTGGAAGTCCGCCGTGCGCGGCATGGTCTCCGTGTCCGGCGTGGGCGTCATGCCCTTCGTGGTTGCCGTGTCCGGTATGACCCGCGTGCGCAGCAGGCTGGGCGTGGGTGGTGTTATCGCCGTGTGTGCCATGGAGATTGGTGTGAGTGTGCGTGGTCATCGCTTCGGCCTTTCCGATCTTGCTTTGTTCTACACCAACGAAATTAATACCTCCCGGGGGTATATGCAATCTGGGGGTGAGTGATGCGCCTCACGCTCGGCCTGTCGCCGGTGCCGTGGAATGCGATGGCGAGTTCGAGCGTCCACCGCAGCAACTAGCGGCGAACCCGGGTCATCTCATCGATGGCCGCGTCGATTTCGGGGATGGCGCGCAAGCCGAAGGGCACACGAGCGTGTGAAGGAGGCATCGAGAAAGGGGATGGTCGTGGTGAGACCGCCCATCTCCCCGGCGCACAGCGAGAACATCAACTTCTTCGGCGCGATCGAGGTCGACATCGACGCTGAGCTGGCCCGGCTCGGCCGACCGCTACGGGTCCACGACACCCTCTTCTGCCCCGGCTGGGCGCACGGGTGGGCTCGTGAAGTCCCCTGCCTCGAGGTCGGGTGGGCCCGCGGTCGAGAGGCAGGTGCGGTCAGGGCATGCTCACAAATAGCGTACGACCGTGGGCGGCGCCTTCCACGGCATCCAGATATACCTGGGCGACATCGGCGACCGGAGCACCGTCAGCCGCATCCATGCCCAGGCTGAGCAGGGTTTCGCGCACCCAACCGGGGCTGACCGTATTCAGGCGAACGCCACGCGGCATCTCGGTCGCCGCAGCGTGCACGAACGCCTCCAAGCCCGCATTGACCAGATAGCCGAGCGAACTTCCCGGGACGGGCTCTGCGAACCGGCCGCTGGTGAGCGTCACCGATCCGCCGTCCCGTACGTGAGCGAGCGCTCGCCGGACCAAGTTCACCTGCCCGACGAGTTTTCCGTCGAGACCGCTCCAAAATTCCTTGTCCGACAGGGTATCCAGAGGTGTCAAGCCGCCGCTCGCGGCACAGCACACCACCGCGTCCACCTCTCCCACTTCCGCGAACAAGGCGTCGATCGTCGCGGTATCTGCCATGTCCACCCGCACCGGTCCACGGCGTGAGGCACGCACGACCTCATGGCGCACCGCCAAGGCATCGGCGACAGCGCTGCCGATCGTCCCCGTCGCACCGATCACAAGAATCTTCATTGCGTGTCCTCTTCGTCTGATCCAGGTCGTGGCTGGTCTGTCGGAAACCAGCCTGCAACGATTGGCATCCCGGACCCAGATCGCTGGTGGATGTACACCTGTGCTGGGTACATCTGGCAGGTATAGGTTCGGCGCCCGCGGAACCGCGACACTGGTACACATGAGCACAAGCACGGAGCTGGGTGAGTTCCTGCGATCGCGGCGGGCACGGCTCCAGCCGGACGAGGCCGGACTTCCCGCCTACGGCGGACGGCGACGGGTGCCTGGCCTGCGACGAGAGGAGCTTGCACAGCTGGCCGGGGTGAGCGCTGGCTACTACACCCGTCTCGAACAGGGACAAAGCCCCAATGCCTCGGACGCCGTGCTCGATGCTGTCGCCCGCGTGCTGCGGTTGGACGAGGCCGAGCGTGCGCACCTGTATTCCCTGGCCCGACCGAAGCCGAAAACTCGCCGCCGTACCGTCAAGCCCGAACTGGTGCGGCCGGGAGTACGGCTCATGATCGAGTCGTTCGGGGAGGTGCCCGCCCTGGTCATGGGACGTTTCCTCGACGTTCTTGCATGGAATCCGATGGCGCACGCTCTACTGGCAGGCCACCTCGACTTCGATGCGCCGAACCGCGCCTACGACCGCCCCAACATCGGTCGCATGATGTTCCTCGACCCCCACACGCGTGAACTCTATGACGACTGGCCCCGCAAGGCCCGTTCTACCGTCGCCGACCTGCGGCTCATCGCCGGTCAGCACCCCGGTGCCCCCGCTCTGAGCAACCTGATCGGCGAACTAACCCTCGGAAGCGCCGAATTCGCGAAACTGTGGGCCGCACACACGGTCGGAGACTGCGGCGGTAACACCCGCACCTACCACCATCCCACCGTGGGCACCATGGCACTCATGACCGAGTTCATGACCCTCCCGAACGACGAGGGACAACGTGTGGCCGTGTTCAACGCCGAACCAGGCTCACCCTCCGAATCCGCCCTACGACTTCTCTCCGATCTGACAGCCACCACTACGCCTGCCACAGGGACATCGTGCATCCCGGCGCCGCGGCAGCCGTCACCGAGCGGCAGGTCGTCTTGACCACGACCAAGTTCGACTGATTCGCCCGAAACATGGCCGAAGCCGGAAATCCTCACCGACCTACGCAAGCGTGACGTGCTATTTGGTGTCAGCGGCGCAAAGGGAGGCGAACTTGCGAAACTTGCACTCCTCCAAGACATCCCGCGCAACCAGAATCTTCGGCGGAATCCGCCCCGACAACCCGAATCGATCAAGTGGAGACAGATGACCTCCGTGGAATGCGCTGGTAGCGACGGCCCGCGAGGGATCGTTCGACAAAGTCCTTGGCGACTTCCTCGAACGTCGCGAGGAGCGTGTTGGCAGCGGGGGTGAGACGCTGTTCGGCCAAGTGCGCCAGCAGAACTCGCCGGGACGGGGCTCCGTCGGTCAACGGAATCACGCGGACGTCTTCTCGCAGATTCGACAGCGCCAGTCGGGGTGCCAGCGAAACGCCGAGGTCGACCGCCACCATCGCCTGTGCTTCCTGATAATCGTTGGCCGCGAATGCGACGACAGGGCTGAATCCTGCTGCGTTGCAAGCCCTTTCCAGGGCAAGCCCGACCGGATGCTGGTCCGCACGAATAATCCATTGCTCGTCGGCGAGTTCGCGCATCGCGATCGATTTCCGATCCGCGAAGCGATGGTTGACCGATACGACCAGTGTCGGTGGATCGATGAGGAGTTCATGCACCGCGAGCTCATCATCGTCGACGCGATCCCACGCATAGTCCCAGAGCAGCGACAGTTCGACCTCACGCGTATCGAGCATGGCGCGCAATTGCGCGAACCGGGAGCTGCGCACGGTCAACGCCACGGCGGGATGACGAGCCTTGAACAGTTTGACCACCGACGGCAACAGGCTGGATCCGGCCGTGGGAAATGTTCCGATCCGCACGGTGCCCGAGCGGAGTCCGGCGATGTCGTCGAGTTCTCTGCGCGCGGCAAGCAGTTGAGTCTCGATGCGCTCGGCGCGGCGGGCCAGCGTTGCCCCTGCCTCGGTCAACCGGATTCCGCGCGCATGCCGTTCCAGCAGTGGTTGACCGGCCTCGTTCTCGAGCTTGGCGATTTGCTGGGAGACCGCCGAGGTGGTGTAGCTGAGTCTGGCCGCGGCGGCCGTGATGGAGCCTGCGCGCACCACCTCGATCAATAGCAACAGGCGACGAGTATCGAGCACGGCGCGGCTCCAGTGTTTAGTAGAAGTTAAGCCTCATCGATGTTTTCGAAATTGTACTCCAGCCTCTGATCGCGCACGCTTGTCCCTGTCACCGTGACCCAGCCCACGAACGAGTTCGGACTGTGCGGTGCTTCACAAATCCTCTTCACGAGCGAAAGGCGGCCGGACCGGTGTTCACACTCCGCGGGACCTGGATGCGTGGGGGGACCAGCAAATGCTGGCTCTTCAACGCGGTGGATGTAGACCCCTTGATTGTTCCGGCGGGCGGGGTGGACGCGATCCTGACATCGGCCTTCGGTTCCGGCGACCCCCGCCAACTCGACGGTGTGGGCGGCGGCAGTTCCACCACATCGAAGGCCGCGATCGTCCGGCGCTCCAACACGCGCGGCATCGACATCGACTACCTGTTCGCCCAGGTGGCGATCGGGGACCGGCGAGTCGAATGGGGCAGCAACTGCGGAAACTGCGCGACAGCGATCGGTCTGTACGCGCTGCAAGCAGGGCTCGTCCCGGTCGACGCCGAGACCACGACGGTGCGCATGCGCAATGAGAACACCGGAGCGATCCTCACCGCGGAGATCGCCACCCCGGGTGGGATCGTCCCCGCCGAGGGCACTGCTGCGGTCCCAGGCACCAGCGCACTCGGCGTCCCGGTCTCGCTGACCTTCACCGATTTGGCCGCCGACGACCGATCACTGCTGCCGACCGGTGCGGCGTGGGACCGGGTCACGGTCGGTGACAACAACTACCGAGCCACCCTGGTGAGTGCCGGTGCTCCCGCCGCGCTGCTCGATGCCGCCGACCTGGGACTGACCGGCGCCGAGGACAACCAGGTGATCGCCGAGCACGTACCCCTGCTCATCGCGCTACGCGGAGAATCCGCGCTGCGGATGGGGCTCAGCCGAGCCGGGGCTCCCGTTTCGCACGCGATCCCGAAGGTCGGCATCGTCGGCCCACCACGCGACTACCGCACCAGTGCGGGGCTGGATATCAGCGCCGAGGAATACGACATTTCGGTCCGGATGGTCTCCATGCTCGCACCGCACCCCGCGATCGGGCTCACCTCGGCTGTTGCGGTGGCGGCCGCGGTGACCGTGCCCGGCAGCGTTGTCGCCGACAATGCCCGCACCGGGTGGCCCGGGTCCCTGCGACTTGGCACCGCGGCCGGTGTCCTGCACCTCGACATCGCCGCGACACCGGAGGCAGGCCTGGAATCCGTCACCTTGCACCGAGCCGCGCGGCGCATCGCTACTGCAGAGCTCTTCGTCACGCCGCCAGCGGTCCTGGCCGGATCCGCATGACGGTCACGCTCCGGCGAGCCGCCGGGAATTCCGATGTGAACTGCCGAATCACCACAGCTCGACGAGGTGGTCGACGACAATCGGCCCCAGACCGCCCGCATTGCCCGGGCAGATCCATCACCCCCGGGCGAATGGTCGGCGAACTCATGGACATCGATGTCCAGGATGAAGGAAACACATGAAAGTCACGATCGACAACCTGACCCTCTCCTATGCCGGTAACACCGTGGTGCGCGACCTCGACCTCGACATCGCCGACGGCGAATCACTGGTGCTACTCGGGCAATCCGGATGCGGTAAGACCAGTGCGATGCGCTGCATCGCAGGCCTCGAAACCCCCGACGCCGGACGCATCGCCATCGGGGATCGCGTCGTCTACGACTCGGCGAAAGGCCGCGCCGTTCCGCCGCACCGGCGCAATGTCGGGATGGTGTTCCAGTCGTACGCGGTTTGGCCGCACCGCACCGTCTTCGAGAATGTCGCGTTCTCGTTGAAGATGCAGAAGGTCGGAAAGCAGGAGATCCGCACACGCGTGCTCGAGGCGTTGGATCTGGTTGGTCTGCGGGAACAGGCCGACCGCGGCGCCAGCCTGCTCAGCGGCGGGCAGATGCAGCGGGTTGCGCTCGCGCGAAGCCTGGTCATGCGACCGAGCGTGTTACTGCTCGACGAGCCGCTGTCGAACCTCGACGCCCGACTGCGTGAACGCCTCCGGATGGAATTGCGTGAGCTGCAACTGCGACTCGGACTGACCACCGTCTACGTCACCCATGACCAAGTCGAGGCGTTCGCCCTGGCCGATCGCATCGCACTGATGCAGCAGGGGCGCATCGTGCAGATCGGTACCCCGGAGGAGATCTACACCAAGCCGACCTGCGCATCGATCGCGGACTTCCTCGGCGTCGGCAATATCTTCCGCTGCACACCCAGCACCGGACAACGCGGCGCGGTGCAGCTCACCGACTACCCGTCCATCGCGGTCCGGGTGGACGCCACACCAGCCGAGGCCGGCCCGATCATTGTCTGCCTGCGCCCGGAGGATCTGCTGGTCACGGCGGCAGACGAGAGCACACCGACCGGACAGTTCTGGAGCGGCCGCGTCGAAGTCGCCAGTTATCAGGGCGCCTCGATCCGCTACCGGGTGACACTGGACGATGGACCCGAAGTAGAAGCCATCGCCACCGGCCACTCGAGTCGGGTGCTGGGAATCGGCGAGCGCGCAAGGGTCGCCGCCGTCCCCGGCGGGGCCCAAATCCTGCGCGACGACCGCGTCGAGACGACAGCGGTGCCAGCATGAGTGAGCAAACCCTCCACGCGGTGACGACGACCGATCACCCGCACTCCGAACAGGTCGAGGCGAAAACCGCAGCGCCCCACTATCGGCGGCCCGGGCTGCGTCGCTGGTTCCCGGTGCTGCTGCAACTGGCCCTGCTGGCGCTCATTGTGTTGTGCCCGATGTTCTTCATCGTCATGGGCGCGTTCACCGACAAGTCCGAACGCACCTCGCTGTTCGACTTCGGCGACTTCACCCTGGACAATTTCCGTGTGCTCGGTTCCGCGACGGCACGGTCGGCAATGCTGAGTTCGGCCGCGGTCGGCATCGGCGCATCACTGCTGGCGCTGGTGATCGGTTGCACACTCGCCTTCTTGGCCGCCCGCACCGACATCCCGGGCCGCAAACTCATCTACGGCATCGGAATCGCTCCGCTGTTCCTGCCCGCACTCGTCGGCTCGCTGGCGTGGGTACTGCTGGCGGGGCCGGCCACCGGCTACCTCAATCTGGCTTTGAACAGCATCGGCCTGCCGAATGCGATCAATATCTACAGCTTCGGCGGAATGATCTTCGTCCTCGGCCTCTACTATGCGCCGTACCCGTTTCTCATGGTGCACTCGGCGCTGTCGCTGATGAACCCCGATCTCGAGGACGCGGCCAGCCTGCACGGGGCCAAGCTGACCCAGATGCTGAGCAAGGTCACTTTCCCGCTGGTCATGCCTGCCGTCGTCGGCTCGGGCATCCTGGTATTCGCCCTGTCGGTGGAGAACTTTCCGGTCGCGCAGGTCATCGGTGTAGCAGGCGGTATCGACACCCTGCCGACGATGATCTTCCGGCTGATGAACGCCTCGCCCGCGCGCTCCAACGACGCGGCCGCCGTCGCTGTCGTCCTCACGGTGCTCCTCGTCGCGGTGGTCGCATTTCAACAACGGGCGATGCGCGGCAAGCAGTACACCACTGTCACCGGCAAAGGTGTGCGAGCCCGCAAGGTGCCGCTGCGCGGCTGGCGCATCCCCGGCGCCATCTTCGCCTGGGTGTACTTCGCACTGGCGGTGGCCCTACCGGTGCTCGCGCTCATCCTCGCCAGCTTGCAGACAAGTCCCTACGTCGCTGACCTCGCGCAGTTGGGCCGCCCCGGCGCGCTGTCGTTCTGGGGCATGGGACAGACACTGAAGAGTCCCGATTTTCACCACGTCGTGCTCAACAGCGTCACCGTCGGCATCGCGACGGCCGCGATCGGAACCACACTCTGCTTCGCCCTCGCCTACACCCGGTATCGCACCAACGCACCCGGCCGCAAGCTACTCGAATACCTCGCGATGCTCCCGCTGGCCGTACCCGCCATCGTGCTCGGACTCGGACTGCTGTGGACCTGGCTGGCCATGCCGGTACCGGTCTACGGCACCCTCGCCGTGCTGATCATCGCCTTCGTCGCGGTCTTCATCCCCCAGGGATACCGCGGCGTGTCGGCCTCGATCATCCAGCTCGACAAGGACCTCGAAGACAGCGCCGTCATGCTCGGCGCCCGTCGACACCGTGCGATCAGCTTCGTCACCGCACCACTACTGCGGGTCGGACTGTCCTCGACCTTCCTGCTGTTGCTGATGCTGTCCATGCGAGAACTCACCGCGGCGCTGTTCTTGTTCACCTCCGACACCCGATTGCTGTCGATCGCGATCTTCGACGCCTACGACAACGGCTCCTTCCAAGCCGCGGCCGAGCTCAGCCTGCTGTATTGCGTCGTCATCGCCACCCTCGCGATGCTGTCGCGCCGACTCGGATCCAAGGAAACCGTCTGATGAAGAAGATCGTGATCGGCCTGGGCGCCCTCCTCGTGGCCGGCCTCACCGCCTGTGCACCACCCCCGGCAGGCCCGCCATTGGCCGCACCGGCCCAGAGTATCCAGCGAGACGACGCTCTGATCATCAACGGCGAGCAAATCGCCGACAAGAACCTGTGGGCACAGGCCAGAGCCGAGGGCAAGCTCACCCTCTACAGTGGCTACACCCAAGCCAGCGAAGCCACACTCCTGCACCAATTCGAAGCCGACACCGGCATCCAGGTCAAACAAATCCGGCTCACACCCAACCGCCTCTACGAGCGAATCGTCGCCGAACACGGCGCTGGCAAACTCAAGGCCGACATCGTGCGCATCTCCGATGCCGGATTCGTGCACGGCCTCGCCGAGCGGGGCGTCTTCCAGCCCTACCGCGCAACGACGGCGACGAATTTGCACGACGACGTCATCTTCGACGGCGGCAGTTACTATCGCACGTTCGACCCCATCTACACCTTCGGCTATAACACCGCGCTGGTCCGCGCCGATGCGGCGCCGACCAGTTGGCGATCACTACTGGGCGACCAGTGGTCTAACAAGCGGGGAATCGCCCAAGCCGGCGCTGGCGGCAGCGCCCTCGCGCTGACCCGATTCCAGCGCGAGGTGCTCGGTGACGACTACCTACGTCAATATGCTTCCGGGGCAAGGGTTTTCGATTCGATCGGCGCTCAGCTCGACGCGCTGGCCCGCGGACAGGTCGACGTGGGCACCGTTGTCGTCAGCGCCGTCAATATCGCGAACAACGCGAACGCGCCAGTGAATTTCGTCGTCCCGGCCGAAGGCGTCACCGCATACGACTACTACACCGGCGTCGCCTCAACAGCAACCAATACCGCTGCCGCGAAACTGTTCCTCAACTGGAACCTCTCCAAACGTGGCCAGCAAGTCTTCGCCGATATCGGTGAGTATTCGGTCCGCACCGACGTCGCCGCGCCCAATGTGCGCGGCGTTCAACTGCCCGATTTCACCGACCCCAAGGTGCATCGCATCACCCCCGCCGAGTCCATCAGCAACGCCACCACCGACCAGCGGGCCTGGAACGCGATCTTCGGTTACAACCAATAGACGCGAACCACGACCGCCCACCCGTCACAACGTGACGCGGTGGGCGGTTCCGGTGCCGAGGACACTCGGCCGGATACACCAGCCGCCGCTGACCAGGTCGTGGCCGCACCTCACGGCGGACGCGTTCACAAATCGACTTCGTGCACTGCGGCACCGGCTCGCACTTCGAGGACCGCTAGCAGGACCATTCGGCACACCGACATATCCGACATGTGTCCACGCGGGGTTATCACTGCGTGCGCCTCGGCTCGGCGGCATTCCTGGACGAGATCGACGAACGCCGGGGGCAGTGTCGCGTTCTGTGGTGGGGGCTCGCAGAACACAGCGCCCAGCTCGTAGCCGAGTGACCTGGCAGTGTCGCGCAGTCTGTCTTCGCTCGAATTCCGGTCGCGGTCACGGAGCAGATCGCCGCGCAGGTATCCGTATGCAAGAGGTAGTAGTGCAGTTGTCATGGATGGTTTGTTTTCCGGTCGGTTGGCCACGAGAGGTGGATTTGTCATCGCAGGGCGGCAATACGCACCTGTTCGCCGTCGACTCGGCAATGAAGTCAGTTCGGCCGTCGCAACATTGTGTGGTTGAAGGTCTTATGACGGCGTCACGCAGACCTTCGTCTTCTGCACGGCAACCAGCATGGCCGGTAGGTACAGACTCCGCATCGGTAGTAGGCGTGGTTTATACCTAAGGAAAGGCGCCGCCCGGGCTCGCGAACGCAGGTACCACTGGGGTGCGCGGGAGTCTGACCTCGAAGAATGCTGATATGTCAGGGGAGCCGGGTCATTCAGAACCCGGGTCCGTCGACTACCTAGACGTCGAACAAACCTTCGCCGACATGGCCTCCGGGAATGACACCACATGCCGTTGGCTGGACGAGCTGATCGCGTACGTCAGCGCGGCCGTCGGGCGATTTCGCCGCGGACCTGGTCGGTGAATCTACTGGGGATGTGCTCGGATATGTCCGCACGTGAAGTGATGGCCAGTTTATTGAAAATAGCCGCGATTTGGGCGTCGACAGTTCGAGACGACTTTCCACGGCGGAAGGCAATGTCGGTGTTGGTCCACCCGGCCGCGGCCAGGATCGCGACCTGTTGTTCGGTCCGGGTCAATTCGTACCAATGCGATGTAGTGGCCACGTCCGCTGGAGTATCGATGGTCAGTGTTCCCAGTGCCAGCCGTAGCACTTCGTTTCGTTCCGGACGCAGACGCATGCCTCTGGCTTCTGCCGCAGCGAAGGCGTCGGGTCCGAGCACTCGGCGGGCGACAGCGATAGCCTTTTCGGATTCGTCGAGCAGGGGGCCCGACGCCTTGATGTCGATGCCGAGCTTGGCTCGCAGGGTTGTGGTGCCGCCGGCCAGGTGGGCGATTTCGGTGGCGAGCGCAATCAGTCTCTTGCGGTCGGATTTTCCTGCGACGATCGAGTCGGTGATGATGTGCGCCAATGACCAGGTCCGGTACTGCACCAACCACACCGCGGCCCATTGCTCGTTGGTGGTGAGGTGATATGCCAGCGAGGATCGTTCGAGGGCCAATGCTTCGGTCGGGTTGCCGTGTCGGGTCAAGGCTGTCGACCTGGTGAGTTCGGCGCAAGCCTTTTCCCATGGAATTCCGGAGCGGGTCGCGCGATCGAGGTAACGCTGCGTGATCTCGTGGGCTTGCTGTGCGGTTCCCAGCATGCCCGCGGCCAAGGCAGCGAACAGCTCGCTCATTGAGGAAGCGCCGTGGTCGCCGTAGGCTTCGAACTTATCCCGGGCTCGGCTCAGGACGGTGATGGCGCGGGCGTCACGGCGCGCGAAGATCAGCTCCGCCCCCCACGCGAATTCGACTGGAGCGGGCAGGCCGATATCCGTCTCGGCGGTATCTCGCCAGTGCCGCCTGGTGTCTGGGTCGGGGATACAGGCGGCGACGCAGTCCTCGAGCAGCTGTTCGGCGTCCTCGATGGTGCCTTGGAGCGTGGCGAGCCATGCGATGGTGGCCATGGCCCCGATCTGGAGTTCCGTGGGCTGCGGGATCGCCGCCCGGGTGGCGTCCAGGCATCGTAGGGTCCATTGGCGTATTTCTCGTACCGAGCCGCTGGTGAAGCACACCTGCAGGGTGATCAGCCCGAGACAGATCTCCAGACCGTCTCCGGCCCGGCCCGGGGTGCTGATGCTGGTTTCGATCGCGGTGAGGGTGTTGGCCCAGACCGTCCGAGCCCAGTCCACTAGGACTTGCCCTTCGGGACTGAACCAGTTGGCCGCGGCATAGGCGATCCTGTCGTGGTAGTAGCTGCAGTGCCGCTGGGCCAACCGAGCGGGTTCGTCCACCGCGGCGGTGGAGCGCTGGCGCAGTCGCTGCTGGGCGAATACCCGCAGGCTCTCCACCAGTGAATACCGCACCGTGGTCACTGTCCTGTGCGTCGTGACCAACGATTGATCGACAAGGCGCTCGAGCAGGCCCTCGATCTCCTGCCGGGTCAGGGTGGCTTGCGTGTCGCTGGTTTCGTCGTCGCAGCAGATTGCCTCGATGGCGTCCAGCTCGGCACCCACATCCGGTGCAGCGTCTGTGGTGTCGTCGGGATTGGTGGCGTAGCCGGCGGCGAACACCGACATGCGGTCGAAGAGCAGACGTTCCTTGTCGCTGCACAGCTCATAGGACCAGGAGATGACGTCGACGACACCTCGATGACGCGGGTCGACGCCCACGCGAGGGCCATGCGACCAACTCAGACGAGCGTCGTCAGCGTGGCCGGTGAGCCCGTGCAGGATGGCGGACAAAGGTTGGCGAAGCAGGCGTGCGGCCGCCAACTGGATGTAGAGGGGATGGTTGTGGACGTGGCGGCAGATCTCGGCGGCGGTAGTGGTCTGGTCCTTGCCGGTGACGGGATGTTCGGTGAGTTCGGCGCGTTGCCGAAATAGGGCCAATGCCTCGCGCTGCGATAGCGGCGGAACGGTGATCAGGTGTTCGTCGATCCAGCCGATGGGTTCGCGGCTGGTGGCCACGATGCTCAGCCCCGGTACCGTCTCGATGAGGTCGACGATCACCGGCCGGACGCCGGAGAGTACGTGCTCGCAGTTGTCGAGCACCAGCACGGTGCGCGCGGCACGTCCGGTGGTGTCGGTTGGGGTGAGCGTGTCGACCAAGGCGTCCCACGCCGATCGGCCGGAGAAATCCGCCTCGATCACCGCATGGGCGACTTCTTCGGCCACCGCGGTCGAATCCGAATCTGGAGCCAATCGAGCCAATCGCACCCAACACGCTCGTGTTTTCCTGGCTTCGGCTTTACCACAGCGGCGCAACGCTTCGACGGCCAGACGAGTCTTCCCGATGCCACCGGGGCCAGTGAGGGTAATCAACCGAGCTGGGCCCAGCAGTAGGGTGCTGATCTTTTCCAGCTCGCGGTCTCGACCGACAAAGCTGTGGGTAACAGCGGGTAGGCTGCCTACACCTTCCCGGCGCCCGACATCCATATCATGCAATTATAGGCCCCGCATCCCGGCTGGATCCGGCGTGATCAGCGCCGCCTGACTGCGCTCGAACGCTACAGACCAGCCACCAGTCCCGTACCTGCTGAGCGGACTCCGAGTGCACAGGCCGAAGCCACCACCGGGTTCGGATGTCAATGTGCCATCACCCGGTGCATGAGCGGGCGGCATGGGACGGCGGCCATGCGACCGTGGGTGCCGCGGATTGGTGGCAGGCGGTGCCACAGGGTTCGCAAGTCGGTGGCAAGTCGTGGTGAATGTCGATGGCGGAGAGTACGTTCCATGACAAGGATTGAAGTACCGCTCGCGGCCGATCGAGACATACGGTGGCGGGCCTACGCGCTGATCGCCGGGGGTGCGCTGTTCGCGGTGGGCAATGCGCTGCACCCGTTGGAACATTCCGAAGCCGCCGAACAGGCGAGCACCTGGGCGGGTGCACACCTGACCTTCACCGTCGGTGCGGTGCTGCTGGCGGTCGGGCTCGGAGTGGTGACCTCGAGCTGGACCGGCGCGGCCGAGCAACGAGCGCCGACCGCCGACCGCCGAATGTCGGAAGGCGTCGGATCGGATGTCACTGCCTCGCCGCCGAACACACGCGGCGGGATCGCGAAGGTCGCTGCCGCCGCCGGGGTCCTGTTGTATCTCGGTCTCACCCTGGCCATTCCGATCGGTGCCTACCACGAGATCTACGTGGCCCCGCAGCTATCGCCCCACGAGCAACATCGAATCGAGGACGCCGCGCTGCCCGTGACCGGTCCGCTTGCCGCCGCCTTCCTGCTGGGTATGTTGTTGATCGCGGTCTGCGCCCTGATCGCGCCGCGTCCCAGGATGGGCCGCGCCGCCGGAGCCCTGATCGTGCTCGCGGTCCTGGCCATGGCCGGGGCGGAAGGTCTGCCCGGCGCGGAGGGCCTGTGGATCATTCCCGGCACCATCGTGGTGGGCCTGGTCCTCGCCGCCGCCGGAGTGCGCGCCCTGCGCGAGTGAACCTCGCGGACCAGGTCTCATCGGACCCGGTCCGCGTCGTTTCAGCGTTCGCCGCGCGCGACGGTCACCGATCTGTCGGTCGAGCTGTTCTTGCGGGGTAGCGCTGCCCCGGATCGGTGGGTGTGGCGACCGGTCGGGACTTAGGCTGGGGCAATGCGATCCGGCCGTGGAGTTACCGAACCGGTTGTCGCAGGCGATGTACCACCCGTGGTGACTGTGGACGTACTCGGCGCGCTGCGCGTGACGGTGGACGGCCGCCCAGCGGCCTTGCGCGGGCCCATGCAGGGCGCGGTGCTGGCGCGGCTGGTCATGGCCGCCGGTGCAGTGGTGTCGGCCGATCGGCTGATCGAGGACCTGTGGCAGGGCGAACCGCCACCCAAAGCCGCTGGCGCATTGCAAGCTCATATTTCCTACCTCCGCCGCGCCCTCGAACCCCGCCGACGGCCACGAGCCCCCGCCCGCGTGGTGATATCCCAAGCCCCCGGCTACGCTTTGCGCGCCGATCCCACCGCCGTGGATGCCTGGCATTTCGAGCGTCTGCTCGCCGCCGCCGCCACCGAACCCGACCTATCGATCCGCTACCGAACCCTGGACACCGCATTGTCCCTCTGGCGCGGCCCCGTCCTAGCCGCCTACGCCGACTCCGACTGGGCCGCACCGGAAATCACCCGCCTCACCGATATGCGCTGGACCGCGATGGAGCAACGCGCCGACGCCGCCCTGCGCCTGGACCGTCCCGCCGAGGCCGCCACCACACTGCACCGCCTCGTCGACGACCATCCCGAACGCGAAACAGCCGCCCGACTGCTGGCGCTGGCCCTTTACCGCCTGGGCCGCCCCCTCGAAGCACTCGCCACCCTCCGCCGCATCCGCACCCATCTCGCCAGCGAATTCGGCGTCGAATCCAGTCCGCCCCTTCGCGATCTGGAATCCGCGATCCTCACCCACGACCCGGCCCTGACCTTCACTCCCGACCTCGGATCAGCTCGGCGGTCAGCCGAGATGCCTTGGCTCGGCACCCGCCTCGAAGCTGACGGCACCGATTCCCATGGCAGCGGCTCGACCAGCCCAGGGCCGCGCGTGATGCCGGAGGTCGTCGGCTACACCGAGCAGCGGGCCGTACTGCTGACAGCGGCGCGGGAGGCATCGGAGGGCCGGGCGCGACTGGTGTGGGTCGAGGGTGAAGCCGGTGCCGGGAAATCGACTCTGGTCGCAGCAGTTGCCGCAGAGCTGACCGGGCACGGCTGGAATGTGGTCACCGGTCGATGCCCGGAGGTTGACGGCGCGCCCTCGGCCTGGGCCTGGCGGCAGGCTCACGCGGAATTAGGCGCTGTCGCAAGGGAATTCGATGATCCGATCGATGGGTGGCGAGCGGAGGTGGCCGGAGCCGAGGCGGGCGTGTCGACGGCGGCGAGAGTGGCGGCTTCTGGGGTGCTGCCGGAGGTGGAGGCGGTGGCGTCAGAGGTGATGCAGGAGGTGGAAGCAGGTTCGGCCGCGGCGGTGGGGGCCGAGCCGCCGCGGATCTCGCTGCGGGGTGTGGCGGATACGCCAGTGGCGGTGCGAACTGCGGCGCTGCGGGTTTCGCCGGTGGCAGAGGGGGATTCGACCCCGTTCGAGTTGGCGCGGGCCGTGGCGCGGCGGTGTGTGGGGGTGGGCCCGCTGCTGATGGTGCTGGAGGACGCACATCGGGCGGATGGAGCGACCTTGCAGATTCTGCGGCAGGTGGTGGCGTGGACGGCGGGCGAGCCGGTGTTGTTCGCGGTGACGCTGCGCGGGTCGGAGGCGGGGGAGGAGGTGCGGGCCACGTCGGCGGCGCTGGCGGCGGTGACGTCGGGCCGGTTGGAACTCGGCGGGTTGGATGCGGCGGCGGTGCGGGTGGTGCTGGCGGCGGCCGGGGTCACCGAAATCGAGGACGGCGCCGTGGAATTGGTGCGGCAGCGGACCGGGGGTAATCCGCTGTTCGTGGTCGAGTTGGCGAAACTGGCTGCGGCGGAAGGGAATCTGCTGGGTTTGCCAGCGGGTGTGCGGGATGTGCTGCACCGCAGGATCGCCCGATTGCCTGCAGAGGCGGCCCGACTGCTGCGACTGCTGTCGGTGTGGGGTGACGAGGCCGATATCGATTCGCTGCTGCAACTGGCGGGGGAGAGCGAGGAGACGCTGATCGATCTGGTCGATATGGCGGTGGTGGCGGGGCTGCTGCGGATCGACGGTGGGCGAATCCGCTTCGGACACGCCTTGACTCGTGATGCCGTGTACGACGGAATACCTGCGCTGCGCCGCGCCCGCATGCATTGGACGGCTCTCGGAGTAGCCGAGCGCGCACCCGCACCCGACCTGGACGTACTGGCCCATCACGCTTTGGTCGGCGCGCACGCCGGCAATGCCGAACAGGCGCTCGCGCATGTGCTCGCGGCGGCCCGTCACCGCACCGCGCGCCGCGCGTTCGCCGAATCCGAATCGCTCTGGCGCGCCGTGCTGGACCTGCACACCCTGGCCGGTCACCCGGACGACGGCGCCCATCGCGATACCGGCATCGCCATCCTGGAAGCCCGCTGCGCCCGCGTCGCCGCCCTCGCCTACGGCGGAAACGACGCCGCTGCCCGCCTGTTACGCGCCCAGGCCCTCGACCTCGCCGAACACTTGGCAGGCTCGTCCGACCCACAACTGCGCGCCGCTGGGCCCGCGACGACAATGATGAGGTCAGGAGCTTCCGGCGACTCGGCGACGCCACTAGTCGGCGGCCCGCAAGAACATGAGCCCGAAATCGACAGCGCGCGGAACATCGGTGCCCAAGGCGCGCAGAACCTTGGTGCCGGTAGTGCTCGGGACCTTGCTGCTGCTACCGCGCCGACTCCTGGCAAAGCCGGAATCGGCGCGGTGAACCCATCGGGTCTCGATATCTCGAACACCCGGAGTCCCAGTGCCGCAGCGGATCCGGTCGCGTTCGCGCTCGGCTGCTGGCGCGCACCACTGATCTGGGCGACGCGGGACAAGCGGTTGCCGGATGAACGCATGATCGGTGCGTTGCGGTCGGCGCTGGATCGCCCTTTGGCGCGGGGGGATCGGGTGCGGTTGCTGGTGACGCTGGTGTTCGAGGTGGAGGGGGACGACGATCGGCTGGCTTTCGCGGCGTCGGCGGAGGCGGTGGCGCTGGCGCGGGAGTTCGGTGATGCCGAATTGCTTTGTGCCGCAGTGAATGCACGGGCCTTCCTGGCCTTGGGGCCGGATCTGTGGTCGGAGCGCGCACCATTGGCGGCCGAGTTGCTCGCGGTGTCCACGGCGGCGGGGCTGGTGGAGTTCCAGGCGGTCGCGCATTTCCTGGGTTGTCTGATCGCGTGCAGCGCGAATGATTTGGCGGCGGCGCGCGCGGAGGCCGAACGGGGATTGGAGTGCGCGACCGGTGGGCAGCTGCGTCAGATGCTGACCGTACTGTCGACGTTCTCGGCGGTGCTGTCGGTCCTGCGCGGCGATCTGGCCGTCGCCGGGCGCATCTATGCCGAATGCAGTGCGGCGATGGTCGCTTCCGGCACCGCGAACGGCGCCGAACTCTTGATCGTGTCCGACATGGTGCTGGGCTGGGCGCGCGGGGATCTGTCGGCGTTGGTGGAGCCGATGTCCATGGTGTACGCGGTCGCGCCAGAGGCCATGGTGTTCCCGTATGTACTGGCGCTCTGCGATGCGGGTGAGATCGACAGGGCCCGTGAGGTTTTCGTCAAGGCTGCGCCGATCAAGCGTGACCACTACTGGTCGGTCATGGTGGTGTTCCGCGCTCGGGCCGCGATCCGGTTGAACGACTCCGCCGCCATGACCGAGTGCTACCGCGACATGCTGTCGCGCACGGGCACCATGGCGGGCCTGGATACCGGTTCGGTGGTCTACGGCCCCATGGACACCGTGCTCGCCGAACTCACCGACGCCCTCGGTGATCCGGCCGCGGCCGCCGACCACCGCGCCAACGCCGCGGCACTGTCGGCTCGCATCACCGCTCAGCTGGACCGACTTCAGGATTGATCGGCGACCGCGAGTGCCCGCCGCTGTGCTCATGAGGTGGCGAGCCGCCGCTCGTTTGGTCCGTCCTGCCGGACATTCCCCAATGGCCCTCGGTGCTCGGCGATGAACCGACAGATCACCTCTGTTACCGGTAGCGGTGCCGATTACCTCGCGTGCTGGTAAGCAGGCGGACGTGGGCGGGTTCGAGTTCTTGTATGGAGCCGACGCCGAGGAGTTTCATCGTGCGGGTGAGCTGAGTGCGGAGGATGTCGATGGCGCGGTCTACGCCTGATTCGCCCCCGGCCATCAGGCCGTAGAGGTAGGCGCGGCCGATCAGGGTGAAGTGGGCGCCCAGGGCTAGGGCGGCGACTATATCGGCGCCGTGCATTATGCCTGTGTCCAGGTGGATTTCGAGGTCGTCGCCCACCTCATGGACCACCGAGGGGAGCAAGTGTAGGGGGACCGGGGCTCGATCCAGTTGGCGGCCACCGTGGTTGGACAGGATTATGCCGTCTACGCCTAGGGCGGCGAGGCGTTTGGCATCGTCTACCGTTTGGACGCCCTTGACGAGGATTCGCCCGGGCCAGCGGTCGCGGATCCAGGTCAGGTCGTCGAAGTCGACCGTGGGGTCGAACATGGCGTCGAGGAGGTCGGCGACGGTGCCGGACCAGCGGTCCAGGGAGGCGAAGGCCAGGGGTTCGGTGGTGAGGAAATCGAACCACCACCGGGGTTTCCGGATCGCGTCCAAGGCGCCCGTGAGGGTTATCGAGGGTGGGACGGTCATGCCGTTGCGCGCGTCGCGGAGGCGGGCTCCGGCTACTGGGACGTCGACTGTGATTACCAGGGTGTCGAAGCCCGCCGTGGCGGCGCGGTCGACCAAGGCCAGGGAGCGGTCCCGGTCTTTCCACATGTAGAGCTGGAACCAGTTGCGGGCCTGGGGATCGGTGGCGGCGGCCAAGTCTTCGATGGCTGTGGTGCCCATGGTGGAGAGGGTGAACGGGATTCCAGCTCGGGCGGCGGCTCGGGCTCCGGCGACTTCGCCCGCGGTGTGCATCATGCGGGTGAAGCCGGTGGGAGCGATGCCGAAGGGCAGCTGGGAGGGTTTGCCGAGGACGGTTGTGGTGGTGTCGATGTCGGCGACGTCGCGGAGGATGGCTGGGCGGAATTCGATGTCTTGGAACGCTTGTCGGGCCCGCTGGAGGCTGATTTCGGCGTCGGCGGCGCCGTCGGTGTAGTCGAAGGCGACCTTGGGTGTGCGTTTGCGGGCCAACTCGCGCAGGTCCCAGATGGTTTGGGCGCGAGCGAGTTTGTGGTCGAGGCCGCCGAAGGGACGCTCGAACCTCACCAACGGCGCGAGGTCGCGGTATCGCGGGATGCGGCGTTCGGTCACTGGATCGAATTCTCCTGTTGCTCTGCCTTATTCGGGCGGCCATTGGGCGCACGCAGCCGGAGTGAGTGCATGCCGCCGTCTACTTCCAGCATGACGCCTGCGGTCGAAGCCGCGTGTGGTCCGGCGAGGTACAGCACGGCGGCCGCGACTTCTTCGGGGCTGACCAGCCTGCCGTGCGGCTGGCGGGCTTGGAGCGCAACGAGTTCCGCGGCGGGATCAGGGGCAGCGGCGAGCAGGCGTTGCACCCAGGGGGTGTCGACCGTGCCCGGATTCACGCAGTTGACTCGAATTCCTTCGGAGAGGTGATCGGCCGCCATGGCGCGCGTCAGTGCGAGGATCGCGCCCTTGCTGGCGCTGTAGGCCGCGCGGTTCGGCAGGCCGGTGGTGGCGGCGATCGAGCAGGTGTTCACGATCGCGGCGGCGGGGGAGCGGCGCAGGTGAGGTAGAGCGGCGCGAGAAACCCGCACGGCACCGAGCACATTCACGTCCAAGACGCGTCGCCACTCGTCGTCGGTATTATCCTCGACGGTTCCCTGCGCACCGATGCCCGCATTGTTGACCACGATGTCCAAGCGGCCGAATGCGTCGGCGGCGCTCTCGATGGCCGCGCGCACCGAATCGTCCTCGCACACATTGCATGTCAGCGCCAGGCCATCGCGTCCGACCGGTGGGCCCGGCCGCAGATCCAGCACGGCCACCCGTGCACCAGCGAGGCCGAATGCGGTCGCGATCGCCCGGCCGATACCGGATCCGCCGCCCGTCACCACGGCCGTCAGCCCGTCCAACTCCCCATAAGTCATACCGACCTCATCCGCGCACTGATCCGATGTTTACAGCTTCGGAAGATAACACCACTCACCGAACGCAACGCCGAATTCGGACTATTTGCCGGGAATCAGCCCGAACCCACAACCCTTGCGTTCCTAGACATCGGATGTATAGTCGTGACCCAGATCACTTCTGGCAGCGAGGATCACGCATGGCTTTCATTACGGCGCTGGACACGCTGGATATTCGGTTCCCGACATCGGCCCAATTGGACGGCTCGGATGCCATGAACCCCGACCCCGACTATTCGGCGGCCTACGTGATCCTGCGCACCGACGATGCGGCGGTCCCGGACGGCCACGGCTTCGCGTTCACCATCGGGCGCGGCAATGACGTGCAGCAGGCCGCTATCCAGGCCCTCGACCATCTGGTGGTGGGCCGCTCGGTCGACGAGATCACCGGCGATCTGGGCGGCTTCGCACGCAGCCTGACCGATGATTCGCAGCTGCGCTGGCTGGGCCCGGAAAAGGGCGTCATGCACATGGCGATCGGCGCGGTCGTCAATGCGGCGTGGGACCTCGCCGCGAAACGCGCGGGAAAGCCGGTGTGGCAGTTGGTTTCGGAGATGAGTCCGGAAGAGCTGGTGGCGCAGGTGGACTTCCGCTACCTGACCGACGCCCTCACTCCCGACGAGGCCCTGGCCATCCTGCGCGCGGCCGAACCGGGCCGGGCCGAACGCACCGAGCGCCTGCTGGCCACGGGATATCCCGCCTACACCACCTCCGCCGGCTGGCTCGGCTACTCCGACGCCAAGCTGACCCGCCTCGCCCAGCAGGCGGTGGCCGACGGATTCGGCACCATCAAGATCAAGGTCGGCCGCGATCCGGACGAGGACGTGCGCCGGGTCATGCTCGCGCGGCACGCCATCGGACCCGATATCGGCCTGGCCGTGGACGCCAACCAACGCTGGGGCGTCGATGAAGCAGCGGAATGGATTTCGCGGCTGGCTCCGGCCGGGCTGTCCTGGGTCGAGGAACCCACCAGTCCCGATGACATCCTGGGCCACGCCGAGATTCGCCGCCGTGTCGCGGGGGTGCCGATCTCCACCGGCGAGCACGGCCAGAACCGCATCCTGTTCAAACAGCTGCTACAGGCGGGCGCGGTCGATGTCTTGCAAATAGATGCCGCCCGCGTCGCCGGTGTCAACGAGAATCTCGCAATCCTGTTGCTGGCGGCCAAGTTCGGGGTGCCGGTCATCCCGCACGCGGGCGGGGTCGGGCTGTGCGAGCTGGTGCAGCACCTGGCGATGATCGACTACATCGCCATCTCCGGCACCATGCAAGGCCGCGCCATCGAATACGTCGACCATTTGCACGAGCATTTTCGCGATCCGGTCCGAGTGGCGGGTGGGCGCTATCTCACGCCGCGCGCACCGGGTTTCAGCGCCGAGATGCTCCCCGACTCGCTCCGCGATTACACCTTTCCCACTGGCGCGGCATGGATGGAGCCGACCACTTTCTCAGCAGTACACCAGGTTTCGGCAAAGGAGCACGAACTCTCATGAACACCAGGATCATCGGCGCGGCAGTAGCCGCCGTACTGGTCGTCGCGGTGGCGGCCTGTTCCCGCGAACAGACTTCCGGCGGCGGTCCCGCCGTGGCCGTCGGGAAGGGTGCCGAGAACGGTGTCCTGGTCGGCGCGGACCAGCCACGCTCCGACACCGACTTCTGGAGCGCCTACGCCGGGTACCTCGGCCCGAAGGCCGCCGCGGCCGGGGTGAAGTTGGAGAACACCTCCTCCGACAATGACTCCAACCGGCTGAAATCCAATGTGGATACGTTGCTTTCGAAGGACGTCAAGGCGATCATCATGGCGCCGCAGGACACCGCCGCCGCGAAACCGGCGATCACCGCCGCGGCCGGAAAGAACGTGCCGGTGATCAGCGTCGACACTCGCCCCGACAGTGGCGGTGCCTACATGGTGGTGCGGGCCGACAACCGGGCCTACGGCACGAACGCCTGCACCTACCTCGGCGAAACCCTGCACGGCACCGGGAAAGTCGTGGAATTCCAGGGTGATCTGGCCTCGATCAACGGGCGCGACCGCTCCCAGGCGTTCGCCGAGTGCATGCGGTCGAAATACCCGAATATCAAGGTGATCGAAATCCCCACCGAGTGGAAGGCCGACAGGGCCACGTCGGGCCTACAGGACAAGCTGCTCACCGATCCGGATATCAACGGCATCTATATGCAGGCGGGCGGTGCGTTCCTCCAGTCGACGCTGGCATTGCTCGAGCGCACCGGCAAACTCGTCAAAGCCGGTCAGCCGGGCCATATTTCGATCGTGTCCAATGACGGCATCAAGGCCGAGCTCGACGCCATCGATGCGGGCTATATCGATGCCACCGTCTCGCAACCCGCCGATCTGTACGCGCAGTACGCCGCGATGTACGCGAAAGCGGCCGTGGACGGTAAAAAGTTCACGCCCGGTCCGACCGATCACGGCTCGACCGTTGTCGACACCGGCGGCGGCCAGCTCGAGGATCAGCTCCCGGCGCCGGTCGTGACCCGGGCTGGAGGCAAGGTCGGCGATATGGACACGGTGGCGAGCACCGATCCCACGCTGTGGGGCCGCGGGCACTGAACGGATCGACAGCCTAGCGATGGAAACCGCCGTGCCCGAGACAGTTTCACAGCAACAACCCGATCGTCCACCGGTGGCCGAGGCGATCGGGGTGACCAAGCGGTTCGGCCGCAATATCGCGCTCGATCGCGTCGGATTGCGCGTCACCGCGGGCCGCACGCATGCGCTGGTGGGGCGGAACGGCGCCGGGAAGTCGACCCTGGTGTCGATTCTGACCGGACTCGCAGCTCCTGATGAGGGGGAGGTGCGCTTCCAAGGTCACCCGGCGCCTGCGCCCGCCGATAGGGATGCCTGGCGGTCCCGCGTGGCGTGCGTCTACCAGCACTCCACGATCATTCCCGATCTGTCGGTGGCGGAGAATCTGTTCGTCAATCGGCAGGGCTTCGGTGGGCGCCTGGTCAATTGGCGCACACTGCGGACGCGGGCGCGGGAGCTGCTGGATACCTGGTCGGTGCCGGTGTCGGTCGATACCCTCGCCCGCGAGCTGTCGGTGGAGCATCGGCAATTGGTGGAGATCGCGCGCTCGCTCTCGCACGGCGCGCGGTTCATCATTCTCGATGAGCCGACCGCACAGCTGGACGGTCCCGCCATCAAGCGCCTGTTCGCGCGGATCCGGGACCTCCAGGAACAGGGCGTGACCTTCCTGTTCATCTCCCATCATCTCGACGAGACCTACGAAATCTGCTCCGATGTCACGGTTTTCCGGGATGCCCGCCATATCGTCACGGCTCCGGTTGCCGAACTGGCCAAGCCCGCGCTCATCGCCGCCATGACCGGCGATTCGACGGCCTTGGAAGTCGCCGTGCCACGACAGGCCCCCGACACCGCCCGCACACCGGCATTGAAGATCGAGAAGCTCACGCGCATCGGCGAATTCGACGAGATCGACATCGACGTGCGCCCGGGTGAGATCGTCGGACTGGCGGGCGGCGGCAGCAGCGGGCGCATCGAGGTGGCCGAGACCATTGTCGGATTGCGCAGGGCGGCAGGCGGATCGATGCTGGTGGCGGGCAGCCCGCTGCGCGGCGGCGGGGTGCGGGCTGCGCGCGATGCCGGGATCGGATTCGTGCCGCGTGATCGTCACGAGGAAGGGCTGATCCTGTCCATGAGCGTGGCCGACAATGCCACTCTCACCGTGCCGCACAAGCTCGGCCGGTTCGGACTGCTGTCGCGGCGCAGCCGAGATGCGCTGGTGGGCAACGCCATTGCGGAACTGGATATCAAAGCCGAAAACCCCCGGCAGAGCGTCGCCGAACTGTCCGGCGGCAATCAACAGAAGGTGGTGTTCGCCCGGGCCCTGGCCACCGAACCGCGAGTGCTGGTGCTGATCACCCCCACCGCGGGCGTCGACGTGCGCTCCAAGGAAACGCTGCGCGCGGTGGTGCGCGCCGCCGCCGATCGCGGCACCGCCGTCCTCGTCGCCTCCGACGAACTCGACGATCTGCGCGACGCCGACCGCGTGCTGGTCCTGGTGCAGGGACGGCTCACCGCCCGCTTCGACAAGGGCTGGGACGACCGCGAACTCGTCACCGCCATGGAAGGACTGCTATGACCCGGACCGCGATCGACACCGGTGCGCCTACCGCGGCCCCGCCGCACCGGCCGCGAATCCAGGTGCGCTGGGGCGCATTCCGCGATCTGCTACTGGTGCCGCCGATCCTGCTGGCGCTGGTGGTCGGATACTTCATCAATACCAATTTCGTCTCGACAGCCAATCTCACCAATGTGCTGAGCACCATGAGCGGTATTTCGCTGCTGGTGCTGGCCGAGGTGCTGGTGCTGGTGGTCGGCCGGATGGACCTCTCGCTGGAATCCACCTTCGGCCTCGCGACGGGGGTGGCGATCTGGGTGACCATGGGCACCACCAAGGTCGGCGCCTTCACCTGGGCGTCGCCGTGGATGACCATTCCGGTCGCGCTGCTGGTGGGCGCGGCGGTCGGTGTGGCGAACGGCCTGCTGATCGTGCGCTTCGGGCTCAACGGGTTCATTGTGACGCTGGCGATGCTCATCGCCCTGCGCGGGCTGCTGACCTTCCTCACGTCCGGGTTCACCCTCACCAAGATTCCGGAGTCGGTCGAATGGCTCGGCAATGCACGAGTTCTGGGCCTTCCGGTGAATGTGATCATCGCCCTGGCATTGTTCGTGATCGGATATCTGGCGTTGAACTACACCACGGCCGGGCGGGCACTGTACGCGGTCGGCGGCAATGAGGCCGCCGCCCGAGCCGCCGGTATTCGCACCGATCGGGTGGTCATCGCCGTGCTGGTGATCGCCGGGGTGCTGGCCGCGATCGGCGGGCTCATCTACTCAGGACAGTTCGCCAGCGTCCAGGTCAGCCAGGGCGACGGAATGATCTTCAATGTGTTCGCCGCCTGCGTCATCGGCGGCGTGTCACTCAACGGCGGGCGCGGATCGGTGCTTGGCGCGTTCTTCGGGATCCTGATTCTCACGCTGATCCAGAAACTGCTGTCCTACGGCGGGGTGAGCGCGGATTCGCTGAAGTTCATCAACGGTGCGCTCATCCTCGTCGCCCTGGTCATCACCCGCATCGCCAGCGGACGGCGGCAGGAGTGAGCATGCGGATCGCCTTGCACACCAGGCTGAAACCGGGCGCGGAGGCCGAGTACGAGGCCGCCCATCGCGCGGTACCGGCCGAACTCGTCGCGGCCATTCGCGCCGCCGGTGCGACCGACTGGACCATCTGGCGCAGCGGGTTGGATCTGTTCCATGTGATCGACTGCGACAGCTATGACAGGCTGCTGGCCGAACTGGCCGGTTTGCCGGTGAATATCGCCTGGCAGGCTCGCATGAGCGGGTTCACCGATATCCCCCACGACTATTCCGAGCCGGAGGCCGGTTTGCCGGTGGTCTGGGAGCTCAACCCGCGACCGCGCGCCGAGGTGGTGCTCGGTGGTGCGGGGTATGCCGGGCTGTACCGCGCTGTCGATGAGGACGCGGGACAGCAGGCGCTGGAAGCGGCGTGGGCGGCCGGGATTCGGAGTTTCGATACGGCGCCGCACTACGGCGGCGGGCTCGGCGAGGAGCGCCTCGGCCGGTTCCTGCGTGGACGAAACCGTTCGGAATTCACGGTTTCCACGAAGGTGGGGCGGTTGCTGTACGACGACCCGGACGCGCCCGACGGGGCCGATGAATTCTACGGCGCACCCAAAAGGTCACGGCGGCTCGACTATTCGGCGAAAGGCGTACGGCTGTCGCTGGAGCAATCGCTGGTTCGGCTCGGGCTGGATCGGGTGGATCGGCTGCTCGTGCACGATCCCGAGGCGCATATGGACCAAGCCCTTGGCGAGGCGCTGCCGGAGTTGGAACGGATGCGGGCCGAAGGGCTGACCGCTGGAATCGGTATCGGCGTCAACCACGTCGAGACCGCATTGCGGTTCGTGCGGGAGTCGGCCGTCGACACCGTCATGATTGCCGGGCGGTACTCGTTGCTGGACCGCCGAGCCGAGCGGGAACTGCTGCCCGAGTGCGCGAAACGCGGGATCCAGGTGCTCGTCGCCGGGGTGCTCAATAGCGGAGTGCTGGCGGATCCCTTGCGGCAGGCCACCTTCGATTACGGCCCGGCGGATCCCGCCGTCGTCGCCCGCGCGGGGGAGCTGGAGCGGCGGTGCGCGAAATACGGTGTGCCACTGCGGGCGGCGGCCGTGCAGTTCCCGCAGCGGCATCCGGCCGTGACGGCGATCGTGCTCGGATCCGGTACTCGCGCGGAGATCGACGACAGCATTGCCATGCTCGATCTGCCTGTGCCGGAAGAACTCTGGTGCGAGCTCGAGGATCAGGCGCTGTGGTGAATCGAGCGCTACGATGAGCCGCTCACTCCACCGCCCGGCCCAGCCATTCCATCACCCCGGCCACATGCGCCAGCGCGCGCGCCTGCGCCAGTTGCGGGTCACGCGCGGCGATCGCGTCGCAGATGCCGCGATGCTCGGCGACCGTGCGCTCGAACGCGCCCTCCTCGGTGACGCCACGCCAGATCCGTGCGCGGGTGGTCGGCATGGACAGCGAATCCAGCAGCGAGGCAAGGACTTTATTGCCGGATGCGGTGGCGATGGCGGCGTGGAAGCTCAGGTCGAGCGCGACCAGATCGGTCACCGACGCACTGGCGGGCTCGACCAGCGTGCGCAGGTGGGTGATCTGCTCGTCGGTCATGTGCTGCGCCGCCAGCGCGGTCGCGGCGGGCTCCAGAATCCGCCGCACGCCAAGGATGTCGAGCACCGAGTCGTCTTGATGGAACTCCAGCAGGAAGCTCATGGCGTCCAGCAGCGAATTCGGCTCCAGACTCGCCACGAAGGTGCCGTCGCCCTGGCGCACGTCCAGGATCCGCACCAGCGACAGCGCGCGCACCGCCTCCCGCAGCGAATTGCGCGACACCCCGATCTCGGCGGCCAGATCGGCCTCGCGCGGCAACCTCGATCCGGGCGTCAAATCGCCCGAGACGATCATCGCCTTGATCTTCGCAATCGCATCGTCGGTGACCGACAAACCGGTTCCTTCACTTTCGAGAATGTGAACATATGCCTCCGATGACTGTAGACGCCCATGCGCATGTCTGGGACATTCGCGGTGGAAAATTCCATGTCGAATACGACTGGCTGACAAATACATCCGATGTCTTGTACCGCACCTATACCCTGCACGACCTCAAGCCGCAGCTGCCCGAGCACGATATCGCGGGGCTGGTGCTGGTCCAGGCGGCCGATTCACTGGCGGAGAATCACGCGCTACTGGACGCGGCGGCCCATGCCCCGCGCCCGGCGGTCGTGGTCGGCTGGCTGCCGCTGCACGAACCCGAGCGGGCCGCGTTCGAGCTGGCCCGGCTGCGGCGGCCCGAGTACGTCGGAGTGCGGCACATGATCCACCGTGACCCGGATCCGACCTGGCTACTGCGAGCCGAGGTTTCGGACAGCCTGGCCATGCTCGCCGAGGCCGGTCTGAGTTTCGACGCGGTGGCCGAACGTTCCGATCTGCTGGCGCAGGTGCCGGTGGTGGCGGCCGAACACCCCACGCTCACAGTGGTTCTCGACCATCTGGGTAAACCGCCGATCGCGACCGGCGACTGGCAGCCGTGGGCGGATCTGCTGGCCGCCGCGGCCGAGCAACCCAATGTGGTGGCGAAGATCTCCGGCCTGGCCACGGTGTCCAAGCCCGGATTCACCGCCGCCGATTGGCAGTCGTACGTCGATCACGCGCTGGCGGTGTTCGGGCCGGATCGGCTGATGGTGGGCGGGGATTGGCCGTTCACGCTGACCGCCGCCTCCTATGCGCAGGTCTGGCGTGCCACTGTCCAGGTCCTCGGCGGACTTGCCCCGGACGACCGCGTCAAGGTGCTGTCCACGACGGCGCGGCGCGTGTATCGGCTGTCCGTCGATCAGGCGGAATCCACCAATGAAGGAGCTAGTGCGTGAAATTGCAGCGGATCGGCGCCGTCGGCTCGGAACGACCGGTCGTGGTCGACGGTGATCAAACCTATGATCTGTCCACGCTGACACCGGATATCGATGGTGCGTTCCTCGCCGCAGGCGGTATCTCGAAGACCGCGGCAGCGCTGTCACAGGGCCTGCTGTCGCCCATCGACCTCACCGGACAACGTATCGGCGCACCGATCGCGCGCCCGCAGGCCGTCTGGTGCATCGGCATGAACTATGCCGCGCACGCCGCCGAATCGGGAGCGGAACCGCCCCGTACGCCGGTGGTCTTCTTCAAGACACCCAATACCGTGGTCGGGCCGTACGACGACGTGATGATCCCGCGCGGGTCCGACCGGACCGACTGGGAGGTCGAGCTTGCGGTGGTGATCAGCCGCCGGGCGAGCTACCTGGATTCGCCCGACGCCGCCATGAAACACGTTGCGGGCTACACCATTTCGAACGACGTCTCCGAACGCCGCTTCCAGCTCGAGGAATCCGGCGGCCAATGGTCGAAGGGCAAGTGCTGCGCGACCTTCAACCCCCTCGGCCCCGCCCTGATCCCCGCCGATCGCCTCGACCCGAAGGACCTGCGCCTGCGCTCCTGGGTCAATGGCGAACCGCGCCAGGACTCTTCGACGGCCGACCTCATCTTCGACGTCGCGTACCTGGTCTGGCATTTGTCCCAGTATGCGGTCCTAGAACCCGGCGACCTCATCAATACTGGAACCCCCGAGGGCGTAGCCCTCTCCGGCCGTTTCCCCTACCTGCGCCCCGGCGATGTGATCGATCTCGAGATCGACGGCATCGGGCGCATGCGCCAAACCTGCCGGGATTCGGCAGATATCCTGTGATCGTCGATGGCATGTGAGGCACAGCGAGCACTGTCCGGCCGTTGCGGGTTCAGTGGATCCACGCTCGGTGTCCTGGCCGTCGAACATCCTGACCATCCCCGACGACGAACAATGACCACTGCTTCTGGGCTGGTCAGTCCGCATGCCATGATCGCGGTCGCACCTGTCATGCGGTGAGTTCCTTTGGGCACAAGGGGATTTCGTCGTCAGTGTCGGAGGGGTGGCCTGTTGTGGCCCAATGCGAGGACTTGTGCTGCGACCTCGTCGATGGCAGGCATGGTGGCCACCTCGGCCGCGACGGCGCGAGCAGCGTCGGCGAGGCGCGTGTCGGTGATCAAGGTGTGCAGGTGTGTCGCGGTGATCGTGCTTCCCCGCACCGCGATACCCGCTCCGCGCCGCTGCACCGATACCGCGTTCCACCTGCGGTCGCCGGGGGCGGGGGTCGCCAGCTGTGGGATTCCGGCGCGCAGAGCCGCATACACGGAGCCTGCGCCGCCGTGGTTGACCATCGCGGTGCAGGTCGGGAGCACGGCGTGCAGCGCGATCCACCCGACTGTTCGGACGTTGCCTGGAAGGTTGGTGGCGCGCATGACTGTTCGGTTCGGGCGGACGATCACGATATCGGCGTCGACGTCGGGCGCGGCCCGTAGCACCGATCGCAGCATCGCGTCGGGGCCGTCGCCGAGCATGGTGCTTCGGGTTACGACGATGCGTGGTCGGCGGGGGGAGTCGAGGAGGAATCGTGGCGTGGATGCGCCCGATGTCGAATACGGGATGTATCGCAGGGGCCAACCCGGGACAGAGACGATGCTGGGCGGCGCGATCGACAGGGTGGCCGCGGGCGCGGGAATGTCGGCACCGCCGAGCAGCCGCAACAGTTCCCGTCGAATAACGGTGCCGTCGTCCAGCGCGATATTGTGCAGCACTGTGGGGACGCCGAGGCGGGCCGCGGCGATGGCCGCGGCAGACGCGAAGGGTTCGTGCACCACGATGTCGGGCGCGAATCGGGCCGCCACTCGAATGAGCCTGTCGATCATCGGTTTGTTGGTGACGGCGAACACCTGGGCGCCGCCGCGAGCGTCGGCCATTCCCGCCGCGGATCGCAGTGCGAGGACGGGGTGCAAGCCCAACCCCTGCGCGATCGCACGGATGTGTCCGATGCGCGGTGCGACATCGACAACCGGGACATCGGCGGAAACCGCCGTCGCGGCATCGCCACCGGTTGCTACCAGTACCTGGTGCCCCTCGGCACGCAGATGCATAGCAAGAGGCATCATCGGGAACAGATGCCCGATCAGCGGTGTCGCTACGAACATCACCCGCATCGGAATACCGCCACTGCGGGGCCGACCGTGTCGGCGGGGCGTGGTTCGGGCGCCATGCTGTCGGCGGCCTCGTGATCGATCACCGCGTGCATCGCCGCCACGGCGACCTCCAGATGATCATGGTGCTTGCCTATTCCCAGCGGCGTGAGAACCGGCACCGACGGTGCGCTGAGCAGTTCCGAAGAGGCGCCACAGGGCGACGCGTTCGACCCGAGCCACCGACAACACCGCCACGTCGAAATGCGGGAAATCACCACCAATGCGCAACTGAGCAACGTTTCTATCTGGGCGTCAGCTACGCCGCAAACACCTCGTTCGACACAAGTGTGAACCCAACAAGATCCACCGATCCGGACGACAAGCTGGAACTCTATCAACAGCTGGGCTCGAAGTTGACCTACGACCATCGAACACGGACGGTGTTGGCCGAGGCCAACCCGAACCGCCCGTAGGCGTAGTGGTCGTGTCCGTAGGGGTATCGACCAGTACGTCAACCTCCTGCAACACCGAAAACTACTGGTCCTGTCTGTTCGACTACTACGGCGAGAGTAAGGGGTACCTGGCCCCCCCGTCCGCTCATGGCGATTACCGTGCGAGGGTCTATCTCGCTAACGGTGTTTCCGGCGGTTTCTCTCAGTAGGTTTGGGCGTTGGGCCAGCGGTCGGCGAAGGTGATCGCGAAGGCGTTGACCGCGGGTTTCCAGCGTGTGGTCCATCGTGCCCGTCCCTGCCCGGTCGGGTCGAGTGATCGGGTGACGAGGTAGAGGCATTTCAGGGCGGCTTGCTCGGTGGGGAAATGCCCTCGGGCTTTGATCGCGCGCCGGTAGCGGGCGTTGAGCGACTCGATGGCGTTGGTGGAGCAGATCACCCGGCGTATCTCGATGTCGTAGAGGCTGTTGCAGAATCGATTGCTGCGGATGGGGTTTGGCTGGGAGTATGTGGCGTGGCCAAGTCCTATCGTCCCGTGCTGCGTGATCAGCCGATGTTGCTGCCGGCCGATATGCACGAGTGGTTGCCACAGGATCATCTGGCGTGGTTCGTGCTCGACACTGTGGAGGCTCTCGACACCACCGGGTTGGAGCGGGCCACCCGTCGGCGCGGCGGCGCTGGCGCGGCGGGTTATGACCCTCGAATGTTGTTGGCGCTGATGGTGTATGCGTATTGCCAGGGAGTGCGTTCGTCTCGGCAGATCGAGCGGATGTGCACGACCGATGTCGCATTCCGGGTGTTGTGCGCTCAAGATGGCCCGGACCACACCACGATCGCCAGATTCCGTGCCGAGGCACGAGAGGTGTTCAGCGACTTGTTCTCTCAGGTGTTGATGGTCGCCGGCCGGGCAGGATTGTGTAGGTTCGGGACGGTGGCGATCGACGGGACGAAGATCGCTGCAAATGCGTCGATCGACGCCAACCGGGGCCGGGAATGGTTCGACCGCCAAGTCGGCGCTATCGTCGCCGAGTCGGAGACCACCGACCAGGCCGAGGACGCCGACAAACAGGATTCCGGCAGCGGAGTGGACCGTGTTCCGGCAGCTCTGGGTGATCGGACTCACCGAGCGCTACGAATCCGCCAAGCTGCCCAGGAGTTGCAGGAGCGGCATCAGCGGCTGGACAAGGCCGCCGAGCAGCGTGAGGCAGCAGCGATCGCTCGTCGCCGGCGATCGGAACAGGGCATGCCGGTTGTCGGACGGATTCCCGAGGGACCGCACCGGCTGCCCGAAGCGCGGGCCCATTTGGCCCGCGAGATCGCCGCGCACCAGGAGAAACTGGACCGCCATGCCGCATTGATCGCGGCCGGGAAGAAGCCGATGGGCCGCCCACCAGTACCGATGGAAGACAGCACACGCGTTCAGCGAGCACGAAAAGTGGTGGCCAACGCAGAACGAGCCGCTGCGGCGGCCGCCGGTCGACGGGTTGCTGAAGGCAAAACGCTGCCGAAAGTGGTCGCCAACACCACCGATCCACAGTCGCGGGTCATGCCGACCCGCAAAGGATTCCTGCAGGGTTACAACGCCCAAGTCGCCGTTACCGGTGACCAATTCATCATCGCCGCTCAGATCGGGCAGTCGACCAACGATCAAGCCTGCTTCCTCCCGATGATGCAGGCTGCGCAGGACGTCGCGGCCAGAATGTTCGCCGTCACCGCGAACGTCGACCATGTGATCGGCACCGTGCTGGCTGATGCCGGTTACAGCAGCGACGCGAACCTGAACGCGGCAGGACCTGACCGGCTCATAGCTCTGGGCAAGGACCGCGACCAGGCCCTCGCCGCGACCACGGAGCCCGCCGCGGGGCCGCCGCCGCGGGACGCGACTCCACGAGAGGTCAACAGGCACCGACTGCGAACCACGCAGGGCCGAGCCCTCTACAAGCGACGCGGCGCAACCGTCGAGCCCGGCATCGGCAACCTCAAGAAGATCCTCGACCGATTCTCACGCCGCGGCCTGGACAACGCCACCAGTGAATTGCACTTGGCGGCAACCGCATTCAATCTCATGAAGATCCATCGAGCGACCATCGCAGCGTGACGCCCTCGCCCCTCCGCCGATGCCAACATCATGTCGCCGAACGTGGTTCGCTGCGTCCACATCTAACTCTGCTGCAATTCTGCAACAGCCTCCGTAGTCCAGGAACGGGATGAACTCCTGCCATGAGTTCTCCCAAAGACGCACAATCGCACCGTATTTCATGCCCCACCGCTCGGTGAGCTCATCCAGCGCTGCCCGTGCCGCGACGGCGTTGACAGCGGTGTATATCGGTTTCACATCCCGGCGCAGCGCGTCCCAGTGCTGACGTCCGGCCAACCGGAAGGTGTTGCGGATCAAATGAATGATGCAGGTCTGGACCGTGGCCAGCGGCCACACATTCCCGACCGCGTCGGGCAGCCCTTTCAATCCGTCGCAGACCAGGAAGAACACGTCGCGGACCCCGCGGTTACGGATATCGGTGAGCACACTCATCCAGAATTTGGCGCCCTCACCACCGGTGCCAGCCCACAATCCCAAGATGTCCTTCTCCCCGTTGACCGTGACACCGATCGCGGCATAGATCGGCCGGTTGGCGACCTGACCATCGCGAACCTTGACCACGATGGCATCGATGAACACGGCCACATAGATCTCATCCAGCGGCCGGCACGACCACTCCTGCATCTCGGCGACCACTTTGATGCTCCTATTCTTGTCAAGCGGTGGCGAGCCATGCTCGGTAGGTATTGGCGAGTTCGTCGTCGCGGGCTTGGCCGCGTTCGATGCGTGACAGGGTTCCTGGCCAGACACCGAGATGCCTTGCGGCAGCGGTGAGAGTGATGTTGAGTCTCTGGCGTGCGGGACGCAGGTCGGCGTAGTCCGGGATTGAGATGGCGCGGGTCAGCAGCCGATAGATCTCGCGGGCGATCGCGCGTTTGAGTAGGCGCAGAATCTCCGGTTTGGATCGGCCCGCTTGCGTCTGCCGGGCCACATATGACTTTGTCGGCTCGTGCCTGGACATGCGGACCAAGGCGATGCGGTGCAGCGCATTGTTGGCTCCACGATCACCACCGCGCGAAAGTCGGTGCCGCGTGGTCTTTCCGGAGGAGGCTGGCACTGGAGCGGCGCCGCACAGAGCGGCGAATGAACTCTCACCCCGCAGCCTTTCGGGGTTGTCGCCAGCGGTGACGAACAACTGGGCAGCGGTGTCAGGACCGACGCCGAGAGCTGAACGCAGAGCAGGACACAGAACCGCGGTCAATTCGTTGAGTTCGGCGGTGAGGGTGTCAACCTGCTCGTTGAGGAAGGCGACCCGATCGGCGAGGGCCTTTGCGGCAGTGAGTATTCCAGAGATCATCGGTTCGGCATGAGCGCTGGGGCGGGTGCGGGTGAGCTCGGCGATGAGCTCTTTGGTGGTGTGTCCGCGGAATCTGGCGCGCACCGATTCCGGTGCGCTGACGAGCAGGGCCTTGATCTGGTTGATCGAGGCGGTGCGGGCTTTGACCGCCGAGCGCCGCGCACCAAGCAGTGCTCGGACCACGCTGGTCCGCTCGTCCTTGGGTTCTGACACACCATGCCCGGACAAGGCGGCTCGCGCTGCAGCATAGGAGTCGAGCGTGTCGGTCTTACCTATGCATCGTCGCGCCGCGCGATCCGGACGGCAGACCTCGACAACCGGAATCCCCTCTGCAGCAAGGGCTCTTGTCAATCCAGCGCCATAGCTGCTGGTGCCTTCCACCCCGACCACACGAGGAACGCCGTGACCGCTGAGGAACTCGATGGCTGCCCGATAGCCCGATTCGGTCGTCGGGAACTCCCGATCCGCCATCGGCTGACCGGTCACCGAGATTACGGCGAGATGGATTGTGTCGACGTGGGTGTCGGCGCCGCCGATGATCTCGCACGGGTCGGTCGTGCTTGCTGGTCCTGCCTTCCTAAATGACGGTGACAGCACACCGGCCGCGCGGACAGACAAGACATTGACGAGGCGAAACCAAGCCCCTATTAGGTCATCTCCACGCGGCCGACATGCTCGAAGCGTTCCCGCCCGAGCCGACGGACCAAAGTCAGGACAACCCAGCAGGGCGTCAGTCAATGATAGAGCAACGACCCGAACGGGAACGCATCACATCATCAATATCGGTGATCCGCGACACCGTCTCCTTCGACACCGACGCCCCCTAGATCTCAGCGAATTGCGCCGAAATCTCGCCAGTGGTAAGCCCTTTCGCATACAACGACAACACGATCTCATCCACCCCGTTCAACCGGCGTTGGCGTTTCTTGACGATCTGCGGTTCGAAACTGCCGTCACGGTCGCGGGGCACATCGATCGGCACCGGCCCGGTCGTCTCGGTCAGCACCGTTTTCGGTCTGGTCCCATTGCGCACATTCGACGAGTCCCGCTCTGGCCGGGCCTGGTTCGGCTCAAAGCCCAAATGCTTGGTCATCTCCTCGTTCAACGCGGTCTCGAGAACCGTCTTGGTGAACTGTTTGAGCAGCCCACCGGGCCCGGTCAGGGACAACCCCTGTTCCTTGGCCATCCGGACCAGCTCCGCCGCTGCCAGCTTCTCAGCCGAAGCCTCGGCCTTCTTCCTCGCCACGGCATCAAGTGTCGTCATCACGGCACCTTCCCGCTGAACATCGCTCAGCGAATCAGGCCGGAAACACCGTTAGATCCACAGTCCCCCGTGCGAATCACCTGGAGTGATGGCGGTTTGGTGGTGTCGAGAAGACGCGTCAGGAAGACACAGTGTCCGACTTCGAAGTCGGCTGCACCGGATCTGGTGCATGCTCAGCGCGATACGGATGGCGTTGGCCTGTCGCATTTTTCAAGCATCAACGCTGGTTTCGGTATCGCTGGAGTGGCGTGCGTGGGCGGCGTAGGATCCGGCAGTCAGAACTCAGAACATCGGTAGCCTCGCGCGGTATGGGGGTGCGGGAAGTTGGGAGGGGATCTCGTGTTGGAGACGGTGCCGGCGATTGTGGCTGAGGCGGTAGCCGTGGGTGCGGTGGCGGGGATGAGCGATACCGCCAAGCAGGTGGTGCTCGATGCTTATGAGAAGTTGAAGGCTCTGGTGTCGGGTCGTGTCGGGCGGGTTGGTGTCGAATCGGTGGAGCAGCAACCCGATTCGGTCGCACGCCGCGCGGTGTTAGCCGAGGACCTGCAGCGCGCGGGCGCTGAAGGTGATGAGGAGTTGCTGGCAGCGGCGCAAGCGTTGATCGCGGCGGTCCGCGCGCACGAGGCCGCTGCGGGTGTGGCGGTGGGTGTGGATTTGGAGCGGGTGTCGGCGGCGGCGTTGCGGATCCGCGAAGTGGAGGCGACCGGGACCGGTGTGCGGGTGGTCGGGGGCACGTTCGACGGGGACATCGAGATCGGTTCGGTGCAGGCGGGGCGCCGTGATCAGGACCCTCCTTCGGCGCGCCGGTAACCCCCACCCCGGCCGCGTCACCACACCAGCAAGCGGGGGGCATCAATCTCGCGGGGGTGATCGCTCACACCATCGCTATCGGCGCAACCCCGGCTCCCGCACCGGGTCTTGTGTCGGGGCGGGTGGTGGGGATGGTTCCGCAGCAGCCGGTCGACTTCATCACTCGTGCGCCGTTGGACCGGTTACGCAAGCTGGTGCACCGTTCGCCGGTCGTCGTGGTGGTGACAGGGATGCGGGGTGTCGGTAAAACCGAGCTTGCCGCCGCCTATGCCCGCGAGGTGTTGACCGGCGATGGTGAGGGATTGGTGGGGTGGGTCAACGCCGAATCCCGGGGTGTGTTGTTGGAAGGGCTGGCAGCGATCGCGCAGCGTCTGGGTGTGGATGACCCCAATGGTGATTCGGAGATCTCGGCGCACCGGTTGCGCGAGTTCTGGACCGGACGCCCGGTGGCGGGATTGCTGGTGCTGGACAATGCCACCGCACCCGATGAAGTCAAAGCGTTCCTACCGGCCGCGACCGGGATCAAGGTTGTGATCACCAGCACCGAACACGCCTTCGCCACCCTGGGTGCCGCACTGGATCTCACGGTCTACACCCGCCGTGAATCCCTGCGCTATCTGAAGAAAGCCACCAAGCTCGCCGACACCGACGGTGCGGATCGGGTGGGCAGGGAACTAGGTGATCTGCCCTTGGCGTTGACCCAGGCCGCGGCCACGATCGACCGTCTGGGTATCGACTACGAGACGTATTTGGGGTTGCTTGCCGGATTCGGGGACCAGGCGTTTACCCGGATAGCGGGGCATGAATACCCCTTGCAGGTACATCGGGCGATTCTACTGTCGATCGCTACTACCGAAGCTTCCAGTGGTGACCCCACCTTGGATACCGCGGTCCGAGGCGTCCTTGAGCTCGTTGCGATGCTTTCGCCTGCAGGTGTGGTCCGCGACCTGCTGCCCGATTATGGCGGGCGCCGCGATGAAGCCGTGGCCCGTTGCGTACAAGCTAGTTTGCTCACTCGCTCGGTTGATCGGACCGCGGTCGTGATGCACCGGCTCGTCGCCCGCGTCATACGCGACCGCGCCGACAGTGACCAGGACCGGGCTCGGTTGCTGGGCAATGCCCTCGACGTGATCGAACCCTGCCTGTTCGACCGTGGTCAGGCTTGGCAGCGCCGGATCGAAGGCGCCGGGCTCATCGACCACATCGACGCCATTACCGTCACCGGGCTGACCGGCCTCGACCCCGACAACACAGCCCGTGTGGTCAACGCGCGGATCTGGGCTGGCAATCAGCTGACCGCGGCCGCGGACCTCGCCCGAGCGATCGATTACACCCGCCGAACACTCCTCGACGCCGAAACCCACCTCGGTGCCGAGCACCGCCACATTTTGAGTATCCGCCACAACCTCGCCGACGCCTATCGGAGTGCGGGGCGGCCGGGTGAGGCGATAGCCCTGCTCGAGCGGTTGCTCCCCGATCGGGAGCGAGTGCTGGGCGCCGAGCACCCCGACACCTTGAGCACCCGCTACAACCTGGCTGGCGCCTATCGGACGGCGGGCCGACCGAGTGAGGCGATAGCCCTGCTCGAGCGGTTGCTCCCCGATCGGGAGCGAGTGCTGGGCGCCGAGCACCCGGGTAGCTTGACCACCCGCCACAATCTGGCTGGCGCCTATCGGGCGGTGGGGCGCGCGGACGACGCGATCACCCTCTACGAACAGGTGCTCCCCGACCGGAAGCGGGTGCTGGGCGCCGAGCACCCCGACACCTTGAGCACCTGCCACAACCTGGCTCGCGCCTATCTGTCGCTAGGGCGCACGAGTGAGGCGATCACCCTCTACGAACAGGTGCTCCCCGACCGGAAGCGGGTGCTGGGCGCTGAGCACCCCAGTACCTTGAGCACCCGCTACAACCTCGCCTACGCCTATGAGTCGGTGGGGCGCACGGGTGAGGCGGTCACTCTCTACGAACAGGTGCTCCCTGAGTGGGAGCGCATGATGGGCACCGAGCACGTCGGTACCTTGAGCATCCGCTACCACCTCGCCTACGCCTATGAGTCGGTGGGACGCACGGGTGAGGCGATCACCCTCTTCGAACAGTTGCTCCCTGTTGTGGAGCGGGTGTTCGACCACGATGCTCATATTGTTTGCGGAGTGCGCGAGCGACTGGCCGCTGCGGGCAATCGGCCGGTCTGAGTAATCGAGGGCTCAAATTCCATTGATGTCTAGTGCCGTTGTCGCGTACCGCGACCGACGACCACGCGCTCGGGCGTTCACCTGGCGAGTGAACCACCAAACTGCATATGTTGGGTGATTTCCTGTGGAAGCCACACGCGACGGGTGGGCAGGACCTGGGCGTATCGGCGGTACTGTTGGCCATCCCCGTCGTCGGAATCGCTTCCACTACAATTGGTCCCGTCGTCAACATCTCGTTGTGGCACGGCTTCGGTCTCAGCGCATGTCCGAAGACCTTTCGGTCACAGCCGAATCCGACTGGGTCGATCGACGGGGCTCGCCGTCAGGGTTCCCGCTCTCGTCAACCGGTTTGCGTCGCTCCCACAGTGGGGCTCATGGGATCACGGTGACCAGATCGCCTACGGTTGTCGACTTCACCTGCATCAGAGCGGTGTTGATCGACAGGGCGGAGGCAAGCACCAGACTCGCGATGGGCTCGCGCAGGTGATCATGGATCTCCACGACGTATTTTTCGGCACTGGTGATCGCCCGGTGCAAGCCCTGGGTGGTTCTGGTGATTCGCGCGATCTCGCCGCCACCGGCGTCGACAATGCTGAAAATCCGTGGTCCGAGTAGCCCATCCGCGTGAATGGTTCCCACCCGTTCGCCATCGACGAGCATCGCGAATCGCTTTGCGCCCCACCAGTTTTCCTGGATGATCAGGCCGATCGACTGGCCCGCCGAGCCTTCGACGACAACCCTCGACTTGAACACCTTACGAGGGCGGACCAGCGAAAGGAGAAGATTCTCGGAGGCATCGCGAACCTCGAGCTGGTGGGTGAAGAAGTTGCTGAAATCGCCGAAGAAACGCGCAAACTTCTTCAAACGGCTCTGACCGACCTGCACGACGGCCCCAAGCCGACGACCGTGACGGTCCAGTAAGGCGTACTCGGTGTTGATTTCGACAAGCTTGGGCTGCTGGTCGATGATCAGCACCCGCTCGGTATATAGCGAGCCACTGGATTGCCCCGGAACTGCCGATGTCGTCACCGCTTGTGTCTCCTTGCTGTCCGGACCGTCCGGGTCTCCACAGCCAGGATCAGCGCTCGTCGCGGTGCACTCCAGGCACCCGAGGGTGCGGCGACACCCGCCCAGCCGAAGATCGACGGATAAGGTCTCCGTGCGGGCAGGCACCGCTACTTCGTGCTGGGCAAATGCCTTTCAAGCCACGCCCCGCACGGCACAGTTCAGGGGCTCACCAGTTCGGCCAGGTGACGAAGCATCCGGCTCGCGTCCGGTGTCAGACCGGTGAACAGGCGCATCGCCTCCGCGGCTTGGTGGACGACCATGCGGCCGCCGCTGAGGTGCCGCGCGCCGACGGCGCGGGCGTTGCGGAGGAGTTCGGTTTCCATCGGCATGTAGACGATCTCGGCGACCCACAGGTCCGGGCGGAGCAGGCGCGCGTCGAGTGGCAGTCCGGGGTGTGCCGCCATGCCGGTCGGGGTTGCGTGTACCAGGCCGTCCGCCGAACGGAGGCGCTCGGCGACGTCATGCGGGTGCCCAGCCATGGCTCGTCCGTTCCCGAAGCGCGCAGTGAGCGCGGCGGCGAGATCATCCGCCTTGCCCGGATCGACGTCGAGCACGTCGAGGCGGGGTGTGCCGAGCGAAAGGAGGGCATGCGCGGCGGCCGCACCCGCACCACCGGCGCCGAGGAGCACGACGTGCTCGCACGCGACATCTGGGAGGCCCTCGAGGAAACCCGCGCGGAAGCCTTGCCAGTCGGTGTTGTGTCCGGTCATCCCGGTGTCGTCGAGGACGACGGTGTTCACCGCGCCGATGGCCTTGGCGTCGGGCGAGAGCCGGTCGAGGTGCGGGATCACGAGCTGTTTGCAGGGGTGAGTGATGTTGAGCCCGCGATACCCCTCGTCGCGGGCACGCTGGAGCAGCTTCGCAATGTCTTCGGGCGCAATGCCGAGGACATCGAGGTCCCAGAGCCGGTACCGATAGGAGATACCGAGGGCGGCGGCCTCGCGTTCGTGGAGGGCGGGGGAAAAGGACGGTCCGATGCCGGCGCCGATCAGGCCGACTTGCAGCGGGTCGTTCACACCGCGCTCCTTCGTTCGTGGAGCTGGAGCGCCCGGTCGAGACATTCGATCCCATACACATAACCCCGGATCCCCGCCCCGACGATCACGGCTTCGGCGATGTCGGAGACATAGGAACGGTGCCGGAACTCCTCGCGCTTGTGCACGTTGCTGATGTGCACCTCGACGACCGGCAGTTCAGCGGCGAGCAGCGCGTCCCGCAGCGCCACCGAGGTGTGTGTGAACGCTGCGGGGTTGAGGACGACGCCGTCGGTGCTGCCACGCGCCTCGTGCAGGCGGTCGATCAGCGCGCCCTCCGAGTTGCTCTGGAAGAAGTCGGCCTTGTACCCGAGTTCCTCGGCCCTGGCACCGGCGATCCGCTCGACGTCGGCGAGGGTGTCGGTGCCGTATAGCTCGGGCTGCCGGGTACCGAGCAGGTTGAGGTTCGGACCGTTCATGATCAGGAGGCGACCGTGCCGCATGTTGGTTCCTTTCAAGGGGATTCAGAAGGCGCTGGGCGCGGCCTCGGCCCGCTCGGGCATGGTCGGGCCGTGGGCCCGGGAAGAATGCCCGAGCTCCCGCAGCGGAACGTGCGCTGTCTCCCGGCCGGCGAACGCGGCCGCGGCGGCGATCAGGCAGAGCGTGGAGAGCAGCACCGCGATCGACAGCCAGCCTAAGCTTCCGGTGCCGATCAGGATCGCGGCGATCGTCGGCAGGAAACCGAGGGCGAGATTGGCGAACTGCGTCGAGACGGCCAGGCCGGTGTAGCGAACCCGGGCGTCGAACATCTCCGCGTACATGGCAGGCCAGACGGCGTTCGGCGCCGCATAGCAGACCGAGACGAGCAGCACCGACGCCGCGGCGACAAGCATCCAGTTCCCGGTGGTGATCGCAACGAAGTAGGCGAAGACCGACACCGCGCAGCCGACCGCTCCGACCGCGAACACAGGGCGACGCCCGACCCGGTCGGACAGCTTCGCCCACATCGGGATCGTCACGACCTGGACGACGTTGGCGATCACGATCGTCCACAGCATCGACGAGCGCGCGATGTGCCACTCGTTCACCGCGTAGGCGAGCCCGAACACGGTCACGGCAGTGGAGATGGTGCCGTAGAGGTGGCAGAGCACGATCCGCAGGAACGACCGCCAGTAGGACCGGATGAAGACTCCCAGCGGAAACCTGACGATCTCCTGCTCCTCTTTGAGCTGCTCGAAAGCGGGTGGTTCGTCGAGGGTCCGGCGGACGAGCATCGCGGCGAACACCGCGATCGCGCTGGCCCAGAACGGAATCCGCCAGCCCCAGCTGTAGAGGGCGGACTCGGGCAGCGCGGCGACCGGGATGAACACGAGTGTGGCGACGACCAGACCGGCCTGTGTTCCGGAGAGGGTGAAGCTGGTGAAGAACGCCCTCCTGCCTTCGGGCGAGTGCTCCAGCGTCATCGAGCTCGCGCCGCTCTGCTCGCCTGCGGCGGACAGCCCCTGTGCGATCCGCAGAACCACGAGCAGGATCGGCGCGGCCACGCCGATGGTGTCGTAACCGGGCACGCAGCCGATGGCGAAGGTCGAGCCGCCCATCAGCGCGAGGGTGAAGATCAGGACTCGTTTGCGGCCGATCCGGTCGCCGAAGTGACCGAGGAAGAACGATCCGATCGGGCGGGCGACGTAGGCCACGGCGAAGGTCGCGAGTGCGGCCAGCGTACCTGCCGCGGTGCTGGCGCGGGGGAAGAAGACGTGGCCGAACACCAGCGCCGAGGCCGACCCGTAGATGAAGAAGTCATAGTACTCGACCAGGCTGCCGAGGAAGGACGCCAGCGCGGCCTTACCTGGTGTCTGTCTTGGTGTTCCGGTCTCCTGGGTATGCGACACGAGACACTCCTTTGTGTTCGAGGTGACGGGGGTTGGGGACGCCGCTCAGCGGCTGTTGAGGATTGCGATCGAGGCGTCGTAGGCCGCGCGCGCGGCCTCCTCGACGGGCAGCTCCCGGAATCCGGGATAGTTGACCTCCACCGAGTACGGGCCCGAGTAGCCCGCCGTGCGGAGGGCGCCGACCAGCTCTCGCACCGGAAGCTCGCCTGCGCCGGGCAGCCACCGGGTGGTGCGGGCCCGGTGCAGTATTTCGGGATCATCCGGGCGCGTCCGGGGACCGTCGTTGAGCTGGACGCCGGCGATTTCATGCGGGTCGACATCGCGGAGCAGCGCGACCTGCGCGCCGGTGGCGAACCAGTGCCAGACATCGATCATGAGCCCGGTGTTGGCGGCACCGCTGCGCCGCATGATCTCCAGCGCCGTCGGATAGTCGGGGATCGCGCCCCAGGCGAAGGCCTCGACGGCAAGGGTGATGCCGTGCGGCGCAAGCCTGTTCGCGAGTGCCGCGAGAGCGTCCGCCGCGCGGCCCGGATCGGCGGGCCCGGCCGCGAATTCCCCAGAGGTGACCCGCAGCGGCCCCGCGACCCGGGCGACCTCGATCAGTAGCTCCTCCGACGGCGACCGCACATCCGGGTCCTCGGCGAAAACCCAGCCGCCGAGGAACTCGGCCTCGGTGACGGCCACGGCCGGATCACCGATCACTGCGGCGCCACCGGTGGCTGCCAGATCCGCGAGCTGCACACCGATCCCGGTGAACCCGGCTTTCGCGGCCGCGGCCGCACGATCGGCGAACGAGGTGCGGGCGGGATCGGTGAACCCGCCCCCGTGCAGGGTGACGTAACTTGCCGTCAGCCCGGTCACGCCGACACCTCGGCATCGGCCTTCACGTACGGGGGTGTGGCGTGGTGGTGGAAGGACTCGGGCACCGGCATTCCCCACGCGGTACCCCGGCCCTGTGACTCCGTCTCCCAGGTGACCGTCTCGAAGTCCGGCGAGAAGATGTGGATCCCTCCGGTGAAGACCTCGACGCGGTTGCCGCCCGGCTCGTAGACGTAGAGGAAGAAGCCCTGGGTGCGCGAGTGCTTGGCGGGGCCGAACTCGATGAAGACATCGTTCTCGAGGAAAACGTCCGCCGCGCGGATCACGTCCGAGGTCTCCGGGACCGCGTAGGCGAGGTGGTGCAGGCGGCCCTGCGTGGGCGCGGGCTCCTTGGTCAGGGCCAGGTCGTGGGCCTTGGTCATGACCGACAGCCAGGCGCCGACCTCGTCCCGGCCCGCCGGGGTGAGCCGCTCGCGCAGTTTGAACCCGAGTGTCTCCTGCTGGAAGCGAGATGCCGCGGCGACGTCGGGGACCAGCAGGTTGATGTGGTCGATGTGGGCGGCCGCGGCACCGCGCGGGTCGAACTTCTGCGGCTGGTTGGGCAGCGCCGGTGTGGTGTCCGGGGTCGGCACGTACTTCTCGGTATCGAAGTAGACCTCCTGGAGATGCCCGCCGACGCCCACGAACCGGTACGCCGCACCGTGCCCGAAGTCGCCGTCGTGCCACTCACCCCGCACACCGTGGTCCTCCAGCGCCGCGACCCGCCTGCGCAGCGCCTGCGGGCTTGTCGCCCGCCAGCCGAGGTGGCCCAGACCTGGTTCGTCGTGGGCGGTGAGGGTCAGCGAGGACAGCACGTCGTCATTCCAGGCCCGCAGATGCGCGGACCCGGGAGTCTCGCCGACGAGAGTGAGCCCGTAGATCTCGGTGAAGAACGCAACCGATGCCTCGAGGTCCGGGGTGCGGATCTCGGCATGCCCGAGCTGCGCGATGTCGTAGACCGGTTCCGGGTGGTCGATCACCGGTTCGCCCCCTCCTCGGCCGCCGCCTTGGCCTCCAGCTCCGCGACGCCGTCGAGGATCGACGGTGCGTGATTCGCGATCGACACGCCACCGAACAGGTAGGCGAGGTCGATCGTCGCCTGCAGCTCCTCCCAGCTCGCACCGGCCCGCCGCGCGGCGTGGCCGTGGATCTTCGCCGCGTCCCGCAACTGGACCGAGAGCACCGCGAACAGGATGAGCTGCGCCGTTTTCTGGTCCAGCGCGTCGGTGTAGGTGATCAGGTTCCGGACCTTCTCCTGCGCCAGCAGGAGCTCCGGGTTCGTCCGGCCCAGCCGCTCGAACCGGGCCTGGATCCGGGGCGGGACGAATCCGGCCATCTCGCGGTATGTGTCCAGGTAACGGTCGATCTCCGCCTGCTGTTCCGCCGAGGGCCCGGGGGTGGCAGTGCTTGTCATCGCTGACCTTCCCTTCGTTGGTGTGGCTACTGTCACAGCCGACACCGTTCCGGGAAAAGGCCGCGTTCCCGTTGAACGGGAACGCACCCTCATCTTTACCCGCGCTGGCCGACCTGCCGGTCACGCAGAGCCCGGGAGATGGAGATGGCCGCGGTCCGGACCGCGAGTGCCAGCCGGTCGGGGTGCCCGCCCGCGGTGTGCAGCACGACATCCAGTGCGGCCACGACCTCACCCGAGGCGTCGCGGATGGGTGCGGCCACCGACAGTGAACCGACCGTGAGCTCCTCATAGGCGAACGCGATACCGGTGTTCCGTACTTCGTCGAGCATGCGGACGACGCGGCCGGGCTCGACGATGGTGTGCCGGGTGTACCGGGGCAATTCCCCGGCCAGCACCCGGGCGCGCAGCTCTTCCGGCGCGTAGGCGAGCAGCACCTTGCCGACGCCGGTGGCGTGCAAGGGAAGTCGGCCGCCGCGCCGGGACTTGACCGGGAGTGCGGCGGGGCCGTGAATCTTGTCGAGGTAGAGCGCCTGGGTGTCCTGCCGGACCGCGAGATGCACGTTCTCCTTGGTGCCCTCGTAGAGGTCCTGCATCACAGGAAGGGCGACATCGCGCAAGGACTCGCCGCGCGGAGCGAGCGAGCCGATCTCCCACATCCGCAGCCCGATCCGGTACCCGGCCCCCTCGCACCGTTCGAGCCCGCCCCACTCCACAAGCTCGGTGACCAGCCGGTGCGCGGTCGACAGCGGCAGCCCCGTGCGCGCGCTGAGCTCGTTGAGGGTCAGCTGCGGCGAACCCGGGCCGAACGCGTCGAGAAGAGCGACCACCTTGCTGGTCACCGAACGTGCATGTGCCCGCCCATCCACCATCGCGCTCCTCTGGTCCGGTCAGGTCGCAAACATCAAACCACCGTGTTGCGCGCCCAGGCCAGAGCTGTTCCGGCCAGGACCTCCACGCGCGACAGGCCGGGTCCCGTGATCGAGGCGCCTGCTCAGGCGGCGGTGACGAAAACCGAGCCGAGGCTGGTGAACTCCGCGCCGATCTGGTCGCCTGCGTGGACGAACACCGCGTCGGTCAGGCCGCCGGTCAGCACGAGCTGCCCGGCTTCGATCACCTCGCCGCGTGCGGCCAGCGCGTTGGCCGCCAGTGCGAGCGCCTCCGCTGGGTGGCCCTGCACGGCCGCGCCCGTGGCGCTGTCGACGACGGTGCCGTTGACCGTGAGCACGCAGGCCTCCAGTGCGAGGTCGAGGTTCTTCGGCGACAGCGCCTTCCCACCGACCAGGAAGCGCGCGGAGGACGCGTTGTCCGCGACGACATCGGGCAGAGTGAACTTGAAGTCGATGTACCGGGAATCGATGACCTCGAGCCCGGCGTGGACACTCTCGACGGCGTCGAGCGCGGTGGCCGCCGTGATGCCGGGCCCTTCGAGGCGCTTGCCCATGACGAACACGATCTCCGGCTCCACCCGCGGGTGGATGAGTTCGTCGAGCGGGATGGGAACGTCGGCTGCAAGGACGTAGCCGTCTGTGAGCACCGCGGTAAGCGGCGAGGTGATGCCCATTCGCTCCTGCTTGGCACGGGAGGTGAGGCCCAGCTTGACGCCGACGACCTTCTCGCCCGCCTCGACCTTCTTCTCGATCAGCCGTTTCTGCACGCGGTAAGCGGTGTCGAGGTCGAGCTCCGGCCACTCGTCGGTCAGCGGGCCGCGGTCGCGCCGTTGCCGCTCCGCCTCGAGCAGTGCGGCCGCGGCGGTGTCGATGTCCCAGGTCATGCGTTCTCCTTGATGCCGAGCTCGTCCCGCAGCCCGATCGCCACGTCGATGATCATGTCCTCCTGCCCGCCGACGTAACCGCGCTCGCCGACCCGCCGGAGGATCTGGTACGCGGGCACACCGTACCGCTCGGCCGCGTGCTCGGCATGCAGCAGGAACGAGTTGTAGACGCCGTAGCGGCCTTGCACGATCGCGGCACGATCGGCGACGGGCATCCGCGGGACGATCGGCGCAAGCACCTCTTCCGCGGCGGCGAGGATCAGCTCACTGTCCACACCGGTGTGCACGCCGAGCGCGTCGAACGCGGGAACCAGGATTTCGGTGGGCGAGTTGCCCGCGCCGGCGCCGAGCGCGCGCAGCGTCCCGTCGATCCGGCGGGCGCCGGCCCGGTACGCGGCGATCGAATTCGCCACCCCCAGGGACAGGTTCTGGTGGCCGTGGAAGCCGACCTGGGCGTCGTCGCCGAGTTCGCGCACCAGTGCGGTGACGCGGTCGGTGACACCGTCGGGGAGCAGGGCGCCGGCGGAGTCGACCACGTAGACGCACTGGCAGCCCGCGTCGGCCATGATCCGGGCCTGCTCGGCGAGGCCCTCGGGCGAGTTCCGGTGCGACAGCATCAGGAACCCGACGGTCTCCAGGCCCAGCTCGCGGGCCGCGCCGAAGTGCTGGATGCTGACGTCGGCCTCGGTGCAGTGCGTCGCGATGCGGGCGACCTTCGCACCGGCGTCGACGGCCGCACGCAGGTCCGCGACCGTCCCGACCCCGGGCAGCAGCAGGACGGCGATCTTCGCGCGGGTGACCTCGTCGGCCGCGGCGGCGACCAGTTCGATGTCGGGCACCCTGGAGAACCCGTAGTTGAACGAGGACCCCGCGAGCCCGTCGCCGTGGGTCACCTCGATGACCTCGATCCCGGCCCGGTCGAGCGCCCCGGCGATCGCGCGGACCTGGGGAATTGTGAACTGGTGGCGGACGGCGTGACTGCCGTCGCGCAAGGTGGTGTCGGTGAGGTGCACGGCGGTCATCGCGGCATCACTTCCATCGTCTGGGCCGCGCCGGTGGCGAGCAGCTCGCCCGCCCTGGCTGCGGCGGCGGTCATGATGTCGAGGTTGCCTGCCCACGGCGGGAGGTAGTCGCCGTTTCCCTCGACCTCGAGGAACACGGCGACCCGGGCTTGGCCGTGCCACAGCTCCCGGGCGTCGTCGAACTGCGGGTCGGACTTGAGGCGGTAGCCAGGCACGTAGGCCTGGACCTCGGCAACCATCGCGTGGATGGACTCGGTGATCGCGTTCTGGTCCGCGTCCGGCGAGATCGCGCAGAACACTGTGTCCCGCATAATGAGCGGTGGCTCGACGGGGTTCAGGATGATGATCGCCTTGCCCTTGGCCGCTCCGCCGACGGACTCGATGGCGTGCGATGTGGTCTCGGTGAACTCGTCGATGTTCGCGCGGGTGCCCGGCCCGGCCGAGCGGGATGAGATCGACGCGACGATCTCGGCGTAAGGCACCTCGGTGACCCGGGCGACCGCGTGCACGATGGGAATCGTGGCCTGGCCGCCGCAGGTGATCATGTTGATGTTCGGCGCATCCGCGTGCGCGCCGAGATTGACCGCGGGGCACACGAACGGGCCCACGGCTGCGGGGGTCAGATCGATCGCGCGGATGCCCGCCTCGGCGTAGCGCGGGGCGTTGGCCAGATGCGGTTTCGCGGCCGTCGCCTCGAAGACCACGTCGGGCAGCTTCGGGCGGGCGAGCAGCCAGTCGACGCCGTCGGCGGTGGCCTCGACGCCGAGTTTGCGGGCGCGGGCCAGGCCGTCGGAGGCGGGGTCGACTCCGACCATGTACCGGACGTCGAATACCCCGCTGCGCTGGAGCTTGACCAGCAGGTCGGTGCCGATGTTGCCTGGACCGACGATCGCGGCGGTGGGTCGGGACATTCAGTCCTCCTCGGACGGTGCGGCGAACGTCGCGGTGACGCTGCCGAGCTGGGCGAAGGTGGCGGTGACGGTGTCGCCGGGCTCGACATCGACGGCGGCTGTCAGCGCACCGGGCAGCACGATCGAACCGGCTTCCAGCCGCACGCCGAGCGCACCGACGGTGTTGGCCAGCCAGACGAGGGCATTGATCGGCGAGCCGAGAACTGCGGCACCCGCGCCGGTCTGCACGATCCGCCCGTTGCGCCGCAGCACGATCCCGGTGGTGCGCAGGTCTAGCCCGGAGAGCGGGACCGGCGTCGTACCGAGGACAACCCCGCCGGACGACGCGTTGTCGGCGATCGTGTCGGGCAGGGTGATCTTCCAGTCCGCGATCCGCGAGTCGATGATCTCCAGGGACGCGACCGCGTACGCGATCGCGTCGAGCGCGTCGGCGACGGTCACGCCCGGACCGGTCAGCGGCTTACCCAGCACGAAGCCGATCTCCGGCTCGATCCGCGGGCTGAGGAACGTGCCCGCAGTGATCGGCTGCGAGTCCAGGTAGAACATGTCGGCGAACAGGTGGCCGTAGTCGGGGGAGTCGACCCCGAGTTGCCGTTGGATCGCCGCAGAGGTCAGTCCGACCTTGTGCCCAGCGATCTTCCGCCCCGCCGCAGTCCACCCCGCGACCTGGCGAAGCTGCACGTCGTAGGCGTCCTCGACGGTCAGGCCGGGATGGATGGCGGTCAGCGGACGGACCGGCACCCTGGATTCGTAGGCCTTCAACAGTAGGCGGGCGGCATCGGCGCGCTCGCCGGGGCCGAGCTGTGCGCTCACGTGAGATCTCCCTGGGATGGCTGGTGGTCGGTTGACATCCTGCGGTCCTGACCTCCAGAGTTACCAGCATGTGTGCCAGTGAGCGGAACACCCCGCCGTCCATGATCGGGCGGGTGTCGCTGATCTTCGAGGCGTTCGAGCCGGACGACGACGGGCTCGGCGTCCGTGAACTCGCCCGCCGGACCGGGTTGGCCGCGTCGACCGTCTCGCGCATCGTCCGGGAACTCGTCGAGTACAAGTTCCTCGAGCCCGCCGGGCAGGACGTCCGGATCGGATTGCGATTCTTCGAACTGGGCGAGCGGGCCGCCCGACCGCAGCAACTGCGCAGGCTGACCCTGGCCAGCATGTCCGACCTGCGCAGCGCGACCCGGCAGACCGTGCATCTCGCCGTGCTCGACGGGACCGACGTGGTCTACGTGACCAAGCTGCGCAGCCGCACCGCCCCGCCGCTGGGTTCGCGGGTCGGTGGCCGACTGCCTGCGCACGCCACAGCTGTCGGCAAGGCGCTGCTGGCCTTCGCAGGCAACGAGGCCATCGACCGGGTTGTCGCGGCCGGGCTGCGGCCGCTGGGGCCGCGCACGATCACCGACGCGGGGCGGCTACGCGAGGAACTGGACACCATCCGCGAAACCGGAATCGCTTACGAGGCCGAGGAATCCGGGCCGGGCGTCGCCTGCGCGGCCGCGCCGGTCGCGTACCGTACCGGCAAGCCGATCGCCGGGTTATCGATCAGCACGAAGCTGGGCGAGGTGGACGTCTCCACGCTCGGCTCGGCGGTGCGGACCGCGGCGATCACGCTGGGCCGCCAGGCCGCGCGGATGCCGAGCCTGCCCGGGAGCGCTTGGGCGGCACTGGGGTAGGCGTTGGGCTGCCCGCAGGCCACTGGTTGCCCGGCCGGCTCCGCCCGGTCTTTGGCCTGCCCCGACCCGACAACAACGGGGCCGCAACCGCCCTACCAGCGGAAACGGCCCTATAAGGAATGGTTCGGACAATGACTGAATCGGTGGGCCCAACGCTAACCGATCCAATCCATCCCACGGCCGAAGGGCCCCAGCGGCGCACCAAGCCGGTTGGTGCGCGGCAGGTGACATCCAAGACATGACCTGCGGGGTCGGTGGATCGTTGATGATCGACGCGCGTCACGCGCCAACTGGTCGGCGCAGAACGCATTGCCGACCAGATGGTGTCGGCTTCGAAGCTGGAGACGACGGGCGCCACGGGCGGCTGATTCGCGATGCCCAGCACGAATACCAGTGGCCGACCGGCACTTCCAACCTCGCCGACTTGCGCGACCAGGGCTGGCACGACCGCGACCCGCGGTGTTGTCCCTACCGGTCGTAGTACGAGGCCGTCGATTGGGTCGGCGTACTGCACGACGCCGATATCGACCAGCCCGAGCCGAATCGCCTCGAATGTTCGGGGATCCGCCGCATGGTCCGTGGCCGGCTTGGTGATTCAGGAGGCTGTGGTGATTGGTTCGGGGTCGTGTTCTACTCGTTCGTCGTAGGCGTATCGGGCGGCGAGTACCTCGTTGATGTTCACCTCCGACCACACCCGGATCGAGGTCAGCAGCCCGAGAACGCTGCGACCCAGCTCGGTTACGGAGTATTCGACCCGCGGCGGCACTGTCGGATAGAGCGCGCGGGTGATCAAGCCGTCGCGCTCCAGGTTGCGCAATGTCTGGGTGAGCATCTTTTGGGTGATTCCATCCAGGCGTCGCCGTAGTTGACCGAAACGCACAGGCCCGTCGGCCAGCGCACCCATCACCAGCATCGTCCACTTGTTGGCCAAGACGTCGAGAATGGTGCGCGATGGACACTTCGCCAGATACGCGTCAGCTCCACCATAAAATCGCAGATCAGAGGTAGTACCCATAAGGTGCGTATATACCATCAGAGTGCGTACTGTTCAACAAGTTCGTCAGCGCCCAAGATTGTCTCCGGGCCGGGAAATCCGGGTCCGGAAGCAAGAGTCGTTGATGCAGAAGAGGTTTGGCAATGCGCGCGATCGCGCAACAGTCGTTCGGAGGTCCGGAGGTGCTCCAGGTCGCCGAGGTTCCCCGGCCGGTGCCGGGTGCGACCGAGGTGCTGGTGCGGGTGCAGGCGGTGAGCATCAACCCGGTGGAGCCGATCATCCGTTCCGGTGCCTTCCCGTTGATCGGGCAGCCACCGTTCACCCTGGGCTGGGACCTCTCCGGCGTTGTGGAAGAAGCCGATCCCGGCGTCAACCGGTTCCGGGTGGGGGACGAGGTGTACGGGATGCCGTACTTCCCCAAGGCGGCAGGTGGATACGCAGAGTACGTGGTCGCTCCGTCACGGCAGCTGGTGCGTAAACCGAGGGGTCTGACTCATGCTGAGGCCGCCGCGCTCCCGTTGGCCGGGCTCACCGCATGGCAGATGCTGGTCGATATCGCGGAACTACAGGCGGGGCAGCGGGTTCTGATCCACGGAGCCGGTGGGGGTGTGGGACACCTGGCCGTTCAGATCGCCAAGGCCCGCGGCGCCTTCGTGATCGGAACCGCCAGCGCAGGCAAACACGAGTTCCTGCGCGGATTGGGCGCCGACAAGCTAATCGACTATCGCACCGCCGATTTCGTCGATGTGGTGCGCGATGTCGACGTCGTACTGGAGACCATCGGCGGTGGCACAGCCGAACGCTCGCTGTCGACCCTACGCAAGGGCGGCATCCTCGTGACCGCGGTAGAGAAGGCCAGCACTGCCCTACCGAAACTGGCTGCGGCAGCCGGTGTTCGATTCGCCGGAATCTCCGTCGAACCCGACGTCGTCGGGCTCGAGGCGCTCACTCAGCTGGTCGAGTCCGGCAAACTGCATCCCTACGTGCAGCAGACGCTGCCAATCGAAAACGCCGCCAAGGCACACGAACTGGTCGAGCAAGGCAACGTGCAAGGCAAAATCGTCCTGACGGCGTGACCACGTCCCCTTGATCGGCAAGTCGACAGTCTCGTCGAAAGACGCATCGTGCTGGGATATTCGTTGTATTCCGTTGTCACAGCCCTTGTCGACGCTATCGGGCTTGTCGGACGCGGACTGGGTGAGCACTATCGCCAGGAGACGGCGGTTCTGCGAACTGTGATCGGACCCAACCCGCGTGGGCTTTTGCGTCAGCTCCCGGGCAGGTCCATCTCGAACGCACCTGATTGGTCTCAGCGACCCGGCCAACTTCCGAAAGCAATTCCGTTGAGCAACCGGAGTTAATCCCAACCGCTACCGCGACACGGTCGCCCCGGCCGCCATCAACAACGTCCTGACCGCAACAACCAGGTGCCGACCGGCCGCGGCGGCAACCAGAAAGTTGCCGCACAGCAACAACATTCATACACTGCTCCCGAACACCGGTCAGGACCCGAGTAGACGATATCGGTGCACCTGTGGCGACGAAATCTACTGCGGGTCAATGAGGATTCAGCTAGTGAACGGATGTACGACCGTGAACAGCAAGGCAATCGCCGCCATTCTCGCCGCATTCCCAGCCGGGCTCCGAAAGCTACGACTTCGCGCTTCCTTTCCACTCGCCGCGGTAGTCCTATTGTTCACCTCTGTCGCCTCCGCGCAGTCTCAGGCCGCACCTGCTGGGGACTGGCCCATGTGGCAGTTCGACCCGACCGGTTCGCGATACAACCCGAACGAAACCGCAATTACGCCCATCAACGTCGGTTCGTTGAAACTCGAGTGGGCGTTCGCCTTCCCCGGCGCTGAAGCCGCATCCAGTCAGCCCGCAGTGGTCGGCGGAGTCCTCTACGTCGGCGGGCGAGACGGGAAGCTGTACGCTCTCGACGCCAAGACCGGCACCACCAAGTGGTCGTTCGACGCCCACACCACCCTCGGGAATCTTCCCACGTACGGGTTGCGCGACGGGATCGCGGTCGTGGACGGCACCGTCTACTTCGGTGACAACTCCGCTAACCTGTGGGCGCTCGACGCCGCGACGGGCGCCAAACGCTGGAGCACCAAACTCGACCAGCACCGATGGGCGATCACTACCAGCTCGCCGATGGTGTACAACGGCACGGTCTACGTGGGCACCGCGAGTCAGGAGGAGGGCCAGGCGGTCAACCTCGCCTACCAGTGCTGCTCGTTTCGAGGCAGCATGGTAGCGCTCGATGCCACGACCGGCGGTATCAAGTGGCAGCACTACACGATTCCGCAGCCGCAGCCGACCGGGGGCACGCCGGCATTAGCGCCCAGCGGTGGGGCGGTCTGGTCCTCACCCACCATCGACCCGGCGAGCAACACGCTGTATTACACCTCCGGCAACCCCTACACCGGCACGCCCGACGGGGCGGAAGCGATCACCGCGCTGGACCTGGGGAGCGGGGCGGTTCGTTGGAACCATCAGATGACCCCGAACGACACATGGAACGTCCGCTGCCTGACGCCACCGGCAGGAGGGAACTGCCCGAATCCCGGTCACGACTACGACTTCGGCACTCAGCCGAACATCTTCACCATCAACGGTCGCAGAGTCGTCGGCGCGGGTCAGAAGAGCGGCATCTACCACCTGCTCGACGCCACGGACGGCGCGATCATCTGGCAATCCCAGCTGTCGTCTCCAGCCACGCCCCTGCCGGTGCAGGGCGCCGAGTCGCTGCAAGGTATCCAGTGGGGTGCAGCCTACGACGGCAAACGCCTGTACGTGGCCACTTACCAGGCCGGTCCGGGCACTCTGTTCGCCCTGAACCCGGCCGACGGCACACACATCTGGAGCACCCCGAACCCGCCCACCTTGTGCCCGCCCGGCATCAAGTTGGTCGATCAGCAGTGTCGGGCCATGCCGAATGCGGTATCCGTGACGCCCGGTCTGGTCTATGAGGGCAGTGTGGACGGCCATCTGCGGGTCTTCTCGGCCGACACCGGCGCGATCCTCGAGGACCTGAATACGTTGGGTGCCTACACGACCGTGAACCTGGTGCCGGGCACCGGCGGCTCGCTCAACGGCAACGGCGCAGTCATTTCGAACGGCATGTTATACACCAACTCCGGCTACTTGCACCCGATCACCCAGGGCGCACCGGGCAACGTCCTGCTGGCCTACGGTCTGCCCTGATGTCGCACCGGTCGGCTCGAGGCGGAGCCGGGCCCACGGGCGACGACCGGGCCGAGGTGGATCTACTTCCATTCGAGATCGTCGACCGGCGTAGCGCGCAGATCTTAGGATCCGTGTAGCCCGTGGTCTCTGCGGTCCTGGGTGTGTGAACGCTGACTGGCCTGGCCTTGCAGGCGATCCCGACAAGGGTATCGCGATCGTCAGCCATGGGGCCCTGCAGCTCCCGTGCCGGTCGTAGCGCCCAACCTGGTTGACGCGTATGGCAATCGCTACCCGCTGCACAATTGCATCGCCATCACAGCTCGCTACCTCCATGGGCGGCTCGCGGTCGACCGATGGGGACACCGTGATTGAAGAATCGGACGCGGAACACGTGAATGGGGGAAAGCACTGATCCCGTGGTACGGATAGGGGACACCGTCCGCCGAATACACCAGCCGTGGAGCCGCCGCGTTCATGATCTGCTGGTCCACCTCCACGCCGCTGGATTAGATGGGGCACCGTACCCGCTCGGGATCGACGGCCGAGGCCGCGATGTTTTCACCTACCTGTACGGCGAGGTCGGGCACTATCCGTGGACACCCGATGTTGCCAGTGAGACTGCACTTGTGACGGCCGGCCGCCTGCTCAGGCGCTGCCATGACGGCACTGCCGACGTGGCAACCCAGTGGCAGGACGGGTGGCGCTGGCCTGCTCGTGAACCGCTGGAAGTCGTGTGCCACAACGGTTTCGCGCGCTCATGGGACCTTGACGTACGCGCTCTGCCGTTTCGTGTCTCTCACCGCCGCTCGAGAAAACAACGTCTCGTCATCACAGGACATCCAAGGTGCCCGCGCCCGAATCTTTCTCGACGCCTACGGTGCAGAGGGCCGCAGCCATGTGGGGCTGTCGACCGCGAGCCGTCGACCAGCAACGTGCGTTCACCCCCGATACTCACAAACTCCAAGTCGACTTGCGCCGTCCAGTTCTCGTGGTCATGCCCTCCAGCCTCGAGGACTTCGGCTTCGTTGGTCTGGAGGCTATCGCCGAGGGAACCCCGACACTGGTCAGCCGTTCGAGCGGATTGGGACGACTGCTCGAAGAACTACTTCCCGGAAAATTGGCGAAAAGGGTCGTGATTCCGGTTACCGGCAACCTCACGGTGGCCAAACAGCGTTGGGGACATGAGATTGCGACGATAATGAGCGATCCAGAGAATTCTTTCGCCATCGCAGAAAAGATCCGACAGAAGATGGTTGAAAAACGTCCCCGAGTCGAGATGGCCAATCGACTGCTTCGCGAATTCGGTTAGGTGGTCGGCGTGATCATCCCTGGAACTTCCCGATCATGACCGCCGGTTTCGATGTGCCTCCGGCGCTGCTGGCTGGTGCCGCCGTGCTGCTGAAACCCTCGGAGATCACTCCGCTTTCTGGCGTGGAGCTGGCCCGGGGCTGGGCGGAGATCGGTGCGCGGTCGGTGTTCTCGGCCATGACGGGCGTGGGCAATATCGCGGTGTCGGCGGCCAGTTCAGTCAGTCCGCGGCGGCGGGGTGTGGTCATCCAAGACCGCCTTCGCATGGTGCTTCAGCCGGGGCAACTCGTCATAGACGTCGACCCACGGCAGCGCACTACCCAAATCTGCGCCACTGCTGGAGACGACGCGATCGCTGGGATTATCGATCGAGGCAATCGGTCGGTTACATCGATCTGGTGATTACGACTCCGAGTCGGGCGGTGGGCTAACGTCGGGAAATGGAATTGCGTCAGTTGCGGTACTTCCTGGCGGTCGCCGAGGCGCGGAATCTGACGCGCGCTGCTGAGGCGCTGGGGATCCGGCCGACCTCGTTGAGTCAGCAGATTATCGGCCTCGAGCGGCATCTCGATACGCGGCTGTTCGTGCGGACATCGGCGGGGATGACGCCGACCCCCGCCGGTGAACGGCTGTTCGATCGGGCGCGCGCGGTCGTCGCGGAGGCTCGGCGGGCGGAGGAGTCGGTGCGTGGCAGGCGGCTGCTGCGCCTGGCAGTCACGCCTGGGGTATCGCCGGATGTCGTGGCGATGCTGTGGCGGGTGGCCGGAGAACGCGCGGTCGAGGTCGCTGATATGCAGACGGCGGAGCAGGTGACGGGGCTTCGCGGCGGCGTGCTGGATGCGGGGTTGCTGTTGTTGCCGGTCGACTCGCCGGACCTGGATTGCGTCACCGTTGCGGATGCCGAACTCGGTGTGGTGGCAGCGGTCGGCCATCATCTGGCAGGACAGGATTCCGTGCGGTGGCCGGATCTGGACGGCAGTGCGTTGCTGTGGTTCGCGCGTGCGTCGGCCCCGGGCTATCACGACGCGGTGCGCGATGCGTGGACCCGCGCGGGTTGGCGTCCGGCGGCGGTGCGGGAGGGTGCGCCCAGGCGGGCGCTGTTCGAGGCCGAACTACGGCACGGCGGTGATGTGATCGGGCTGCGGCCCGCCTGGGATGTGCCCGTCGGAGCGGGGCTGGTCTGGTTGCCGTTGGCGCAGGGCGCGCCGCGAATCCGGCATGCGCTGGCCTGGAACGCCGGTGATTTCCGGGCCGCGCGCTTCCGGGAATGGGCCGCTGACCTGGCGTGTGCGCCTGTGCCGCAGACCCGTGCGGAGTTGCCTCGTGGACAGCGTGCCGCCGCATCCGCTGTGCTGGATACCGGACAAGCCGCGTCCAGATGAGGCGCCGCCGCACACGACAGGAGACCGCGCATGGCACTTACCGTATGGGGCTTCGTATACACCGCGCCCGGCAGTGATCCGAGCCGCGAGACCGTCGTGGAGACAGCGAGCTGTAGGACGGTCTTCGTGGGTGTAGACCAACCGGAGCAGGCGCTCGATGTGGCCCGCCGGTTGGTGGTGTCGGGGGTGCAGTTGATCGAACTGTGTGGTGGTTTCGGTCCGCTGTGGACGGCGCTGGTGATCGAGGCGATCGACAGGGCTGTTCCGGTGGGTGCGGTGGCCTATGGTGCGGAAGCCGTCCACCAAGTGCACGCGATCTTCGCCTAGTCCAGGAGTGGGCGTAGCCACCGAATGACCGTACAACCCAGGTGAATTGGTGCGGCAGTATCGACGCTGGCTCACCGGGGGTACCACCGACTCGTTCGGCGACGTGCGCCCGTTCCATGATGGTCTTGGTTTCTTCCTTCGCCAATGTGGTGCATTACGACGCTCGGCGTGAGCAGACGCATCGGCTGATCGCGTCGGGCACCTTCACCGACTGTATGCGACCGATGCTGGTGCTGGACTGCACTTTTCGGGTACCCGAACTGGTCGCGGCTCGGTCGGGGCCTAGCCCTTCTCGAAGCCCAGATGCTCGGTGATCTCCTCGTTCGATGCCGTCTCCAGGACGGTCTTGGTGAACCGTTTCAACAGTCCATTCTCAGCCCGCGACTGCCACCAATTCTGGGTGCTCGGGCACCGGCGTGGTTGCATGGGGGCGGCGGACGAGATGGAGGGCATATGGGATACGACTGCACGTTGCACCTGGTGGACGAGGACGCGATCAGGGAGCAGTTCGTGCCCCGCTTGCTCGGGAGTTCGACCGAGCCGACCGCATTGGATCGAGTGCATCCGAAAGCGGCGGAGGTGTGGCGGCAGGTATGCGAGCTGCTGCTCGGGACGGATGGGCACGCGGCGGCGGAGGCCGTGTCGGTGGCAGCGGTCATGTTCAGCGCCTCGATGCTGCCGTACCGCTACGAGCGGGGGTTGGCGCTGAGCCTGGCATTCGAAGCGGGACGGGTGTTTCCGGACGCGGTGTTCGAGCCGAAGGTCGAGTACACCCCGGACGCGCTGTTCGCCGATGTGGTTGCGGCGCATCCGCAGGTGCGGGGACGGTTCTCCTCGGGCTGGTTCGGCGGGAACTATACGACGGGGCTCTATGTGCCCGCCGAATATGTCGCCGAGGTGCTGGCCTGGGTGCAGGAGCAGCTCGCGCCGTTGCCGAAGGGGGCCCAGCGGAAGTACCGAGGGATCGTGGCGACGCTGCGCGCGGCGGTGGATCGCAAGCTCGGATACTGGGAGGCAACGGATCTCGCGGTGCCCGCGGCGGGTGAGTTCCCCGGCGATCCGGAACTGATGTGGGCGCAGTACCTCGGCAACGACGGCACGACTGCCGCAGCGGTGGAGACGGCACCCGCATCGCCCATCGCGAGTGTGCTCGACAACATTGTCGACGGCTTCCTGATGTCGCACAGCGACGGCAACTCACCGCAGGTGGAACTGTGGGATCTCGAGTCGTGGCCGCCGCGATTGGCGTTGCAGCGCAAAGAATTCTGGGTCGCGGCCGCACGGGCCCCCGAGGGCGGATGGCTGGCGTACTCCACCGTCGATACCAAGGCACGTCCACGCGTGTTCGGGCCGATCCTGGTGGACGGCGACACGGATGCACCGCGGGTACTACCGGCCAAGGGACCGGACGAGGCCGACCTCTACTCCCACGAGTGCTACTTCCTCGGCACGCACCCCGTGGTCTTGCACGAGGTGAAGAGTCACCTGCTGAGATTCGGCGGCATGCAGCTCGGCGACCCGCTGCCCGGCCCGCTGTGGCTCACGGAATCCGGTGCCTGGGAACAGATTCCGGGCATCACACCGGGCACCGTGGTGAAGAGTTCACTCGGCGACGCCGCCCGCCCGGTCACCGGGGCCGCGCGACTGGCTGACGGTAGCACCGTCCTGATCTGGGACGGCAACGGCTACGAACTCGACCCCGCGGGCACCGGCTGCGTGCGCACCTTCGAGATGGCCGCACAACGCTCCTTCGTCGACTTCACCTCGGCGCCCGCGGGCACCGACGGATTCTTCTACCAGTCCGGCCGCAACCTGCACGAGATCCATCGAGGCGGCACGCCAATCCGGCACGCCGAAGCCTGGACCAACGTCATGGACGTCCGCCCGGGCCCGGACGACAGCCTCCTTCTCAAATTCGGCGGCAACGACGAAGGCAACGTCGGCGCCCTCTACTTCCCGAACGACCGTACCCATATCCCCCTCCCCCCAGAAATGTTCGACGACAAATCCAGCTACTCGGCCCTCTACTGGAGCCGATCGACCAACCGAATAGTGGCCATCGGCGGCGGTTTCGTCGCAGTTGCGGTAGAAACCGTACTGTCACAACCGAGATCGGCGGTACCCGAACTTCCCGACGAGGACTAGGCCGATCCATTGGATCCGCGTCGCGCGTCGGCGCACGATCAAGGTGTCAGCACCTCGAGGCTGACTCCGGCCACCAGGACGATCGTGACGACGAAAATGTCCCACACCAGATAGCTTCGCGACGAACGCGGCCAGCAGCACACCGTTGTAGATCAGCTTGGCCGCAACCACATCCGGCTCCCGTGGCCGCTCGTTTCCCTTGTCGCGATACCTTCGCCCTCAGCCCGACGACTTCCGAACGGGCATGTGCGCAAGACCTTTACCCGACCGGCAAACCGCCCTCGATGTGCGGAACCGATAGTCCCAGTGGAGATTTGTTTTCACATCGCAGGCGGTCCAGGTCGTTAACGGCCACCCATCGGCTCGGTGCGCGAATCACCAACGACAAGTCCGACCGGGCGAATGAACCCGCCGCCACCTCCTGAGCCAAGGCAGCTCATGCACGATCGAATCACCGCCCCCGCTGCCGTATCCGGCCGGGCCGAGCCCGGCTCGAGTTCCATCGTCCGTGACTCACGTGCACTGACGGAACGTCAGGACGTGATCTCGTTCGCCGGCGGGCTCCCGGCGGCTGAGCTGTTCGACGTCGATGGAGGTCGAGTCCGTTGAAGCCGAGCGTCAGTTCGGCGACGGAGTGAGCATCGGCTACCGCTGATCTGAATACGACGGAGCTCCACCAGCCCGAGACGGGTTGGGGCCGTTGCCTTTTCGATATCCGTCGGCTGCCGAAGGTTTTTCGGCGGTCCTCCGCAGGTCCGAAGGTTCCCAATCCATGGCGATATCCCGGCGCGATGCTGCGTCGTTCCGGTGGCCGCCGGAATAGCGGGGAACGCCCACGTCTCGGGGACGGTCGATATGCGACACTGACGCTGTGCAGCCCAAGCGTAGGATTCACTTCGTGGGCAGCTTGCCCACACAGTTGGACAGTCCAGAGAAGGCAATGGCGTTCGCCGTCGACACAGCCGGTGAATTCCTGGACGGCATGGTTCCGGGCGGTGAAGCGGATCCATATCGCGCCCAGTGGTACGTCAGACCCATCATCGACCGGCTCGGCAAGTTCCCGGCGCTGGCGCCTGTGCGCCGCGGTGATTGGTCGACGCTGCGTTCCCGCGACACCTTTCGGCTCCGGGCAGGCCGATCGCTGGGCGAAGCCGATATCGACGCCGCGCTCGGCTATGCGGAGGAGGCCGGGCGTGCCATGGACGCGTTGGTCGACATGCGCCGAACCGATCCCGGACTTCGTTTGCAGGTAGGCATACCGACGCCCTTTGTCATCGGTTTCATCGCCTTCGAGGCGCGGATGCTCATGTGGCGTCGAGGCTCGGCTGGCCGTGATGATCGAGGCTTCCCCTATTACCGCCCGATTGTCGACGCCACTGTCAGGGAGATCATCCGTATCCATGAGGCGTTGCGGGACAACGTCGTATTCCAACTCGAACTGCCCGCGGAGACGCTCCTCTGCGCGGGGACACCTGCGGGCCTGCGGCAGGGTCCGGCCGCCGTGGCGGGTCGAGCGATCGCACGCCTCGTCGCACGGGCGCCCCATAATTCTCGTTTCGGTGTGCACTTGTGCTATGGGAGCCTCGACGACAAGCCGGTCGTGGCGCCGAGATCTACGGCCCCGGTCGTCGCGCTGGCCAACGCGATAGCGCGATACTGGCCTGCGGGTAGGCGTCTGGATTTCGTCCACCTGCCCATCGGCGACGGCAGACAGGCGCCGGTTCGGCCGCGGTACTACGCGCCCCTGGCACGCCTCGAATTGCCTGCCACTACGCGTGTTATCGCTGGACTTGCGCATCCGACGCAGCCGCTCGCGCAAGCACGACAGGGGTTGGCGGCGGCGGAGTCGGCCTACGGCGGCCTGTTGGACGTCGCGGCCCCCTGCGGTCTGGGCCGCTATACGACCGTCGAACGGGCGCGGTCCGCGGTAGCACACGCAGTCGCCTTGGCTGGAACAGATCTGTGAAGCGGCCGGAACGAGCCGTGAATTGTGCTGCAACCGAAGGTTTGTCCCCATTCTTCCGTCCGCATTGTTGGTCCGCCGACACCGTTCAAGGAGTTGCAGAACAACCATACGGACTCGAAACAGTGTGAGCCGTAGGCTATTTGGACTCACCCAGTGGTCACGGCGGAGACCGTCGCCGTCGTCGTCGGTCAGAGCGGTCGCGGAGCCGACGGTGCGCCGGGCAAGGTCGCCGATGCCCTCGGCCCGCAGCAAGGGCCCCGATACTGGTACTGGCAGTACACCCGGGGGCAAGCTAATGATCGACCCGCAGGTGACAATCGCCGAAACCGAGGTGAACGGGCGGAAAGCACGGTCCTCACCGTGACGGTCGGGGGAGAAGACCGCAACTGCGGCGCAAGCGAGAGCTGTACTCCAACCCCGATTATCAGCTCTGCAAGATCGTCGTCAATCGGGCTGTCGGCAGTGGCACGAACACCGGCGGCGACGCACTCTTCGGCGGTGCTGCGCACACCCGACCAGCGACGGCGGTTGGGAGTGAGTGCTGGTAGACCTGTCCTGGATTCTTGGATCATGTTGTGTCGGAGCATGGTTCGTCGACGGCTCGGAACGGGGGCGGTTCGGTCGGGCGGAGCAGCGCCTCGTTCGGGCAACGCATACTTTCACCACATCCAGCCGACAGATCTCTGGAGAAGCACCCGTCTGAGGAGTACCGATCGGCTGCGGTTACAGGCTACGGTTACACCTGTGGTCGAAGGAACTGAAGGGCCTGCGTTGGAGAACAACCGAACGCCGCAACCGTTCAACCCCGGTCTGGTGAACTCGGCCCGGGTGTATGACTACCTGTTGGGCGGAAAGGACAATCGCGAGATCGACCAGGACATGGCCGATCAAATGCTGTCTCGCGCACCCGAAATCAAGGCTTTGGCCTGGTTCACTCGGAGTTTCATGCTCAAAGCCATCGAGATGGCCGCGGAAGCCGGTATCCGTCAGTTCCTCGATCTCGGCTCGGGTATCCCGAACTCGCCCAACGTGCACGAGGTGGCTCGGGAGATCGAGCCGTCGGCGCGGGTGGTGTATGTCGACTACGACCCGGTCGTACAGGCCCATTGCGACGCGCTGCTGGCCAAACCACGCGATGTAACAGCACTTCTGGGCGACGTTCGTCGTCCCCACGAAATCCTCGATCAGCTGAAGAACCACACCTTGATCGATTTCAACGAGCCAGTGGCTATCACGCTCATCAGTGTGCTGCATTACGTGATGGACGACGAACACCCTGCCGAGATCATCGCCGCCTTCCGCGATCAGTTGGCACCAGGCAGTTACCTGGCGATCAGTCATGGCTCCATTGATTCCGACCCAGAGGTACTCCAGGTGCTCGCCGGCACCAATGACACTGCAGCCCAAGTCGCCTTTCGGTCCACAGCACAGACGGAGGCATTCCTCGCCGGCTTCGAGTTGCTCGAACCTGGTGTGGTGCCGGTACAGCAGTGGCTGCGCCCCGACTTGCCGGACACTCGAATGGTCATGCTCGGTGCCATCGGCCGCAAACCCTGAGGATCCGACATGAACAGGAGTAATCTCGAACTCGCAGATTTGTTGTTGGCCACCTGCACATTTGAGCGTGCAGCAGGTGCTGTCCCAGTCGATCAGAGGATGAAATAGTGAAGACCCTCGAGAATGTCGCTGGTGTCGTGTCGGCGATCATGACGGTCGCCGCGGTCACGACCGGCGCTTCGGTAATCACCGCCCCTGCTGCCTCCGCCGCTCCCGGAGATCTCATCACCTCAGATGTCCCCACCTTGCAGGAACTCGACGACCAGGTCGCGTTCCTGATCGAATTACCCGGCTCCGACGAGGCCAAGGCCGCCCATATGGAAGGCGGCATGCGGGCCGTCGTGGTCGCTCGCACCCTCTACAACATCGGCTGGTACCGGGCTCCGCGCGGGTCGAACGAGATCACCGGTCCGGAAACCCACGACGGCAACGTGCATACCGCCATGCTGCGCAGCAAGTCAGCGGGACAACCGGATCTGGTTGCGCGCGTGGTCTGGAAGCGCATCGACGGTGTCTGGAAGCTGTCCAACAGCTCCGTCTGCGAGGGCGTCAAAGCCGTGGGTTTGGCCATGGGCTGCGACTTCTGACCGGCTCGAAGCGCCGTGATCGATATTCGTGACCTCACGCTGAGCTATTCAGGCGTCACCGTCCTCGAAGTCCCCGAATTGACCATGGCAGACGGGGCACTCACTTACCTGATCGGTCTCAACGGCACCGGCAAAACCACGCTGCTGCGGTGTATCTGTGGCGTCATCGCGCCTACCAGCGGCACCGTCCTGGTCGACGGCACCCTCGTCCGGGCACACCACACCACGCCGGCAACGCTCGGAATGCACCTCGACTACCGAGCGTTCAACCCCCGCCACACGGCGCGTCGGCACCTACGCTGGATCGCCCGCGCCCGTGGGCTATCCACCGGCCGGGTCGGCGAGGTCCTCGACATCGTCGACCTCGCCCAGGTGGCCGATCGCAGGCTGGGGCACTATTCGCTCGGCATGCTGCAACGTGTCGGCATCGCCGCCGCATTGCTCTCCCAGCCGAGGACGCTGCTGCTCGACGAACCGCTCAACGGCCTCGACATCGCGGGCATCCGCTGGATACGCGGTCTGCTGCGTCAGCTCGCCGATGCCGGGACCTGTGTCCTGGTTGCCACGCACCTGCTCGATGAGGTCGAACGCAACGCCGACCACATCGTCATCCTCGGAAGCCAGCGCATTCTGGCCGATCAGCCGTTCGCCCACCTGATGAACACACTGGGTCCCGGCGAGACCAGTCTCGAAGACGCCTACCTGCGCATCGCAGGCCTGCCTGCCGACGTCACGGTGAGCGTGGCCCCATGAACAGTCCCGGCCCAGTCGCCCTGATCCGCCGTGGCATCGCCGCCGAATGGACCCGCACCACCGGACGCAGCTTCCTGTGGATCGTCGCCCTCCCCGTCACGTTCGCGCTGCCGCTGGTCGTCACCTTCGGAATCGCCGCTGTCGCAGAACGACTCGCGAGCCTCCCCGGACAGAGTTACGTGGCCACGGTCTCCACCACGAACTCCGTGTACTGGGTGATCACCATGTCCGTTGCGGTCATGATGGTCACCGCCGCCTACGCCCACGCCACCCAATGGCGCGGTCAGACAAGCGATCTCAATGCTTTCCTGTTTCCCCGGTCTTGGACGGTCGCATTGGCCCGGTGGATCTACTACGGCACCATCACAGCGATATCGACGGTCGTGCTTCTCGTCGTCGTCATGGTCTCGCTGCCACACCTGTTCCCGCAAATCTATGGGGCCGTTGACATTACCGACGCCGCTGGTATCCGGTTCCTCTGGACCGTCCCGTGTTACGCGTTCGCCGCATGCGGAGTAGGCGTCGCGGTCGGGTCACTGATTCGCACCCCGTCCGCTGCTGTCGCCGTCCTCTTGTTCTGGGTCTATGTCGCCGAGATCTCCATCAATCTGCTGCCCCACGGATCGGCCCTGCAGGCCTACGCTCCGTTCCTCAACGCGGTCGCCGCGACCGGCCAGGAAGTCGCCTTCCTTCCTCGCTTCGGCCGCAACGGATCTCTGCTCTACTTCGTCCTCGTCGCCGTCATCCTCTTCGTCGCCACAGCCGTCCTGCCGATCCTCCTTCGCCGGTTGTCCGGATATCGCAGAACGACGCTCGCTAAATCCGGCACGCGCTGAGCCGCGAGCCCGACGCTATGGTGCCGATTGTTTACCCGAGGGCGCGCGGCGCGGCGACGAATGAGCCTCTGATGGCGAGGTCCGGAAATCCGCAGCGGGGTCGTCGCGGCCTTTGGCCGCGCGATTACTCAGAGACACTGGATGAACCTCGAGCGGAAGCCTCCTCGGCCCGGGGATCGGCCCCATCGCACGCCCGAGCTTCTTGAAGGTGACCGGCCGGAACTCCCACTTCGACAGCAGGCTGTGCAGCGTCGTTTGCAACAATATCCAGGCATAGTTGTTACCGATACACATCTGATTGCCCGTGCTGAACGGAGCGAAGCCCTTGCATTTCGACCCCGAGCCCGGAGTCGGCCACCGATCGGGGTCGAAAGTGTTCGGCTCCGGGAAAATGTGCGGGTTGCGGTGCATAGCGGTAATGCTGTATCCGATATCGGTCCCGGCGGGAAAGGTGAAACCGTCGAGTTCTACCGCGGTAACGCTGCGTCTCGTCTGCAGTAGTGGCGAATGGATCCGCGTGACCTCGTTCAGGAACCGGTTCAGGTAGTCGAGTTCGTCGAGGCTTCGTGGACTGAGATCTGCTGCGGCGCAGATCTCTTGTCGCAGTTGCGCACCCACCTCGGGACGCTGGGCCACCTCGTACAGACACCAGGTCAGCATGGCGGTCGAGGCGTCGATCCCGCCGAAGAGAATGGTCACGGCCTGCTCTGCGAGGAACTTGTCACTACGGTGTTCATCACCGAACGAATACAGCAAGAGGTCGATCAAGTCGTTCCTGCGCTCACCGCTACCCCGGCGCGCGACGAGCAACTGCTGGACGTAGTCCCGCAGTTGCGTGCCTGCCGACAGGAATTTGCTGTTCACCGGCAATGGCAGGCGCGCAAGACGCTTCGGTAGCACACTGCCAACGATGGCACCTGCGCCGATGGCCTCGATCAGACCCGAGATGTGTTGCAGTTCTTCGGTATCGGGTTCGTGCGAGAACATGGATCCGAGCAGGTCGGCGATCACCAGGCCCAACAACTCGGAACGGGCCTCGATAACCTGTCCCGGCCGCCACGAACTCGCCAACACATCCGCATGACGCTTTATGTTGGGCGCGTAGGCTTCCAACTGTGTCCGATGGAAATTTGGTTGCAGCAGCCGACGAAGGTCCCTGTGTACCTGACCATCCGCGACGATGAACGAATCCCCGAATATGAGACGGATGCGCTCGAAGAGGAGCCCTCGCTCGTAGGCATCGGAGCTATCCACCAACATCCGGTGGAGTAATTCGAAATCGGTAATGACGTAGACAATGCGACTGCCGATGTCGACGCGCACTATCCTCCCGACGCCGACCAGTCCCTCCATGAACTGGACGGGGTCACGGAACAATTTCCAACCGTGTCCGAGGACCGGCAAACGTCCTGGCCCACATGGGACGTCACGAAGATCCACTGCAGGTTGCCTTTCTATCGGCAGGTTCGAGGCCATGCTTCAGGTGATCGGATCACAACCCAGGCAGCAGCGATCCACTCCTTCCCTGATGCCCGTCGGCGAGGTCGCGGAACAACCGGTCCACGCCGTCGACTGTGGTGGGGTCGGCTCGTGCCGAAAAAGCATGTACCCTGCTTGTTCTATCACGACGACCGTCCCCTTCACCGCCACGTCACAGCTGTTGCCATGCACCACCACCCCAATCGGCGGCACGGCGCTGGGCGATCGCCCGGCCGATGCCGCTGGACGCCCCGGCTACGAGAAGCGGTCCTTCCGACTAGGTCAGTCATGGCCAGCTCCTGGATCAGCGTGTCGGGCAACGATCTCCTCGCAACTCTCGACAAGCCTGCCCCTGTCCCTGACTTCTCCGATCATCCACACAGGGACTCCTGCACGAATAGGTGACAACCGAGCTGGGAACACTGAGGCCTGTTGTCCATCAATACATTACATTAGCCGGACGTTGGCCCGGCCCCGACTTTTCTGCCGAACCGCTCGCGCTCAAAACTGTGGGGACCCGCCTGCAACGCGAGTTCGATGGCACCTTCGGATCGAAACCATCGAACGATTCCTGCACTCCTCCTACAACCAATTCGCAGGTCGCGCAACGGTCGTCACGCTGCTGGCCGACCGCTTCGCCCGCCAACGCCTCAACGCCCTGGCCAGGGTTGAAGGCAAAGCCCACACCGGCAAGCCGACCGTGCCGTTCCTGTGCACCCACAACTCCGGACGCCCGCAGATGGCCCTCGGATGCTTCACCCACCTCGCCAGAGACCACGCCGTAGCCTGGTCCCGCGGCTCCGAACCCGGCGATGAAATCCACCTCGCCGCCATTGAAGCCATGCGCGAAGTCGGCATCGACATCACCGGTGAATTCCCCAAACCTGGACCGAAGCAATCCTGCAAGCCGCCGACGCCATCATCACCATAGGCTGCGGCGACACCTGCCCGGTGCTCCCCGGCGTCAGCTACCGCGATTGGGTGCTGGAGGGTACGGCTGCCTCGTCAAGGAACTCGGATATACCTGGAACGTGCTGTCTGCGGCGGATCCCGGTGGACAAAGCCGAGGTACCGGTACCTCAACCTGCAGATGGCGTACCGCCCGCAAAACGAGCTGTGCGGGCCGAGACATCTCTCGACCCGCACAGGTGGGGTTATGGTAAGTGTCCGGAGGGGGAACTAACCCATATCCCCAACCTTGTTTACGCGTCTGACCTGCAGCTTCCTTGATTATTGGGGGTTGTGGGGCCTTGGGACAGCTCAACCGAGGCTATCTGTGACAACTGTCGTAGTCAGTCATAGTTGCTCGGTTTACGCTCCAAGCACATCGAGGCTGGTGGCCGGGTGGGTCAGGCGATGGAGACGATGATCGCGCTGTGGATGACGGTGACGATGAGACCGGGCAGATGCTGGGCAATCATCGCGACGATCGGCTGAATATGGCGATCGCGGCGGGCCACGACGGCGACCGTGCGCGAATCGATGACGTGGATGGAAGCCAGATCGCCCACCGTGGCGGCCCGGACGGTGTCCCCCGGGAGGAGCGGGGCAGGCAGCGCGCCCACCGCAGCCGGCACCGGGGTGATCACACCGGCCTCACCCGGTCGGGTCCCGGCGGATCGATGGATGGCGGGCGGGGAGAGAGTCGCAGAGGTCATCGCATTCCTAGCAATCGCTGAAGGGAACTTCGAAACTGGCAGATGTCTCAACTGACACCCGAATGCAGAGCCGCACCAGAACACTGATTCAGCTACCGCATATGCACAGCCTGTCCGACGGCAAACGTGCAGGCCAGGGCAATTCGGCCCATATCGCAGGGGACCTATGTCAGCTGCAATCCGTGCCGCGCGCATGGATACGATCCAGGGCGGAAGGGCCCACCGGGCCAGTAGATAAACGGGACGTCGCTCTCATCCTGGATGACCCCAACAGGCCGTCGGCGACGCGCTGGGAGGTAGCGAACCAGAAGGACTGCACGATGCGGTCGATGTTGCGATTGTCGCGCCACCGGGCCACGCAAACGGGGCGGTTGAGGTCAGGGCCCTGCGGGTTGACGACAAGCGTGTCGATGCGGAGACAGGCGAGCGCAGGCGGTTCTCCTCGGCGATCGTGCCGCCGTGGTGCCGCAAGTCTCCGAAGATAAGCGAGGTGCTCCCGTGTGCGCGCTGCGGGCGCCGACCGGTGGCGTGGACGGCGCGTTCGGATTCCTATGTGCCCGACCCGGAATCAGCGGCATCACGGCCTGACGCGAGTCGCGGCCGAACATCACGCAGGAACCCGCATGGTGGCGCGGGCAATTCCGGATCCGCTCGACACGGCCGGTTGTAGGGAGCGTTCATGGACCCGCATTCGGGGCACGAAGGAAACAACATCGACACAGGAAAGGAGATGAAATGACCCACACACTAAAAGAACTCGACTTCTCCATGCGTTCACGGAAGTCGCTGTCGTCGCGCCGTAATGCATGTTGTTACAGACCATGGTTTTTCGACATGCCGTAGCGGCAGGGTGACCTCGCCGGAGTCGCAGGTTCATGGTGTTGACCTGGGCTGGTGTGTGGCGGCGGAATTGCGAACGGTCCGGACGGGACCGGACCTTTCGGATGAACGGGTGGCTGTAGGGCTGGGATCTCAGCCGGGTTGCCGGGTGAGCTCGGCGATGATCTCGATGCCGAGGGCGTAGGCGGGTACGCCTGCGGTCAGGACGGCGGTTTCGGCCACGCCGATGAGGTCGGCGGTGGTCGCGCCGGCGTGGAGTGCGCCGCGGGCGTGGATCCGGGCGGGGCCGGAGCGGCCGAGGGCCAGCAGTTGGCCGAAGTGGACGAGCTGCTGCACGCGCGGTCCCAGCGGGTTGTCGGTCAGCACGATGTGCCGCAGCGACGTGATCGCTTCCTCGGTGTCCAGCCGATCGTATTGTTCGGCCAGGCGCAGGCGATCCTCAGCGCCATGCGGGACGGTGCCGAGGGTCGAGCGGTAGCGGTCGCGGATCGCTTCGGTGCGGGATGTGATGTCGCTCATCACACCCGAGCCATCGACGCGCGGACGGCCTCGAGGGCGCCCTCCGGGAAGTCCACGGCCCCGCCGATCGCCCGTGCGGCGATTTCTGCTTCGGCGCTTTCCTCGATCGCGTACACGAGTTCGGCCGCCGCCGCCGGGTCCGGGCCGAAGACCATCAGGCCGTGATTGGCCAACAGCACGGCCTGCGTGGTCGGGCGTTCGTCGAGGATCCGCGCGATGCTGCGGACCGACACGTCCGACCCGCGCGGTCCCCACGCGACGACCGGCACGTCCTCGGCCTGGCCGAAGCGCAGCATCGGCTCGGTGCGGCAGGGGAGCGGCCGATTGGCCACGGCGAACGCGGTCGCGGCGGGCGAGTGCGTGTGAATGACCGCCCCCACCTCGGGGCGCTTGCGATAGACGATGCCGTGCATGGTGATGATCTCGGCGCTGGAAGACCGCAGCTTCCCCTCGAGGACGCGACCGTCCTGATGCACGATCGCCACCTGTTCGCGCCGCAGATCGCGGATGAAACCCGGGGTCATGGCGAAGCGTTCGCTATCCACCCGCGCGCTGATGTTGGCGTGGCCGGAGTGTGACATCACCCCGGCCACGAACAGCTGCGCGGCGGTCTCGGCGATCTGCTGGGCCTGGGGTGTCATTTCCGGTGTTCCCGTCATGATCGGACCTTCCTGATTCGGTTGTCGGCGGTCGGTTGCCACCGGTGAACCACCGTGCGCCTTAAACTTGGGTTCAAGTCAAGCGTCGGGTCGGACGAGGAGGAACAGGCCGTGATGACCATCGGTCAGCTCGCCGAGAGCACCGGAGTCCCGGCCTCGGCGATCCGGTACTGGGAGCGGCACGGCCTCTTGCCGGAGCCCGAACGGCGCGGTGGGCAGCGACGCTATCCGGCCGAGGCCGCGGACCGGATCGTGCTGTTGCGCAAGTGCCAAACGGCCGGGCTCAGCCTGGACGAGATTCGCGAGTTCCAGCAGGACCGGCCGCAGCGCAAGACGATGCTCACCGCCAAGCTCGTCGAGATCGAGCGCCGCATCGTCGAGCTCCAGCACGCCCATGAACTCCTGGCCCACGCCGTCCAGTGCAGCAAGCTGGACATCGTGACGTGCCCGACGTTCCGAGCACAGATAGCGACGTGGCAGTCTCCGCAGCACGATTCGACGTAGTCCGCGGAGTGTTCTGCCAGTGCGAGTCGCGCCACTGTGCCGCCGTCGGTGTGGGCTCGAGGGGTGAACTTCGGCAGCAGCGGTTCGGTCAACTCTCACAACTCGTCGGGCACCAACCGCCTGGACGACAAGCCAGCAACGACGAAACATCATGCAGCACTACCCATCCCGACACACGGGAAACGAAATCGCATCGACGTGAGATACAGTCCAACTAGGCAGGGCCCGCTTCATCCGAAGGAGCGAACACGGCGATGTCGTCTATCGCGTCGTCGGCTCAGCCAGCGGTCTCCGGATCATTCAAACCAGCCCACGACCCTATGTGTGCGATGGTCAGCGTACGAGCGTGTCGGCGTTCACGGAAATCCGCAGGTTGAGCTGGTTTTCGTTCACGTAATTCCCGGGTTGTGTGAGGGCTCAAGACCTCGGTGACGCAGGGCGCTCAGGACCTGGTTGAAGGTCTCAGGACGTGGTGGACGTGCGGATTAGATTCGGGCGGAATGGATTTTGGCTTTCCAGCGCCTGACGGGGTATTCGGTGGTGCGTGGGTGCAATGCCACTTCGGCGGCGCCGCAGGTGATCCGGAAATGGGTGTCTTCGACATGGATGGTGGCGATCTGCCCGGCGTAGGTGCGGCCGATGCGCAGTCGTTGGCGGGCGACCATGACCACCCCGTCAGCGGGAACCATCCGTTCGACGCTGATGGACCCCTGGGCTGGTGGCGGAAGTTGCGAGGTCGCGAGCCGCGCGCCACGGATATTGGTGCGGTCCTCGGCGGGGATCGGCGAGGGCAGCGGTTTCGCGAGCACGCCGTTGTCGACGACGTGGACGAGGTGGCCGTCCAGGCGCAGGGTCACCTTCCGGCCCGCAAGCTCGGTGCCGACCTTGAGTCGGCGTTTGGCGAGATCGATCGCGCCGTTGACGTCCACGGTGCGATCGACCTCGACGACGTCGCCCGCGGCCAGGGTGCCTTCGCGTTCCAGCGATCGCCCTGCCGGCGGTGGACCGGCAGGGCGGGCTCCGCGCATGCGCAACTGACGGATGTGGTCGGCGTCGAGATTGGATGCTGCAGTCTTTACCAGCTGTCCGTCGATAAGGATGTGGACGGTGTGTTCGTCGACCCAGACGTGAGCGCGTTGCCCGGCCCGATCGGCGCCCATCCGGATGCGCTGGATATTCGGAATCAGCGGCAGCATGCCGCTGGCGGCGATCACCGTGTCGAACTCGACCGCACCCGCCGAGGGGGCCAGCACCAGGGTCGGCTTCGGTTCGCGGGCAACGAGATCGGGTGAGATTGGGTAGGCGGCAAGCTCCGCGATCGGTGGCAGCACGGTGTCGACGTCCCGCTGTTCGGGTTGGGCGCTAGGCCGGAACAGGCTGGCGGGTGTGGCCATGTCCAGTGCCTGGTGGGGCCGGGCGTGGTTATAGGTGTGAACCCAGGCGGCAATCGCCGCCTGCGCGGTCGGCAAGTCCGTGAAAACCCCTGCGGGATCGAGAAGTTCGCGCCGCAAGGTTTGATGCCACCGCTCAATTTTCCCGGTCGTGGTCGGAGACGACGGCTTGGTCAACCGGGTCGTGATGCCGTTCTCACGGCAGACCCGTTCGAACAACACCTCCGCCGGCCGCGGCCGGGTGAACCGTCCGGTGAACTGTTTGCCGTTGTCGGTCAACACTTCCGACGGCACGCCATGGACACGCATCGCCTTCAGAAATGCGTCGGCTACCGCCCGCCCGGAGGGCACCGCAAGCACAGTGGCGACGACAACAAACCGGGAGTGATCGTCGATTCCGGTGAGCATCTTGCACTCGCGTCCATCGGCAAGGTGGATGCCGCCTACCAGATCCAACTGCCACAGATGCATCGGCGCTTCCCGCTGCCAGCGCCGATACTTGCGTCGGTGCCGCTGCTGCTGGTGCCGGATCAGGCCGTTGCGGACCAGGATCCGATGCACCGTCGCCCGTGACGGCGCCGAAGGCACTCCGGCCAGGGTCAGCTCGAATGCAATCCGCCGTGCGCCCCAACGCGGATGCGCCCGCCGCATCTCGCACACCAGTGCTTCCACCTCGGCCGGGATTCGGGTCGGGCTCGTCCGCGGCCGGCTCGACGCCGTGCGCAGAGCCTCCACCCCGCCCGCCTGGTATTTGGACTTCCATTTGTAAACAGCCTGCCGAGACACCCCATAACGGACGGCGACCTCGGCGACCGGGGAGCCTTCCTGCACCTCCAGCACGGCACGAAAACGATGCTCTACCAACCAATCCCGATCCTCGGGACCCTCACCAAGCAGCACGAGCCGAAAGCATCGCAACCCGGCCCGAACTTGTCAACAAGGTCACGAGCACGCCAAGACAACCGGGTCCTGAGCCTTCACACGACATGCTCTACGACATGCAGAAGAACATTCGCAAACTGGCGCGACCCTTCCGGGACGGTGACTGGCCGAACCTGGGGTGTCCGTGCGGAGAAGGTGGCCTCGGAGTTGGACTATTCGAGTGGGAGAATCAGGCGGGCGCGAAGGACTACGATGACGACCCGACTGATCCGCGGGGACATTTCTACCTCCGGCTAGTTTGCGGTCGAGTACTGTGCACGTCGTGGGTTATCGTCACCGGCGACTACACCACCGACTGGGAGCTCAGTTCTAACAACTACTTGGACGTGTGGCCGACGCTGACCGTGCGGACAATCGTTCCGCCGATCCCGGTCATAGATCTGACCGACGATGTGCCCAAGCTCCACGAGACTTTGCCCAAGTGCCTGGCTGGGCCACTGGCGCGACGGCGTAACGATGCAATTCGCGTACACGGCCTACCGCCTCGAAGGTGGGCTTGTATCCGAGATCGATACCTCGAATTCGCGCCGATGAATTTCCCGGCAGAGAGCTGTGCGCAGCCGCTGCAGTTGCTCCTCTTCCTGGGCCAGTTGCCGTTGCAGGGTTAGGCCGCGTCTCCCAATGGACGAAATCGACGAAATGTACCGCGCTCGACCTGGAACCGGCTGCGGCACGCGGCGTCGGCGCATGACTCAGTCGAATTTTCGTATGCCGATCAGAGCGTGAGCCGTCTATGCCGCCGTTTGAAAACCCGCCGGATCGTGTGCGCTACCCATACGCTCGCCAGCGCTGCCAACATCACAAGGACGGGGGACGCGCCGAGCTCGTCTGGGCTTGCTGGTATCACCGCGATGCCCAACGAGGTTGCCAACGCCGCCACGAGGAGGATGGTCCAACAACCGAGGATACGTCGCGCGGGCTGGGTGGGGGTGGCGAAGGTCTCCTGGATCGGGGTGACGAGTGCGAGCGTCGCCAGCCCCGCGGCGGCGATCCCGGTCTCTGGGTGGTTGTACGCGATGCCCCCGACCAGCATCACCGCGCCGACGGCAAGAGCAAGAAGGCTGAGCCACGCGGCGTGAAGGTCGTTGCCGCGCAGAATCTGACGATGCTCGGTGTCGCGGGACAGCCGCCAGGTAAGGAGGGCGCCGACTGTCCACTGCGCCCAGCAGATCGCCCACAGAAGGCCCCAGTGGAGAGTCTTGGCGACAAGCGGAGCTATCGCCTCACCCATGTTTTCTTTTTGCAGCCAGACCATGCCGCGATAGACAGGGTTTCGTCGTTTTAGCGCCTCGACGAGCTGCTGCCGTGCCACGTCCATGGACGGATCGAGGCGCAGCGCTTCCTGGAAGGCACTTACGGCCTTGTCGATATCGCGGGTCGCCATGGCGGCGTATCCGTAGGCGAAATGCGCGAGCGGGTCTTCCGGATCCAGTCGCACCGCCTGCGCCGCACTGGCCATTGCCCCTGGCGCTCCGATTTCGGAGAGCGCCATCGTCATAAGGCTGACGAGCTCGGCGTTGTGCGGGTCGTGGGTCAGCCCCGCCCTGGCGGCCTGAGCGGACAGCCGCCACTCCTCCCTGGCCATATGTATTCTTGCCAGCAAGGTCCAAATCGCAGGAACTCTCGGATCGAAGTATTGTGCGGCGCGCGCCGCGCGTAGCGCGTCGTCCTTGCGGTGTGCTCCGTGCAGGACGGTGCCCGCGACGTAGTGCGGGTACCACCAATGTGGCGCAAGCCGGATCGCCTCCTTCGCCTCTGCAAGCGCCGCGGCGTGCTCGTTCTGCCTTGATAGGGCGATCGCCAGAACTGCGTGCGACTCGACGTGCTGGGGCTCGCGTATCAGGGCAACGCGCAGTGCATGTTCGGCCGCTTTGGGTCTGCCCCGATGCAGCAGCGTTCGAGCGCGCCTGACGATCACATCAACGGGGTCGCGGTGTTCGAGCGCATCTCGCGTCGAGTCTCCGGATGCCATTTCCACCCTCACTCGATATCTCGACTGCTTCCATACGGTATTGCAGATACTGGACTGCGTCACGAACGCCCGGGCGTGGGTCCGGCGGGATTACGGCGCGCTTCGATATACCCACGCTTGGTGGCTCTGTGGCCTCCACGGCATGATCGACCACAACTGGTAACCTCTTCGCAAATGGTATAGAGCCCCGTCAATAAGGCTATCTACACCTGACATCAGTGAGCTACGAGAATCGCGAGTAGTCCGCTACCTGATCACAGGTTGACGGCTACCTGCCAGCGATATCCGCGCGCTGATCAGTCCCTGCGCTGCTACAAGCGAGCTCGCCAAGTCACCAGGATTTGTCGCCTGCCAGCGTGAAGGGTTCTGACGCGGTTAGCGTGATCTTGCTGCTCGGCGCGTCACACCAAGATCCGGCCCGACATGGGTGAAAGTAGGAGGCGTGCGTTGATGTTGTTCGAATGTTGTTGCCGCACTTGGGCGATCTGCTGATTCTGGATGTCCGAACCGAAGCCGGCACCGTGCTCGTGGATGCTGTGGTTGCCACCCCGACGGCCCGGTGCAGCGGATGCGGAACCTCCTCGGCCCGTGTGCATTCCCGCTATCGCCGTCGGCTTGCCGACGCTGCTGTCGCCGGGCGAAAGATGGTCCTGCGGCTGATGGCGCGACGGTTCTTCTGCGTGAATACCGACTGTCAGGCAAAGACTTTCGCTGAACAAGTCGACGGGCTCACGGTGAAACGGTCACGGCGCACCGACCAGCTGACCGCGATGCTCACCAGGATCGCGGTAGCGCTGGCCGGACGCGCCGGGGCTCGGCTGGCAGCTCAGCTGGGGTTGCCGGGCAGCCGGGACACCCTTTTGCGGCTGATCCGGGCACAACCCGATCCGCCGGTCGGTGCGATCACCGTGCTTGGGGTCGACGATTTCGCCGTCAAACGCTCCCGCAGGTACGCCACCATCCTGCTGGACATGGCCACCCACCGGCCCATCGACGTGCTAGACGGGCGCGAGGCCAACCCGCTGGCGGCATGGCTGTCGCGGCACCCGGAAGTCGAGGTGATCACCCGTGACCGGTCCGGAGCCTACAGCGAGGCGGCGCGCCGCGGCGCACCGCAGGCCACTCAATGCGCGGACCGCTGGCACTTGTGGCAGAACTTGTGCCAAGCCGTGGAGAAGACAGTTGTGGCGCATCGTGGTTGTCTCACCGAATCATCAACTGCCAGTCCGGATCCCATCGACGCTACCCACCATACTCCTGGAACCGACACGGGCAAGGCCACCACGAGCGAGACCACCGAAGACACGGCGCTGCTGCCCGAGAGCCCGCGCGGTGGCGGATACGCGGGATTGCATGCGCGCACCGCCGAACGGTTCGAAGCGGTGCAACGGCTGCGCGCGCAGGGGAAAGGGTTGCGCACCATCGCCAAAGAACTCGATATCGATCGGAAAACCGCTCGCCGGTACGCTCTCGCCGCCAGCCCGGAGGACGTCATCGCCACCGTGACATCTCGCGCCAGCATGATCGACGAGTTCGTGCCGCATCTGCTCACCCGCTGGAATGCCGGACACACCAATATCGCCGCCTTGATCACCGAACTGCGCGAGCTCGGCTACCGCGGCAGCCCCAACAACGTCTACCGCTTCCTGCGGCCTTACCAGGCCAGCAAACCATCGGCTCGACCGGCCCTCTCGCCACCGAAACCGAGAATCCGTGCAGTGACCAGCTGGATCACCCGTGACCCCGACACCCTGCCCGATGCCGAAACACGCCAACTCACCACGATCCTGACCTGCTGTCCCGAACTTGCCGCCACCCGCCGTCACGTCGGTGCGTTCGCGGTCCTCATGCGCGACCGGCGCGGCGACCGCCTCCCGGAGTGGATCGCAAGCGTCCGTGCCGATGACCTGCCCGCAATGCACTCCTTCGCTATCGGCCTCGAGCACGACTTCGCCGCTGTCACTGCCGGACTCACCTTGCACTGGAGCAATGGCCCAACTGAGGGCACCGTGAACAAGGTCAAGGCACTCAAGAGGCAGTGCTTTGGTAGATCAAACCTGGACCTGCTCCGGAAGCGAATACTGCTCAGCCACAACGAGTTCGGATCTACCTCGGAAATTCGGCGGCCTTCGAAGTGATCACGCTAACCGCGTCAGAACCGCGTGAAGGGACCACTGGTTTGCCATGAGATCACCAAATATGCAGCGAAGCGTGTGAGCATCACAGAGTTGCCAACCCCCGCAGGCCGTCCAGTTGTGTCTTGAATACCTCGTGGTCGAAGTGGGGTCCCCAGAGTCTCTCGAGCTGGCGGGGCGTGTCGGCGAGCCCATTGATAGAAGATCCGACGTCCGTGAGGAACCACAGGTGTCGCCGCCAGACTCGGTTGGTTAGCCGATGCCAGGTTTTGCTGCTTACCTTCTCGCTTGTGCGTGGCCATGAGAAAGTGGCTCTGGCGCACTTTCGGTGCAGTGA
>NZ_BDAZ01000066.1 GCF_001612725.1 Nocardia anaemiae NBRC 100462 | reverse complement strand
GAGGCCCGTCGCGGCCTGGGCACCCGCATCGACCACACCACCCAGGCCAGCTCCGAACTCGCCACCCGCACCGACCGCGCCGCCGATCCCGGTCTCGAGACCTATAGCTGCCTGGGTGCCCGCATCCACAACACCGCTGAGGCCGGACGAAAGACCAGCGCCCAGATCAACGCCCGCTTGCGCACCGGCGCCAACAGCACCGCCGAGGTCGGCTCCCAGTTGACTGCCCGCTCCGATGACGCCAGTCAGCCCGGCGCCGAGGTCGGCGCCCGCGTCGACTGCGCCACCGAGGCCGGTCTCCAGGCCCGAAATCACCTGAGCGCCGCCGTTGAGGGCTCCCTCCAGACCGGTGCCGACCTGCGCTCCGGCACCGAGTGCACCCTCCAGACCTGCGGCCAGATCGGCACCGACCTGCGCTCCGGCACCGAGCGCGCCGCCCAGCGCACCGCCGAGACCCGTCACGGCCTGCACACCGGCGCCGATGGCGCCGCCGAGACCAGCGGTGAGGTCAGCGCCCGCGCCGACAATGCTGCCGAGACCGGCACCGAGGTCGGCTCCGGCCTGCAGGCCCGCACCGATCGCACCGTTCAGTCCGGCACCCAGGTCGAGCCCGGTGCCCACGTCGAGGCCGAGGTCCGCGCCGAGATCGATATCGGCGCCGAGGTCGACGCCCGCGTCGGCGGCCGCACCGAGTCCGACCGCGGCGGCGGTATTGGCACCGGCGGCGGCACCGGCACCGGCGGCCCCCGCGCCACCGGCCGCCACAATCGCCGACAGTTGCGAGCCGCCCGCGATCAGGGCCGATTCGGCGACCATGGGGGCTACGGCGGCGATATCCTCCGGCGTCACGGCGGGCAAACCGGCAGCTGCCAGCGCCTGTCCGGGGTTCGCGCAATAACCCACCGCGGCCTCGTGGTCGCGCAGCAGGTTGAGAATGAACTCGAGAATCGCGTTGGGTGTCATCGAAATCATCTCCTGGATGAGCGGACCCTGGCGATCCGCAGTCGTTGGAATGCTTTTCACGCTAGGGAGGCCCGGCGTTACTCCGAAACGGGGCGCGCCCCTACTACGCACCACACGTTCCGGTTAGGGGCACGCGAACCGTTAGGGGAATTTCCCCGCAACTTCCCCGACTGAGTAACGGCGGACGCCCAGCAACCGACAGAAGTGTTGCGGCTGGCAGGTCCACTCCGCCTGCCCGTCTACACAACAGCGACTACCGGGCCACACAGTTTTCGAACGGGGTTCTCGAATGACAGAGCGTCTGGCGCTCGGCATCACTGTCGGAGCGTCGAATTCGGTCGCCGTGGCGACCCCGGGGGACGGCAGCGACTATGACAGGGGCCACTCCGGCGACACTGTCATCACCCATCCGAGTGTGCTGCGTCTCGCCCCGCATGCGGCGCCCGCGTTCGGTAGCGGTGCCCGCCCCACCGGCAGGCACTCCAGTGACGTAGTACTCGAGGGCTTCCTGGCCCGGGTCGGTGATCCGGTGGACATCCTCGCCGAGGACGGAACCGCCCACTCCGCAGCGGATCTCGTGGCCACTGCCGTCGGCTGCCTGATCGATGAGATCGGCGCCGCCGCCGCGCATTCCATGGTCGCCTGCCATCCGGCGTGGTGGTCGCGGCATACCGTCGATGTGCAGCGGGCCGCGCTGGATCGCGCTGGCCTGCGCGAGGTGACGCTGGTTCCGGAGCCGACCGCGTCGGCGCGCTGGCTGGAGGCCGCGCACGGCCCGCTCGGCGACGGCATGGTTGTCGTATACGACCTCGGCGCGTCGGGGCTTACCGTCTCGCTGGTCCGCACCGGCACGCATGCGGCGGTACTCGGCGCGCCATTGCGCACCACTGATGTCGCGGGCGCCGAATTCGATCTGTTGACCATGCGCTATGTCCTGGCTAATGCCTTGGGTGGAAATGATTTCGATCCGTTCGATCCGGTGGTGGAACGAGAATTGTCGGCATTGCGCGATCGCTGCCGATATGCGAAAGAAGAGCTTTCCACAAATACCGCGACGGTTGTTCCGGTCCGTTTGAACCCGGCCGATCATCACGCCGAAAACATCCGGCTGGTCCGCGATGAACTCGAGGACCTACTGCGCGGCCCCCTATTGACTTCGCTCGACCTCATCCGAGATGCGGTACATCGCGCCGGACTCGATATCGGCGATATCGACCGGGTGCTGCTCACCGGCGGCGGCGGTGCGATCCCCCTGGTGGCCGAATTGATCTCCACCGAATTCGGACTCCCGGTGGTCGCGGCGCCGCAACCGCGGCTCACCAGCGCGCTCGGCGCCGCCGAACTGGCCGCGGACCTGTTGTCGGTCACCGTGGATCGCACACCGGTGGCGGCCATGGGAAGCAACGCGCGAACCGAGGAACTGCCCACCGTGCCGGTCGAAAAGTCCGCGACCAGCGGTGCGGTGGCCAGCGGTGGCGTTTCACGCGATGACACCGCGCCCAAGAAATCTCTGCCCGAGCCGAGCGACCGATCCCGCCGCAGGCTCAGCGGCCGCCAGCGCGCCGCCATCATCGCGGGTGCGGCACTCCTGCTCGGCGCACTCGCGACCGGCACCGTCGCCATCGGCACCGGCGCGCAGTCCGGCCCGACCTCACCGGCGAACTCGGATCCGACGACCGCATCGGGCGCATCCGTCGTGGCGGCCACCAACGACGGCACGATCACCGGCTCCGCGACGCCCGCCGCGAAGGATTCGCCCGTCGGCAGCGCGAATCCGAAACCTGCTGCGGGACAACCCGGTTCCTCCTCCACGAGCACCGTCGCTGCGGTGAACGGCCAACCCTCGTCCGGTCAGTCCGCCGAAGGCCAACCTGTCCAGAGTCAGCCGACCCAGGGCCAACCGGCTCCCAACCAACCCGCACCGGCGACGCAGCCGTCGGTGGAAGTTCCGGCACCGCAAACACAGCCGACGCCGCAACCGCAGCCCGCGCCGCAACCGCAGCCCGCGCCGCAGCCGCAGGTCCCGACCGCGCCGTCGCTGCCGACGAGCCCCCTCGGCGACACCCTCGGCGACACCGTCGGCGGCGTCGTATCCGCACTGCCCAAGATCCCCGGAGGCCGATAATGGGTGATATCGCCTTCGACACGCTGCCCTGCGCACGTGAGATCTTCCGCGAATTGGACTCCGCCGACCGGGAACCGGTCGTCTATCTCATCCGAGGCCGCTCCGGCTCCGGCAAATCCACCCTCCTGTCGGTGATCCGAGCCCGCCTGCGCGCCCATGGCATCCCATTCCAAGACGATCCCGTAATGCCTGAACATCTTGCAGCGCAAGGCAATTCGGCCAACGGTGCGCATGCGATCGCGGACGTGCGGCAACCCGGCCACGGCGATTCGCCCATCAACCGAGCACCGGGCAACGGCGCGGCCCAGACCATCGGCGACGGACACGCGACCCGAACCGCCGAGAAGCCCACCATCATTCACCGAACCGATGGCACACACCCACGCATCCCACGCCCGGCCCTGATCATCGACAACGCCCACACCCTGAGCGAATCGGATCTCGAATCGCTGTGCGCGACCATTGAATCCGGCCGCTTCACGGTCATTGTCGCGACCCAGCCGCGCCCGCATGATCCGCAGCTGCGCACACTCGCCGACACCGTCGCGCGCCGCGGCCGGGTGGCCGATCTGCGCGCGCTCGGCGTCTCCGATATCGCACCGTTCGCCCGTGAATTGGGCATGGCGGTGCCGCGCCCGGTCGCCCAGCACATCCATCGCCAGACCGCGGGCAGCCGCGGTGGCGTGGTCGCCGCGCTGACCGCCGCCTGTTCGGCCCGCCTCGATGCCGGAATCCGCGCCGTCGACGAAGCCGTCGCCGCCTGGGCCCGTGGCCTGCTGGACAATCTCGAGCCGGATCTGCTGGAAACCCTGGTCGTCGCCACCACCGGCACCGGACTGGACTCCACCGAACTCACCGAGGTGCTCGGCGTGGATACCGCCGCGGCCCAAGATCTGATCGACCGGGCCAGGGCGAGTGCCCTGGTCACCGATGCCGATCTGCTGCTCGAACCCGCCGTCGCACCGCTGCGCACCCTGCTCGGCGATCGCCGCTTCGTGGCCGTGCAGCGTCGCTTGCTCAACGCACGTCTGGATGCGGGTCTGCTGCGCGATCACACCGCGCTGCTGCTCGCCGAATCCGGTGTCCGGGACCAGCGCCTCGCCGAATTCCTTTGTGCCGCAGCCGAAAAGGCGAGTCGCGAGGCCGTGCGCTACTACGCTGCCGCGGCAGCGAGCGGGGCAGATCCGGACGTCATCGCGCTGCGCTGGGCGGAGGCGGCCGCATGCACCGGCGACGGCGATACGGCCATGCGGCTGGCCGAACCGGTGCTGGCCCGCCCTGGTGTCACGGGCGCGGAACTCGCTGCGGCCGTACGGATCTGCGCGGCGGTGCTGACCCGCCGCGGTCTGGTCGGGCGCGCCGCCCAGCTGTATTCCTGGCTCGGCGAACATCGGGTCGGCGCGGATTGGGCGGTCGGCGCGACCGTGCAGTATCTCGCCGGTGATGTGGCCGCCGCCGCGCAGCTGTCCGAATCGGCGACGCAGTGGCCGCCCACCGAGGCCAACGCGCACGCACGCCTGATCGCCACCGCACTCGCGCGCACCATCGTCGAACACGAAACCGGTACTGCCGCAGCCGTATCCGCGCTGATCCAGGCCGCGCAGGCCGATGCGGGCAGCGATCGGTTCCTGCCGTGCACCGCGGTCTCCATCGCGACGCTGCTGTGTCTGAGCACCGGCGAACCGCGCCGCGCCGGTGAGGCGCTGCGCCGCGCCACCACCAGCGGCCTGCGCTGCCATCAGTTGCAGGTGCTCATCGCATGGGCGGCGATGCTCGGCGGTGATGAGCAGGCGGCCGCGACGACCGTCGCCGCGCTGCGAATGGATTCCCTCGATATTCGCGACCGACTGCTCGCGCACGGTGTCGCGGTCGGTCTGGCCCGCCGCGGCGGCGACCACGCCGCACTCACTCGCGCCTGGCAGGCCGCCTATCCGCTCTTCGACGATGTGGACGCGGACCTGCTCACCCTGCTGCCGATCGGCGAGTTGTGGCTGGCGGGTATCCGGCTGCGCGACGAGCGCCGGATCGCACCGCTGGTCGATGCCAGCCTCGCGCTGCTGCGTCGGCTCGAACAGCCGCCCGCCTGGGCCAATGCCTTCCACTGGTACGGCGTACAGGCCGCGATCGCACACGAGAGTCCGGAGGAGCTGCTCCCGCATGCCCGGCTGCTCAAGGCCGCGGCCGAATCCGGCGACCGGCATGCCGCGATCCTCGCCGACGCGGGCCGCACCTGGGTGCTCGTGCTGCGCGGCCAGGTCGCCGCGGCTCCGGTGCAGGCGGCGGTGGCCGGACTCAGTGAGATCGGCCTGACCTGGGACGCCGCCCGGCTCGCGAGCGAGGCCGCGCTGGCCGCGGCCGATTCCGCGACCGCGACCACCCTGTTGAAACTGGCCAGAACCGTCCGTGCCGATGCCCGTCCGCAGGAGTCCGCGGTCCGCCCGACCGCGGCCGTCGCCGCGGGCGACGGACAGGCCGCCGCTCCGGAACGAGTCGCCGACGCGGCGATTCTCAGCGACCGCGAACGTGAGGTCGCCGAACTCGTCCTACTCGGTCTGACGTATCGAGAAATCGGCGCTCGCCTCTACATTTCCGCCAAGACGGTGGAGCATCATGTCGCCCGTATCCGACGCCGGATCGGTGCTCGTTCCCGTTCGGAGTTATTGTCGATGCTCCGCGCCATGGGACACGGCTCGCTGCTGGTGTGATCGGGGTGCGGCCCGATCCGTGACGCCGAAGCGAGGTATTGAGGATGGCCACTGGGGTGGGCCTGCGCATCGCCGAGGACAACTGCACAGCGGCCATCGTCACCGATAACGGCGAACCGACGTTCATCGTCCGCGAGTCGATCCTGCACATGTCCGATGACGGCGACACTGTTCTCGGCGGACCGGCACCGGCCGGTCATACGCATTCGATCGCCGGTTTCGCGTCCGCGGTCGGCGATCCGGCCGGTATCTCCGTCGATGACGGCGAGGCCTACCGGGCCGAGGATCTGGTCGCGACCGCACTGTTCTGCCTGATCAATCTGACCGCCGAACATCTCAACGGCGCCGCCGAGTTCTACGCGACCTATCCTGCGGGCTGGCCGTCGGAGTATGTGCTCTCGCTCCGCGACGCACTGGACTACCTGGGCCTGAAATCGGTATTGCTGGTCAGCGAGGGCGACCTCCCCGGCAGCGATGCCGTCGGACCGGAATTGTCCTACGCCTATGACGCCGCGCGCGCCGCGCTGGCCGCGGTGCTGGCGACCCCGGCGGGCGCGACCCCGCCGGATCCGAGCAATGCCGAGAATTCGACCGTGGTCACCGATGTCATCCCGGCGGTGCCGACGCCCGAGGTGCAGCCGCAGGCCTATTCGGCGGCGATGCCGGTTGCCGCGCCGCTGGTCGCGGCGACCGCGGTCGAGGAGACCACCACACCCGAGCCGCCCCCGGCCGCGACCCGTAAGAAAGACCGCGGCACACCGCTGCTGATCGCGGTCGCGGTCGGCATCGGCCTGATACTCGGCGGCATCGGCGTCGCCGTGCTGTTCCGTGATCCCGGCACGACCCCGGTGCCACCGGTGCGCGACGCCAAATCCGATCAGGTCTCGACGAGCGCGGTCCCGCAGCCGCCGGTGGATCTACCGACGGTGCCGGAAACCACGCCACCGACCACCGAACCGCCCGTCGTCATCACCAGCAGCGAACCGGAGACCACCGAGCCGCCGACCACGACACCACCGACCACAACGCCGACCACCACACCGCCGACCACCACCCGGCCGAGCCGGACCACGACCACCCGTCCCGGCTTCCCCATGTTCACGCCCCCGACGTGGACGCAACTGCCGTGGCAGCAGCCTTTTCCGTACCAGATGGCACCGCCTCGTTGATTTTGTAGCGACCGACTCGGGTTTGTGCCTTAAAGTGATCGGCTGACCGGTGTAGTAGCTGGCACATCCCGTGCCGACGAAGGGACTTCATGCGCAAGTTGGTGGCGCGCAGCGCCGCGGTCAAGGCAGCCTCGATCGGATTCGCCGCGACCGTTTTCATCGCACCCCTGCTCGTCACCACCGCCGCTTCGGCCGAACCGACAGCACCCGGGCAGCTTTCCGCCGAGAGCCTGCCGCCCGAACTCGTCGAGGCCATTTCCCGCGATCTGAAGATGACGCCAGCCGAGTATCTGGAACGCTCGGCCAAGGCGCAGGAGCTCAGCGAATACGCGGAGTCGTTCCGCAGCGAGCGACCGGACACCTACGCCGGGGCCTGGCTCGGCACCGACGGCAAGCCGGTCGTCGCGGTCACCTCGGCCGATGCCGCCAAGATCGCCGCAGCCGATGGCTACCAGACCCATCTGGCTCCGATCTCGGCGAACAGCCTGGAGAACTCGCTGATGCAGCTGAATCAGTGGATCAACACGCTGCCCAAGGAGATCTCGCAGTCGATCAACTCCGTCGCGGTCGACTTCCTCAACAGCCAGTTGGTGCTGTCGGTCGCCAATACGCCGGTCGGGCACGCGCTGAATCTGCCGACCCTGATCGCCAACGTCAAGGTCATCCTTTCACCCAATAGCGGTGGCCCGATCGAGCGCCGTCCGATGGGCGGCGACACCTACATCACCGCGCCGACCTCGCTGAAGGACACCTCGCTGCGCGGTGTCGATGTCTGCTCGTTCGGCTTCAACAGTGTGGATTCGGCGGGTAACGCGCTCAACATCAGCGCGGGCCACTGCGATCCGAACCTGGAGAAGGACGACCAGCACGCCGCGGTCTACCTGCCCAATATCAAGGACATTCCGAACAGCATCGAGCTCGGCAACTTCGTCAAGGCGCGCCTCGGCGGCCCGACCGCGCTGGACTACTCGGTCATCAAGCTCAACGAGCGCTCGGTCAATGCGGGCATGGACCAGCCTTCGGTGCGCGGCTCCAACGGCACCACGCTGACCATCACCGGTACCGCCGAGCCGGTCACCGGCGCACCGGTCTGCAAGTCGGGTCAGTCCTCCACCTTCACCTGCGGATTCGTGGTGGCCGATCGGGTCGAAACCCAGCTGTACACCGCCGAGGGTGTGAGCAAGACCGTGCGCGGCTTCGCCAGCTCGGCCTGCACGCTCGGCGGCGACAGCGGCGGCGCGATCGTCTCGGGCACGCTGGCCCTCGGCATCACCAGCGGTTCCAACGCCGCCGACGCGCCCGACTGCAACGAGGCCAATATCGCGCTCGCCCAGTACGGCGGCACCGCGACGCTCGGCATTCCGATCCGCTCGATCCTGGCCGATATCGACGCCTCCGCGGGCGGCGGTGTCGGCTCCGGCATCGCACTGCGGACCCGTCCGAACGCCGGGTGAGAGGGCTTGTCGGACACCGTATTTGCGACAAACCGAGGGCCGCTCGACTAGTGGGCCGAACAACATCGCGAGATAAGTAGGCATAACCGGCCGGACACCTTAAGGTATGGGCATGCTCCTGCCACGTATAGGTCAGTTCCGATCAGCTGCGCGACAGACCCGGGTCCGAAAATCAGTTATCGCCGCCTCGGCGGCGATTCTGCTGTTCGGTCCAACGGCAGCAGTGGCGAACGCACAACCCGACCAGCCTGCCCTGCCCGCCGACCTGATCGCCGCGGTCGCGCGCGATCTGAAGATCTCCCCCGAGGAGTACTTGCACCGCGCCGATCTGGCCCAGCAGGTCGCGGCATTCGCCACCACGGCGCAGCGTCAGTTCCCGCAGGTCTTCGCGGGTTCGTGGCTCGATGACGGCGGCAAGGCGGTAGTGGCGCTCGCGCAGGGGCCCGGTGCCGATGAGGCCCGTCAGGCGGCCACGTCGGCCGGATTCGAGGTCCGCAATGTGGCCAAGAGCGAGTCGGCGCTGCGCGGTGAGAAGAGCGCGTTCGAGCGCTGGCTGGAGGGGCAGCCCGAGGCGGTCTCCGCGCTGGTGCGCGGTGTGGTGATCGATCCGGTCAACAACAGCATCGCGGTGCGGGTCGAGCAGGCTGGCCTGCCGATGCCGAACTTCGTCGATCCCTCGCGGGTCATCGTGACGGCCCCGCCGATCGCCGGTGAGCAGCTGCAGGCCACCCCGGTCGCGGCGGCGATGCAGACCGGTCCGCTGGCCGGTGGTGACGGGTTCGCTTCGGTCGCCGGGAAGACGTCGCTGCGCTGCTCGCTCGGCTTCAACGGCACCGACCGCAACGGCAACGTCGTGAATATCACTGCGGGCCACTGCAACCCGGACATCGGGTCGGCGGGCTCCGGAAATGCGGCCGGTGTCTACGAGCTGGCCGGTGATCGGCCGGGTGCGCAGGTGGGCACGTTCCAGAAGTCGGTGCTCGGCTCCCAGGACTACTCGATCATCCGGATCAACGATCAGGCCAAGGACCGGTTCAGCAACAACTTCGTGCGCCAGCCGGGCCAGCCGGTCGCGGTCGAGGGCGTCGCGGTTCCGGTGGTCGGTGCTCCGGTCTGCAAGTCCGGTGCGCGCACCGGCTTCAGCTGCGGCATCGTGAACGCCGTCGACCAGACCGTGCAGGTCGGCGACCGGGAACTCACCCAGGCCTTCTCCGCCAATATCTGCGCCCTGCCCGGTGACAGTGGCGGTGCGATCGTCACCGGACGGATGGCGCTCGGCATCTCCAGTGCGTCCTCGGTGGCCGACTTCCCGATCTGCGAGATCCCGAATCTGATCGGTGCGCTCACCGGTAATGCGCCGCAGCTGTTCGCGCAGCCGGTCAGCGTGGTGCTTTCGGACAATCCCGGTCTGAGGGTGAACGACTAGCGGAACCCCGCGAAAGGGCCGACAGCGTCGCCGCTGTCGGCCTTTTCGCTGTCATTGGGGCCGAACCACCGAACTTGCGTCGCCCAGGAGCGAGTAAATGCCCTGTGGGTCCCGGCGACCTTCCGGCATCCTGGAATGCATGTGTTTGGTGTTGATCGGTTGGCGGGTCCATCCGGAGTATCGGTTGATCGTCGCGGCCAATCGCGACGAGTTCTACTCCCGCCCGACCGAGTCGATGCGATGGTGGTCCGAGGTACCCGGGCTACTGGCCGGGCGCGATCTCGGAGCCGTGCGCAAGGTCGCGGGCGATCCGCCGGGCACCTGGCTCGGGTTGACGCGGGAAGGCAAGGGCCGCAATCGATTCGCCACCGTGACCAACGTGCGCAATCCGAAAGACGAACGCGGCGACGCACGTTCGCGCGGGGCGCTGCTGATGGATTTCCTGCGCGACACCCGGCAGACCCGTGAACTACCGGGCCCGGAAAAGTACGTGCTCGATGTCGCGGCCGCCCCCGACGACTACAACGGCTACAACGTGCTGGTCTCGGACCTGGAATCGCTGTGGTGGCATTCCAACCGCAGCGCGCTGCCGCCCCAGGAGTTGACGCCGGGCTTCCACGGCGTATCCAACGGCATGTTCATCACCTCTGCCGCACCGGGCCCGGGGGCGGCATTCGAAGCGCCCCAACCCATTTGGCCCAAGGTTCGCGGCGGTCTGACCGACCTGCGCGCGGTGGTCGAATCGGATCCGGGCAATGTGGCGCGCTACTTCGAGGTGCTGGCCGATCGTACCGAGGCGCCCGATGATCTGTTGCCGCACACCGGCGTTCCGCTGCGGCGCGAGCGCACGCTCTCGGCCAGATTCATCGCCAATGCGCTGCACGGCACCAGGGCGAGCACGGTCCTGCTGGTGCGCGAAAACGGTTCGTTCGAAATGGCCGAGCGTTCCTTCGGACGGTTCGGAAGGTACCGGGGCGAGGAAACCTTCAGCGGCAGTTTGGATCTGCGCGAGCATCAGGCCTGAAACGCAAGCGGCCCGCTCCTGGTGGGAGCGGGCCGGTCGAGTTCGATCGAGATCAGTTCGGCTGCTGGGCAGGCACAGGCTGCTGGGCCGACGCAGGCTGCTGGGCCGGTACCGACTTGTCGGCGAACTTGGTGGTGCCGGGCGCCGCCTGCAGAGTGTTGAGCAGGTCGATACCCGCGAGGGTCAGGATCGGACCACCGACAGCGAGGGTGCCGAGGATGCCACCGATACCCGCGCCCGCGATCGCGGCCGGAATGCAGCCGACACCGAGCAGCGGCAGGCCGAGGATGCAGCCGATGACACCGCCGGCGACGACACCGATGGCGGTGCCGACGAAGCCGCCGACGGCCGTGGCGATGCCGAACTGAGTGGAGAACTCGTTCATTGCCCGCTGGTCTTCATCCGGGGAGGCGATCGGCTTGGCGACGGCGTTGACCGTATTCACCTTTTGCTCGATCTTGACGCTCTGATCAGGGGTCAGTTCGAGGACTTTACCGTCCTCCTTGACAACCGGCTTGACGTCGACCGGGGTCTGGTCGACATTCACGTCGAGCGGCGCCGAGACGACGGTGTTACCGAGCTCGTCCTTGACCGTGTAGAGGTCCGGTTCCTTCAATTCCTCGTCGGACTTCGTCAGCTCGAAGGTTCCCCCCTTGAGGGTCGCCACGACCGTCTTGTCCACGAGCTTGACGGAGTAGCTGATCGGTTGAGCGGCCGCCGGGGCGGGCTCGGCGTGAGCAACTCCGAATCCGATGGTCATCGCGCCGATGACCATCGTGGCAGCCGCGGTGGTGCTGCGGAGATTCATTCAGTTTCCAATCCATCATCAGGGTTGTCCGCGCGCCGCTTCCGTACACGCGAGAGCGCTCATCAACCCGAGGTGGTTGGACCCCGGATTCTCCCCGAGCAGTGTGAAAGACAGGCACATCAAACAGAACGAGGTGAGCGTAATCGAACCGACATGAAGATGCGAGATCGCTTAGTCATACTGTGATCTCAGCGTGACTAAGCGCGCCCTAACCGCCGAATGGGCACCGCACACTGTTTACGGTGGTTGTCGCCCCGAACAGCAGCCGGATCGCGCGATCTTCGTGAAATCCATCACAGGTGGAAATCGGGTCAAGCCCCAGGAAGAAGGGGCATTAACCAACCGCCGATCGTACGATAGACAATTAAGTTACCGGTGGGTAACTTACTTGCAGTTAGGATACGAGCCAACCGGGTGGCGACATCGCCGCCCACGCTCGTGTTGCCTCTAAAGAAAGGTCGCGACATGAATGCCCTGACAGTGACGCTGGGCACGATTGGTGTGGCGTTCAGCCTGTTGGGTTGGGCATCATTCGTTGGTGGCGTCGGCAAGATGACCCGCGCGATCATGATCGGCCAACCCGCGCCGGATCGTTGGCGACCATTCTTCCCGCGCTTCAAGACGATGGTCGTCGAATTCCTCGCGCACACCCGGATGAACAAATTCCGCACGGTGGGCTGGGCGCACTGGCTGGTGATGATCGGCTTCCTCGGCGGTTTCATCCTGTACTTCGAGGCGTACGGGCAGACCTTCGATCCCGAATTCCACTGGCCGATCATTGGCGGCTGGGGCATCTACCACCTGTGGGACGAACTGCTCGGCATCGGCACCGTGATCGGCATCCTGGTGCTGATCGCCATTCGCCAGCTCAACCACCCGCGGGTGCCCGCACGACTGTCGCGCTTCAGCGGTTCCCGGTTCGCTCCGGCCTATGTCATCGAGGCGATCGTCTTCATCGAGGGCATCGGCATGGTCATGGTGAAGGCGGGCAAGATCGCCACCTACGGCCACTCCGAAGCGTGGACCGACTTCTTCACCATGCAGGTGGCCAAGCTGCTGCCCTCCAGCGTGGCGATGGTCGCCATCTTCGCGTTCATCAAGATGGTTTCGGGCAGCACCTTCCTGCTGCTGGTCGGTCGCAATATCAACTGGGGTGTGGCCTGGCACCGGTTCGCGGCCTTCTTCAATATCTACTTCAAGCGTGAGAACGACGGCGGCGTCGCACTGGGCGCCGCGAAGCCGATGATGTCCAAGGGCAAGCCGGTCGATATGGAGACCGCCGACCCGGATGTCGACACCTTCGGCGCGGGCCGGGTCGAGGACTTCTCCTGGAAGGGCTGGCTGGACTTCACCACCTGCACCGAATGCGGTCGCTGCCAGTCGCAGTGCCCGGCCTGGAATACCGGCAAGCCGTTGTCGCCCAAGCTGCTGATCATGTCGCTGCGCGACCACGGTGTCGCCAAGGCGCCGTACCTGCTGGCCGGTGGCCGCAAGGATATGGGTGGCGACGAGGTCGGCCTGGTCGACGGCGACGGCAAGCCCGATGAGGCGAAGCTGGCCAAGATCTCCGAGCTGGCCAAGGCCGAGGCGGAGCGTCCGCTCGTCGGCGGCGAGGATGTCAACGGCATCATCGACCCCGAGGTGCTGTGGAGCTGCACCACCTGCGGTGCGTGTGTCGAGCAGTGCCCGGTCGATATCGAGCATGTCGACCACATCATCGATATGCGCCGCTACCAGGTGCTGATCGAGTCGGAGTTCCCCTCCGAGCTGGCCGGGTTGTTCAAGAACCTGGAGAACAAGGGCAACCCGTGGGGCCAGAACGCCAAGGACCGGCTGAACTGGATCAACGAACTCGACTTCCAGATCCCGGTGTTCGGCCAGGATGCGGACTCCTTCGACGGATACGAGTACCTGTTCTGGGTCGGCTGTGCGGGTGCGTACGAGGATCGCGCCAAGCGCACCACCAAGGCCGTCGCGGAGCTGTTGGCCACCGCGGGCGTGAAGTTCATGGTGCTCGGCGCCGACGAGACCTGCACCGGTGACTCCGCGCGCCGGGCCGGTAACGAATTCCTGTTCCAGCAGCTCGCGCAGCAGAACATCGAACTGCTGAATTCGGTGTTCGACGGTGTCGAGCAGTCGCGCAAGAAGATCGTCGTGACCTGTGCGCACTGCTTCAATGCGCTGAACAATGAATACCCGCAGGTCGGCGGCACCTACGAGGTGGTGCACCACACTCAGCTGTTGAACCGGCTGGTGCGCACCAAGCAGCTGATCCCGGTCGCGTCGGTATCGCAGAATGTCACCTACCACGATCCGTGCTACCTGGGCCGACACAACAAGGTCTACAACGCGCCGCGTGAGCTGATGGAGGCCTCCGGCTCCACCCTCGTCGAAATGCCCAGGCACGGCGAACGTTCCATGTGCTGTGGCGCCGGTGGCGCGCGGATGTGGATGGAAGAACAGCTCGGCAAGCGGATCAATATCGATCGCGTCGACGAGGCGCTGTCCACCTTGAACGGTGGCAACGAACCGTCCAAGATCGCGACCGGCTGCCCGTTCTGCCGCGTCATGCTCACCGACGGTGTCACCGCGCGTAAGGACGGCGGCGAGGTCGGCCAGGGCGTGGAGGTCGTGGATGTCGCGCAGTTGATGCTCGACGCCATCGACCGGGTCGACCCGTCGAAGCTCACCGAAAACCTGACCGTGGTGCAGGAACCGAAGCAGGCCCCCGAGCCGGAACCGATTGCCGCCGAACCCGAACCGGCCCCCGCCGCCGAAGCACCCGCCGAACCGAAGGCGGCTCCGGCCGGTGGCGGTCTGGCGATGAAGGGCGGCGGCAAGGCGCCCGGTGGTCTGGGTATGAAGGGTGCCGCCAAGGCACCAGGTGGTGGGCTCGGTATGAAGGGTGCCGCGAAGGCACCCGGGGCCAAGGCGACCCCGGCTGCCGCCGAGGACACCGCGGCCGAGGCGACCGCGCCCGTCAAGGGTCTCGCCATGAAGGGTCCCGCCAAGGCACCGGGTAAGGGCCTCGGCATGAAGGGCGGTGCGAAAGCGCCAGGAGCCAAGGCGACTCCTTCCGCAGACG
>NZ_BDAZ01000065.1 GCF_001612725.1 Nocardia anaemiae NBRC 100462 | reverse complement strand
TCCCGCCGCCGAGGCACCGGCCACGCCGCCGGTCAAGGGGCTCGCGATGAAGGGTCCGGCGAAGGCACCGGGCAAAGGGCTCGCCATGAAAGGCGCGGCGAAGGCGCCCGGAGCGGCAGCCTCGGCCCCCGCCGAAGCCGCGGCAACGGAAACCCCTGCCTCCGAAGCGGTTTCGGCCCCGACCGAAACCAAGCCGTCCCTCCCCGCCAAGGGCCTGGCCATGAAGTCCGGCTTCAAACGCCCCGGCCCCAAGGCCCCCGGCACGGCCACCCCGGCACCCGCCGAACCAGCCTCCCCCACCCCGGAGGCCGCGACGGAACCCGCCGCAGAACCGGACCAGCCCAACGGCAACGGCACCCCCGCCGTGACACCCCCACCCGCCAAGCCCGGCGGCCTCGGCTTCAAATCCGGTGCCAAGGCCCCCGGCCGCAAGAACTGACGGGATAGAGATCGGCCCGGGTGCGCGCATTGCGCACCCGGGCCGATTCGCTTTTCAGTGCAAACCATTGATGTCCGGAGATTGGACCGCTACGGCGTCGGCCTGCCGACCCGCTCCAGTACTACTACGGCCTCGTCAACGCCACATAGCGAGCGAGATGTTGGTCGCTGGAACCGAATTCGTATTCGATCGCGGTCAGGCGCTTGAAGTAGTGGCCGATCGCGAGTTCCTCGGTCATACCCATGGCACCGTGCAGTTGGACGGCATTCTGGCCGATGAACCGCGCGGCCCGAGCGATGGTGACCTTCGCGGCCGAGGCCGCACGCGCCCGGTCCGCCGCTGCGGCACCCAGCGAGTAGACGGCCAGGTATACCGCGGCAATGGCCTGCTCGAGCTCGATGAACATATCGACCATCCGATGCTGGAGCACCTGGAAGCTGCCGATCGGCTGACCGAACTGCTGCCGCTGTCTGGCGTATTCGACGGTGTCCGCCAATACCTTTCGCATGCAGCCGACCGCCTCGGACGCGATCGCGGCGATCGCCTCGTCCGCCGTGGCATCGATCGCGTCCCAGGCCGCGCCCTCGCCCCCGAGCAGCGCATCGGCTGGCAACCGGTGCCCGCTGAAGGTGAGATCGGAGCCGACCCGGTCGTCGATAGTCCGATACGAATGCACCTCGATACCGGCGGGCGGGTTCGCGGCATCGAATTCGGTGAGGAACAGCGAGATTCCATCCTTATCGCGCCGCTCACCGGCGGTGCGCGCGGTAATGAGCAGATGCGTCGCCAACGGCGCACTGGTCACGACGGTCTTGACGCCATCGAGAACCCACCCGTCACCGTCGCGGCGCGCGGTTGTCGACACATCGTGCAGCGTCTGCCCCGAGCTCGGCTCCAGCGCCGCGAACGCGGTCCGCGCCGCACCGGAAACGATCTGACGCAGTACCGAATCGGCGAGCGCGCCACCCGCGCGGTTCAGTAGACCGGCACCGACCACCACCGTGTCGACATACGGCTCGACGACCAGCGCACGGCCCAGTTCCTCGGTGATGATCATCATTTCGACCGGACCACCGCCCATGCCATCGACCCGCTCGGGCAGGGTGGCGCCGAGAATGCCCAGCTCCTCGGCGAATCCGCGCCATACGCTCGGCTGCCATCCGGCATCGGATTTCGCGGCGCCCCGGCTCTTGGCCCACCCGTCGCCCGACCACCGCCCCTCATGGAGTCGCTGCGCGACGCTGTTGTATTCGTAACGGGCGCCGAGGAATCCGGCCACCGTGTCGCGGAGCAGTTCCTGCTCATCGGTGAAGGTGAAGTCCATCAGAGCCCCAATGCTGCCTTGGCGAGGATATTTCGCTGAATTTCGTTGCTGCCCGCATAGATCGAGCCCGCCCGGTCGTTGAAGTAGCGCAGCGGCGCGACGGCCTGCCAGTCCGCACCGCTGCGATAGCCGTCGGCGGGCGGGGTGAATTCGGCAATCGGCCCGCCCGGCGCGGTGGCATGCGGCTGATAGACGCGTCCGCGCGGACCGGCCGCTTCCAGCGCCAATTCGGTGAGCCGCTGACTCAATTCGGTGGCCAGGATCTTGAGCATCGACGATGCCGGACCCGGATTCTTGCCGTGCGCCATCGCCGAAAGCGTGCGGTACTCCAGGATTTCCAGCACCTCGGTGCGAATTCGAGCCTCCGCGAGCTTCGCCGCGAATGCCGCGTCATCGATCAGCGGATTGCCGTCGGGTCCGGTCTGCCCGGCCGCCGCGGTGGCCACATCCTGGGCCATGACCTGCAGCATCGGCGCGGCCGCACCGCCGCGCTCGTGCACGAGCAGATATTTCGCCACGGTCCAGCCGTCATCGATGCGACCGAGCACATTGGTCTTCGGCACCCGGACGTTATCGAAGAAGACCTGGTTCTGCACCTGTTCGCCGGAGGTCATCACCAGCGGGCGGATCTCGATACCCGGTGTGGTCATATCGATCAGCAGGAAGGTGATGCCCTGCTGCTTCTTACCCTCGCGCGAGGTGCGGACCAGGCAGAAGATCCAATTCGCCTCGGTGGCGTGGGTGGTCCAGATCTTGCTGCCGGTGCAGACGAAATCGGCGCCGTCGTCGACTGCGGCCATGCTCAGGGCGGCCAGGTCCGAACCGGCCTCCGGTTCCGAATAGCCCTGGCAGAAGAAGATTTCCCCGGTCAGGATGCGCGGCAGATAGAACGCCTTCTGCTCCGGTGTACCGAATGCGACGATCGCGGGCGCGACCATCCGGATGCCCATCGGCGAGAGCGAAGGCGCACCGGCCAGCGTCGACTCGCGATTGAAGATGTAGTGCTGGGTGAGGCTCCAATCGCATCCGCCGTGCTCCACCGGCCAGGCCGGTGCCGCCCAGCCGCGCTCGTGCAGGACGCGCTGCCACCGCATGCTCGCCTCGTGGTCCGGGTACACGCTCGTCGCCAAGCGCCCGGCTCGCCGCAAATCGGGCGTCAGCTTCTCGTCGAGAAATGCGCGAACCTCATCGCGAAAGGCCAGATCGGCCGCCGACCAGTCGTAATCCATCTGCCCTCCCGGAGGGATCTGCGTCATTGCATCGGGTCGTCCTGCGGCCCCATGAGACGCAATGTACGTCCGTCCCACCTGGAAAATCAAACTGAGGCCACCTGCCTGCACTTGTGCGGGACTAGCAGTCTTCGAAGACGGCCTTGACATATCCGGCGGACTGGTAGACGTAGTCGTAGGCCCACCTGGCGACGGAAAGACGCGGCTGCGGATCCACCATCAGCACTTCGCCGTCCCAGCATTTCCCGAGGACGTAGCGGGCCCGCGAAATATGCGGCGTGAAGGTGATGACGATGACGCGACGCCAGCCCTGCGACGCGGCGAGTTCGGCGAGTTCCCGACCCTCACCGCGCGTGGTGCGCGGCGACGGATCGAAGCAGGTGACCTGAAAGCTGTAGCGGCTGTGGCAGATTCGATTCACCAGCGCGCTGTTCTCATATGGGTCGGAGAACAGCACCCGGGGCGCGTAACCCTCGCTGGCCAGCCGCAGTCCCAGTTTCTCGCGCCCATCGTGTGCGCCGCCGAGCACGAGAATCGCATCGGCTTTCGCGGGCACATCGACCTGCGGCCGGACATAAACCGGCCACAGCCCCGCGACCGACGCCACCATCGCAACGCCGAGTACCGCCCAGGCGCTGCGGGCCCGGATGCTGCGCTGGCGTCGCACGGGATCGATGGTAACCAGGCCGTCATCGGAGGGTTTTGCGCAGGTCAGCAAGGCTATCCGCAATTCGTGTCGCCACCTGTACATCTGCTGTTGCCGAGACCCTTGCCTCGCTGACGTGGGACGGCCATCGGCGGGACTTATCAATCGATCATGCGATGCACAGTCTTCGGAACCGGGTACCTCGGGGCCACGCACGCGGCGTGCATGGCCGACCTCGGACACGATGTGATCGGCGTGGATATCGATCCGGGCAAGGTCGCGAAGCTGTCCGATGGCGTGGTGCCGTTCTACGAACCCGGGCTCGAGGAGGTGCTGCGCCGGAACCTGGACGCCGGTCGGCTGCGGTTCACCACCTCGTATGCGGAGGCCGCCGACCATGCCCAGGTGCATTTCCTCGGTGTCGGCACACCGCAGAAGAAGGGCGAGTACGCCGCGGACCTGAAATACGTGCACGCCGTGGTGGATACGCTCGCGCCGTTGCTGGAGCGGCCATCGGTGATCGTCGGAAAGTCGACGGTGCCGGTGGGGACCGCCGCGGCACTGGGTGCGCGGGCCCGCGCGCTCACCGATGCCGAGGTCGAAGTGGCCTGGAATCCGGAGTTCCTGCGCGAGGGTTTCGCGGTGAAGGACACGCTGCGCCCGGACCGGCTGGTACTCGGCGTCGACCGCGAACGTGAAAGCGCGGACTGGGTGGAAGAATTGGTGCGCGAGATCTACGCGGACCTGATCGCGGCCGAGGTGCCGTTCCTGCTGACCGACTTGGCCACCGCCGAATTGGTCAAGGTCTCCGCGAATGCCTTTCTGGCGACCAAGATTTCCTTCATCAACGCGGTCTCCGAGGTCTGCGAGGCGACCGGCGCCGATGTGACCATGCTGGCCGACGCGCTCGGCTACGACGCGCGCATCGGCCGCCGATTCCTCAATGCCGGACTGGGTTTCGGCGGCGGCTGCCTACCCAAGGACATCCGCGCGTTCATGGCGCGCTCTGGCGAACTCGGCGCCGATCACGCGGTGGCCTTCTTGCGCGAGGTCGACAACATCAATATGCGCCGCCGCACCAAGATGGTCGATATGGCCGCGCGGGCCTGTGGCGGATCGCTGCTCGGCGCCAATGTGGCGGTGCTCGGTGCGGCCTTCAAACCCGAATCCGACGATGTGCGTGACTCGCCCGCGCTCAATGTGGCCGGGATGATCCAACTGCACGGCGCGGTGGTGACGGTGTACGACCCTAAGGCGGCGGAGAATTCGCGACGGGTCTTCCCCACCTTGAATTACGCGACCTCGGTGACCGAGGCCTGCGATCGCGCCGATGTAGTACTGGTGCTGACCGAGTGGGACGAATTCGTCACATTGCGTCCGCAAGACCTCGACTCGGTGGTTCGCAAACGGTCGATCATCGACGGCCGGAACTGTCTCAATCGTGCCACCTGGAGAGCCGCCGGATGGGTGTACGCCGGACTCGGCACACCGTAGAGTTGCCTGCGACGTGGGGACGATCAGCTCCTGCCTTCGGGTCTGTCGGACGTCGACGGTAGGGTCCCGGGAGCGGGCCGATCCACCGGCGGGCGGCGCAGGCTCGCATGTCGTGATGTGTGAAACGGGATGGGCAGCTGATGAGTTCGGTTCTGGGAGTTTCGGTGGGGGCCGGCGCCGTCCGAATGGCGCGACCACACACCGCGAGCCCCCACGGCCCCATCGGCCCGCATTCCTTCGATCTACAGACCATTCCGGTTGTCGAGCAGCAGGTAGAGGAACTGGCCGCCGAGGCGATCGGCGTGACGCTGGAAGCCATGCCCGGCATCGCGGCCACCGCGATCGCCTACCGCAGTGAGCAGCATGCCAAGGCGCTGCGCGCGGCCATGGCGCGCCAGCAGCTCACCAATTACGAACTGGTGCCCGAAATTATCGCGGCGGTCGAATTCGCCCAGGCCACCGGGGATATCCGCGGCATCTCCTCACTCGTCGTCTACGACCTCGGCAGCTCCGGACTGACGGTCAGCGTCGTCGACACCCAGACCCGGGAGATCCGCCACAGCGAACGCACCAGCGATATCAGCGGCGACTATCTGGATTCGCTGATCCGCGAACAGCAGATCGCCTCGGGCCGGATCGCGCATCCGCCGGACTCGGCGGGGCTGGCCGCGCTGGACGCGCTGTGCCGCGAGGCCAAGGAGCAATTGTCCTCGAATACCGCGGTGGCCCTGCCGAGCGAACAAGGGCTGGTGCTACTGGCCCAGGAGAAATTCGAAGCCCTGATCATGCTGGCGATCGAATCGTCGGCGCGGATGGCGCGCGATGTCATCGTGCGCTCGGATCGTCCGGTGCACGGTGTGCTCGCGATCGGCGGTTGCGCGCGAATTCCGCTGATCGCCAAGGTCCTCGAGCGGTGGATGGGGGTGCCGGTCATCGTTCCGGACAGCCCGGAGACGGTGGTCACCCGCGGTGCCGCACTGATGGCGCGTCCGGTTCGCACGGTCGTGCAGACCCCGCAGCGGCACGCGCCCGCCGCCGATGCGCTGCTCGATGATGATGACCTCTCACCCGCCTGGCTATCCGCACCGGCCAAGCGGCGCCGTGGCAAGCGGGAGATCAATGGTGCGGTGCTGACCGTCAGCGCGCTGGCTGTGGTCGCGGCGATCGGACTCGGACTCGGTTACGGTCCACAGGTTCTCACGCGCGATTCACAGAGCAGTGACCGCCCCACCTCGGTCTCCCCGACCAACCCGCCGCGCACCACCACCTTGGACCCGCAGATCGCCGTCGCCCCCGCCAGCACCACCGAGTCCAGCGAGTCGGTGGCCGCACCGCCGCCCGTGCGCCGCACTACAACATCCGAGGCCCCGCCCACACCCGGCCCGAATACCATTGTCGTACCAGGCCTACCGCCGATCGTGGTGCCGACGATTCCACCCGAGGTCTTTCCATTCCCACCGCCGGGACCGCGCTGAGCTGGTTGCCGCCCTATCCGCCTCCAGCAGCTCGCCGAGCGTAGTGATATGGCGGTCGACTTCGTCGTAGGCGACCACCATTCAACTACGTTCGACGGACCCCGGGCCGAGCGGCGATACGGCAGAAGCTATCTGGACACGGCACCAGCTGAGCACTGCGGCAGTTATCGAGGGGCGGGACCCTCGTCGTCCCCCGTGCTCTCGTATCCGCGAGGATCCGGGCGGCGGTAGCCGCGGTGGCCGGTCTCGTAATCGGATTCGTACTCTTGTGGATCAGCGCTGCGGTAGCCGCGATTACGGTCGTATGCACGGGGATTGGAGGCTCGATCGTCCCAGCTGACCTGGCGGTGTGAGCCGGTGCCCGCCTCGTTGTCCCGGGATTGATCCGATATCCGTCGGCGTCCGGTATTGCTCGTATCGGTGGCCACTGCGCCGCTGGACCGCTTGGCCGGACCGCCGGAGCGCCGGGCCGCTGCCGACGACTCGGACCTCGCATGACGCGAGTGCCTGGCGGGGGCCGCGGGTTCGGGCTTGTGACCGAAGGGGCGGGCGAGCATGACGGCGATGGCGGTGGTCAACGGGACCGAAAGGGCCAGCGCGATACCGCCGACGGAGGAGCGAGCGATTTCGATGGCGACCGCGTCACCGGTCAGCACGTCCCGGATGGAGCGGCCAGCGACGCTGAACAGCAGCAGCAGCGGCAGCGCGCCACCGGCATAGGCCAACACCAGGGTGTAGACCGTGCTCGCGATGTGGTCCCGGCCGACGCGCATGGCGGCGGCGAAAACCTCGCGGCGCGAGGCGGATTGGTCGATGGCGGCGAGTTCGAAGGCGGCCGAGGCCTGGGTGATGGTGACGTCGTTGAGCACACCGAGCGAACCGATGATGAAGCCGGCCAGCAGCAGACCGGTAATGCTGACGTGCTGAATGTAGGTGGCGACATTGGTGTTCTGTTCCTCGGACAGCCCGGTCAGATGGGTGATCTCGATGGCGACCCAGGACAGCACCGCCGCGACGATCATCGAGGTCAGAGTGCCGAGCAACGCCGAACTGGTGCGCAGATTCACCCCGTGCGCGAGATACAGCACGGCATACAGGATCATCGCACCCGCGACCAGCGCGACCGGAATGGCGGGCTTGCCGTCCAACAGTGCGGGCAGCATGAACAGCACGAGCACCGCGAAGGCGAAGATCAGCCCGAGCAGTGCCCGCAATCCGCGCCAGCGCGCCACCACGATCACCACGACGACGAAGGCCAGCACGATCAGCATCAACGGCAGCCCGCGCGAATAGTCCTCGAACGAGTACAGCGGCATCCCGCTCGGATCGGTCTGCCGCACGATCCGGATGTGATCACCGGCGTGCAGATCGGGTTGGCCTGGGCCGGGCGCAATTTCGAACAGGGTGTGATTGCCCTTGTGCGGACCCGAATCGATGCTGATCAGACTGCGCTGACAGGTATATCCGGCGGCACGCGGCTGCTCGGGCTTATCGATGAACACCTTGCCGATCGAACTGCTGCCGCAGGCGCCGAGGTCCTGCATCACCACGGTTCCGGCCTCGGTCTGTACCGCGCCACCGCCCGCGTTCTGCATCGGCAGCGGAATATCGATGTGCTGACTGCTCGGCCACAGCACGATGGCGGCGATCACGACCACGACTCCGATCGCCGCGAGCAGCCCGACGACGACACGGGCCGCGGTCGCGCCGATCGCGATGGGGCCGGAATGGTCGTGGTGATGGTGATGATCACTCATGGCTCACCGGACTCCTACCTTTTCGTCTGTAGTCCAGGGTGCGAGCTTAAAGGATTTCATTTTCAAGATCGGATTCACGGACCGACAGTGACCGACGCGGAGTCAGGAAAGGTTCCGAATGGAAGATCGGGAGGGGGCGGCGGAGAGCAGGGGGATGTCTCCGCCGCCCGCAGGTCGGCGCCCAGGGGGGTAGGCAGCCTAACCCGAGGTCAGGTTGTCCAGGGGGGGTAGACAACTTGACCGGGCACTCGAAGTGCCAAGAGACACTGTACACAAAAAGTCTCGTTTAGCGCTAGCTAGTAACTAAAACTCTTGAATATCCGTACGCAGGGTATGTTTCGGCCCCAGAAGCAGGGCGATCCGGTAGCCCAGCACACGCTGGCGCCGAAGATCGGACCGCCCAGCCCGCTACTGCCGGTAACTCGACAAGAAGTTCCCGAAGCGCTCGATGGCCACCGCGAGATCCCGTGCCCACGGCAGCGTGACGATCCGCAGATGATCATGATTCGGCCAATTGAATCCGGTGCCCTGCACCATCAAGATCTTCTCCTGCAGCAGCAGATCCAGGATCAGCTTCGAATCATCGTGGATTTCATAGACGTTCGGATCCAACTTCGGGAACGCGTAGAGCGCACCCTTCGGCTTCACACAGGAAACGCCCGGGATCATATTCAGCCGCTCCCACGCCACATCGCGCTGCTCGAGTAGTCGCCCGCCGGGCAGGATCAGATCCTCGATGCTCTGATGTCCGCCCAGTGCCACCTGAATCGCATGCTGCGCAGGCACATTCGGGCAAAGCCTGGTCGAGGCGAGCAGATCGATGCCCTCGAGGAAACCGGCCGCATGCTCCTTGGGTCCGGTGATCGCCAACCAGCCGGAGCGGTAGCCCGCGACCCGGTAGGCCTTGGAGAGTCCGTTGAAGGTCAGACAGAGCAGATCGGGCGCGAGCGTCGCCAGCGAGATGTGCTTGGCATCGTCGTAGAGGATCTTGTCGTAGATCTCGTCGGCCAGCAGCAGCAGCTGATGCTTGCGCGCCAGGTCGACCAGCTGCTGCAACACCTCGGTGGAGTACACCGCGCCGGTCGGGTTGTTCGGGTTGATGACCAGCAGCGCCTTGGTCTTGGCGGTGATCTTCGATTCGATATCGGCGATATCGGGCTGCCAACCGTTGGATTCGTCACACAGGTAGTGCACCGGGGTGCCCCCGGCCAGGCTGGTCATGGCCGTCCACAGCGGATAATCCGGGGCCGGGATCAGCACCTCGTCACCGTTGTCGAGCAGCGCCTGCATGGTGATGGTGATCAGCTCGGAGACGCCGTTGCCCAGGTAGACGTCGTCGACATCGAGTTCGGGAAAGCCGGGAACCAGCTCATACCGGGTCACGATGGCGCGCCGGGCCGAGAGGATGCCCTTGGATTCGGAATAGCCCTGGGCATACGGCAGTGCGGCGATGATGTCGCGCATGATCACATCGGGCGCCTCGAATCCGAACGGCGCAGGGTTGCCGATATTCAGCTTGAGGATGCGATGCCCCTCCGCCTCCAGCCGTGCCGCATGCGCGCCCACCGGTCCACGAATTTCGTAGAGGACGTTCTGCAGCTTCGTGGATTGCTCCAGCACGCGCGGCGGATGGTGCGGTAAATGGCTAGGACTCACCTTGCCTATGGTGCCATCTGTATTTTTGGCCGCGTGGCCGCGGCGTGTTCGCGGCCCCCTGGTGTCTCGCGTCCGAGCCGTCGAGACTCGCGCCTGCGGCGCATGCGCTTCGACGACTCGGACGCGAGACGGGCCGCGAACGGGTCGCTCGTAAGTCTCGCTCCGTTGTGGTCGAGAGTGCTTGTAGCCGCAGCGAGATCCAGTGCGCTCGAATTACGACGACGAATTCCCCGGCGGGATGCCTTTGGCCGCAGTGGATCCGCAGAACTCCTCGATTTTCTCATCGAGTAACCGCGCCTCGACGGCGTCGCGGAACTGCGGTCCGGCGATCCGCCGCCGCAGCCCGATGAGCCGTTCCTCCAGTTGCGCGATGCGTTTGTCCTCGACGAGGCCGAGCACCGGAAGCAGGGCGGCGGACGCACCGTCGAGGCTGCCATTGATCAGATGCGCCGCGGCGCTGTCGACCCGGGCCATCGCCTCCGTGCCGTAGGAGCGCCGCTCGGACGGACCGTTCGCATACAACTCGATGGCCTGTTGGGTCGCGGCCAATGCGGGTTCGGCCTGACCGAGATGGATATAGGTCGCACCCGCGTAGTAATGGGCCTTGGCCTCGTTGAAGCCGAAGACGCCGCCGACCTCGTCGTGCAGCGAGTCGGTATCGGCCGCCTCGCGGGCATCCTCGGCGGCCCGAATGCAGCGGTCGGCATCGGCGTCACTGCCCAACCGGGACCAGATCCTGGCCTCGATGTTCAATAGTCGAACCTTGGCCGTGGCCGATTCGGCGAACTCCTGCCCGCTCTGCGCCAGCAGCACTCCCCGGCGCGGCCGATCGGACCAGTATTCGATCAGCGCGTGCATGCCGCGGGTCCAGGCGCGCAACCCGTTGTGACCACACAATTCGGAATAGGCCCAGGCCGCTCTGATCTGCTCACCGGCGGCATCGAGATAGCCGAGGTCGGTGCTCGCATTGGCGAGCAATCCCGACAGCGTGCCCGCCAGCAGATACAGATGGCTGGTATCGGCGGGGCGCTGATGCCCCTCCAACAGCCGGTAGACCCGGCGTCGCACTCGCAGCATCTCCACCATCATCGGTACCGGCGGGATGTGCACATATTCATTCGCGATGCGCGTGACATCAGCATCGAGCTGTTCCAACGTGGTGGCGCCCACATTGGTGCTCTCGGCCCGGCCGGCGTGCTCGCTCGCCTCGTGGGCAGCCGCCATAATCAGATCCCTCTCCGAAATCGCCGCTAACGCATCACCTCTCATCGCACCGGCGTCTATGAGAGCCAAAAGGTCCGCGTCACTGGAATAGTTGGCGCGGGCCGAGGCATCGGCCCGCCTGTCGAATCCGGGCGCGGTCGGTCGATCGAATACGGGCTGATCGATCATGGCCGCGAACCGTGCCCGCACAACCTCGTCGGACCTGGCCAGGGAGGTATCGAGGGCGGCTTGATTGACCGGACGCGGATGGACCCGCGCGCCACCGGCCTCCCACTTCGATACCAGCCGCTCGTGCACTCCCAGATGTGCCGCGAACTCCCGGATACTCATCCGCCTGGCATCGCGAAGGGCACGGGCCTCCTTACCTGACCACTGCCGGACCACGATGGCATCCCTTCCGAACGAACTCCTTCTCAGAGTACGAGCGGTTTGTGAGTGCGGCCACAGGCAAAAGCATTCGGCTATCAGAGGCAGCGGAAAGGCAGTGGAAGGCGGGCGGGTGGGCAATTCCCGAATCGCCATCCGGCACAGGACCCTTGGACCGAGGAGGCAAGGAGTTGGCCGTGAATGTGGAGAAACTCAGAACAGTCGACGATTGGGTGGCCTACTACCGGCACGAGTTCGGATTGCCGGTCACCGAACGCGGCGGGTTCGTGATGCTGCCCATCACCGGCCGGGTATGCGTTGTCCATCTGCCGACGACTCGGGCCGAAAAGGTCAGGGCCGCAATGGAACAGCAGGGGACGAGGGGCCCCATGCTGGCCAGGCAGATCCGCTGGAGCTTCCTCGCCGCGCCGGACAGTCGGCCGGGCGCACAGGTATTGGAGGTGCTGAACCGTCTCGATATAGGCATTCCGGCCATCGGCAGTGCCGTGATGTTGCCGACCGGGCTCGGGCGGTGGACCCGGGAAGGGTGCTTCTGGGTCAACCCACCGAGTCGCGGCGACACGCTCCCACCGTTATCCGTCGTTGTCACGGCGGCACTCGCGGTGGGGGCGGGTGGCGGGGACTGAATGCGTCGTCGGTCCCCGCCGCCACTCGGCGCCGGGCCTACCGAGTCCGCCCCTCTATTGGCAGTCGACAGGGGCGGACTCGGTCGGGTGTTTGCGAGCCGATTCCATGCTGGCGAATGGCAGCGAAAGGGCACCGGAGTTGCATGCCGGAGCCGAAACCCGTACGTGGGCGCACGATTCGAGCGAGCCGAGGAAGATCGCTCGGGTCGACGCCGACGTACGGGTTGCCGCGCTACTTCCGGTTCGCCGAAACCCGCACTGCCACTTGGCAAATCGACCTAGGTGGGCAGCGGGAAGTTCAAATAGGACCGCGAGGGTGTCGGCCCGCGCTGGCCCTGGTACTTCGAGCCCGCGCTGGTGCTGCCGTAGGGGTTCTCGGCCGGGCTGGTCAGGCGCAACAGGCACAGCTGACCGATCTTCATACCCGGCCACAGGGTGATCGGCAGATTCGCCACATTCGACAGTTCCAGCGTGATGTGTCCGCTGAAGCCAGGATCGATGAAGCCCGCTGTCGAATGGGTCAGCAGGCCGAGCCGTCCGAGACTGGACTTGCCTTCCAGCCGACCGGCCAGATCATTCGGCAACGTGCAGACCTCCAGTGTGGAGCCGAGCACGAATTCGCCGGGATGCAGCACGAAGGGCTCACCCTCGTCGGGCTCGACCAGGCTGGTCAGCTCATCCTGACGTTGCGCTGGATCGATATGGGTGTAGCGGCTGTTGTCGAAAACCCGGAACAGCCCATCGAGCCGCACATCGATACTCGACGGCTGGATCAGGTTTTCCAGCAGCGGCTCGACACCGAGACGCCCAGCGGCGATCTCCGCACGGATGTCACGATCGGAAAGCAGCACGCCGACGAGCGTAGCGCCTGCTCGATACCGCTCCTCAGCCGCCATTCGCGCGCGAGTTCGGCCGACGGCGCGGCGATAGATTCGCCGAGGTCGGGTATTGCGCAACCATGACAGCAGTCGATACTTCGGCGCCCGTGCTGCCCGGACCGCGCGGGGAACTCTCCGCGGGGATCATCGAGGTGTTGCGCGGGGATGGCGGTGGCCCCGTTCCGCCCATGATCGATGCGGATCCGTACGGCGAAGATCTGCAACTGGCTCTGCAGCTGTGTTACGAGCTGCACTACCAGGGGTTCGACGGGGTCGATCCAGGGTGGGAGTGGAATCCGCGGTTACTGGAATTGCGGGCCGCATGTGAAAAACAGTTCCTCGACGCGCTGCTGCGGGACGTGCCGGGCGGCACGGACCTGGACGCCGAGCTGACACAGTTGGTCACCGAGCCCACCGAGCCGACCGGCATCGGCGCGCACCTGTGGGAGGCCGGTGAATGGTGGCAGCTGCGTGAGTATTTCGTGCATCGATCGATCTACCACCACAAGGAGGCCGATCCGTATGCGTGGGTGATCCCCAGACTGCGCGGTCAGGCCAAGGCATCGCTGGTCGCGGTGGAGTTCGACGAATTCGGTGGCGGGCGCGGCGAGCGCGTGCACGCACAGCTCTACGCGGACCTGATGGCCGCGGCCGGGCTGGAGTCCGGCTATCTGTACTACCTCGATGTGGTGCCCGCGCCGATGCTGGCGGTGGTCAACATGATGTCGCTATTCGGGCTGCATCGGCACTTGCGCGGTGCGCTGGTCGGACACTTCGCAACCGTTGAGACAACATCGTCGCCGGGGGCGGCACGGATGGTCGAAGCCCTGCGCAGACTCGATGCGGCCCCGCAGTGCGTGCGGTTCTACACCGAACATGTCGAGGCGGACGCGGTCCACGAACAGGTCATGCGACGCGATGTGATCGGCGACCTGATCGCCCGCCAACCCGAACTGACCTCGTCGATCGTCCTCGGCATCCAGGCCACCAACCTGCTCGAAGATCGCTTCGCCGATCATGTTCTCGCCCAGAGCTGGGCACATGGGCGCAGTTCGCTGCGCGGTCCCGGACTCCTCGGCCCCGATTCGATACCAGCGGACCCGATTGCCGCGCACTATTCGGGTTAATCGGCGAATGTGATGTTGATTCGCCCGCCGGGCGTTTATCGCCCGCAAGCCGATACCTGGTTGCTCGCCCGCGCCATGCGGGACGCTCCGGTGCCGCGCGGCGGGCGCGCGTTGGATGCCTGCACCGGAACCGGAGTACTCGCGATCCACGCGGCGCTGGCCGGAGCCGCGTCGGTCACCGCCGTGGATATCTCCCGGGCGGCGGTCGCCTCGGCCTGGCTCAACAGCCGCATCCGCGGCATCGGCGTGGAGGTCGTGCGCGGCGATGTCGCCACCGCGCTGGGCGATCGCCGATTCGATGTGGTGGTCGCCAATCCGCCGTATGTACCGAGCGCTCACCCGGGTCGGGGGCATACGCGCGCTTGGGACGCCGGACAGCACGGCAGGACCGTACTGAACCAGCTGTGCGGCAGATTGCCGACGCTGTTGGCGCACAACGGTATCGGGCTGATCGTGCACTCCGCGGTCTGCGATCCGGATCGCACCCTCACCCAACTGCGCGGCGGCGGACTGAAGGCGGCGATCGTCGCCAGGGCCATCCTGCCGTTCGGTCCGGTGATGCGCGGGCGCGCCGCCTGGCTCGAGGCGACCGGTTTGATCGGTCCACGACAACGACATGAAGAGCTGGTGGTGATCCGTGCCGACCGAATCTGATCCGGTACGCCGACTGTCCTTCACCGACGACGGGCCCATGTTGGTCGAGGGCCCGGTCGAGCTGGTGACTGCCGACGGACGAACACTGCACTGCGACCGTTTCCTGGTGGCCATCTGCCTGTGCCGTCGCTCGAAGAATTACCCACTGTGCGACACGAGCCACCGCAAACACCGCCGCGATCGAACCGCGTAGGCCTGCGCAAACAACAGGGCCCCGACCGCAAATATGCTGGTCAGGGCCCTTTTGAGCCGATGACGGGAATCGAACCCGCGCTGTCTGCTTGGGAAGCAGAAGTTCTACCATTGAACTACATCGGCAGCGCGCTATGCGCGTCCGCGACTTTATCAGACCAGCCACTATGCCGGTCAACTCCCTGACCTGAGCCGCTGAGTGTCGTAGTGGCGCAATGGCTTCACCGGGCCACGCCCCGAACCCACTGGGTTCGGGGCGGAGGTCAACCCGTTATTTCGCGCGGCATTCGGTGAAGATCTTGGTGTTGGCCTCGCGGGCCTTATCGGCATCGGACTGGCTCATGCCGAAATTATTCGGGTCCGCGGCCTTGGTGTCGTATTCGTCGCTGATCATCTTGCGCAGGCCCTCCTGCGAAATGCCTTGGTCCACATAGAGCTTGGCGGCGCAGTCGGCCAGGCTCTTGTCCTTGAGTCCCTTGTCCTGCAGCGACTTGGAGAGGTCCGCTTGGGTTACCGCGGGCTGGTCCGCGGCCTTGTCGTTGCCGCAAGCCGCCAGTACCGGCAGCGCGACGAGCGCTGCGGCGATCAGGAAGGTCCGCACCTGATTCCTCTTCTCGATTCAGTTCGAATACACGGCCACCGCGGTGGTGCCGCAACGATAATGCCGTACGGGGTCAAGCGGTAGCGCGGCGATCGACTTCCCAGTCGGGAAGGGGTTACAGGTCCATGGCCGCGCGCAACGCGGTATCCAACCGCTCCAGCGCATCCGCTTCCATCTCGTCGATGGCCTCGGCCAGCCAGCCGCGATAGATGCGACCGATATTCCCGGCGTGCACCCAACCGTGCCGCTCCACGGGCACAGCCAGAATGTCCAGCGGGTCCTCGTCGACGACCTCGGCGGCGATCAGCCACTGCCTCGGTGATTCATTGATGCCATCACTGCTGATGAGCACGACGGTACGGCGCCGCGGCGAACCGTGTGGGTGATAGGTCCACAGTTCACCCCTGCGCACGCATCGCCTCCTCGGCGGCGGCCAGCTCCGCCTCGTCCGCCCCGGCCAGCGCCGTCACATCGGGTACCGGACCGACGCCGGTCCGAACGGCTTCGCGACGCGCTGCCTTCGATATCCACGCCGACGGCGACATCCCAGCGCGAGCCGCCGCCTGTTCGGCGAAGGCCCAGGACGCCTCGTCCAGCGAGAGGGTGACCTTACGCGTTGCCATACCATTTATCGTACCGGCGTTTCGGCTGACTACCAGCGCGAATCCCGCCTCGGCCGTGGCCGGAAATCTCGGTCCGACCGCCGGGAATCGCTGTACGGTCACAGCTATGACGACGTTGAACCACCACCGGGCAGGCGCGGGGGAACCGCTGGTCATGGTGCACGGCGTAGGCAGCCGCTGGCAGGTGTGGGAGCCGATCATCGACACCCTCGCCGAATCCTTCGATGTCATCGCCGTCGATCTGCCCGGCTTCGCCGGTTCCGCGCCGATCGAGCACACCACCGTCGACACCCTCACCGAAGCACTCGCCGACTTCCTCACCGAACAGGGCATCGAGCGTCCGCATCTTGCGGGCAATTCGATGGGCGGACTCATCAGCCTTAACCTCGGCGCGCGGGGTGCGGCCCGCTCGGTCACGGCATTTTCGCCGATCGGATTCTGGGACACCCCCGGCCGGGTGTGGTGCCAACAGTCGCTCGGCAAATCCCGCCAACTGGCCCTGGTACTGCGCCGATGGCTGCCCGACGTGCTCGGCACCGCCGCGGGCCGCACCGCATTCCTGTCACTGGTCTTCGGCAAGCCGTGGGCGATCGATCCACAGGTGGCCATCGACACCGCCGCCGACGCGGCCGACGCACCCGGCTTCGAGCCCGCCCTTGCCTCCTTCACCGATGCGAAATTGCACGAAATCGGTGCGCTGGCCGACATTCCCGTCACCATCGCGTGGGGCAACCGGGATATCCTGCTGACCTACGCCACCCAGAGCAGGAAGGCACGCACCGTGCTGCCGAATGCCCGCCACGTCACGCTGCACGGCAGCGGCCACACCCCGTTCTTCGACGATCCGGCGGGCTGCGCGCAGGTCCTGCTCGACACCATCAGTCCACATTCCTGACCGTCAGTGTTGCCGGATCCGCCGTGCCGAGCAGGATCCGGACCGCATTTCCCCAGCGCCGCCGGAGGATTCGATTGCGGTCCAGATCGCCGGTGAGCAGCACACGCATGGCGAGACCGGTCATGATCTCGATGGTGAATTCGGTAATGGTCGGCACGCGCGGGTCATCCGGGAACTCCTGACGGAAGATATCGCGAATGCTGTTGTGCATCAGGTCGAATAGTCGATGCTCCAGCGGTAGGAAAGCGGCGAGCAGCTCGGGGTCGGTGCGCGCGCCGACCCACATCTCCAGCGCCGCCCAGAACGACGGCCCGGTGAACATGCGCATGGTCAGCTCGACCGCGGTTTCGAGTCGATCGGCATCGACCGGAATCGCCTCGAATTCCCTTGTCAGCTGGGCGAATCGGCGCTCGGCCAGATGTTCGACGGCACCGGCGAGCAGATCCGCCTTGGTCGGGAAGTGGTGTTGCAGCGTGCCGCGCGGCACCCCGGCCCGCTTCTGCACCTCGAGTGTGGTGGTACCGGCGTAGCCGACCTCGACCAGACTCTCCACCGCCGCGTCCAGGAGCCGCGTGCGCATGCGCGAGCTCCGCTGCGCCTGCGTCTCCCGGACGCGTTCGGACATCGGATCAGCGTCCCTGCCACTGGGGTTCGCGCTTCTGCGCGAAGGCGAGCGCACCCTCGGCGGCATCCTTGGAGAACAGCGCGGGCAGCGCGATTTCGCCCTGTTTGGCGAATCCCTCTGCGACCGACCAATCCGGGGATTCATCGATGATCCGCTTACTCGCCGCCACCGAAAGCGGTGCGGCCGCGACGATTTCGGCCGCCAGCGCCAATGCGCCGTCGAGTGCCGCGCCGGGTTCGGTGAGCCGGTTGACCAGCCCGAGCTGGTAGAGCCGTTCGGCATCGATGCGGCCACCGGTGAGTGCCAGCTCCGCGGCAATGGGGCGCGGCAGCCGCTGGGTCAGTCGCAGTACGCCGCCGCCCGCGGCCACCAGACCGCGCTTGACCTCGGGGATACCGAACTGGGCATTGTTCGCGGCGACAATGAGATCGCCGGAGAGCGCGAGTTCGAACCCTCCGGCCAGCGCGAAACCCTCGACGGCCGAAATCATCGGCTTGACGGGCGGTTTGGCGGCAATGCCGAGTGGACCCCGGTTGGGGGTCATCGGCATCTCACCCTTGGATGCCGCGACGAGATCCATTCCGGCACTGAAGGCCGCGCCCGCGCCGGTGAGCACGAGCACACGCGCGGCATCGTCGGCCTCGAATTCGTCGACGGCCGCCTCGATGGCCTGCGCGGTGGCCAGGTTGACGGCATTGCGGGCTTCCGGGCGATTGATGGTCAAAAGCGTTATCGGACCACGCTTTTCGACCAGCACAAGATCGGGCTCACCCGTCTCCCGGCCGCCACCGCTCACGGAGTCGCTGTGCGATGCTGAATTCATTAGACGGTCCTCTCGGTGAGCATGATGAGCTTATCGGCGGCGATCACATCGGCGTCCGCGCCGATCGGGTCGCCGTCGGTGAACGCCGCGACGGTTTCCGAATCGGACGCCCGAACCAGTATGCGGGCACCGGCCGGAGTCAACGCGCTGATCACCACGGCCTCGGGTTCGTCGGCGTGTTCGGGCGCGGGCCCCTTGCGGTAGGCGACGGTGTAGGCCTCGACGGTTGCCGGACCGGTGTAGCCGGGTGCCGTATCACGCCGTGCTACAGGCACTTCCGGTTCGACGGCATGGAAGAGTCGCGCAGGTGGGCGGGCGGAGTAGACACCGATGGCGTGCTTGGTGATGTACCAGCCGAGTGCGCTCGCCAAGCCGTAGGCCGACGGGTCATCGCGCAGCCGACCGGCCAGCGTCGCGATCGAATGGGTCGCGTAGTTATTGCCGGGGCCGCCAGCGAAGGTGAGTCCGCCGGTGACCGACAGCGGACGCGCCGGATCGTCGATCGGCAGCCCGAGCGCCTCGGCCGCGACCTGCACCGCGACCGGGAAGCACGAGTACAGGTCGATATGCGCGACATCGTCGATGTCGATACCCGCGCCCGACAATGCCGCCCGCCCGGCCGCGGCGATGGCCGGTGACCTGGACAGATCCGCGCGTTCGGAGACGAACCACTCATCGGTGGCGCTCGCCCCGCCGTGCGTAAAGACCCAGCGGTCCCTCGGCACGCCCGCCGCGTCGGCCGCGGCCGCACTGCACAGGATCAGCCCCGCGCCCTGATCCACGGACAGGTTCGCGACGAGCAGCTTCGGATAAGGCGAGGACACCATGCGATTCGTGCGCGTCGGCGTCATCAGATCCTGGATCGAGTGTTCGGCGGGCTGCCACGCATACGGATTCCGGGCCGCGACCGCCGAGAGCCGCGACCACAGTCCCCCGATCCGCTCGCGATGCGCGGCCTCGCTCAGGCCGAGCCGTCCGCGCAGCGCGGTCTCCATCAGCGCATAGAAGTAGATCGGCCCCCACAGCCCCGCCGCCGTCTCCATCTCTGAATTGGGGCCGCGCTCGGTGCCGATGAGCTCGGTCGGTCGCACATCCTCGCCCTGCTCTGGCCAATCGAGTGCGGCGCCGGTGCGGGTGGCCGCATTCCAGGATGCGACCGATTCGGCACCGGTGATCAGGGCGACCTCGCAGCGTCCGTCGGCAATGGCCTGGGCGACGGTATTGACCAGGCGCTGCGGCGCGTCACCGCCGAATCGCGCGGATTGCAGTGTGTGCTTCGGCGCGGCGCCCAATTCCGCCGCGACCAACCCGCCGAGATCCGGATACGGCCTCGTCACCGGGGCCGCGGCCGCGATCAGATCGGCCGAGCGCAATAGCCGGTCCCCGGTGCCGCTGTCGGCGCCCGCGCGGCGCAGCGATTCGGCGGCGAGTTCGACCGGTCCGGGCAAGCCGGGCTCGCCGGTGCGGTGCACGATCTGTCCGACGCCGACGAGCACCGGTGTGCGCGGGTCCAATCCGGGTGGCAGCACGGTTCCTCCACTCTTTACCGTCAATGTTGACGGTAACTTGCGTTCGATTAGAGCAAACCGCATGCGTGCAGGCAATAGCCCTCGAACTGACCCGCGGGTAAGATCCGGGAATGGCTTCGAATATCGAGCTGGAGTTCGTCGACGACCGCGCCTACGTCAGGCTGAACCGGCCGGATAAGCACAACGGCCTGACCATCGAGATGCTGCGCGATCTCGTCACGACCGCGCATGCCGTCGCAGGCCACAAGGAGGTCCGCGCGGTCATCCTGTCCGGCAACGGCCCGAGTTTCAGCAGCGGCCTCGACATCGCCGGGGCCAAGCGCGATCCGCTCGCCGCCGTCCGCGGCTTCATACCGCTGCCATGGCGCGGCACCAACACCTTTCAAGAGGCCTGCTGGGCCTGGCGTCGACTCTCGGTGCCGGTGATCGCGGCGGTGCACGGCCACTGCTACGGCGGCGGACTGCAGATCGCAATGGCCGCCGATGTCCGCTTCGCCAGCCCCGACGCGGAGTTCTCGGTAATGGAGGCCAAGTACGGCCTGGTCCCGGATATGACCGGCGCGGCGACGCTGTCCCGGCTGATCGGCGTCGACAAGGCACTGCTGCTGGCCATGACCGCCGATATCGTGGACGCCGCATACGCCGAGCGGATCGGCCTGGTCACCGAGGTGACCGCGGATCCGATCGCGGCGGCGGAAAGGCTCGCCGATCGCATCGCCATCCGCCCCCCGCGCGCCGTCGCGGGCGCCAAACAACTCTTCGATCGCTCCTGGCACGCCTCGGCTCGGCGCACCTTCGCCATCGAACGGGCCTCCCAGCTGCCGTTGATCCTGCGGCAGGCCATATCCCGTAGTCGCTGATCACAATTCAGGTAGCGCTACGCTTACAAGTTTCCAATCGAATCACTCAAGCCACCAATTTCCGCGGTTTCGCTGTTAGCATCTTGAACGATTTGCCAGCCAGCCGAAATGTGACACGACACACGGTGTGGGGGCGTGCGTACCGTGCCACTTCGGCCAGAACCGGAGGGCTTTGAGACTTGCACAAAACCGCGTCCGCCTTGCTCTCGGCACTGGCAGGAGCTTCGGCATTGCTCCTCGCAGCGACTACCCCAGCCACGGCAAACCCCAATGCGATCAATCCGATCCCGGTATTGAACGGCACCAATGGACTTCCCAATCTGGTCGGCCGAACCAGGGCGGTATTCCAGGTGACCGGCATGGCCAGCCCGAATAACACCCAGTCCTATAACGTGCTCGGCACCGATCTGGGGATCATGTGGGATAACGGAAACGGCGAGATGCTGACCGCATTCGGCGATACCGCCGGACTCGGCCTGCCGAATCTGCTCGCGGGCAGCACCTGGGCGTGGCGCAGCAATATTCTCGTGCGCAGCCACACCCACGATCCGTCCAACGGCATCTACTTCGACAGCGTCGTGCGCGATATCTTCGGCCAGGCGCGCGATCTGATTCCCAGCCCGAAGATTCCATTCATCGAGATCAGTCGGATCCCCACCGCTGGTATTTCGGTCGGCGGCGTGCAGTACATGAGCCTGATGTCGGTGCAGAGCTGGGACGATATCGGCCGGTGGACCACGAATTTCTCCGGACTCGCCGTCTCCGGCGATAACGGTGAGACCTGGGCCGAGCTACCCGAGACCCGGCGGCCGAATGAGGGCGGCAATGCCAACTTCCAGATGAACGCATTCGTCAAGGACGGTGGCTACGTCTACGAATACGGCACCCAGGCCGGGCGCAACCGGGCGGCATACATCGCGCGGGTCCGGGAAGGCGATATCGCGAACTTGGGCGAGTACGAGTACTGGGACGGCGAGCATTGGAGCAAGAAGGGCGATGTCGATGCCGCGGCGCCGATCATGGGGGGCGTCGGCGAGATGTCGGTGCAGTACAACGCGTACCTCGGCCAGTTCATCTCACTCACCACCGACCCGTTCAACTCGGTGGTCATGCGACGCGCCAGCTCACCGGCGGGTCCGTGGAGCGATCCCGAGGTGCTGATCGACACCCGCGAGCTCCCGGCCGCATACGCTCCGTCGATCTTCCCGTACCAGACCGGGCGCGATCTGTACTTCGTCACCACGGTGCACACCCAGTACAACGTGATTCTGATGCGCGCCACGCTCTAGTCCTTCCCACGGCGCATGGCCGCGGCCTGCCCGCGGCCATGTGCGAAATGTTCCACCGACTTGACCTCAATGGCACTTCAGGTATGAGGCTGGGGCGAGTCGAGTCGTCGAGCTTCGGGAGAGACCATGGGCACCACCCTCGCATCCAGCGAATCGGATACCGGCACTTCGGATTTGCGCGAATGGCTGCGCACACAGGCACGGCCGATTTTCGATACGGGTTCGAATAGCGTCGGATCAGATATCGCGGAATTGAACGAGCGGCTGGGATCGGCGACCGTGGTCGGGCTCGGCGAGTCGACCCGGTTTTCCCGACAGACATTCGGACTGCGTGAGCGGGTATTCCGGGTGCTCGTGGCGAAATACGGTTTTCGCGCGCTCGCGGTACAGGACAGTGCGCGTTCCGGTGAGCGGCTCGATGCCTATGTGCGAACCGGCACCGGTGATCCCGAATCCGTGCTCGCGGATGCGTGGCGGCCGACCCGGACCGCCGAAATGGCGGCGGCACTGGGGTGGATTCGTGAATTCAATAAGGAGCACCCGGAAGATCCCGTGCGGATTTTCGGCGTCGAGCCGCCGCGCGCCGAACCGTCGGATTACGATGTGGTGCTCGATTATGTTCGAAGGCATGCACCGGATCGGTTGGCCGCCATCGAATCCCACCTCGACCCGATACGCACCGCGCATCAGATCGATGAACATGTGCAGCGCCATCAGGGAATTCACCCCGGGCGCGCCTTTGTCGACGACGCACGCGATGCCTTGAATTTATTCGAAAAGCTTCCGACCACAACAGAATTCGAAAACGCACTGACACATCTGCGGCTCATCGTCGAATTCCACGAGAAAAGCGTCGCCGGACAGGGTGGTTTCGCGCGCGATGAGCGGCCCGCCGCGGATCGCGTCATCGAATGGCAGCGAGATACCGGCGTGAAAATCGCGTATTGGGACGGCATCGCCCACACCGCGGCCCTCACCCTCGGCGCCGGTCCGGCGGAGACCTCCGAATTCCGTGGCACCGGTAGCTATTTGCGCGAACATTTCGATGCCGGGTACGTCTCGGTGGCCATCGGTTTCCATCACGGGGACCTCGGTATGGCAGTGGCACCGGAACCGCAGCCGGAGCTGGTCGACGCAGCGCTCGGCACAGTGGATCTGCCCGCCTTCTACATCGACTTGCACAGCGCCGCACCGGAATCGGTGCGGCAGTGGCTGCACGGTCCGGCCAAGCTGCGCACGATCAGCGGCATCTACGATCCGGCCGAGGACGCCACCGCCCACACCACAGTGCGATCCCTCGCAGACGCTTTCGACGTACTCGTCCACATCCGCGAGACCTCACCGGTGCACTGGCTACCGCAAGCGAGCGCCTAGAGCTCTGGCCGACCAGCAACGATATCCCCGACGCACACGGCGGAGGGATTCGCGATCGTGGCGGGTGCGCAATGCGCGGCCGTCACGGGTGCACGCCCACCACGCGGCCGCACGGCGCACGCCTAGCACGCAGCGCAGGGCGGGTCGTGGGGCGATCGCGGCTGGGCGGGCATCGCATGGCACAGGAGCATCGGGCGGCGTGCGGGCAATACACTCGCGCATATGGACGCGGCCGATTGGGATACGCGGTATACGCAGAGTGAACTGGTTTGGGGTGCGCCGCCGAACAGCACCGTGGTGGAGCATGTCTACGGGTTGGAGCGGAACGCGCCGGTGATGCCGGACAGTCCCGACGGCGAGCCGCCCGCACTGCCGCGTGCCCTCGATCTCGCCTGCGGCGAAGGACGCAATGCGCTGTGGTTGGCCACGCACGGCTGGCACGTGCATGCCGTCGACTATTCACAGGTAGGTATTGATAAGGGCCGCACCATCGCGAGCCGACTGTCCCGCTCGGTCCGCAGCCGGATCAGCTGGCAGTGCGCCGATGTCACCGACCTGGATGCCGCGGGCATAACCGGCCCCTACGAACTCGTGCTGATGGTCTTCCTGCACCTACCCGCCGAGCAACGCCGTCCGCTGGTCCGCCGCCTCGCCGATCTACTCGCCCCCGAGGGCACCCTGTTGATCCTCGGACACGACACCAGCAATCTCACCGAGGGCTTCGGCGGCCCGAAGGACCCTTCGGTCCTGTTCACTCCCGACGACATCATCGATGACCTGGGCCCCGATCCGCACCGCATCCGGGTCCGCATCGCCGACCGCATCTACCGCCCTACCGAGGAACGCGACGCCATCGACGCACTGGTCATCGCCACCAAGCCCCCGACAGACCCGCCACCCGTCGAACCCGCATCCCCGAGCTGACCGACGCTGCCGCATTCTCGCCCACCACGCACGGTTCAACGCACCAGGTACATCTGAGCCCCCGCAGACCTCAGCCGACCACGCAGTCCCTCGGCATCGCCATCGCCTCCGACGCACCCGCCGGACTCATCGGTGGCACCGGTGGCACACTCGGCCGTCCGATTCTGCAGGTCCGCGGCAGGTCTGACCGTTCCCTTCGCCGAATCTGCCTCAAAGCACGCGCAGGGCCTCAACGCACATCTCAGCCGCGCAGGCCTCAGCCGACCACCCAGTCTTTCGGCATCGCCGCCGCCTCGGACACACCCGTCGAACTCATCGGCGGCATCGTCGAGGGCACGCGCGGCGGTTCGATACCGAGTTCAGCGGGCGGTCGACCGTTGTCGTCGCCGAATCCGCCTCAGAGCACACAGGCCTCAACTCACTACGCAAACATCAGATTTCACACGGGGCGCGCAAAGCGCAGGCGTGGCATATCGCGCCACCTGTCACAGGCAGCCTCGGCGTGCAGATCCCGGGCTGTACATGAGCGCCGCTACTGTGACCAGCGCTGCAACCAGGGCGTGACCGTCTCGGTGATGATGTCGAATCCCGATCGGAAGGAGTGCGGCTGACCAGGGATAACGCGCACTTCGGTGGCATCGGCGGGGTCGGGGATCCCGAATGGGTCGTTCGCACCGTTGATCACGACGACTTCGATATCGCCCGCGGCCAGCAGTTCCTCGCGACGCGTCTGCTCCGGTTTACCTGGCGGATGCAGCGGGAATGACAACGCGAGCACGCCACGCGCATCGGCGGCAATGGCGGTGCGGCAGGCCACCCGGGCGCCATTGCTGCGGCCACCTTGGATCAGCGGACCCTTCTTCACCCGCTTGCGCAGGTCGGCGACGATCTCGAGCCAGGCCTCGTCCTGCTTGACCGCGGACCCGGGCGCGCGTCGTCCCGCGACCCGATACGGCTGCATCACCCGCGCTACCGCGCCGCCCAGCTGGTAGGCGCAATCGCGAACGGCGAGAAGGTCTTTCGCGTCGACACCACCGCCGGATCCATGCGTGAGCAGCAGTAGGAACGCCGCCTTGCGCGGCTTGTCGAGCTCGATCTCCGCGGGGCCCGCGCTCGTCTCGATTCGCACAGCTTCACGGTAGTCGCCAGCTATTCGGAGATGCCCAGCCAGTCGGCCGCCAGACCTGCGTTGGCAAACGCGCTCGGTCGTCTCCTACGCGAGCCGTAGACGAACGGCAACGCATTCGAGTGTTTTTCACATCACATTTGCCCGCTCGAGCCTTTGCGCCCCCATTACCGACCGGTAATATGGCGGATAAGTTACCCGCGAGTAGCATGCGGAATACCGGCAAGGCTACCCGGTGGACGGACAACGGGCGGGAACGGCAACCAACCGACCGCACCAACTCAACGGAGAGTGAGTAACAGAAATGGGCCACTACAAGAGCAACGTCCGCGACCTGGAGTTCAACCTCTTCGAGGTACTCGGCCTCGGCACCATCCTCGACAGCGACGCCTACGGCGATCTCGACACCGAGACCGTCAAGGAGATGCTCAACGAGGTGCGTCGTCTTGCCGAGGGTCCGCTGGCCGATTCGTTCGTCGACGGTGACCGCAACCCGCCGACCTTCGATCCCGAGACCCACACGGTCACTCTCCCCGAATCCTTCAAGAAGTCCTACCGCGCGCTGGAAGACGCGGGGTGGGCCAAGGTCGCCGTCCGTGAGGAACTGGGTGGCCTCGGCGCCCCGAGCGCCGTCTCCTGGGCGCTGGGCGAGATGATCCTCGGCGCCAACCCGCCTGCTCAGATGTACGCCGCCGGTGCGGGTTTCGCGCAGGTGTTCTACAACAACGGCACCGATGAGCAGAAGAAGTGGGCCCAGATCATCGCCGATCGCAACTGGGGCGCCACCATGGTGCTGACCGAGCCGGATGCCGGTTCCGATGTCGGCGCCGGGCGCACCAAGGCGATCAAGCAGGAGGACGGCTCCTGGCACATCGAGGGCGTCAAGCGCTTCATCACCTCGGGTGACTCCGACGACCTGTTCGAGAACATCATGCACTTGGTGCTGGCCCGCCCCGAGGGCGCCGGTCCGGGCACCAAGGGCCTGTCGCTGTTCTACGTGCCGAAGTGGCACTTCGACTTCGAGACCCAGACCCTGGGCGACCGCAACGGTGTCTTCGTCACCAATGTCGAGCACAAAATGGGCATCAAGGTCTCGGCCACCTGTGAGGTCACCTTCGGCGGCCACGGCGTGCCCGCTAAGGGCTGGCTGGTCGGCGAGGTGCACAACGGCATCGCGCAGATGTTCGACGTCATCGAGAACGCGCGCATGATGGTCGGCACCAAGGCCATCGCGACCCTGTCGACCGGTTACCTCAACGCACTGGACTACGCCAAGCAGCGCGTCCAGGGTGCGGACCTGACCCAGATGACCGATAAGGCCGCCCCGCGCGTCACCATCACCCACCACCCGGACGTGCGCCGCAGCCTGGCCATGCAGAAGGCCTACGCCGAGGGTCTGCGCGCCATCTACCTCTACACCGCCGCGCACCAGGATGCGGACATCGCCGAGCTGGTCTCCGGCGCCGATAAGGATGTGGCCTTCCGCGTCAATGATCTGCTGCTGCCGATCGTCAAGGGTGTCGGTTCCGAGCGGGCCTACCAGTACCTGACCGAATCGCTGCAGACCTTCGGTGGCTCCGGCTTCCTGCAGGACTACCCGATCGAGCAGTACATCCGCGACGCGAAGATCGACTCGCTCTACGAGGGCACCACCGCGATCCAGGCGCAGGACTTCTTCTTCCGCAAGATCGCCCGTGACCGCGGCGTCGCGCTGGCCCATGTGGCCGGACAGGTGCAGAAGTTCATCGAGTCCGAGGCGGGCAACGGCCGACTGAAGGCCGAGCGCAAGCTGCTCGCCACCGCGCTCGAGGATGTGCAGGCCATGGCCGCCACGCTGACCGGGTACCTGATGGGCGCCCAGGAGCAGCCGAGCGAGCTGTACAAGGTCGGTCTGGGTTCGGTGCGCTTCCTGCTCGCCGTGGGTGACCTGCTCATCGGTTGGCAGCTGCTGCGTCAGGCCGACGTCGCCATCAAGGCACTCGACAATGGCGCGACCGGTGCCGACGAGTCGTTCTACCAGGGCAAGGTCGGCGTCGCGCAGTTCTTCGCACGCAATGTGCTGCCGGAGCTGACCGCGACCCGCGCCATCCTGTCCAACGTGGACAACGACATCATGGAGCTGGACGAAGCGGCGTTCTGATCCAATAGATTTCGCAGACAGCGGCCCCGGAATCTCCGGGGCCGCTGTTGTTATTCGGTGCGGTGCACCATCTCTCGGACGGGCTCGGCGAGCGGGATCGTCGCGTGTTCCGAATCTTCGGCAAGCACAACCGTATTGCCGCCCAGCCGTTTCGCTCGATACATCGCGTCGTCGGCACACCGCAGCAGCAACTGCGGCCGTCCGGCGTCCGTGCCGCAGTCGCACACCGCGACTCCCACACTGACAGTGACGGTGACGGGTATGCCGGGCGTCTCAGCCACGGCACGCCGCAATCGCTCGCCCAGACTCAGCGCGTCCGCTCGATCCAACTGATCGACGACCGCGAATTCCTCCCCACCGGTGCGGGCGACGACGGCATCGGCATCGACCGCGGCACGCAACCGCTCGGCCGTCGAGGCCAGCACCTCGTCGCCGATGGTGTGGCCGAAGGTGTCGTTGACCGCCTTGAAGTGGTCGAGGTCGAGGGTGATCACACACAGTTGGCGCTGGTATCGAGAACGGTGCGCGTAGTAGTCGAGTCCGCGGCGATTCAGCAGCATGGTCAGCGGATCCGAGAGCACATCGAGTCGCAGCACCCAGTAGCAGAATTGCAACGCGGGCAGCACAACGACGATGGCCGCGACCATGATCAAGACCATCGCACCGGCCAGCGCGAGATCATTGCTCTGCGCATCGGTCACCAGCAGCACGGCCAGCGCACCCACCGTGAGCAGCGACCATCCGGCATGCGCGGCAAGGGCCTTCGGACTGTGGAAGAAGGTGATGTAGGCGCCGGTGACCACCAGCAGCATCGCGCTCAAGGCGCCGTACACCCGATCGCTGTCCACCAGGCACGACGCCGTGATCGCGAGATCCGCCCAGGTCAACATGGCCAGCGAGGTGATCGCGCGGGGCCACGGGAACAGCCACCAACGAACCGTCCACACCACCGCCGTCGCACCGGCCGCGGCGAAGATGGTGCGGTTCACCGTCCCGGCCGGACCGGCGGGCGACATCCAGATCAGGATGTTGATCACGAGCATGATCGCACCGCCCGCACCGATGATCGCCTTGATCAGGCGCAGCCCGGAATGGGATTCGAGAGTCCGCACGAACCAGCGATAGTGCGCCGGATCGCGCCACCAACTGCGAAGTATCGCGCGACTATCACCCATGGAGCCACCGCCTAGCGTTCACGAAATCCTGCTGGATGTACCGAACAGCTTTGCCATTTCGAGCGACCATTAAGCAGCGGTGACAGGCCAGCCCCTGTCGAAGCCTCCGTCTCCTGGTGATCTTCAGTGTAGCGACGGTCACATGTCGGGCTCCAGCGCGTAGCAGCCGGACACAGGTCACGAAACGGTGCACAATGACCGGGCTAGACCGCGCGCGCAAGAAGGGATCGTCCGGATGAACCGATCGCTGTCCGCACTCACCAGAGCCGGGGCATTCGCCGCCGCACTCTCGGTCGCGCTGGCCGGACCGGCCGCCGCCGATTCGAATTTCGTGCTTCCCATTCCCGGCATCAATCCCATTCCCGGCGTCAACGGACAGCCACGCGGCCTGCCGCATCTACCAGGACCGACCCAGGCGGTCTTCCAGATGACCGGCATGGACAGCCCCAATCGCACCCAGAACGTCAATGTGCTCGGCACCGACCTCGGCGTCATGTGGGACGACGGCAACGGCCGGATGATCACCGCCTTCGGCGACAGCGCGGGCCTCGGCTTCCCCAACCTGCTCGTCGGCAGCGTCTTCGCCTGGAGCAGTCAGGTGGTTTTCCACAGCTCGACCAAGGATCCGTCGCACGGGATCTCCTTCGACGACGCCGTGACCAATCCGCTGCCCAGCCCGAAGATTCCGGGCATCGAGATCAGTCTCATTCCGACAGCGGGGATTTCGGTCGATGGGGTGCAGTACATGAGCCTGATGTCGGTGCGCGAATGGGGTCAGCACGGCAAGTGGGCGACCAACTTCTCCACCCTGGCCGCCTCCGGTGACGGCGGTGGGACCTGGACCCCGCTGACCACCACCCGACGCGCGAATGTGGACGGGCACCAGAACTTTCAGCAGAACGCGTTCCTGAAGGACGCCGGTTACATCTACCGCTACGGCACACCCGCCGGTCGGCTGAATCCCGGATTCGTCTCGCGGGCAAAGGAATCCGATATCGCCGATCTCGATCGCTACGAGTACTGGGACGGCAAGGAGTGGAAGCCCGAGGCCAAGGACGCCACACCGATCGTCGGAGATGTCAGTGAGCTGTCGGTCATGTGGAACGAGCACCTCGGCAAATTCATCATGCTCACCACCGATTCCACGAATTCGGTGGTGCTGCGCACCGCACCGGCGCCGGAGGGACCGTGGAGCGAGTCGGAGGTGCTCGTCGACGGCACCGCGCTGCCGAGTGCCTACGCGCCGATGATCTTCCCGTATCAGACCGGCAGTGACCTGTACTTCTTGCTGTCGGTATGGAACCAGTACAACGTGCTGCTGATGCGAGCCCCGCTGTAGCAGTTATCTACTCGCACTTCACCACTGGTACCGGGTCGTACTTCACCGTCCGCGTGCTGCGCGAGATCTCGCGACCGGTTTTGCGGTCGGTGATGACTCGGGTATCGGAGATGGTGAAGCCCGGCGCCCCTTCGGTGGCGATGCAATCCTTGCCCTTGGGCAGTTTGACCGTGGTCGGTTCGGTGGGCTTGGTCTTCTCGCCGGTGATGGATTCGACATTGACGGTCTTGGTGCCCCAGAGGCGAACGGTGACCTCGGAGTCGGTGGTCGATGTTTCGATGTAGACACCGGATTGGCTGTTGTTGCGGAACTTGAGGTCGATGGCGCCGTCGAAGACGGTGGCCTCGCGCGCCGCCGGATAGCGGGAAATGTAGTAGCTGTGCTCGGTGTGACCGGCATCCTCCATACCCGCGAAATAGGCGGCGTTGTAGAGGGTGGTCGCGAACTGGCTGATGCCGCCGCCGACCGCGGTGCTCGGGCGACCGTGATCGATGATGCCGGATTCGACGTAGCCCTCAGCGGTGCCGCGCGGGCCGGTGAAGTCGTTGAGCGAGAAGGTTTCTCCCGGCTTGACGATGGCGCCGTTCACCTTCTTGGCCACCACGCGGATATTTACACCGGAGGGCCCGCTGAAGCCGCTGGTGGTGAACTGACCCATGACCTCGGTGACGCCGAGCGCATTGGCGGCCTCGGTGGTGAGCTTGGGATCCACCTTCTCGTAGACGGCCTGCGCGGTGCGCTCCTGCGGTGCGACGACGAGATTGGGCAGCTGCTCGAAGGTCTTCGCCCAATTGATCTTGTCGCCGATCACGGCCGGAACCACCGTCGCGGTCGATCCGGTCACGGCGAAGGTCGCATCCTTGGCCTCGACCTCGGACGGCGCGAGTTGCGGACCGAGCACCCCGAGTGCGACATCCTGTTTGAAGGTCGCGGCGAGACCGCCCTGACCGTCGGGGGCGAAGGACAGTATGGACGCGATCTGCTCCGGTTCCAGCTTGCCCACGGCATCGTTCTTGCCCGCGAACACGATCGGCGCACTCACCGCCGGTTCGGCGATGCTGTGCAAGGCCTGTTCGACCGCCTCCGCGCGCACGGCGATGGGCGCGGCCGTCTCCGGAAGATCGAGCAGCGCACCGAGATACCAGTTGTCGATGAGCGCGGCACGCGCGGCAGGCACATCGAGGATGCGCCCGGGTACCGGTGGCACCGCGACCGGGCGGGCGCCGTCGAAGGCGATGGTGCCCTCGACCGTGGCGCGGTCGTGCACGCGCAGGGCGGTGAGCTGGGCATCCAGTGCGTTGTCGTCGACGGTGCTGGCGATCGGCACCGTATGCGTGACGAACAGCGAGGTCAGTCTGGTGATCGGGTTGAGCGGCTGGCCGCCGATGCGGGCCAAGGTGGTATCCCAATCCGCGGCAAGGCCAGCGGTTTTGGGCGTGAGCCTGGTCTGCACGTCGCCGATCTGCAGTGGCAGTTCCTGGTCGACGCGCGGATCCACCGCTGCGCGCAGCTGGGCGGCCGCGTCCGAGGTATCTTTGCCGCCGATATCGATTCCGGCCACCACGACACCGCGCGGTACATGGCCCGAGGAAAGTACAAGATCGGCGAGGTAAGCCAGTCCGCACACCGCGATCAGTGCGCCGACGCCGATGCCGATGCGTTTGGCGATGGGCGATCTGAGCCCGCTCGGTCTGGACGGCTGTTCGGGTGCGCGACGCCGCGGTGCGCCGGTTGCCTTGGGCCGCCGGGATGTCCGCAGCGGCTCGGTCGGCATGGCATCCCCGGCCCACTCCGATGACTGATGTCCGGACGGCGGCTGTACACCCGACTCATGCCGCGCCGCCTGGTAGGGCTGCGCCGACCGAGGCCTGGGTGGTTGCGGCGGCCGCTGATCCGCGGCAGGAGCCTGTTGCGCGACGGTACGCGGCGGTGGTGGCTGCTGCGGTGTGGCGGAACGAGCCGAGTCGAGGAGCTGTCGTAGTCCGACTTGGCCGCCTTCGTTTCGGTCGTGCCGTCCGGTACTCGATTCGCTCGTCACGAACCGTCCTCCCCGCTCGATTTCAAGGAGCTCGCACGGTGCGAGCCCCGCCAACGATAATCGTCACCACCGACATCGTCAGCACAGCACGGTCCACCAGCAAATCCCGTGCAATGGACCGCACCGCACATGGAAGGGCCCCGCGTAGTTGCCGGGTCGGGGGTCTGGCAACTACGCGGAGCCAACCCGTTTATCGGTTCGGCGCACCGCGCGTTACACACGCGCGGGACAATCGGAGCTGAATCCCTGCCACCAGGGCTCCACACGCGACGAGGAGATGGATGGAATGCAGCTGGGAATGATCGGCCTGGGCCGGATGGGCGGCAATATCGTGCGCCGGATTGTCAAGGACGGACATACCGCCGTCGGCTACGAACGCAGACCCAAGACCGTCGACACGCTCGTCGCGGAACTGGGCAGCGATGGTTTCCAGGGCGGCACCGATCTGAAGGACTTCGTATCCAGGCTGGACACCCCGCGCGTGGTGTGGGTGATGATCCCGGCCGCGGTCACCGGTCAAGTGATCGACCAGGTGGCCGAGCTGCTCGAACCCGGCGACATCATCATCGACGGCGGCAACAGCCGCTATCACGACGACATCGCGCGCGCCGCGGCATTGCGACCCAAGGGTATCCACTACGTCGACATCGGCACCTCGGGCGGTGTGTTCGGTCTGGACCGCGGCTTCTGTCTGATGATCGGCGGCGAGCCCGAGCCGGTGGCGCATCTGGATCCGCTGCTGAAGTCCATCGCACCCGGAGTCGAGGCGGCCGAGCGGACGCCGGGCCGCACGGGCGAGCCCTCACCCGCCGAGCAGGGCTATCTGCACTGCGGACCTGCGGGTGCGGGCCACTTCGTGAAGATGGTGCACAACGGCATCGAATACGGCGCGATGGCCGCCTACGCCGAGGGTCTGAATATCCTGCACAAGGCCAATATCGGCGCGACGCACGATGCCGTGGCCTCCGCCGAGGAGACCCCGCTCGAACATCCGGAGTGGTACCGATACGACATCGACGTGCCGGAGGTGACCGAGGTGTGGCGCCGTGGTTCGGTGGTCGCCTCGTGGTTGCTGGACCTCACCGCGAGTGAGCTCTACGCCGATCCGACGCTGGCATCCTTCGACGGCCGGGTCTCGGATTCCGGTGAGGGCCGCTGGACCCTCGACGCCGCGATCGATACCGGCGTCCCCACGCCGGTGCTCGCGGCGGCACTGTTCGCGCGATTCTCCTCGCGAGGCGAGGCGCTGTACGCGGACAAGATGCTCTCGGCCATGCGCAAGGCGTTCGGCGGTCACATCGAGCTGCCCGCGAAATAGGACTAGCCGCGATTCGGGCCCGATCGGATTCGCCACCGCCGGTGGGAGTTCGGTGCGCTGACGCACGGGGCGCGAGTCGTTACCGTGAGAGGTATGGAGTTCGCGACGTCTTCCTTCTCCGAGAACCTGCGCCGATACGCCCCGGAACTCCTGCCGGGCAGTGATTTCGGCAAGGCCACGGTGCGCGGATCGGATATCGCGCCGCATGGCACCACGATCGTGGCCGTCGCCTATCGCGGCGGCGTGCTGCTCGCCGGTGACCGGCGCGGCACCATGGGAAATCTACTGGCCAGCCGGGATATGGAGAAGGTCTTCATCACCGATACCTACTCGGCGGCGGGTTTCGCGGGCACGGTCGGCATGGCCATCGAGATGATCCGGTTGTTCGCGGTCGAACTCGAACACTACGAAAAGATCGAGGGCGTCGGTCTGACCTTCGAGGGTAAGGCCAACAAGCTGTCGAAGATGGTGCGCGACAATCTGCCTGCCGCACTGCAGGATATGGCGGTGGTCCCGGTGCTGGTCGGCTACGACCTGAGCGCCACCGACCCGGAGAAGGTCGGGCGGATCTTCTCCTACGATGTCGTCGGCGGGCGCAGCGAGGAGCGCTTCGGCTACACCGCGGTCGGTTCAGGTTCGCTGTTCGCGAAATCCTCGCTGAAGAAGACCTACAGCCGCGGCATCGATGAGGATCAGGCGCTGCGGATCACCGTCGAATCGCTCTTCGACGCCGCCGAGGACGACACCGCCACCGGCGGCCCGGATCTCACTCGCGGCATCTATCCGACCGTGATCGTCATCAATTCCGAAGGCGCGGTGGAGGTTCCGACGGATCGGCTCGCCGAGATCACGCGCGGACTGGTCGAGGATCGTGCGGCACTCGCCCGCGAATGAGTCCTCAGGGCCTTGCCGGGAGTTCGCCGATGTCACCGCGAAATAGATTGGTGCCGAAGAGTACTCGCACAGTGCGGCGCCGAACAGGAGGTGGAGTCGGACGAGCCGGACGCCACCTCCTGTCGGCTGTCTAGCGCTCCAGGATCGCGACGACGCCCTGACCGCCCGCGGCACAGATGGAGATCAGCGCGCGGCCGGACCCCCTCTCCGCCAACATCTTCGCGGTGGAGGCGACGATGCGGCCGCCGGTTGCGGCGAACGGGTGGCCCGCGGCGAGCGAGGACCCGTTGACGTTCAGCTTGCTGCGATCGATCGAACCGAGCGCGCCGTCCAGGCCCAGGCGCTCCTTGCAGTACTGATCCGACTCCCACGCCTGCAGGGTGGCCAGCACCACCGAGGCGAAGGCCTCGTGGATCTCGTAGTAATCGAAGTCCTGCAGGGTCAGGCCGTTTCGGGCCAGCAGACGCGGCACCGCGTAGGTCGGCGCCATCAGCAGGCCGTCGGGGCCGTGGATGTAATCGACCGCGGCGACCTCGGAATCGACCAGATGCGCGAGCACCGGCAGGTTGCGCTCGGTGGCCCATTCGTCGCTGGCCAGCAGCACCGCGGAGGCGCCGTCGGTGAGCGGGGTCGAGTTACCGGCGGTCATGGTGGCATCGCCCAATTTGGTGCCGAAGACCGGCTTCAGGGTGGCCAGCTTCTCGATGGTCGAACCGGGACGCAGATTGTCGTCGCGGGTCAGGCCGAGGAACGGGGTGATCAGGTCGTCGAAGAAGCCGCGGTCGTAGGCGGCGGCCATATTCTTGTGCGACAGGTAGGCCAGTTCGTCCTGGGCCTCGCGCGCGATGCCGAATTCCTTGGCGGTGATGGCGGCGTGCTCACCCATGGACAGGCCGGTGCGCGGTTCGGCATTGCGCGGGATTTCGATGCCGAGCATCGCCGGACGCAGCTGACCGACCAGCTTGAGGCGGTCCTTGTTGCTTTTGGCGCGGTTGGCGTCGAGCATCCACTCGCGCATGGATTCGCTGACCCCGATCGGGGCATCGCTGGTGGTGTCGGTACCACCGCCGACACCGGCATCGATACGACCGGCGGCGATCGCGTCACCGACGGTGACGATCGCCTGCAACCCGGTGCCGCAGGCCAATTGAAGATCGTGGGCCGGGGTGTAGGGGCTCAGCTTGCTGCCGAGCACGCTCTCACGGACCATGCCGTGCTCGCCGACCCGCTTGAGCACCGCGCCGCCGACGACCATGCCGAGGCGTTCCCCCTGCAGACCGAACCGGCTCACCAGGCCGTCCAGCGCGGCGGTGAACATGTCCTGATTGGAGGCGTGGGCATAGGCCTTATCGGAGCGGGCGAACGGAATCCGGTTACCGCCCACGATCGCAACCGGGCGTGGGCCCTTCTTTGCCGTGCTCTTCGCTGAACGGGCTTTGGTTGTCACTCGAGTCTCCAAGGTCTCGTCGGGTGCCCGGTGGGCCGTTCGACACGGAACTATCCGCGCAGATCGGCGCCCCGTCGCGGTTGGTTTACTTTAAACTTACTCTGGAGTAAGTTTGTTGTCGACACCGTACCCCCGCAAGTCTGCGAAAATTCGCGCCGGGGCATGCGCAGATCACGGCAACGCAGCCACCGGCGGGCCGAAACCACGACACACGAGAAAAGGGAGAAACAGTGGCAGCCAGCAAGAGCAAGGGTGCTCCCAACCTCTACGGATCGTTCGTACACTCCGCTCCCGGCCAGTTCCTGGCAAGTAAGTTGGGCCTGCCGCAGCCGGAGAACCTGCGCCGCTACCAGGCCGGTGAGCCGCCGCTGCCCGGTCCGGTGCTGCTCGGCGGCAAGGGCCGGGTCGCCGAACCGGTGCGTACCCTGCTTTCGGACTACACCTTCGCCGACGCGCCCGCCGCGGGTCAGAAGTACGGCGCGCTGGTATTCGACGCGACCGGCATCGGCACGGTCGAGGATCTCTCGCAGCTGTTCGAATTCTTCCAGCCCGCCATGCGCAGCGTCGCGGCGTCCGGTCGCATCGTCGTCATCGGCACCACCCCGGAGCTCACCGCGGGCGTGGACGAGCAGATCGCCCAGCGCGCGCTCGAGGGCTTCACCCGCAGCGTCGCCAAGGAACTGCTGCGCGGCGCCACCGCCCAGCTGGTCTACCTGCACCCGCAGGCCTCCGCCACCGCGTCCGGCCTGGAATCCACACTGCGCTTCCTGCTTTCGGCCAAGTCGGCCTTCGTCGACGGTCAGGTCATCCGGGTCGGTGCGGCCGACGCGGTGGCCCCGGCAGCCTGGGATAAGCCGCTCGACGGCAAAGTCGCCGTGGTCACCGGCGCGGCGCGCGGCATCGGCGCGACCATCGCCGAGGTGTTCGCCCGCGACGGCGCGACCGTGATCGTCGCCGATATCCCGGCCGCCGGTGAGGCCCTGTCGGCCACCGCGAACAAGGTCGGCGGCACCGCGCTCGCGCTCGACGTGACCGCGCCCGATGCCGCGGAGAAGCTGGCCGAATTCGCCACCGAGCGCTTCGGCGGCATCGATATCATCGTGCACAATGCCGGTATCACCCGTGACAAGCTGCTCGCGAATATGGACGAGGGCCGTTGGAATTCGGTCATCAATGTGAATCTGGCTGCCCCGCATCGCATTACCGAGGGCCTGGTGGCCCGTGGCGCGCTGAAGGAGGGCGGTCGGGTGATCGACGTATCCTCCATCGCGGGCATCGCGGGTAACCGCGGGCAGACCAACTACGGCACGTCCAAGGCCGGTGTCATCGGCATGGTCGACGCCGAGGCGCCCAAGCTGGCCGAGAAGGGCATCACCATCAACGCCGTCGCGCCCGGTTTCATCGAAACCGCCATGACAGCGGCCATCCCGCTGGCCACCCGTGAAGCCGGTCGGCTGATGAGCTCGCTGCTGCAGGGCGGACAGACCATCGACGTCGCCGAGACCATCGCCTACTTCGCCAGTCCGGCATCGAATGCGGTGAGCGGCAATGTGGTTCGGGTCTGCGGTCAGAGCCTGATCGGAGCATGATGACCGAGACGATCACGCTCACCGAACCTCCCAAGAACAGCAGCCTTTTCGTCAAGGCCGCGCTCGGTGCGGTACCGGTGCCACTGGTCTCGGCGCGCAAATCGACGCTGCCCGATCGCGTCGTCCGGTTGCAGGGCCTGCGCGTCGACCCGGATCACCTGGCCGCCTACTGCCGGGCGACCGGACTGCGGTTCGGCGACTCGCTACCGCTGACCTATCCGTTCATCCTCAGCTTCCCGCTGGCGATGCAACTCGTTGTGGCACGCGACTTTCCGTTCGTCGCGGTGGGTGCGGTGCACGCGCAGAATCTGATCGAGCGCAGTCGCGAGATCTCGGTGAGCGAGCCGCTGGACTTCAGCACGCATATCGAGAATCTGCGCGAGCACCCGAAGGGGCTGCTGGTAGATGCGATCACCGAGGTGAATGTCGGCCGCGAGCTGGTGTGGCGTCAGGTCACCACCTTCCTGCACCAACAGCGCACCTCGCTCTCGGGCGAACCGAAGGCCGAGCCGAAGCCGGAAGAGGTTCCGCCACCGCCGATGCGGACCGTTCGGGTGGATCAGAAGACGATCACCCGGTATGCGGCCGCCTCCGGTGACCACAACCCGATCCACACCTCGGCATTGGGCGCCAAGGCCTTCGGCTTCCCGAAGGCGATCGCGCACGGCATGTGGTCGGCGGCGAACATTCTCTCGAATGTCGAGGGGCGGATTCCCGAAAAGGCCAGCTACACGGTCAAATTCGGTAAGCCGATTCTGCTGCCGTCCACAGTGAATGTGTATGCCGACCAGGTCGACGGCGGTTGGGATCTGGCGCTGCTGCATCCGAAGAAGGGGTATCCGCACCTGACGGCCACCCTGCGCTGACCCGACGTCGGAGCCGCACTCCTGGTTCGGAGTGCGGCTTCGACATTTCCAGGCTGCCGTGCACGAGTTTGCCTCCCGCGCAGGGAATCACCGGCGAATCAGTGCGCGCCGCGACACAAGCGCGCCACCGGCAAGCCGATCGATGCGGGTCATGCCGCGCAAGAATTCGCTGCACGGGCACGGAATCCCGGCGAATCAATGCGCGGCATGACGAACAGGTGCCGCAACGGCAGGGCTCGCCAACGGCGGTGTCAGCAGTCGCAGCCGCAACCGTCGCAGCAGCAGCCGTCACAGTCGCAGCAGTTGCCGCAGCAGTTACAGCTGCAATCGCCGCAGTCACAGCAGTCGCCGCAGTCGCAGTTCTTGATCCAAGCGTCCTTGCGCTTGCCGTCGCACGGGTTGGTGTGGTCGGCGCAGCAGGCGTAGCCGGTGCAGTAGACGCCGAGGACCAATGCCAGCGCCCCGCCGATGCCGGGGCGACGCGGCGGTTTCTCGTATCCCGTTCCCGGTGGCATCGGATACTGCATCGTCGCGGTGTGCCGAGATGTACCGCAGGCGTTGGCGGTTGCGCCGAGGCCGCGGCCGACCCTGCGCACCAGGGCGTGCAGCGGGTCGAGCAGCATCCAGCGGATGGTGGGGACCTGGTCCAGTTTCGCTTCCGCGACCGCCTTGCGCAGGTGTGAATCCGATTGCCGCAGTTGATCGTATGCCTCGGGCATGGTGGTTCCGGTGGCGGCGAGCGGGTTGAAGCGGCCGCGGGTCCGATCGGCGTCGAAGTCCTCGACGGCATCGGCGAGATGCGCTATCCGTCCGAAATGCCTGCCCGCCTCGCGCAAAGCGGCGACATTGTCCGGGCGGTCGGCCAGCACCGCGGTGTGCGCGAAGAATTCCGCCCCGCAGATCTGTGTCGGTGCCGTCAGCTCGTCGAGAGAGATTGTGCGAGACGCATATTCCGATGTTTTGCGCATACTCGCGCGCGTCGAGGCAAGAGCCTCCAACTCGGCCTGCGAATTGATCGCGGCGACAAGCGGTTCCACATCGAGGCCGATCAGGGAGGCCTGTGCTCGCGCACGGTCGGCCCAGCGGCTCGAGACCTTCGTCATCGGCCGCCGGGTGAGTACGGAACCGTCACCATCGACGACATGATCGCGAATCTTGGCCGATCCCAGCAATAGTGACGCGGTCGCGGCCAGCAGTACGCCCGGCGAATCCGCACTCGCCACCTCGGCCCGCCGCATCCCGCGCAACGCGCACGGCCCGGCCGTGGTCCGCCCCACCGAGCCGGACGTCTGTGCCTCGGTCAGCACGCTCAGGACGATCGCATCGGTATTCGTCGCCGCCCGCGCCAACTGCCCGTGCCCATCGCGCAGCCCCAAACACAGCCCACACATATGGGTACGCCACGTGCTCGCATCGATCCCATACTTCTCGGCCCCATGCGAACACGGCCGCAACATCCCGAACAATTCCACCCCGTTCCCCGACCCACATGCCGGTCCACTCTCTTGATCTCCCGCACTCTGGCAGCCCGTTAACACCGCCGCAAGCCCAGCCACTGCCCACGTTTGCACAGACCCGGTCACGCCTATTCGCGATGCACAGCCGCGAATAGAGTGGCGCTGCTACGACAATGGCGCTGGGGCAGTGACCGGGCCGCTGAGCTACTCCGCTTTCTTGCGGCCCGCGAGGCCGCGCCAGGCCAGATCGTCCAAGAGGTCGACCGCCTCGGAGACTTCGATGCGGCCGCTGGCCACCCGGTCGGCGATGGCTTCGCCCGCGCCGATGACGGCCACGGCGACGACGTCGAAGTTGGTGCCGGGTTCGGCGTGCTTGGCGCTGGATTCGAGGAGTTTGGCGGTCAGTTCGATGACGCGTTCGCGGGCGTTTTCGATTTCCGAGGCGAAGGCTTGCTGGCCGATCGCCTGGCGGTAGAGCACCTGCCATGAGTTGCGATTGCGGTCGACGAATCCGAGGAAACCCTCGAGTGCCGTGCGTACCTGTTCGTGCGGGGAAAGTTGCGGATTGCCCGCGGGCGCCACCGATTCGATGAAGCGCAGTCCCTCGCGCTGGATGCAGGCGCGGAACAATTCGTCCTTGGAGCCGTAGTAGAGGTACAGCATCGGCTTGGAGATTTTCGCCTCGGCGGCGATGGCGTCCATCGAGGTGTCGTGGAACCCCTTACGCGAGAACACCTCGACCGCGGCGTCGAGCATCTGCTGCTCACGAACCGCCCGAGGAAGTCGCTTCGTTCCGCCCGCCATCACTCTCCTACCGCATGGTCGATCTCTTATATTACTCCAAGGTAAGTTCGGCGGGTCGGATTGCGCGTTCGTAAGTTCGGCGAACTATCGGCACTCGGTTCCCATCCTTCGGACCGCGATGTCCTTGGATTCGCGGGCGCAGCTGTTCAGCTGTCCAGCAGAGGAATACTACGGGTGCCCGGCGATAAGGCGGCTGTACAACATACGACAGGCAGATCAGCAGGACGGCAGCGCGCCCTTGTACCGAGCCATCCGCAGCACCGACGCGTCGACCCGCTCGGCGGACAGGCGTCCACTCGATACCGCCTGCTCGAGACGATCCAGCACCCGCGGCACCGCATCGGTGGTGATCCACAGGGCATTGTCGGCACCGGCGACCAGCGCGGCCTCGACCGCGTCCTCGATGCTCATCCGGCTGGTGATGGCGGCCATGCCGCCGAGGTCGTCGGTAAAGATCGGACCCTGGAACGGGGCCGCGCCGTAGCCGGTCCCATCGCGCAGCAGTGCCATGGCCTGCGGGCTGATGCTGGCGGGGACATCGGGAGTGGTCAGGCCGGGTACGTCGAGGTGGCCGACCATGACGGCGGCACCGGAGTCGACCAGATTGCGGAACGGCACAAGATCGACAGTCTGCAGCTGCGACAACGGCGGGGTGCGGACGGCGCCGGTGTGCGAATCGCCCGAGCCGGAACCGTGGCCGGGGAAGTGCTTCATCACCGTGCCGACGCCGACCTCGTTCATGGCGCGGATATAGGCGTCGGCGTATTCGGTGACCACCGCGGGATCGTCGGAGAAGGACCGGTCACCGATGACCGAATCGTCGGGCTGACTGCTCACATCGACGTCCGGGGCGAAGTCCACCGTGACGCCCAGATCCTTCAGCGCGCGGCCGCGGGTCACGGTGGCGTCGTGGAACTGCTCGGCGGTCATGGTCTGGGCGGTCACCCGCGCCGACGGGGCCGGGCCGATCAGGTCCTTGACCCGGGAGACCCGGCCGCCCTCCTCGTCGATGGTCACCAGCAGCGGCACCTTGGCCGCGGACTTGACCTGTTTGATCAGGCCGTCGGCCAGCAGCGACTTATCGGTCCAGCCGCCGACGAAAATGCCGCCGACCTGCGAATTGCGCACCACATTAGTGGCGTCGTCGGCACCGGTGACACCGACGGTCAGCAGTTGCCCCAGCTTCTCGCGCAGGGTGAGTTTCGCCAGGTAATCGGCGCCGCAGTCGCCTTTGGCGGTGGTGCTGGCCGGAGCCGGGGAACCGGTCGTCGCGGCGGGAGTCGCGGCTTTCGACGGCGCGGGGCCGGAGTCACCGTTCGAGCACGCCGTCGCGACGGCGGCCAGGATTGCGAGCAGGACGAGAGGCGTCTTCCGCATGAGAGTCCACGGTAATCGGCACGGTCCGGCCGGTCCGACTCAGGTACGGCTAGTGGCCAGTCGCTGCGTCCGGCGGGCCAGCTCGGAGATCCGGCTGCCGTCGTGGCCGAAGACCGCGCTGTGCAGTCGGTCGTGGAACGGGTCGGTCCAGTGGGTTGGGATGCCATGGTCGCCGATGCGAATTCCGGCCACTGAACCGGCGGTCGCCCCATTGGAGTCGGTATCGCAACCACCCTGCACGGTGAGCGCGATGGTTCGGGTGAAATCACCTGCGCCCCAAAGTAATCCAGCGGTGACGAGACAGGCGTTCGGAATGGCGTGCACCCAGTTGTAGTGGTCGTGGCGGCGGTGAATGGCTTCCATGGCCCGCTCCCATGGCATGCCGCTGTCATGGTCGGTGATCACTTCGGCGACCGCGACGTGCAACCTCGAACGTTCCGGAATGCATTGCTGGGCAACCGAAAGCGCATCCGAAATACCGTCGGCGGTGAAGGCCGCCGCCACCAATGCGGCCGCCCACATCGCGGCGTACACACCGTTGCCGGTATGGGAAAGCCCCGCATCACGGGCGGCCAGTTCTGCGGCACGCGCCGGATTACCCGGGTTGACATAGCCGTAGACATCCGCGCGAATCATCGCGCCTATCCACTCGCGGTACGGATTTCGATACCGGGCCACCTGCGGCGGTTTTCGTCCGGCGATCAGATTGCGGTAAGCGACCCGCTCCGCGGTGTAGGTCTGCAGAAATGGCAGATGCGCCAACCAGGCGTCCGCGAGATCGGATTGCGTGAAATTCGCTCCGCACGTTTCCAATAGCTGCAATCCGAGCACGGTGTAATCGACATCGTCATCGCGCGGTGCACCGTCGATTCGGCCCCGCACCGAAACCGGCCAGGTCGGATTCAACGGAAATTCCGGTGACGGCGGTAATAATGCGGGCACATAGTCGGTCAGCGGATAGGCATCGGCCCGCTCGAGATAGCCGCGGATTCGCGCGGGAGTCCAGACGAATCCGTTTTCCAGCGGCTTACCCAGCGTGCAGCCGACGCAGCGCCCGAGCCAACCGCCGTGGATCCGCTCGAATAGCTCGGGTATCGGCCCGACCGGCCGCATTACCGACCGCGGTGCCGCGGTTTCGGATTCGTCATAAGCCCAGTCGGGATCGCGTTCGGTATTTTCGAGTCGGTCGAAAACCGACCAGCATTCGGCAGGTTCGCCATGTTCGGCGGCGACCGAGGCGCGCACCTCGGACTCGAACTCGGCCACCCGATAGCCCGATTCGAGCCGCTGCCGCCATTCATAGAACAGCAACGTCCGCGGGTCGATCTCGTGCCTGCCGAAGAACACCAGTTCGTTCGCATCGGGCATATCCGCTCCTGGTCCGTGGCGCCCGGTCGGTTATTCGCCGTTCAATCCGTTCCCGCAGCAGATTATCCGCGCGCGGCAATACCTCGGGACGCGGTTGTCCGGAGTAATGTTGTGGCGTAGCCAAATGACTCCCAACTGGAGGTCATCGTGCCGTGCGATCTCATGCTCATTGCCTATGACGGTTCCGAAAATGCCAAGCGGGCCATCGAATACGCCGGTCGGTTCCTCGCCGCGAACAGAGCGGTGGTGCTCACCGCCTGGGAACCGATGGTGCGCCAGGCCGCTCGGCTGTCCGGACTCTCCGGCGTGATGCAGCCGGAATGGGTTCCCGACGAGGAGATCGAGGATGTCGCGTACGTCGACGCCCGCAATATCAATACCGAGGGCGTCCGCCTGGCCAAACTCGCCGGTCTGAACGCCGAGGCGCGCACGGCGGAATGCACATCGACGATCTGGAACGCCATTGTCGAAACCGCCGACGACCTGGACGTCGACATCATCGTGGCGGGCACGCGCGGCGCCACCGGCATTCGAGCGCTGATGCACAGCAGCGTCGCGGACGCGGTACTCAAACATTGCCACCGTCCGGTGCTCATGGTGCCGCCCGGTAAGGAACCGCGGCGCTGAGATTTGGGTCGCTCAGGGGCTCTGCTCCCGGTTTGCGGGGTTAGGGTCGAGGGATCATGAACGGTTTCTTGCTCGCTCAGCCCGGTGGGGTGATCCGCGCGTCGGGGACCGGGGTCACCTTCGACGAGGCGGCGCGGGCGGTGGCGGCGCTGCGCGACGGGACCGCCGAGCTGATCGTCGGGGCCCTGCCGTTCGATCCCCGGAATTCGGCCGCGCTGTGCGTTCCCGAGCGGGCGCAACGCACGGTCGGACCGTGGCGGCCCGCAGCGCTGCCGGACCTGCCCGCTGTTCGGGTCATCACCGAAATGCCCAGTCCGGCAGAGCATGTCGCGCGGGTGACGAAATTGGTCGAGCAGCTGAACGATCCGGCGCAGCCGCTGCGCAAGGTCGTGGCCGCCCGATCGGTGCTGGCCGAGGCCGACAGCGCGCTGGAACCGGAGTTGGTCGCGGGACATCTGCTGACCAGGCATCCACATGCGAATGTCTTCGCGGTCGACCTGACGGCCGCCGGTCGGCCGGGTGCGACGCTGGTCGGCGCCACCCCCGAGGTGCTGGTCGCACGGCACGGCGCGACCGTCACGCTGCATCCGCTCGCGGGGACGCTGCCCCGCCTCGCCGATCCGGACGCCGATGCCGCGCAGGCGCGAGAGTTATTGGCCAGCACCAAGAACCGCGATGAGCATGCTTTCGTGATCGACTGGATTCGTGAGGTGCTCGCGCCGGTCTGCGCGGAACTCACCATTCCGGACGGCCCACAGCTGATCAATACCCATGAGGTCTGGCATCTGGCCACCCCGATCACCGGCCGCCTACGCGATCCCGCGACGACCGCGCTCGACCTGGCGATCCGGCTGCACCCCACGCCCGCGGTCTGTGGCACGCCGACCGATCTCGCCCTCGACACGATCACGCGCATAGAAGAGGAGCGCGGCTTCTACGGCGGTGCGGTCGGCTGGTGCGATGCGCACGGCGACGGCGAATGGGTGGTCGCGATTCGCAGCGCGGAAATCGCCGCCGACGGCCGCTCGCTGCGGGCCTTCGCGGGCGGCGGCATCGTGGCCGCCTCGGATCCGCATGCCGAGTTGGACGAGACCACGGCCAAGCTGCGCACATTGCTCGGCAGTTTGCACTGCGCGATTCCGAGCTGAGCGACCCGCGCCCCGCTATTCGCTTCGGCTATCGGTGGCCTGAACGTAGGTGATCGCGCGCGGCCCTGCTAGGTTGGCCCAGAATGTGCCTGCATCGATGTATTGGAGTGCCGCGATGAAGTTTGCTGTCCCTGGTGTTGCGAGTGCGGTCGCGGGCGCCGTATTGGGCGCGATCGCGGTGTTCGTCATCACGATGGCAGTGCAGCAGAACACGCGGCCCGATATCGAGCGCACCGACTCCACCTCCTCGCTACTCAACAACGTTGAGTACGGCAGCCGCTGATCCCGCGAGGTGCGGGCGATAGGCCCGTAGGCGGCAGCCCGGATAACCACGGAGGGCCGGTGAGCGCCGCAGATTCAACACAGCCTTCGGCTACCGATTCGCTCGGTTCCTCCGGCGCGGCGCGTCAGCATGACTTCGCCCCGCTGGGCAGAGGCTGGTTCGTGGGGACCGTGGTCGCGGCATTCCTGCTCACCTTTCTCCAGGCGCCCGGCCTGACGGTCGCCGACACCAAATACGACCTGGCGCAGAATCCGCTGGGTTTCCTCGAACGCGCCGCCCATCTGTGGAGCAGTCAGGCCCCGATGGGGCAGGTGCAGAACCAGGCCTACGGATACTTCTTTCCACACGGCGCGTTCTTCTCGGCCGGACATGTGCTCGGCCTGCCCGCGTGGGTGACGCAGCGGATCTGGTGGGCGTTGCTGCTGCTCGCCGGGTTCTGGGGCATCGTGCGGCTCTGCGAAACGCTCGGCATCGGCTCGCGCGGGTCCCGGATGGTGGCGGCGGCCGCGTTTGCGCTGTCACCGCGGGTGCTGACCACGCTCGGTTCGATCTCCTCGGAGACGCTGCCGATGGTGCTCGCGCCGTGGGTGCTGCTCGCGCCCGCGGCGCTCGGCACCGCCTACCGGAACCGGCGCGGCGGTGCGGCCTCGCCCGCCGGTAGCGCGCTGGCACTGGCGTTGATGGGGGCGGTGAACGCGGTGGCGACGGTCGCCGCGTTTCTGCCCGCGCTGCTGTGGTGGGCGTCGTATCGCCCGGACCGGCGCTGGTGGCGGTTCACCCTGGCCTGGATTCCGCTGCTGGTGCTGGCCACCTTCTGGTGGGCGGTGCCGTTGCTGTTGCTTGGCAAGGTGAGTCCGCCGTTCCTGGACTACATCGAATCCTCGGGGGTGACCACACAGTGGGCGTCTCTCGGGGAGGTGCTGCGCGGCACCGACAGTTGGACGCCGTTCGTCTCACCGGAGCGAATCGCGGGCGCGGTGCTGGTGACCCAACCCGCCGCGGTGCTGGCCACCGGGCTGCTCGCGGCCGCCGGTATGGCCGGATTGGCGATGCGCTCCATGCCGTATCGCGGGCGGTTCGCGCTGATCCTGCTGGTCGGGCTGGTCGGGATCTGTGCCGGATTCGTCGGTGAACTGAGCGGGCCGTTCGCGGATTCGGTGCGAGTGTTCCTGGATGCCGGGGGTGCGCCGCTGCGCAATGTGCACAAGCTTGAACCGCTGATTCGAATTCCATTGGTGCTCGGCCTGGCTCATCTGCTGAGCCGGGTGCCGTTGCCCGCGTCCGTCCCGATGCCGGTGTGGCGCAATGCCTTCGCGCATCCCGAACGCGATAAGTCGGTCGCCGTCGCCGCCTTGATCCTCACCGCGCTCACACTGTCCACCTCACTGGCCTGGACCGGGAAGCTCGCACCGCGCGGCGCCTACGACGAAGTGCCCGGGTACTGGAAGCAGACGGCGCAGTGGTTGTCCCACCATGCCTCCGACACCCGAGCGCTGGTCGTGCCTGGCGCGCCCTTCGGCAGTCAGGTGTGGGGGCTGACCCGCGACGAACCACTGCAGGCGCTCGCGAGTACGCCGTGGGCGATCCGGGACGCGGTGCCGCTGAATCCGCCGGGCACCATCCGGGCCATGGATTCGGTACAGCGGTTGATTGCCGACGGCAGGCCGTCGACCGGACTCGCCGCGACGCTGACCGAACAGGGCATCGGAATTCTGGTGTTGCGCAACGATCTCGATCCGGAGACGTCGCGTTCGACCCGGCCGATGTTGGCGCATCAGGCGATCGACGGGTCCCCGGGATTGCACAAAGTCGCCGAATTCGGTAACCCGATCGAGACTGTCCGGCCCGATGGTCTGGTCGCCGACGGTGATCTGCGCCCCGCGTATCCGGCGGTCGAGATATATCGCGTCGAGGCATCGCCCGCGGGCACACCGATCGAAATTCGCAGCGGCACAGGCGCGCCGACAACATTCCCCGGCGCCTACACGGTGCCCATGACCTCGGTCGGGACGGTTCAGGGCGGTCCGGAAGTGCTCGAACGGATGCGCCGTGACGGCACGACCGCGCCGACACTCCTCGCGTCCGACGTGTCCGCGGCCGGATTGCCGATCGGGCCGTTGACCGTGACGGATACGCCGATGGACCGGGAGGCCGACTTCGGTCGGGTGGACAATCACAATTCGGCGCTGCGCGCTCCCGACGATGCGCGCCGCACACACAATCTGGTGCCCGACTATCCGGTTCCCGGTGCGGAATTGGTGCGCGGTGAATGGTCGGGGGCGACGATCACCGCATCGAGTTCCGCCGCCGACGCCACACAGCTGGGCGGATCCGCGCCAGGCAGCTCGACCGCCGCGGTCGTGGACGGCGATCCGTCGACCGCGTGGATCAGCAACGGCGCTGAACACGCACTGGGGCAATGGCTTCGGCTCGATCTCGACCATCCGATCAGCTCCGGGCTACTGCAGTTGACCACCAGCGCGGCCGCGATCGGCGATCCGGTGAAATGGGTCGAGGTGCGGACCGCGAACGGGAGCGTTTCCGCGCGCATCCCCGAACCTGGTATGCCGGTGTCGATTTCGCTGCCAGCGGGTAAGACGGATTGGCTCACCATCACCGCCATCCGCACCGAGGACGGTACCCGCGGCGGGCAATTCGGGATCAGCGAGCTGACACTGGACGACTACACCGACCGCAGCGCGCCAGTGCGGGTCGATATTCGGCATCGGACCGTACTGCCGCCCACCCCGGCGGGCGCGCAGGTGCGGGCCTGGGATCTCGGACAGGAATTCCCCGGGCGCAGTGCGTGTTTCGATGCGCCGGACCGGGTGCGGTGCAGTAAGGGACTCGCGCTGGCACCGGAGGAGCCCGGCACGTTCGAACGGACTCTTTCGGTGCCGGAACCGGTGCGTGTGACGCCGCAGTTGACCGTGCGGACTCGACAGGGCCCGGCGCTCGAAGCGCTGCTCACCGACCACACGCATCCCGTTGCCCGGGGTAAGGCCGATGTCGGTGACCTGCGCGGATCCGCCTTCGCCGCGACCGATGGGGATCCGCGCACCAGTTGGACCGCACCGGAGGATTCGGTACGCAATCTGGCGGGCGGCAAACCGACTCTCACCCTCGAGTTGCCCGAACCGGCACTGGTGACGGGGCTGGACGTGACGCCGTCGCTCGGTGAGCTGCCCGCCGCACCTGTTTCGATAGTGGTAAACCTCGGCAACGGTCCACAGGTTCGCGAGATCGAACCGGGCGAACCGACCCGCGTCTCGTTGCAGCCAACCGTGACCGACCGCATCGAACTGAGCATTCAGACCTGGAAGCCGGTACTCGACCGCACCGCACTCGGTTTCGCCCAGACGCAGCCGCCTGGTCTCGCCGAGGTATCGGTACTCGGCCCCGATTACCCTGCGCCCGCCGCGGGGGATCGACTGATCACCGTCCCGTGTGCGAAGGGGCCGACGATTGCGCTCGGTGGGCGCTTCGTGCATACCTCCGTCACCGCGACCGCTGATGAATTGCGCTCTGGTGCACCGGTTCCCGCTCGCGTCTGTGCCGATTCGGAACTTCCGCCCGAGCTCGCCGGGAATGCCCGTCTCGGTTCGGCCGACCCCACCCTCCCGAGTGCGGCCCCCGCACCGGATGCGGCTGGCACCGGTCTCGAATCCACCGACGCGGTCGCGTTGTCCGCAGGGCGCGCGGATGTCACGGTTGCGCCGACGGATCTGTTCTTCGTCGACCGACTTCGCCTGAACCGCACCGATTTCAACCCTGTCGCCGCGCCCATGACATCGGGACAGCTTTTGGTCCTGCCGCTGAGCACCAATGTCGGTTGGAAGGCGCGCACTGTCGACGGCAAAGTACTCGAACCGGTCGTGGTCAACGGCTGGCAGCAGGGCTGGCTGCTCCCGGAAGACTACGTCGCCGGATCGAAGCCCATCACCGTCTCATTCCCCATCGACCGCTGGTACCGCCTCAGCATCTTCGGTGGCCTGCTTCTGCTCATCCCGCTGATCCTGCTCGCCATCCCACGCAAGCGCGGGATCCCGACAACCATTGCCCCGGAGCCGCGTTCACCCGCGGGCACCGACGCCACCGCAAATCCACCTGGTACGCGCGGCCGCGCCGACGCCGACGCGCACGCGGCCGAGCAAATCCCTGACGGCGCGTCGGCCCCTACCACCTGGGGCAATCGCATTATCGGCGCACTCGGAATCGCCACTGTCGCAACGATCATCGCCGGGCCGGTGGGCACCGTACTCACTGTTGCCGCACTCGCCGCGAACCGATTCGCCGTGCAGGTGAGGTCGAAAGTCCTTGCGGCCGTTGCCGGTCTAGGTACCGCGGCAGCCGCCGCGGCCTTGTCCACCGGACCATGGCGCGCCGCGAACGGATACATGGGCGGCTCGCTGTGGGTCCAACTGCCCGCGTTGATCGCGGTGATCGCCCTCGGCATCGCGGCTCTACCCGCCCAACGTGAACATCGTTGAGGGAATACCCTCGACCAGATGACGGACTGCGCGGAGTGTGGATTCGAGTACGACTCGGCCTTGGTTCCCGAGGTGTCGGCGCTGACCAGGGCCCGCGCGGCGGAATACGCGGAACTGCTCGCCGGTGACGACCATGGCCTGCGGCAGCGCCCCGCGCCGAAGGTGTGGTCACCATTGGAATATGCCTGCCATGTACGGGATGTGCTGCTCGCCCAACGAGAACGGGTGCTGCTTGCTCGCCGGGTCGATACACCGGCACCGGAGCCGATGGGGCGCGACGAACGCGTTGAACACGACGGATATGCCGATCAGCGACCCTCGGATGTCGCCAGGCAACTCGAGGATGCCGCGCTGCTCTTCAGCAATGTCCTCGACCGGTTGGCCCCCTCGGACTGGGACCGCACGCTCATTTTCACCTTCCCCGAGCCTCGAGAACGTCCGCTGCATTGGCTGGCCCTGCACACCCTGCACGAGCTGCGGCACCATCTGCTCGACATCCGTCGCCAGCTCGACTGACGACGGTCAACTCACCTCGGCCCGCCGCGCGGCCTTGGCACGATCGCGGTCACGCGCGAACCGGCGCGCCGGTTCCTCGATGAGTGCGTAGCTGGCCGCGGCGATCGGGAGGGTGATCGCGATCGTCAGGATGAGCACCTTTACGAAATTGCCGCCGAACGGCAGGATTCCGAAAACCGGGAACACCACCGAAAGCACCGCGAGATGCCAGAGGAAGATGCCGTAGGACCAGCGGCCGATCATCGCGGCGACCCCGGATTCCAGCCAGCGATGTGGACGCGCGCCGGGCGGGCGCAGCACCAGCGGCGCGAGCAGCGCGAAACCGATGATCGCCCCGAAACCCATCTTCGCCGCGTACTGCCACGGCTCGGCCCGCGTCAGCCCGGCCGGACCGCCCAGATCGGTGGCCGAGACAAGGAAGGCGACCAGCGCGATGCTCCACATCACCGGCTGATTGGCCAGCAGCCGAAGTTTCGGCGATAGCAGATCCCTATTGTCGACGAGCTCGGCGAGCAACATGCCGCCCGCGAACCACGGCAGATATCCGGGCAGCCAATTGTCGGCGTGAATGGCGTCCGGAGTCGGCACCGGAATGAAGTTCCAGCCCAGGCTCACCAACGCGAGCCCGATGATCGCGGGGACGCGCCAGCGCGCGGCATCGCCACGCAGTCGCACCGCCGCGAATGCCAGCAGTGGCAGCACAACGTAGAAAGCCACCTCGACCGACAGACTCCACATCTGGGTGAGTCCATCGGTGAGCGTGAGCGGCACGAAAACCTGCGTCAACGCCAGATTCGACAGCCATACCCGCAGGCCAGCGGTATCGGCCGCACTCGGCACCAGGATCAGCACCGCGACGACCACAGCCCAGTACGCGGGCAGAATGCGCGCCGCCCGATGCCGCAGGTAATAGCCGACCGTCGGCGCGGTCCCCAGTCCGCGCGCCACCTGCGCGTGCGGACGCCACAGCAGGAATCCCGACAGCGCGAAGAACACCGCGACCGCCATATCGAACCGTTCCCAAATCCGCCCCAGCACAGGCGTATTCGCGGCGCCGGTCTGGAATGCGACATGGGTCAGTAGCACGCCGAGTGCGGCCATGCCGCGCATACCTTCCAAGGCGGGCACGAAACCGCGTGTGCGCGTGGGTGCGTCGGTTGTCGGTGCGGGTAGGGTTGCGGTCATCGAACTCCAGTCTGCCGGATCCTCTACCAGCTGGTAACCCACCGTTTCAGATTTCGCGCTAGACTCGGGCGATTTCTGGGTCGAATCCGGCCTCGGCAGCGCATGGTACGACATCGGGCTGTTAGTGTCGGGGCTCACGAGTGCCGCGGCGCGCCCGCAGTACTCGCCGCACAGACCTGTGTTCTACGACGAGGAGAGTTTGCATGGCACTGAGTGCCGGAACCAGAAGGACGGTGGCCTGCCTGCTCGTGGGTCTGGGCGCGTTGTTGATCGTCGCAGCAGTGATGATCCCGACCTACACCGTCAGCAAACTGGCGAAAACTCCACTCGATCTTGAGATCACCACCATCGCGACGAACCAGCCGGGCGAGGACAGCCTGGTCCTGGACTCCAAATCGCTGACCGCACCGGAGGGCGCAGCCAAGGTCGACACCAATGTGCCGCTGATCTCGCAGCGGTTCCTCACGGTCGAGGAGCCCTCCGACGCCACCGAGATGACCGTCCAGGCCGGTCAGACCCTGCGTCGCATCGATAAGCAGGGCGACACCGGCCTGCTCACCGCGACCGTCGACCGGGTCACCATCGACCGCAAGTCCGGCGAGCCGGTGGCCAAGGACCCCAACGGCTCCATCGCCGTCACGGTGAACAAGGACATGCAGAGCATCGCCGACCCGGTCCAGCACACCGGTCTGCAGTACCGCTTCCCGATCGGCACCGAGAAGAAGAGCTACCCGTACTTCGATGTCAATGCGCGTAAGTCCTACGACGCCAAGTTCATCGAAGAGGCCGAGATCAACAATATGAAGGTCTACCACTTCCAGATGTCGGTGCCGGTGACCAACTTGTGGGACGTGATCCAGTCGCCGTCCAACAAGCTGAGCCTGCCCGCCTCGAAGTGGGGCCTCGAGGGCGACGACCCGGTCACCATGACCCGCTTCTACACCGACACCCGCGACCTGTGGGTCGAGCCGCAGACCGGCACCGTGGTCAAGGGTGGCGAGCAGATCCACCTGTACTACGCGCGCAGCGGCGACCACCCGGACGTCACCGCGCTGAAGTCGCACCTGGTCTTCGACGAGAACACCATCGAATCGCAGATCTCGGTGGCCAAGGAGAACATCGACAAGCTGTCGCTGTACGGCCGGATCATGCCGATCGTGCTCGGTGTGCTCGGTGTCATCGCCGTGGTCGCCGGTGTGTTCCTGGGTATCCGCGGCGAGTCCGCCCCGGTCGGTGCGGGTCGGCGTGGGCCGGGTCGTGGCGGGGATGACGCTCCGACCGAGCAGATCCGGATCCAGAAGAATCTCTGACAATTAGTTCCGCTACTCGGCTCCCCGGCGTTATGTCGGGGAGCCGAGTTCGTTTCGGCCTGGGTTGATTCAGGGCGCCAACGGGTAGGCGACGGGATGCGACGGCTGATACAGCAGCATCAGTCCCGCGCCGGGAATCTTCATATCGATGCAGCGTCCGAAACTCCGCTCGGCGATCTCACCCACGAATTGCGCCCCACGACTGCCCAATTCCGCCATGGTCTGCTCGATGTCATCGCACATCAACGAAATCTCATGGCGCGGCGGCCCATCAGCAGGATGCACCCCGAGCTCACTCGGCCCCGTTCCGAATATCAGCCAGCCACCGTGGGCGTCGACATTCGGCCAGCCGAGAACATCACGGAAGAAGGCGCGGGCCGCGTCCGGATCCTCCGCGTAGACCAGCGTGTGCACAGCGGTGATCATGCTGGTGATGCTAGGTGAGCGGACGGCTGCGCGATGGGTGTTCTGTCGTCCCCGCGTCGATTGTGCTTCGGTCAAATACGTTCGGCGGTCCCGGCGCGGTCGGCGGTACGCAATACGATCACCGCCACGAACATGGTGGTAGCGGCCGCGACACCGAGGGCGGTGGTGATCAGCGCCGGAACCGAGCGGGCGAAGCAGGTCATGAGCACCACCTCGGCCACCAGGCCGAGCCAGGTCACCGCGGCGAGGGCGGTGCGGTCCACCGCGATCGCCGAAAGCAACGCACCCTGCAGCACCGCGAGTATGGCTCCTTGCAGGGCGAACAACCACAGCAGGCCTTGGATCGGCGCGTAATCCTGTCCCGCGAACAAGGGCGCGACCGGTGCCGCCAACGCAGCGCCCAATACCGCCACGATTCCGATGCCCGACAGCACTGCCAGTGCATCCCGGATCGCCCGCGCCGAATGCGTTGGCTGCGCCATCCGCGGATACAGCACGACCCCCACGGCCTGCGGCAGCCAGAACGCGATCTTCGCCGCGATCGCACCGAGCGCATACCGGCTCGCATCCGCCTCGTCCAAGACGATCCGCGCGACGATCAAATCCGCCGACGACAATGCCATCAACGCCGCCTGCACCTGCGCCGCACGCAACACCGGCAACACTCCGACCGCGAATCCAGGCATCGGCGCCTCGGCGGCAGCGCCACCTGGCGGACCTTGTGAGGTGACGTCCGGCGACCGATCCGTCACAGGGGCGCGAACGCGTGCGAGGGGCGAGCCCGCAGTGGCGCGGGCGAATGCGGCCGCGACGACGATTCCTATCGCGGCGGCCCACAATGCGGGCGCTGTGTCGCCACCCGCCGCGAGGACCACCAACGCCGGGACGACGCGCGTTACTCCGGCCGCGCCCAGCACTACGGCCAAGGCTCGAAAACGCCTGCTGCCCTGCAGGATTCCCTGTTCACCGGATAGCAGTACCAAGGCGGGGGCCGCGCCGAGGGCGGCCGCGCTGGCGACTACGCCGACATCCAGTGCTGTCGTCACAACCGGTACCAGCACCGCGGCGACCACCGCGACGATCACCGCACACCGCCACTGCAACCCGCGCAGCACCGCGACGCCCGCACCGCGCACCAGTTCCCTGGCCACCACGTTCTGCAACGCCAGCGCGGGCACCGCACACAACAGCTGCACCGCGAGCAGGCTGGCGAATTCGCTGTATCCGCTGACCCCCAACCAGCGGCTGGCCAGCATCTGCAGCAGATATCCCGCCACATTGGCCGTCATCGCCCCTGCCGTGACCAACGTCAGATCCGCCACAACGGGAAGACGACGGACAGCAGGCACGCGGCAATCGTCCCACCCCACCACCCCGCGCCCCGCACGCGCCCACCATCGAGGTCACCCTGCGTCATCCCGAGCCGAGGCCTCGTGTGCGCTCACCGACCATCCGCCGCTGACCCTCCGGGAGGGATCGAGTTTCGAGGTTTGCAGGGTGACTACGGCCTGGTCGTATGGCCCATGCGGGCACCGGCGACCACAATGCGAACTTCGGTGGCCTCGTCACCCGCAGGGCTCTGGCCTCGTCGCTACGACCAAGTTCGATGGCGCGTTCGGGGTGGCCGATGCCATCGGCTGGACTCGGCGATCAGCTGGACTCGGCGATCAGCTGGAC
>NZ_BDAZ01000064.1 GCF_001612725.1 Nocardia anaemiae NBRC 100462 | reverse complement strand
GGACTCGGCCATCAGCCGGACTCGGCCATCAGCCGGACTCGGCGATCGCCTGGTTTGTGAGACCGGTGGTAGATCGATATGCAGACCGGCTGCACCGACGCCACATCACCCTCGGCCGCACACCCGCTTGACGGTAAGAGCAGTGCATCGGCAAACGGGGCGAAGCGTCGCACCGCGAGATGCGCCGGATAGGCCAGACCGTACTTGGCGATACCCCGGGTGACCGAATATTCCTCGCCTCCACCAGGAACAGCGAAACGGTGACTATGCCCGTCGAACCGGCGAGCAAGATGAGTTCGGCATTGCGCTTCGTCGACGGCGGCGGCACTGGAGCGAATCCGCCACCTCGCCGCAGAGCTGGCGCGGGTACCAGAGCGCTTGTACTCCCCGTGAAAGAAGGCGGTCGGTACCGGGCCGTGGTGGTTTGCTCGGCGGTACGTAAGGTGCACAGGCGTGAGTGGCAGCGGCCAGGCTCGACGCAACCGGTGGGCAAGGTTCGTCCCCGCCGGTTACAGCGGATCGCTGGCAGTGGTGACCGCGGGGCCACTGTTGGGCCCGGGCTACCTGCTGTTGCGAGATGCGGTGAGCACACCTCGGTCGTATCCGACCGACTCGGCGCTCGGGCTCGGCGACGCCGCTCCGCGAGCGGTTCCGCAGGATGTGCTGCTTGCCACACTGTCCCCGATCGTCGACGGCGGGCTGATCGTCAAGACGATCCTGCTCATGGCGCTGTGGGCGGCCGGGTACGGGGCCGCGGTGCTGGCCAGGGAACTGCTCCGGGTATCGCTCGGACCGCAATTGGTCGCCGTCACCGCCGCGCTCTGGAACCCATACGTAGCCGAACGCTTGCTCCAAGGCCATTGGAGCCTGCTGACCGGCTACGCGGCCCTGCCATGGACCGCACTGGCCGCCTACCGAATTCGCGAAAGAGGACGACGGGCTAGTGGCTCCGACGCGGGGCCATGGGGCGGACCGGCCGCCAGTCGAACTCGCATCAAGCGCCGACGAACAAACGACTCCGACACGAGAGCACGCGGGGGCGCGGTCGGTCCCTGGGCCGCGCTGACCACCTATCGAATTCGGATCAGGGGCCGACGAACGAACGACTCACACACGAGGGCACGCGGCGATGCAGCCGATCCCCGGGGCACCCTGGCCGCCTGTCGAACTCGCATCAAGCGCCGACAGGTAAAAGACTCCGACACGGGCGTCCGCGGCGGCGCGGTCGGTCCCTGGGCCGCACTGATCACCTATCGAGCTCGCATCAAGCGCCGACCGGCGAACGACTCCGACACCGGGGCACTTGGGGGCGCGGTCGGTTCCTGGGCCGCGCTGACTGCCTATCGAATTCGGATCATGAGCCGACGAAAGAACGACTCCGACGCGGGGACACGTGCGGGCGCGGTCGGTTCCTGGGGTGCCCTGGCCGGGTGTTTTGCGGTGGCAGGGCTGACGCCGACTGGTGCTCTGTTGGCGGGCACGACTGCGGTGGTGCTGGTCGGGCGACGAAATGTGCTCGGGGCGCTGGTACTGCTCTCGGCGGCGTCCGCGCCCTGGTTGGCGGCGACGGCTTTGTCGGGTGCCGGGACCGCGCCCTCCGACCCGGCCGGAATCGCGGCCTTCGCCGCCCGCGCCGAACCTGCCCTCGGCACACTCGGCTCGCTGGCCGGACTCGGCGGAATCTGGAACGCCGACGCGGTCCCCAGCTCCCGCACCACTCCCCTCGCCCTGATCGCCACCGCCCTACTCCTCGCCCTCGTAGCCATCGGCATCCGCACCACCGCCGGAAAATCGGGTGCTCCCCCCGGAATCGTCGAGCCAGCGCGCCCTCGGCCAGCATGGCCTCGCGTGCGTCGATATCTGTGTAGGTCACCGAGGTGCCGCTCGCGGGCGTCCAGCTGGCGCGCGAAAAAAGGCAAAACCACACCACCGACCAGCACCGCATGTGCCAGTGAATCCACTACCCCCACAACCAATCCACAAGCCCCTGGTTCCGAAATCCCTAACGGCGCCGCGACCTCCCGCCTCGATGCCGTTGACATCGAACCTCGCACGGCCACAACCGATTCGACGCAACCACAGGGCCAGACCACCGGCGATGCCGCAATCGGCCATTCACGTGACGTCGAACCCGACACGACCACAACCGATTCGACGCAAGCACAGGTCGGGAAAACCGGAGAGACGGCAATCGGCCGATCCCATAACGTCGAGTCCGAGAGCCCTACAACCCATTCGGAGTCCCTCGGAGCTGCGAAAATCCCCGCAAGGGTAGACAACGCCGCTTCCGCTGACGGCAGCGACCGCGGGAGCCTGCGAGTTGGCCGCGCGCTACTGGTACTAGCGGCTTTCGCAATCATCCTGCCCGCGCTCGGGGCGACGTCGTGGGGTATGAGCGGGATGGAATGGCTTGTCGCTCATGTGCCGGGGGCGGGGTTGTTGCGGGATACGCAGAAGTATGTGGCGCTCGCCATGCCCGCCTATGCGCTGTGCGCCGCCGCTGGGTGTCGAGCCGTCGCAGCGCGCTTCGTGGCGAAGGAGTCCGCCGGCTCGGCTGGGATGGCTTTGATCGCAACGGTATTCATTGCGCTGCTGGTCCTGCCGCTGTTCGATTTGGCTTGGGGCGTCGGTGGCGCGCTGAAGCCGGTGCATTATCCGATCGGCTGGCAGCGGGTTGCGGAGCGGATCGACGGGCCCGGAGATATTGCGGTATTGCCCGGTGGGATGTTTCGGAAGTTTCCGTACAGCGGCAAGGTGGCGGTGTTGGATCCGGCGCCGCGGATGCTGCCGCGCGATGTGTTGCAGACCGGTGAGCTTCCGGTGCACGGGCGCACCGTGGCCGGTGAGGGAGCAAGGGCGCGGGAGGTGGAAACCGCCCTGCTGCATGGTGATTCGGCACAGCGGTTGGGTGAGTTCGGAGTCGGCTGGGTTCTCGTCGAACGCACCACCCCCGGACCGCTCGGCGAGTCTGAAACCACGCTCGCCCAGTTGGAATCGGTCTACGCCGACTCCCAACTGGCCCTCTACCGCGTCCCCCACACCACAGACAAAGGTGCACAGTCCACACACCGTGCGATCGCATACGCCGCCCACATCCTCTGGGCCGCCCTCCTGGTCGGTGGCCTGCTGCTAGCAGCCATATTGCGCCCACGACATGAAACCCATTGACGGCGTTCCCACCGAGCTGCACCACGCACACCCAATCGCTATCTCGCACAAGCCATACCCTTTGCGCGATACTCATTGGATATGCGATAGAACCGCAACCAGGCTGGATCCGAGCACACCATGCGCCGACTCCCCACTGGCCACGACACCGCGCGCGGATCACCGACAGATCAGTCGCACGACCGCTGCCGGACTAGAGCCGACCGCACCAGGCCGACTCCGAGCTCGAATGCACAGGCCTCGACAACGCGACGCCGCACAGTCACCCACAAGCCGCACGAGCCCAACGGACTGGAGCCGACGCACCACGCCGACCAGATCGAATGCACAGGCCTCGCCAACGCAACGCCGCACCGTCACCGACGAATTCGCCTGGCCAGCAGACGCCAGCTGATCAGGGCCCAGGTGGGATGAGCCCGGAGGTGTGTTCACCTCGAGCCGCTGCCGCGAGCACCTCGTACACACCGTTCCCGGTTTGCTCCCAAGAGAATTCACGCGCACGAGCACGGGCCTTCTCCCCCATGACGGCACGCGCCTCGGTGTCATCGATGAGCTCACCGACGGACTCGCAGAGCTGGCTCACATCGTCGACGAGCACCCCGGTCACCCCGTCGACAATGGAATCGGTGAGTCCACGCGAACTTCGGTAACCGATCGTCGGCACCCCGTGTTGCGCCGCCTCGATGACGGCCAGGCCCCAGCCTTCTTTACGCGACGGCAGCACATGTACCCATGCGCGCGCGAGCAATTCGTGTTTGCGCCGCTCGTCGACGTGGCCGTGGAAGGTGACCGCATCGGCGATGCCGAGGGCACGCGCGTCGGCCTTCAGGTTGTCCGCCCACCAGCCGTCGCCGATCACATCGAGCCGCAGGCCGGGTATCCGACTCCGTAGTCGAGCGACTGCCTCCAATGCGTCTTCGATCTGCTTGTGCGGCACCAGTCGCGAGAGCACCACGATGCGCGGCTCTTCGGTGCGTGTCTCGGCGCAGCCGGTCGGCGCGTCCACGGGAACGGGTTCAGCGCCATTGCGAACCACAGCGATGCGGGAACCGTCTACCCCCAGCGTGGCCAGTTCCTCGGCCGAGGGCAGCGAAACGGTCAGGTATTGGTTGTGCCGATGCACCCGAGGGGACAGCCGCGATTCGATCCACCAGCCGATCCGCCCGACGAACCGTCCGGCGACCGGCCACTGCTCCCGATGGCCGTGATGCACAAGCACCACCGACGGCGCCTTGGTCGCCGCACCGGCGAAAAACGGGATCCCGTTCTGGGTATCGATCACCGCATCGGGCCGCAGCCCACGCAGCGGCCCGATGCCGAGCCGTCCGAGTGCGATCGCGGCCAGCGCCCGCGGATAGACGGAGAACCGTCCGCCCGCCCGGCTGATATCGATGCCGTCGATGCGCTCCCGCTTCGGTGCGCCCGGATAGCGCGCGGTGCGTAGGGTGACCTTGACCCCGCGTGCGGCGAGCTGCGCGCCGACCTGTTCCAGGTACCGTTCGCTGCCGCCGCCCTGCGGGTGCCCGGTGTCACGCCAGCACAGCAGGAGGACTTCGCGCACGGTGGAGCTTCTCTCGGTCAGCAGGTCACGGATATCGCCGTACACCCTAACCCGCGCCACCGAGCGGCCCGTCCGCACCGCGCGGGAATTCCCACCCTGGGCAGGCGGGACGGCGGCGCATTGACCGCACTATGCGAGACTCTGCGCCGTGCCGAGAGCTGAAACCGAGCCAGCCCAGGCCGTGATGGCGCACGCCGCACGGCGCGGACGAGCCATGTCCCGGTTCGCGCGGCGGGCGACCTTACGCCGGTCGCTGCGGCTGCTCGGCAGTTTCCGGTTCGAGCAGACCGATCCCGCACTGTTCTACGGCGGTCTGGCCGCCGACAGCGCGGCGATGATCGGCGACTTCTACACAGATGTCACCGGACACGGCCTGGATGGCGCGACCATCCTGGATGTCGGCGGCGGCCCCGGCTACTTCGCGGACGAATTCGTCAAGACCGGTGCACGCTATATCCCCGTCGAACCCGACCCATCGGAGATGCATGCCGCCGGACTGTCGGTGACCGGTGCGGTCCGCGGGTCCGGCATGGCACTGCCGTTCCGCGACAATGCGGTCGACATCTGCTTCTCCTCGAACGTCGCCGAGCATGTGCCGCAGCCGTGGGTCATGGCCGACGAAATGGTGCGGGTCACTCGTCCGGGTGGCCTGATCGTGCTGTCGTACACGGTGTGGCACGGCCCGTTCGGCGGCCATGAGACCGGACCGTGGCACTACCTCGGCGGCGAGTACGCCGCGCGACGATACCGTCGCAAGACCGGCCGGGAACCGAAGAACCGCTTCGGCAGATCGCTGTTCGCGGTCGGCGCCGCCGACGGGTTGCGTTGGGCGGCAGCCACTTCCGCGGATGTGCGCATCGTTTTCCCCCGCTACCACCCACATTGGGCCTGGTGGGTGGTTCGCGTACCCGTAGTGCGAGAGTTACTGGTGAGCAATCTGGTGGTAGTGGCCACCAAGCCGTAGCGCTACTTCTCCAGCCAGCCCCGGCGCCAGTTCCTGCGCCCGCATGCGTTGAGCGTGGCTGCCCATGGTGATTCCTGAATGGCCAAGCCAACCGTCTCGAGGGTGGTTAGGCCGACCTGATCAGCCAGCATTCCGACGACGGCGACCGCCTCGGCGGCCTGCATCGCGGCCGTAGCCTGCTCGATGGTCAGCGTCCGGCCCGGTAGGAAGGAAACCACCCACCCACCTGCGCCGACGCTTTTAGCTTGATGCTCGGTCTGGTCGCTGGTCATCAGCGACCGACCGATCACTTGCACCGCCATGGCTCTGACTCCCCAATTGCGTAATCGGTTCATGAAGCGAGCGAGCTGATCAGTAGCTACAGCATGACCGGTGCAGCAACAGAACGCAATAGTGCGTTCTCTGAAAAGCGAACCAACAGGTCGGAATTCGCGCTGCTCAGGAAGTCGACGGTATAGAAAACTGGAACACGTTACAGACAATCCGGCCGCAAAACTGTAACGTGTTCTCATGCATTACGACAGCCTGTTCATCGGCGGCCGCTGGACCGCGCCCGCCGCCACCGAGCGCCTCCAGGTCATCTCGCCCGCGACGGTCGAGCCGGTGGGCAGCGTCCCGGTGGTCGGTCGCGCCGATGTCGACGCCGCCGTCGCCGCCGCCCGGCACGCCTTCGACAACGGTCCGTGGCCGTCCACGCCGCCCGCCGAGCGTGCCGAGGTTCTGACGCGCGCCGCCCGCCTGATCGAGGAGCGTTCGGCCGATCTGCTCGCCACGCTCACCGCGGAAATGGGCGCGCCGCAGATGATCGCCATGACGCTCAACCAGATTCCGGCCGTGGCCGCGCTCGACGCCTACGCCGGACTGGCCGAGTCCTTCCCCTGGAACGAAACCCGCACCGGTCTGTTCGGCACCGCGCGGGTCTCGCGGGAACCGCGCGGCGTGGTCGCGGCGGTCACGGCATGGAATGTCCCGCTGTTCCTCGCGGCCAATAAGCTCGCGCCCGCATTGCTCGCCGGATGCACGGTGGTGCTCAAGCCCGCGCCGCTGACTCCGTTGACCGCCAATAAGATCGGCGAAATCTTCACCGAGGCGGGCCTGCCCGAGGGCGTGCTGTCGATCCTGCCCGCCGAGGCGGATGCCGCGGAGTATCTGGTCTCGCATCCGGGCGTCGACAAGATCACCTTCACCGGCAGCACCGCGGTCGGCCGCAAGATCGGCGCCATTGCGACCGGACAGCTCAAGAGCGTCTCGCTCGAGCTCGGCGGCAAATCGGCGGCAATCCTGTTGCCGGATATGGATATCGCCAATATTCCGGTGCTCGCGTTCTCCGGTCTGATGAACAGCGGCCAGGGTTGCGTCGCGCAGACCCGCATTCTCGCGCCGCGCAGCCGCTACGACGAGATCCTGGACGCGCTGGTCGAGCACGTCAAGACGCTGAAAACCGGCGATCCCACCGATCCGGCGACGACCTTCGGCCCACTGATCTCCGAGCGGCAGCGCGACCGTGTCGAAGGCTATATCGCCAAGGGCAAGGAAGAGGGCGCCCGACTGGCGCTCGGCGGCGGTCGCCCGGCAGACCTGGACCGCGGCTGGTTCGTCGAGCCGACCATCTTCGCCGATGTCGACAACAAGTCGACGATCGCGCAGGAGGAGATTTTCGGCCCGGTGCTGTCGGTCATCCCGTACGAGACCGAGGACGAAGCGGTGGCCATCGCGAACGATTCCGTATACGGCCTGGCGGGCTCGGTCTGGACCGCGGATATCGAGCACGGCGCGGAAATCGCGGCACGGGTGCGCACCGGCACCTATGCGATCAATTGGTATGCGTTCGACCCGAGCGCACCGTTCGGTGGATACAAGAACTCCGGCCTCGGCCGCGAGAACGGACCCGAAGGTCTGGACGCATTCTGCGAGCAGAAGTCCCTGCTCATGCCGATGGGATGGACGGGGTAGTCAATTCCCCGGCATAACCACCCGGACCACCGGCTCGCGGCCCGGAGCGTCGAGGATGCTCGGCGCACCGGCGTCGACGATTTCGACATGCCAACCCGGCGGCAGCGCATCCTGCAAACGTCCGGCAGCGCGCCGCAGCGGGGTGCTCGCGGTCGCCAGCTCGATACCGGCGACCTGCGGCGCCATCCGGGCGATGTCCAGATCGGTCATGCTCCAACCACCTCTCGAGCGTCGTCTCCTCGCGGTCGCTGGTATGCGGCTTCGCGAGTCGAAAGGGAAGTAGTTCAGTCGATCCAAGTCGTGCAGTGAATATTTGGCAATCGAGCCGGTCGGTCATGAGACGGAGAACATGCAGAGCATAAGCCCCATGCTTTCCTTTAGTACGAACCGCGTCCGGGCAAATCAACGGTAGCGCACCGGCGGCTTCAGATCCGACAATCCGAGAACATCGGCCGATCAATACCGCACGGTACGCGCAGCCACCGACGAGATCCGCTAGCGGCGCAGCGACCGGCGATAACCGGCGGGCGTCGTCCCGGTTGCCGCGCGCAAATGCGCCCGCAGCGCGGTAACGCTACCGAATCCGGACTGTGCCGCAACAACATCGACGGGCAGGTCGGTAGTCTCCAGCAACTCCCTGGCACGCACCGTGCGCTGCGCCTCCAACCAGCGCCGCGGCGTAGTGCCCACCTCGGCTTTGAATCGACGGATGAATGTTCGCTCACTCATCAGCGCATGTCCAGCAAGCGCCGAAACATCCGGCACCGCTGCCGGATTCGCCGCCGCCCAGGCTATGGTCGCGGCCAGCGCGCCGGGGAAGTCATTGCCGCCCAAGGCATCCGGAATGTATTGCGCCTGACCGCCCTCACGGTGCGGTGGGGTCACATTCCAGCGGGCCAAATCGGCCGCCACACCCGCGCCCAGTTCGCGACGCACGATATGCAGGCATAGGTCCATGCCCGCGGACAACCCCGCCGAGGTGAGCACATCGCCATCGTCCACATAAAGGGCGGCGGGGTCGAGCTTGACCGCCGGGAACAGTTCAGCGAATTCATCGCAATACGCCCAGTGGGTGGTGGCGGGCCGCCCGTCCAATAGTCCAGCCCGAGCCAGAATGAATGCGCCCACGCAAATGCTCACCATGGTCGCGCCGCGTGCCGATGCGGCCCGCAGCGCGTCGAGCACTTCATCGGCGGGCGGCAATGTGGGCAATCCGATGCCAGGCACCACCACGATGTCGGCGCTCGCCAGCGCCTCGAGCCCCGCGTCGACCCGGAGTTCGAAACCGTTCGGAGTCCACACCGGGCCCGGGCGCACGCCGCACGTCCGCATTTCGAAACCCACCGGCTCCCCGGTCTTGCCTGGACCGTGGCGGAACGCCTGCACCGCGCAAGCCAGGTCGTAGGTCATGACACCGTCCAACGCCAGCGCGACTACCTGCTTCACATGCCGAGTGTGGCACTAATCCGAGCATCAATGTAAGTCCTGCCACCACGCCGCGCACCCGGTGTCTCGAGGTACGTCCCGCCCACCCTGCGAGCCCGGCACCTACATTGCGCCGACGCCTCACCTTCCACACCGCGCGACGCCCCACCTTCCACACAGCAGCACGACGTCCACCTTCCACACTCGAGACACCTCATCCACTGCACTGCGAGCCCGGCTCCCACACCGCGCAACGGCTCATCTACCGCACCACGAGCCTGGCTCCCACACCGCGCGACGCCTCATCTACTGGACTGCGAACCTCGCCTGCGCCAGTTCAATCGGCACCCGATTGCCCGGATCCCTGGGCTGACGCACACTCTCGAGCTATCGCGCACAGCGCATACCCTGTGCGCGATAACCGAACGCTTTGCGATGCCTTTGCTGACAGCACTGGCGAGCTTGGTGGCGGGCTTCCGCCGGATCTATGCGTGTAGGCGGAGCGTTCCGACTGGGCGACTCTATGTTGCAGGGGCGATCCGCTGGCGGTCGTGGCGACGCTGGGCGGCAATGACCTCGGCCGTGTGCTGACGGATCCAACCGAGGAACTGGTGCAGCGACTCGGTGAGCCCATGACCGAGTTCGGTGAGTTCATAGCTGACCCGCGGTGGTGTGCTTGGCTCGACAGTGCGCGCGATCAACCCGTCGCGGCCGAGCGTGCGCAACGTCTGCGAGAGCATTTTCTCGCTGATACCACCGATTTTGGTGTGCAACTCCGAGAACCGCAGTGGCCCGTCGGTCAGCGTGGTCAGGATCAGCATGCCCCAGCGACTCGTGATGTGATCGAGCACCTCACGCGCCGGGCACTCGGTGTTGAATGCGTCACTCATGCCCTGCCAGGTGGTGGGCTGGACCTGGGAACGTACCGCCATTTCTGTAGCTTACCCGAAGGTATGTCCTTACCAGAGGTAAGCCGGGCGGCTTACGCTGCCGCCATGGTCACAGTTGTTTTCGGAGCCAGAGGCAATGTCGGTCGGCACGTGGTGCGGGGCCTGCTTTCGAAAGGGGAACACGTCCGTTCGACGAGCCGGGACCCCGGCGCCGCAGTTTTCCCGCCGGGCACGGAGATCGTCGCGGCCGATCTCGAGCAGCCCGACACCTTGCCCGCCGCACTTGAAGGCGCGCAGCGCGTATTCCTCTATGCCAAGCCCGAGGGCATCAATGGTTTCGTCGCGGCTGCCGAGGCAGCAGGGGTACGGCACGTGGTGTTCCTATCGTCGGGCGCTGTGCTGCAGAGCAATGCGTCGAGCAATCCAATCGCGTTGATGCACAGCGCCATCGAGGCCGCCATCGAGAAGTCCGATCTGGAATGGACCTTCATCCGCCCCGGGATGTTCGCCACGAACGCACTGTGGTGGTGGCAGCATTCCATCCGTGACGCCGGTGTCGTCCGGATGCCGTATCCCGATGCCAGGACCGCACCCATCCACGAGAAGGATTTGGCCGCGCTCGCGGTGACCGCGCTCACCGAACCTGGTCACCAAGGCCAGGCCTATACCGTCTGGGGTTCCGAGGCACTGACGCTGCGCGAGCAAGTGCAGCAGATCGGCGCGGCCATCGATCGCGAAATCACCTTCGAGGTGATTTCCGAAGAGCAGGCCCGCGTGGAGCTGAGCAAGACCATGCCCGCGATCGGCGTCGATGCCGTCCTGACCGGATGGAAATCCGGAGTCACCGAACCACCCCAGGTCTCCACCGTCATAGCGGACATCACCGGCCGCCCCGCCCACACCTTCGCCCAGTGGGCACAGGACCACGCCCACGACTTCCGCTGAGGTCCGATCAAGATCAGGTGGCACTGGTGGCGGGGGCTTCTCGGGCGTTTTGCCGCCCTAGTTTCCCCGTGATCGCCTGTCCAGTCGGACCCGTAGGCGGGTGATTGGCGGGAATTGGAGGGTTAGTGGCGTTTGTGCCACTCGTCGGTGGAGGGGGTGGGGGGTTCACTGGGGTGAGAGGTGTTCTAGGAGAAGGAGAGCGACGTGGGTGCGCCTGTGGGGCTGGATTGGGAATGGGCGAGGCGGACCGGTGGGGCGCTTTCCGGCAGTCAGCGCAGGCAGCTGACCGCCAAGCTCGTCGCGGGCGTACCCCGGCTCGTTGCCGGACAGGCCGCCTTGGCGCTCGGTCGGCGACGGAGCGGGCGGGTGGATTTCGCGGAACTCCAACTGCCCGATTCGAGGCTGGCCAAGGCCGCGGAAGAGGAAGCGCGGGAATGTCTTTCGACGCCCGTGTTGGAGCACTCCTATCGGAGCTACTTCTTCGGGCGCGCGCTCGCTGAGTTCGACGGCACGAAATACGACGACGAGCTGGCCTACGTCTCCTGCCTGCTGCACGATCTGCGGCTCGAACACCCAACGCCAGGAAGGTGTTTCGCGGTGACCGGGGCGGAGCGTGCCGTCGAGTTCGTCCTCGGCGCGGGTGCGACACCGGAACAGGCGCAGACCATCGGCGCCGCGATCGCCGCGCATCTCACCATCGGAGTGGCCGACACCGTCGACGATCTCGGCTTCGTTTCCGCCGGTGCGGCCGTGGATGTGTTCGGCGCGCGAATGTCCGATCTCGATCCGAGCTGGGTCGACGAATTGCTGCACCGTAATCCGCGACACAACTTCAAACGGCATGTGACCGAGGCGTTCACGAACGAGGCGGCCGCGGTGCCGGACGGGCGCGCGCGATGGCTCATCCGAACGGCAGGCTTCCGTCAGCTGATCGCCCGCGCGCCGTTCTCCGAATAGCATTCCGGCACAAACGAAACCGCCCGCACCAGCGCGAAAACGGTACGGGCGGTCCAGGAGTTCATCGATTACTCAGCCACCACGGAGCGAGTCTTACGAGCGACGTTCGCGGCCCGTCTCGCGGCCGAGTGGCCGAAGCGCATGCGACGAAGTCGCGAGTCTCGGCCGCTCGGACGCGAGACACCAGGGGGCCGCGAACACGCGGCGCCGAAGGTGCCGCAATCAGGCAGAGCCCAAGCGCTCCTTCAGGGCCTCGAACTCGTCGCGCACGCCGGAAGGCAGCTTGTCGCCGACGAATTCGAACCACTCCTCGATGAGCGGAATCTCCTTGCGCCATTCGTCGGCCTTCACGGCGAGCGCCTCGTCGACATCGGTGGGGTCGACCTTCAGACCGTCGAGGTCCAGCTGGGCGGCGGTGGGCACATTGCCGATCGCGGTCGGCTCGGCCTGCGCCGAACCCTCGATGCGGCCGACGATCCACTCCAGCACGCGGGAGTTCTCGCCGAATCCTGGCCACAGGAAGCGGCCGTCGGCACCGCGACGGAACCAGTTGACGTAGAAGATCTTCGGCAGCTTGTTCGCATCGGCGTTCTTGCCGACATTGATCCAGTGGTTCAGGTAGTCACCGACGTGGTAGCCCATGAAGGGCAGCATGGCCATCGGGTCGCGGCGCACGGTGCCGACCTTGCCCTCGGCGGCGGCGGTCTGCTCGGACGACAGGGTCGCGCCCATGAAGACGCCGTGCTGCCAGTCGAAGGATTCGGTCACCAGCGGAACCGTGGTCTTGCGGCGGCCGCCGAACAGAATGGCCGAGATCGGCACACCCTGCGGGTCGTCCCATTCGGGAGCCAGGATCGGGCACTGCGACATCGGCGTGCAGTAGCGCGAGTTCGGGTGCGCGGCAAGGGTTTCGGTCTCCCGCAGGTACCAGTCGTTACCCTTCCAGTCGATCAGGTGATCGGGCTCGCCCTCCAGGCCCTCCCACCACACGTCGTTGTGATCGGTCAGCGCGACATTGGTGTAGACGGTGTTGCCCGCCTCCATGGTGGCCATGGCATTGGGGTTGGAGCTGTAGTTGGTGCCCGGCGCGACGCCGAAGAATCCGTACTCCGGATTCACCGCGTACAGGCGGCCGTCCTTGCCGAAACGCATCCAGGCGATGTCATCGCCCAGGGTCTCCGCGCGCCAGCCGGGAATCGTCGGCTGGATCATCGCGAGGTTGGTCTTACCGCAGGCGCTCGGGAAGGCCGCGGCGATGTAGTACGCCTTGTTCTCCGGGGAGATCAGCTTGAGGATCAGCATGTGCTCGGCCAGCCAGCCCTCGTCGTGGGCCATGGCCGAGGCGATGCGTAGGGAGTAGCACTTCTTGCCGAGCAGCGCGTTGCCGCCGTAGCCGGAGCCGTAGCTCCAGATCTCGCGGTCCTCGGGGAAGTGGGTGATGTACTTGGTGTCGTTGCACGGCCACGGCACGTCGGCCTCGCCCTCGGCCAGCGGCGCGCCGACCGAGTGCAGTGCCTTCACGAACGGCTTGTCGGCGCCGAGCTTCTCCAGCGCGGCGGCGCCCATGCGGGTCATCACGCGCATCGAGACAACGACGTATTCGGAGTCGGTGATCTCTACGCCCAGCTTGGGGTCCTCGGCACCGAGCGGGCCCATGCAGAACGGCACCACATACATGGTGCGGCCCTTCATCGAGCCGCGGTACAGCTCGGTCATGGTGGCGCGCATCTCGGCGGGGTCGACCCAGTTGTTGGTCGGGCCGGCGTCGGCCTCGGTCTTCGAACAGATGTAGGTGCGGGATTCGACACGCGCTACATCGGAGGGGTCGGAGAGGGCGAGGAAGGAGTTCGGCTTCTTGTCCTCGTTGAGCTTCTTGAAGGTGCCCGCCGCGACGAGCTGGGTGGTCAGCCGCTCCCACTCTTCGTCGGAACCGTCCGCCCAGACCACTCGCTCTGGCTGAGTGAGTTCTGCGACTTCCTGTACCCAGGCGAGTAGTTCGCTGTGCTCGGTCGGCTGCTTGCCGTCGGAATCGCGAAGACCAGGAATGGTCGCTGAGGTCATGAAAACTCTCCTGAGATGGGCGGTTCACGATGTTTCCGCCTGGGCTGACCATTCGAGCGACCTGCAAGCAGTCGCTTCGGCAAGGCCCATGACCAGCGCGAACACACCGAGCGCCACCGTTGGCGGGAAGGCACCCGCTACGACCAGTCGAAAGCGCGTCATGGCTGGACCGCGTACAAGGACGAAGCGGACGCCCAGGTTCCTGCTTAAGAGGTTAACGCGATGTGACGACCAGTACGGAATCGGGTTCCCCCAGGAGTACCCACTAAGTTACCTAGTCAAAAGAGTCCGATATCGGTCCAGGATGGCGATATCGCGTTCGCAGGCGGCGAGCTGCCCCGGTTGCTCGGCCGCGGCACGGCGCAGTCTGGCCTCCAATTCGGCCACCTGACGGTCGATTTCGACGATTCGCTCGGTGCTCGCGCGCATGACGCGGTCCGATAGCGCGGTCTCCGATTCCACCAGCGCGGTGGCGACCCGCTGCTCCAATTGGGCCTTCACATTCACCAGCGCGTCGGAGACCCATTGACGAAGGTGTGCACGGTCGGCGACCTGGCCGCGTGCCCGCACCACCCAGGCCGCCGCACCCGCTCCGAGCAGCAGCGTCACCGGTACGGTCGCGAAATCCATGGCCTGAACGAGCGAGAAGGGAGCGACCAGTAGGCGGCCGATGCCGACGCCAGCGGATGCGCCGAGCGCGATCATGAGGTGATCTTCGACACCTCGGTGTCTTGGCTCCGGATCCGGGCCGACACGCGGGGCCGAATCGCGCCAGCGCATCGGCATGTCGCGGTCGTGCTCCGCCGCCGCGCCGAGGCGGTCGGTGAGCTCGGACAGCCGCTGGTCGATGGTTGCGTCCACGGCATTGGTCAGCTCGTTCACCGCCTGCTGCAGACGTTCGGGATAGCCGCCGAATTCGGCGCGGCGCAGCCGGTCGAGTTCGCCACGGGCGGCCGCGTGCAGCGCGCGGACCCTGGCCCCGACATCGGTCATCAGATCGACGCGGGCCAGATGCAGCTGGCTGCGCAGGGTTGACATGGCGGTGGCGCGACCGCCGTCGCGTCCGGCGAGCAGTACGGCGCGTTCCTCACGCCACTGGATCGGTTCCGCGCCGGAACGCAGCACCGCGACCTGTTCGGCGACCCGTCGGCGGGTATCGGTCAGCACGCGCGTGGTGACGGCGGCGACCCGGTCGTCGGATTGGGTGCTCGCCGTGGCCGCCGCGAGTTCTGCATGCAGCGCGCCGAGGCCGGAGCGATCGATCAGACCCGCATCCCCGGCCGACCGACCCGCCACCGCGAGCCGCGCCGAGACCGGCACGATCTCCAGATCCTCGATGCCATGGGCGGCGAGCAGTTCGAGGTTGTGCGCCTGTACCGTGCGCCAGTCCTGGTAGGCGTGGATGCCGTTCATGGCGAGCAGGATCCGGGTGCCGTCGGCGCGCAGGCGCTGCAGCACGTGCAGGTTGTCCGCGCCGAGCGCACTACCCGCGTCCAACAGCATGAGCGCGACCGCCGATGGCGCATTCCCCGACGGCGACGTGGTCTCCACCGCGGCGCTCGCATCGGGCACCGGATCCGACAGCGGGATCCGCGGCTCGAACCGCGCCAGCTCGGTGCGCAACAGACTCGTATTGGCGTCATCGGGCCCGATCAACGTCACCGCCGACGCCACGCCCGTTCCCCGCACCGCCCGCAACAGCGCCATCCCCTGCGGATTCCACCGCGCGATGACCGCCTCGACCTCCGGACTCAGCGACGGCTTCTCGGGAGTGGGCGGCGGATCCTCGTCCGCACTTGCCGAACCCGCCGCGGCCACGGTCGAGGCCGCCACGGCCCCAGCAGCTTCACCCGCACCCGCCGCCGACACAGTCGACCCCGCCACCGCTCCAGCAGCTTCACCCGCACCCGCCGCCACAGTCGAGCCCGCCACGACCCCAGCCGATTCACCCTCACCCGCCGCCGCCACAGTCGAGCCCGCCACCGCTCCAGTCGATTCACCCGCACCCGCCGCCACAGTCGACCCCGCCACCGCTGCAGCAGCTTCACCCGCACCCGCCGCCGACACAGTCGAACCCGGCACCGCTCCATCAGATTCACCCGCACCCGTCGGCGATCCGGTCGTCGGCGAGGCAGGCCCATCCGGACCACTCGTGGACTCGTGTGGAGCACTGCCGGATTGATAGCGCTCGAGCGAGGCCGCGGCGTCCGTGCGCGCGGGACCCGGTTGTTCAGAGTCCAGCACTGCTCATCCGTTCCCATAGCCGGATGTAACCGTTGTGAACGCGGAGGGCGGCGCGCCGAGCCGCGGGGGACATGTCGCTGGAGACCACCGCGCGCCAGCGGGCGGCGCGGGCCAGGGCGTCGTCGGCATCGGAGGGTGCGGGTGCGCGATATCCGGCGGCCAGGTGGGCGACCTCCGGGTAGGCCAGGCCCGCGCAGAGGCCGAGCCAGAGGGCATCGTCGCCGAAGAGGTAGTCCTCCAACACGTCCCGCGCGTTCGCGCCGTCGACGGGTACGGCGCGGGCGGCGAGGCGGGTCAGTTCGTCGAGCAGTTCGCCGCCGCGCAGTGCGCAGACCTGTTCGTAGCGGCGATGCAGTAAACGGTGCAGCGGATCGATACCGCTGGCCGCATGCATGATCTGCAGCAGTGCGTGCGGACCGAGTTCGGGGTCCCGGCGCAGCGCGGAGAGCGCGCAGGTCACGCCGTACAGATCCCAGCGCCGCAGCAGTTCTTCGCGTTCGGCGACATCGGGTCCGGCCGATGCCGCGACGAACAGATCGGGCGAGAGCGTGAGCGCCGGATCCGCGGTCTCGGCCAAGCGGCGCAGCGTGGCCATATCGGCCTCGCTCACCGTACCGGCCCTGGTGCGCACGGCCAGCGAGGCGACCACCGGCAGCGTGATGGTGCCGAGGCCCCCGCTGTACTGCTCGGCGGCGGCGACCGCATCACCCCAGCGCGACCCGATCGCATCGGCCTTGTTCAAGACCGCGACCGTGCGCTCCGGCGGCAATTCCGACAGCATCCGCCGGTCCGCTGGCTGTGGCGCACCGGAGAGGACGTAGACGATGATGTCGGCGTCGAGTTCGGGATCGGCCGTCCCCGGTTCATCGATCGGCGCCGTCTCCACCGCCGACATCAACGCCAACGCGTGCAGCACCGTGGTCCGTCCCGTATGCGCCCGCCCGGTCACCTGAATGCGCGGCGGCCGACGCCACCGCGCGATGGCGGTCCCCACCTGGCCGACGATCCGCGGATCGGCACCCGAGCGCAGTGTCGCGAGCAGCTGGTCGAGTTGGTCGATTTCCCGTGCGGGTCCGCTCGATCGGATCCGTGGCCCGTCGGATTCAGTGGCTGTCGGCAAAGCTGCACACCCCCTTTTCGGTGCGCCATTCTTGCAGACATACCGCCCGGACGGGCCGCTGGCGACTGCTTACCGGTCGCTGGAAAAGATCAGCTGCCGCTGAAGTATTTGTTCGCGGTCCGCACGGCCCAGTTCGGCGCGTATTTCGCGGCGGCCGCCAATACCTTTGCCTGCGCGCCGATTTCGTAGTGCACGCGCGGCAGCCGTCCGCGTTTGCGGGTCGCGTCCCAGATCCCCTGCGCGACATCCTCGGCGGTCAACCGCACGCCGAGCGACTTACTCGCGCCGGTCTCCATCCCGTCCACCATCGCGGTGGCCACGAACAGCGGCCACACCGCGATCACCCGGATATCGTGGTGCTCCCATTCGAGATCCAATGCCTCCGTGAGGCTTTTGACCGCGGACTTGGTCGCGCCGTAGCTGGCGAGTTCGGGCTGACCGTAAATCGCCGAGGCCGAGCACAGATTCACCACCTGAGCACCGGGCGTATCGCGCAAATAGTCGAACGCGGCATGCGTACCCGCTATCACCCCGCCGAGATTGACATCGATGATCCTCTGGTGGGTGGCCAGGTCGATCGATTCGAACGGACCCGCGCGCAGGATGCCCGCATTGTTGACGAGGATGTCGAGGCGGTTCTCGTCACCGTTGAACTCCGCCAGACGCTCGGCCCAATGAGTGTCGTTCGTCACATCCAATACCCCGGTGCGCACACTGCCGTCGGCGGCGTGGATGTCGGCGGCGAGCCTGGTCAGACCCACCTCATCGATATCGTATGCACCGACGTGATACCCCTGTGCAGCGAAAAGTAGGGCCGTGGCCCGGCCGATACCCGCCGCCGCACCGGTGATGAACACAGTCGGTCTGCTCATGCGCGCAGTCTAGTGCGGCGGCAAGCCCCCTACCTCGGGGTTCCCACAGATGCCCCGGTCACTTAATCTGGCGGGATGGTCGGCACCATAGTCGGTGCGTAGCTTCGGTTTTCGAACACGGCAAGCCGACCAGGCGGAATCGGTTCCGCTGGTCTCGATGAGGAGGTTGCCGTGACCGTCGATGTCATCGGTGCTGAGCCGGACGCGTCCGGCAGTCGGAAGCCACTGCTACCCAGTAGCGATCCGTTCCTCCGACCACCCAAAGGCTTCGCCGCTCGTCCGGCGGGAACCATCCTGCGCAGCCGCCGCGTCGAACTCGCACTGTTCGGCCTTGTACCGCAGCAGGTCTCGGCCTGGCAACTGCTCTACCGCAGCTGTGACATGCACGGCACGCCGGAGGCGGCGGTCACCACGGTGCTGCTGCCGCTCGACGCCGACCCGAACGAGGACCGCCCGCTGCTGGCCTTCCAGACCGCCATGGACGCGGTGACAGAGCGATGTTCCCCGTCTTACGCATTGCGTCGCGGTTCGCACGCACTCGGCTCGGTCACCCAATTGGAATGGATGCTGGTCGCCAACGCACTGCGCCGGGGTTGGGCGGTGAGCATCGCCGACCATGAGGGCCCGCACGGGAATTTCGGCGCGCCACGCGAGCCCGGCTACCGCGGACTCGACGGGATCCGCGCGGCGCTGCGCTTCGCACCACTGGGTCTGCATTCCGAGACCCGAATCGCCGTGTGGGGTTATTCCGGTGGCGGTATGGCCAGTTCGTGGCTGGTCGAGATGGCGCCGACCTACGCACCGGAGCTCGACATCGTCGGCGCGGTGCTCGGCGCGCCGGTCGGCGATCCCGGGCAGGTCTTCACCCGACTCAACGGCGGGCACTACGCCGGACTGCCCGCGATGGTGGTCGCGGTGCTGCGCAGGCTCTACCCGGCGCTGGCCGCGGTATTCGAGAGCGAATGCGATGCCGAGGGCCACCGGCTCATCGAACGCGCCGAACGGTCGACGCCGGTCGTGGCGGTGCTCGGACTCGTCAATAGGGATGTCGGCCACCATCTGAGCCGTCCGCTCGCCGAGGTGCTCGCCGCGCCCGATGTGCGGGCCATGCTCGACGATCTGCGCCTGGGACACTCCACCCCGACCTGTCCACTGCTGGTGGTGCAGCCGGTGCACGACCAGATCATCCACATGGACGGTGTCGACGGCCAGGTCGAGCGGTATCGCCGCGGCGGCGCGCAGGTCACCTATGTGCGCGACCGGCTCAGCGAGCACTTCTCGCTGCTCCCGCTGGCCACCCCGATCAGCCTGGACTGGCTCAGCGATCGGCTCGCCGGTAAGCCGGTGCACGATGTCGGCGACAGCACGGTGTGGTCGGTCGCCGCCTCGCCGACCGGCGTGCGCGGGCTGTGGGAAATGCTCGGCACCGCGGTCAAGGTCGCGCTGGGCAAGCCGCTGCGTCAGGAGACCGAGCCCGCGACTCGAATCCCCCGCGTACGCGCCGCATAACCGTTCGTCTCGGGTGCCCGCAAGCGATCCGCTACGACCGCTTGCTGCCCGCATCCTGCGATGCTGGACAATGGAGCGCGTGAACGACGCCGCGAACCATACTGCCGAGTCAGTTCCCGGACCGCCGTCCACAGCCGCGGCTCCGGCCGAGGGTGGATCCCGAAAAGGCTCGGGCTCTCGTCTGTACCCCCGGGTGACGAGCTTCCGCTCGCGCCGGGGCGCACTCACCGCGACCCAGCAGCAATCCTGGGACCGCACCTGGCCGAAGATCGGGCGGGATGTGGCCGACGAACCACTCGACGCCGCCGCCTGGTTCGGCAGGGACGCCCCACTCGTCATCGAGATCGGTTGTGGGACAGGCACCGCCACCGCCGCGATGGCACAGGCGGAACCGCATCTGAATCTCATCGGCATCGAGGTCTATCAGCCCGGCCTCGCGCAACTGGTGCAGCGCATCGAGCGCGAGCAGATCGACAACATTCGCCTGCTGCGCGGCGACGCCGTGGATGTGTTGGAAAACATGATTGCTGAGCAGTCGCTCACGGGCGTTCGAGTCTTCTTTCCCGACCCGTGGCCGAAGGCGCGACACCATAAGCGGCGGCTGTTGCAGCCCGCGACATTCGCATTGATCGCCAATCGCCTTCGGCCCGGCGGTGTGTTGCACGTCGCGACCGACCACGCCGACTACGCGGAATTCATCGCCGAGGTCGGCGCGGCGGAACCGCAGCTCATCGGCCTGAACGAGACCACGGGCGGGGTCAGCGCCGAACATCGCGACAGCGCGCCGATCGGTTTCGAAAGGCCCGTCACCAAATTCGAAGGCAAGGCACATCGCGCCGGAAGCGCCATCAACGAGTTCATATGGGGGAAGATCGAATGATGAGTGTCGGTGAGATGGCCCATGAGGTCGTGGATGTTGCCGGGGAGGTGCACGGAACCGGATCCGAGGTGATCGGCGCGGTTACACCCGATGTGCGTCGGGTGCTATTGGTCTGGGACGCGCCCAATCTCGATATGGGACTCGGCGCGATCCTCGGCGGCCGCCCGACCGCCGCCTATCGACCGCGCTTCGACGCGCTCGGCCGCTGGCTGCTCGCGCGCACCGCCGAGCTATCGGTGGGCAGCGTGACCCGGGTCGAACCGGAAGCGACCGTCTTCACCAATATCGCGCCCGGCACCGCGGATGTGGTGCGGCCGTGGGTGGAGGCGCTGCGCAATGTCGGCTACGCGGTTTTCGCCAAGCCCAAAATCGATGAGGACTCCGATGTCGACGCGGATATGCTCGCGCACATCGAGCTACGCAGTCGCGGCGCCGGGCTGGCGGGCATCATGGTCGCCTCCGCCGATGGCCAGGCATTCCGCGAACCGCTCGAACGATTGGCCGCCAACGGAATCCCCGTTCAGATACTCGGCTTCCGTGAGCATGCGAGTTGGGCCGTAACATCCGATACCCTCGAGTTCATAGATCTCGAGGACATCCCGGGCGTGTTCCGTGAACCGCTGCCCAGGGTCAGCCTCGACTCGCTGCCCGACGAGGGTGCTTGGCTGCAGCCGTTCCGGCCGCTGTCGGCGCTGCTCACCTCTCGCCCTGCCCAAGGAGTCGCTTAGTGTTCACACGCTGGGGCGATCTGGTCTACCGGCTGCGCTTCGCCGTCATCGCCTTTGTCGCGGCCGCACTCTTGGCACTCGGCGGTTATGGCCTCGGCTTGGAAGACCATCTCAGCTCCAGCGGGTGGGATGACCCCACCTCGCAATCGGCCAAGGCGGCCAAGTTGTCCGACGAGGCGTTCGGACGTGATCACAACAGCGATGTGATCGTGCTCTACACCGCGCCGGATGGTAAGACGATCGATGATCCGGAGTTCCGGCAGAAGATCGTCGACAGCCTGAACAAGCTGCCGCGCGAACATCCGGACGAGATCGCCAAGATCAACGGCGCCTACTGGCAGACCGAAACCGGCCCGGCCTCCCCGTTGACGTTCGGTTCGAAGGATAAGAAGTACACCTTCGCCTCGATCGCCATCCAGGGCAATAACGACACCGATATGGTGCGCAACTTCCGGAAAGTGAAGGATGTCTTCGCGATTCCGGGTGTCGATGTGCAGGTCGCGGGTCTGCAGGCGGTGGCGGGCACGCTGAACGACACCATGGCCGCCGACCAGAAGCGGATGGAGATCCTGGCCATCCCGGCGGTCGCGGTGCTGCTGTTCTTCATCTTCGGCGGCGTGGTCGCGGCGGCGCTGCCGCTGATCGTCGGTGGTCTCACGGTGATCGGCGCCTGGGGCATCGTGCGGTTCGCGACCGAGTTCACCGAGGTCAATTCGTTTGTCTCACCGGTCGTTTCGATGATCGGTCTGGGTCTGGCCATCGACTACGGCCTGTTCATCGTGAGTCGGTTCCGCGAGGAACTCGCCGAGGGGTACGACACTCGCGCGGCCGTGCGCCGTTCGGTGATGACCGCTGGTCGCACCGTGGTGTTCTCCGCGACCATGATCATCGCCAGCCTCGGCGGCATGCTGCTGTTCCCGCAGGGCTTCCTCAAATCGATCGCCTACGGCTCCATCGCGACCGTCTCGCTTGCCGCGCTGACCGCCATCACCATCCTGCCCGCGATGCTGAGCATTCTCGGGCCGCGGGTGGACATGCTCGGGCTCAAGCGTTTCCGCAAGACCAAGACCGCCGAGGAAGTCGAGAACGGCTTCTGGGGCAAGTCGACCCGCTGGGTGATGCAGCATCCGCTCAAGATCGCGATCCCGATCTGCATCCTGTTGCTGCTGCTGATCATTCCGGTCAAGAATCTGGCCTTCGGTGGCATCAACGAGCGGTACCTGCCGCCGGATAACGCGACCCGGCTCGCGCAGGCGAAGTTCGATTCGATCTTCCCGCTACGCAAGTCCGATCCGATCCAGCTGGTTTTCGTCTCCGGTAACAGCAGTGACGTCGGCAAGGTGTGGGCAGCGGCCAAGCAGGCGCCCGGCTTGAACGGCACCTTCGACGTGCCGTCGCGTTCGTCCTCGGACCCCAATGTCTATCGCACCAGCGCGACGCTCGAGGATTCGGAGAATCCGGATCCGACCATCGACTATCTGAACTCCCTCGACGTGCCCGACGACGTGCAGATGTATGTCGGCGGACAGCCCGCGATCCAGAAGGACAGCATCGACGCGTTGCTGCACCGCATGCCGTTGATGATCGCGCTGGTGCTGTTCGTGACCACGCTGCTGATGTTCCTCACCTTCGGCTCACTGGTGCTGCCGATCAAGGCCGCATTGATGAGCGCGCTCGGATTGGGTTCCACGCTCGGCATTTTGACGTGGATTTTCATCGACGGACATGGCGCGAGCCTGTTGAACTTCACGCCGCAGCCGATCATGTCGCCGGTATTGGTGCTGATCATCGCCGTTATCTACGGTCTTTCGACCGACTACGAGGTATTCCTGTTGTCGCGCATGGTCGAAGCGCGCACGCAGGGGGCTTCGACGACCGAGGCGGTGCGGATCGGCACCGCGCAGACCGGACGCATCATCACCGCCGCCGCACTCATCCTGCTCGTGGTGACCGGCGCGTTCGCCTTCTCCGACCTGGTCATGATGCAGTATCTGGCCTACGGCATGATCGCGGCGCTGTTCATCGACGCCACGATTCTGCGCATGCTGCTCGTCCCGGCCACCATGAAGCTGCTCGGCGACGACTGCTGGTGGGCACCGACGTGGATGAAGAAGGTGCAGCAGAAGATCGGACTCGGCGAGCCGATTCTGGACGACGAGCGTCCCGGCGGTGGCGAGGTCGTCGACCTGGTGAAGACCACGCCGATCACCGATCCGGTGACGATGCAGATGCCCGCGCTCACCGATAACGCCAGCACTCGGTCGCGTTCACCGCGGCGGCCGCGCACGGTCGAGGAGATTGAGGCGGAGGCGCCGACACAGCATTTCGCGAAGCTCCCGCCCGAACCGCCGCGGCCCGTCACGCCGCATGATCCGACTCGGCCGCGGGCGAATTCGCCGTTGCATACGCCACCGCCTGGCCCGCCTGCGCAGCCCGGACATGGCGCACCGCCCGCGTCGGGGCCGCCGTCCGGGCACGGCGCACCACCT
>NZ_BDAZ01000063.1 GCF_001612725.1 Nocardia anaemiae NBRC 100462 | reverse complement strand
GCAGTATCGGTCCCAAGGTTCGGCGCTGTTGCTGTCGCGGAATTGCTTGTGTGCGGGTACGCCGCTGGACACAATTGAGCTCAGCAATCACTGCGCTACCAAGAGTTGACTCAGATCTCGACTGTTATCCCCGCACCAGAGTTTTGGTGTGCACTCAGATGCACCAGACAACACTACCGAGCGGGAAGCACCACGTAGCGGATCCGAATGATCCGTCAATGGGGGTAGTGGAGGATGAAGGGGGCGGCGCGGGCGTCGAATCGGCGGTGGCTGCCGGGGCCGCGAGGACGAGTAGTGGCGCGGCAATTACAGTCGCGGCTAGGGTTTTGACGATCCTGCTAGACATTTTGCTTTGCTTCCTAATAACGAGATTTGTGACGTCCGCGTAGCGGGCCGCGCTGCCGAGCTACGGGACTTGGGCTGCGAGCACGTCACGTGCCGATCGACTTTGCGGCACGCAATTCGTTATTTCTGAAGTGCATATGCGTCCAGTTGAGAACGCGCATTCAGGTTGGCCGACAGCTGCAGCATCGACCGATCCGAACAAGACGTCATTTGGTACTGCTCTAGGCGTCAACAACAGCTTACCGCTGGCTATCGGACGTTCGGCCGGAACGGGAACATTTAAAGGTAACTTTTCTGCTTTAAGTGAGCGATCCAGTCGGCGTCGCACTCACCGCTGCCCGTTCATGGTCGGGCCGAACGAATACGGCATGCCGATCGTTGTCGAGGCTCAGGGAAGTCGCCCATGTCTTCGACTGCTGGTGTCTTCCGGGACAGGTCGGTCGCATGGGGTTCGAGCTGCTAGATGTCTGAGCGATGAACTGGCCCCGGTACCGTCCCCCTTGGCTGCTGGTGTGCTCGACTCCGAACCTGCAGTCGGCTCTTACTGCGGGTTCGCCCAATGCCCGGTCACGCACACAAGCCGCCGTCGGCGACGAGGGCTGCGGCGAGGCGCCCGGTTCGGTTGCGCGCGTCGTGCTGATCGCGGGGCCGGGGTTCCGCAGTCGATAGTGGGGTTCGTAACGGTCAGCGCAGTGCCCAGGGTGCGGCGGCTCGCTGCTCAGCCCAGCGGTGGGGGTCGGATTCGAGTGTGCTGCGGTCCCAATGGCCGAGTTCGGCTGCGGCCTCGTAGGTTTCGCGGAGAAACTCGGTGACCACGGCATTCGGATCGTCCGCGGTGCGCACTGTTTCATACGGTAGGACGAATTCACCCAGGTTGGGGTCGTAGGTCGCGCCGGGCACCCGTAGCCGACGCTCGCTGTAGCCGTCGGGCTCGGGATAGGAGTAGGCGTAGAACGCGCCTTCCTCGCCACCGCCGGGCCAGAATCCGCAGCTACTGAGCTCGTGTGAATAACCCTCCACCATGACCCAGTCGGCGCAGTGCGGTGCGCCGCCGCCGTGTTCGGGAGCAGTTCGTCCCGAAAAGCGTGTGTAGGCAAGATCCATTGCGCCCCAATAGAAATGAACTGGGCTGGTTTTGCCGGTATAGCCGGAGCGAAACTCGTTGAGCAAGCGGTTGGCGTGTACGAGTTGCCGCCAGAACGCCTGCGCGAATGTCGGATCGTAGGAGACGTGCCGGGTGTCCTCAGCGAATGGTATCGATACCTCGACTTCATTGGGGCGGCCTTGAATTCGGGTCTGGAATCCGAGTTCATCAAGCGCTTGCATGGTTTCGGTGTAGAACTGCGCCACCGATTTCGGTGCGAGTGCCACGGTACGGGTATCGCCGTTATCGGCTCGAATGAGCAATCGGTGCGCGAGGAAATCGAATTCGATGTCGAAGAGGTGGTCGGCGTAGGGTATCGCCGAGGTCGTCAGTCCGCGCGGACTCACATACAAGGTCACTTGCCACCAGTGATTCAACAATGGTGCGTGTGCGAGCCGGATTTTTCCCACCACCTGCGTCCACATGTGCAGGGTGTCACGTGTATCAGTCCAGTCCGCTACGCGCAGCCGCGGCCACGTCGCGGTGGAATTCGATGACGACAGCTCCGACATGTCAGTTTTCCCTTCGTCGCTGGTTCGATTCAGTCGTGGACTCCGCGGAAGGGCCTATTCAGCGAGTGAGGGTTCGTCGCGTCCAGTTGGTGGTCAACGTGCCAGCACACCGCCGCGCATCGGTGACAGCCCGCCTTGTCCGCCCGTGGCTTCGAGCACCAGAACCGGAGGATTTGTCACAACTCCTCCAATCCGAGCAGTAGGTTCGAAATCACTGGCATAGCTACCGTAGCGCGAACTCATGAGAACGTCGCTGACCTCGACCCTTACGCCGATGAACTCAATCGCGTCTGCGCCTGACCGCTCCCTGGTGTGAGCTGGTAGGCCGGTATGTGACCTCGGGGCTCGTCGCGATCCCGGATGAACTGTCCGGTAGTGCAGGATGCTGGGGCCGCCTTCGGGATCGGCTCGACCGATTCGCGATCACCGAGAAGTCCTGTGCGCCATAACGGCTTGCCGTCGATGTCATTCCCACCGGCTCATCGGCCGGTGAAGGCTGGCGGTCTGCGTTCCAGCATGGCGGTGACCGTTTCGCGGTGATCGTCGGTATGGTGGGCGGCCGCCTGCATCGCAGCGGACGGCTCGAGGTGGCTGTCCAGGCTCTGGTGTCGGCCCTCGCGCAGTAGTCGTTTCGTCATCCGGAGTACGTGCGGTGGGTTGCTTGATATCCGGGCAGCGAGGAGGTGGGCAGTATCCATTGGTCGCGGGTTGGAGCCCCTCCGGCCCCACGAAACCCTGGTCAGCGAGCCAGGGGGCATGTGGAAGCCTGCCCAGAAAGGGCCAACTCGCTATTTATTCTCTATTTCGTCGCCGCGCCGATGGGAAGATCAAGTCCTCCCGCCGAGCCGCCAGCCTCGGTGCGGGTCCAGTTGTGCAGGAACAGCCGTCGCGTGTCATTGGGTCCGCCTTTCGGGTGAGGCTGGATGAACATTCCGCCACCACGCAGCCGCACGACAGTGCCCTCGATCAGAACACTCGGTTTGGGCAATGGACAAAACAGCACTCATTCTTGGGGTCGCGGTCGCCCTCACCTGCATACTCGTCGATTATCTGTTTCTGTTGTCACCCATTCGCGTTCACGATCAGGGGTGACCCAGTCGACCACGGGACGGGATCTGACGACTTTGATGTGGCCCGCCCTGTCCTTGTCTAGCAAAGGCGCAGCGACGGACGGCGACCAGAAGGTGGGTCAGTAGTCGGCGACCGGCCGGACTCCGGAACTCGGTCGCCTCGGGAGTCGTTGTGTGCGTGGACGACCTCGGTCGTGGAGTTCACCAACAGAGCAGGAGTAGCCGATGGGATCGGAATCATTGTTGCGGCGAGGGATCAATGGGTTCAACGCTGGAGTGGTTGCGTTGACCGAGGCGCCGGTGGCCGGGAAGGTACTGGGTAAAGCGTTCGCTCAGGTTACCTACACAGGCCGCCGTTCCGGACAGACCTTCAGTACGCCCGTCAACTACCGGCGTTCGAATGGCGAGTACATCATCGGGGTGGCCATGCCGGACAAGAAGAAGTGGTGGCGGAACTTCCTCGGCGAGGGCGCACCGATCACGCTACGTATCGGCGGTGTCGACCAGAGCGGGCACGCGGTGGCGCATCGCGACGAACGCGGACGCGTCACCGTGCGCGTCCAGCTCGCCGAGACGGCCTGAATTATCCGCAGTGCGTCGTGCCGCAGTCGCATGGGCCACTGCGGCAACATCATCCAGCCGATCACCTCATGGCACCACGCCCCTCCGGTGCGTGCCTATGCGATCATGTCACGCTCGACGATGGGGCCGAGATCCCACCGCTACAGCCTGCGGCGACCGGGTCACTCGCTTGTTTGCGCCAGAACCAAACAAGGGGACGGCCCGTTTGCCCCTAGCAGTCAACGCTGGCAGCAGTCATAGTGCTCAAGATGGACTATCGGAGGGCTCCGCTTCCTGTCTGACGGCTCGTAGCAGGCGATGTCGTCGTTCGTTCGCCTCTTCATCGGTAATCGACTGAACGTGAACACCTCTGGCGATATCAGGTGAGACATCCAAGATCGCATCGAGCGCGCGGCGCGCGGCTGCGACCTCTGTCGAGGTTCGGATTATCTCCAGCAGAGCCTCGTTCTGGTGGATAGACGCTTCCGCTTCCAAAGCCGCGATCCGGGCCGCTCGCTCGGCCTTGATTGTGGTTGCCCGCACGATGACATCGAGAATCGCCGGTACGTTGCGCAGTGCGACCCACCCGGCGCGTGCCGCAGCGGCCATCAATCCACCCGTTGTGACGGCAGGAACGGCAACTTGAACGACCTCTTGCCACGGGTTGACCGTCACACTGCTCGAGATCGACAACGATGCTTCGATCCGTGCGGGAAGTCGTCCCGCGAGACCGGAGACGACCGTGGCCAGGGAATCGGCATCTTGGGTTTTCAGGATTTCTCGGACCAAGTCGCCGACTTCGGTGTGATCCTGCGCGGCCTCGTTGATGATCTGCATCAGCTTTTCCGTGGTCTCCGAGTCCGGATCTGGGCGTCGCTCAGGAAGTTTCGATACCTCGTAATCGACGAGCGCGAGCAGCAGCGCCCGCACGACCTGCTGCGTGTCAGACACTTCTCGTAGGTCGGGAAACTCGCCGAAGTCGACTTCTATCAGCAGCGCGTGCCCCACCTCCGACCCGACAGCCCGCACCACCATGTTCGCGCCTGGACTGGCGTATGCGATATCGCGTGGCCACGAGAAGGTGACAGGCACCTCGACCGGTTGTCCCGCCGGGGAGTCCCCAGGGGCGTCGACTTGGCTCGGCTCCCGATCAGTCATCGCTGCATCTTAAATGCCCACCTGCTAGGCGACGAGGTCTCGCAGCCACGCCGTGCCCGAGGGGCCGATCTCTGGAATCGGCTCGGACACATGGAGCTCCGGCCGGTTGCCCACCCAGTAATCCCTACAGACGGGATCGCCACGGCACATCACGATCACCAACCAGGATGATCGCCTCGAAGTAATAAGGAGATCCGTTATGGCACAGCAGGACACCATCGACGCCCTGGCCGTCCAGCTGGTCAAGGCGCGCGGCGAATCATCACCAGATCGGCCGCCTGGAGACCGGTCGCATCCGGTGTTCAAACGGCCTGTGCTGGAGCTTGTTTCGGGCCGCAGTCTGGCCGATGTTAAGCCGGGTCGGGCGCGGCCTGGTCGATGCGTTCATTGCCCAGACACATCGACCCGGCGACGAGGCCGAGGTCGACTTCGGCGAACTCGTGGTCGAGCTTCGTGGTGATTCGGGGTCAGTTGGGCATCATGTCGGCTGGCAAGCGTTTTGCGTTCTCCGCCTCGGTTATGGCGATGACCGCGTGGCCGCGCACCCTTATGTGCGAGCCGAGCGTCATCGGGTTCAGTGAGGTGCGTTCGGCAACTGTCGCCAGGTCGCACATCGGCCAGTTCTCGAGTTCCTCCGACGACGGTGCGAACGGCCAGCTGTCGCCTTCGGCCCGATGCGGCGGGCCGATCTCGTCGCGACCAAGGTCTCCTTGTGCGTAAAGCCTTGTCAACTCGCCATTTTCAGCCAGCGCCCAGCCGTCGAACCCGTAGTCGGACGCATACCAGCAGGCGGTGCCGAACCGACGACTGAGGTCGCACAGGAACGTCTGCAGCGGTTCCCACGACGTGTCGATGCCTGGTAGGTGGTACCCGGAAACCAGCGTCCAACCATCCAACTCGGGGCTGAAGTACGTCACTGCGACTCCAGCGTTGTGCCAAGTGTTCATTACTTCTATCCCCTGGCGCATCGTCACCGGCCTGCTGTCCACCATGCCGAATGATTCCAGCAACGCGTCCTGATCTCCGGTGGATACCACGAACCACTGGTCGAACTGGACCGGTTCTGGCGTTTCGTCTGGTTCTGGTGTTTCCTCGTGCAGCATCGTCTCGTACTTCGGCCCGGTCGGCACCGTCCCGAGGTACCGACATTGGTTTTGCCAGTCCAGCCACGAGAGCTGGCCGAACGTCTCATTCCGACAACAGGTCTCGCCGCGCTGGGCGTAATCGACTTCCACATCGAGCCTGCCGCCCCTACCTCGAGGGATGGAGTCCGGACAGCCCGCATAAGGACTACCACATGAGATCTCTCGACGAACTGTCGTTTCCCGGCCATGGCCTTCGGAGAAGATCGCAGAGGGCCGAATCCCGTTGTGCCAGAAGCAGAATTTCTGACATGGAGATGGCCGCTCGAGATGCGCTCTCAATGGTGAGGCGCGGTGTCAGTGGAGGTGTCAGGTGTGTGTCAGGCCGGTGTCAGTCGGCCCGGCGACAGTGTGTTCATCGAACAAAACGATCGGCACCGACACGGTTCAGTGCCACAACCGATTTCGAGGAGTACACGACATGTCTGTCACCATCACTCTGACTGATCAGGACAAGAGCACCCTGCGCACCGCCGCCTATGGCGCGGTGTCGTTGATGGCGGCTTCCGGTGCGCCGCACAAGGGCATCTCGCACGGTTGCATCGCCTTGACCTCCGCGACCGGGCTGGTCGGGCATGTGCTCGCTGCCAAGTCCAAAGACATTCATTTGCATGGCAAGTCCGTTGCCGAGCTGGCTGATCAGGTGCTGCCGAGCCTGACCGCGGCCATGAGCCTGCTCGGCGAGCAATATCCGGAGGAGGTCGACAACTTCCGTGGCACTGTCTTGGTGGCCGTTGAAGCCGCCGCCGGGCCTGGCAAGGGCGAGCCCGGCCCCGCCGTGGTTGCGATGGCTCGCAAGATCACCGCGGCCCTCGACGCCGCCTGACGGGTGCAGCGCAGTTGGTAGCGGTGTCGTGGGTCCTGTCCGGACCCCACGACACGGCTACCGACCGTCGAACCTCAGGGCGCGGCCGTGGGTAAACACGCGATAGGCCGGATGAGCGGGGCGCGCCGCGACTCGACCGTGTGCCTGCGCACTGGGCGGGCGTTGCGCGTCCCCGAGCCCGCACCCGTGGACGCCCCAAGAAGTTTGGCGGCCCCGACAACCTGATCCGCCACCGTCCCGTCGAGGCTCGGGATCGTGCTTTGGTAAAGGGATCTGATCCTGGGCCTGGACAGCTCTGCGATCGGCACCCTCCTCGAGCGGACCACCCGATTCACCATGCTGCCGCACCTGCCGCGCATCTCCGCTTTCGGATCACGGTGCGGCAGGCGGCATCTTCGAGAGCCTCCGGTGGTCGATAAGCGAAAGTGATCGTAAGCGGGCCGAATCGGTGTTGTTCCCAGCGCCCTCTTCTCGCAGGCTTGGGCAGCACATAGGGAATCCCCCGGTGACTCGGGGTCAAATCTCGGACAATCGGGAGAACAATTGTCTCGCACCAGGTTCGTCGTAAGCGCTTTCGCTTCTCTGGCGCTGGCCGGAAATAGCTTCACGAGCACCCCAGCATCCGCCGATGTGGCCTCGGTCGCCGACCTCAACCCTGGCCCCGCGGTTCCCGCGGTCGCCGACCTCAACCGCGACGGCTACCCGGACGTCGTGTTCAGCGACTTCGTTCTCGGGAACGGCGTCTCGGTTTTCCTGGGCAAGCCCGGCGGGGGTTTTCAGCCCACGGTCCGCTACACCACCGGTGGTCAGGCGGACTACGTCGCCATCGCGGACTTCAACCACGACGGCAAGCTCGACATGGCCGTCACCAACTTCACCTCGAACGACGTCTCCATCCTGATCGGCAACGGCGATGGCACCTTCGCCAAGGCCGTCAACTACTCGACCGACCTTGCCCCCGGGGCGGTGGCCGTCGGCGACTTCAACCATGACGGCAACCCCGACCTGGCCACCTCCAACCAGGCACCTTCGATGTCCGTACTCCTGGGCAACAGCGACGGCACCTTCGCCAAGGCCGTCACTCTTTCCAGCAACCTGGGCGTCGGCTCCGGGTCCGCCGACGCCGCGGACTTCGATGGGGACGGCAACCTCGACCTGCTACGCGGCAACTACGTCAACAGCACCATCCAGATCTACCGCGGCCGCGGCGACGGCACCTTCGCCACCCCGATCACGTTCAGCGAGGGCGCCCTGACCGCCTGGTACGGCATGGCGCGCGACATCAACGGCGACGGCAAGCCCGACATCCTCTTCTCCAACCTCACCGGCGGCACCGTGTCCACGCTCTTCAACAACGGGAACGCCACCTTCGGCGCGCCCAAGGCATACCCGACCGGCGGCCTGCTCCCGCAGTGCTTCGACCTCGCCGACATCAACGGCGACGGAAAGATCGACATGCTGGTCGCCAACGGTGGCACCTCCAGCATCGGCGTCCTGCTGGGGACCGGCAACGGCACCTTCGGCGCCCCCCACACATACCCCTCCGGCGGGCTCGTCCCCCTGTCCACCCCGATTCTCGCCGACTTCAACGGCGACGGAAAGATCGACGTCGTTATCGGCAACACCGGCTCGGGGAACATCACCCTGCGCTACGGCAACGGCGACGGCACCTTCGGCTCCCCCATCGACTACGCGGCGTGATCGACCTCGGCAAGGCCCCGGTGGGCACCTGTCACCGATCTAGAACGTGCCCGTCGCGCGATGACGCCATCATCGCGCGGCGGGTATGCCGCGTTCCTGGTCGACGAAGGCGCCCTGACGGGGGAGCAGGCGCAACGGTGACCTAACGGGGTTCGGCGCCGGAGGTCACCACCGGACGCTGGTCTGATGCTGCGAACCTGTGGCTCAACCCGCCGACAGACTCGAGGGGCCTGCCGCATCAGCTGATTGCCCTTCTCGAGCCGTCAACCCATCGGATGCCGCCGAACAGATAATTGATTTCAAGGGGTGGAACTCGCCGGTAGCGCGTGCCGCATCGCAATCCTCGGCACCGGCCGCGGCACTGGCGACGAAGCTCACCCGGGTCCACGCCGCCGTGACGCGTCGATTCGAGCGGTTTTCCCACCGCAGCGGGCCAAGGGCTGGACCATGGATGCAGGCGGTGCAATGCATACCGCGTCTCTTCCCTTTGTGTTCCGTGATCTATGTCCGCCACACAGGAGGAACGAAGCACATGATGACTATCCCGAGCTCTGGGCACTCTGCCCGTATCGCGGCTGTCTTCACTGCGATGGCCGCCGCCTCGGTGGTGGCTGCCGCTCCCGCGCTCGCCGCCGCGACTCTCGACATCTCCGGTGCCGGATCGAACATGGTCCAGGTCGACTACAGCTGCGACGACTCCGCCGGGGTGGTGAGCATTCAGGCGATGATGGGCGACCCCAACGCCGACCGTCCCGCCGCCCAGGGCGCCCAAAATTCCGTCGACTGCAACGGTTCCCCGCAGAGCGCCACCGTCCCCCTGACGGCGGACCCCAGCCAGCCGCCGCTGACCTCGGGTTCCGAGGCGCAGGTGCGGGTGGCGCTCGTCGACCGTGACGGCATCGTGGTCTCCGGACAGGCTAAGAAGTTCACTGTGTCGTAGTGCGCACCCGATTCCGCACTGGTGCAATTGATTTCACCCCTTATGCCGCCGAAACCAGGCGCCCGGCCAGCGCGTTTAACAGCTGCGCACGTTTCGGGTACTGCGGCGGAAGGGGTCGCCCCTGCGTCAGGGTTGAGGCTTCTCGCATGACGACAACAGCACTTCCTCGACTCTGCTCGCGCCGCCGATCGGAGGTTCCAGGAGATCGACGGCCGCCGCACTTTCGTCCATCGGTCGGACAGGAGCGGACCGGCCGTCGTGTTCCTACCGGGCGCGAGCGCGGTCAGGCTGGACTATTTCGGTGTCCAGCAAGGGGTTTCGCAGTTCACCGCGGCTGTGGTGTATGACCGCGGCACGGGCTATAGCGATCCTCTCCCGCTGCCGCGCACCGCCGCCGCGGTCGCAACGGAACTGCACGAGCTGCTGCGCGCCTAGAACCTCACCGGCCCACACGTTCTCGTGCCGCACTCCCTCGGAGGCTTCTACGCGCATCGGTTCGCGCAGCTGTACCCGCAGGACGTGGCGGGACTGGTCTGGTTGGACGCCCTCCATCGAGACTGGGACGACTTCATGCCGCCCGCAATGCATCTCGCCGCGACCGAGCCGATGGAGCCTGATCTGGAGCAGCTCGAACAGATGCGCCCGGCCCTGCACAAGGGCGCGGTGATTGTGCACACCCGGCCGGTAGTCCCTCCCTAACCCCGACCTACAGCGGCGGGCGATTGCCTGCCGCCGTCCGCAACAGCACGCACAGCGGGAGGGCGGGTTATTCCGCCCCAGGCGCAGTCGTCAACCAAGGTGATCGTGAGCGGTTCACCGAAAACTCCCTTGCCATGGCTGGCAATTACCGTCACTTGCGCCGGGCCGGAAACTGCGAAATCTTCATGCTGGGCACAACCGCCGCCTGCTAGCGAACCTGGAGCTAGCCAGGCAGGTTGTGGAATTACTTCATAGGTCCTCACAAGCTGAGTCGCGCAATGACTTGCCCCGGCCGGTCTCGGTGCGCGGCATGGGCAAGGTGAGGTGGTCGCGCGGGGAGGTGGCGACTTGATGGAATCGACCGACCAGATCGTGGACGGACTGCGCGAGCTGGCGCCGCCCGGGTGGCAGCGGTTGGAGGCCTGGTTCGCGATGACTGTCGTCTGCGAATCGGCGCTGCTGGTCGCTGATGACGGCACGCGGTCCGTCCTGTGCAGGGTGTCGGACACGGTGTGGGATGCGGTGCGTCGGCACCGGCAGCTGTCGGCTCGGTCGGACGACGGTCCGTGGTGGCGGTTGGGCGTGCGCGTAGACGCGCGTGAGGTCGAGGTGGTCGAGGACCGCGGTGCGGAACCGTTCCCCGGCGAGCAATTGTTCGCACCCGATGCGTATCTCGCCGACCTGGAAAGCTTTCCGCGGGAACGGCTGCCGGTGTGGTTGGCTGCCTATATCGGACGCGGGGAACCGCATTCGCGGCCGCCCCGGCAAGCCGCCGACCAGATGCGGGTGGATCAGCGTGCGGGGTTGCGGGCGGTGGCCGTGGACAGCGAACTGCCGGAGCTCGACGTGCTGTGGGCTCGGTGGGCGACGCTGTCGGCAGCCTTCGTCGCGGTCGGATCGGAACGGGGACCACGTGTCGGTCCGTCGGTTGGCATATTCGAGAGCGCGGGACACAGCGGTTCGACCTTGACTCGGCTGCCCGGCGACCGGGCGGTGCTGTCGGGGGGTGTCTGGAATGCGCCGATCCTCGACGCTGTCTACAACACGGGCGCGGAACTTCCGAGATTCTTTGCGGGGGCGCCGGATTGGGTGGCGGACCCGGTGCTCAATCCACGTGCGGCAACCGGCTTGCTGACTTTTTGTTACTGGTGGGAGGGCGGCCGATGGTATCGAGGTGAGTCCGCGCCGATGTCGGAATGCGCACCCGCGATGCCCGCGGTGTGGACGGTCGGCACCGTCGCGGGAATTGTCGAAAGCCTGGTCGAGGACCGCTCGAGCACGACAGCGGAAGCCGCTGAGCGATTGGTGTCCGCGGCGCAGACCGGCAGGGTGACCAGCGCGGCGATTGCGGATGTCTTCGGTTCCGGCGACACGGTCGACGTGGATGGCGCCATGTTCCAGTTCACGATCGCGGGCCTGGTGGCAGACCACGCGCCGCGGCTGCCCGAGGCGGATGCGGTCGCCCTCGTCCGGGACCACATCCGCCAGCGGGGTTACGACACCACCGAATACCCGCTCTCGATGTTGACCGCCGATCGTGTCGATGTGGGCTGGATAGTGCGTTCGCCCGTGCCGCCGGGCGAAATAGCCTTGGACCGCTCCATTTTCTACGTCGCCGACGATGGTGTCGTGGAGCGCTCGACCTCGTCGGTGCCACAGTCGGGGTTCATCACCGAATTCGAACAGCGGTTCCGGCTTCGCCGCGCTCGCCGAGCCTGACCGAAGGGGGCGACGTGCACGATGAGCTCGGCCGGATCTGTGCTGTTGGTGTTTGCTCCAGAGCTCCGCGTCCTTTTCCGAAGGCCGCCCCGGCCGGGTGCCGACCCGCGACGCAGTGACGGCGAACCCGGCTCATCGGCCGGTGAAGGCTGGCGGTCTGCGTTCCAGCATGGCGGTGACCGCTTCGCGGTGATCGTCGGTATGGTGGGCGGCCGCCTGCATCGCAGCGGACAGCTCGAGGTGGCTGTCCAGGCTCTGGTGTCGGCCCTCGCGCAGTAGTCGTTTCGTCATCCGGAGTACGTGCGGTGGGTTGCTCGAGATCCGGGCGGCGAGGCGGTGGGCGGTGTCGAGGAGGGCGTCGGGTTCGACAATATCGGAGATCAGGCCCCAATCGAGCGCGGTGCGCGCATCGATCGGTTCGCCGGTGAAGGCCATTTCGCACGCTCGGGCCATGCCGATCGCCCTCGGCAACAGCCATGAGCCACCGTCGCCGGGTACGAGTCCGACCCGGACGAAGCTCTCGGCGAATACCGCGGTGTGCGTGGCGATCCGCAGATCGCACAGCAGCGCCAGATCGCACCCGGCACCGATGGCCGGACCGTTGACGGCGGCGATCGTGGGGATTTCACAGTGGTACAACGCTTTTGGAATACGCTGGATGCCGTGCCGGTACCCTTGGCGCAGCTCCGCCGGTGTGCCACCGAACATTCCGGCACGATCGCGCATCTGCTTTACGTCGCCGCCCGAGGAGAAGGCCGTCCCGGCCCCGGTGAGAATCGCCGCCCGCACGCTGTGGTCTCGATTGACCGCCGTCACCGCGTTCTCCAGGGCGGTTATCGTGTCGACCGCGGATATCGGGTTGCGCGCCGCGGGGCGGTTCAGTGTCCAGACGACCACATGGCCGACGCGGTCGATGCGGATCGGCTCAGTCATTGCCATATCCGGTGTTCTCGCGCAACACAATTCGAATATCGACCGGGACTATGCCGGAACCGGAAGCGATCACCGGATTGAGATCGAGCTCGGATATCTCCGGGTGCGCGGCTACGAAATCGCCGACGCGGACCAGAAATCGGGCCAGCCGGTGCCGGTCGACCACCGGGAGATGGCGGTAGCCGTCGAGCATGCGGGCGGCGATCGTCTCGTCGATCATTTCGCGGGCCTCGAACTCGGTGAAGGGTGCGGCGCGAAAGGTGACGTCGCGCAACGCCTCGACCATCACCCCACCGCTACCGAAGGCGACCACCGGCCCGAAAATCGGATCGCGAGTGGCACCGACCAGCAGTTCGATTCCGGCATCGGCCATCGGGGCGACGATCATCCCGTCGATGCGGGCATCGGGCAGATGCGCGAGGACAGAGTCGATGATCGCCTGTGCGTGCTCGGCGGCCTGGGCGGCCACTACGCCGACCTTGACTCCGCCCACCTCGGATTTGTGGATGACTTGCGGGGAAACAACTTTCAGCGCGCACGGTCGCTGATAGTCGGCGACAGCCGTGGCCACATCATCGACGGTGCGTGCGAAAGTCCATGCGCCGAGCTCGATTCCGGCGGCGGTGACAACCCGCCGTGCGGTTGGTTCGTCGAGGAGTCCCGATCCGGAGATGGCGGGGGCCGATGGTGGAAGTACGAGGGTGGAGCGTTGCGTGGCGGTCGCCAGCAGGCGACCGCGCCGATCCAGGGCCGCCACGACCCGCACGGCGTGATCGATGGAGCTGATCACCGGTATGCCGCCCGCTCTCAGACGGTCGTGGTTGGCGATGTCGAGACCGGCGTAGCAGCTCTGGATCACCAGGGGGACACCGTGTTCGGCGACGAGCGTGAGCAGTAATCCTGCGGTGGAATCCTCGATCGCGCGCAGCTTTGGGTCGAAGCGCAGGTGGTAGCCGCCATAGAGGCCGATGACCAGTACGAGACCGACCTCGGGATCGCGCATGAGGATGTCTGCGGCCTCGGCGAATACCAATGGGTCGGTGTCGGTGGCGCCCGCCACGTCAACGGGATCGGCCACGGCTGCGGTCGCGCCGAGTAGGTGCCGCAGCCGCTTCTGGGTCCGCTCGCCGAGCCGGGCCAGTTCGATGCCGCGGGCGGCGAGGGCGTCGGCGGCCAGCGTGGCGTGGCCACCACCGTCGCTGAGGATCGCGACTTTGCGTTCCGGTGCGATCGGGGCGCAGTCGGCAAGTGCACCGGCGACGACCGCGAGCTCGTCGGAGCGGTCGACCAGCTCCACCCCGGCCTGCCGCAGCACGGCCGCCGCAACGGCGTCCGATCCGGCGACTGCGCCGGTGTGCGACCGTGCGGCGCGGCGGCCAGTCTCTGAGCGCCCACCGCGCAGCATGGCAACCGGTGTGTCCGGCACCGCACGAGCGGCGGCGATCAGGATTGACCGTCCGTCTGTAAATCCCTCGGAATGAATTGCCACGACGCCCGTACCCGGATCACGGACGAATTCGGCGAGGCATTCGTCGTACCGGATATCAGCCTGGTTTCCCAGCCCGACACAGATGTGGAAACCGGGACCTTTGAACGCCTGATTATCGTTGACCAGCGACAACAGCATATTCCCGCTTTGTGTGATCACACTGATCGGGCCACACGGAACCTCCTCGAGGCCAACGAGATTCGCGCCCGAGGCGACGTTGAGCAGGCCCGAGGTGTTGGGCCCGATAACCCGAATGCCGGTCTCGGCGATCGCGGTTGCGAGCGCGGCGGCGAGTTCGGCGCCGGGTTCCCCGATCTCTGCGAAACCGTTGGCGAGCACGACGGCTCCGGCGATACCGGCGGCGGCGCACCGGCGCAGCATGTCGGGGACGGCCGCGGCAGGCAGCGCGATCAGCGCTACGTCGATGCCGTGCGGGAGCCGATCGATCGAGGGGTACACGCCGAGGCCGAGGATCTGCGGTTCTGTTGGGTGGACCGGGTAGATGGGATGGGCGTAGCCGGACTGTTGCAGGGCGCGGATGGCCTGGAACCCGCGCTTGGCCGGATTGGCGGACGCGCCGACGATGGCGACGGAATGTGGGTCGAACAGCCGCTCGAGTGCGGTGCGGGTGGGAGCGTCGATGCTGGACGCGCGGTCGTCGATGCTGGTCATCGCTACTTTCCTTCGAAGACGGGGGTGCGGCGTTCGGCGAATGCGGCGACGCCCTCTGCCCAATCCCGGGTGGCCATCAATGCCAGGAGCTCGCGCGGCTCAGTGGCCAGCGCCACGTCGAGGGGGTCATCGCGGTGCAATGCCGCCTTCATCCGTGCCAGCGCGAGTGGTGCCTTCGCCGCGAGGGTTTCGGCGAGCGCTTGGGCCGAACTGAGCAGAAGATCCCCGGTTACCGCGGAATGGGCCAACCCCCAATCGAGTGCCTGCCGACCGGTGAATCGCTCGCCGAGGATCAGCATGTCCGTGGCCCTACGCAGGCCGACCAGGCGCGGAAGCCGGTTGGTCACGCCACCACCGACGAAGGTGCCGATGCTGACCTCGGGAAACCCCATTTGCGCGTCCTCGGCCATGACCAGGAAGTCCGCGCTGACGGCCAGCTCCGCACCGGCACCGAGGGCGTATCCGTTGACCGCCGCCACCACCGGGGTGCTCATCGTCTGGATCTGCTCGCAGGCGCGCTGGCCGAGCTCGACGTAGCGCGCCTGCTCCGCGGGTGTCATGGTCGCGGACTTGTGCGCTTTCAGGTCGGCACCCACACAGAATGCCCGTCCGGCACCGGTGAGGACGACACAGCGGATCCCCGGGTCGAAATCGGCGGCAGTCAGTTCCTCGACCAGCGTCCGGTACAGCTCGGCGTTGACGGCGTTGAGCCGTTCGGGGCGGTTGAGAACGAGCGTTGCGATGGAACCGGATCTGCTCACCAGCACTGTGGACATGGACCTCACTTCTTCCTCGGTGGGTTCGACACCTGCACTATGCCATGACATTTGCAATCAGTACATCTTATGCAATTTCTATTGCATTGAACCGGCTGAGCGTGTTGTATGTCACTACTCGCCCACGGTTCATGGAAGAAGGCATCGTGCCCAGCTCGGGAAATCTGAAGCACAGCATCAACACTCGGCAGCTGACGATGATCGGCATCGGTGGCGTGATCGGCGCCGGGTTGTTCGTCGGCAGCGGCAAAGCGATCTCCGCGGCAGGTCCCGGGATCGTCATCGTCTACCTACTAACCGGCTTGGTGATCATCCTGGTGATGCGCATGCTCGCGGAACTGGCGACAGCCAGTCCCGAAACGGGATCGTTCTCGAGCTACGCCTCCCGTGAACTCGGTACCTGGGCCGGACTGTCGGTGGGCTGGGTCTACGCCTATCACTGGTGTGTCACAGTCGCTTTCGAGGCGGTCGCCGGTGCGGCGGTCGCCGGTCAACTCCTGCCGTCGGTGCCGACCTGGCTGTATTCCCTGATCTTCATGAGCGCCCTGACCGGGGTAAACCTCGCGGCGGTAACATCTTTCGCGCGTTTCGAGTTCTGGTTCGCCATGATCAAGGTCGTCGCGATCGTCACCTTCATCGCAATCGGCATCGCGGCCATCTGTGGCCTGTTCCCGCACTACCGGGCGCCGGGGACGGCCAACCTGCTCGGGCACGGTGGCCTGTTCCCGAATGGCGCGATGCCTCTGCTCGTGGCCTCGCTGACGGTGTTCTTCTCCTACTTCGGCACCGAGCTGGTGACGATCGCCGCGGGCGAGGCACAGGATCCGGTCAGCGCGGTGCGCGCGAGCATGCGCAGCGTCGCCGGACGCATCCTGATCTTCTACGTCGGCTCGGTACTCGTCGTGGTCACGCTATTACCTTGGAACGCAACGCAAGTCACGCAGAGCCCGTACACCGCTGTGCTGGACCTGCTCGGTGTTCCCGGTGCGCGGACCACCATGAATCTGGTGGTACTCACGGCGGTGTTGTCGTGCCTGAACTCGGGTCTCTACTCGTCATCGCGGATGCTGTTCTCGCTCTCGCGCCGCGGTGAAGGCCCCCGCGTGTTGGGTAGGACCGCGCGCTCCGGGGTGCCTGTCGCCGGTGTTCTCGCCGCCTCCAGCGCCGGATTCGTCGCGGTCGTGGCGAACTACTTCCTGCCCACCGGAGCGGTGTTCACCTTCCTGCTCAGTTCCTCGGGTGCGGTCGCGGTCGTCGTCTACCTGTGTATCTGCGCCACCCAGATCATCGGGCGTCGTCGTAAGACCGCGGCGCAGATCACTGCGCTGCCGGTGAAGATGTGGGGCGCCCCGTACCTGTCCTACGCGGTCGGAGTCGTCCTGCTGGCCATCGTCGGTGGCATGGCCCTGAATTCCGGTACCCGTACGCCGCTCGCGCTGACTCTCCTGGTCACCGCGACCGCGGTCACCGCGGGTCTGATTCATCAGCGCCGAGCCCGCGCGGCACAGCTCGCTCCGGCGGAGTAGTCGACCGCCGCTTTCACTCGGGGGCGTAGACGCCGAACTCGCTCAACAGCTTCTCCTCCTCGAGCAAGGTGGGGCGCACTTCATGCCCGAGGACTTGGGCAACGGCACCCGTCATCGCCTGCGCGAGGGAGATGAAGGCGGTCATCGATCGCAGGATGCTCGCGCTGGACGCATCGACGTAAAACGTATCGTGCGCCGACACTGCCAGGGGCGATACGGCGGTATCGGTCAATGCGACGACGTGCGTACCGCGCTGTCGAGCCCATTGGGCGGCACGCACGGTGTCCAGGCTGTATCGGTGGATCGACATCGCGACGAAGCAATCGCCCGCACGTACCCGACGCAGTTCGTCGGTCAGCGTTCCCGCAGTGGCATCAATCGCCGACACATCCTCGCGCAGCATCCGCAGCAGATAGGTCAGCAGATACGCCGGGGCGTGGCATTTGCGCATACCCATCACATGCACCCGGGGCGCGTGGGCCAGCCGATCGATGGCCGAATCCCACATCGCGTCGTCGATGCGCGCGAACGTACGGGCGATATTCGCTTGATCCAGCGCCACGGTCTGTTCGCGCGCTCCGACACCTTCGGCTACAAGGTGTTCGAGATTGTCGAAGCGGCGCAACAGTTGTGCTTGCTCTTGCAACCGTTCACGACACAGTCGCGTAAGCCCCGGATACCCCTTCAGACCCAGGCCATTAGCAAAACGCACGACCGTGGCCTCGTTGACATCGACCGCGCTGGCGAGCTCGGAGACAGTCATGAACGCCACCGCTTCCGGGTCCGACAACACTCGCTGAGCCAACTTCTTGTGCGCAGTGGACAGCGAATCCATCCGGCGGCGTATCTCGACCGCCAGCTCGTCGAAGCTCGCGGAACCCGTCGTCTCCGCGTTCGTATCCACCGAACCTCCTCAGCACCTGGTACCGCTTTGCCACGCGGTTGTCTGCCAAGTTAGTCGATTACGCCGATGGTCCGGCGGGCCGAGCGCATCATGTGCCGCTCATGTCGGGGTCGACTCGGCGCAGGGCGGAGCCAACCATTCACTCTCGCGGTGCTCGGCTGGCATCGCGGCCAGCCCATGTGTCGCCTCTGCGACTGCTTCGCCGCTGTACCCGAGCATGGCCAGCACACCGCCGCGTTGGACGGCACCGAATCCGGTACTCCACCAATACATCGACGCACGAGGTTCTACGCCGTCGGCCGCTTCGGCCGCTGCTTCGGCCATGGCCAGCGCGCGCTGTACGTCGCGCTTCTCGCCGTGGGCGGCCAGCAGTTCAGCTCGTCGATTGATCGCCTGGACTGCCCGAGTTCGTCCGGACCAGTCGGTAGGAACTTCAGGTGGCGTCGGTGCCGATCACCGTCGCGTGACAGTCACCTGCACGGTGTCCTGGCCGGGGGTGGTGGTGAGTTGGAGTAGCCGGGCGTCGGGTGACGATACGACCTCGGCGCCCTGGACTTCGACCCGGTAGCCGTTGGGGTAGTTGCTCGGCGGCAGATACACCTCGGTGCGGGCGCCTGGTGGGAACGGTTGGCCGGAATCGGCTCGGCGGGAACTGTATTGGAGGGTGAACGTCCCGGTCGCGCCGTCGTAGTGCCACTGTTGCGGGGTGCCTGCGATCGCTCCGGGATATGGCCGGACAAGGGCCGGGTCCATCAGGTTCGGGCCGGTCGGCGGCTCCTGGGGGTGACCAGGGGTCTGGTTTTGCGCTTGGGACCAGAAAAGCCAGGAAGCCATGTTGTCGTCGTATGTGTCGGCGAGACGCGTCAGCCTCGTCGCATCCTTGGTCGCGCCGAACTCGGTCACCAGCCCGACAACTCCGTCAGCGGCGGCGCGATCCAATCCGTTGCTGATGCAGGTGTCGACCGGACCGACGCAGTAGTCGTGAAAGCTCAAACCCGTGTTCGGATCGCCGGTGGGATTCGGCATCCAGTCCGGCGTACCCAAGTCGTTGGTTACGGAAGGTTCGTAGAACAACAGGTGTTTCTGGTCGACTCGGCGTATAGCGTTCATCGCTTTGGCTTCCAACGGTGCGAGCACATCGCTCTCGAACCGGGGGCAGCCCTGCGGAAAGCAGGTCGGGTAATCCCATCCGGGCCACGGCTCATTGATCAGGTCGTAGCCCAGCACGTACGGCTCGTCGGCGAACCGTTGCGCGACATGCTCCCACATGGCGGCATAGTGGTCCTGTAATCCGATGCCATCGGGGGCAGCCCGGTTGTGCCAGAAGTTCGCCCATGTTTGGTTTTGCGCGGGGCTCGTAAAGTAGACCAATGGAAAGCCGGGGTCGGGCTGCAACGGGAACCCGTCGGTGATCGTTGCCCAGCCGGGGAACCCGCTCCAACTCGCGCCCACCGATTCGTTGAACGCGTCTTGGTGGGAATCGACCAGGCTGTAGATGTTGTACCGGGCGAGCAACTGCTGGGTCTGCTCGAGCTGCGCGATGTAGTTGTCGTCGTATACGCCGGGCTGCGGCTCGACCGCGTTCCATGCGAATCCCAGCCGCACCGCATTGAAACCGTTGTCGGCCAGGAACTGGGCGTCGTTCTCGCCGAAACCTCCCGCTGCCGGGAAGTACGGCGGGTACTTGTAGACCAAGTTCACGCCGTGCAAGGTGACCACCCGGCCCTGGTCGTCGGTGAGCCAGCGGCCCGCGTGCCCCAGCTCGGGAGCCGTCGGTGTCGCCGCGGCCGGTGTGGTCAGTCCCAGCAGCAACACGACCAACCCGAGACACCGCACTGTCGAGGACATGATGGTCAACGCGCAAACCTTTCGACGAGTATGCGCCGACGACACTTCTACGGCGCTGACGACTGCGGTGGATCAATCCGTACGACGAGATGGTGGAGACCACGGCTCTGATGTGGAAATGCTATATATCGCTGGCCCGATTCGGTCACGACACTCCGCCACACATCGGAGGAGGACAGCCGGGCCCGGCCCGCGAAGCTACGGTGGCAGTAGGTGGTCGCTCGATTCGTCAACCAACCGGACGCGTTCCATTGGCTTATCGAGTCCTCGGCGACGGGAACCGGAACGCCAGCCTCGTCGATGGTTAAGTGCCGCAATGCATTTGAGCGGCGCTTACGGAGTTGTGGCTAGCCACTCTTGGGAGTACGCGGTTCAACCCAGTTGATAGCGTGAATCTGCCGGTCGGACAGACTGCTTCGGCGTACGCGACCAGGAGGTGGTAGCCGCCATTGACTTGGGTCTGGCCAGGCCTGAATTCTCGGGGGCATGCGTTTCGATGTACGCATGCGAATACCACCTCCTTCGCGCACCATAAGCGAGCCGCCAAGAGGTTGATGCATCCGTGCATCGGAAACGGTTGTGCCGCATGGTCTCTGGTCGTCGAGTTCGCCAGTCAGCTGGTGCCGACGAGCTGGTCGAATCCGGTGCTGGCGGGGTTTGATCGACTGATCGCGAGCCGAGATCGACGCGGCGGGTCAGGTCGCCTGCGCGCCGATGCTGTACTGACGGTGCAGGCGCTGGACGGCGTCGTCCATGTGCTCGACCAGCAGCGTGCGCGCCCGGCGCGCCGGTCCCGATCCGATCGCGTCGCGCAGTTCGACGTGCTCGCGGGCCTGCTCGCGCAAGTCGGGATACGTTGTTTGCAACGCCCCCAAGCACATTCGGGTTTCGATCAGCAGGGTGCGGGCCGCTCGGACCAGGCGGGGGCTGCCCGCGCTGTCGACCAGCGCCTCGTGGAAGGCTTGGTCGGCGTCGGAAACGCCTGCGGCGTCGCCGTTTTCGGCGCACGCGCACATGGCGGTGACGCTGGGCTCCAGGGCCGCGTGGGCGATCTCGCGACGGCCGTCGAGGATGAGGGCAAGGGCGCCGCCTTCGATGGCGGTTCTGGCGCGGTAGATGTCGGTGACGTCGTCGATGGTCAGTTCGATGACGAAGATGCCGCGGTTGCGGATGCTGTACAGCAGGCCCTCGGTGAGCAGGCGCTGCAGTGCCTCGCGGACCGGGCCGCGAGATACCCCGAATCGGGTGGCGAGGTCGGCTTCACCGAGTTGGGCGCCGGGGGCGAGGTTGCCACGCATGATCGCATCGCGGAGCCGGTCGGCGATCATTTCCGCCGTCGACTGCCGGTTCACCGGCTCGAAATCAACGACCGACATGGATATGCCTTTCCGAGAAGAGAGAGCCGAGCACAGCGGATGCCACCGCGGTGCCGGTGAGCCGCAGGCCCTCCCAGATGGTGACCTGATTGGCCGTCAACACGATCTTGCCCAGGCGCGCCTCGAGTTCCGGCAGCACCCCGAGGGTGTGCATGGCGGTATCCGGGATCAGCAGCGCCTGTGCGTCGGGATGGTCATTCGCGCCCGCCAGTTCGCGCACCTGTGTGGCAGTCAAGGTGCCGACCTCCGCGGCGGTATCGATACCCGCGCTGGAGAAGGCGACCACCTCGATTCCGGCATCGGCCAGGAACTCCACGAACAGCTGCGCGACATCGTCGGGGTAGCTCGCGGCGACCGCGACACGGCGCACGTCGAGCGCCTGTGCGGCGGCGACGAAGGCCAGACTGGTGCTCGAGGCGGGTACTCCGGCAGCGGAGGCAAGCGCGCGAACCTGTTCGCGCGCACCCTGCGGTCCGTATACGAAACTCCCTGAGGTGCAGGCCCAGACGACGGCACCGGGCTGCTCGGGTGCGAGCAATGCGGCACCGTGGCGCAGCTTGTCCGGGCTGCCCAGATCGAGCAGTTCCGGAATGGCGTGCAGATCGGTGCCGTAGATGTGCGCCACCGGCAACCGCACGCCGAGCAGCGACGCGGCGAGTGGGTAGTCGTCTTCGGCCGCGTGGTCCGGGTAGATGAAACCGACGGTGGGTGCCTGCATGTTCTTCCAATCAGAAAACGTTGAGTAGCCACTTTCCCGGACCCGTCATCGGCAGCTTCATCCGGCCCAGGCAGGCCCACATAGTGAGTTGATTCGCGGTGAGGACGGGTTTGCCGAGCGCCTGTTCGAGCGGCTCGATGACGTCGTAGGTGGGCAGGTTGGTACAGCTGACGAAGATGGCCTGGGCGCGCGGATCGTCCGCGCCGACAATGCGTTCGGCGATGGTGCGGTAGTTGACCTTCCAGATGCCGCCGCCCAAACCGAGGTGGTCCGAACGGATTACGGTGCAGCCCGCCTCGGCGAGGAAGTCGTGCAGTTTGTGGGTGAGGATTTCGTCGTAGGGGGTGAGCACCGAGACTCTGCTGATATCCAGGTGCCGGATCGCCTCCACGAGCGCACCGGAGGTGGTGACGGCGTCCAACGCACCGGCCCGGCAGATGGTGTCGCGCAGTGACTTCTCATAGGCAAGGCCCCTGATGAAACTGCCCGAAGTGCACAGGTAGGCAACGACTTCCGGCTCGACGTGCATGACATCGCGGGTCGCGGCGGTCAGATGTACCGGATTGGAGACCAGCTCGGCCATCGCCATCGAAACCGGCACCGGTTCATACGGCGTGCGGGCCAGGTGCAGGCTGACATCCAGCGGCGCCCAGCGCCAGAGTTCGCGTTCGAGCGCGAGGTCGAACGGTGCGATGATCCCGATCCCCCGTTGTGCTACGGGCCCTTCGATATCGGGAAAGCCGAGTTCCAATGCGGCCCCTCTCGCGCTCAGCCGTTAGACCTCCGAGAACGATCGGATTGTTGACAATCATACGATGCGATTTTAGTGTGTCAATGTGGAACAGGGCCCGATTGTCACCGTCCTGCACAGTGACAGTGTGCCCGAGGCGGACCTCATGGCCCCAGTGGCCGATCGAGCCGAAGTACGGTACACGGAAGCGCCCGGACTCGCCGACGCACTGCGCGGCGCCGACGCGCTATTCGTCTACGACTTCCTCACTCGCGCGGTCCCCGGCGCCTGGCATGCGGCCGATCGTTTGCGCTGGCTGCATATGGGTTCCACCGGAGTGGATCCGGTGATGTTCCCCGAACTGCGGGAAAGCGAGGTCGTGGTCACCAATACACGTGGCGTATTCGATACGGCCATCGCGGAATACGTCTTGGGTCAGATTCTCGGCTTTGCCAAGGATCTGTCCGGATCGCTGCGCTTGCAGCAGCGGCACGAATGGCGGCACCGTGAATCCGAACGCATTTCGGGCGCCACCGTCCTGATAGTCGGAACCGGCTCGATCGGTCGCGCCGTCGCGCGTCTATTGCGCGCCGCCGGAATGAACGTGCGCGCGGTGGGCCGCCGCGCGCGTGCCACCGACCCGGATTTCGGCACCGTGAGCACCGACCTGCACGCTGAACTTCCCATTGCCGATTACGTCGTCGCGGTGGCGCCGCTGACGCCGCAGACCCGGGAAATGTTCGATGCCAAGGCATTCGCCGCGATGAAACCACATGCCAGGTTTGTCAATGTCGGGCGTGGGGAACTCGTTGTGACCGACGACCTTCTCGCCGCACTCAGCACCGGATCGATATCCGGGGCGGCACTCGATGTGGTGGATCCGGAACCGCTACCGGCGCGGCATCCGCTGTGGGATCTCCCGAATGTGCTTATCACTCCGCACAATTCGGGTGATTTCAGCGGCTGGCGAACCGAGGTCGTCACGGCGTTCACCCGCAATTTCGATAATTGGATCGCCGGCCGGACTTTGGACAACGTGGTCGATAAAGAGCTGGGGTACGTGCCCGGCTGAAGGAGCCCTGCCATGAGCGAACGAAGTGAGCGAATCATGAGCCAGCGCGCCGTGCGCATGCCGGAGCCGAGCGTCAGCGAGGCGCAGGCATGAGCTACCCGGACAGCAATACTCAACCGGCCGGGATGACCGCCGTCGAATTGGTCTCGGCCTATGCGGCCGGAACCCTTTCGCCGGTCGAGGCGACCGAGGCGATTCTGGAAGCCATCGCGGCGCGCGACGGTGCGGTGAACGCCTACTGTCTGGTCGATCCGGATCGTGCACTGGTACAAGCCAAAGATTCGGAGGCGCGCTGGAATTCGGGCTATGCGCGCGGACTGCTCGACGGTGTGCCGATCTCGATCAAGGACATCTTCCTGACCGAGGGCTGGCCGACTCGGCGCGGCAGCACCTCGGTCGATCCGAGCGGTCCCTGGCAGGTCGACAGCCCGGTCGCGGCCCGGCTGCGCGAGGACGGCATGGTGTTCCTCGGGAAGACGACAACGCCCGAAATCGCTTGGAAGGCAGTCACCGACAGCCCGCTGACCGGCATCACCCGCAACCCGGCCGATCCCTCGACAACCTCGGGCGGCTCCTCCGGCGGCAGCGCGGCGGCGGTGGCGGCCGGGATGGGCCCGGTATCGGTCGGCACGGACGGCGGTGGGAGCATTCGCATTCCGGCCGCGTTCTGCGGCATCGTCGGTTTCAAGCCGACGCACGGTCGGGTGCCGCTGTATCCGGCGAGCCCGTTCGGTCCGCTGGCGCACGCCGGGCCGATGACCAGGACCGTCGAGGATGCCGCGCTGCTCATGGACATTCTGTCGCTGCCCGATCCGCGCGATCCGACCGAGCTGCCGCCCACGGTGACGACCTTCCGCGGCCAGATGTCGCGCGAGGTGCGCGGACTCACCGTCGCCTACTCGCCGACGCTCGGTTATGCGAAGGTCGATCCGGAGGTCGCCGCGATCGTGGACGCCGCGGTGCGGCGGCTGGCCGATGCCGAGCTACGGGTCATCGCGACCGATCCGGGCTTCGAAGACCCGCGCGAGGCATTCGAAGTGCTGTGGGCCGCCGGTGCGGCCACCATGTTGGCGAAATTCCCGGACGGTGCGCGTGAGAAGGTGGACCAGGGACTGCGCGCGGTCTGGGAGCGCGGCGAAACCGTAAGTGCCGTCGACTATCTCGATGCCCGAGCGGTTGCTGCCCAGCTCGGCATCACGATGGGCGCCTTCCACACCACGTATGACGTGCTGATCACCCCGACGATGCCGATCACCGCATTCGAGGCGGGACACGACGTCCCGCCGGGCAGCGGACTCGACAGTTGGCCGCAGTGGACACCGTTCACCTATCCGTTCAATATGACCCAGCAGCCCGCGATCAGCATCCCCGCGGGCAAAACCGCCGCGGGACTGCCGGTCGGACTGCAGATCATCGGACCGCGCCACTCCGATGATCTGGTCCTCGCGGTCGCCCGCTATGCCGAATACGTCCTGGGCTAGGCGCGGGCGAATGCCAACGGTGGGATGCGGTACGTCACGCCATGTGGACGGTTCTGGTTCCCGGGTACCAGGCCCTCGGCCGCGGCCTGGTACCCGCAGTGACACCCGAGAAGCCAGCAGAAGGCCGGGCGGCACACTGGCGAGCTGCCGTCGATACGAGAGTGGTCGTGGGCGCCATCGAGAATGCGGCAGGTTCGGGCTATCGTGTTGAACGCGAGCCGATCCGGTCCGATGGCTGGAATCTGATCGAGAAATCGGGTGCGACTGCGCGCTGCGGAAGTCTGGACCGGCTCGAGGGGTGGGTCAGCCGTCGGAATCCGAATCCACCGCATCGGCTGATGTGGCGGAGAACGCTCTGCCACAACGGATTCCGGTTGCATCCGGGCACATTCCGGCTGTTCCGGCGAGGTCTCTGCCGGTCGAGCTGATGTCTCGGTTCGTCACCGCCGTGACCGGGTGGGCCGCGGGACCGCCGATACGAAATCAATCGAGCCGCCGAACGGCAGCGCAAGGTGGCTGCCCGGTGGAGGTAGCTCTGCTATCTCGGCCAGAGCAGCGCGCGTGTCATTGCGCAGGGCACGCCACCCCTGTAACGTCCACCGCATGCAGGCTGAGGGGGTTCAAATTGCGCGGGGCAAGATTTGGCGCTGGAACAGGAAGCGCGCAACTGGGGTCATCGAGTCCGTGGCTGGTGATCACATTTGGTTCGGCTTGGATTCTCTGCGGGGAAGAAATTTCGACGAAATCAATATTGGAGATATCGTCGACGTCGAATATGAGTTCGCCCAGCAGGATTCGCACGACCGGCGTGCTGTACTTATAACCTGGGTCGAAAACTAGACAGAATCTTTAACGTGGGGGCAACAAGTTAATAAGCTGATATTGCTGTTGATCTCAGCAGCGACTTCCCTATCGACTTTTGCGGGATCTGCTGCTGCGGAACCAAATCCAGCAAACCTCGAATTTACGACGAACTCACCGTACAAAGAGTATCAGAACAACGTCGCTCGGTTTACTGGGCAGATAGACTACGGCACGAACATATTCGCTTGGGCTCTGAAGCTCACGCCAGCCACTCAGAAGGTTGTCTACGGTTCGATGAACTGTCGCACCACGATAAACGGCATTTCAGGGTATTCGGACAATCATTACGACATTACACCCGACTACCTCCTTCACTCGAGTGTTCAAATTGACAAAGGGCACTGGTATGGCCTGCGGAGCAGGTGTGATTTCAAGGTCTTGACCGACACCGGAATGCAGCCTGGTAATGTCGAGACGGCCGTGGATTTGTCGCAAGATAGAGCAGCTGACGTAAATCACTCCAGCTGTCAAATAAAAGCTGCTCTGGCTAGGCGCGGGCGAATGCCAAGGTTTCGCCTTGGACGCCGTGCAGCCAGAGGGTGTTGCAGGCGGCCGCGATATCGGTGAGGCCCGATTCGATGGTGGCGAAGACATTGCCGGGCACCCAGCCCATATCACCATTGATGAGTAAGTTGTTGCGGCCGTAGAACAAAGCGAGGTCGGTGGCGCCCTGCTCGTGGTGCGCCGCCGTACCCGGCTCGTAGCCGTAGGCCGGGTTGCCGATCTCCCACGCTTCGAAATCGAACAGGCACACATCACCCGGAATCGGGGTGACCGTCGGGTTCTCCCGATGCGGTGCCGCCGCGATCCGGGGCAGCAGGGTGTACACCTCATTGCGGGCGTACTTGGCGTGGAATGCGTCGCCCTCCTGCGGCAGCGCATCCCACACCGCCGCACAGGTTTGTGGTGCTTCCGCGTCGAGCAGTCGGGCTCGGCAGGTCACGCCCGCCTTGGTCAGAGTGATCGAGATGTAGCGGCCCATCGGTTCTGCCTCCTGGTCACGCGGGGAGTTCGGCGAGCACGGTCGACCAGATCGCGAGCGCGTCGTCGATCTGGGTATCGGTCACGATCAGCGGCGGGATCATCCGCACCACATTCATATACGCACCGCAGGTGAGCAGCAGCAGGCCCTTCTCGACCGCGAGCCGCTGGGCCGCGACGGCCGTCGCGGTATCGGGTTCGCCGGTGGGCGTGGTGAATTCGGCGCCGCAGAGCAGTCCGAGGCCGCGCACATCGCCGATCGCTTTGCTGGCGCTGTCGCGCAGTCCGGTGAGCAGTTGAGCGCCGCGCGCGGCGGCGTTGTCCACCAACCCCTCCGATTGGATCACCTCGAGTGTCGCGATCGCCGCCGCACAGGCCACCGCATTGCCGCCGTAGGTGCCGCCCTGTGAGCCCGGCCATGCCTTGGCCATCAGCTCGCGCGGCGCCGCGATGCCGGACAGCGGGAAACCACTGGCAAGGCCCTTCGCGATGGTGATGACATCGGGGCGGACGTCGAAGTGCTGATGTCCGAAGAACTTTCCGGTTCGGCCGAAGCCGGTTTGGATCTCGTCGAAGATGAGCAGGATGCCGTGCCGGTCCGCGCGTTCGCGCAGCCCGCGGAAGAACGCGGCGTTGCCGGGGATGTAGCCGCCCTCGCCGAGCATCGGTTCGACCACGAATGCGGCGGTCTCGGCCGGGGAGGTGACGGTGGCGAAGAGGTAGTCGAGTTCGCGCAGTGCGAAGGCGGTGGCCTCGGCCTCGGTCCAGCCATAGCGGAAGGCGGTGGGGAACGGCGCCACGTGCACCCCGGACATCAGTGGACTGAACCCGGCGGAGAACCGGGTGCCCGAGGTCGTCATGGTTGCCGCCGCGACGGTGCGACCGTGGAATCCGCCTTGGAAGACAACGATATTCGGCCGTCCGGTGGCCTGGCGGGCCAGGCGCAGCGCGGCCTCGACGGCCTCACTGCCGGAGTTGGCGAAGAACAGCGTGTCCAGACCTTCGGGCAGCACGGTGCCGAGTCGCTCGGTGAGTTCGAGCAGCGGCCGATGCATGACGGTGGTGTATTGACCGTGGATAAGGCTGGCGACCTGGGCCTGGGCCGCCGCGACCACGTGCGGGTGGCAGTGGCCGGTGCTGGTGACGCCGATGCCCGCGGTGAAGTCGAGATAGCGGCGCCCGTCGGTGCCGTAGAGGTAGCAGCCCGACCCGTGGTCGACGATGACCGGGGTGGCCTGCTTGAGAACGGGGGATAGCTCGGTCATGATCCGCCTCCCGGGGCGCATATCCGCTGATTGTCTATTGTCGGATTGTTGACAATATGCATAACATGGGCACGGGGTTCGCGGCAATGGCCGAAGGCCGCGTCGGGAATGAAAGGAGCCCCCATGCTCACCGAAACCGCCCTGAGCGCAGCCGAACGCGCCGCGATCGACACCGTCCCGACCGGACTGTTCATCGACGGCGGATGGCGCGCAACAGCCGCCACGCTGCGGGTCACCGATCCGGCGACAGGTCAGCTGCTGTGCCAGGTGGCCGATGCCGACTCGGCCGACGGGCTGGATGCCTTGGCCGCGGCCGCCCGAGCGCAGGCGGATTGGGCGCGAACGACGCCTCGACAGCGCAGCGACATCCTCATGGACGCGCACCGCGCGCTGCTCGCCGATACCGAACGACTCGCGCTGATCATGACGCTGGAAATGGGCAAGCCATTGGCCGAGGCCCGCGGTGAAATCGCTTATGCGGCAGAGTTTTTCCGGTGGTTCGCCGAAGAGGCCGTTCGTCTGGACGGCGGATATATGCCTGCCCCCGCGGGGGGTTCGCGATTTCTGGTGACCAGACAGCCGGTCGGTCCGAGCCTGCTCATCACGCCGTGGAACTTCCCGATGGCCATGGGTACCCGCAAGATCGGTCCGGCACTGGCCGCCGGATGCACCTGCGTTGTGAAACCCGCTGAGCAGACCCCACTTTCGATGCTGGCGCTGGCCGACATTCTGGATCGGGTCGGTGTTCCGGCCGGTGTGGTCAATGTGATCACGACATCCGATCCGGGGGCGGTGATGACGCCGATGATTCTGGACAATCGCTCGCGCAAACTGTCGTTCACCGGTTCGACCGCCGTCGGGAAGTTGCTGCTCGAGCAGTGCGCGCGGACCGTGATGCGCACCTCGATGGAGCTCGGCGGCAATGCGCCGTTCATCGTATTCGACGACGCGGATCTCGATGACGCGGTCGAGGGGGCGCTGGCGGCGAAGATGCGCAATATCGGGCAGGCGTGTACCGCCGCGAACCGAATCTTTGTGCAGCGCGGCGTTGTCGACGAATTCGCGACTCGACTGGCCGATCGGCTGGCGGCGCTGCCGATGGGGCGCGGGACCGAGCCGGGAGTGGTCGTCGGTCCGCTGATCGACGCCGATGCGGTGGCGAAGGTGACGAGTCTGGTCGCCGATGCGGTCCGTCGCGGAGCCACCGTGCGCACCGGCGGTGCGGCATTGGATGGTCTCGGAAACTTCTATCCCGCAACGGTATTGACCGATGTACCCGATGACGCCGAGATGTGCCACACCGAAATCTTCGGACCGGTCGCGGCGATCGCCGCCTTCGATACCGAGGCCGAGGTCGTCGCGCGCGCGAATAACACGCCATACGGATTGGTGGGCTATGTATTCACCGAAAATCTGCGGCGCGGACTGCGGATCTGTGAGGCGCTGGAAACCGGCATGGTCGGTCTGAATCAGGGGGTAGTCTCCAATCCCGCCGCACCGTTCGGCGGCGTGAAAGAATCCGGGCTCGGCCGTGAGGGTGGACTCACCGGCATAGACGAATTCCTGGAGACCAAATACATCGGAGTGCGAATATGAGCAACTACCGGATAGCCACCATTCCCGGTGACGGCATCGGTGTCGATGTCACCGCCGAGGCCGTCGCGGTACTCGACGCGGTACTGCCCGGCATCGAATGGACCGAATTCGACTGGTCCTGTGAGAATTATCTGCGCACCGGAGCGATGATGCCCGCCGACGCACCCGGTCAACTCGCCGGATTCGACGCGATCCTGCTCGGTGCGGTCGGTTTTCCCGGTGTGCCCGATCATATTTCGCTGTGGGGATTGCTGATTCCGCTGCGCCGTGCCTTCGGCCAGTACGTGAATCTGCGCCCGGTCCGCCTGCTGCCCGGCACCGAATCCGCCTTGCGCGACCGCACCGCCGAAGACCTGGACATCCTGATCGTGCGGGAGAATTCCGAGGGCGAATACTCCGCGATCGGCGGCATGCACCATCCGGGCCGCACCGACGAATTCGTCCGGCAGGAATCGATCTTCACCAGGGTCGGCTGCGAACGGATCATCCGCTACGCCTTCGAACGGGCGCTGGAACGCGACGGACGCCTGTGCTCGGCAACCAAATCGAACGGACTGCTGCACTCGATGCCGTACTGGGACAGTATCTTCGAGCGCATTTCCTCGGAGTATCCGCAGGTGCAGACCCGGCAACTGCATGTCGACGCGCTGGCCGCAGAAATCGTGCTGCATCCGGATCGGCTCGATGTGATCGTCGGATCGAATCTCTTCGGTGACATCCTGTCCGACCTCGCCGCCGCGGTGACCGGTGGCCTCGGCCTGGCACCATCGGGCAATATCAATCCCGAGCGCACGGCGCCATCGATGTTCGAGGCGGTACACGGCAGCGCACCCGATCTCGCCGGACAGGGCATCGCGAATCCGGTCGCACAGATTCTCGCCGGAGCAATGCTGTTGGAGCATTTGGGCGAACACGGCGCCGCCGTGGCCGTCGATCGAGCGGTCTGTGATGTCCTGCGCGAAGGTCGAATTCGCACACCCGATCTCGGCGGCACGGCGACGACCAGCGAGCTCGGCAGTGCCATCGCGCGCCGCGCGGCCGAATTGGTCGAGACCGGTTCGGTATTCGCGCAACCATAGCTCCGCGTCGTCATGTGACCGCAAAGAATTCGACAGGGCGATCGCAAAGTTCATCCGCGACCATGGGTCGACTCGTGTGTCTGCGGAAGGACGGGGTCATGAAGTTCGAATTCAAAGGTGCGCGATTGCGGCGCGCCATGGCCGCAGCGGTGGCCGCGGCCAGCCTCGTGGTGGTAGCGGGCTGTGGATTGGGCGGCGACGATGCGGCGGCGGTGACCTACGAGGATGCGAAATCCTCGGGCAAGATCAAGGTCGGCTTCGCCAATGAGGCGCCGTGGGCATTCCTCGGTGCGGACGGCCAGTTGACCGGATATGCCCCGACCGTCGCCCGCGCGGTATTGAAGCGACTCGGCATCAATGAAATCGAAGGCGTGGTCACCGATTTCGACGGACTGATCGACGGCGTTCGAGCGAAGAACTACGCATTCGTCGCGGCGGGCATGTTCATCAATCCGAAGCGTTGTGAGAGTTCCGCATTCGCCACTCCCGACTACCAGGTCGGCTCGGCATTCCTTGTGCCGGAAGGCAATCCACGCAATATCAACCGTTTCGAGGACATCACCCGGGAGAACGTCCGTATCGCCACATTGGGCGGCGCGGTCGAAAACGGCTACGCGCAATCCTCGGGCGTACCATCCCAACTCATCGAGCCGATGGCCAAACAGGACGACATCCTGCGCGCGGTGCGCAACAAGGACGTCTACGGCGCCGCAATGCTCGATGTCACCGCCGCATGGTTGGTGAAGAACAATCCGGACGCAAAACTGACGGTCGGTCCGTCCTTCCGCTTCGGCACTAAGCCGGACGTCGGCACCTTCAACTTCCGCATCGGCGACGACAAGTTCCGCGAGGACTTCAACCGCGAACTGCGCGCACTGCACGAAAGCGGTGAATGGTTGAAGCTGGTTGAGCCGTTCGGCCTGACCAAGGCCAACGAGGCGGATCCGGCGGCCACCGCCGAGCAGTACTGCGCGGCTTGACCTCGTGTCGTCGCATTTCTCGACCTACCTCGAGCGGGTACTCCAGGGTCTGCCCTTCACGCTGTGGGCGGCGGTCGGCGGTATCGCGCTGACCGCCGTGCTGTCCTTCGTCGCCGGGATCGCCATGCTGTCGCCGTATCTGCCGGTGCGGTTCGTCACCCGGATCTATGTGGAGGGGTTCCGGGGCAGCTCGGAAGTCGTGCAGCTGTTCTTCTTCGCGGTGGCGATACCGATCTTCTTCGGGGTATCGCTCGGTGCGACGGCGAAGGGGCTGTTGGTCATCGGCATCATTGTGCTCGGCCTCAACCATGGTGCCTACGGCGCCGAAATCGTCAGGGGCGCGATCGGATCGGTGCCGCAGTCGCAGATCGAAGCCGCGATCGCACTGAATCTGTCACCGGCGCAACGCATGTGGCGGGTGGTGCTGCCGCAGGCCGTGGTGGAGATGCTGCCGTCGTTCAACAATCTGTTCATCCAACTCGTGAAAGCCACCGCGCTGCTGAGCTTTATCGCGGTCCCGGAGGTTTTCAAGAAGGCCGATGAACTGCGCGCGGTGCCCGCGTTCTCTCGCGAACTCGGTCTCATCTACGCGATCCAGCTGGTCGTGTACCTGCTCATCGCGGTGATGATCACGGTGATCATGCGGGTGCTGGAGCTGTTGGCCGCCCGGCGGGTCGGGCGGCGGCCGAAGCGATCGAGCATTCGACTCTCGGCACATGTGGGGGTCTGATGGAGAAATGGCGGTGGGACCGCTTCTTCGACGCCTTTCCCTTCATCTGGGACGGGCTGCTCGTCACGATCCAGTACACCCTGCTCGGATCGTTGGTCGCGTATGTGCTCGGTCTGGTCTTCGCGGTGATCCGGCGGCTGCGGATTCCGGTGGTCGATCAGCTGTTGTGGGCATTCATCGAGTTCATCCGCAGCACACCGCTTCTGGTGCAGATATTCTTTCTCTACTGGGTGGTGCGTCCGGATCTGCTCGGCGGATTTTCCATCGACACCCAACGGTTGGTCGTCGGTGTGACCGCACTCGGCGTGCACTATGCCTGCTATACCTCGGAGGTATTCCGCGCGGGCATCGACGCGGTGCCCGCCGCCCAATGGGAGGCGGCAACGGCGCTGAATCTGCCGCGCACACGCACCTGGGTCGATGTGATTCTGCCGCAGGCGGTGCCGCGGGTGCTGCCAGCGCTCGGCAATTACACGATCGCCATGTTCAAAGAGGTGCCGCTGCTGTCCTCGATCGTCATCCTCGACATGGTCTATCAGGTCAAAACCGAATACGCGGCCGATACCGGCGGCGCGGGACCCGAAGCCTGGTTCGCGGCCGGTCTGACCTTCCTCGCGCTGAGCTATCCGTGCTCGATCCTGGTACGAAAGTTGGAACGACGTGTCTGAACCGATGATCCGGTTCACCGGTGTGGAAAAGCGCTACGGCGCCACGGTGTGCCTGGATGAACTCGATTTCGCCATTGCACCAGGCGAATTCGTCACTTTGATCGGGCCGTCCGGCTCCGGCAAGACCACGATTCTGCGTCTGCTCATGGGACTGGAACGGATCGACGCGGGCACCATCGAGGTCGGCGGCGAGTTGCTCAGCCATCAGCGGCGCGGCGACAAATTGGTGCCCGCCGGTCCGGCGCACCTGCGTCGGATGCGACGCAAAATCGGCATGGTCTTCCAGCAGTTCAATCTGTTCCCGAATATGACCGTGCTGCGCAATGTCACCGAAGGCCCGATCCGCGGACTCGGCCAATCCAAGGATGCCGCCGAGGAGCGGGCGCGAAAGCTGCTCGAACTGGTCGGGCTCACCGACAAAATCGACGCCCGCCCGGCACATCTGTCCGGCGGCCAGCAGCAGCGAGTCGCCATTGCCAGGGCGCTGGCTATGGAACCGGAAGTGCTGCTGCTCGACGAGGTGACCTCGGCGCTCGACCCCGAGCTGGTGACCGGGGTACTGCATCTGCTGGCGGATATCGCGGCCGATACCGAGATCACGTTTCTCTGCGTGACGCACGAAATGCAATTCGCCCGCAAGGTCTCCGATCGGGTGATGATGTTCGACGCCGGACGGGTGCTCGAGGACGGTGATCCGGACAGGATCTTCACCGATCCCCGGCACGATCGGACTCGGGAATTCTTGAAGGCGGTCTTGGATGAAAACTGACCGCCGATCTTCCACAATCTGAAGCATGACCAAGCCGTGTCTAGTCCTGCAGTTGCGGCCGGAGCGACCCGCCGCGGATGACGAATACCGCGCCGTCCTGCGCATGGCCGAGCTCGATGTGCGTGACACGGTCCGGGTGCAGATGGACCAGGAATTCCCGGATATCGACCTCGACGATTACTCGGCGGTCATCGTCGGTGGCGGACCGAGCAATGTCAGCAGTCCGGACCCCGAGAAATACGGATACCAGCGGACATTCGAACCCAAGCTCAAGAAGCTGATGACCGAGATCGTCGACCGGGATTTCCCGTATCTGGGCGCATGCTACGGATTGGGCATCCTCGCGGACGTGCTCGGCGGCGAAGTGAGTGTTCGGCAATATAGTGAGCCGGTCGGCGCGCAGACCATCGATCTGACCGAGCACGGCCGCGCGGACGCACTGCTAGCGGGACTGCCACGAACTTTCCGGGCCTTCGTCGGCCATAAGGAAGCCTGTCAGGAGGTGCCGCCGGGTGCGGTGTTGCTGGCCGGATCGGCCGATTGCCCGGTGCAGATGATTCGCGTCGGTCGGCACGTGTACGCGACCCAATTCCATCCCGAGTTGGACAGCGACGGACTGGAGTTGCGGATCGAGGTTTACCGGCACGCGGGCTATTTCGAACCGGATGAGGCCGAGGACCTGATCGAGCTCGGTCATCGGGAATCGATCACGGTGCCCAGCGTCATTCTGAGCCGATTCATCGCGCGGTATTGCCGCGAGTAGGACCGACTACCGATCGGAGTCGAGGCGATGGCGCTTTCGGTGTTCGGACTCCGAGCTGCTACGCAGCCCCCAGCTGGGGGATTCGTGGCGCACGTCGGAGATCACCGGCCAGGATCCGGTCGTCGTCGACAATGTTTCGCGCGGTTCGCGCCGGGCGGGCAGCGGTTCGCGGGTGCTGCGTTCATCGATCTCGGCGAGTCCGACAACCACCATCAGCATCATGATGACCATCGTGACGGTCACGATCAGCGGTGTCACCAGTTGCAGCGGATCGATGCCGCCGCTGTCGACCTGGTGGTCGGAATGGCTGGCATGCATCGAGGTCATCCCGACGTAGTGCATTCCGCATACCGCGACACCCATGATCAGCGCGGCGCCGATGGTGGCGAACAGACCGCGCACGTGCAGCATGAACCACAGTGCCGCGGTGGCCGCGACCACCGCGATCACCACCGATACGGCAACCGTTTTGCGGTCGTAGTCGACGTGGGCGTTGGTTTTCATCGCGTACATGCCCAGGTAGTGCATGGCGGCCACGCCGATTCCGGTGATCGCGCCGCCGATCGGCAACGCCACGAATTCGTTTCGACCGCGCACGACGATCGATAGCCCGATCCAGACGACCACGATCGCGATGACCGCGCTGAGCAGCGTTATCGGCACGTCGTAGCGAATGGTGGCGCCGTGGATGGAGAAGCCGAGCATGGCGGTGAAATGCATGACCCAGATGCCCGCGCCGCCAAGGGAGACGGCGGCGGTGGCGAGCCACCCGCTTGGCCACTCGGAGGACCGAGCGTGCACCACACAACGGAGCGCGAGCGCGGATCCGATAAAGGACACCAGGTAGGCCATAACCGGGGTCAACCAGCCATGGCTGAAATGATCGAGTTCTAGCATGTGTACTCCGCGTTCACCAGTTGTGCCGTGGCCGAATGCCGAGCAGTAGGGGCGCCCCGCTATCGATCGGCGGCGACCAGCTACCTGTTGAGCGCAACGGCAGTAAACCAATGAACATCGGGTGGAACCTCACGATCTGTGGAAATTTACACTGGCATTTCCACCAGGCGCTGACAATAGCCAGGTCGGTCGCTCATGGCCAGCTCGGGTTCAAGATTCACAGCTAATGCGTAGTTCCTGCCGAGCCGCGGCGGAGCAATCGGCCAGCGTTCAGTTCTGAAGCCGGACTCGCCGCGTCGGGGCGTGGGCGGTGGCACCGCCTCGTTGTTGTCGAGCAACACCAGCTGCACCTGCTCGCTGGTCAGGCGCAGCCAGGCCGCGATCTCATGCGTGGTGAACCTGCCGAGGACCGGTCCGGACTACTGATCACCGAGTTTCCGCAGCGCCTGTTCAGATGCTGAGCCCGGCTCGGCGGCGAACAGGTCCAGGCCGCAGCACGACGGTGCGTCGGGGAGTGCGATGAGTTCGCCGTGCAGCGTCAGCTCGCCGACGAGCGGGTGGTGCAGCGTGTACGTCCGGGCGCGGACCTGCTCGACCGGGTGCTCGGCCCACAGTCGTGCGAAGTCCGGGTTCAGCTCTCGCATGTGGTCGATGTGGGCGACGAGCTCGGAGTGTCCGCGATAGCGTCCGAGCAGAACGCGCAGATGCGCCACATGTGCGAGCGCCGCCTGATCCCAACCCCGTCCGAGTAGTTCGCGCAGGTGCGGCTCGCTGAACAGGAGATGTGAGAGGGTGCGGCGGCCTTGCGGGAGTGCGGAGAAGTCGCCGAACACCGCGACGGCGAGCTGGTTCCACCCGATGATCTGGGTGTGGCGACCGACCACCAGTGCCGGTGTCATCACGAACGAATCCAGCAGATACCGCAGACCCACAGGCATATCCGTCGAGGGTGTTTCTTGTGCGCACGGTTGCGGACGCCGCGCGATCCGCTGCAGATATGCCGATTCGTCGGTGTCCAAGCGCAGCGCCGCGCTGATGGCTCGGAGGACCTCATCCGAAACGCTGTCGGTCTTGCCCTGCTCCAGACGCGTGTAGTGGGCGATGCTCACCCCCGCCACCTGAGCCAGCTCCTCCCGCCGCAGGCCCGTGACTCGGCGCACTCCGCCGTGGTCGCGCAGCCCGACGTCCTGCGGGCGCAGGCGGGCTCGGCGCGATTTGAGGAACCCACTGAGCTCGGTCCGGTCGTCCACTCGACAACCCTACGCCCAGCGTCTGAGTCCTTGCCGCCGTGGCCAATTGAGTGATCACGCCGTGAGTACGCAGCACAGGTCTGGTTGCATGGCCGCGGTGGCTCCACGCTGTCGCGCGATCAAAGCGTCTTGGCCATCTCGTCCATCATCGGTGAGTCGGGAAACGGCTGGTCTTGCCCGATCACTCACCAGCCCCGGGACTCGTATGCGCTTCTGGCTGGATTGCCGACTCGGACAAGTAGATAGGCCAACGGCTCCGGGCGCCCGGATAGCAATGCATCATGGATGATTCGTGCGTATCCGTGTCCCTGATAGTCGGGGTAAACGGCGAACGTGGCCGGAGTTCAGCCGACTTTGGCGAAGAACCGGCGGATGTCGCCGACGAGCAGTTCGGGTGCCTCGTGCGCGGCGAAGTGGCCTGCGGCATCGTTCGGACCGCCGATCGCCGAGCCTGCGTCGTAGGAGTTCCAGCTGACGATGTTGCTGTGGTCACGCTCGGCGAACCGGCGGATCGACTGGAAATCGCCCTTGAACATGGCAAGTGCGGTGGGGGTCGTGGTCGAGCCGGTCGGGCGGTCGGTGCTGTGCGCCTCCTCGTAGTAGAACCGGACCGAGGAGGCCGCGGTGCCGGTCAGCCAGTAGAGGGCAACGTTGCCGATGACGAAATCGGCGTCCAGACTCTCACCGAAAAGCTGTGCGTTCCACCCCAGCAAGCCAATCGGCGAATCGGAGAGCGCGTAGGCCAGCGTCTGCGGCTGCTGGCTGCACAGGATGTTGAAGGCCATCTTGTTGTCCTGGAACCACTTCAGGTGTTCGAGCGCCGCCAGATCCTCCGGCGAGAGGTCGACGAACTCGGCCGGATCGCCGGACGGGAACGAAAACAGCTGTGTCACATGGACACCCACTACCCGGTCCGGCGCCAGGCGACCGATCTCCGGGGAGACCATCGAGCCGCCGTCATTGCCGATCGCACCGAAGCGCTGGTAACCGAGCCGATCCATCAGCTCGATCCAGGCCTTGGCGACGCGCCGCATGGTCCAGCCGGTGCTGTGCGTCGGGCCGGAGAAGCCCATGCCGGGCAGCGCCGGAATCACCAGGTGGAAGGCGGGATCCTCAGCAGACTCCGGCGCGGTCAGCGACTCGATGACGTCGAGGAACTCGAGCACCGAGCCGGGCCAACCGTGGGTGAGGACCACCGGCAGCGCGTCCGCGCGAGCTGACCGGATGTGCAGAAAATAGATGTTCTCGCCATCGATCTCAGTGGTGAACTGCGGGTAGGCGTTCAGCTTCGCCTCGAGCGCCCGCCAGTCGAAGGTCTCCAGCCAGTACTGTGCCAGGCCGCGCACCCGATCCTCGGGCACCCCATAGGAGTCGCCGACGCCGGGCAGTTCGCTCGGCCACAGGGAGCGGCGCAGACGGTCGGCCAGATCGTCGAGCTTGGTCTGCGGAATGTCGACCTGGAAGGGCTTGATGGTGCTCATGGCGAATCTCCTTGGAAACGGAATGCTTCGTTCTGTTTGAAGCGTAACAGAACGGATCATTCCGTTTCAAGTCCTGGAGTCATACTCCGGTCAATCATGGCGGCGATCGTCGACCGACTGACTTCGGCGGACGCATCATCGAAGCCGAATGGTCACCGGCGCAGCCACTTTTAGACTGGCGACGTGTTTCGGCTGATCTTGTTGGTGCCGTTGGCCTGCTGGTTACTCGCGGCGCGCGCGCCCCGCACCCGGTGGCGCGTGGGTGCGGTGTTGGCGGTGCTGACCGTGGCCGAGCTGGGTGTGGCGTTCGGGGGCTGGCGAGTGCGCCACTATCAGCACAGTCTCGAGGTGCTGATGATCGCCGCCGGTGTCGTGGTGCTGCTGGCGGGACTGATCTGGGATTGGGCCGATACCGACGGTGGCGGGGTGCGGCAGTGGATCGGCCGGGTCCTCGGCGGGCTGTACGGCGTAATGGCCCTGTTCGTGCTGCTGTTCTTCGTGCTGGGCGACCTCGGCGTCTTCGCGATCGCCCCAGCCTACGGAGGCAAGGCCGTCGCGACCCCCGACGCCGAACTGCTGCTACCCCTGCCCGCTGGCCTAACGGTCGTCGACGACACGACCAGCTGCGAGGACTCCGACTCGGGCCCCTCCTGCCACCGCACCCTCGCCGTCGCCGCCGCCGACGGCACGCCCGATGATCAGGTGGCCGGGCGCGTGCTCGCTCATCTGGGTGATTCCGGCGGCTGGACATTCGGTTCCGCGGGCGAGGAAAGGCTCGCCGACTGGAGCGGCACCCGCTGGCGCGCCTGCCGCACCGCGGGCTGGTGGCTGGATCGCCAGAACGAGCACGTCTCGGTCTTCGCCTTCACACCCGGCATACCGTACAACCGATTCGCCCCGGCACGGGCGGCCGTCACCGTTGAATTCGGGTTCTCCCACCAGGTCTGCGAATAGCGCGGGCGGACTAGCCCGGCCCGCGGCGATCGGACGGATCCGCGCGACAGCCGATGCCGTTGGGAGCAAACTCCGGTTCATCTCCGCGGCCCGTCGCGCTCACAGCGGCAGGCCACCAAATCTGTTGGCGGTTCGGCGCATTCCGCCGCTGTCACGCAGCCCGACGTCCTGCGGCGCAGGCGGGCTCGGCGCGCTGAGCTCGGTCCGGTCGTCCGCTCGACAACCCTGCGGGGCGACCTCCGTCGTCGTTGGTGATCACGCGGTGAGTACGCAGCACACAGGTCTGGTTGTACGGCCGTGGCGGATCCACGCTGTCAGGCGGCACCCACACCAATGAAGGGAGATAAGCCGTGCACCGAACGCTCGGACTCATCGGCAGCGGAATGGTCGGTAGTTCCATTGCCCGCCTGGCCATCTCGGCAGGCCTCGATGTCGTCCTCAGTAATTCGCGAGGTCCCGAGACCCTCGCCGACCTCGTCGCCGAACTGGGCGGGCGGGCCCGAGCGGCTACACCAGCGGAAACGGCACGTGCGGCAGACCTTGTGGTGCTGGCGATTCCGCTGATGGCCTTTCAAAAGCTCCCCGCGGCAGCGCTGGCCGGAAAGACGGTTCTGGATACGGCCAACTATTACCCCGAACGAGACGGCCACCTGACCGAACTGGACACCGGCGCATCGACTTCCAGCGCCCTCATCCAGCGACACCTCGCGGATTCCCATGTGGTCAAGGCATTCAACACGATCACCCCGCACCAGCTGCTGTCCCTCGCCCGCCCCGCCGACGCCACCGACCGCAGCGCCCTCCCCATCGCAGGCGATAACGCGTCAGCCAAAGCCGAGGCGACCTACCTTCTGAACCTCCTCGGCTACGACGCAGTGGACATCGGTCCACTGACCGACAGTTGGCGCACCGAACCGAACACCCCGGCATACATCCGCCCCTACCTCGGCGAAATCCCAGCAATGGATGTCGACGCCTTTCTCCGGTGGACCCGACAAACTCCTGGCATCCCGGTCCCCGCAACCCAACTCACCGAACTCCTCGAAACCGCCGTCCGCCAGACTGCGGGTGAGGCGAAACTTCCGAGCGCCGACTGATCGGCCCCGAGCAGCGCCCGTCGAGCAGCACACCCGGTGTGCAACTGCCGTCAAGAGTGTGGGCATGGAACGATCGCTCGTCGAGCGTCGATCAGCAATGTGATCCATAGCAGCTCAACATATTTGCCGGTTGCGAGGGGTTCACGGTCGGCGTGCTTGCGTTGCGGACGGATCTGGAGAGAGTTCTTCCGGATGCTGATAACGTGGGCGGGTCGTCGAGTTCTCGGCGGCTGGTAGGGCGTCTGGTGATTGTGCGTCGAAATCGCCTGTCCTACAGGGACTGTGGGGTGACCGCAGTCGGCTGTGGTTGCCTCGCCATGGTTCGAGTTCTCGACGCGGACCTCATGGCCGGGGTCACATACGGTCGGCGTCGCGAGGAGGGCTGAACTGAGTGCTGTGGCCGCTGGCTGTGTTATCGCCGCGGTGCTTCCATTGATCCTGGCCACCTTGCTGATCCAACGTCTGGAGTCACGCCTTTGACCACGTCATCGTCCACCCACGCCACCGCGACCGGAGTCTGCCCCGCCCTGCACGGCTCACCCCTCGATGCCGCCGAACCCCGAGTGCTGTTGCATACTCCGGAGTTCGCGGCCGATCCGCATCGGGCCTATCGGGAGGCTCGCAGCCAGTACGGATCGCTGGTGCCGATGGAGTTGGCGCCGGGCGTGCCCGCCACCCTGGTGGTCGGGTATCAGACCGCGGTGCGAATCCTCAATGATCCGGAACACTTTCCGGCGGATCCGCGGCATTGGGAGCAGACGGTTCCCGACGACTCACCCGTCAAGCCGATGATGATGTGGTACCCGAACGCCCTACGCAATGCCGGTGCGGCCCATGCCCGCTACCGGCAGGCGTATACCGGCAGCATCGACGGAATCGACCTGCACGAACTGCATTCGACGGTCGAGAAGATCGCCATCCCGGTGATCAACTCCTTCTGCGAGGCGGGCGAGGTCGACCTGGTCACCCAGTACGCGCTGCCGGTCGTCTTCGAGGTCATCAACCAGCTGGTCGGCTGCTCAGCGGAATTGGGGCAGCGGGTCGCGACCGGTATGGCGATGCTCTTCGACACCGTCGAGGCCGCCGCCGGTATGGCGATGCTCAGCGAGGCGTTGCTGGAGTTGGTGCAGCTACGCAGGGCCGAGCCCGGTGACGATGTCACCTCGCGCATGGCCCACCACCCCTCCAAGCTCGACGATACCGAAATGCTGTGTCAGCTCATCAGTTTCTACGGCGCGGGCATCGAGCCGATGCAGAATCTGATCACGAACACGCTGCTGTTGATGCTCACCGACGACCGGTTCGGTGGCGAAATGCTCGGCGGTAGCCTCTCCACCCGCGACGCGCTCGACGAGGTGTTGTTCAACGACCCGCCGATGGCCAACTTCAGCATCACCTACCCGCGCCAGCCGATCCTGATCGACAACACCTGGTTGCCCGCCCATCAGCCGGTCGTGGTCAGCCTTTCGGGCTGCAATAACGATCCGGCGATCCGCGGCGGCGATCGCACCGGCAACCGCTCGCATCTGGCCTGGGGTGCCGGGCCGCACGCCTGCCCCGCGAAATCCGTTGCCTACCTGGTTGTTCAGGACGCCATCGATCAGCTGCTCGACGCACTGCCCGAGATGGAACTCGCCGTGCCCGCGGACGAATTGACTTGGCGGCCCGGCCCGTTCCACCGGGCACTGGCGGCACTGCCGGTCGTCTTCCCCAAGTCCCCTCCACTGCCCGTCTTCTGAAGGAGATAACGATGGAGCATGAACCGCTGGTCCTGGATCTGACCGGCGCCGATATCCAAGGCGAGAACGAGCGGATCCGGGAGCGCGGGCCGGTCGCGCTGGTCGCCCTGCCCGGTGGCGTGCCCGCATGGTCGGTGACCGATGCCGCCGTGCTCAAGAGTCTGCTCGCCGATCCGCGGGTATCGAAAGACGCACGGCAGCACTGGACTTCGTTCATCAACGGCGAGATCACCGAGGAGTGGCCGCTGCTTCCTTGGGTCGCGGTCGACAACATGTTCACCGCGTACGGCACCGACCACCGCCGCCTGCGCAAGCTGGTCTCGCCCGCATTCACCCACCGTCGCACCACGGCGCTGCGTCCGCGCATCGAGGCGATCACCGAGGGGCTGCTGAACGCGCTCGCGGCCACCCCGAAGGGCGAGGTGGCCGATTTGCGCGAGGGTTACGCCTATCCGGTGCCGATCGAGATCATCACCGAAATGATGGGTGTGCCCGAACATCTCGGACCCGGTCTGCGCACATGCGTCGACGGCTTCTTCGACACCTCGTTCGGCCCGGAGGAAGCACAGGCCAACTACCTCGAGATGTACCGCCTGGTCAGCGAACTCGTCGCCTACCGGCGCGAGACCCCTGGCGACGATGTCACCAGTGTCCTCATCGCCACCCGCGACGAGGACGACGGCTCGCAGCTGAGCGAGAAGGAACTCGTCGACACCCTGATGCTGGTCATCAATGCCGGTCACGAGACCACGGTCAACCTGCTCGACCAGGCGATCTTCATTCTGCTCACCCATCAGGAACAGCGCGCGGATCTGGTCGAGGGCCGGGTGCCGTGGTCGGATCTTGTGGAGGAGACGCTGCGCTACGAGGCACCGGTCGCGCACCTGCCGCTGCGCTACGCGGTCGAGGATATCGAGCTCGGTGAGATCCGAATTCCCAAGGGGGAGGCCATTCTCGCGTCCTACGCCGCCGCGGGCCGCGATCCGAATCTGCACGGCGCCACCGCAGCGACGTTCGACCTGCACCGGGTCAATAAGGAACATCTGTCCTTCGGGCACGGCGCGCACCACTGCATCGGCGCCCCGCTCGCCCGGCTGGAGGCGACCATCGCTCTCCCGGCCATCTTCGAGCGGTTCCCGAATATGCGGTTGGCCGTGGATCCGGCGGAATTGGCGCCGGTCGGCAGTTTCATTTCGAACGGACACCGCACACTGCCGGTTTTCCTGGACTAGATCGTTGTCGGGGTGCCGCACAGCGGCACCCCGCCCGCAACGTGCGTTTATGGGGTTGTCAGTTGTTCCTGTGGCGGTATCGGGGAGACGGCGCCGTCGATCGCGCCGACCGCTGCACCAACTGCCGCGCCAGCCGCGGCGAACGGTGCGGCGATCACCGCGTAGCCGATGGCCGCGCCGATGACGGGTACGACCACCAGCCCCGCGGGGGCGAAGACGAGTCCGGCGACGAGACCCGAGACCGCGCCGACGACCGCACTGGTGGCCGCGAGCGGAGTCGACACGGTGGCGCCCACCGCCGCGCCGACGATCGCGTCACCGACCACGGCATCGGCGATATGGTCGGAACGAGCGCGTTCGACGCCGACCGACTGAAGGCCTTGGGACAGTGCGGCTTCGGTACCGGCGGACGCGTCGTTGATCTGGGTGGCCTGTTCGGGCGAGATCCAGTCCGGGCGATCGATCTGGATATTGCCGACGCTGATCCGGTTGGTAGGGGCGGCGGATGGCTGTGGGACCAGATCCGGCTGCGCCGCGTTATCGGCGGGCGCTGCGGGGTCCGGGTCGGCCACGAATGCGGTGGCGCTCCACAGTGGTAAGGGTGCGTCGATCGGAGCCGATGGCTCGGCAACGAATCCGTATGGAGTCGGATTGCCGTGTGTTTGTGGTTCAGCGGTCGCGGGTGCGGTGCCGATGAGGATGACGGACAATGGAACCGCACTGGCCAAGGCGAGTGCGGCGGTACGTTGACAGATGGGGCGAAGCCGAGCGGCGGGCTTAGGTGTGCCCATGAATAACCTCATTCCGAACGTCGATGTCTACTTACCTACATTCGGAACAATCGACCTTTCGGATGAAAACGCGCGATGGCAATTTGCCGAGCCCGCTGCCGGGTATACGGCGAGCATGACCGGACGAAAGATCGATCCGCGGACAACCGAGAACGCCGAGGGTGACTTCGCGGACGAGCACAGCAAACCGACGCATGCCGACGAACATCCGCAGGATGAGCAGTTGGAGACCGACGAATCGACGCCCGAGTCCTACGGCGGCTCCGACATCTGACGCCGGACGGCGCGCGGTACGAATCCGTACCGCGCGCCGGGGGAGTCAGGTGACGGCGACCAACCGCGCTGCGTTGGCCGACTCGTCGTCGGCGGCCTGGTTGGCGGCCAACTCCGCCTGCACCCGCTCGCGGTAGCGGGTGATTTCGCGATCGGTGGTCGCGGCATCCCAGCCGAGTCGGGCGCCCATGAGGTAGGCCACCGCGGGGGCGGCGGTCAAGCCGCGGTCGGCGGTCTCGATCGAGATGCGGGTGCGGCGGGTCAGGACATCGTCGAGATGCAGTGCGCCCTCATGGGTCACCGCGTAGACGACCTCGGCGCCGAGGTACGCACCGGCACCGGGCAGCGGCTCGGCCAATTCCGGTTCGGCGGCGACCACCTCGAACACCTCGGATACGCCCGACCCATAGCGACCGAGCAGGTGCTCGACGGTCGCGACGGACAGACCGGCCCGCTGCGCGACGCTGTCCACATCGGCCGCCAGCTCCTGGTATCCGACGGCGCCGAGCAGCGGCAGATGTTCGGTCACCGACGGTGCGGCCGCGCGACCGAGCCCCTTGACGGCCGCGTCCACCACATCGGCGGCCATCACACGGTAGGTGGTGTACTTGCCGCCCGCGATCACGAACAGGCCCGGAACCGGTTCCGCCACCGCATGTTCGCGCGAGAGCGTCGCGGTATCGGCGGACGCGCCCGACAGCAGCGGACGCAGACCGGCATAGGTGCCGACAATATCGTTGCGGGACAAAGGCTCTCGCAGCACGGCGTTCATATGATCGAGGATGTACTGCACATCGGCATCGCTGGCCACCGGATGGCTCTTGTCCAGCGCCCAATCGGTATCGGTGGTGCCGATGATCCAGTGCCGTGCCCACGGGATCACGAACAGCACACTCTTCTCGGTGCGCATGATCAGACCGGTATCCAGGTCGAGCCGCTCGCGCGGGACCAGAATGTGCACGCCCTTCGACATGCGTACGTGGAACGGGAAATCCACGCCGGTCATCTTGTTCATCTCGTCGGTCCAGACGCCGGTCGCGCTGATCACCCGGCGGGCGCGCACGGTGTATTCGCGACCGCTTTCCATATCGGTGACTTGTGCGCCGATCACCCGCTCGCCGTCGCGCAGCAGTCCGGTGACCTTGGTGCGGGTGAGTACGGTCGCGCCGTGCTGGGCGGCGGTGCGGGCGATGGTCATGGTGTGCCGGGCATCGTCGACCTGTGCGTCGAAGTAGCGGATCGCGCCGATCATCACGTCATCGCGCAGTGCGGGCGCCAATTCCATTGCGCGCGTGTGCGAAAGGTGTCGGTGCATGGGCAGCGCCCTGGCCCCGCCGATGGTGTCGTACAGTGCGACACCCGCGCCGATGTAGGCGCGCTCCCAGACCCGGTGCTGCAGTGGCAGCAGGAACGAGACCGGGCGCACCAGATGTGGGGCGAGCCGGTGCAGCAGCAGGCCGCGCTCCTTCAAAGCCTCACGCACCAGCCAGAAGTCGAGTTGTTCCAGATAGCGCAGGCCGCCGTGGATGAGCTTGCTGGATCGGCTCGAGGTGCCCGCCGCGAAATCCCGTGCCTCGACCAGGGTGACGGTAAGGCCACGGGCGGCGGCATCGAGGGCGGCACCTGCTCCGACCACACCGCCGCCGATAACAAGTACGTCGATTTCGTTGTCGCCCAATGTGTTCAAGGCATTGATGCGGTAATTCGAGTCCAAACGCGCGGACACGGTATGTCTCCTTGTTTCAGCACTACTAGGTCTTCGAGATTCGGGCCGAGGGGTTAGTCGTCCACGTCGATCCAGTCGAGGGTGCGCGAGACCGCCTTCTTCCAACGGGCATAGCCGCGTTCGCGCTGCTCCTGGGTCGAGGTGGGGGTCCAGCGCTTGTCCTCGTGCCAGTTCTGTACGAGTTCGTCGGTGTCGCTCCAGAATCCGACGGCCAATCCGGCGGCATAGGCCGCGCCGAGTGCGGTGGTCTCGGCGACCACCGGCCGCGAGACCGGCACATCGAGGAAGTCGGCCTGCAACTGCATGCACAATTCGTTCGCGGTGACGCCGCCGTCCACGCGCAAAGTGTCCAGGCGAACACCGGAATCGGCCTCCATGGCCTCGACGACATCGCGGGTTTGATAGCAGATCGACTCCAGCGTGGCCCGCGCGAGATGGGCATTGGTGCTGTAGCGGGACAGGCCGACGATGACGCCGCGCGCGTCCGAACGCCAATACGGTGCGAACAGTCCGGAGAACGCGGGTACGAAATACACCCCACCGTTGTCCTCGGCCTGCCTGGCCAGCGATTCGCTTTGTGCCGCACCGGAAATGACGCCGAGCTGATCGCGCAGCCATTGCACGGCCGAACCGGTGACCGCGATCGAACCCTCCAGCGCATACACCGGCTTGTTGTCCCCGAGCTGGTAGGCGACGGTGGTGAGCAGACCGTGCTGTGAGCGCACGATCTCGGTTCCGGTATTGAGCAGCAGAAAGTTTCCGGTGCCGTAGGTGTTCTTGGCCTCGCCCGGACGGAAACACACCTGACCGACGGTGGCGGCCTGCTGATCGCCGAGCACACCGGCCAGCGGCACCTCGCCCCCGAACGGGCCGTCGGACCTGGTCTTGCCGAACAGTTCCGGATTGGACGAGGGGGCGATGGTCGGCAGCATCGCGCGCGGGATCCCGAACAGGGATAGCAGTTCGTCGTCCCAGTCGCAGGTTTCCAGATCCATCAGCATGGTGCGACTGGCGTTGGTCGGATCGGTGACATGCGCGCCGCCGTCGATACCGCCGGTCAGGTTCCACAGCAGCCAGGTGTCGGTGGTGCCGAAGATCGCCTCGCCCTGCTCGGCATCGGCGGCGACGCCGGGAACGTTGTCCAGGATCCAGCGCAACTTGCCGCCGGAGAAATAGGTGGCGGGCGGCAATCCGGCTTTGCGGCGGATGATGTCGCCGTGACCCGCGCGTTCGAGTTCGGCGGCGATCTTGTCGGTGCGGGTGTCCTGCCAGACGATGGCATTGCAATACGGCCGCCCGGTCCGGCGATTCCACACCACGGTGGTTTCGCGCTGATTGGTCACACCGACCGCGGCCAGATCGCTCGCGACGAGATTCGCCTTGTTCAGGGTGGACACGATGACCGAACGGGTGCGCTCCCAGATCTCGGTCGGATTGTGCTCCACCCACCCCGCGCGCGGCAGGATCTGCTCGTGCTCGAGCTGGTGCCGGGCGATCTCATTGCCGCCGTGGTCGAACACCATGAAGCGCGTGCTCGTGGTGCCCTGATCGATGGCGCCGACATACTGGCTCATCGCTATCCTTTCGAAAACGCATGGGGGAAGAAGATTCAGAACAGGAATTGCGAGGCGATTCCGGCGAGCACACCACCAGCCAGCGGGCCGAGTACGGGAACCCAGGCATAGGACCAGTCGGAGTTCTTGCGACGGGGTTCGATGGGGCGTTCGGGCAGATCTTCGGCATATCCCGCACCCGCCGCGACCGGGACTCGTGCGGGCTGCACCGGCGCGGGCTTGCCGATCGGCAGCAGCGCGTGCGCAATGCGTGGCCCGAGGTCACGGGCCGGATTGATGGCGTAACCGGTCGGGCCACCGAGCGAGGCGCCGATGCCGACGACCAGCAGTGCCGCGGCGACCGGCCCCAATCCGGTCGGGGTGTGGCCGAACGCGATGATCACCAGAACGAGGACGAATGTGCCGATCACCTCGGTGGCGAGGTTCCACCGCAGGGCACGGATGGCGGGCCCGGTGGCGAAGACCGCCAGCTTCTTGTCCTCATCGGTCTCGGCGTCGAAGTGCCGTTTATAGGCCAGATAGGCCAGATTCGCGCCGAGGAAGGCGCCGGCCATCTGCCCGCCCAGATAGGCGATCGTGCTGATGACCGAGATACCGATACCGGGCGCGTACTCGTCCGCGCCGCTGAAGAGAATGCCGATGGTGACCGCGGGATTGAGGTGGGCGCCCGATTTGTAGGCGACATACACCCCGGCCATGACGCCGAGACCCCATCCCATATTGATCAGCAGCCAGCCGCCGTCGTACCCCTTTGATTTGGTCAGCAACACATTCGCGACCACGCCGACACCGAGCAGCACCAGGGTCCCTGTGCCGAGTGCCTCGCTTACGAATACCGAGCCGAAGTTCACCGTTGAGCCTCCGTCTGAAATACCAGCCGCGGTTGCGGCAACTGGCGCAGACGCTACGACGGGTTTGCCGAACCGGACATAGCTCGCGTTCGACAATGCCGAATGGCTGTGGTGGCCGTCGCCCTGCGCCACCACTACTGTCCAGCGACCATGGAGGTCACCATGACGCAGGTCACACCGCGTAGCGCGAGTGTTGCTCGCGGGTTCCTGCGTATTCGACATTGTCGAACTGGCAGGTTCCGGATATGTTTCGGCGTATGCCGGGCCCGATCCAATCGATCGAACGAGCGGCGGCTGTCCTACAGCTGCTCGCTCGGGGTTCCGGCCGCCTCGGGGTCGGTGAGATCGCGGGTGCGCTCAATCTGGCCAAGCCGACCGCGCACGGTATCCTGCGCACGCTGCAGAGCGTCGGATTCGTCGAACAGGATCAGGCCAGCGGCAAATACCAGCTCGGTGCGGCCGTTCTGCATCTCGGGACCAGCTATCTCGATAACAACGAGCTACGCTCGCGGGCGATCAACTGGGCCGATGCCTTGGCCGCGCGCACGGGTGAGTCGGTGCGAATCGCAGCGGCGGCGGAAGGAGACGTGGCGATCGTGCACCATGTCTTCCGCCCGGACAATACCGAACAGACGCTCGAGGTCGGGGAACTGCTGCCGTCGCACGCGACCGCGCTGGGTAAGGTGCTGCTCGCATATGACGCCGAGTTGGCCGCCGTGGTCCGTGCCGGTGAGTTGGCACGGCTGACCCGGCGCACGATCGTCGACCGGGCGGCGCTCACCCGGGCGCTCGCGGCGGTTCGGCAGTCCGGTTGGTCGGGGGAGATCGAGGAGTTCCGATCCGGCGTGGCCGGTATCGCGGCGCCGATCCGCACGCACGGCGGGCTGGTGGTCGGCGCGGTCGGGATCAGCGGGCGGGTCGACCGGCTCTGTGATCCGCAGCTGCGGCATCGGCCGAGACTGGTCGATCAGGTGCGCGACGCCGCGCACGCGATATCCCGCGATCTCGTTGCCGGGCACTGAGTTCGCCGAACTCGGCCCGAATCACCCTTCACCGAACCGAATTTCCATCCGATAGAAGGCAGGCGATGTCGCAACGCTATGTGCTGGCGATCGACCAGGGCACCACCTCGACCAGGTGCATCCTGTTCGATCAGCGTGCGCGCCTGGCCGGTGTCGCCCAGCGCGAACATCAGCAGCACTATCCGCGCCCGGGCTGGGTCGAACAGGATGCGATGGAGATCTGGCGCAATGTCGAGCGGATCGTCCCGCAGGCATTGCGGGATTCCGGTATCGCGGCCGAACAGGTTGTGGCCATCGGCATCGCCAACCAACGCGAGACCACGGTGGTATGGGATCGCCGGACCGGTGTGCCGATCCGGCGGGCGATCGTCTGGCAGGACGTGCGCACCGATGACATCGTGCGCGAATTCGACAGCAAGCCGGGTGCGGAACGAATCCGTGAATTGTGCGGCCTGCCACTGGCGGGTTATTTCGCCGCGCCGCGGCTGCGTTGGCTGCTGGACAGCATTCCGGGACTGCGGGATCGGGCCGAGCGCGGCGAGGTGCTGTTCGGCACCATGGAGACCTGGCTGATCTGGAATCTGACCGGCGGTGCGGACGGCGGTGTGCATCGCACTGATGTCACCAATGCCAGCCGTACGCTGCTGATGAATCTCACCACCCTCGCTTGGGATCGGGAATTGCTCGACTTCTTCGGAATTCCCGCCGCGATGTTGCCGAGCATTCAGCCATCGACCGCGTCCTACGGGACGACCAGCCGTGTTGTGCCCGGCATCAGGATCGCCGCCGCACTCGGCGACCAGCACGCCGCGCTATTCGGCCAAACCTGTTTCGCCCGTGGGGAAACCAAATGCACGTACGGCACCGGCGGTTTTCTGATGATGAACACCGGGCGTGAACTGGTGCAGTCTTCACACGGTCTGCTCACCACGATCGGCTATCAGATCGAGGCCGAACCCGTGTACGCGCTGGAGGGCCCGATCGCGGTCGCCGGATCGCTGGTGCAGTGGGTACGCGACAATATCGGCTTGGTGTCGAGTGCGCCTGAAATCGAAACCCTCGCTCGCACAGTCGAAGACAACGGCGGCTGCTATATCGTGCCAGCCTTCTCCGGTCTCTACGCACCGCATTGGCGCAGTGACGCACGGGGGCTCGTCATCGGCCTGACCTCCTACATCAACAAGGGCCACCTCGCCCGCGCCGTCCTCGAGGCGACCGCCTGGCAGACCCGCGAAGTCGTCGACGCCATGAACGCCGACTCCGGCCTGCACGCCCGCACCTTGCGCGTCGACGGAGGCATGACATCCGACAACCTGCTCATGCAGATAGTCGCCGACGTCCTCGATGTCCCCGTCATGCGCCCCTTCGTAGCCGAAACCGTCTCCCTCGGAGCCGCTTACGCCGCCGGACTTGCCGTCGGATACTGGCCCGACCTCGAAGGCCTGCGGAGCAATTGGCGCCTCGCCGGACAATGGATCCCCCAAATGGACCCCACCCACCGCGAAGACGAATACGACAACTGGAAGCGCGCCGTAGCCTTGACCTTCGGCTGGTCGCGCTCGAAGCCCGCGCCGGGTGTCGCCCATTGAATTGTGGGTCTCATAGCGCACCGCCGTCATACGAAATGAACGGCATGGAGGGGAATTCGAAACAGGCAGCGCCCAAGATGCTGGGTGGCAAGCGGCAGCAGGCGACCCATGAGTGTACGCGCGAATTCCATTTCGCCTGTGTCGATGCCGCCGATCTGCGCCGCATCGAGCGCGCTTAGACTTCGGCGGTGCGAGCTTCCTTGCGAACGGCCGTCCTCGGGTTGATCACCACGATAGCCGCGATGTCGGCCGGATTGACGCCGATGGCCGTCGCGCAGCCGGTTGATCCGGGGTTCTGCGGCACCCCGCTATCGGCGGATGAACTCGACACCATCGCGCAACTCTCCGATACCAGCACATTGACCGGAGATGCGTTGCAGCGCTTGGAGACCGCGGTCGCGCGCCATCATGAGATAACCGAGATCCTGGTCGCGCACCGGGATCGGCGCGGGCTGTTTCCGCTCGGTCTCGACGGTGTCGAGCAGGTGGCGGTAATGCCATTGCAGCGTGATCCCGGCGCGTTCCAGGATCCGGAGTACGCGCATGCGATCAGCCTGGAATTGCTGCGGCGGTTCCTGGTCAATGTGCACGCGGCCTTCACCGGCGCGCCGGTCGAGCCGCAGTGGGCGCGGTATTTCGAGCTCGCTCGCCGGTGCGAGGTATCGCCCGCCCGCATCGCCATGGCGGGCTACAACGCGCATTTGAACGTGGATCTCGCGTATTCCGTCGCGACGGTTGCGAGTAGGCCGGAGAACGCGCCCGACTACTTCGAGATCGTCGACGCGATCGCCGCCTCCGGTCAGGTGATCATCGATCGGACCAAGGAGATCTACAACGGCGATCTCGGTCCGCTGTGGCGGTTCTATTTCGTCGGCGAGGGTCTGGATCTGCTGCTCGGCGCGGGCGTGGCGACCGGTCCACTGCTGCGGGCCGCTGATCTCGGATACAACGTGGTGATCTACGGCAATGGTCTGGCCCTGGAGGATCCCGGACTGCACGACCCGACCGCCGCGGAGATCCGACTGCTCAGCGATTCCGTCGAAACGGCATTGGATGTGTTGACACTGCTCAGGGGTCTGTGAGACGCGTACTCTGTACGGTTCGATCAGGGTACGGCAAGGAGTCGCGGTGGGCATCTCACTCGTCAAGGGCCAAAATGGTGCGCTCGCGGCATCGAATGTCGTTGTCTCGGTGCGGTCTATCGCCCCCGCCGATGTTTCGGCACTATTGGTGACCGAAGCGGGCCGCGTTCGCACCGACGCCGATTTCGTCTTCTTCAATCAGCCGCAGGCCCCCGGCGTCGCGCTGCGGTCGGGAACGCCTGCGGCGCTGGCCGTTGCCCCGGCTCATGTCCCGGCCGACATTGCCCAAATCCGGGTGGTGATCACATTGGGCGAATCCGGGGCAACCTTCGGACAATTCGCGGCACCGGTTGCCACCGTCGCCGACGCGTCCGGGAATGCGCTCTACGAGTACGTGATCGACGGACTCGACAGCGAATCCGTCGTTATCGCACTGGAACTGTATCGGCGCAATTCCGAGTGGAAGGTCCGCGCGGTCGGGCAGGGCTATGCGGGGGGATTCGCCGCGCTTGTCACCGACCATGGGGTCAGCGTGGACGACGAGCCCGCGCCCACCGCCACGCCGGAGGTCCGCACCGTACCCGGCGAAGCCAAACTTTCCTTCGAGAAGCGCGCCAAGCTCGACCTGCGCAAACGCGAAGTAGCCAAGGTGCTGATCAACAAGAACGCCTTCGGAATTCGCGCACGCGTCATCCTGGTCATCGACAAAACCCTCAGCATGAGCAGGCAATACAGCAAACAGGTCGTGCATCGCGTTGTGCAGCGGATGATCCCGGTGGCCACCCAGCTCGACGAGGACGGCACGCTGGAGGCCTACCTCTACGCGCTGTCCTTCGCGAAACTGCCCGATATCACCGTCGAGCACGGCGAGGCGTGGGCCCAGACCTTCCTGCACCTCACCGGCACTCACCAGGGCATCGACTACGCCAGGATCGGTGGCCGCAATGACGAACTGCCGATCATGCGCGACATCATCGCCTCGCTGCGCCCCGGCGATGCGCCGACCCTGGTGCTGTTCTTCACCGACGGCGGCTTCGCGAAGAAGCGTGAAATCGCCGCACTCATGCGCGAAGCGTCCCGGCTGCCCGCCTTCTGGCAGTTCGTCGGGCTCGGCAGGGCCAACTACGGTCTGCTGCGCACCCTCGACGAGATGTCGGATCGGGTCGTGGATAACGCGGGCTTCTTCGCCCTCGACGACATAGACCAGGTGGACGACGCGCAGTTGTATGCCCGACTGCTCGGCGAATTCCCGGACTGGCTACGGGCGGCCGGGCAGGCGGGCATCCTGCGCTGAATCGTGCCGGTACGCAGTCGAAGTCGCGGATTCAGCCGATGACGGCGTTCATGATGGTGCCCGCACTGGTGGCCACCACGCCGCCGATCATGGCTCCCGCCACCATCTTCGGCGATTCCAGACCGCCGCCGGTCCACTTCTCCCAGGCGAAGCGGCCACCCGCGTAGATGATCGCGACTATGCCCGCGAGCAGCACGAACCAGGTGAAGTAGCGGACCAGTTGAAGAATCTTGTCCGACACCGGAGGGGCTTCAGGGGTGGGATTACCGATCTGCGCCCAAGTGTCGTAAACGGTGGCCAGGATCATCTCGTGTTGCTCATTCTGGATGCGGGACAAGGGGGTTAACTCGCTCTCCGAGATGGTATCGGTTTCTCGGCGACCATGCAGTCACGATCTCCGCGACCTTGCGAGACCACTCGTTGTGCGGATCATGGAGAGGGCGTGATAGTCGAGGAGTAGACGATGAACATCTATCTGATGTCGATCGGCGATGCCTATGCGACGTTGGCGCAGATCCAGAATCCGACGCCGCAAGCTCCGCCGCTATCGGACAAGCTGCTGCAGATGGTGCGCTATCTGACCTGGTTTGCCCTGCTGTCCGGGATAATCAGCATCATTTATGCGGGCGGCCGGTTCGCCTGGGAGAAATGGAGCGGCGGCGCGATGCAGTCGCCGAAGATGGTGGCCGGAGCCATGATCGGCGGTGTCGTCGCCACCAGTGCGGGCACGATTATGAATTCGATTCTCGGCACCGGCTGATCGGCGAAAACCCGGCCGCATCGCCGCTTGCCCGGTTTATGGCAAATATGTGGCTATACTCCGGCTGATCTCTCTCGAAGTTGTCCGACCTGATCGGGAAAGTAGGGAGAAGGCATGAGTATGTCGCGGCGATCAGTGCTGCTGGCCGGTGCCGTTACGGGCGCGGGCCTGGTCGCGTGCGGCAAATCGACGGATTCCGGTAGCGCGGAGAGTTCCGGCAGCGTGCCCCCGAGTGATCCGCGTTCGGTCGCGACCGACGCCTATATCTATGGATTTCCGCTGGTGTTGATGGATGTCACGCTGCGGACGAATACCACCGCCGTACCCGCCAATCGGATGGCGGCCATCGGTGCGGTAAATCCGAGGATGACCGCCGTTGTCATGCCGAATATCGACACCCTTTATGCCACAGCCTGGCTCGACCTCGGTGCCGAACCGGTGGTGCTGCAGGTTCCGGCAATGGACGGTGACCGGTACTGGATCATGCAGATCCTGGACGCCTGGACCAACACCACGCACAGTCCGAGCAGTGTCGCACCGCAGTTGCCCCCCGGTCAGGACCCGCCGTACGGGTACGTGATCACGGGCCCCAATTGGTCTGGCGCGCTGCCGGATAACCTGACCAGACTCGCGATGCCCACCGACACCGCATGGCTGATCGGTCGCATCGAACTGCGCAATCAGACCGATCTCGCCGCCGCCCAGAGTGTGCAGCAGCAGGTGCGGCTCGCACCGCTGAGCGCCTGGCTACGCGGTGAGCGACCGACCCCGGTGATCGATCCCGATATGTCCACGCCGATCTCGCCTCCGCAGCAGGTGGCCCGGATGGATGGGCGCACCTTCTTCGAGCGGCTGTGCGCCCTCATGCTCACCAACCCGCCTGCCCCCGACGATGCCCCAGCGCTGCAGCGGTTTTCGAAGATCGGCATCCGGCCGGGCGGCACGATCGACGGTACGCCGGTCGCCGATCTCGACGCGGCGGTGGCGGCGGGTCAGATGCGCATACCGGACTACGCCAATCCGAAGGCCAGACGTGAGAACGGCTGGGGTTTCGCGACGAATCTCGGCGCCTATGGCACCGACTACTCATTGCGTGCCTCGACCGCGTGGACCGCGCTCGGCGCGAATCTTCCCAAAGACGCCGTCTATCCGGAGATCAGCGCGAATGCGGGGGAGCAGGGTGCGCCGCGCAACTACCGGCTGCATTTTCCCCCGGGCGAGACTCCGCCCGCGCGGGCGTTCTGGTCGCTGACCGCGTATACCGCCGAACGCTATCTGGTGCCGAACCCGGCGGGCATCTACTCGGTCGGTCATCAGCGTCCGGTCGTACCGCTGCCGGACGGCTCGGTGGAACTCGCCATCCAGGCCGCTGACCCGGGAAGTGATGTGCCAGACGGCAATTGGCTGCCCATCCCGGAAACCGGCACCTTCCGGCTTGCGCTTCGCCTGTACGTGCCCGAGGAACGCGCGCTCGATGGGCGCTGGCGACCCCCGAGTCTGAACCGAGTCGGGTGAAGGTGATTCGACGGGATCGGCATCCGCCCGTCCTGACCGCAGTGCCGTAGGAGGGCGAGAAACTATGGGCCGCTTGACTTTCCCGATCGCGGTCGCTGCGACGGCGGTGCTGGTATTCGCCGCGCCGGTTGCCGCGGCCGAGGTGGGTGGTGAGGACGCCGTGCCGTCGCGAACCGCGTTCTCCTTCCGTTCGGTGCTGCCCGGCGTCCAGTGGGGCACCAGCAACGAATACGAGATGCGCACCGGGTTGTCGCTGGTCAAGCTCTATATGGTCGACTACGCGCTGCATCGGGGCGACGGGTCGGCGACGGATCTGGCCTTGGCGGAGCGGATGATTCGCTATTCCGACGACTCCGCCGCCGACGCACTCGGTGCGAAGTATCCGGAGGCGATCGACGCCATCGCGGCGGAGTACCGCCTGACCGCTACCAAATCGGGCCCGGCCTGGGGCATGTCGTACACCAGCACCGCGGATGTGGCCACTTTCCTGGCCACCAAGAAGCGCACCGAACCTGGTTCGCCGATCTTCGGCTGGATGGCAGCGGCGGGTGAGCAGGCGGCCGACGGCACCGCACAGGATTGGGGGACCGCACGGCTGCCGGGCGTAAAGGGCAGCAAATGGGGCTGGTCCGACAGTGGACCGCTGGAGGTGGCCTCGGCGTCGTTCGGCGACAGTTTCGCGGTCGCGGCGCATACCCGCGGCACACCCGAGGATCAGACGGCCGATGTCTCGGCCACCGTGCCGTTTCTGATATTGGCTCTGGTGGCGCGCGTGACGGGATAGGCGGCGATCAGTCGTCGCCGTCCCAGGTCCAGTGCGGCACCGCGCGGATCGGGTGCAGTTCGTCGTCGGACTTGGCATGCGAATTCTGCTGTGCCACTTGGGCGCCGAATTCGGCATGCTCGCGCACCGCGTCCCGGAAGGCGGGATCGTCGAATAGCCCAGCCTCCTCGAACGCCGCCAGATACAGCTCGGCGAAGCGCTCGCGCTGCTCGTCGGTGATTTCGAGGCCGCGGTGCACGGCGATGATGTAGTCGAAGCCGAGGTTGCGGGTGAAATGATCTGGGCCGCCGAAGGATTCGGCGGTGAACCAGGTGAGATGGTCGACATGCGTCGGGCGGCGTTCGGTGAACTGGGTTTTCAGCACCGGATCGGCGAGCACCTTGTCGTAGAAGGCTTCTTCGACACGATGCAATGCCTCGTCGCCACCGGCGTGCTCGTACAGGCTGGGCATGGGGACCTCCGAACTGTTGCGTCCCCATTACAGGCCGGTCCGCTCGGTCGCGTCCACAGTTTCGCGATAAGCGATCAATAAAGGCACTCATAGCTAATAGCTATTTCTCGCGAGCGGCCGCACCGCTGTCGAAAACTTGAGTTAACGGGGTTTACTAAACACTATTCACAAACTGCCGAATGTGTGGTTTTATCTGCTTCGGAACGTGTCCACACAACGTCGTGAGGTCTGCCCGCCCGAGTCAGACCGGTAGGAGATAGCCGTGACCGTGACCACGCCATCGATTCCCGCGGGATTCGACTTCACCGACCCAGATCTGCTGTCCACCCGCCTGCCCATCCAGGAATTCGCCGAGCTGCGCCGGACCGCCCCGGTCTGGTGGTGCGCGCAGTCCGGGCGGGCCAGCGGCTTCGATGACGGCGGCTACTGGGTCATCTCCAAGCTCGACCACATCAAGGAGATCTCGAAGAATCCGGAGGTGTTCTCCTCGCACGAGAACACCGCGATCATCCGGTTCAACGAGGAAACCACCCGCGAGCAGATCGACATGCTCGGCAATATGCTGATGCTGAACCAGGATCCGCCGCAGCACACCAAGACCCGCCGCATCATCTCCAAGGGCTTCACACCGCGCGCGGTGGAGAGCCTGCGCGCGGCGCTCACCGAGCGTGCGGCCCGAATCGTGCACGAGGCCAAGCGGACCGGTCGTGGCGACTTCGTCGAACAGGTCGCCTGCGAACTGCCGCTGCAGGCCATCGCCGAACTGATCGGGGTGCCGCAGGACGACCGCAAGAAGCTGTTCGACTGGACCAACCAGATGATCTCCTACGACGATCCGGAGTTCGACGGCAATCACCACGCTGCCACCGCCGAGGTCATGGGCTACGCCTGGAATATGGCCGAACAGCGGCGCAAATGCCCGGCCGACGACATCGTCACCCAGCTGATCAATGCCGATATCAACGGTGAGAACCTGGGCTCGGACGAGTTCGCGTTCTTCGTGATCCTGCTGTCGGTCGCGGGCAATGAGACCACCCGCAATTCGATCACCCACGGCATGAAGGCCTTCGTCGACAACCCGGACCAGTGGGAGCTCTACAAGCAGCAACGGCCACGCACCGCGCCCGATGAGATCGTGCGCTGGGCCACCCCGGTGACCGCATTCCAGCGCACCGCCACCCAGGACACCGAGGTCGGCGGCCAGGAGATCAAGAAGGGACAGCGCCTCGGGCTGTTCTACAGTTCGGCCAATTTCGACGAAGACGGATTCGAGGATCCGTTCACCTTCAATGTGCTGCGCAACCCCAACCCGCACGTCGGCTTCGGCGGCACCGGCACGCACTACTGCGTCGGCGCCAACCTGGCCCGGCTGCAGATCGATCTGATGTTCAACGCCATCGCCGATGTGATGCCGAACCTGCGCCAGGTCTCCGATCCGGTGCGGCTGCGCTCGGGTTGGTTGAACGGCATCAAGCGCTGGGAAGTCGAATACGCTTGAATTCCTTCATGAACAGGTCCAAGCCGCGCGGGCGGGCACCGGTGGTTTCGGATGCGGATATCCGCCGGGTGGCGCGCGCACTGCTGGTCGAGCACGGTCCCGACGCGGTCACGCTGCGGGCGATCGCGCGTGAACTCGGCATCACCGCGCCCGCCCTGTATCGGTATTACAACTCGCGCGAGGACCTGTTGGAGAGTCTGCGCCTGGAGTTCTGCGAGGACCTCGCCGCCGAGCTGTCCACGCAGATCGCCACGCTGCCCGATGACGGCGCGGTGCAGTTCTTCGCCATCTGCAAGGGATTTCGGCGCTGGGCGCTGGCGCACACCAGGGAATTCACCCTGGTGTTCGCCTCGCCGGGCGCGGGCCGCGCACGCATGCTGCGCCGATTCGACGAACCGTTCGGACGGATCTTCCTCGCGGCCGCCGGTCGGCTGCTGGCCACCTACGATGTCGTTACCCCGCCGACCGATGTGATTCCGGCGGAGTTGCGCGATGACCTCGTACTGTTCCAAACCGAGCTGCTGGCAGCGCTTTCGGACTCCGGGCAGAAATTTCCGGCCGAAAAGCTCGACCTCGGCGTGACGTATCTGATGATCCAGATCTGGGCCAGGCTCTACGGGCACGTCACGCTCGAGGTGTTCGGGAATTATCCGATCCCGCTGTCGAATCCGGAGATTCTGTTCGATGCGATGCTGGCCGATCTGGGTCGCACGGCCGGGTTGGTCAGCGAGTGAGTCGGTGGGACAGCCATTCGGCGTAACCGGCGCCGATCGCGTCGCCGTTTCCGTCCACGCAGAGCGCACCCGATCGTAGGGCGCGTCCGGCGCGACCCGGAATGGGTACTGGCAGCGGCAGCAGTTTGCGGCCGGTGTGCGCGCGGTAGATATCGGCGAGTTCGGTGAGGGTGTGTACGGTCGGTCCGGCGATATCCGGGATGCGTCCAGCCGGGCCGTTGTCCACCGCGTCGGCGAGTCTTGTCGCGACGGCGTCGACATCGATCGGCTGTAGCTTCGCCGACGAGCGCGGTGCGAGCCGCCAGCGTGCCGATGCGGCGAGGATTTCGGTCACGAGTTCGTGGAATTGACTGGCGCGCAAGAGCGTCCACGGGATCTCGCCGGTGGTGACCACCTGTTCCTGTTCCACCTTCGCGCGGTAATAGCCGAAGGGAACGAGATCGCAACCGACGATGGAGATTTCGACGTGATGGCCGACACCCGCCTGCTTTTCGGCCGCCAGTAGTCGGCGCACGCCGTCCACCATGACCGACCGGGTCCGGCTGCGGGCACTGACCGCGTCGACGACGGTGTCGCAGCCGTCGAGTGCGGATTCCAGCCCCGCGCCGGTCGCGAGGTCCGCGGACCGGTGCTCCAGAGTCCGATCCGCCGGAGCCGTTCGGCTCACCACGCGGACCTGATGTCCGCGTGCGTTCAGCTCCCGTACCACCGAGGCCCCCAGAACCCCGGTTCCGCCGATTACCGCTACCTGCATTGATCCTCCCAAACGGCGCTGTTCGGTATTGGACGCTACGGTGACATGCCGGACCGCTCAACGTGCTTCATCGCATATGCAGTGTTCGCCACATCGGTGTTCCGGTGCGCGATCGTATGCGGTATCCGCCTCAGATCCGCGCGCCCTTGGCGCGGTTGCAGGCGCGGCAGAGGATCTGCAGATTGGTCGCACTCGTCGCACCACCTCGGCTCAGCGGAATGATGTGGTCGAATTCGAGATAGTGGCCGTCGCCGCATTCGACACACTTGCCACCGTCACGTTGCCACACCTCGGCCTTGACCTCCTGCGGGATGCTGCGCGTGTCGCGCTGGCCGGGCGTGAGGACCAGGCGTTTGGCGACCCGCAGCGCACCTTCCAGCGCGGCGGCGACATAATCCGGATCCTCGACATCGAAGGTGGCCCCACCACGGGACGAGGTCGCCGCGACGACCACCGAACGCTGCTCGGCATGCACCGAAACCACTCTGTTCCAAGGCAATTCGGTGCCGATATCGGTACCGACGAACCGCAGCTTCTTATTGCTGGCGATGAGCCTGCCGTCGGTGAGCTTAGGCCCCCTGGCGAGCTGGCGGACGTGCACGGCGGGCAGATCGACGTGCACCTTCTCCTCCGGATCCAGGTGCAGGCCGGGCGTTCGCACCACCGGCAGATCCCCGCCGCGCAACCGCGACAGGGTGCGGCCGCGATACATCCGCCTGCGCAGATCCTCGACCAGCGGTCCGCTGAGCGCCAATTCTTCGATCGCGTACTCGAACGCCTCGAACTCGGTCTGCTCGATTTCGCCATCGGCGAATGCGAAGGCCACCAGCCGTTCCACATAGGTGAGCGCCACATCCCGCAGCGCTGCCCGGCCCAGACCCTCATCGATCCGCTGATACCGCAGCGACGCCCACAGCGCATCCCACTCCGCACCACGCGGCCCGGCGGCGGTCAGCACGCGCCAGGCCTGGGTATGCCAGTGCGTCAGGAATTCCTCGATCTCGTGCGCGCAGCTCTGGCACGGCGCGAGACCACCGAACAGCTTGCGGCGCCGGGGATTTCCGCACCGTTCACAGCTGCGTGGGCCGGGCGGTCGCTGTTCGTACGTGGCACTGGTCCATTCGGCCCCATCCCACCACCGCATCCGTGCGGTGTTCTCGGGATCCGAATGCCAGTCCGCGCGTTCGGGATTCGGCGGTGCCGGTATCACCGGTTCGACATCGTGCCGCTGGCGCTGAAGGTCCACCGGCCTGCCGGGCCGCGGCCGAGCAGGTCGTTCGTCGGCCGAGTCCGGGCGATGGGCGGCTCGGTCACGGGGGCCTGTCGCGGCGGTGTGGTGCCAAGCCTGATCCGCGCGGTTCGTGCCGAGGGTCCGTGGTCGGCCCGGTGCATCGAGCCGGTCGTGCTGTTCGGTCGGGTCTGTGCGGGTGCCGTCCTGGCTCCGGGACGCATTGTCGAGCTGCCTGGGACCGGCCAGCGCCGTGCCGGTCGAGACACGTTGCTGCACTGGGTAAATGGTTGTCCGCTCCACGTGCGAGCGATCGGGCGTCGGTTCGGCGTGATCCTCGATGGCGACACCGAATTCGGTGACGAGGCCGGGGAGCCCACTGGCCCAACCCTGGCCGATCGCGCGGAAGCGCCACTGGCCGTCACGGCGATAGAACTCGCCGAACATCATTGCCGACACCGCATCGGGATCGGTGATCTCGAACTGGGCGATCGGCCCGTGCGCGGCCTCGATGGTGAGGGTCAGATCCGCGATATCGCCGAAGGTGCCGTCGTCGACCGATCCGGCCACCACGATCCGCGCCACATCAGGTTCGGTGCGCGGTAGCGACACGCTCAGTCGCGCCGTGCCGGGCGCCGGTTCTTGATCGAGCGTCACCGCCTGCGACATGTGGCGGGGTGCATTGAAGAACACCAGATCCCGATCGGTGCGCACCGTCCCGGCCTGCGCCAGCAATAACGCATGCGCATCCACCGCATGCCCCGACCGCCATGAAACAACCACGGCAAGAAGGGAAGTCGGCACCGCCGCATTGGCCCCTTTACTGAGTTTCATCGTGCTCGAACTATGCCACGAACCACCGACACGCCGACTGCCGCGGTCCATACCTTCGGCGGTGTGAGCGAGTGGTCGCGGACGCGACACAAACCGATCGGTCGGGGATATCCGGCCTCGCGGGCTATGGGTGCGGCAGAGTGAAGGGATGACTACCCCGAAGGGAGGGGGCCGGAAGGCCTCGACTCCGAAGGTGCCGGGTGGGCGAGTGCCGAGTCCCGGCGATGTTCTGGCGGCTGCGCAATCGGCGGTCGAGGCGGCACAGTCGGCGGCTAGTCAAGTATTGGATGCCGCACAGCTTACCGCTGGTCAGGCCTTCGATGCGGCGGTGCGGCTGCCACCGGCCTCGGCGCAGCTGGCGGCCCAGCTCCCGGATCTGATCGAGAGCCTCGCGATCGCCATCGACCGGCTCAACTCCACCATCGATCGCTTGGACCGCACCCTCGCGCTGGCGGATCCGGCTTTCGCCGCCTACGACCGATTACTGCCCCGCCTGGAGGCGATGATCGGCTTGGGTGAAGACCTCTTCAACGCCCTCGCCAAACTCCCTGGCGTCTCTCTCCTCGGCCGATTTACCGGCAAACCCGCCGAACCTCCGCCGCCACCACCCGAGCCCCCGAAGCGCACCCGCCGACGCAAATAGCGGCACCTTGTGCGGGGCTCCCGACGGGTGCGAATTCGAGCGGTTGGGCGGCCGCTCAGTGTGGTGCGGCGCGGAGGGTGGCGGCGGCCTTGAGCAGGGTTTCGTGGTACTCGTCCTCGGGGTCGGAGTCGAGCACGATGGCACCGCCCGCGCCGATGCGCCAGCGTCCGTCGTGGCGGACCGCGGTGCGGATGACGATATTGAGGTCCGCGGTGCCCGCCAGCCCCAGGAAGCCGATGGTGCCCGAATAGATGCCGCGCGCTTGGGTTTCCAGTTCGTCGATGATCTCCATGGTCCGCAACTTGGGTGCTCCGGTCATCGAGCCGCCCGGGAAACACGCACGCACACAATCGATCACATCGAAATTCGGCCGCAGCGTTCCGCGCACCGTGGAAACCAATTGGTGCATGGTCGAATACGTCTCGGTGGCCATCAACTTCGGCACGTGCACGCTGCCGACCTGACAGACTCGGCCCAGGTCATTGCGCAACAGGTCGACGATCATCAGATTCTCGGCCCTGGTCTTGGGACTGTCGGCCAGTTCGCGCCGCAGCCGTTCGTCCTCGGCGGCGGTGGACCCGCGCGGCGCGGTGCCCTTGATCGGCTTGCTCTCCACGGTGCGTGCACGGTCCACCTTGAGGAAGCGTTCCGGTGACGAGCAGGCGATTTCGAGATCGTCGAAGCGCAGATACGCCGCGTACGGTGCGGGATTGCAGCGGCGCAATGTGCGGTAGAAATCGAGCCCGTCCGATTCGGCGGCCTGCATGGACGCGGTGTCGGTAATGCAGATTTCGTAGGACTCGCCCGCATGCAGGCGCTCCTGGCAGACGGCGATATCGGCGAGATACCGCTCCCGACCGCGGGTGAACAGCGGTGCGACCGCAGCGGTATCGGAGCACACCTCGAGTGTCGGCGGATTCGCCCATGTCGGTAGGGATTCCAGGATCTCGCGGGTGTCGCGCAACCAATCCGCGCCCGCCCGAAGGGCTTCCGGCGTTGGATCGGTGAGTGCGAGCAGATGGGTGCGTCCGCCGACATGGTCCACGACCACGATCCGATCGGCGAAGATCCATTGCGCATCCGGTGTCGAGGCGCGATGCGCGGCATTCCCGCCGCAATCGGCCTTCACCTCATAGCCCAGGTAGCCGACGTAACCACACGCGAAATCGAAAGGCAGGTCGGGTAGTTCGGTATGTCTCAGGTGTAGCTGTCCGGCGAGATAGTCGAGAATTCCGCCGGGCACGGTCCGTCGGTTACCGTCCGAGGATTCGACCGTCACCGTGTTCTCCCCGACCCGGTAGCGGATCACCTCGGCCAGCGGCCCACTGGCATCGCCGAGGAAGGAGAACCGATCCAGTCCCGGTTCGACATGTTCGCTGTCGAGCCAGAACGCGGTGGGGGAGTTGCCATATAGGCGCAGGAACGCGGCCTCGGTATCGATCGCCCGCTCGATCACCGAATGCCGCAGCTGCCAGGAGCGCCGGGATTCGCGGAACTCGTGTCTACCCGTCAGCGGCTCGGCATTCTCGAAAGGTGCGATAATGCTCGATCGAATTCGCTGGCCCGCAGTAAGTTTCGCGAAATTGCCGAGCAGTGCCGCACCGTATTCGCTGGCAATCGATTCGGGATGGAACTGCACCCCCCACTGCGGTCTGCTTCGGTGCCGAACCCCCATGATCACCCCATCGGCCGTGACGGCGGTGATGTCGAGACCGTCCGGCAACGGCCGCTGCGCGCACAGCGAGTGGTATCGCACCGCGGTGAAACCCTCGGGCAGCCCGGCGAACAGTTCGTTGCCGTCGTGCTCGATGCGATCGAGATAGCCGTGCCGCGCGACGGGCGCGGTCGCCACGATGCCGCCCGCCGCGACGACGATGGCCTGATGGCCGAGACAGACGCCGAGTAGCGGCAGTTCGGTCTCGCCGATTACCGCGGCCGAGATGCCGATATCCCGGCCGACATCCGGGCGACCCGGCCCGGGTGAGATGACCACATTGTCGAAGCGCTCCAGCCGCAGCCCCGCGATATCGTCGACCTCGTCATTGCGCACGACCGTGGGTTCTTCCCCGTTCACCTCGCTGATCAGCTGATACAGGTTGTAGGTGAACGAGTCGTAATTGTCGATCAAGAGCGTGCGCATCGTGCCCCGAACCCTACGCCGCGTCGGTCGGCGCAAACTGTGGTCATGCGCCTTCAGTTGGGTTCATCGCGTGGTGCACAATGTGGGACATGTCAGAGGTGGATCGTGAGCTAGTCGACTTCGCCGTCGTCGGCACATGGATGGACGAGCAGGGGCTGCCTGCCGGTGAGTTCGAGAATGTGACCGCGCTCGGCGGCGGCACCCAGAACATCATGCTGCGCTTCACGCGCGGCGGTCAGGACTATGTGCTGCGCCGCGGTCCGAAACATCTGCGCGCCAAAAGCAATGACGTCATCCGTCGCGAGGCACGACTGCTCGGCGCGCTCGACGGAACCGGCGTACGCGCACCGAAGGTGATCGCAGCCTGCCCGGACGAATCCGTCCTCGGCGCGGTGTTCTATCTGATGGAGCCCATTATCGGATTCAACCCGCAGAACGAATTGCCGCAGTTGCACGCGGGCGATCCGGAGATCCGGCGGCAGATGGGTCTATCCGCGGTGGAGGCCATCGCCCGCCTCGGCTCGCTCGACTATCAGGCGCTCGGCCTCCAGGACTACGGCAAACCGGACGGCTTCCTGGAGCGTCAGGTGCCGCGCTGGCTCGGCGAACTCGAGTCCTATTCGGCCAATGCGGGGTATCCGGGCCCGGAGATTCCCGGTGTGCGACAGGTCGGGGAGTGGCTGGATCGGAATCGGCCCGCGCAGTGGAGGCCCGGCATCCTGCACGGCGACTGTCACCTGGCCAACATGATGTTCTCCTTCGACGGTCCGGAAGTGGCCGCGATGGTGGATTGGGAGATGTCGACCATCGGCGACCCGCTGCTGGATCTCGGCTGGCAGATCGCGACGCGTCCGGAGCCGGGTACGACGGGCGCGGCGTTGATCGGCAAGCTCGGTGCGGTCGGCGGTCTGCCGACGCCGCAGGACATGATCGAGCACTACGGCAAGTTCTCCGATCGCGACCTGAGCAATGTCACCTGGTACACGGTGCTCGCCTGCTTCAAGCTGGGAATTGTGCTGGAGGGCACGCATGCTCGCGCATTCGCGGGGAAAGCGCCGAAGCAGGTCGGTGACTTCCTGCATGCCATCACACTCGAACTCTTCGAGCGGGCACATCGTCTGATGGATTGAAGCGCCTGTCGGGATCTTGCCGATAGCTGGCTGAATATCTATCGCTGAAGATATTCAGCCAATCTAAGGTAGCCGCATGCCAATCGTTCCCGACGTCAAGAACTGGACCTGGGTCCTCGAACGACCGTGTCCCGAATGCGGATTCGATCCGGAGTCGATCACCTATGCTGCGGTGCCCGCTCTGGCCCGCGAATACGCGGGCCGCCTGGCGGCAACGCTCGACCGTCCCGACGCCGCCGTCCGCCCGGACGACTCCACCTGGTCGGCGCTCGAATACGCCGCCCACGTTCGCGACGTCTGCCGAATCTTCACCTACCGCGCGGCCGTCGCGGCCCGCACCGATGCGGTGGATCCGAAGGTTCCGGGGTTCGACGCGCAAGGCCACGAGTCCGCCGACGGGGTCCCGGTGTTCTCGAACTGGGATCAGGACGTCACCGCCATCGCCGATCAATACGACAAGCAGGATCCGCGAAAAGTCGCCGCGGAGCTGATCGACGCGGCCGATTCCGTCGCGAACGCCTTCGCGTCGGTCCCTGAAGCCGCCCTCGGTAACCACGCGCGGCGCAGCGACGGCTCGGTCTTCACGCTCGAATCCCTGGCCGCCTACTTCCTGCACGACGTAATCCACCATGTGCACGACGTGCGCGGCTGAAGTCGGGCAATATCGGATCGGGACGGGTTCGCGGTGGGGGTCGAACTGGAACTCGTTCGGGGGTTCCGTCAATCCGTGTCGACGAATTTTCGACCCGGTACTAGAACGCGTTCCAGTTTTCTCGTAGTGTGGGTGCAGTCACATAGAAGCCCGTGCATGCGAGAGGTCGACACGAATGAAGACGAAAGGCGCGATCCTGTGGGGGACCGACCAGCCCTGGTCGGTCGAGGAGATCGAGGTCGGCGAGCCGGTATCCGGTGAGGTCCAGATCCGGATGGAAACTGCCGGTATGTGCCACTCGGACCACCACATCGTCACCGGTGCGACACCGATGCCCGCATTCCCGGTGATGGGCGGGCACGAGGGTGCGGGCGTGATCACCAAGCTCGGGCCGAACTGCCCCGCCGATCTGCAGGTCGGCGACCACGTGATCCTGTCGTTCATCCCGGCCTGTGGTCGCTGTCCGGCGTGTGTGAGCGGCAATATGGCGCTGTGCGATCTGGGCGCGGGCCTGCTGATGGGTCAGGCCATCAGCGACGGCACCTACCGCATCCAGGCGCGTGGTGAGAACGTCATCCCGATGTGCCTGCTCGGCACCTTCGCGCCGTATATGACGGTGCACCACACTTCGGTGGTCAAGATCGACCAGAGCATTCCGTTCGAGGTCGCCTGCCTGGTCGGCTGCGGCGTCCCCACCGGCTTCGGCTCCTCCACCCACGTCGCCGAGGTGGCGCCCGGCGAGACGGTGGTGATCGCGGGCATCGGCGGTGTCGGCATGAGCGCGCTGCAGGGCGCGGTGCTCTCCGGTGCGTCCAAAGTCGTTGCCATCGACCCGAATCCGTGGAAGCGCGAGCAGGCGCAGAAGTTCGGTGCGACGCACACCTACGAGAGCATGGCCGCCGCCATCATGCCGCTGATGGAGGCTACCGAGGGCCGGATGGCGCAGAAGGTCATCCTGACCATGGGTGAGATGCACGGCGAATACATCGAAGAGGGCCTCATCCTCACCGCCAAGGCGGGCACGCTGGTCGTCACCTCCATGGGCCGGATGGACGAGAACGACGTCAAGCTGAACAGCTTCCTGCTGTCCATGCTGCAGAAGACCGTGAAGGGCTGCATCTTCGGCGGTGGCAACGCCCGCCAGGACGCGCCGCACCTGCTGTCGCTGTACAAGTCGGGCCAGCTGAACCTCGACGATATGGTGACCCGTCAGTACTCCCTGGAGCAGATCAACGAGGGCTACCGGGACATGTTGGACGGCAAGAACATTCGCGGCATCATCAAGTACACCGAGGCCGACTGGTAACTCCGCGTTGGTCACCGCTCGGCGAGCCTGGTCGCGATCCGCCTGATCAGCTCGTGCGGAACCGGCTTGCCGAGCGGAACTTTCAACAATCCCCTGTCTACCCGGAACGGCTCGATGCCGTGCAGCGACGCGGTGCGCCCATGTCGGCGGCCGTACAGCGCACAAAGACCGACCGGGCGGTATTCTCGGCTGTGAGAAGGGCTGAAACTGGAACTCGTGGGTTTCGGCTGGCCGTAGAGGCGTCAGATGCGGCCGGTCGGAGTGGGAGGGATGAACACGATGCTCCGGTTCGTCCCGCTGCTTGTCCGGCTATAGGTCCTCGCTGTGTTCGCGGGACTGGCACGGGTCATCGGTCGCCTCGACCACGCCGTCGGGAATGTCGCCAAAGCCACTTCGAGCCATCTCGCAGGGACCGGTCATCGCATTCGCGGCACGGTCTCCCGCCTCGAACACGCCGATGCCGAGGGCGCACGCCACATCGGTCGACTCGATTCCGAAACCGGCGCGCGCCGGTTCGTCAGCACGGACGGCTCGGGCCGGTTTCATCGGTTCAACGCCGAAGATGTGGTGAGCGTGCCGCTGAAGGACCGCAACGGCAAGGTCATCGGCGTCTCGTTTCCGTCTCGCCGTGGCGATGTCGGTAGCAAGGAGCGATGGGCACGTGCCGATTTCCGATCTTCGGACTTCGTGCACTACGCCTTCTGGAGGAAGAACCCCGGATCGAAGAAACCGGAGTGGACTTTCGGGCGTCGTCGCCAAGCGCCGTGGGCCGACGATGTCAGCCGCAAGAACCCGGTATATGTGCATGCGCACGCCGATAGCCGAACCTTCTACATCAAGGTCAAGACGGGTCGCTGGACGACCAAGACGGTGCAGGTCGACGGAAGAACCTACGGCGAGCTGCTGGCGGACAACCAACATTTGGAACGAGCGTTCGTTGGCAATCCGGACAGCTCGATCGTGCTCCTCTCGTGCAGCCCGGCCAGGCCAGGGGGTTCGGCTGCCGCGAACCTGGCCGAGCATCTGCACACGCAAGGCGGTCTGCCCAACACCGACATCTACGCCGCCAAAGGCGATGTGATGACCCAGACATCACTGTCACGCGGTGAGAAGTCCTCCCTCGTCGGTGTCGAAGTCGACCCAGCCGTCGGCGATTCGGCGGATTCGTTGTGGGAGGTCTACCGGGCTCCCGGAGCCAGCCGCGCTCCGGGCTCCGCGGACGGCGGCACCTGAGATGGGAGTGGTGCTTCCGGAGCAGGTCGCGATCTTCCTCAATTTCCTCGGCATTCCGTGGGTCAATGTCGATGAGGATCATGTCCGCGAGGCCGCACGGCACGTCCGGACATTCGTGTCCGATCTGGAGAACACGCTGGACTCGGCGAACCATCACATGTCCGCGCTGCAAGAAGACTATTCAGGAGCCGGATATCGCCAGCTCCTGGCTGACTGGACTGCCGTGGACAGGACACATATGTCCGCGTTCCGCATCGGCAGTGGTGCTGTAGCCGGGGCCATGGACGCGGCGGCTACCGCGATCTCGGTGATGAAAGCGGCAGCGATCGCGGAGATCGCGGCACTCGCGGCGGCGGCTGGAGCTCTGCTGCTATCGGGGGGTGCTGCGTTGGAACCCTTGGTCGCAGCCGCCATGCGACGGGTCGTCACCGCATTGCAGCACACGATCGAGGAGTACATCTTCGGCAAGCTACTCGAGTCGGCGCTCGAACGGTTCGAAGACGTGGTCCAGGGATTTGTCGAGGGCTTGGCCGGATTCGCTTATCGCACAACCGCCGCCCTCCTCGATGTCGGGGATAGCGCTGCGGAGCCGTTGCACCTGAACCCGGCCGAGGTACGGCGTCATGCCGACGCGCTGACCGGTCTCGGCGACGAAGTCGCCGAACACTACTCTCGTTTCACCGACAACCTGGCCAGGATCGGAAGTGGCCCAGCTGAACCGGTGGCCCCTGCCGAAGATCGGACGAAGCCGCCGACGATGCCGAACAGGCCCACTGAAACGACCGGCCCGTACCAGGGACACGCCGACAACGGCCGACACGTCACTCCGCCCGTCCTCGACAGCCCTCGGCCATGGGAAATGGCAGGCTCGGTTCCCGAGAAGTCCGGCGAGTCGAATCCCGCGAACGATGTCGAGCCAACCTCGTCCGGCGACCGCCGACCGCAGCAGACGGTCGCGGATTCGAGCCGCTCGGCAGCACCCGATGCGGCGGAGGTCGCCCTGGTCGACCGAACCGGTGCGTCGGGAACGACCAATCCGTCGAATACGGATCGGATATCCGAACATTCCATGGCAACTCCGATGGCGCACCGACCCGGATTGTCGCTACCCGTGGAAATCGAACCGATGGACCGGCGACCTGCTGACCGTACGTTCGAGTCCGACAGCTCCGCGAGCGTCAGCGATACGGCCAAAACCAGTTCGTCGGCTCTCGGCCAATCATCAACGGCCCCAGTTATTTCGGAGTCGCTCGATGCGATTGTCGCCACCGACGCCGATAATCGCGACGATGCCGCGGAGGTGGGGCCGATCCCGCCGTCCGCCATCTCGAGAGCGACCAGATCTGCCTCGACCAGCCCGTGGTCGCGACGAAACCGCCGCCCCGAGCAGAATAAAGATGACAGTACGAATGCTGGTTCCAATGGCGAAGTGCCGCAAGCAGATCGACGACCCGCTACCAGTGAAGAACTTCGTACGCCGTGGACGAAACCCAAGCAGCGCAGCGCCCCAGCGGCGCCTGCGGTCGCACCACCTCCTGCTGCGGTTTCAGCGCCCCCTGCCTCGCGAATCGGCGCCCCCCGGGATCCTGAGGCATCCCGATCGGACACCGCGAACGCCGATGCCGAGCCGATACCGGCACCGCCGGTGGATGTCCCGGTCCCGAAGCCCGCGCGCTGACCCGTCAGTCGGCATCTCGCAAAGCGTCGGTGGCGAGGCGAAAGGGAGCCATACCATTGGGGTTCAGCAGGATATCGGTATCCGGCGGGAGGATGTTCGGCAGTTCGCTGCCAAGCACCGGCCACCAGCGGTCTACGTCGACGTCCTGCTTCTGCGTCGCCGCGGTCGCTATGACGGCACAGACGACACCGTCGGGTCCCGTGCCCACCAGCGGCTGGTCTTGCTCGTCGCAGCCAATTTCGACAACAGCATTCCGGATCGATCCCAGCAGATCGTCGGCGAGTTGTTCCCCGCCCGCAATCCGGCGCAATATCGCATCGATCGGATCAGTCGGCGTCGACGCGTCGCCTGGTACATACCTTGGATTCGGCTGGAACGGCCCAACGGTTCCGTCATCCTCGACCAGCCAGCCACCCACGATGGCGTCCGGCGGCAACTCGGATGAACCGGTTTTTCGCTCCGGGTCCAGCAAGACGAACCAATCGTCCTGCCTGATCGCGCCAGGCATCGGCTCTTCCATGACCATCTCCTCTTCGAGGTAATCCACGCCTCAGCCGGTGCAGCGGAGTAGGGCGGTGCGGAGGTTGCGGCTGCGAACGTCGTCGAGGACGGCGAGGCCGAGGCGGTTCATCGAGTAGCCGAAGCCGAAACCGGTTGCCGGATCGGCGAATCCGAATGAGCCGCCGAGACCCGTTGTGCCGTAGGCGCGTTTATCCGAGCCGAAGCGGAACGAGCCGCGGGATTTGCGGAAGCCCAGGTGATAGCGAGACTTGGTGTGCAGCACCAGATCATCGGCGGGCACATCGTCGGCGGCGGTGGCGGCGAGCCGATCGAGCACCATGGCGTCGATCGGCAGCGCACCGGTGCGACCCGCCGCCGCGCCGTACGTCTTGGCCAGCGATCTGGCATTGCCGACGCCATTGGAGCCAGGCATCTCCAGCTCGAGCAGTTCGCGTCGGCTCGCCCGCACCGGTGCGCCGATGCGCGGATTGGTCAGTGCCGCATGGGAAAGTCCGCGCTTGGCGAAGATCTGCGCGCCGATGCGCACCGGAATATCGCGCTCGTAGCGCAGGATGTCCGCGCCCTCGGTGGCGGCCAGGGTGGCGATCCGGTGCATGCTCTGCTCCGCGGGCAGACCGATGAAGAAGTCCAGTTCCAGTGGTTTCGCGATCTCCTCGGCGAAGATCCGGCCGAGCGTGCGGTGTTGCGGATCGGCGCGGCGCACGAGTTCGCCTTGATACAGGCCGAGGGTGATGGCGTGATAGCCGTGCCGGGTGCCCGGCCGCCAGGCGGGCCGCTGCGCCGCGAGAATCGTTGCGAGACCGTCGAGATCGGCGATCTGCGGCAGGCGCACCACGGTATCGAGTCCGGACAGTCCGGCCTGATGATCGATCAGCTGACGCACCGTGACCGCGCCCTTGCCTTGCGCGGCGAACTCCGGCCAGTACTTCGCGACCGGCTCCTCATAGTCCAGCAGCCCCTTCGACACCATCGTGGCGACCACGAATGCGGCCATGCCCTTGGTCGAGGAGAAGACCGGCACGATCGTGTCGCGTTCCCACGACAGAGTCCGGCGGCGGTCGCGATGGCCCGCCCACAGGTCGACCACCGGGCGATCGCCCGCGTATACGGCCACGGCAGCGCCGATTTCGCCGTGCTGGGCGAAATTGCGGCGGAAGGCGTCGGCAACGGGGCCGAAACCGGCCGCCACATCGCCGTGGATGGTGGGCTGTGCGCTCATGATTAGTTGATGGTACCGACGGTACCGACTTTCCCGCGAGGACGGTGCGGGCATGCCGGGAACGGGCGTCTCGTACGCTCATTTCGTGCGTGCATTCGAGCAGATCAAGGACTGGCCGGTTCGGCATGCGGCGGCGGGTGTCGTCACCCGGGACGGGACGCGGACGGCGGGTGATACCGAGCGCGTATTCCCGCTCGCTTCGGTGACCAAGCCCTTGGTCGCCTATGCGGTGCTCGTCGCGGTGGAGGAGGGCGCGATCGAACTCGATCAGCCCGCCGGGCCACCGGGAGCTACCGTCCGGCATCTGCTCGCGCACACTTCCGGCATCGCCTTCGATACCACCGAGGTGATTGCCGCCCCTGGCACCCGACGCATCTACTCCAGCGCCGGATTCGAAATTCTCGCGGCCTTCGTCGCGGAACAGACCGGGATCGCCTTCCCGGAGTACTTGCGCGAGGCGGTATTCGAGCCGCTCGGCATGACGGCCTCGGTGCTGGCCGGTCCGGCCGGACATGCGGGCCGGTCCACCGCGGCCGATCTGGTGCGCTTCGGTGCGGAACTGCTGGATCCCCAACTGATTTCGCCACAAAGCCACGCCGAGGCGACCACGGTCGAGTTTCCCGGACTCAACGGTGTGCTGCCGGGTTACGGATCGCAGCGTCCCAACGACTGGGGACTCGGATTCGAGATTCGCGACGAGAAATCACCGCACTGGACCGGCGGATCGAATTCCGCAGGTACCTATGGCCATTTCGGGCAATCCGGCACATTTCTGTGGGTCGATCCCGAATTGGGGGTGGCGAGCATCGCTTTGAGCGACGAGAATTTCGGCGACTGGGCACGGGAGGCATGGCCCGTCTTTTCCGATGCGGTGATCGCCGAGGTGATTCTCGCGCGGAACTCGGTGGCGAAGTAACAGCTCGGACACGCCTCCGAAGTAACATGTGTAACTCGGGGCACTCCAGTACACTCGGGCAACGCCAGTACGACGGATCGTTGGGGAAGACGTTTCTCGTCGAAGCTGGAGGTGTCAGTGGTGCGCGCATCGAGTCAGTTCGCCGACGCGACGGCGGGTGTGGTCTACATCCACTCATCGCCGGCTGCGCTGTGCCCACATATCGAATGGGCACTTACTTCGGCCCTCGGCTCGCCCGCGAAATTGCGGTGGACCGCCCAACCCGCCGACGGACAGTTGCGGGCGACCACCGACTGGATCGGTCCGGTCGGCACCGCATCGCGAATTGCCCAATCCTTGCGGTCCTGGCCGGTGCTGCGCTTCGAGGTCACCGAGGACCCCAGCGACGGCGTCGACGGCGAGCGCTACAGCTTCGTCCCGACCCTCGGCCTCTGGCACGGCTCCACCTCCGCCAACGGTGATGTCACCATCGGCGAAATGCGCCTGCGCGCCATGCTGCAGGCCAACCGTGAACTCGGCAACTACACCGGCTACGACCTGGCGACCGAGCTCGACCGCGCCCTCGGCACCCCCTGGGACGAAGATTTGGAGATCTACCGCCACGGCACCGAATCCGGCGCCGAGGTCACCTGGCTGCGCCGAGACGTCGGCTGATCGCCTCGCCGTCGGAAAGCTCGCACGAGAATGTTCTGGTGCAGCAGTGCTCTCGGCGTTTACCGCCGCAGACGCATTCTCGGCCGTTGTCGAGGCTTGTCGGTTCTGGATGCGAGGATCGCGGCATGGTGATGTGTGACTACTTCTCGGCCGCCGATGACGACACGGCGGTGCGCGTGCTTGATCGGCCCGGCGGGCCGGATGCCTCCATGTTTGATGTGGTGTCGCTGAAGGGGATCGATCCCGTGGTCACGATGGCTCAGCTCGAAGCGATCATGACCGGCTGCACCTATGAAGAGGCCTCGGCCCGGCCGCGTTCGGGGCAGTTGCTTTCGTCTCCGGAGGATGAGAGCGCCTTCATCGTCAGCGTATCGGACACCCTGCAGGAGGCGTTGGCATCGGCCGGACATTCTTCCCTGGTGGAAGCCGCCGCGGAGTGGGCGGATACCGAGGAGCTGCAAGGGTACGGCATAACGGCCGACACTGCGCTCGAGGTGTTGGTTCTGCTGTCGGGGTTGGCCAGTCGCGCACGATCCACGGGGCTGCGACTGTTCTGCTGGTGGGCGCTGTGAATCCCTGAGCCTACCCATCGCCCCTCGCCGTTCGGCCGATGCCCAGATCTCGGCGTGGGGCACTGGTGGTTTCACTCTCGGTATTCCAGGGGAACCCGCTGGGAGCTTGGGTGGTTGGTCCGCCGCGCGGACCAGACGTCGATGTTTGACCAGCCACCCGAAGCCGCGTTCGACGACCCAGCGGCGGGGCAATACTTCGAATCCGGTAGCGGTATCGCTGCGTTTGACGATCTGAATCCTCAGCGCCAGAACGGTTTTCGCTCATTGTCGGATCCGGACTATCGGCGCAAGATCGCACGCCAGTTGAACCGGGGGCGAGTCGGTCCACGCGCTCAAACGTGACCTGCTCTACGCCCACGAGGGTAGGATCCGGTACCGGCATCTCGAGGACCAGTCCTAACAAATGTGGTGCCTGACCCTCGCGACGAACGCTGTGATCGCCTGGACAATAGAGTATTTCGGTCTCGCGGTGGAGCAGATGCGACGCAAAGGGGGTGACATCCGGTTGACTTGCCATACGGCTACATCTCCCGCCCCCTTGGTGGTCGGTTGATTTCAGGACTTCACGATCTCGACCAACTGCTTACCGAGATTGCCGCCCTCGAAGACAGCGCGCAGTGCACTCGGTGCGGATTCCAAGCCGCTGCTTACGGTTTCGGCGATGGTGAGTTTGCCCCGGTCGTGCCAGTCGCGTAACGCCGCGAACGCCTCTGGGAAGCGGTCGAGGTAGTCGAGGAAGATGAACCCCTCCATGCGGGCCCGGCGCATAGCCAGCTGCATGTAGTTCCGCGGCCCGCACTGTGGGTCCGCACCGTAATACCCGGAAGAGATCGCACCGGCCAGAACAACACGAGCGCCGGGCGCCAGGTGCGCCAGACCATGCTCGAGAACGCGGCCGCCGACCCCATCGAAGAAGACGTCGACACCGTCCGGGGCCAAGCGGGTCAAAAAGGCGTCGATGTCATCATTCTTGTAATCGATGGCGGCATCTAGGCCCGCACGATCAGTGATCCAGGTGCACTTGTCCGGACCGCCTGCGGTGCCGATGACAGTGCAGCCCAAGGTTTTCGCTATCTGTCCCGCGATCGATCCGGTCACACCGGCCGCAGCTGACACCAGCACCGTCTGGCCGGGCTCGGGCCGGCCGATATCGGTCATGCCGAAGTACGCGGTCAAGCCGGGCGCTCCGAACAAGCTCAACATCATCGTGGGGGGTACACCGTCGGGCACCACGTTCAGCCCGAACAATCCACCTTCGGACGCGAGGGCATATTCCTGCCAGCCGACCATACCGGCGACCCAGCTACCCACCGGATAGCTCGCGGCGTTCGAACGCACCACCTGCCCCACCCCGCTTCCCCGCATCACCGTGCCGACGGGGACCGCATCGATGTAATTGTCCGCATCGTTGAGCCAACCACGTTGCGTGGGATCAATGCCCAGCCGATGCACCCTGACCAAGGCTTCCCCCGGCCCCGGAACCGGAACAGGAGCGCTCCTGAGTTCGAAATCCCCATCTCGCAGCGCCCCCTCGGGGCGCCTCCGCACAATCCACTGCCGGTTGACCGTGTCCGCCACCAGGTGATGCTAAGTCACACACATCGCAGTCTTCGAACCGTTTTCCACCGTGACCAATACCCACGGAATTCGGCATTGAGTACATTCGCCGGCGCACCCGGCGCGCCGGACCCGCTCGCCGATGGCGTCAGACTTCACCGATGGCCGACGGTCAGGATCCAACCAGCCGTAGCCACGGTGGCGACACGTATTCTCACAAACGGAACGGATGCGAGAGTTCTGCGACAGTGTCGTTCCGGCACCGACGGCCGAACGGCCGGTGCGGATCGGGTGCGCCAAGACATCGACCGCTCGCCAAGAGCTTCCCAGCCAACTCGAAGCCCTCCGGAGAGCGCAGTGCCACAAGATCTTTCATGAGCAGATCAGCACCCGAGTCAAGGTCCGGCCCGAACTGGAGAAGGCACTCGCGCTGGCCCACCAGTTCGAAGATGCCGCACCCGGCACATCGGTCCTGTTCACCGTCCACGAACTCGAGCGCCTGGCCCGCAACGCAGCCGAGCTGATGGCGCTGTCTGCCGGCCGACTAGCTCCCGAGTTCTCGGATGCCCCCTTAGGTGAGGAGGTGTTCGAGGGCTAGTTGTTGGAGTCGGACGAAGCCGAAGTCTCGGTCGGCGGCCTTGTCGGGGTCGAAGTTGTCGTCACGGAGGAATGCTTCGATCGACTCGTCCTTGTCGAGGGTGGGTTGTGCCAGGTCGAGGACGCCGGAGTAGGTCATTGCCTCCTGGACGCGGGGATCGGCGCGGAAGGCCCGTGCTTTGTCCGCGAGCATCAGGTAGGTCGCCATGCAGGCCTTGGCCGATTCCCATACGCCGGTGAGGTGTTCGGTGCGCGATGGCTTGTAGTCGAAGTGCCGTGGTCCGGTGTAGCGCGGGCCGTCCGGGTAGCCCGGGAAACCGTTTTCCAGCAGGTCGACGGTGAAGAAGGCGGAGATCAGGTCGCCGTGTCCGAAGACCAGGTCCTGGTCGTATTTGAGGCCGCGTTGGCCGTTGAGGTCGATGTGGAACAGCTTGCCGCTCCACAGTGCCTGGCCGAGGGCGTGCGTGTAGTTGAGGTTGGCCATCTGTTCGTGACCGGTTTCCGGATTGAGGCCGACGATATCGCCGTGTTCCAATTCGGCGATGAGGGCGAGTGCGTGGCCGACGGTGGGCAGGAAGATATCGCCGCGCGGCTCATTGGGCTTGGGCTCCAACGCGATTCGCAGGTCGTAACCCTGTGACTTGATGTATGCGGCGACCGTATCCAAACCCTCCTTATAGCGCTCGAAGGCGGCGAAGACGTCCTTGGACCCGTCGTACTCGCTGCCCTCGCGGCCGCCCCACATCACGAAGGTGGTGGCGCCGACCTGTGCGGCCAGATCCACCGCGCGCAGGATTTTGCGCAGACCGAAGCGGCGGATCGAGCGGTCGTTGGCGGTCAGCCCGCCGTCTTTGAAGACCGGATGGGTGAAGGTGTTGGTGGTGACCATCTCGATGGTGAGACCACTGCGATCGGTCGCGTCTTTGAGCCGTGCGAGGTTGCGCTCTTTGGTGGCGTCGTCGGCATCGAACGGGAATACATCGTTGTCGTGGAAGGTGATTCCCCAGACGCCGAGTTCGGCCAGGCGTTCGGCGTACTCCCACGGTGCGAGTGTCGGTCGGGTCGGCAGGCCGAAGGGATCGGCACCCGTCCAGCCGACCGTCCACAGGCCGAAGGAGAATTTGTCGTCGGTGGTGGGTTGACGGGTCACGCGATGCCTCCCAGATGTGTCTACGCCGGGGCCCGAGATCCGGTGTACCCCTCGGCGAAGTATGCCGCGCCGCGCCGTGATCCGGTGAGCATTGCGAGTTCCCCGTGTTGGCGCTCGATGTCGAAGGGGGAGGCGCCGTCGATCGAGTGCAGCAGGGTCGTCGCCCAGTAGGAGAAGTGCTGGGCCTGCCACACTCGGTCGAGGGCGCGATCGGTGTACTGCCGCAACGATTCCTCGCCACCTCCGGCGAAGTAGTCGACGAGGACCTCGTGCAGTACCCGCACGTCCGCGAGTGCGAGATTCAGTCCCTTCGCACCGGTCGGTGGGACGGTGTGGGCGGCATCGCCTGCCAGCAGGAGTCTGTCGTGGCGCATCGGCGCGGTCACGAACGAGCGGAACGGCAGCACCATCTTCGCGCTGATCGGTCCCTCTTGCAGCGCGAAGCCGTTGCCGTTGACGCGGCGGCGCATTTCGTCCCAGATCCGCTCGTCATCCCAGTCTTCGGGGCGCTCGGTGGGCGCGCATTGGAAATACATGCGCTGCATCGTCGAGGTGCGCTGGCTGACCAGGGCGAAGCCGTGCTCGGAGCGCGCGTAGATCAGCTCCGGATGTGACTGCGGCGCCTCGGTGAGGAAGCCGAACCAGGCGAAGGGATATTCGCGAAACCATTCGGTGCGCAGGCCGGCTGGAAAGGCGTGACGACAGATCGAACGTGAACCGTCGGCTCCGACGATCAGATCGGCCGTCAGCCGGGCCGGACGGCCGTCCGCCTCGATGAATGTCACCATCGGCGGATCGATGGAAACCGCGGTATCCCGGACGCCATAGCGGACGTCACCGCCATCGGACTTACGGCGGTCGGCGAGGTCGATGAACACCTCGGTCTGCGGGTACAGCCACACCGATTCACCGACCAGTTCCCGGAAATCGATGCGATGGTTGTCGCCCTTGAAGCGCACCACCACACCGTCGTGCCGGTCGCCTTCGGTGAGTACACGATCGGAGACGCCGGACTCCACCAGCATGCGGACCGAACCCGCCTCGAGGATGCCCGCCCGAATGGTGGTCGCGATCTCCTCGTGCGTGCGGATATCGATGACCACCGAGTCGATTCCGCTGCGGTGCAACAGATGTGACAGCAACAGCCCCGCCGGACCGGCGCCGACAATGGCGACCTGTGTGCGCGTATTCCTCATAGCGCGAACCTCTTCGAAGTGTCGAGGGTGGCGGGTGCTATCGATCGAACGCTCAGCCGGGTTACCGTCGCCATCGCGAGCATGCCGACCCCCGCCACCGCGGCGAAAAAGTAGAAGCCCCACGGGTATGCGGATCCGGCGACGACGAGCCAGCCGGTGATGGTCGGACCGAAGATCGCACCGAGACGACCCACACCAGAGGTGAGGCCCAGCGCGGTGGCTCGCACCTCGGCCGGATATACCTGCGTGACATAGGCATAGATGAGCACCTGGGCCGAGAATACGAAGATGCCGGTGACCAGTACCAGCGCATCGAGCAGCACGGTGCTGGAAACCCTGATGCTCAGCAGCGCCAGCAACACCGCGGCCGCCGAGAACCACACGAGGACAATCGGTTTCGTGCCGCGGCGGTCCGCGAGCGTCCCGGCGACGAGCAGTCCGATGACCGCGCCGACATTCAGCACCAGCAACAGCGTCAGCGAGGTCGACATGTTGTATCCGGCGTCGCGCATCAGCTTCGGCAGCCAGGTGTTGAGTCCGTAGACCAGCAGCAGGCCCATGAACGAACCGACCCACACCCCGAGCGTCGTGCGCAGATAGCGCGGTGCCAGCAGGACAGTCGGCCGGATCCGTTCGGAGGCGACCTGGGCGGCCAGATACGCCTCGGATTCGGGCAGTTTCGCCCAGATCAGCGGCAGCAGCAGGAATCCGGCGAGGCCGCCGAGGTAGAACAGCGGCTGCCAGTGCGGAACGAGTTGCAGTGCGATGAGCGAGCTGATCACTGCGCCGGTGTGATAGCCGGTCATGGTGATGGTGCTGACGAACGCGCGGCGGGCGGCGGGGACCTGCTCGGCCATGAAGGTCAGCGCGGTCGGCAGACACGCACCGAGCCCGATCCCGGCCAACAGGCGGAACAGTCCGAAAACCGTGACGGATCCGGCCGCCGGGACGGCCGCGGTGAACGCCGAGAACAAGGCGATCGAGGCGAGCAGGACCTTGCGGCGTCCATACCGGTCGGCCAGCGGCCCGCCCGCGGCCCCGATGGCGACGCCCACCAGTGAGATCGTCGCGACGAAAGTCGCACCGGCCGCGGTGAATCCGATGTGGTGCTGCTCGATCAGAGTGGGAATGACGGCGCCGAGCACGACCAGGTCGTAGCCCTCGAGCAGGACGATGAGCCAGCACAGCGCGGCTGGCCACGACGACAGCTTGTTCATGATCATTCGTTTCTGCAGATTGGGGCCGGTCATAGCGGGCCCTGATTGTGATGACTCTCACGCTAGAATGACCGACAATCAGAAATCCAATTGATAATTTTCGTGATTCACATAGAGGAGATCTATGGCCGCCGAGTTCGATCTGAACCTGGTGCGCACATTCGTGCTGCTGTACGAGACCAGGAGCGTCACGGCCGCCGCCGACCTGCTCGGTGTCACCCAGCCAACGGTCAGCTACGGGCTCGGCAAGTTGCGGCGGCGGCTGCGCGATGAGCTGTTCGTACGCGGTCCGGGTGGTCTGGTGCCGACCGCGGAGGCCGAGCGGCTGTATCCGCCGCTCCGTGCGGCCATCGCGGGTGTAGATGAAACACTGAGTGCCGCAACCGAATTCGATCCGACCCGACCGGCCCGCTTCGCGCTCGGCCTCTCCGATCTCGGCGAGGTGACGGTGCTGCCGCTGGTGCTCGCGGAATTGGCGGTACGGGCACCGCAGGTGACATTGCAGGTCGAGGCCTTCGATGTCGATACCGCGACCGATCGGCTGGCCCGCGGCGAGGTCGACGTGGTGGTGGCCAGTCCGTTACTCGACGCGACTCGGCTGGCTCGGACGCCACTGTTCACCGAGGGCTATGCCGGGTTGGTCGCGGCGCATCACCCTCGGCTGCGCGGTGCGGCCGCCACCCAAGCCGAACTGGATCGTGAGCGGCATATCGTCGTCGAGGGCGTGACGGGTCACCCCGGTCCACGCAAGGCGTTGCGCGAGCACCATCTCGAAGATCGCGTCGCCGTGCGTGTCACTCGATTCGCCACTCTGCCCTATGTGGTGCAGGACAGTGAGCTGGTCGCCATCGTGCCCGAACGGGTGGCGCACGCGTTGGCACGCACCCATCCGGTGCGGGTATTCACCCTCCCATGGCCCATCGAGCCGGTGGAGGTGGCGGCCTATACCCGGCGCGCACCCGGTCGGGCGGCGGCTCAGGATTGGTTTCTGGAGGTGGTTCGGGCGGCGCTGGCCAATCTGGCCTCGGTCAGCCCAGCCGCGTAATCGGTTTCGCGGCGGTGAGATCCGCCTCGATCCGGTGGGCCGCCGTCTGCAGGCGCGGAATCAGTTCGGCCCGAATGGATTCGATGCTGCGGCGGGACGCGTGCGTGGAAATATTGATCGCGGCGATCACGCCCGACCGGTCCCGGATGGGGACAGCGACCGACCGCAGACCTTCCTCCAATTCCTGGTCGACAATGGAAAAGCCCTGTGCGCGAACCGTTTCCAATGCGGCGCGCAAGCCGTCCTGATCGGTGATGGTGTTGGCGGTCAGCCGGGCCAGTGGCGTGCGTGCCAGATAGGCGTCGAGTTCGTTCGCCGCGAGACCGGCCAGCAGGACATGGCCCATGGAGGTGGCGTAGGCGGGAAAGCGGGTGCCGATATTGATGCTGACGGTCATGATCCGGGATGCGGCGACCCTGGCGACGTACACGACATCCGGACCGTCGAGCACCGATACCGAGCTGGATTCGTGCACGTCGGCGGAGAGCTGTTCGAGGTGCGGCTGGGCGACCTCGGACAGGCTCATGCTGGACAGATACGAATAGCCCAATTCGAGCACCTTGGCGGTGAGCGAGAAGCGTTTGCCGTCGGTGCGGACATAGCCGAGATCGGCAAGGGTCAACAAGAACCGGCGTGCCGCCGCGCGGGTGAGTCCCGTCAGGCGCGCGACATCGGAGAGCGTCAGCTGCGGGTTCTCGGCGTCGAATGCCTTGATGACCGCGAGGCCGCGTTCCAGCGATTGCACATAGTGCGTGCCGCGCTGGCCGTCGTCGTCGTTACCGCCGGTCGTCATCGTCGTCCTCCTCGACAGGGTCTACAGGGCGGTATCGTCCCCGAGTTCGGCCAATACCTGCTGCCCGATCGCGAAGGCGGCGTTGGCGGCGGGCACGCCCGCGTAGGCGCCGGTGTGCAGCAGTACTTCGGCGATCTCGGCTGCGGTGAGACCGTTGGTGATCGCGGCGCGGACATGCATCGCGATCTCCTCGTGCCGCCCCAGGGCGGTGAGCACCGCAAGGGTAACGCAGCTGCGGGTGCGCCGGTCCAGGCCCTCGCGGGTCCAGATCGAGCCCCACACCGACTCGGTGATGTATTCCTGGAACGGCCTGGTGAATTCGGTGGTCCTGGCGACGGCGCGATCGACATGATCATCGCCGAGCACTTCCCGCCGCACCGCCATGCCGCTATCGGCTCGTTCGTTCATGCGTTCTCCTTCAGGTGAGCGAGAATCAGATCGTTGATCGCGTCCGGCGCCTCGGCGTTGGCCAAATGTGCGCCCGGACTGACGATTTCGAGGCGGGCGTGCGGCACCGTGTGTGCGATGCGCTGTCCGTGTTCCGGTGGGGTGGCCGGGTCCTGGGCACCGGCGATCACGAGGGTGGGTGCGGTGATCGATGGCAGCCGGTCGGCGATATTCATCGTTTCGATTGCCGCGCAACAGGATGCGTAACCGTCGGGGTCGGTGGCGGCGACCATGCTCGCGTAATAGTGGATGCGTTCCGGATGGTCCGCGCGCCATTGCGGAGTGAACCAGCGTTGCACGACCGCTTGTGAAATCGCCTGTGTCCCTTTGGCTCTGACCAGCGCGGACCGCTCGGACCAACCGCTGGGCGGGCCCAGTTCGGCGGAGGTGCAGCACAGGGTGAGCGTGCGCAACCGGTCCGGGGCATGCTCGCCGAGCCACATGCCGACCATGCCGCCGAGCGAGAGTCCGACGAAATGGGCTCGTCCGATTCCGAGTCGGTCCAGCAGCGCGATCACATCGGAGCCCAGGTCCGTCAGGGTGTACGGGCCGGGCGGTACCGGGGATGCGCCATGTCCGCGGTGGTCGTAGCGCACTACCCGGTATTGGGCGGCGGTCAGCGCGCTCACCTGCGGATCCCACATCCGTAGGTCGCTGCCGAGTGATCCGCTCAGTATGACGGGTTCGCCGTCGTCCGGACCGTCCACCAGGCAGTGCACCTCGATGGCGCTCACGATCGTGCCTGCCGAGTCAGCTGGCGGCTCCCCGGAGATCCGCTCAGCACGACCGGTTCACGGTCCTCGGGGCCGTCCACCAGGCAGTGCACCTCGATGGCGCTCACGATCGCGCCTGCCGAGTCAGCTCGCCGCCACCCAGTGGTTCGGCAACCGTTCGCAGGTCGGGACCGTCTGTTGGACAGGGCATCTCGGCTACGGTCATACCTCCGCCTCACTGGCGCTCCGGTCCTGCATGGCCCAGTTGATGATCGGTCGTTCGTTCATGACCGTGCCCGCCAATCGGCCAGCGCGCGATCGATGAACTCGCGCGTCGATCCCAGGTACTGAGCTGGACCGAGCAGCCGCTCGATTCGCTCTCGGTGAAGATATTTCCCCACCACCGGATCGGCGGCGAGCAGATCGGCGAGCGGGCTCGCACCGGCGAGGGCGGCCTGGCAGCACTGCTCGACGACATCGCCAGCCGTCTGGCGGCCGACCTCGCCGTTGGATGCCGAAACCAATTCGGTCACAACATTTTCCGCGAGAGCGAGGCCGCCGGTGAGCTCGAGGTTGGCACGCATGCGCTCTGGGTCGACTCGAAGCCGTTCCAGGCTGACACGCAGCCAATGCACCGCGGAACCGGTGGTGCGCAGCAGTTCGATATACGGCCGCCATTCGGCATGCCACGACCCCGCCGCGCGCTGATGTTCGTGCCCGGCCGTGCCGAGTAGTGCGGCGACCAATCCCGGTGCCTGCCCGGCGGATCCGGCGGCCAGGACAGCCGCGACCGGGTTACGTTTGTGCGGCATGGTCGAGGATCCGCCCGTTCCCGCCTGGCCCTCCTCGTAGACCTCCGCGACCTCGGTCTGCGCCAGCAGTGTGATATCCCGGGCGATCTTGGCCACCGCCCCGCAGGCCTGACCGAGCGCCCCCGCGATCTCCGCGATGCGGCCGCGCTCGGTGTGCCACGGCAGGGCCGGTTCGGCCAATCCGAGCGTCCGGGATAGTCCGCTCAGGACGGCAATCCCGTTGTCGCCCAGGGACGCCAGCGTGCCGACCGCCCCGCCGAACTGCACCGCTAAGCGGTGCCGCCGGATATCGTCGAGCCGATCCCGCGCCGCGGCGATTCCGCTGAGCCAGCCCGCCGCGGTCAGCCCGAAGGTGACCGGCGGTCCCTGCTGGAGCAGGCTGCGCCCGGCCAGCACGGTGTCGGCGTGGAATTCGGCGAGATGCGCCAGCTGTGCCGCGCACGCGCGCAAGTCGTCATCGAGCACGGTCAGTGCCCGGCGCGTCACCAGCATGGCGGCGGTATCGCCGACGTCCTGGCTGGTCGCGCCGAGGTGCACATATCCGGCCGCCTCGCCCGCGACGCGTGCGGTGAGTGCCCGCACCAGCGGCCCGGCCGGATTGCCGATGCCGACCGCCCGCGCGCCGAGCTCGACGATATCGTAATCCTGTGCGTCGCAACAGCTTTGGATGGCGGCGGCGGCCTCGGGCGGAACGACTCCGGCGGCGGCCGAGGCGGCCGCCAGTGCGCCTTCGAAATCGAGCATGGCCTGCACCCACGCCCGGTCGCCGACCTGCGCCGCGACCGGACCGCCCGCGAGCACAGCGTCGAACAACCCGTCAGACATCGAAGAACACCGTCTCGCGCGCACCCTGGAGATACACATCGAAAACATAGCCATCGGGCCCGTCCGCGGCGATCAGGGTGCCGCGACGCTCCGGTGGCACCGAGGCCAACACCGGATCGGTCGCGTGCTGATCGGCGTGCTCGGGGAAGTAGATGCGGGTGACCACGCGATGCAGCAGACCACGGGCGAACACCGACACATCGATATGGGGGGCCTGTCCATCGCCGAGCGCGCCGGGAACGACGGTGTAGACCGCGAATTCACCCGCTCGGGTGTCGCTGCGTGCGAATCCGCGGAAGTATTCGCGGACCCCGCGACCGTCATCCGGATGCGCGATATGCCCGTCCGGGTCGGCCTGCCAGATCTCGACCATGGCGTCATCGATCGGTGCGCCGACACCGTCGAGCACCCGGCCCCGAATCCACCCGGCCCCTGGTGTTCCCAGCGGCACGGCGTATGGGCCGTCGTCCCAGGTCAGTCCGATGTGCAGGTAAGGGCCGACGGTTTGCGAAGGCGTGGTGGGCAGATCAGTCATCGTCCTCGTCGTCCTCGAAAGGCGTGGCATCGCGGCCACGCAATACGATGTCGAACTCGAAGGCCAGCGCCCGCTCGGGTTCGCTGCGCTCGAGATCGAAGCGGCTGATCAGCAGTGGGCGAGCGGCCTCGGGCACCGAGTTGAAGATGGGGTCCTGGGCGAACAGCGGATCGTCCGGAAAATACATCTGGGTGACCAGTCGCTGGGTGAAGGCGCGCCCGAAAAGCGAGAAGTGGATGTGTGCGGGCCGCCAGGCATTGTGGTGATTGCGCCACGGATAGGCCCCTGGCTTGATGGTGGTGAACTCGTATCGGCCCGCGGCATCGGTGACAGTGCGCCCGACACCGTCGAAGTTCGGATCCAGCGGACAGTCCCACGTGTCCCGGTCGTGCCGGTACCGGCCACCGGCATTGGCCTGCCAGATCTCGACCAGGGAATTCGGGATCGGCTTGCCGTCTCCGTCGAGCAATCGGCCGTGCACGATGATGCGCTGTCCGAGCGGTTCCGCCCGGTGCTGCGCGGTCAGGTCGTTATCCGTCTCGGCGAGCCGGTCCGCGCCGAGTACCGGACCGGTGAGTTCGGTCAGCCGTTGCGGCAGCAGCACCAGCGGCTCTTTCGGATGACGCAGGGCGGTGGACTTGTAGTCCGGGGAGTCCAACGGCGGGTGTGTGCCCGCCGGATCCTTTCGATAGCCTTGCAGCGCATGGGTTTTCATGGTGTCGCCTCCAGAACAACGGCCAGCCCCTGGCCGACGCCGATACACAATGCGGCCAGTCCCCACCGGCTGCCGCTACGCCGCATCTCGCGGGCGAGTTGGTTGATGACGCGTCCCCCGGACGCGCCGAGCGGGTGGCCGATCGCGATCGCGCCACCGTTGACATTGACGATGCCGGGATCCAATTCCGGCCAATCGGCAAGGCAGGCAAGCGATTGCGCGGCGAAGGCCTCGTTCAATTCGACCACGCCGAGATCGCCCCAACCGATACCCGCGCGCCGCAGGGCGATTCGCGCCGCTTCGACCGGACCGATGCCGAAGACATCCGGGTCGACTCCGGCCGCACCGCGTCCCGCGATCCGTGCAAGGGGTGCCCGGCCGAGTCGATCGGCCAGGGCTTCGTCACCGAGCAGCAGGGCGGAGGCGCCGTCGTTCAGCGGTGAGGCATTCCCGGCGGTGACGGTGCCATCTGGCCGGAACGACGGTTTCAATCCCGCCAACCGGTCGACGGTCGTGTCCGCCCGCAGCGACTCGTCGCGGGCCAGTTCGGTGCCGGGGACGGCGACCACATGGTCCTCGTAGAAGCCGTTTGCCCAGGCCTTCTCGGCGAGCTGATGGCTGCGCGCGGCGAATTCGTCCTGCGCCGTCCGCTCGATTCCGTAACGGCCCGCGAGGATTTCGGTGCTTTCGCCCAACGACACCGTCCACTGCGCGGGCATCGTCGGATTCACCAGCCGCCAGCCCAAGGTGGTGGAGTGCAGTGTTTCGTTGCCAGCGGGAAAGGCCTTGCCGGGCTTGGGCATAACCATCGGCGCACGGCTCATCGACTCGACTCCGCCGACGACAACCGTTGCCGCATCACCGGTTTCGATCATCCGTGCGGCCTGCATCGTGGCATCCATACTCGACCCGCACAGCCGGTTCACCGTCGTGCCGGGTACCGAGGTGGGCCAATTCGCCAGCAGCGCAGCCATGCGTGCCACATTGCGATTATCCTCGCCCGCCTGGTTGGCCGCCCCGAAGACGATCTCGTCCACCGTCGCCGGGTCGAGATCGTTGCGATCGGCGAGCGACCGCAGGACGGTGGCCGCGAGGTCATCGGGTCGGATGCCGCTCAGCGCCCCGCCGTACCTGCCGAACGGGGTGCGGATGCCGTCGTAGAGAAATGCGCCGGTCATGAGGCGGCTTTCAATGCTCGCAGAGTCCTGAGTTCGATATCCGTCGGCGGCACGCTGATCCCGAGATCCGGCGCGACCCGCAACTGCCAGCCGGTGCTATCGCGCACTTGCTCGACGGTCACGCCAGGATGAACCGCGACGAGGATCAATTCGCCGGTGTCGTCGGGCCGCATCACCCCGAGATCGGTGATCACCAGGGTCGGGCCCGCGCCGCGCAGCCCCAGTTTCGCCCGCTCGCCGTTACCGCGACCGTGCCCGAAGGAGGTGATGAAGTCGACCCTGTCGACGAAGGAGCGCTGCGACTGGCGCATGACGACGAATACCTCGCCACAGGATGCGGCGATCTCGGGTGCGCCACCGGCTCCCGGCAGCCGGACCTTGGGATGGGTGTAGTCACCGCCGATGACGGTGGTGTTGATATTGCCGTACTTGTCGAGCTGCGCGGCACCGAGGAACCCGATATCGATGCGACCCGGCTGCAACCAGTAATTGAATATCTCCGGCACGCTGATCACCGCGTCGGCGGTCTCGGCGAGCACACCGTCGCCGATGGAAGCGGGCAGCCGATCCGGCTTGGAGCCCAAAGTGCCGGATTCGTAGATGAGGACCAGATCGGGCGCGTGGGTATTGCGGGCGAGATTGGCGGCCGTCGACGGCAGCCCGATCCCGACGAAGCACCGCTTGCCCGCATCGAGTGCCCTGGCGGCGGCGATCGTCATCATCTCGTCGGCGGTATATGCCATTTCCATTGTGGCGGTGCGCGTTTCGGCGATGGTCATACTGTCTCCGTGATGGCGGTGTACACGTTTTCGTCGAGCCAGCGGGTGAAGCTGTCACGGTCTCGGCTGATCGTGTCCCAGGCCGCGTAGTAGTCGTTGTCGCGCTCGGAATAGCCCTGCGCATAGGACGGATGCGCACCGCCGGGCACCTCGGCGACCGTGGTCACCGCCCACGCGGGCAGCACGATGGCACCGGGCACCGGGGTCAGCTCCTCAACGATTTCCTCGACCGTGACCAGGCTGCGGCGCGCGGCGAGCACCGCTTCCTTCTGCACCCCGAGCAGCCCCCACAGCTGCACATTTCCGGCGCGGTCGGCGCGCTGGGCATGGATGACCGTGACATCGGGATTGAGCGCAGGAACCGCGGTCAGCTGTTCACCGGTGAACGGGCAGATGATCGGCTTGATGGTGTCGGTGACCGTCGGCAAATCGGTGCCGACGTATCCGCGCAATACGGCGAATGGCAATCCGGACGCCCCCGCGACATAGCGATTGGCCATACCGGCGTGGCTGTGCTCCTCGATCTCCAATGCCGCGGGCCAGGCCTGCTGTACCGCTTCGCGGAATCGGTGCAGCGAGCCGACGCCGGGATTGCCGCCCCAGGAGAAGATCAGCTTGCGCGCGCAACCGGCCCCGATCAGCTGGTCGTAGACGATGTCCGGTGTCATCCGTACCAGCGTCAGATTCCGCTTGCGCTGGCGGATGATCTCCTGTCCGGCGGCCACCGGGATGAGATGGGTGAACCCCTCGAGCGCGAGCGTGTCGCCGTCGCGGACGAGTTCGCCGACCGCAGCCGCCAAGGAGGTAATCCTGGCCATATCACTCCTCATTCGAATTGTGGAAATGCCGCTGCTCACCCGAGCCGAATCCAGCATTTGCCCGGGGTGGATCGCACCGAGGCGAAGGCCCGATCGGCGTCGTCGAGTGCGAACTCGGCCTGCAGCACCCGGCTCGGCGTGATCGCGCCGGAGTCGAGCAGGGCCGTGGTATCGGCGAAATCGTTCGGGTGGTCGTAGATCAGCGAGCCGATCAGCCGCAGCTGCCGATAGACCAGATCGAAGCTCGACAGCGCCAGCGGTTCGGCATTGATCCCGATGAGTAACGCGGTACCGCCTGCGGCGAGCCGAGCCAATGCCGGGGGCAGGGCGGCTGGCACGCCGGATGTCTCGAAGAGATAGTCGAAACCGGATGCCGATTCGTCGGCCGTTACCGCGCCGAGCGATTCGGCGAGCGCGCGTCGGCCCTCGTGCGGTTCGATGACCGCGGGTTTGATTCCGGCGGCGACCAGCAGCTCACACAGGAACAGCCCCTGTGAACCCGTACCGACCACCAGGCAGCTGTCGCCCGCCGTGATTCCCGAGCGGCGAATGGCCGCGCGCGCGACGGTCAGCGGCTCGGCGCACACCAAATCCGCCAGCGGCACGGCGGCCGCGACCGGAAAGGCGAATTCGGATGGGACGGCGACCAGTTCGGCAATGACGCCGGGTGTGTTGATGCCGAGGATGATCCGGTTCGGGCAGGCCGAGGTGAAGCCGGTACGACAGGCGGCGCACGTCATGCAGCAGTAATTCGGCTCGATCGCGACCCGCTGGCCGATCCGTCCCGCGTCGACATCGGCGCCGACAGCAACGATCTCGCCGACACCTTCGTGGCCGACGATCCACGGCAGCTCGGGAACCTGGCGATGGCCGTGATAGACGGACAAATCCGAACCGCACAGGCCGACGCCGAGCATGCGTACCAGGACATCGCCCGGCCCGCAGACCGGTTCCGGGAGCTGCACGACCGCGATCCGCTCGGGCGCAACCAAGGTAGCCGCCTTCATGTTGCCTCCTCTGTGCGCAATACGTACATCTGGTTGATATGCGAACATCGTAGGCCGGATCTCATGGTGACTCAAGTCCCATCTATCGATCGATGGCATGGTAGGAGCCCCGCGCAGAGGCATTTCCCCAGCAAATGCGATTTGTTGACAGTGACTCGGGTCACCTCTACGCTGATTTCACATAACGCACATGTGTTCGGCATACGAACATCTTTCAATTCTAGGAACCACCGTGACCGCATCGCCGCGATATCCGAGGACCACTCGACGATCCATCGCCACCGTGTGCCTGTCCGGAACCCTCGAGGACAAACTCGGCGCTGCTGCCGCCGCGGGCTTCGACGGCATCGAACTGTTCGAAAACGATCTGATCGCCAGCCAGCTCGGCCCGGAGCAGGTGCGGGAGCGCTGTGCCGCGCTCGGTCTGTCGATCGACCTCTATCAGCCGTTCCGCGACTTCGAGGGCGCACCGCCGGAGGTGTTCGAGGCGAATCTGCGGCGCGCGGAACACAAATTCGAGGTGATGGCGGCGCTCGGCGTCGACACCGTCCTGGTGTGTTCCGCTGTCGCGCCGTGCACCATCGATGACGACGAGCTCGCCGCCGATCAGTTGCGCGTGCTCGCCGAGCATGCGAGCGAACGTGGTTTCCGCATCGCCTACGAAGCGCTGGCCTGGGGTACCTACGTCAACACCTGGGACCACTCGTGGCGCATCGTGCAGAAGGCGGGACACCCCGCACTGGGTTTGTGCCTGGACAGCTTCCACATCCTTTCGCGCGCAAGCGATCCCGCGGGCATCGCCGATGTGCCAGGGGAGAAGCTGTTCTTCCTGCAACTCGCCGACGCACCGCACCTGAGCATGGATGTGCTGCAGTGGAGCCGTCACTACCGGCTGTTTCCCGGCCAAGGGGCCTTCGATCTGCCCGTGTTCCTCGGCTATGTCCTCGACGCCGGATACACCGGGTCGCTATCGCTCGAAGTGTTCAATGATGTTTTCCGCCAAGCCGATCCGGCCCGCACCGCGCGCGACGCGATGCGGTCGCTGCTGTGGTTACAGGAGCAATACGCTGGGACCGCGGCCGATATCGCCGCGCCACCGCTGCACGGCCACGCCTTCACCGAGCTCAGCGTCGGCAGCGCGGCCGCGTCGCGAATCGGGGAAACGCTGTCCGCCATGGGTTTCACCCACACCGGAGGGCATCGGAGCAAACCGGTTCAGCTGTGGCAGCAGGGTCGCGCACGAGTCCTGTTGAACAGCACCGTCACCGCACACCATCAGGCGGATCTGGCCGAGATCAGCGCATTCGCCGTGGAGAGCAGCGACCCGGCACGCTCGGCCGAGCGCGCCGAGGCGATGCTGGCCCCGATCCTGCCGCGCGAACACGGTCCGGCCGAGGCCGATCTGGCCGCCGTCGCCGCACCCGACGGCACCTCGATCTTCTTCTGCCGCTCCACATCCGACGGCTGGCTCGGCGACTTCGACCCCATCGCGGCGGAATCGGTTTCCGTGGACGCCGCGGCGACCGCCGTCACCGAGATCGACCACATCGCCCTGGCTCAGCCGTTCGACTACTTCGACGAGGCCTCGCTGTTCTACCGTGCCGCCCTCGGTATGCACGCGCACCACGACACCGAATTCGCCGCGCCCTACGGACTGGTTCGCGACCGCGCCGTCGGCAATGACGACGAGTCGGTGCGCATTGTGCTCAGCACCACCCTGCTGCGCCGCGGGAGCTGGGCGCCGGGCGTCGCGGACCCCCAGCACGTCGCCTTCGGCACCGACGATATCTTCGCCGCCGCCGAAGAACTGCGCCGCCGCGGCGCGCCGGTACTGACCATCCCGGCCAACTACTACGCAGACCTCGACGCCCGAATCGCCATTCCGGCAACCCGACTCGACCGCATGCGGCGGCTCGGCATCATGTACGACCGCGACGAACGCGGTGAGTTCTACCACCTCTACACCGAAATCCTCGGCAGCCGAGTGTTTTTCGAGGTGGTTCAGCGAGTGCGCGGATACACCGGCTTCGGCGCGGTCAACGCACCGGTCCGCATGAGCGCGCATCGGGCGCGCCGCCTGGCACAGCACTGACATTCCCCTGAATACCCAGAAAAGATTGCGGCACCGATGCCGTGGCGAAGGAGAAGTAAGTTGAACACCCCGACAAACGTGCGCAAATCACCGAGAAAGGCCGCCGCAAGCGGCTGGATCGGCGGTGCGCTCGAGTACTACGACTTCTTCATCTACGCGCAGGCCGCCGCGCTGGTCTTCCCGTCGATCTTCTTTCCCAAAGGCAATCCATCGGTCGCCATCCTGGCGTCGCTGGCCACCTTCGGTGTCGGCTATGTCGCCCGGCCGCTCGGCGCATTCGTGCTCGGTCACTGGGGTGACCGGCACGGCCGCAAGAACGTGCTGGTGCTGTGCATGATGGCGATGGGCGTCTCGACCTTCTTGGTGGCGTTGCTGCCGACCTATCACAGCGTCGGCTATCTGGCTCCGGTGCTACTGGTGGGGTTGCGGTTGATCCAGGGGTTCGCCGTCGGCGGCGAAATGTCCGGTGCCAGCGCCATGATCGTCGAGCACGCTCCGTTCGGGCGGCGCGGATTCTTCGCCAGCTTCGCGCTGCAAGGTGTGCAGGCCGGTCAAATCCTCGCCGCCGCAGCGTTTCTGCCGATGTCGGCACTGCTGCCCGATGACGCGTTCCAGTCGTGGGGTTGGCGAATTCCGTTCCTGTTCAGCATCGTTGTGCTGTTCGCCGGTTATCTGATCCGGCGCCGCGCGGACGAGACTCCGGCCTTCCAGGCCGAGCAGGCACAGCAGGAGGTCGTCGCCTCGCCGATCGTGCAGGTCGTGCGGGAGAACGGGTCGAATATGCTGCGCGTGATCTGCATGGCGCTGATGAACGCCATCCCGACGGCCACCACCATCTTCGGCGCCACCTATGCCACCAATCACAGCTACGGGATCGGCATCAGCAAGACCACGTTCCTGTGGATCTCCGTGCTCGGCAATGTCGTCGCGGTCCTGCTGATTCCGTTCGTCGGCAGCCTCAGCGACCGGATCGGCCGCCGACCCTGCATCATCGTCGGTTCACTCGGTTCGGGCGTCCTGTCGTTCGGCTATCTGGCCGCCATTGCGCATGGCAGCGTCGCCATGACATTCGTGCTCGCCATCCTGATGTGGGGCATCGTCTACCAGGGCTACAACGCCGTCTTCCCGGCGTTTTATCAGGAAATGTTCCCCACCCGCACCCGCGTCACCGGCTTCGCGGTCTCGCAGAACATCGGCACGGCCATCACCGCGTTCCTGCCGACCGTCTACGCCGTCGTCGCACCGCCCGAATCGAATGTTCCGCTGATCGTCGGCGCCTTCACCTTCGGCTGCGCCGTGATCGCCGCGGTCGCCGCATTCTCCGCGCGCGAGACATTCCGCATCCCGCTCGAAAACCTCGGCGCACCGGACGCGGCCCCGCTGTCGCGCGAGGACTACTCGCGCCTGCGTGCCGAGGCGATCGCGGCGTAGCAATGCGCGGTGCGGGCGGATCAGGCGGCGAACAGGCCGACCAGGGTGCCGCTGGCGATGACGTGGTCGGTGATGGCGGATCGGACCACGTCGGCCGTGGTGTCCTTGGTGAATCCGGCCGGTTGGTCCAAGGCGTAGAGGCGGAAGAAGTACCGGTGCGGTTTGTCGCCGACCGGTGGTCGCGGACCGCTCCAGCCGATTTCGCCGAAGTCGTTGGGACCCGCCACCGCCCTGGGGGGTGGCGCCTCCGCCCGAATACTGGTCGCGTTCGGCGCGATGCCGGTCAGCAGCCAATGGGTAAACGGCCCGCCCGGTGCGTCCTCGTCCTCGCACAGCAGGACGAGCTCTGCGGCGTCGTCGGGGATACCACTCCATTCGAGCGGCGGAGCGACATTGCCGCCGTCGTAGGAGTAGCGGTCCGGAATTGTCGAGTGGTCGGTGAATGCGGCACTGTGCAGGTCCACCCGCACCGGTGTCCGTCGCACGTTTTGGTGGCTGGTGGGATTCGGCATGTTGTCCTCCGGTCGACGGCCTTCTGGTTCGAAGCTGCCCGGATCCGAGGTCCGCGCTGTGCCTCGTACTCGCCGAGCAGCGTCACTGTGCGGGTTGCCACTGCACCGTCCGCTAAACCGTGGCTACCCGGACTCGTGATCTCGTCTCAGGCCGGTTCGCGCAAATCGCTGATCGCCGTCGCGTAGCGGCTTCGAATTCATCGAAGGTGTCGCCGAGATAGCGGGCGAGTCGATGTTGCTTCGCCGTCCACGTCGAGCGGGGGGCCTGCTGATGATTGCATCATTGCTGACCTGTGCCATCAAATCTGGATGAGCATGAAGCTGATGTTCTCATCATTTTCGCTTGACAGAGCGTGCCATCGTGACTGATGATTTTATCAAGCACACCAACGGCAGTGAACTGTCCTACTACCGCGTGACCCCGTCCGGCTTCGAACACGAGGTCGGCTGGAATCCGATCGTGATCGGTCCGGAACTCGAATGCACCTGGGAACCAACGACTTACCAGGGCATCAGCATCTGGGGCCACGGCACGGTCGGGGAGACGGTGCTGGACAAATTCGCCCAATTCCGCCGGGCACTGCGGACCTCGACCACACCGGAGATCACCGTCCGGCAACTGGCAGGAGGACTTTCACGATGAATACCACCGACTACGACGTGGTGGTCGTCGGTCTCGGCCCAACAGGCCTGACGCTCGCCCACCTCTTGGGACGGCGCGGTGTGCGCGTGCTCGTCCTGGAACGGGAACCGGAGTACTACGGACTCGCACGTGCGGTCTACACCGACGACGAAGGCATGCGCATCTTCCAAACTGCCGGTGTGGCAGACGAACTCGCGGCCGATATGAATATCGACTCGACCGTGCAGTGGGTGCGCGCGGATGGTCGGGTGCTGGTGCAGTTCCATCAGATCGACCGTCCGCTCGGGTGGCCGGTGGTCAATTTTCTGTATCAGCCCTACCTGGAGAACACCCTCGAAAATGCACTCGGGTGCTACCCGCACGTCACCGTCCGGCGCGGCCGCGAGGTCGTCGATTTCGACCAGAACGAATCCGGCGTGAGCATCGAACATGCCGAATGCCGTGGCACCGGGTACGGCAACCGCGCACCCGATACCGACCTGCGGACCGCCGAGCGGGTGTGGGCGAAATTCCTGGTCGGCTGCGACGGCGGGCGCAGTGTGGTGCGCACGAAACTCGGCATCGAGATGAGCGGGACCAGCTTTCCCGAGCGTTGGCTCGTGGTGGACCTGAAGGCCGAGGACGGCGTCGACGCGTTCCGGCATCTGCCGTATTTCAACTTCGTCTGCGATCCGACCATGCCGACCGTGTCCTGTCCGCAACCGGACGGACATCATCGCTTCGAGTTCATGCTGAACGAATCGCAGACCAAAGACGAGATGGAGGATCCGGCGAACGTCCGCCGTCATATCGCGCGCTACGTCGATCCGGACGAGGTCGAAGTGCTGCGCAAGCTGGTCTACACCTTCAATGCGGTGGTCGCCGACCGGTGGCGGGACGGGCGGATCCTCATCGCCGGTGACGCCGCGCATATGACGCCGCAGTTCGTCGGACAGGGCATGAATTCCGGTGTGCGCGATGCGGACAATCTGTCGTGGAAGCTCGCCGCCATCCTCCAACAGGGTGCGGACCTGCGGATTCTGGATAGTTACGAGTCCGAACGGCGACCGCACGCCAAGGCGATGATCGATTTCTCGGTACTGAACAAGAACATCGTCTCCTTCGACAACAAGCTGGTCGCGGCGGCCCGGAATATCGCACTCACCACCGCGCTGCGGGTGCCGGGGCTTGGCGGCTGGATTCGCGCGGCGAAGATGAAACCGGCACCTCGCTTTCGTCGCGGCGCCTACCTGGGTCTGTCTCGGCGTGGGCTGCGCGGCGTGGAAGGCACGCTGGCCCCGCAACCGCAGGTGCGGACCTACGACGGACGGCATCGGCGTTTCGACGACGTGCTCGGACTCGGTTTCTCGGTGATCGGCAATGGGGTCGACCCGCGCGCCGTGCTAGGTGCCGACGACGTGGCCAGATTGCGCGCCCGGGGCGTTCGTTTCGTCACCGTGTATCCGCTCGGAGGACGACCGCAGGGTGAGCCGGGCGATGGCCGCACCACCGGCGACGACTATGCCGATATCGAAGACCACACCGGTGCGTTGACCCGGTGGTTCGCCAAGGCGCGCGTCGGGACCGGTGGCCTGGTGCTGCTGCGTCCGGACAAGTTCGTCTTCGGTACCGCTGTCGCCGGGCGCGGCGGTGCCTTGATCGGCGAACTCTTCCAACAGCTCACCGGGCCGGTTCCGGCGTTGACGCTGGTACCGGACCGCCATCTCGAGGAGGCGCGATGAACACGATAGCGACCGCTGTTCGTGCTGCGGCCGAACGGCTTTCGGGGGTACTGGAGCTTCCTGCGCCACGTCCGAAAAGGCCTCGGTCACATACGGAATCGATGCACGCACGCTGTTGACCGAGGTCGGACGCCGCGGTCTGGTCGGCGGGCAGGAAGACAAGATCGTCGATATCGCAACGGATTTGAGCGCTTAGCAAGAAGGGCATTTGCTGTGAAAGATTCATTCCCGCCGACGGTCAGCCGCCGACGTGCGCTCGCGAGCGCGACGCTGGGCACCTTCGGTGCGGCCGCCGCGGCAGCGCTGCC
>NZ_BDAZ01000062.1 GCF_001612725.1 Nocardia anaemiae NBRC 100462 | reverse complement strand
CTGTGTGCTGCCCGCGTTGCGCGTCTCGGATCCGGGCTTCCTTCGGATACCCGAGCGTGCAATGCTCCCCGACAACGACGGATCCACCGAGCCGGATCGGCGCATACAGCTGCGAAAGCTTCACCCCCGTCACAACATCGACTGTTCGAGCAGCCAGTCGACTGTCGTGCTGATCGCTTGGTCTTCGCGCGCCCGAGAGTCGAATCCGTGGTCTGACCCGGCAATCGTGTGCAGCGAGGTGTGTGACCGTGATCGCGCGGCCAGGGCGGCGACGTCATACGACACTGCCGTGTCCTGGTCGCCGTGCACGATCAGCGTCGGCACGTCTGCGGCATGGAAGTCATCCAGCGGCTGGTAATGCGCGAACTCGGTGAACAGAACACGACCGAGCTGAAACTCACCGTCAACGAGCAGAAAACCGTTGTCGGCCAGGCATTTCTGCCCAACAGCGCCGAAATTCTCCTCGCCCCACGCCAACTCCGGAACCAGAAAAGTGCGCCGCAGATCCAGCACCGGGTTCCACAGCACCAGCCGATAGAGATCATCGAGCCACGACAACGACAGCGCCGTCGACACGGCACCGAAGCTCGCCGCCACAATCGACATTCGCTGCCCAGCGAATCGCTCGCGGACCGCGGTCACTGCGGCCTGCAGATCCAGGCATTCACCGGCGATCGTCATCCCCTGCTGCGTTCCACCGCTGCCACCGTGCCCCCGGAAGGAGAACCGCACGACATGGAATCCCTGTGACACCAACTGCTGCGCCAACCGGACGAACATGCCCCCGCCCTCATCCATGTCCACCGTGATGCCGTGCACCAACAGCACCACTCCCAGCGCGGGCTCGACCGCGGTGTGGTGGACGCGAAGTCCAGCCGGATACCGTCCACAGAACTCAATTCGAGGCGTTGCACCGGTCAGCTCCCGTCCACTCGGCCCCTGGCATCTACCACAGGATGTCCATCGTCTCGTGCGAGACCGCCGCGTTCAGCTCTCCCGCCGACGCGAATGCCATGTTCACAATCGTGCGTCGCCCACGCCGGATCGGATACACCCGATGCAACGTTGTGTTCGCCCGCATCAAGTACACATCCCCCGCGCCGACACTCGACTTGTGTACCACTCGATCCCGCACAAGCCGGTTTACCTCTGGCTTCGCCTTGTCCCAGACCGTGTCCGGGATGCACTCCACGAACCCGCCCTCGTCGGTCGGTGGACATTCCGCCACCCATACCAATGCGAAACTGTAATCGTCCCAATGCCATCCATGCGTATCACCAGCTTGTTCCAGCCTGGTGATCACGAACTGCTCGGGCTCGTACGGACACCGAAATACCGGTTCCCCAGCCACCGCCGACAGCAGCTGTGTTGCCGTCGCGGAATCGTAGATCGCCTCGATCACCGAACCGTCGCACGCGATATCGGCCCGAGTCACGTTACGCATCCGCCGCGGCGTGTATCCGGTCGCGGCGAGAACGAGATCACGCCGCACACCCATGTGCTCTACCAACCGGAGAGCTTCTGAGGCCACCGCCGACCGCAGCCGAGCAGGAATCAACCGTGACACCGCGACACAGCCAGTGCGCTCAAACTCCTTGCGTGCCACCGTGATCCCCGCATCATCAGCCAGTGTCTGAGCGCCCCACCCGTCCCGTTCGTCCTCCGACCACACCCATCGCTGATCGACTAACAAGTCCCCTCCATACGTTCGGTGGCCATACATCTGCCGCCCCGCATTATCCGACTATCGCGGTCCCCGGCAGCATGATCAACGAGCACGCGCTCAGGTGGAGATACTTCCAGTGCCCTTCCGACGTACGATTTTTCGTGTTCGCCCTGGCTGGGCTGGCTCCCCTGGCTCGCAGTAAGCGGACAGTGCCGATCGGCTCCGTGCCCGAGGACATCATCGCCCAGTAGATCGCCGGGCATCCCTTTGTCAGTCACGGCGTCGATGTCGGCTCCCGAGTCGAGCAGCAGTGCCACTAGTTCCGACGCGGCGGCCTGTGCCGCGAAATGCAGTGGCGTCCGGTCGTCGTTGTGTCGAGTATTGACATCCTCGGTGCCGAGCAAGCGCGGCACAGCGCCGAGCCGGATACCGTTCTCCCGCAAGATCAGTCGCGCCCCTGCCTGCCCGAGCTGTGCCTGCAGACCAACTGGATCGACCCCATGTCGCGCAACGCCGCGCTCTTCTGACCGTTCATTACCAGTTCGACAACATAACGTCACGCCTGGTCCAGACGACATCGGGAGGTCAGCTGCCTGTCCTCGCGATCGCAGACTCGATCGCGGCCCATCTGTCCAGGCAAGCCATGGTGTGTATGGAACCGGGCGGGTGGGCTCTGCGTCATATAGTTCAGGGGCGAGCTGCACGAGGGAGGGAGGCGGGGTGTCCGGGGAGCTCCAGGTCGAGGTGGACCGGCTACGCGAGGCGGCACGACTTACCTCGGGTAAGGCCCAGGCGATCCGAGATGAGCTGAAGAAGCTCGACGACACGATCGGCAAGGAACTTCTCGCCGATGGATGGCAAGGCAACGGCCACCCACAGACGGTTCGGCGCTGACGGCGCGAATTTCCGCTGCACCAGACCCGCCGGCCGCGCCGCGGCTGGGTCGGCGATCGTGGTGCGTTTAACCTTGCCGCGCACCGCACCCCGCAGTCCGAGCCGCCGCATGAGCCGTTCCACGGTGCAGCGAGCCACGCGGATTCCTTCCCGATTCAATTGCAACCACACCTTTCTCGCGCCGTAGACGCCGAAATTCTCGGCATGGACACGCTGGATCTGCGGGATCAGATCCTCATCGCGTCGCTGCTGGGCCGTGGCAGTCTTGTCACGCTGGGCGTAATAAGTTGACGGGGCGGCTTTCACGCCGAGCTCGGTGAGCGCGACGCAGATCGACTCGACGCCCCATCGCAGGCCATCTCTCTCGCGGCGGCCTGCGTGTTCGGTGATGAACCGAACGATCAGCGACTGGGCCGGTCGATCTCGGCGGCGAAGAAAGCCGACTTAGATTCAAGCTGTCAACGCAACACACTCGGCAGGTGTCCGATAGTCGAGACATTTGCGTGGCCGATTGTTAAGGCGGTCGGCGATCGCGTCGAGGTCGGCCTGGCTGTAGGTGCTGAGGTTGGTTCCCTTCGGCAAATACTGGCGCACCAGTTTGTTTGTGTTCTCGTTCGTGCCGCGTTGCCATGGACTACGTGGCGCCGCGAAGAACACCTCGATACCTGTTGCGGCACTGAGTATTTGGTGATCAGCCAGCTCCATCCCGCGATCCCATGTCAGGGAGCGGCGCAGCGCTGGATGCATCGACGCGTAGCGGTCGATGAGCGCCGCGACAACGGTCTCAGTGCGTCGGTCGGCCAGTTGCACGATGGTGAGGTTACGGGTCTTGCGATCGACGAGGGTCGCGATCTGGCTGAATGTTCCGCCAATCACCAGATCACCCTCCAGATGCCCGGAACCGCTGCGGTCTTCGGCATCGGCAGGCCTGTCGTTGATCGACCGGGCCCCGATGATCTGGGAGCGCCATTGCCCTTTCACGCTGTGCCGCTTGTTCTTTCGTATCGGCCTGCCCGTGCGGAGCTTCTTGCACATCTGTTTGGGAATGATCTTCCACCGCGTGGTGTAGACCGACCGGTAGATCGTCTCGTGGCTGACAGTCATCTCCGGATCATCGGGATGGTCACGGCGCAGCCGCTTGGCGATCTGATCGGGAGACCACTCCTGGTCCAGTAATTCCACCACCCGCTCGCGCAGAATCCGGTTGCGAGCCAACAGAGTTGGCTTCGGCCTGCGACGCTGATCGTCAGCACGTTCCTGAGCCGCAACAGCCCGATACACGTCCCGCCCGCCATTGCGGTTGACCTCCCTGCTGACCGTGGATACCGAACGGCCCAGGGCCTCGGCGATCATACGAAACGACTGGTCAGCACTGATCCCGCGTGAGATCGCCTCTCGTTCCTCAACGGTGAGATGGCCCGCGCGGACGGTCCGCGCACGCGGCGCTATCCCACCGTGATGCTTCAATACCGTGAACACCGATCCGGGGGGCTTGTCCAACCCGCGCGAGATCACGCTGATTGATTCACCGGCCCGCCACCGACGCCACAACTCGACCTTCATCGCCTCCGACATCCCCGGCCGCCCAACCCTCGCCACAAACCCTCGCTCCACCAGCACCATTGCATTGACCAGTTGAATCTAGGGACGCAGCTTTAAGAATTGCGTTGGCACGCTTGAGTTCTGCATTCTCCCGCCGCAGTCGCTTCAGCTCGTCGGACACATCAGTTGTGACCCCCGGGCGAGCACCGGCGTCGATCTGACTCTGCCGCACCCACCCACGCACAGTTTCTGGATGCCCAACCCCCAACAGCTCGGCTACCGCCCCCATCGCCGCCCACTCCGACGCATACTGGTCCCGGACCTCCACGACCATCCGCACGGCCCGCTCACGCAACTCGACCGGGTACTTCTTCCTCGACGACACGACACCATCCCTACGTTCTGTAGCCCGCAGCGGGCCGCTGCTGCTGGGCGTCGTGCGCGACGGCCGCATCCGATGGCGCGACGAACCGACGGCATCACCCCTGCAACCTCACGATCGGCTGCTGGTGCTGGGCGCCAGGTGGCCGGACCGCGAGTGAGACAGTCCCGTCAGTGCAGTGTGCGGATCTGCACACCGGCTCGGTGTAGGTAGTTCAGCAGCGACTCACGCGTGGCCTGATGCCCACTGAAGTGATCGATCGATAACACCACCACGTCGTGTGCTCCCGAGCGCCGCAACTCCGCGAACAGATCGAACAGGGCCCCGGCATCGGGCGCCTTTTCATGGAATACCGTGGCCAAATCGAACCCGTTCATAGCGGCATACTGCCGGAAACGTTCGTCGCACTCCTCGATGGTTTCCTCGATCAGATCCAACCGAAGATAGCCGTACAGCAGTGGGCGAAGCGGCTCGATCATTGAACACCGAGCGGAGCAAACTCCGCCGACACAACGGTCGCCATACCCGCCTGCCGATACTGATGTCCTGCGCTGCCGATTGCCCTGGCCACCGTGCGGACGGTATCGCACGCACGGTGCAACACCGATCCCGGCACACCTTTCGTTACCGGACAGTGTCGCAATCGAGGTGGCGGCACAGGTGCGCTGTCGCCTGTAGGCCGCACTCCTCGTTCACGTGCGGAACTATTCGTGCGTCTTGTCCAATCCCGTGTAGTCCTTGACGGTGATCGAGTCGTGCAGGCGCACCCCCTTGGTGTTGAGCTTGGCGGCGGCACGGGCGACCGGTGCGGGCAAGACATCGATCAGACGCACAGCCTGGACCATCGCCCACAGCTCGAAACGGCGGGCGGGACGATCGCCTTCGCCGCCGAAACAGCGAAACGACGGCTGCGACGAACGTAATCGCCCATCTTCCGTTCGTATTCGGCGAACGCGGTGGCGTAGTCACCGGAGTGGGCGGCGAGTTCACCGGCGAGAACATAGGCACCGACCACTGCCATGCTGGTGCTGCCGCCGACCGCCGGACCAGGGCAGTACGCGGCGTCGCCGACCAGGCTGACCCGGCCACGCGACCAGGTGTCCAATCGCAGTTGTGTGATGGAGTCGAAGTAGAACGAGGGGGTGTCCTCCAGCTCGGACAGCAGTCGGGGCACCTGCCAGCCCATATCGCCGACGTGCTCGTACAGCAACTGTTTCTGCCGCTCGATGTCGCGATAGTGGTAGTCCAGCGGTTGCGGCGGGCGCAGGAAGAACCCCGCGCGCCCATCGTCGATGTGGGCGGCGCCGTAGATGCCCGCGACCAGCCGACATCGACGGTCATCTCCATCACACCGTGCAGATTCAAGTAGTTGGGAACGGAGAAGATCGCCAGATAGGCGCCGAGCCAGGTGGAAAACCGAGACTCCGGGCCGAAGACCAGTGCCCGCACATTCGAGTGCAGCCCATCGGCTCCGATGATCACCCTCGAAGCGCTGCGCCGGGCTGCGCTCGAAGGTGACATCGCCGTCGTCGCCGATCGTGGAGATCGAGTCGGCGTAGATGTAGTCGACATCGGAACATGTTGCTTTGTAAAGGATTTCACTCAGATCGTCGCGCATGATCTCCACATGGTTGTCGGAGACAGCGGTGAACAACTTGCGCAGATCCAGCGTTACCGGACGCGCGGCAGGCCGAGGGATCACGAGCGTATCCGTCCCGGTAGCCTTCGCTCGAACTTCCTCGGCTACCCCCATCCGCTACACGATCGCCATGGCCGGTCGGAACAGATCCACCGCGTGACCGCCCGTCTTGCGCGGCGCCCGGCGCGCGTTCGACAACGGTGACGTCGAATCCGTACCGGTTGAGCCAGTAGGCGAGCGCGGGTCCCGCGATATTGGCCCCGGAAATCAGAATGCGCATCGGTGCACCTCGGTCATCGAACTCATCGGCCCCGCAGCGGAGACCCACCCCGTCGAGGCCATTCCCCAACTGCGGGTCGCGCGTACAAGTCGACTGCCTACGGTGCGATCGACCACGACCTGATCAAAGATGCTCATGTTTACTCCGGCGGCAATGTTCTCCAGATAGCCGAGGTACGAGCGCAGGGCCATAAACTCTTCAAGCTCTGGATTTGAGGCTTTCGTCAAAAAGTCTGGGTCAGCATTGATCCTGGTGTACAGCGCGTGCTGCCGCTCAATCGTCGTGCCGATGAAGTCCAGCGTTGCGCGCTGGCGTTGACGGATGTTCTCCGCGATTATTTCTTGCGTTCCTCGGTCAAGCGCTAGACGTGACTCTTTTGCCTGATGCGCAAAGACGGGGACTGCCCAGATCAGACCGCAGACCGCAACGTGCAAGCCGGCCACGGCAACAAGGGTACCCATGGCCGGGAAATCGCGAGTGCAACTCTTCTGTTACACCTTAATCGGCGCGTCTTGCGATTGAGTTAAAGAGCCGTCAAGACAATTTTTTTCTCCGACCAGTTGGTTTTTATTTCTGGGCGTCCCAGCCTTGCGCACCAACGAATGGCACAGTAGAGCCGTCTGCCGCACGGCAATGTCTGCGCCACATGCTTTGCAGGTAAGGGCAATGTTGGTGTTACCCCTAATCTCACGGTTTGTTTTCTGCGAGGACGTAATTCGCCGTCGCTAGGGCTTGACAGTTTCTGGTTTAGGCAACAACGAGGCGCATTCCGATTTACCCTTCATTAGCCCACGCATTCGGATGTCGGGGCTAAACCGGAGGGAAACAAGGATGAGGAAATCAAGGACGACGCATGCCGCGAAAAGGGCAGCGATGCTCGCGGCCATTGCCGGAACCGCGACCGGGTTCTGCGCGGCATTTGCCCCGCCGGCAACTGCGGACAGTGTCTCGCCGCACGGCGCGGCCGCTTCGACAGCCTACGGATTCGGTCAGGTGCGGATCTCGACGGAGGCCGGCGGCTTCATCAAGGTCCAGATCTCGGGTCGCCAGAACGCCGTGAACACCAACGGCCCGATGGACGGTCTCTGCGTCGTCCGGGTGGCTGGCGATTCGAGCCTGGAAGGCCGCGTCAAGCTCAATGGTGGCGGTTTCGGAGAGCTCAGGTTCGGCCCGCTCGGAAACGGAGCCTACGAGGTCAGCGGCACCTGTGCAGATCGTTATGACGGGGCGATCACCCTGACACATCCCAGCCCAGTCAGGGTGGTGATCGACGGAACCGGACCAGCCGGGCCGCCCGCGCCAGCAATTCCCCAAACCGACCGCGGGCTCGTGGAGACGCTAAACCAGTACTGCAACCGAATGGCAGATGCCACACAGCTGGTCCCGCCATACCTGACTGTTCTGGCAGGTGGCGCCGGTGAAGTGATCGACGCGGCGCAGCAAGCCGCCTCGATTGCCATCCGCGGATACTGCGGCTACGTCGCTGGGACAATCGGGGACGCCCAGACCCAGGCTGAGCAATTCTGCCGGATCGTGGAGGATCAACTCCTGGGCCTTGCGCTCTTGCCAGTTCAGGACATGATGCAGCTGCTCGGCTTGCCCGAAACAGCCTGCCGACCGCAGCCATAGGCCAGAAAAAGCGCGACGCCCGTACGGTCATCACTTACTGCGCGGGCGTCGCCCGCATCTGGTAATTGAAGTGTCCTATCTCTTCCGCCGCCCCCGCCACGGCCAAAGCCGACAATCGCCGCCTGGGTAAGGAGAATCAAGATGAATCCAACAAGCAATCGGATAACAACCGGCATCATTCCGGAGAGGAAGCGCCGCGCCCCTGGCGGATCAGTCAAATAGATTCCTCCCGCTACCACAAGTAACGTGGCTACAGCAACAAAGTAATCAGCCGCCAGTGAAATGGCACACGGTCGGTCGAACAATTCGATAGAGAGGGACCCGGATTTCCCAGACCCTCTACTGTAATGCGGATTTGGAGTATGTATTATTCGCGGCATCACCCTACTGGGTGGCAATAGCTTTGCCAAATTATGACCCGATTCGACACGACGAACAATAGCAATCGAGTTATTCGACTGAGGGCGCGATACAAATGAAGCTTAACATCTTTATGATTCCAGTTGGTGAGATCGCCCCCTTTCGAACGAGGCTGAATCTCATGGGCATGGAGCTCCTGCATGAAGAGGAGCAGCCCGTGTGGCATAGCCAGTTCTACTTCTTGGAAACTACCGAGAAGCCCGTAAAGTGGTTGTACACATACAAGCCGCTGTTCCAGGATCGCCAGTTTCCAACGGGAATTGGACACTCTGCGGTCTATCTGTTCGAATCAGATGAGGCATGCTTCGCCCTCGCGCATGGGTTCGCTCACTTCTACGTTCGACCATATTGCGACTACGATTTTGGCATCGACCTTGCAAAGCGAATCGTCAACCAGGACGATGTGAGCCAAACTGCGTCAAAGCGATTTCAAGGAAAAACTCGCAAAGAGATCAGGAGTTACGCGTCCAACACTAGCCTCGATGTCGCGAGCGGTGAATCGGTCGATTTCATCCAGGCCCGCATAACGCTAGACAAGCACGCTATTTTTGGCACAACGGGAAAGTTTGGCACATCTGCACAGTTGTCCCCCAAAATTCAACTGGAAGGAATCGGCAACTTTCTATCTGCACTCTGTGCAGAATTGACACAACCCGAGCGTTTCAGGTTGCCTCGAACAGTGGTTATAACCGAGAAGACCCAGGTGGATCATTTCGACCAGATGCTCATCAAGGAGATCAGGTCGTCCGACGGTGATACTGACTTCACGAGAAACAGCTTCGAAATGTGTGGAGTCGATTTCATGTTTGGCGACGACGGCACCTTCGGCCTGAAGGCACCTTGGAAACCCATAAAGGAGCTGGACTCCCTCTCGATCGATAACTTGCGTGACTACATCAACGAGCACTCACTCACGGATGAGCAAATACTCAAGATTAAGGTCATAAACGAAAGCGATGGCGTGAGCCAGGCTGACGACCTGAAGGCATCTCTGGATTTCATTGCCGATGCTCAGCGGGTCGTCTTGTCTAACGGCAAATGGATGCACTTCAACCAGGACTATCTCGACTTCCTCGACGAGTATGTGCGCGACATCGACGTCGAGATGGCCGAGCCGGAGTTTCTCGAAATTGAGATTACGGAGCCGAGTTTCAACGAATCGGAGGCCGTCATCAATGCAGGATACGAGATAGCGGATAAGAATTTCGACATTTTCAAGACGAAACGGTCGACGCCTGTCGAAGCATGGGACCTAAAGAAGGGAAATACTGTCTATGCCGTCAAGTTCGGCACCGCGCAGAAGTTGCACTACGTGTGCGACCAGGCAAGGGGCCTCCTTGCGCTGTTCGGCAACCGTGCAGGAGTGAGGCAGATCCCAGACTTTTCCAGGTACTGCCTCTGGCTCGGATACGAGGCTAAGTCGGTGCCGCAGAACATCGCAGACTCTAACTCCATCATCCTGAAACAGAAGATTGAAGCATGGGCGCGGACATGCCATGATCTTGGAATTACGCCAGTTATCAAGCTCAGCCGCCGCGTGAAATCTAAACGGCGGGACTGAAGAATCGGTGCTATACTGCGACGCGCAGACGCCAGCATTTACGAAAATGACGATTGGTATCCCTACGAGGGTTTTATGCAGCCGAGCCTGCCGTTCACCGGAACGCTCGAAGATGATCTCGCGGAAGTACAGGAAGATCGAGGCGGCCGATTTTTCGGAATCAATCTGATCGCCACGACCTCCGTTCCACGAACATCCGGTCACGTCGGTAGTTTCGGTATGCCTCCAATGGGCATATGTGAAGCGAAAGTCATCGGTCGACTTCAGCGATAAAGGGCGTCGATGCTGTCGGCAAGGTTCTCGACGACTATCTTGCGGCGCAGTTTCATACTCGGTGTGAGATCACCGGCTTCCACGGATAGTTCGTGGTCGATGATGTCGAATTTCTTGATTTGTTCCCAGCGATTGAGTTGGGTGTTCAGGTGGTCCACGTAGGTTGCGATCACGTCGTGGGTCTTCTCGTCCCGCGCGATTTCGGCGATCGGTTTGTCTGCCAGACCGTGCTTGCCAGCCCATTCGGTGACGCTCTGGACGTCGAGGCCGACCAATGCGACGCAATAGGGGCGTGTCTCGCCGTAGACGATGAATTCCGCTGCGTATGGGCACATTCCCTTGAACGTGGCGGCAATCGCGGAGGGCGCGACGTACTTGCCCTGGGAGGTCTTGAACAAGTCCTTCTTGCGGTCGGTGATGTGCAGGAATCCGTCGGCGTCGATCTCGCCGATATCGCCGGTGCGGAACCAGCCGTCGGAGTCCAATGCCTCGGCGGTTGCCTCGGGGCGGTCGTGATAGCCACTCATCACACCGGGACTTCTGAGCAGGATCTCACCGTCCTCGGCGATCTCGACCTCGGTGCCGGGGAACGGCTTGCCTACCGTTCCGAACCGGTACGCACCTGGGCGGTTGATGAATGAGGCGGCGGCGGTCTCGGTCAGGCCATAGCCTTCGAGCACGATGATGCCGATCGCGTCGAACCACTGCGCGACATCGCGATCCAACGGGGCCGCTGCCGAAACGAAGTACCGTAGCCGACCACCGAAGCGTTCACGGATTTTGGAAAGCACCAGCCTGTCGGCGATTTCGTGCTGCAAGGAAACCAGCAACGACGGATTCTTGCCTGCCTGCCTGGCACGCGAGACCTTCAGGCCGACCCCGACCGCCCAGTCGAAGAGCTTCTTCTTGATCCCGCCTTCTTCGGCCATCATGCCCTCGATCCGGGCATGCGCCTTTTCGAAGATGCGCGGGGCGGCCGCCACGATGGTGGGGTGAAGGACCGTGAGGTTGTCCACGATCTTGTCGACCCGGCCGTCGATCGCCGTAGGGAACCCGATCAGTGGTGACAGCGCCAACATCACCTTGCCGAACGCGTGGGACAGCGGCAACCACAGGAAATTCAGGTCGTCGGGGCTGAGAACGTTCAGGGCGTCGATTGCCGCGGCGCTGTAGGTCCATGCCGAATGCGGCAGCCGAACCCCTTTCGGGGTTCCGGTCGTCCCGGAGGTGTACATGATGCTGCCCAGATGCTCGGGCCGGATGTCGCGGATGCGGTCGGCGACCGCGTCCGGGGATTCGGCGAGCAGGCCACGTCCGCGCTCTTCGAGGTCACCGAGCGTGATCACCCAGTTGCCGTCGCCCTCGCCGTCGAAGATCACCACCTGTCGCACGTCGGGCAACGCGGCGCGATGCTCGATCAGCTTGTCGACGTGATCCTGATTCTCGGCGACCACGATGCGGCTGCCCGAGTTGGCGACGATGAACGCGACGCCGGGGGCGTTGGTGGTGGGGTACACGGTGGTGGTGGCCGCACCAGCGCACATCACAGCGAAGTCGGCGAGCACCCATTCGTACCGCGTGGACGACACGAGCGCGACCCGGTCTTCGGCATGGATTCCCAGTGCGATCAGGCCAGCGGCGAGGATGTCGACGCGCTCACCGAACTGCTTCCAGGACACGCTGGTCCAGCCCTCGCCGTCAGGAAATCGGAACGCCTCCGCGTCGGGAGTCGCGGCTACACGGTTGACGAGCATCTGGGCGACCGACGGTGCCCGCTTCTCGATCTTGCTGAGGTCGGGAGGTTCCTCGGATTTTCGGAGGAACGTCATCGCTTCATTCTACGGAATACCCACACCGATCGACGAGGTACTTGGACGCGGAAGCCTGTACGAGCGGAGACCCGCATCATCCCTCGAACCGCTCCGGACGGAGAGCATTGACGGAATGTTCCCTGTCGGCCTCGAGGACGAAAGCCCTCGATACAAGAGTCTTCGTGATCGGGTGCAATCGGCTGGGAACGAGCACACTGCTGGTATGGATACCGCCCAGCATGTCGGCTACCGGGCCGGTGGGATCCAGCGGAGGCGTCTCAGCGTTGGATGGGATGCCCGCTGGTCGCCCAGGGCGTATAGCGCGTTCACCGCCGAACCTCCGGAGCTGGCCTACATCCATGCTCGGTCGTCATTCGCGGCGATCGACGGATCGGGGGACATGATCCGCGTGGTCCTGATGTCGGAGCCGAAGCGGCTGCCGGTTGTCCGAGGAAACCGGAACGCCAAGCGGCTCACGGCATTCCCGCGGAGCATTCGAAGGTAGCAGTCGATGGGCGCACGCGAATCCCATATGTCACAGTCCGACCTGTTCTCGTGGAGCATGGAACAGGATCCAGTCCTGCGCTCGACAATCGTGTCGATCCTGATGCTGGACACAGACCCGGATTGGGATCGCCTGGTACGCACGATCGATCGCAGCACCCGCGTTGTACCGAAGTTGCGGGATCGATTGGTCACAGTGCCGCTCGGTCTGGCCCCGCCCCGGTGGACATCCGATCCGGATTTCGACCTGTCGTGGCATCTGCGACGTGGCGTGCTGCCGGAACCGGCGGATCAGTCCGCGGTGCTCGAGTTCGCCCGCACCGAGGCGATGACCGCGTTCGATCCGGCTCGGCCGCTGTGGCGGTTGACGCTGCTGAGCGGTTTCGGCGATGGATGCGCGCTGGTGCTGAGAGTGCACCACAGTCTCACCGACGGGGTCGGCGGGATCCGGATCGCCACCGAGATCTGCGATCTCGATCGCGCCGGGACCGATCGCGGTCGTCCGCCCGAGCTTGCGTCCGACGGTAGCGGCGGGCTGCGCGATATTCTGGCGTGGAATTGGTCCGTCGGCTCCGAGCTACTCCGCGGCGCCGTCACGGCAACGTGGCCGACCGCACGGCGAACCTTCACCCACCCGGTCCGGGTGGTACGCGACAGCGCAGCCGTGGCGACATCGCTGGTTCGGCTGGTCCGACCGGTGACTACTACGCTGTCACCGGTGATGACCGGGCGAAGCCTCGGTCGTCGTCTGGCGGTGTTCGATGTCCCCGTCGAGGGCCTGCACCGCGCCGCCGATGCCGCAGGATGCACGATGAACGATGCGTTTCTGACCGCGGTGCTCATCGGACTGCGCACCTATCATCACCGGCACGGGGTGGAGGTCGATCGCCTGCGGTTGACCATGCCGATCAGCCTTCGCGCGGGCGATGATCCGCTCGGCGGCAATCGAATCACCCTGGCCCGCTTCGCATTACCGGTCGACATCGCCGAAACTGCGGACCTGATGCGCGCCGTGGACGCCGTCGTCGCCAGGTGGCGGCGCGAGCCCGCCACACCGCTGTCTGGCGCCGTCGCGGCCGCGCTCAACAGGTTGCCGGTCGGACTGCTTGCCACCATGCTCAAACATGTCGACTTCGTCGCCTCCGACATCCCGGGGTCCCCGGTGCCGCTCTATCTCGCCGGCGCGCGGATCGACCGGATGTACGCATTCGCACCGACCATCGGCACGGCCTTCAACGTCGCATTGACCTCACACGCCGGAATCTGCTGCATCGGGATCAACGCCGACACCGCCGCCATACCCGACCTCGCGATCTTCACCGATTGTCTCGCAGCGGGTTTCGAGACCGTACTCCGCCTCAGCGGTGAACCCGCTCCGGACGGCGGTGTGAAACCCACGGCCGGAGCATTCCAATCCGCGCCGACCGGATCAGTACCGGCGGGGTAGCAGGTTTGGGGCACATCGGGTCCTGCAGCCAGGCCACCGCATGCCACCCCCTCTGGCTGACATCGGAGCTCAAACACCCGCGATATCACGGCGATCGAACACCGGCAGCGCGGTCAGCACGACCACTGCGCCTGCCAAGACCAGCCACGCGTACGCCGCTGGGAGTCCTGCCCCGAGCGGCCCGCCTTCGATCGCCTGATGGAACGGTGACAACGGACCCCACGGGCGCACACTGTCGACGATCTTGCTCGCGACATAGAGGACGTAGGCGGCGACAGCGAAGACCGACGCACCGCCGAGCGCAACGATCCTGCGACCGGTCGCCGCGCCGAGAGCCAGTGCCAGCCACCCGAATTCGATGCCGATCAGTGCCATCGCGAGCGCACCGGTCGCGGCGGCCGCGATCGAGACACCGAGACCGAATATCGCCGAACTCACCACGATTGCCCCGAACAGCACCGCGGCAAGGGTGACCACTGCGGTGGCCAGCATGGCGGCCTGCTCCAGGGCGAGGCGTATCGGTGAGAGCCGGGTGATCAGCAGAACCTCCAGTACACCGCTTTCTTCCTCGCCCGCGACCGCGCGAGCACCGCGGCCGATCGCGAACACCAGGAACAGGATCGGCAGCAGCACGCTGAAAAGTTCTGCGTTGAGAAATCCGGTGCCCGTAATGAATTGGTCCATATTGAACAGTTTGCGCAGCGGCTCCGGATAGCTGTTCAGGAAGTCCCGAAGGCCCGCCATATTCGAGATCGATGGCCACAGTGCCGATTCCAGCAGCACGACGGCGACGATTCCGATACCCCAGCCCAACAGTCCGTGGCGCTGATCGTGCAGGCTCTTCAGAAATACGTTGCGCAGCATCGCCTCATCCCTGTCCGTAGTAGGTGAGGAAGATTTCTTCCAGATCGGGTTCGCGACTGGTGATGTCGACGACGTCGTACGGGGCGATGGCTTTCAGCAGCTCCGCGGTCGAACCCGACAGCTCGATATGCACGGTGGTGGTGTCGCGTTGGACCTCCCGCACGCTCGCGATCCGTCGCAGCACGCTGGAGTCGGGCGAATCGCCCGCGAATCGCAGATCGATCTGGTGCGGTGCCCGGCCGGTGAGGTCGGCGACCGATCGGATCTCGATCAACCGACCCTGCCGTAGCAGCCCGACGGTATCGGCGACGGCCTGCACCTCCGAAAGCACGTGTGAGGAAAGGAAAACTGTCCGCCCCGCGTCGCGCGCCTCACGGATCATGGCGAGAAATTCGCGCTGCATCAGCGGATCCAGCCCGGTCGTCGGCTCGTCCAGCACGAGCAGATCCGGTTCGGACATGAAAGCCTGTACAATGCCGACTTTCTGGCGATTACCATGCGACATCGCACCGATACGGACCGTGGGATCCAGATCCAGCCGCTTGATCAGTGTGTCACGGACGGTGGGATCCACCCCGCCACGCAAGTTGGCCAGATACGTCAGATAGTGCTGCGCCGTCATATCGGGATAGGCAACGAATTGTCCTGGGAGATAACCGATATGGCGCTGCGCCGCCTCCCGCGCCCGGACGGTGTCCGCACCACAGACACTCACCGAACCACTGGTAGGCCGCATCAGTCCCACCAGGATACGGATGGTCGTCGTCTTACCCGCGCCGTTGGGGCCCAGGTAGCCGAAGACAACTCCGGCGGGGACGTGCAATGTCACCTCCGCGAGCGCCTGCTTGCGGCCGTAGGATTTGGTCAGCCCGTCCAGCTCGATCATCGACGAAACCGCCTTGCACAACTTTCCGATCGCGGTGTGGTCCGAAACCGGCTGAGTCAACTGTGCCCGAGCCGACTCCGGCATCGACAGGGTCGTGCGGCCCTCCCGCCGTGGACATTGGTCCCCGCCAACCCTCACCGTCGGCTGCACCGAGTTGCCTATCGCCCACCAGTCGATGATCAAAGCCAGCAGTTCCCGAGCTTCGCCTTCCTACCGTCCGCCGCGGGCGTGGCGGTTTCCCGGGACTGCTGCTCGGCTCGACGAGCAATTGGCTTGTGCAGCAGGCGCATTGCCCGATCATCCACTGCCGTGGGATTGTCGGCCCTCTGATCGCAATCCAGAGCCTGCTCGGACAAGACGATTACGGTGCCCTTGCGCGGCCATCGCTTGCCACGCGCCACCTTCGACATCAGCCTGCGCGGCGCTCCGGTTCGGATGCGGCCGATGTCAGCGGCTTCGACGTCAAGTTCTCGGTGAACCACACTGCCGCCAAATATGCGACGCGGCGAGACAATTGGGATTCGAGCAACGGGGCGGCGGACGCGAGCTCGGTGATGCGATGCTCACACCGCATCGACTCCGCCGCTCGGCGGTTCTCGACACGCACGCGACAATCCTGGCCGCCGACCAGATACAGCGTCGGCGCCAGCACATTCACCAGCCGCCCGCCCGCCAGATCCGGTCGGCCGCCGCGCACCACCACAGCACGAACCCTGCTACGGGGTTCCGCGGCCGCCCAGAGTGCCACCGGCGCTTCCGAACCGGCGCCGAAGTAACCAACCGGAAACTCGCGCAGGCTCGGGACCGCACGGAGCCAGCGGTGCGCCGCGATCAAACGACGACCGAGCAGTTCGACATCGAAGGCCTTGCCGCCCTCGATCACCTCGCTGGGTGTGAGCAGATCGATCGTCAGTGTCGCAAGCCGGTGACCGGCCAGCGCATCGGCCACAAACCTGTTGCGCAGACTGTGCCGGTCGCTGCCGCAACCATGCGCGAAGATGACGATGCCAATCGGATGCTCGGGCATCCGCAGCCGCCCGAGCAACGCGACATCCCCTGGAATTATTACTACCTCTTCATCGCACACCGTTCGTGCCATGGGCGTATCAACTGTGGTCACAGCGATCCTTTCTCCTCAGCGTGATTTCTGTGCGGCCAGTCAGGTCCGGCGTTCTCGGTCAGCAGCGAGATCGTCTCGTGCAGTGGCGTTTCCGGGCGTACTGTCACAACCGGACGGCTGAGAATGTCGCGTGCGTACATCGTTATCAGCGTGCTCTCGTCTCGCGGCGACGACGAGAGGCCGAGTGCCCGCCGCGATGTGACCAATGTCGCGAAGGTCAACGCTATCGAGCGACGCCCGCATCGTGCTCTCTCGGGTTGTGTGCCAAGGTGAACAACGCTTCGTCCTCCTGGGCGAAGTGCAGTGTGAGGATCGCGTCCAAGCCGTACAGAGTGGCGCGCAGGTCATCGATCTGATCCGCGCCGATGCCGTCGGGCGACTCGGCGAGATGGCGGCGGATCCGCTCGACCAGGCGCTCGATTTCGGTGTGCTCGCGGCTCATGGTGATCATCGCCTCCGGGTCGCGCAGGTAGCTCGCCAGTGCCGGATACAGCTGTGTCTCCTCGGCGTGCTCATGTGGCAGGACGTCGGCGGTGAGCACATCCAGAGCCCGGCGCAGCGCGGCGTCGGCGCTGGGGGCCGGACCGCGCGCCAAGGCATCCGCCGCATCGCGCACCGATGCTCGGGCGGCATGCAGCCGTTCGTGTTCGCGCGTGAATCGCGCCACCAGCGGATCTATCGCGGTGCTGCGGCGACCACGGCCGATGCGCAACACCCGCAGTGCGTTCAGTATCACCGCGACGTCGATCCCCTCCTGCACAAGCGCACCCGCCGCGGGCACCAAGAATCCGAAGGCCGCCGCGATCATGGCCACCAGCGAGAGCACCATGCCCGTGAGCGCACTCTGCACGGCCAGCCGACGCGTTCGCTGGGCGATATCTACGGCATCGGCCAGCCGGTCGATGCGGTCGTCCACGATTACCGCGTCCGCGGCCTGTACCGCAGCGGTCGACCCGCGCGAGCCGAGCGCGACGCCGACATCCGCCGCGGCCAGGGCCGGGGCGTCGTTGACGCCGTCACCCACCATCACGGTCACGCCGTCGTGTTGTTCGGCGCGGATCGCGGCGATCTTGTCGGCGGGATCGGCATCGGCGACGACCTCGGTGAGGCCGAGCATGCGCGCCACCTCGGTCGCGTTGTCGACCCGGTCACCGGTGAGCAGCAGTAGTCTGTGCAGGCCCGCTGCGCGTAGCCGGCGCATGGTCCGCGCCGCGTCGACCCGAAGACTGTCGCGCACCAGCAGCGCCGCGACGGGGGCATCGTTCACCGAAACCCAGATGATGCCCGCCAGATCCAAATGCGCGCGCCGTGCCGCAGCACCGACCCATGGGACAGGGTCAGCATCGGCGGGCAGCCTGCCGACCCGCACCCGATCGCCCTCTACCGTACCCGTCGCCCCCTGCCCGGGCTGTTCTGAAATATTCACGGCTGCAGCGGGTTTCAGCCCGCGTGCGGTCGCAGCGCCCAGCACCGCCTTGGCCAGCACATGCGGTGAATACTGTTCGACCGCGGCCGCCTGCCGCAGTATCGTCTCCGGGGTCGTGCCAGGAGCGGTGACGATATCGATCACCTCGGGGTGGCCGACGGTCACGGTGCCCGTCTTGTCCATCGCGAGACACCTTGCGCGCCCGAGTGTTTCGAGGGCGGCACCATCTTTGACGACTACTCCCGCCCGCGCTGTGCGCGACATCCCTGCAGTGATTGCCACCGGCACCGCGAGCAGCAGCGGACATGGCGTCGCGGTGACGATCACGGCGACCGCACGGACCGGGTCACCGGTGAGCGCCCATGCGATGGCTGCGATGACCAGCGCGATCGGTAGGAACCACACCGCTACCCGATCGGCCAGGCGCGCGACCGGCGCTGCGGCCGCGGCCGCCTGGCCGGCCAGCGTCACAATTCCGGCATAGGTGCTCTGCTCGGCCGTCGCTGCGGCCCGAATATCCACGGCCGCACCAGCATTCGTCACCCCGCTGCGTACGTCCGTGCCCACGTTGCGGACGACGGGCACCGGCTCACCCGTCAGCGTCGACTCATCGAACACACCCTCGGTGCTGAGCACACCGTCGACCGGGACGGTCTCCCCCGGCAGTACCACGACCACATCGCCGGGTCCCACAGTGGCGGCCGGAACCGTCTCGATTCCGTTCGGCCGCCGCAGATGCGCCTGAACTGGGGCTCGTCGCAACAGCTCCGACAGATCGCGACCCGCTCGACGCCCAGCATAGGCCTCCAACAACCGGCCGGTGGCCACCATCAACGCGATCAGCGCACCCGCGAAATACGCGCCGACCGCGACCGCACCGATCAAAGCGACCACCGCCAGCAGATCCGCACCGTAGCGCCGCCTGCGAAGGTCGGCCGCCACCCACCACAGCGCGGGCACCAGCGCAATCATGGTCGCCCCGAGCCACAACAGATCGGCGGCGGCCGTGTCGAACGGGTGCGCGACCAGTCCCGCCGCGAGTAGTACGCCGATCACGGATCCGAGCAACGCCTGCCGGAACATCAGCACCGAACCTCGGTTACCGCGAAGCGCTCCACCTCAGCGAGATGCCCGCCGGTATCGGCGGCGAGAGTGCCGGGACAGGTCACCGCGAACGGGACTGTCGTGGTGCACGGCGTGTCGACTCCGCCGACGAGAATGTCGAAGGCCTCGCCCAGTGGTCGCGCCAGGTCGAGCAGTCGGATCTGCAGTGATTCCGAATCCGACAGCTCCCGCGGCCCCTGGTCCAACCGGAATGGCGGGTACTCGTCTATCGCCAGCAGCCACCATTCGAACAGGACCCCGCCCTGTGACAGCCGCTGCAGATATTCGACCTGGAAATCGGAAGAACTCATGCCAGTGCTCCTAATCGCTTGCGCTGCTCTGACTGTCGCATCGGATGCGTCCGTGCAAGAGAGGTCGAAAGCCCCCTGCGCAGGTCCGAATTCCCCTACATGCTCGCTCGGCCCTACGACGACAGTGGAATCGGGTCCGCATCCGGTTCGAAGGAGTTGTCATGGACTGGCCGACCGCGGCCGTACTCATCGCCGTGATCTTCGCGGTGATGGTCATTGCCGCCACGTATTTGTCCGCCAAGAAGCAGTAGTGCAAGAAGATGACCATGGGCATCGCGCGCCGCATGGCATTGCACAACGGCCATCGCTGTACCGAAGGAGGCGTCCGGATCACCACCGTGTCGGCCATCCAGGTGACAGTTCTAGTCGTGCTCCCCCGCCGCAGCGCCTAAACCCCGGAGTGCCACCACTACCGGGCGACGGCGGGACTGCTCGAGGAGATCGGCGATGCCGTGTTCGATACCTTCGGCGATCAGGTCGATGTCGGGGGTGGTGTCGTAGTCGCCGGTGATGCCGAAGACGAGCCGCTCGTGGTAGCTGAGGATCGCGATCGTGGTGCGTAGGCGCATGGCGATGGGGATGCAGGGCAGGATTTCCAGTACTTCGCGACCATGTACGGTCAATGGTCGGCGCGGTCCGGGGACATTGGTGGCGAGGGCGCCTACGCTGTGCTGCGGGAAGTGTCCGGCCAGCCGGAATGCCCAGGCGACCACCGCGAACGGCAGCAATTCGGCCATCGATAGCATCGACTTCTGGGCCTCGGCCTCGCCTTTGGCGCGATGCTGGGAAATCCGGTCGTGCACCGCCACGAGTCGCTGAACTGGATCCTCGATTTCGATGGGCAGATACGGCAGCATGGCCGAGACCCTGTTGTCCATAACATATTTCGCGTCCGAAGGGCGCACGGATATCGGCACCAGAATGCGGAGCCTGCCCGATGTGGGTTCCTCGCCGCGCTTGTGTAGTACGGCTCGGTAAGCCGAGGCGATGGCCGCGAGTGCGACATCGTTGACCGTCGCATCGAAGGCCGCGCCGATCTCCCGGATCTCCGGCAGTGAAGCGCGGGCGACCACATAGCGTCGTTGCCGTCCGATCGGCCCGTTCAACGAGGACGCGGCACTCGGCGCTACCGCGGCGTACACCACCGGCACCAGACCGCGCACCAGCGAGACCGCGAACCGCGGCGCCACCAGCGGCAGTCGGATTCCCTTCGCCACCAGCCTCGACAGGCCTCCGACCGAACGATCCTCCGCGCGGGCGGCGTGCACGCTGCCGTCGTCCCCCGGCCCATCGCAGAGGCCCTCGAACAAGGTGATCCCCGAGATGCCGTCGACCATGCTGTGGTGGGCCTTGACGATCATCGCCCAGCGATCGCCGGCCAAGTGCTCGACGACCACGCACTGCCACAGCGGATGATCTCGGTCGAGCCGTTCCTCCAGGTCCACAGCGATCAGTTCGCGCAGTGCCGACTCGTCGGCGGGCTCGGGCAGCGCGGTCCACCGAATGTGGTGCGCCAGATCGAAATTCGGGTCGTCTTCCCATACCGGCGCGGTCAGGTCGAGCGGCGCCCTGCGCACCCGCTGCCGGAGTCGGGTGTTGTGTTCGAGCCCCTTGGCCACTCTCGCGGTGAACTCCGCACGCGTCGGCGGCGGACCCGCCACGATGGCCACCGCGCCGATGCCCAGGCTGATATGGCGGTCGGTGTCCTCCAACTCCATGAATCCCGAATCCAACGGGCCCAGCTCGGTCATGATCAACCTCGAATGGATCGATGGTGGCAGCCGGTACCCGGGATGGGACAGTCTGGCACTGCCACTCGATAATCCTCACGCGCTCGTACCGCTAGGGGTGAGAGACAAAGGTCGACAGTCGAAGCGCCAAATTGCCCTATGTCCCACACCGACATCGGTGGACCTTGATAGATATGGCTTGCGGCGATCCAGACCGCTCCCCGTCGTCGATTCTGAGCGTCACGTTGAATCCGACCGTGGACATCTGTCTGGAGGTGGAACAGTTGTACGGCGAGGGCAAGAACAGGGCCCGGGTGTGCTCGGTCCGAGGCGGCGGCGGTGGTATCAACGTCGCCCGCTGCATCAGCAGGCTGGGTGGTTGCGCGACTGCACTGCACACTTCCGGCCGGGAGATCGGCGAACGGCTCGATCGGCTCCTCGACGAGGAAGGGCTGGACCACCGACGCATCGAGATCGACGGGGAAACGCGGGAAGCCTTGGTCATCGCCGAGACGCGCTCCGGGCACAGCTACCACATCGTGCCGCCCGGCCCGGTGCTCAGCGAAGCGGATGGCCAGCGATGCCTGGCGACCGTAATCCGGATGGCGCAGCGCTTTTCCTACCTTGTCATCACAGGAAGCATGCCGCCCGGAGTCCGCGAGGATTTCTGCGCCGAGGCCGTGCGGCAGGCCACTGCTGGTGGCGTCCGTGTCGTACTGGACGTGGCGGGAGCACAGCTGCGGAAGGTGATACAGGAACCGGTTTTCGTGAACCGCGTCGACCGCAAGGAGGCCGCGGCCCTGATCGGCCGCCCCATCGCGACCTTCGCCGACGCCAGGGCCGCCAACGAGTACGTCCTCGAGGCTGGCGCGGTCAGCAACGCCATCACCACGGTCGGCGCCCTGGGCGCCGTGCTGTCCACCCGCACCGCGCACCATGAGGTCGCAGCGCCGGTGCTCCTTCAGCCGCCGCGCAGCGACGCCTGTGCGGGCGACAGCCTGATCGCCGGAGTGACCTACCGTCTCGCGGTCGGCGACAACTGTGTGCGCGCCTGCGAGTACGGGGTCGCGGCAGCCGCGGCGACGGTCCTGCTGCCTGGTACCGAGGTATTCGAGGCGACTACCGTCGAGGAACTGCTAGCGGAGGTGCATACGCACTGGTCGATCCGGCAATAGCGGCCCCGCCGCCCCTCGAACAGGTGTGCTGTCGGAACCAAGCAGCCTGGCGCCTCATTACTGCGCCGCAGTGAGGAATTCCACGCAGGATCCGATGGTGGCCAGGTGTGCGTAGTCGTCCTCGTCGATCCGCACTCCCGTTGCCTTCGTGAGTTTTTCGACGAAAGTCAGGAAGTCGGTACAGTCCCTTCGACGTCACGACCGCATTGGCCTGCGCGATCGTCAGCCGCTGCCGCACCGGTTCGGGACCGAAGGCCGAGCACAGCGGCGACGCATCAGCATCGTCCCCTCCGCGGGACGTGGCACGTACCGAATGGGGACGTTGGTCCCCCCTGAACAGGCATCACGGCTCTCACCAGCGGACGGGCTCCTACGCAACGCTGTGGGTATGGAATCGAACGCATCTCGCATCGCGGTCATATACGCGACCGAAAAGGGATCGACCCGCGATATCGCGGAGTTCATCGCCGCCGAGCTGGGCGAACAAGGCGCCGAAGTGGAGCTCGCCGACGCCGAGCACGCACCGGAGCTGTCCCGTTTCGACACCGTCGTACTGGGTAGTGCGATCCACGATATGGAGCTCCTGCCCGCCGCCGTGACCTTCGTGCGAACACACCGGGAGGCATTGCGGAACAAGAACGTCTGGCTCTTCAGCGTCGGCCTCGGACCCGCGCTCGGTGGGCCCATCGGCAGCCGGATCGGCCGCATCGTGCCGAAGAAGATCGCCGCGCTGCGTGACTCGATATCGCCGCGGGACTACCAGGCGTTCTCCGGACACTACGAACACGTCGGCGTCTCGCTGAAGGCAAGGATTCTCTATCGCTTGATGGGCGGCGGCCGCTACGGCGATCTGCGCGACTGGGCCGCCATCCGTACGTGGTCCACGTCCATCGCGCAATCGCTGGGCCTGTCCACCGCACAGTCGAACACCGTTGTCTCGTAGTCGAAGCCGAGCTGATGTCGCACAGCGACGCTCCCGCCGAGATCGCCCTCGGGACCACTGGGCCCAAGCCCGCGACTTCGGTCGCAGCCGCCGCTGCCAGACCGGGCGATGTTGAGGGCAAAGACATTTCGAGACGCGGAAAGTGACGGGAGCCGAGATGGGCGACTACGTAGCAGGATTCGACGAGCTGCGGCTCGACGATGCGGATCGAGCCGGTGGCAAGGGGGCGAACCTGGGCGAGCTGGTGGCGGCGAAGCTGCCGGTGCCACCTGGTTTCGTGATCCTGCGGGCCTGCTATGAGCAGGTCATCTCGAATGGTCCCGACGGCACGGAACTCGATCGCCTGCAGTCCGAGGCGCTCGCGGCCAGCGCTGACACCCCGCGCGTGACCGAATTGTGTCGCCGCATGCGCGCACTCGTACACAAAGCCGCCCTCAACGGCGGTGCTCGCGATACTATCCTGACCGCGTATCACGCACTCGGCGAGCAGGTTCCGGTCGCCGTCCGCTCCTCCGCCGTCGGCGAAGACAGTGCCACCTCCTCATTCGCGGGCATGAACATTTCCCGCACCAACGTGCACGGCGACGAGCAACTGCTCGCGGCCGTCAACGACTGCTGGGCTTCCCTGTTCACACCGCGGGTGGTGACCTACCGCGCGCGGCGCGGCATGCGTCAGCGCCCGGTCATGGCCGTGGTAGTGCAGCGCATGGTGACCGCGCGGCGATCCGGCGTGGCGTTCACCGCCGACCCCGCGACCGGACGCCGGGACCGGATGGTCATAGACGCCGCACGCGGCCAAGGCGAGGTCGTCGTCTCCGGTGCGACAGAACCCGACACCTACCTGCTCGATGCGGCAGGCCCCACCCTGCTCGAAACCCGCAGCGGCCACCAGAGTTTCGCGATCGTGGCGGGCCCCGAAGGGGATCGCCGGGTGGAACTGACCGGCCCCGAGGCCGATGCCCCGGTCCTGGACGAACAGCAGGCACTGGCCGTCGCGCGCCTCGCACTGGCCGTGCAGGAGCATCACGGCGGCAAGCCCCAGGATGTCGAATGGGCCTTCGACGATGACAATCTGTGGCTGGTACAGGCGCGCCCGATCACCACGCTGCCCGACGGATCGGCCGAATATCCCGTCGCGACCCCGGTGCCGACGAAGGTGCTGGTTCGCGGCCTCGCCGCCGCACCCGGCAGCGCGAGCGGTGCGGTGCGCATTCTTTCCTCGCCCGCGCAGGGTCAATCACTGCGCGACGGCGAGGTACTGGTCGCGCCGATGACCAACCCGGATTGGCTGCCCACTCTCACCCGCGCGGCCGCGGTGGTCACCGACAGCGGTGGAATGACCTGTCACGCCGCGATCGTGGCCCGCGAACTCGGTGTTCCCTGTGTAGTCGGGGCGCGCACCGCGACCACCACGCTCGTCGATGGCACCACGGTCACCGTGGACGGTTCGGCGGGCGAAGTCCGTGCCGGACAACCGAAGTCGAGTCCGACGACCACCGCGCCCGTCGTGGTGACCGGCGGGACCGAAACCACCGCGACTCGGGTCTACGTCAACCTCGCACTCCCCGAAGCGGCCGAGCGTGCCGCCGCCGGTGATGTCGACGGTGTGGGACTGCTGCGCGCGGAAACCCTGCTCACCCAGGCGCTCGGCGGCCGTCACCCCCGTGAGCTCATCGCCCGCGGCGAGGAACACCTCTTCGTCGACCGCATGGCCGAATCGCTGCACCGCATTACCACGGCATTCCAGCCGCGCCCGGTCATCTACCGCGCCACCGACTTCCGCACCAACGAATTCCGCGCCCTCACCGGCGGCGCCAACTACGAACCGGTGGAACATAATCCGATGATCGGCTACCGCGGCGCCTACCGCTACATCCGCGAACCGGAAGTGTTCGCACTGGAACTGGCCGCACTGGCCCGCGTGCGGGAACGAACTCCCAACTTGCACTTGATGATTCCGTTCGTCCGCACGCGCTGGGAACTGGAGGCCTGCCTCGAACTCGTCGACGCGAGCCCGCTCGGCCGCCAGCGTGGCCTGCACCGGTGGGTCATGGCCGAGGTTCCCTCCGTTGTGCACTGGCTCCCCGAATACGTCGGCCTCGGCATCGACGGTGTCTCCATCGGCAGCAACGATCTCACCCAGCTCATGCTCGGTGTGGACCGCGACTCCGAACAATGCGCCGAACTCTTCGACGAATCCGACGCCGCCGTACTGGACGCCATCGCCCGCATCATCACCACCGCTCGCCATCTCGGGATCACGTCGTCGCTCTGCGGCCAGGCGCCCTCCAATCACCCGGACTTCGCCGAGCACCTTGTCCGCATGGGAATTACCTCGGTCTCCGTCACCCCTGACGCGGCCCCCGCAACCCGCCGGGCCGTCGCCGCCGCGGAACGTCGCCTGTTACTCGACCACGCCCTGGCGGCCCGTCCGGATTGACCCCTCCGGACTCCCGGCGCCGCGGTGTTTCACGGCGTGCATTCGCCGGATGATGCGGAGGCGGCCTACCAGAAGAGCGGCTGCCCGGAGGTGGCGGCATCAGCAAGGGCCGACAAGTCGCCTATCAACCTCTCACAGTTCTCACCGCGGCAGCGTGGAGCCGTTGCGAGCCGACGGTCTTGAACTGCCGTTGGCAGCCGAGGTCGGCGTCCATGAACGGGATGTTCCTGTGGCGGTGCTGATACGCCACCACGCCAATCGTTCGGCGAGTTCGGGCAGCCATCCGGCCGGTACGTCGTTCAGCTCTCGCTGCGCTCCGCTGACGGTGGCCGAGAGTACCTCGGCGGAAACGGCGGGAAAGTCTTGTCGGAGGTGCTCCACCGCATCGGTCGGTTCGACGTCGGCCGTGGTGTTCTCGGATCTCACCAATGTCATTTGCTGCTGCCTTGCTGAGTGGTCACATTGCTGCCCACCGTATTGCTGGGTAATCACACCTGGGCAGGGCCACTGGTCCCTCGATTCGAGGGCCGATCGGCACTAAAGGTGACCGCCGACACCCCTGGTCGTGATTCCCAGTCGAGCCAGTTCCGTCAGCACGGCTTCGACCACCCGCGATACCGCGGCCGCGACCGGTTCGGACATGCCGACGCCTAGATCGAGGCTGGCGGCCTCAACGGCGATGACCACGAGTTCGCCGGGCACTCGGCCGAGGGCTCGGCCCAATGGCAGGGCGTCGGGGACGCCGAGGGCATGTGAGCTGGCGGCACGGGTGACGCCGCGCAAGGCGTCGATGGTGGTGCGCCAGATGCGGCCCGGAGTGCTCGGTTCACACAGCACCGCATCGACCACGATCGCGAGTTCTACATCGGCCCACACATCCAGCAGTCCGGCTGGCTCGCCGTCGCACAGGGTCACCGATACGCCGGGCAACTCCAGTTCCTCGACGGCGGTGGCCACAGCGGGACCGACGCCGTCGTCACTGCGAAATTCATTGCCGACACCGATGACGACCGCGCGCACCCCGCTCATGCACGCACCTCGTCGGCACTGAGCTCCGGCGGGCGCACGGCGATGATCCGCTCGTTCACCGGTGCACCACGTCGATATCGAGGAAGTGGGCGGCGCAGGAGATGCAGGGGTCGTAGTTGCGGATAATGCGCTCGCACAGTGTGGTGAGCGCGGCGTCGTCGAGGGCGAGGTTGGCGGCCACGACGCGGCGCAGATCGTCCTCGATGGCGGCCTGGTTCTGGGAAGTCGGCGGAATGATGGTGGCGGCGCGGACGGTGCCGTCGGCGTCGACCTCGTATCGGTGGTAGAGCAATCCGCGTGGCGCTTCGCTGACACCGTGACCGACGCCCGCACGGGGTGCGGTAGGTACGGCAGGGCGGGACGGACGTTCGTAGCCTTCGATCAGCCGCAATGCCTCGTCGACGGCGTAGACGACCTCCACCGCGCGAACCAGGATGCTACGGAACGGGTTACGGCATTGCTCACCCAGCCCGATCTCGGCCGCGACCTGCCGGACGGTCGGCGAAAGCTGCCGGGAATTCAGGGTGTATCTCGCCAGCGGCCCGGTCAAATACTGGTTGCCGTCGAGCCGCGCGTGCAGTGCGGTGGAATGCGGTACTTGCTGCTCGGTGACGTGCGCCGGGAATTCGGCTGCGGGAAAGCGGAGGCCGTCGGTGGTGTGCACGTCGCCGCGTTCGATGGCGTATCGGTCCGGTTCGGTGGCAGCGAGGAGTACGTGGTCGAGTTCGACATCGGGGAAATCGAAACCAGCGGCGCGTCGGGCGGTGTGCACGGCGTAATCCTGTGCACGGCGCAGTTGTTCGGCTACCCGGGCGAAATCGGAGCGGTCGGGAACCGAATAGAAGCCGCCCACCCGGACATTGATCGGATGGATCGACCGTCCGCCGATGAGTTCGAGCAGCATATTCCCGGCCTTCTTCAAAGCCAGGCCCTGTTCGACGAGTTCGCGGTGGTCGGCGGCGAGGGTGATCGCGTCCGGATAGCCGAGGAAATCGGGAATGTGCAGCAGGTGAATGTGCAGGGCGTGGCTGGAGATCCACTCACCGCAGTACAGCAGCCGTCGCAGGGCGGCCAGCGGCTCGTCCAGGCTGATGCCGCAGACTTGCTCGATCGCGTTGCACGCGCTGGTCTGGTAGGCCACCGGGCAGATCCCGCAGATGCGGGCGGTGATATCGGGCGGCTCGGTATAGGCGCGCCCACGCAGGAATGCCTCGAAGAATCGGGGCGGTTCGTAGATATTCAGCTCCGCGCGCTCGACTACCCCGTCCGCGACGATGACTCGCAGTGCGCCTTCGCCTTCCACGCGGGCCAGCGAACTGACCTTCAATTGCCTACTGCGGTGACTCATCGCGGGTCCGGTCCGCGAAGGCCGGTGCCGCCGCCGCGTATGTGGTGAAAACCCGGTCGATGTCGGGCTGGTCCATGCCGTTGATACGCAGAATGGGAAGTAACGCACCGATATTGGGCTTCGCCATCGGTCCGAAGCAGCCGAAGCAGCCGCGGTGGTAGGCCGGGCACAGCGCACCGCATCCGGCCTGCGTGACCGGTCCCAGACACGGAATACCGTCGGCGACCGATATACAGGTGGTGCCGCGGCGTTTGCATTCGGTGCAAACGCTGGTATTCGGAATATCGGGGGCGCGACCCGCGAGGAACGCACCAAGAGTATCGAGTAGCTGGCGCCGGTCGATCGGGCAGCCGCGCAGCTCGAAATCGACCGGAACGTGCTCCGAGATCGCGGTCGAGGTGGCAAGTGTCGAAATGTATTCCGGGCTTGCGTAGACCACCGAGGTGAATTCGGTAATGTCGGCGAAATTGCGTAGCGCCTGGATCCCGCCGTGCGTCGCGCACGCACCGATTGCCACCAGAATCCGAGATTGCGCGCGGATTTCGGTGATCCGGCGCGCGTCGTCGGGCGTGGTGATCGAACCCTCCACCAGTGATACGTCGTAGGGGCCCGGCTCGACCGCACTGGATGCCTCGGTGAAGTGGGTGATGCGGATCCGGGCCGTCAGGGTCAGTAGTTCGTCCTCGCAGTCCAGCAGCGTCAGCTGACAGCCATCGCACGAGGTGAATTTCCATACCGCGAGGGTCGGGGTATCCATCACAACTCCCGGACGGCCAGTAGTGGTTCGGCCACTGCGTAGTCGATGACCGGGCCGTCTCGACAGAGCAGCAGTGTTCCGAGTTGACAGTGACCGCATCGCGCGACCCCGCATTGCATATTGCGTTCCAGCGCCACCCTGATGTCGGTCGCGGCGATTCCCTTGCGTAACAGGGTCTGTGCGCAGAATCGCATCATCGGTTCCGGCCCACAGAGGAACGCGGTCGTGCGGGCCGGTTCCAGCCGCAGTTGTGCCAGCGGCTCGGTGACGAAACCGATCCGCCCCGTCCAACCGGGTTCGGGATGGTCGACGCTCTGATGGACTTCGACTGAAGCATTCGTCTTCCAGTCGTTCTGCTCGCGCCCGAACAGTATGTTCGACGGAGTTCGCGCGCCGGTGACGAGAATGATGCGCCGGTAGTCCGCGCGGGAGGCGAGCGCGCCGAGGACCACCGGGCGCAACGGTGCGAGTCCGACCCCGCCACCGACGATGACCAGATCGTTCCCGGCCGCCGACGCCAGATCCCAACCGACGCCGAAGGGGCCGCGCACGCCGATCACACCGCCGATTCCGGTGTCGTGCAACGCCCCGCTGACCGCCCCGACCGCGCGGATCGTGTGTTCGAGCACATCGCTGTCCGCGGCCGGATCGCCGCTGACCGAGATCGCGACCTCACCGACACCGAAGCTGTACAGCATCATGAACTGACCGGCCTGAAAACGTTGTGTCGCAACACCGACCGGCTCCAGTCGCAGCGTCACGGTGTCCCGCGTCTGCTGGATGCGGTGGATGACCCGGTACGGCAGCATCGCCTCGCCGACCGGCATCCGGCGGCCCACCGTTTCGACCCGCCTGCCCGTCGCCCGGCTGCTGTCGCGCACCGAATCGCTGCGCAATGCTCGAGTCATCACGCACCTCGCCCGGCGCCTATTCGGCACGCATAGTCGTCGCAGGATTCGGCGGGGTTCTGGTAGAGATCGAGTAGCCGGGCCCGGGTGGCCTGCAGCCGATCGAGTAACGCTTCGAACAGCATCAAGGTCAGCGCATACCCGAATTTCGGGTCCGCTTCGGCCAATTCGGTCAGCGCCGCCGCATCGAATTCGATCGCGTCCACCGCTTCGGTCGCCACAGCGCCGAAATGCCAGCGGTAGGGCGGCACCAACCAGGACCAACCCAGCAGGTCACCGCTGCCGAGGGTCTGCACGACAATATCGCCGCGCCCTGGAACCGGCGAGTCCAGCACTACCCGGCCCCGGCGGATCAGCCAGCATTGTTGCGCGGGTTGGCGTTCGGCGATCAACCGGTGCCCGGGGGGATAGGACACCGCACGCCCGCACGTGGCCAGCGCGGCCAGTTCCGCCGGGCTCAGCGAAGCCAGCTGGGCGAACTCGGACAACTCGTCAACGGTGATCATCGTCGACTCCTGCGGCCAGTTCGGCGAGCCGGGCGACTTCGGCGGTCAGATCGATACCGGCCGGGCACCAGGCGATGCACCGCCCGCAGCCGACGCATCCCGAGCTGCCGAACTGGTCGTACCAGGTGCCCAGTTTATGGCTGAGCCACTGCCGGTACCGGCCCGCACCGGTCTGCCGAACACTGCCGCCGTGCAGATAGGAGAAGTCCAGTTCGAAGCAGGACGCCCACCGCTCCCAGCGTTCGGCGTGCTCGCCGGTGAGATCGGTGACGTCCTCGGTGCTGGTGCAGAAACAGGTTGGGCACACCATGGTGCAATTGCCGCAGGTCAGGCAGCGGCTCGCGACATCCTGCCAGTGCGGCGACTCCCGGGAATCGCGGATCAGGGTGCGGATATCGGTCTCCGGCATGGCGCGGCCCATGCGGCCTGCGGCCGCGGCCACCGCTTCGCGCGCATCGCGAACCTCCGAGGCGTCCGCCGGACGAGTAGTGACCTGCGCGAGAATTCGGGCGCCGACCTCACTGCCGACATCGACCAGGAACCGATGGCCGTCGTCGTCGAGGCGCTCGGTGAGGGCGAGATCGTATCCGGGCGCCACGCCCGGACCAGTGCCCATCGATGCGCAGAAGCACACGCCGCCCGGCTCTGTGCAGTTCACCGCGACGACGAACGGCGCCCGGTCATCGACGGCCGATTGCGCCCCCTCATCCCCTAGGTCCCCGGCATCCTGGCGAATGCCGGTATCCACAGCCCGCGCCGTGGTGTCGGCGGGCCGCACTGCCCGAGTGCCGGACGGTCCGACGAACGCGGGGTCGGGATGGGCGCCGCCGCCGAGCACGCGTCCGAGCACCGAGATGGCGGCGAGGTCACAGCCGCGGACACCGAGAAAAGCCATGCGGACCGGGACCTGCGCAGCCGGTCGCGGATTCAGGTCCGGCCCGGTCTCCCAAATCTTGCGCCGCGGCGGGTGCAGGAACTGCTTCCACGACCCGGGCCCGGCCGAATGTGCGAATACGGCAGCATCGGTGCGGCGATACACCCGATATCGGCCGGGTGCGGTTTCGACTCCCCAACCGCTGGGCAGCTGTGTCCCCGAATCCAGTTCGTCGAGCACGATCGCGCTGTCGCGCAGTTGGGGGCCGATGACTCGATACCCGTTATCGCGCAGCACATCCACCAGACGGTCGAGACCCGCGCGGTCGATCACCTCGGTGTCGACGGGCATCACCGGGCCTCCCTTCGATCGACGGACAGGTGCTCTTGTTTCGAGTCTCGTCGCGCGGGAGGCCGAGGCGCGAGAGGCGAAGGTCCCACCAGCGCAAGGCCAATGCCCTAACAGATGCGGGGCAACTGTTCACCAACCAGCATGTCCACGATGCGGCCCGCACCGATCAGCGTGCGCGCGGTGACCCGGCCGACCGGTCCGTCGGTGACCCGACCGATCACCCTGGCCTGCGCTCCGGCGGGCACCGACCGCATCGCCGCCAGCGCCTTGTCGGCGGCATCCGCGGCGACCAGCGCGACCAGACACCCCTCATTGGCCACATGCAGCGGATCCAGGCCGAGTAGTTCGCAGGTCGCGGCGACGTCGCTGGGCACCGGCACATCAGCCTCGACGATGTCTATGCCCACAGCGGAGGCGGACGCGAGTTCGTTGAGCGCACTGGCCACACCACCCCGGGTCGGATCGCGCAGCGCGTGGATATCGGGGCCGCATGCCGCGATCATCGCCGCCACCAATTCGTGAAGCGGCCTACTGTCGGAACGGATATCGGCCTCGAATCCGAGACCGCCGCGGGCGCACAGGATCGCGATGCCGTGTGCGCCGATCGGCCCGGACACGATCACCACATCCCCGGGCGCGCCGCGCGTCGCTGACGGATCGGCACCCGCCAGCTGCGCACCGATACCGGTGGTGGTGAGGTAGATCCCGTCCGCCGCACCGCGGTCGACCACCTTCGTATCGCCGGTGACCACCCGCACCCCACAGGCAGCCGCGGCCGCGGCGACCGAGGCGGTGATGGCCCGCAATTCGGCGATCGGCAGCCCTTCCTCGAGCACATAGGCCAGGGCGAGCGCGACCGGACGCGCCCCACGCATGGCCAGATCGTTGACGGTGCCGTGCACGGCGAGGGTCCCGATATCACCGCCGGGGAAGAACCGTGGCGTGACCACGAAGCTGTCGGTGCTGAAAACCGCACTGGTGCTGCCCAATTCGACGATGGCCGCATCCTGTTGTGCCGAACCGTCGCCGAGCTCGGCGACGATCACCTCATCGAGCAGTTCAGCCATCAGCTGCCCACCGGAACCGTGCCCGAGCAGCACTCGTTCGGTTTCCGTACGCGGCATCGGGCAACTGGCCCGCACCGGATCGACGGCGGTCATCGCACGACCTCCACGGTCAGCGGACGCGGTTGCCGACCGGCGTTGTAGAAGGCCGCGCAGGTGCCTTCGGCCGAAACCATCGGCGCCCCCAGCGGATTCCGTGGCGTGCATCGGATGCCGTAGGCGGGGCAATCGGTGGGGAGCGCGGTGCCACGCAGAATCGCGCCCGCGATGCAGTCCGAATTCTCCGTGGATTGCGTGTCATCGACCGAGAATCGCTGTTGCGCATCATGATCGGCGAACTCGGGGGCGAGGGTCAGCCCGCTCTCGGGGATGGCGCCGATCCCCCGCCAGTTGCGTTCGGTGATCCGGAATACCCGCCGGATCGCCTCTTGCGCAGCGGGATTGCCGGAACGACGCACCGCGCGGACGTACTGATTGTCGAGTTCCGCGCGACCGTCCTCCAGTTGCCGCACTACCATCAGGATGCCCTCGAGCAAATCCAGCGGTTCGAATCCGGTCACCACGATCGGCACCCGGTACCGCGCGACGATCGGCTCGTATTCGGTCCAGCCCATCACCGCGCAGACGTGCCCGGCGGCCAGAAAACCCTGCACCTGGTTTTCAGGCGCATCCAGGATCGCGGTGATCGCAGGTGGCACCAGCACATGGCTGACCAGCACGCTGAAGTTGCCGATCCCGGCGGTCGCGGCATGTAGCACCGCCATCGCGTTGGCGGGCGCGGTGGTTTCGAAACCGACCGCGAAGAACACCACCTCGCGGTCGGGATTCTCCCGCGCGATGGTCACGGCATCCAATGGTGAATAGACCACGCGGACGTCGCCGCCGCGGGCCTTGACACCGAGCAGATCGCCCGTGCTGCCCGGAACCCGCAGCATGTCACCGTAACTGGTGAAGATCACCTCCGGCCGGGCTGCGATCGATACCGCCTGATCGATCATCTCCAGCGGTGTGACACAGACCGGACAACCGGGGCCGTGGATCATCCGAATCCCGGCGGGCAGTAGTTCGTCGATCCCTTGGCGGACCAGGGTATGCGTCTGTCCGCCACAGACTTCCATGATCGCCCATGGACGGGTGGCACTCGCCCGGAGCTCGTTCAGCAGCCGCTGGGCCAGTACCGGGTCACGATATTCGTCGAGGTATTTCATAATGCCTCCGCTTCCGGGCCGAGTTCTGTGGCCAGGGCGTCCGGAATGGCCCGGATCACCGCGAGCGTCTTGGCGGCTTCGATTTCGTCCACCCGGCTGATGGCGAAACCGACATGCACGATCACGTAGTCGCCGATATCCGCATCCGGCGCGTAGGCCAGGCACACCGGCCGCCGGATGCCCTCGAAATCGACCGTTCCCATCCGCAAGGCTGATTCGTCGCTCACCGCGACGATCTGGCCGGGCACACCCAGGCACATGATCAGCTCCTACTCATGCGCGCGGCCGCGATGGCCGCTTGGCCGTAACTGATACCGCCGTCGTTCATCGGGATCTGTTCGCCGACCAGGCCGTTCAGTCCCGTAGCCGCGAGACCGTCCAGCACCGCGGTGGTCAGCCGGGCGTTCTGGAAGACCCCGCCACCCAGACAGACGACATCGGTGCCGGATACCGCGGCGGCCGCGGCGGCCATGGTGACCATCACGGTCGCCACGGTTCGATGGAATCGAGCCGCCACCTCCCCGACCGGCTCGTCGGCGGCCAGTGCCACGACGTCGCGCAGAGTCGGGGTGGGGTCGTACACCAGCAGGCCGTCGCGCTGGTGTAACGCCCACCGCAGTGGCGCCGCTCCGGTCCGTCCGACCGCCGCAGCCTGCAGCCGGACCGCTGCCTCGCCTTCGTAGTTGTTGTCGTCGCATATGCCCAACAGGGCCGCGACCGCGTCGAACAACCGTCCCGCACTCGACGCGCGTGGACAATTCAACTCCTGCTCGATCATGCCGCGGATGACCGCGACCTCCCGGGCATCCATACGGTCCAGCAGGCCACCGGCCGCCACCGGTTCGGTGTGATCATCGAATCGCTCTGCCCCGAAAAGGTATCCCAGCGCCATCCGTGCGGGCCTGCGCACCGCGGCCGCTCCGCCAGGCATCGGTGCGGTGCCGAAACGGCCGAACCTGCGGTAGCCGCACAGATCCGCCACCAGAATTTCGCCACCCCAGAACGTGCCATCCTCACCGAGCCCCAATCCGTCCAGTGCGATACCGACGAACGGACCGGTGACGCCGTGCTCCGCAGCCGTGGCGGCAACGTGTGCGTGATGATGTTGCACCGCGATGCGAGACTCTGTGGGCCAGCGGCGTGCGTACCGGGTGGACAGATATCCCGGATGCAGATCGTGCGCAACGACTTTCGGCCGCGCGTTGTGCAGTAGGCACAGCGTGTCCGCGGCCTGCTCGAACGCCGTGTAAGCATCCGGGTTCTCCAGATCGCCGGTATGCGGTCCGACGATCGCCATCTCGCCGACGGCGAGGGTACTGGTGTGTTTCAACTGCGCGCCCACCGCGAGAATCGGCGCCGCGGCATATGTGGGCAAAGGAATCCGGGTCGGCGCATAGCCGCGGCCTCGCCGCACGCTGCTGATCCGGCATGCGACGACGCGAACCACGGAGTCGTCGTAACGGGTCCGAATGGGTCGGTCGTGGGTGAGAATCCCGTCGACGATCGGCCGCAACGTGGTTAGCGCTGCGGCGTCATCGATGATGATCGGCGCCCCACCGCGGTTGCCGCTGGTGACGACCAGCGGCCGCTTCAGTTCCGACAGCAGCAGCTGGTGTAGTGGGCTGTACGGCAGAAAGACACCGATCTCGGCCGATCCCGGGGCGACCGCCGCCGACACCTGCGCATCGGCACGGCGGGGCAGCAGCACGATCGGCGCGGCCGCGGAGCCGAGCAGCTCGGCCGCTATGGCGTCCACACTGCCCAGTTCCCGCGCGGCGGCGATATCGGCCACCATGACCGCGAGCGGTTTGGTCGGGCGCGGCTTGGTTTCGCGGAGCCGGGCCACGACCGCGTCGTCTCCGGCGTCGCACACCAGCTGATATCCGCCGATACCCTTCATTGCGACGATGCCGCCCCCGGCGACCACCGCACTGGCCGCTTGCAGCGCGTCTTCTCCTGCCGCGCTGAATATTTCGTTGTCGGCATGCCATGCCAGCCGCGGTCCGCAGTCCGGGCAACTGGTCGGCTCGGCGTGGAATCGTCGATCGGCGGGGTCGTGGTACTCGCGCGAACAGGCCGGGCATAGCTCGAAGGCGCGCATCGCGGTGCGCTCCCGGTCGTAGGGCAGCCCGTCGATGACGGTCGCGCGCGGCCCACAGTCAGTGCAGTTGAGAAATGGGTACCGGTAGCGGCGATCGGTCGGGTCGAACAGCTCACGCAGGCACGCCGCACAGATCGCCAGATCCGGCGGCACCTGCGGGGTAACCCGGGCGTCGGCGATACTGCCGACCACCGAAAAGCCAGGCCCCAGCACGGTTTCGACCGCCATCGACTCGGCCTCTATGCGATCGACACGGGCCGATGTCGGGGCAGTTTCCGCGAGGTGGGCAAGGAAATCGGCCACCGATACGGTCGGTCCGGCTACCCGGATGACAACGTGGCCGCCCGCATTGCGCACATCACCGGTCAAACCGAGACCGTGGGCAAGCCGATAGACGAACGGACGGAATCCGACGCCCTGCACGACGCCATGAACCCGGATCCGGATGCATCGACGCACGTCGACCGTGGCCGACCGCGTCATCGCCATGGCCAATCGGTAGCCGGTTGATCATCCATGCGCATGACCCCACGATGGTGGGTGCCCACAGCGCACCTCAAGGGCCGAAAGTCCTGCACCGTGCGACCAACTGGCACGCGTGATCCGGTGATGCGCACACCGGATCAGTGTGTCGATCCAATGCAGCATGCCCGAACGGTAGGGACTTCGGTCAGCATCGCGACGAGGATCAGGAGAGCGTGCGACGCCCACCGCACCAGCCTAGGAAGCGCGAACTCTCGGCAAAGGCGGTCACTGCGAGTCGATCGTGAAGATCTCCTCGACCGGGCGCCTCGGCGTCGGCGGCAGCGGCGTCTCCTCGGCAGGCGCGGCACCGATGCGGATCAGGACCTGGGGTGTGGTCCGGGTGTCGACCAGCTCCGCGATAGTTCGACGAGCCGCGGGTAGCTCGGTGACATGGGTCAGTGCGCACGTCGTCAAACCGGCGGCGGTGCATTCGAGCAGCACCACCGACAATGCCTCACCGGTGTGCAGCCACTGTGACACCGAATCACCTTTGGTGCTCAACGCCACCAGCGTGGAGTGATCGGTGAGTTCGCCGCGGCGCATCGAATGCGGCGCGGATGGGTACACTCGCCCGACATCCACCCGTGCGAACTCCGCGTCCGACACCAACCCGGTCGGCGGAATTCCCTCCGTGGTGTCGGGATGTCCAGCCCACCAATACAATTCGGTCTGATACATCGGGTCGTCCTTGCGGGCGGCCGCGGTATGTTCCGACACCGCGGCCAACCGTGCCCGTGCGCTGTCGTCGAGCACGTCAAGGGCGACGTCGTGGGGTGATACGAGTCTGCGCACAGAGGCGAGGACCTCGGCCCAGCCGTGCGGTGGCAGCATCGGCAGCCGATCGGTGCGGCGTTGTTCCATCGCGCGTGCCCGCGCCGGGATCCCGGCTGGCGGGTCGGGCCACGGTCGGAAGGCGATCATCGCCAGATAGTCGGGGCTGTCGGGGTCCGGGAGCCGGGTGATGTCGGTATGCCAGCCGTGAGCGGCAAAGCCGGTGCGAAGATGGTGCAGGTTGGCGCCGCAGCTGATGATCCGCTGACGGCCGTGTGGATCCGCGGCCGATAGCAATCGGTCGGGATCGGTGTGCAGGTGCAACCGGCTGCCATCGAAGACCCACCGCCAGGGCTGGGTGTTGTGTACCGACGGCGCACGTTGCGCCAACCGCAAAACCGCCACCAGAGTGTCGTGGTCGGGCACCACGGCAGTGTGAGCTACGTCTCCTTCGGTCATGGCTCCAGTCTGGGCGTCACCCTGGCAATCCGCCACACCCCTGGCGGCTGCCCCAGCGCAGATCACCGAACGAGGCGTTCGAAAGCCGTACTCAGTGACTCGGCGAGGGCGTCCTGGTCGGGAACGATCACCGGATCCGCGATCACGGCGACTCCGAGGGTGCCCGCGTAGGACAGGACCGCGAAGGTCACACCGGTATTTCCGGGCGTCGCCACCAAGGGCACCATCGTCTCCACTCGGCTGCCTGCGAGGTGTAGCGCGACGGTCGGGCCACGCAGGTTCGTTTCGAAGGTGTGCACCATGCGCTGATGTTCGACGAACAGTCGGAACAGCCCCGTCCGATGCAGCATCCGGAATAGCGCTCCCAGCGGCGCCGCAGAGGATGCTCGCCATCTCGTGCGGCTCGAAGCCTTTGTCGCGGTGATGATTTCGGTGAGCCGAGTCGAGTCATCGCCGGTGGCCGGAACCGAGATCGGCCGGACCCCGGTGTCATTGCCCAGTTCGTTCGCGGCGGTGCCGCGGCGGCCCGAGACCGGTACCGACACCACCAGCCGATCCGGCCACTCACCGCGGGTGTGCAGGACGTGCAGCAGCGCGCCGGTGACGGCCGCTAGCACGACATCGTTGACCGTGCCGCCGTGCCGGTGCGCGGTGGTGACGATATCGTCCAACGGCACCGTGACCCACGCCAGGCGACGTCGCCGGGAAGTCCGCCGGTTCAGCGAGGTCCGCTCGATCGGACGCATACTCGCCCAACTGAGGCCGAGTTCGCGCAAACCGATGAACCCGCGTCGGATATCGGCGGGCAGCGAGCGGAATGCCCGTATCTTTTCCCGAGTCGCGTCCGCGGCCAACGCCAACCGCCGCGGCGGCGGCCGCGGAAAATCCCGAATGGGTAGCGCGGGGCTTTCGTCGGCCAACGCGCTCAATACCGCCAAACCTCCGACGCCGTCCGCGAGCACGTGATGCATGATCACCACCAAGCCAACGCATCCGGGCACTGTCACCAGATGCGCTCGCCACCGGGGACCGTCGTCGGGTAGCGGCGTACACAGCAATTCGGCCGCGATATCGAGCAATGCACGATCGCCGCCCGATTCTGGCCGTCGTACCTCCTCCAGTTGTCGGTCCACCTGGAAATCGGGCGCATCGACCCAGATCGGTCGTCCACAGCCGAAAGGTGCGCGACGCAATGTTTGTCGCAGCCGAGGTATGCGCGTAACGCGGTCGGCGAGCAGAGCGCGGATGGCGGCCGGATTCGGCGCGGTTGCATCACCGAATACCAGGATCGCGCCGATATTCATCGGCACCGATGTCCGATCGGCAACCAATACGGTGATATCCGTGGCCGTGGCACGCTCGATCGGAGCGGGTTCCGGCATCACCATGCTCCTCCTCCGAAGACAGCCGGGGCGGCGGTCGAGATCGACTGTCGCGCCGAGTGTTCGAGATCAGTTCGAACGCACCACGATCATCGGCACCTCCACCGAATGCAATAACCCGTTGCTGGTGGAACCGAGGACCATGCTGGTGAATCCGCCGCGGCCGCGGCAGCCGACGACTACCAGCTGGGCGTTTGCCGACTCGTCGAGCAACGCGCGAACGGGCCGGTCGACCACCACGATTCGATGCACCTTCACATCTGGATAGCGTTCGGCCCAGCCCGCAAGGCTTTCGGCGAGCACCGCCTCCGCCGAGCCGCGGGCGGTCTCCCAGTTGACCATCGGCAGGTCTACCGCGCTGGTGTCGCTCCACGCGTGCAAGGCGATCAGGTCCACCTTGCGGTGCGAGGCCTCCTCGAAAGCGAGTTCGATGGCGGGGGCACTGTTCTCGGTGCCGTCGACGCCGACCAGAACCGGTTGGGTCGCCGAGACCGGATCGAGCGCGGCGATCCCGTGGATCACCGCGACCGGGCAGTGCGCGTGATGGGTAGCGGCGGTGCTCACCGAGCCGAGCAATCCGCGCTGGAGCGCGCCGCTGCCCCGGCTGCCGACCACCAGCAGGTGCGCGTGCGCGGAGCGCTCGATCAGCGTTGGAATGATCAGGTTGAAGGTCACCTCGGTGGTGATGGCGAGATCGTCACCAGGTGCGGCCGTCCGTGCGAGGCGAGTTGCCTCGGTCAGGATCCGCTCGCCTTCGCTGCGCAGCCATTCGGTGTCGGTTTCCGTCAGCAGTACACCGGGACCGTAGCCCATCTGAATCCCCACCGAGGTGAGAAGGTGCAGCCTGCGATGATGCAACGCGGCCTCGGCCGCCGCCCACGCGACCGCCTGATATGAATTCGCCGAGCCGTCGACGGCCGCGAGGATCGGTGCATCGGGTTGTTCCGCGAGCGAAGCATTTTCGTCTGCCACGTGCTGTCCCTTCGAGGTCATTGTCGGTCCTCTTTGATCGTCCGCGAGACCCATTCCCGGTCCCATCTGGTGCCCCGGCGGCGGTCCAACAGCCATTGCGTGCCCCGCACGAGGCACAAGCCGACGAACCCGGTGCCAACGAGTACGATCACGCCGACACCGATCCCGGTAATCGGGGCCGCGTCCGCCTGTCGCGGCCTGGTGGTCGGCGCACCGTCGGGTCCGAGCCAGACCGCGACCCGGTCACCGGGCTGCGCCTGGCGCGGCACCGGTACGGTCGCGGTGTCGATGCGCTCGTTCTGCTGCCACTGCACCCGTGCTTCCACGCCGTGTTCCGAGGTACGTTGCGGCTCGTCGGTAATCACCGCGTTCACCACCGATTTCGTCGCTTGCTCGGTATGTATCCTGGCGACGTCGGCGGTGTATGCCTCGGTGCCGAGGGCACCTGCGACCGGCACCGCGACCAGTACCGCGACCACTGCGATGATCCGCACTGCGGCCTCGACCCGATCGGAGCTGCGCATCAGCGGATTCGAATTCCACGGCCGCAGCCACCACACGCCGAAAAGGCGGGTCCGCCACCCCTGCAGCGGGATCGTCACACTGTCCGACATCGCCACCTCACCTCGTCCGACGGCTCGATATCAACGAGCATCGCGACTCGACAGCGGCGCGGGCAGAGAAGAAGGTCATCTCCCGGGTGGGCCGAGTGGCCCCGGCTGCTGGTCCTGCTGGAATGCGGCAACGGCTGTCGGCAACGTCGGATCCATCGCGTCGGCGATGCTGGTTCGACTGCCGCTGCAGCTCACCGGAAAGCCTTGCAGCAGACCGGAAGCCAGGTTCGTCGGGCCGAGTGCGGCGAGCTCGGTGTTCACCACGACCTGTTGACCGTGCCTGGCCGCGAATGCCCTCACGGTCAGCGCGTTATCGCAGAATCCGACGACCGCGATACCGACACCGAGCACACTGGTCTGCCACTCCCATTGGTCCAGGTGTGGCGCGAAGGGGCAGCTGCCGCGACGTAGCCAACGAGAGACACCGAACACGACTTCCAGCCCACATCATGGGGTCGTCGGACCCTGTCCAGGGCGGTCCGCTGCCGCGCACAGTCGACTCATGATCACCATGCATGTCCGCAGACTCGGTGCCAGCGAGGCTCTACTGTGCCTGTTGTCCGGCCTCGTCGCCACCTGGGCAGTCGTCGGCGTGCTCGGCTTGATGACCGGAGTGCTCGACCTCGGCGCTACCATCGAGGACCGAATTCCGTTCCACAGCCCCGCTTTCGCCGGTCTCATGCTCGCGCTCGTCGTCGGATTCCCGATGACGGTGACCGCGCTGTTCGCGGCACGCGATGACGAGCGGACACCGCCTGCTGCAATGATCTCGGGTCTGGCCCTGGTCGGCTGGATCATGGTGCAGCTCGTGGTCATCCGCGAATTCAGCTGGTTACAGCCGATCTGTGTCGGGTTCGGCCTCGCGGTGTTGCTCCTCGGCGGCGCATTGCTACGACGCGACGGCGCCCGCACCTGATCACCGACGGTCGAAAGTCACTCGGGAAGCGTCGGTTCGGCTCTGTGCGCCACCGTAGCCCGGACGTAGCGTCGAAATCACTTCCGCCGGTCATAGCGAAATTAGGAGACTGAGATGCGGGCTCGGGTCGTTTATGAATCGATGTTCGGCAATACCGCCGCGATCGCCCGGGCGATCGCGGACGGATTACGCTCACACGCCGAGGTGGAGGTGCTCAGCGTCGCCGCCGCCGCGCAGATGCCGGAGCCGACAATCGATCTACTGGTGGTCGGCGGACCTACTCACACCTTCGGCCTGAGTCGCACGCGAACCCGCCGCGATGCCGCCGGGAACACCGATGCGCCGGTCGCGGTCGATATCGGCATCCGCGAATGGCTCGACGCGGCGCTGCCGGTGTCCGAGGGGTCTCGGGCCGCGGCCTTCTGCACGAAAGCCGCCAAACCGCGGTGGCTGCCGGGCTCGGCCGCACGTGGCGCCGGGAAACGATTGCGGCGCTTGGGTTATGAGCTCGCCGACGATCCAGTGGACTTCTTCGTCGAGGGCATGCAGGGCCCCCTTGCCCATGGTGAGCTCGAACGCGCTCGACTTTGGGCCGAGCGCTTGGCACATTCCGAACTCGATCGCTTCACGCATCGGGTCTGAGACCCGAAGGATTACGACAGTGCACTACCGCGTCCTGATCGATGAAGCGCGCCCGCAGACCGTTCTCGAACTGCGGCGCGCCATCCGCGCCGACCACGCGGGCGACGATATCGGCGCCGGGATGCAGGCACTGTACGAGCTGGCGGCCAGCACCGGTCTGGCACCGGCCGGGCCGCCGTCGACCACCTACCTCGGTGACTTCCGCGCGACCACATCGACCGAGGTCGACTTCGCGCTACCAGTCACGCTCGGGCCCATCGGCGACAACCGCGACCAAGTGACGGTGCGCCGAGCTGAGCCGTGCCTCTACGCCCGTACCGCCCATCGCGGCGACTATCAACACATCGGCGACGCGTACCGAGCGTTGGAGAATTGGTTGCGCACATCGTCGTTCCATCCGGTGGGACCGCCGACCGAGGTGTATCTGGTCGCTCCCGACGAGGTCGTCGACGCACGCGACCTGCTCACCGAGATCCGCATTCCCGTGGCATCCGCCGAACTCCTCGTGCGGGTGCCGACCCCGTTCGCCGAGACCGTCGCCGCCGTACGCGAGGCCTTGGCCGAACAAGGTTTCGGCGTGCTGACCGAAATCGATGTGCGCGCGACCTTGCGGGCGAAACTCGACATCGAGATGGAGGACTACCTGATCCTCGGCGCCTGCAACCCGATGCTCGCGCACCGGGCGATCGGCATTCACCGGCACATCGGCCTGCTGCTGCCCTGCAATGTGGTGGTGCGCACCGACAACGGCGCCACCATTGTCGAAGCCATCGACCCGGACATCCTCGTCGCCAATACGCAACAGCCCGCGCTGCAGCCGATCGCGCAGGAAGCCCGCGCCGGTTTGGCGGCAGCCTTGGATGCGGTGGTAAAGCGTTGCGCCGCACCGGCTTAGCGGCGTCTCCCACACTCAGCGTGGCCGACCATATACGGTCGGTCACCCTATTCGCGCTTACTCGGTGCCTAGTCCGGCTCGCTGATCTCGACCGGGTTGCCGACCATATCGGGGACGGTCGGCGACCGAGGACACGGGACCACCGAGGACAGGTGGTTTCAGCGGTCCCCGCTGTCACTCATGAGCAGGTGGGAGCAGTCGGCTCGAACGGACTGAGCACATCTTCCACCGACCGTCGCGGTGTCACCGGCAACGACGGTGCATTGGTCGGAAGACAACCGATCCGTAGAACCGCCTGCGGTTGGGCGACGCCGTCGAGCACCTCGAGGCGCATTCTGTTGCGTAGGTCCGCGAGCTCGAGCGGTTCGGTGAGCAGGCAGGTGGCCAGTCCGATATTGGTGGCGGTCAGCAGCACCGCACTCATCGCCTCGCCCGCGCGCAACCGCGACAGCCGATCGTCGGCCGAAGTGCTGATCACCAGTAGTTCGGCGTAATCGGGTTCGAGCGCACCGTCGGCCAACGCTGGTGCTGCGAACTCGCGAGCAGGCAGTTCGTCATGCGACTCCACGCGAGGGGTGTTCCTGGCGGGTACCCCGTCGTCCGAACTGTGCCTGCCAGACCAATTCGCCAATTCGAAGCGGGATTCCACATCTCCGGCGTGCAAGGCGGCGGCGGTCCGCATTGCCTCGATCAACACCTCGCGGTGACGGTTACCGGCGTGGGTCACGGTTGCCCCCAGCGCGGCGGCGCGTTCGGTCACCAAGCCCAGATATCCGTGCGGGATCGGCCATGAAGAGTAATGCCTGCGGTCGGTCTGGCGTCTCGAGATCGCCGCGCTCAGCGCGGTATCCAGCGGTGTAGGCCGATGCCGCAGCAACTCGACCGCGGCCAAGTAGTTCGGATCCGCCGGATTCGGCAGCCGATGCACCACCGCCGACCAGCCGAGCGCTGCCAACGCGACGCACAGGTGATGCAGGGCCGCTCCACAACTCAGCACCAGCTCGCGCTGATCCGGATCGGACGAGGGCATTGCGCGCTCCGGGTCCAGGTAGAGGTGGATGGAACAGCTATTGATCCGCCACCGCCACGGCTGGACATTGTGCACCGACGGCGCCCGCACCGCGAGCGCCAGCGCTGTCTTCACGGTGTTGTCGTCGGGCAATCCGTGCTCCATTTCGCCTTCCTTCATCGATTTCGCCCCACGGTCCCATCGGCGCGCGGTCCCGGGTAAGGGCACGACGACCCCTACTCGCAGGACTTCGGCCGACTCTCGCCGAACCCTGTCCTGACACCGAGATCGGACCCGAAGACCCTGCGGATCAAGGACCTTCGGCCATCACCGCGCACCGGGTCGGTGCGCAAGTCTGGGACCACCACAACCGGAAGGATCCGATCGCCATGTCCGCGGTCCATAGACCAGACCTGCACGGTCACCGCGCCGTCGTCGACGGCGGCGCCGCGGCGGGCATGGCCTTGACCGCGCTTGCTGAACGGCTCGCCTCGTGATCGTGTCGAACGGGTCGCCCGCCGATCTACGCGAAACCCATACCGGCGTCGTTGTGCTGTGCGGCGACCGTGCGTACAAGGTGAAGAAACCGATTGCTACCGACTTCCTGGACTTCAGCACGCCGGACCTGCGCGAGCGGGCCTGCGTACGTGAACTCGAACTCAATCGCCGGATGGCCCCGGACGTGTATCTCGGTGTCGCGCACCTGAGCGACACCACCGGTGGCCCGAGCGAACCGGTACTCGTTATGCGCCGAATGCCGGAGCACCGCAGGCTCACCCATATCCTGACCGACGCGGCGGCCGGTAGCTCGGAAATCTCAGCGCTGGTCCGAGTACTGGCACAGTTCCACCACGCGGCTCGCCGCGGCCCGGACATCGACCTGGCCGGAACCCCGGAGGCGCTGCGCGATCGATGGCAGGCGCTTCTGCGCACCCTACGGGCGCAACCCGCCGATCTCGTGGCTCCGGACTTGCTCGCGCGGATAGAAGCGCGTGCGATGCGCTACCTCGAGGGCCGAAAACCCTTGCTGACCCGCAGGATCGCCCAGGGCCGCATCGTCGATGGACATGGCGACCTGCAAGCCCAGGACATCTTCGAGCTACCCGATGGCTTCCGGGTGCTCGACTGCCTCGACTTCGACGATCAGCTGCGCTACGTCGATTGCCTGGACGATATCGCCTTCCTGGCGATGGATCTCGAATACCTCGGCCACGATGATCTGAGCACTCGCCTGCTCGACGATTATCAACGCGTGACCGAGGATTCGGCGCCGTCGTCCCTGCGGGACCACTACGTTGCCTACCGCGCGCTCGTCCGTGCCAAGGTGAATGTGATCCGCTTCGAACAGGGCGATGTGACAGCTCGCGACCGTACTTGGCGCCACCTGCGGATCGCGGCACGCCGTCTGGATCGGGCCGCGGTCCGCCTCACCCTTGTCGGCGGACTGCCCGGCACCGGGAAAACCACAGTCGCCGAACACCTTTCACTGCCGACCGGTGCGGTAGTACTCGGCACCGACAGGGTGCGCAGGGAATTGGCCGCATCCGAAGAGGTGACCGACCCGGTCGGCGAATACGGCGTCGGAATGTACTCCCCGGTCGACAAGGCTCGTGTCTATGCCGAATTGCGCATCCGCGCTCGAGCGCTGCTCGAATCCGGCGTCTCGGTGATCCTCGACGCGAGCTGGATCGATCCGGACGAACGACGACGCGCCGCCGTGCTCGCCGACGAAGCGAGCGCAGAACTGGTGCAACTGCGATGCCACTGCCCGGAATCGCTGGCGAACGAACGCATTCGGCAACGCCCGGCCGGGGATTCCGACGCGACCCCTGCCATCGCCGCCGCCATGTCCACCGCCGATGCGCCCTGGCCGGAGGCCATCGCCTTGGACACCGGCCGGATACTCGCCGACACCCTGGAGACGGCATGCCGAGCCTGGCGAATCGGCGGAGAATGGGCAGCGGCGGCCGAATCGGACAGATCAAGGGACTTTGGTCACGAGAGAGAGGTCCAACGCCGATCCAACGAACCGGACCGCTCCGTACGCTGAGTGAATTCGGTGTGAGGGAGAGGCATAAGACATGATCAGGGTGTTCTTGGTCGATGATCATGAGATCGTGCGCCGCGGTATCGGCGATCTCATCGCCCTCGAATCCGACCTCGAGGTGGTCGGTGAAGCGGGTTCGTTCTCGCAGGCGCTCGCCCGGATTCCGGCGCTACGTCCCGATGTCGCCGTTCTCGACGTCCGCCTGCCTGATGGCAACGGCATCGAACTGTGCCGTGAACTGCTGTCCGCAGAGCCCAAGCTGCGCTGTCTGATCCTGACCTCGTTCACTGACGAGCAGGCCATGCTCAACGCCATTCTGGCCGGAGCCAGCGGCTACGTGGTCAAGGACATCAAGAGCCTGGAGCTGATCGATGCGATCCGTGAGGTCGGTGCGGGTAAATCGCTGCTCGACAACCGGGCTGCCGCGGCGCTGATGGCGAAGCTGCGCGCGGAGGCGGAAGCGAAGACCGGGCCGCTCGCGAGCCTTACCGACCAGGAGCGCACCCTGCTGTCCCTACTCGGCGAGGGGTTGACGAATCGGCAGATCGCAAGCCGGATGTTCCTGGCTGAGAAGACGGTCAAGAACTACGTCTCGCGGCTGTTGACCAAACTCGGCGTCGAACGCCGCACCCAGGCAGCCGTTCTGGCCTCGAAACTGAACCAGCAGGAACTGTAGGTGACCGACCAGTCCATTCGCGGCCGCTGATCGGGCTCGGTGGGATTGATCGTGGAAGAATGCCCGGTATGGAAGGCCAGGCTTCGGCCGGGGCGCACAGCAGTCGGCCACCCGTGACCGACACACTGTCTCAGCTGCGGCTGCGCGAACTGCTCATGGAGGTCCAGGACCACATTGCGCAGATCGTAGATGTGCGCGACCGGATGGATCGGTTGATGGAGGCCATGCTGGTCGTCACCGCCGGTCTGGATCTTGACAACACACTGCGCACGATCGTGCACAGCGCCATTGAGCTGGTCGACGCGCAATACGGAGCGCTGGGTGTGCGGGAGACCGATCCGACGAACAATCAGCTCGCCGAATTCGTGTATGAGGGCATCGATGACCGCACCCGCGTCCTGATCGGCGACCTGCCACGCGGGCACGGTGTGCTTGGCCTGCTCATCCAACAACCGAAACCCATTCGGCTGACCAACCTTTCGGATCATCCCTCCTCGGTCGGCTTCCCCGAACACCACCCGCCGATGCACACGTTCCTCGGCGTTCCGGTCCAAGTCCGTGACGAAGTGTTCGGCAACCTCTACCTCACCGAGAAAGCGGGCGGACTGGAGTTCACCGAGGACGACGAGGTAGTGGTGCGGGCCCTGGCAGCTGCCGCGGGCATCGCCATCGAGAACGCCCGGCTCTATGAGCTGTCCCGCGCCCGCCAGCAGTGGCTCGAAGCGACCAGGGATGTGGCTACCGAACTGCTGGTCGCCACCGAATCGAACGAGGTTCTCGATCTCGTCGTCCAGCGAGCCCTCACTCTGACCGAATCGGCGTGCACCTTCATCGCCTTGCCTGAAGATCCCGATATCCCGGCCGACGAGGTCACCGAGTTGATGGTGGTCGCCGCAGCAGGCCTCGATGCCGATGAACTCATCGGCCAACGGCTACCGGTCGCGGCATCGAACTCCGGTGAAGTGTTTCGCCGCGGACAGGTTATGTCGGTCCAGAAACTGTCATACGACCCGTTCAGTGACTCCCCTGAATTCGGCCCGGCGCTGATACTCCCGCTGCGAGCCGGACGTTCCGTCGTCGGAGTGCTCACCACCCTGCGTCCGGCCGACGCGCCACCGCTCGACACTGCGGCGCAAACGATGATGGCCACCATCGCCGACCAAGCCGCACTTGCCTTGCGGTTGGCCGAAACCCAGGAGCGTATGCGCGAACTCGACGTACTCTCCGACCGCGATCGGATCGCCCGAGGCCTGCACGATCACGTCATCCAGCGGCTGTTCGCCGTCGGGCTATCGCTGCAGAGCACCGCGCAGCGGGCTCGCGCGCCCGAGGTGCGATCTCGGCTGCTGGCAACGATTGACGATGTGCAGGCGATTGTGCAGGACATCCGCCATTCGATCTTCGATCTGCAGAGCAATACCACCGCGGATTCCTCCAAATATCGCAAGTACCTGCACGGGATCATCGTCGATATGACCGCGGATTCCGGGCTGCACACCACCGTGCGGTTGGCAGGCCCGGTGACGGTGCTCGCCCCACCGCTGTCTGACGACGTCGAGGCGGTGCTACGCGAGGCCGTGAGCAATGTGGTGCGGCATGCATCGGCGAGCACCGTATCGGTGGAGTTGAAAGTGCGTGACGACGTCAGCATCGAGGTGACCGACGACGGCATCGGCGTCCCCGATGACATCGCGCGACGCAGCGGATTGGCCAATATGGCGGCGCGGGCGAAGGAAGCGGGTGGTACGTTCAGCATCGAGAACCGCCCCGGTGGTGGCACAGTGCTGCGCTGGTCGGCGCCGCTGCCCTGACATACTGTGCAGCGGCCATATGCGCGGTAGGCGAGCAGTCACCGCCGTTGGCCCTCAGTTTCGTGCCCCTTTGGGCCCTCGGGTTCGGGACCTTGGACAGGCGTGCGGGATCCCGCAGAGTTCCTAACCTACGTGTACCCGATCGTTGGACCGACAGCAGCCCATGACCACATGTCGCATCGTAGCGATCCCGCATCGAATTGCCTCGGGCGCAGTGGTTGTCGGTGCCGACGTGATCAAGCGCCCGCGCCGATCCGCTCCAGAAAGCCGAGAAATCACATGTCCACCAATACCGTCAATCCGCCCGTCCTCGTCGGCGCCGACGGATCCGCCGACTCCGTCGAAGCCGTGCGGTGGGCTGCCGTCGACGCAGCCCGACACGGCGCGCCTCTGCACATCATCTACGCGATCGGCGCACCGGTCGACTACGGACCAAATATCGCCTTCAATCAGATCGACTACGACGTCTATCGCCAAGCCGGCGCCGCCGCGGTCGGGCTCGCACGCAAAACCGCTGTCGCCGTATCGGATTCGATTCACCCGCTCGATATCGAGACATTCGTTGTCGAGGCACCACCGGTCCCTGTGCTGTGCGACCGATCCAAGGAGGCCAGGCTGGTGGTGGTCGGCACCCGCGGCCTCGGCGCGTTCCGGCGTGGACTACTTGGGTCCGTAAGCACCTCACTGGCCCGGCACGCACATTGCCCGGTCGCGGTGATCCCGGAGACGGTGGCCCCCGAGCGGGCGCTCGGCCCGGTCGTGATCGGTGTCGACGGCTCCCCGGGCGGCATCCGTGCCCTCGACGTCGCCTTCGATGAGGCGTCGCGGCGGCGCGCGGCCCTCGTAGCAGTGCACACCTGGTCCGAATTCAATCGCTATATCCCCCGCACTGATATGGCGAACGAGGCCGAAGAACTGCTCGCCGAAAGCCTGGCGGGCTACACCGAGAAGTACCCCGATGTCCGCGTCCAGCGAGTGGTCACCGAGGACCGCCCCGCCAAACGCATCCTCGCCGCCGCCGAACGCGCACAACTGATCGTGGTCGGCAGCCACGGCGACGGCGGCTTCGCCGGTATGACCCTCGGTTCCACCAGCCAGGCCGTCCTGCATGCGGCCGACTGCCCCGTGATCATCGCCCGCCCCCAGGACTGACAGCCCGATCCTGCCCCGGCTGCCTACGATCCGAGCCGGTCGTGCCAGGCGGCCTTCGCACCGCTGACACCCGTCCGGTAGCCCTGCACCACCAGGCCCACGGACACAGCCACCACGACGACAACCAGAACACTCAAGCAGTTGTGGTGGCGCCCGTTCACCCGCGCGGGGAAGCCGCCATGGGCGCCGCCACACCGTGGGCATTTGTTCCAGGCCCAGCGCCGCCGCAACCGGGACCTAAGGCACTAGCTGACACAACTGGTCAAGCGAACCATAGCTGCTGTGTGGCTCGAAATTTCCCGGTGCCGACCGGGCGCATCGCCAATGGGTTCGGTGCGGTCATCTTCGATATGGACGGCGTGGTCACCGACACCGCAGCAGTGCACGCAGCCGCGTGGCGGGCACTGTTCGATCAGATTTTGCCCGCGATAGCAGGCCCCGACGAGCCGCCGTTCGACCCCGATCAGGACTATCGCAAGTGGCTCGACGGGCGGGTCCGTACAGACGGCGTCCGCTCCTTCCTCAGATCGCGCGGCATCACCCTGTCAGAGGGCGCCCCGGAAGACCCGCCTGAACGGATGACCGTCGCGGGGCTTGCGGCCCGCAAGCAGTTGCTTTTCGCCGCCGAGGTGGGCCGCGCCGGGGCGCAGGTATTCCCCGATGCCAAGGACCTGCTCACCCGGCTCCGCTCGGCCCAGATTCCAACCGCGCTGGTCACCGCCAGCCGCAACAGCGCCGCGATCGTGGATGCCGCAGGTCTCACCGATCTGTTCACCGTCCGCGTCGATGGCACCGATGCAGCGCGGATGTCATTGCCCGGCAAATCTGATCCCGCGATGTTCATCGAGGCGGCCCGCCGTGCCGAATCGAACAGGTGCCCAGAAGGTGCCGTCGTAAGACCGCGAGTGCAGGGCCATTGGCCCCTGGCTCGTGGATGTCCGACGCGACGACGATCGAGTTATGGAATCCGGCATCGGCACACTGCCGCCGGCGGCGGTGCGACCACTGTCGACCGCCACGGCCGCCGCGCTACCGACGTCCGATGTCCTTACCGCACTGGCGGTCACCGATGCCGGGCTGACGGAGGACGAGAGTTCAGGCCGTCTACGCCGATGGGGACCCAATGCGGTGCGGACCCATCAGGCCAGGCTGGCGCCGGTGTTGTTGCGCCAGTTGCGTTCACCGCTGCTGCTGTTGCTTGCGTTCACCGCGGTCGTGTCGTTCTTCGTCGGTGAGCGCACCAACGCGGTTATCATCGGGCTGATTCTCGCCGCCTCCGTCGGCCTGGGGGTGGGCAACGAATATCGTGCGGAGAAGGCCGCGGAAGGTCTGCACGATCGGATCCGGCATCGTGCAGTCGTCGTGCGTGCGGGGCGGCCGCGATCGGTCGATATCGTCGAGTTGGCACCGGGCGATATCGTCGATTTGCGGGCCGGTGAACTGGTTCCGGCCGACCTGCGGCTGATCTCGGTCACCGCGCTGCATTGTGATGAATCGGTGCTGACGGGCGAGTCGACGGCCGCAGCGAAATCGACCACTCCGGTAACCGCGAACAGCGCACTGGCCGAATGGGATTCGTGTGCGCTGATGGGCACGGTGGTGAGTTCGGGATCCGGCCGCGGGGTTGTCGTCGCGACCGGCGCAGCCACCGAATTCGGCCGAATTGCCCTGGGACTGGGCGAAACTCATCCGGATACCGAATTCCAGATCGGCCTACGCAAGTTCTCCATGCTGCTGGTGTATACCGCCGCCGTGCTCACGATCGGGATCTTCGCGGTGAACGTGGTCTTGCAGCGACCACTGCTGGACGCGTTGCTGTTCTCACTGGCGATCGCGGTGGGCATCTCACCGCAGTTGCTGCCCGCCGTCGTGTCCACCAGTCTCGCCGCCGGATCCCGGCAGCTTGCCCGGGGCAAAGTGCTCGTCAAGCGGCTGGTGTGCATCGAGGACCTCGGCGACATCGAGATACTCTTCACCGATAAGACCGGAACACTGACCGAGGGACGCCTCGAGTTCATGCGGTCGGTCGGTCCGGATGGTTCGGCCTCCGACGAAGCGATGCTGCTCGGTCTGGTCTGCACGGACGCGCTCGCGCGCGAGGGCCGACTCACCCGCGGTGAGCCGCTGGACACCGCGCTGTGGGATTCGACTGCGGCACCACGTGATTCGGCCGCGAAGTACGACCGACTCGCGGTCCTGCCCTTCGATCATCAACGGCGCCTGGTCTCGGTGCTCGCCGAAGATCCCGATGGCCGTCGATCGATCATCACGAAGGGCGCACCGGAGTCGGTGCTGTCACGCTGCACCGGCGTACCGAATACCGTCCACGCTGTCCTCGACACCGAACTCGCCGCCGGGCACCGCATCGTGGCGGTCGCCAACCGTCCGGCGCCAGGGTGGAATTCACTGCGACCGGACGATGAGAATGCGCTGCGCCTGCGCGGGTTCCTGGTATTCCTCGATCCACCCAAGACTTCCGCGTGCGTGGCACTGGCCCGGCTGGCCGAACTCGGTGTGACCGTCAAGGTCATCACCGGTGACCACCCGACCGTCGCCGCCCGGGTCTGCGACGAGCTCGGCCTACCGCCGGGAGATGTCCTGACGGGCACCGATATCGACCGCTTCGACGATCACCAACTCGCCGAAAAGATCACGACGACAGCCATTTTCGCACGCGTCGACCCTGAACAGAAAGCGCGGATCGTGCGCGTGCAGCGCCGCGCGGGACTCGATGTCGCCTTTCTCGGCGACGGCGTCAACGACGCCCTCGCCCTGCATGCCGCCGACGTCGGCATCTCGGTGGATTCGGCCACCGACGTTGCCAAGGACGCCGCCGACGTAGTGCTGCTGGAGAAGGATCTACAGGTACTCGCCGACGGTGTCGTGCAGGGCCGCCGCATCTTCGCCAACACCATGAAATACGTCCTGATGGGCACCTCCAGCAACTTCGGCAATATGGTCAGTGCCGCAGGAGCTTCCGCGTTCCTGCCCTTCCTGCCGATGCTGCCCTCGCAGATCCTGCTCAACAATCTGCTCTACGACACCAGCCAACTGGCGATCCCCACCGATACCGTCGATCCGGAACAGCTGGCCCGCCCCGCCCGCTGGGATATCGGCCTGATCCGCCGGTTCATGCTGGTGTTCGGTCCGATCAGCTCGCTGTTCGATTTCGCGACTTTCGCGGTGATGCTATTGGTGTTCGACGCCGATGAAACGTTGTTCCACACGGGATGGTTCGTCGAATCCCTGGCGACTCAGACGCTGGTTTTGTTCGTCATCCGCACTCGGCGCAGTCCATTCTTCCGCAGCCGCCCCAGCGTGGCACTCATGACGGCTGCGCTCGCCGCGGTCGGGATCGGCGCTGTCCTACCCGCTACACCACTGGCACACAGTCTGGGCTTCCGTTCACTACCGGACGGCTTCTTCTTGGCCTTGACCATCATGGTGGTGGCCTATCTCGGTCTCGCGGAACTGGGTAAGCGCCGGTTCTTCCGCACCCCGCCGCCGGTGAGCGAACAGCGGCCACGCGCGAGCGGGCACCGGATCGAGCGCCGCGCCGCACGCTTCAGCACAACCAACTCTCTTGTCCGACAGGGGCATACCGCGCGCAGACACCGACGTCGAGCCGGACGCGCATTCGACCAAAGGCCCGCCGGATAGGTCTTTCGGCACTGTGGTGACCCACCCCACAACAGCGACCCTGGAGACGACGACCGTCGATGCCCCTGCCAGCCGGACTCGACACACCCGCCGGACCGGTCAGCAATTCGCCCGAGAGGATCAGCCATGACCGCCACCCCGACGATAACCATCCGTCGCCTCGCCGCCGAAGACGCCGCGGCAATTCGGGAGCTTCACGCCGAGATGGACCAGCGGGACAGTATCTTTCGGTTCTTCACACCCGCACCGAAGCACCTGGACAAGGTCGCGGACGCGATCGCTCGCGATGATTCCACCCATGGCGCGGTCGGCGCATTTCTCGACGCTCGGCTCGTCGGCGTGGCGAACTTCGTGACATTGTCGGGCACCAGGGCGGCGGAGGTCGCGCTGGTGGTCGCCCACGATGTGCAGGAGCACGGCATCGGCACGGCACTGTTGCACCAATTGGCGGCACTGGCTCGGGAGCGGCGGATCGAGCGGTTCGTCGCCGATGTCATGCCGAGCAATTCGAAGATGATGCGCCTCATCATCGACGCCGATTTCCCTGTGACCGCGCACCGCGAGGACGGTATCGCCCGAGTCAGCGTGCACCTGTGATCATCGACCGATTGACCATCGTCCCTGCAAGCAGAGCGTTTCTCCCCTGCCCCGTAGCAGGGCCGCAGCACATGCTGGATTCGACAATACGCATCGGGCCGGGCATAGCGTCCGACCCGCTTCGAGGAGATGGCGCACGATGATGTTCTGGTACGACCACGATATGAGCGGGTGGGGATACGCCTGGATGGGCCTCGGGATGGTGGTGTTCTGGGGACTGCTGATCGCGGGCTTCGTGCTGCTGGTCCGATCCGCCGTACAGCCCTACGACGGCCGACCATCCATCCACCATGCCCCGACCGCCGAACAGTTGCTGGCCGAACGATTCGCCCGCGGGGAGATCGACCGCGACGAGTACGTGAGCCGACTGGAAACCCTGCGTGGACACACCAGCCGCAGGGCGAACGGTTGACCTCTCGGTTCGAGGAGGAAAGGAAAAGGCAATGGTCCAAGCGCATCCCGATCCCGATACCGTGCGTTCCGCGCTGGCGCTGGCCGTGCGCGCACCGTCGGTGCACAACACCCAGCCCTGGCAATGGCGCGTCGGCGACCGTACGGTGCACCTCTACAGCGATGAGACCCGGCAGTTGCCGCTGGCTGACCCGGATGGGCGAGATCTGCTGCTCAGCTGTGGGGCGGCGTTGCATCATTTCCGAGTGGCGGCACGGTCGTTCGGCTGGCACACGGTGGTGCATCGGTTCCCCAATCCGGCCAAGCCGCAACACCTCGCGTCCATCGAATTCACCGAGGTCATACCCACCGCCGATGTCATCACGGTGGCCAGAGCCATTTCCCGGCGACGCACCGATCGGCGGCGCGTCACCTCCTGGGAGGTTCCGCCGACGCATACCCGGCATGTCGCCGAAGCTGGTGCCGCCGAGGGGGCACTGGTACACGAGGTCGTCGGCGGTGCGACCCGGACCAGGCTGGTGCAGGCATTTCAGGAAGCCGCGCGACTGCACCACGACGATGCCGCCTACCAGACCGAATTGGCACTGTGGAGCGGGCGGCATATCGCGTCGGAGGGCGTGCCTGCTCGCAGTGCTGTCACCGCCGTGGATCCGCTGACCCGAGAATTCCATAGTCCCACCCTGACCGAGGCGGTGATCCACGACCTCGAAGAGCGCGGCGTGCTACTGATGGTGCACACCGCCGCCGACGATCCGCTGTCCCGGTTGCGGGCGGGAGAGGCCACCAGCGCGGTGCTCCTGGCCGCCACCACCTTCGGCTTGGCCACCTGCCCGCTGACCGAACCGCTGGAGCTGCCGGGCACACGTAACTTGGTGCGCGCGGATGTGCTGTCCGATAGCGGTTTCCCACAGCTGATCGTTCGAATGGGCTGGGCCGCGACGAGTGCCGCGCAGGTGCCACGCACGCCGCGGCGCCCGCTGGATGAGGTAGTGCGCCCGCTGTAGCCGGACCTTTCGATCAGCTGCTGCTACAGAACGCTGGATTGGCTATCCCCCAGGCGAATTCGCCACGTGGGCGGATCCTGTCGCCGAGCACCATCGGAGCATCTCGCACGTGTGCGTAGTAGCGTTGATCGGTAGTATCCGACCCGCTCGCCGACCAGGCCGGATACTACCGATCGCGTGTTTGCCGATCGATTGTCGACGGCGGATCTCCGCAACGTCGGAGGCGGGGAAGCACGCTACGGCGTGTGCTGGCCAATCCAGCGGGACCAAAGGCCCTGGTTTCTCACGCGCAGGCCAGAATTAGCGTGGCGGAGTCCCGGGACAGGCGGTGCAATTCTCAGGGGCCAACGTCTGCGGGGTCGATGTCATTCGGTCCTGTCGCTGCACCAGCGGCGGCGTGACGATTGATACATGACAACGGCCAGCGCGACTCGATATCGGGCACAGGGATTCGGCGCGTCCGTGATGTTGTCGGCATTGCATTCCGCACTTGCCCACGGACTGCGGCACAACCTGTGCGAGCTGCGATATCAGGCACGGCGTTCGGGTCGTCATATCGCATTACCCGTGTCCTATGCCCGAACGGGCGACAACGTCGTCGTCCGAGTCGGTCGCGCCGAGACAAAGACGTGGTGGCGCAACTTCCATAATCCCCGGCCACTTTCGGTGTGGCTCGATGGCCGGTGGTACCGCGGTATGGGTCATGTGGCACAATCTGATTCGCTATCCGCCACGCGCGAACCCATGACGGGCGCCCTCACCGCAGGTACCGAACAGCGCGGAATGTGGCGACGCTGGTCCACCACAGTCACAGCCGGTGAGTTGCTCGGCTTCGCCGGACCCGTGGTGACTGGTGCCCTGGTGCGGGACGCCGCACCGGTCACCGCCGCCGTGGGATTGCTCGTCGCGGGCACGATCGAGGGCTGGGTGCTCGGCTGGTTTCAGGCCAGGGTGTTGCGAGCGGCAGTGCGGGGAATGTTTCCGGGCGACTGGATTCCCGCGACCGGGCTCGGGGCTTTGGTTGCCTGGTCGATAGGTGCAGTCTCGGTGCTGGCCGGTGACGGACTCGATACATGGTCGCCCTGGGTGCTGGTGCCCGCCGCGGTATCCGGCGGGATCGTCTTGGTCTTGTCACTCGGCGTCGCACAGTGGTTTGTGTTGCGCCACTTCGTCATCGATGCGGGGCGCTGGATCGGGGCGACGGCCCTGGCCTGGTTGGCCGGGCTGTTCGTCTTCGCGACGTTCACCAGCCCGTTGTGGCAGCCCGGACAGTCCACAGCCCTCGTGGTGCTGATCGGCATCGTCGGCGGCTTGTTGATGGCCGCGACGATGGCCGCGATCACCGGCTACTTCCTCGTCCGCATCCTGCGCACGGCAGCCTGAACTACTCGGAGGTCCCCTCATGCACGCACAACCAGGAGACTGGCTGATCGTCGAGGGTAGCGCCAACCGTGGCCCGACTCGGCGCGGCCTCATCGAGGAGGTGCATTCACCCGATGGTTCGCCGCCTTACCTGGTGCATTGGTCCGATACCGGGCATCGCGCGCTGACCTTCCCCGGCCCGGATTCCTATGTGCTGAGCAGTGTGCAGCTGTACGAGCGTGAGCAGCGCGCTGCGGCCCGTTTCGCGGCACTGCGAGATGAGTTGTCGCATCCATCCCCGGCAGCGGCAGCGATATCCGAACCGGACGTCACCGCACAGGGTACGAGGTGACCTGAATGTCGGAATACCCGTCCATACCGATCCGCTTGTGGCGCCGACGACCATGGCGCACCAGTTCGCTGATGCGAGTATCGGATCGCGTCGAGGCACTGGTGTGGCTGTTCGCGATCATCGTCATGCTCGTCGCGGTTCCGGTCGCGGGCGCGGCGGGTACCGCGGGTTACACCGCCGCCGCGAACCGGATCCGAGTCGAGAACTCGACGAAAGTCGCTGTGCCAGCGACGATCACGACGAAGCCGGAACGGATCGTGACAGTCGACGCCTACGGGTCGAGCACCGAAAGATTCGACGCCACCGTGCGTTGGGATCAGAGCGGCCGCTCCGGTACGACGACCACCGATGTACCCGACAAATCCGCGCCGGGCGATGAGGTACGAGTGTGGCTCGATGGCAATGGCACAGTGACCGCCCCGCCGGTACGCCCTATCAACGCGGCCAACAGTGGCATCGGCATCGGCGCGACGGTACTCGCAGCAATCTGGAGCGGTGCGATTCTTTTGGGCTGCGGCACCGGCCGGTTACTACGCGCCCACTGCTCTGCGGCGCTGGACCGGGAATGGCGCGGAATGAGCCCGCCGGTCGGACAGGACTCATGACGACGACCGAGACGCACCCGCCCGTTGCCGATCGATGCCTGCCGATGACCTTCGACTTCTGTGCGGGATCGAGCAGGTGACACCGTCGTCGCGCCCCGTCGGTCGCCGCACACCGATGCGGCGACCGACCGAGACCGGAGGACCATGGATATGAGTGCCGGTGCCGTCATCGCCTATGTGGCGACCGGAGTCTGGCTGGCAACGCTGTTGTGCCTATTCGCGCTGTTGTTCGCGGCGCGGTGGACCCGCCGCCATCCCGATCGTCATCCACGCAAACCACATCCGCGAGACGGGATCTAGGCGAGCACGACCGCGGTGGAGGTGCCCATGACCGAGCGAATCCGAGCCCAACCGAACGAGCGAGCCCAGCTCGCCGCGCGCGATACCGCGGCCCGCAGCCTCGGGAGCGCGGCCGAGCTTGTGTCCGGGCAGCGTGGGCTGACCGCGGACGAAGTGGCTCGGCGGCTGGCGCACAACGGTCCCAACGCATTGCCGGTGCGGCGTCGGGTCCCAGCCTGGCGTCGCCTCATGGCCGAGCTGGTGCACTTTTTCGCGCTGCTGTTCTGGATCGCCGGAGCGCTGGCATTCGTAGCGGGTATGCCGCAACTGGGAATCGCGGTATTCGTAGTCGTCCTGCTGAACGGCGCGTTCGCGTTCGCGCAGGAGCAGCGGGCCGAGCACGCCGCCGAACGGTTGCGTGAGCTGCTGCCGCGGCAGGTCACCGTCCTGCGGGACGCGACCGTATCGGAAGTACCGGCCGAACAGCTCGTGACCGATGACGTCGTGCTGCTGGCAGAGGGCGATCGCGTGTCGGCGGATTTGCGCCTGGACCGGGTGCACGCGGTTGCGGTCGACACTTCGGCGCTCACCGGTGAAAGCGTGCCCGACCACCCAGGGGTGGGCGAGGCGGTATACGCCGGATGTTTCATCGTCGAGGGCGAGGCCCAGGCGACCGTGGTAGCGATTGGGCAGCAGACCCGGCTGGCCTCGATCGCGAAACTCACTCAGGCACAGCGCCCGGCGGCCACTCCGCTGCGGCGCGAACTGGATCGGATCTCTCGAATCATCGCCGCCGTCGCAGTCGTGGTCGGTGTCGCCTTCTTCGCGGTGGCGCTGTTGCTCGGCACCCCGGCTTCCGACGGTTTCCTGTTCGCGGTCGGTGTCACCGTGGCGGTGGTGCCCTGCGGGCTGCTGCCGACCGTCACGCTGTCGCTGGCCATCGGCGCACAGCGGATGGCCGGGCGTCGCGCGCTGGTCCGGCACCTCGAGGCCGTGGAAACACTGGGATCGACGACATTCATCTGCACCGATAAAACCGGGACACTCACCAAGAACGAGATGTCGGTAGTGGAGGTGTGGCTGCCCGGCGGCACGGTGACGGTCAGCGGTGACGGGTACGAGCCGACGGGCGAGGTGCAATACCCGCCCGGTTGTTCGGATGCCGTGCGGGAACTGGCGTGGGCGGCGCGGCGTTGCTCCACGGGCCGCGCGGTCCACCGCGACGACGAGTGGGTCGCACAGGGCGACCCGATGGAGGCGGCGCTGGATACCTTCGCGCATCGGCTGGCAGTCCCGGACGACACCGACACACTCCCCGAAAGCACCCGATTCCCGTTCGACGCGCGGCGACGGCGCATGTCGGTGGTCGTCGCGGATCGAGTGCTCGTGAAAGGCGCGCCGGACGCGATCTTTGCGCGCTGTACCGCGCCACTGGAGGCGCAAGCGGCGCTGCACCGGTTGGCCGGGCGCGGACTCCGGGTCATCGCAGTTGCGCGTCGGATCGTCACCGCCCTGCCCGCCTCCGCCGACGAGGCCGAGCGTGACCTGACGCTGTTGGGCCTTGTCGCACTCGAGGATCCACCCCGCCATGGCGCGGCGGACGCACTGGCCGCATGCCGTCGCGCGGGCATCCAGGTCGCCATGATCACCGGGGATCATCCGGAGACCGCCAGAGCCATCGCCCGCGAGGTCGGTTTGGGCGATTCGGACACACCGGTCCTGATCGGACACGAATTGCCCAGCAGACAAACGGAATTGGGCGAGTTGCTGGATCAGGACGCGGTCGTCGTGGCCCGCGTGACCCCGGAGGACAAACTCCGCATCGCGCAGGCCTTACAGGCCCGCGGCCACGTCGTGGCGATGACCGGCGACGGAGTCAATGACGCACCCGCCCTGCGGGAGGCCGCGATTGGGGTGGCCATGGGCAAGTCGGGCACCGACGTGGCCCGCGAGGCGGCCGATCTAGTGCTGCTCGACGACGATTTCGGCACCATTGTCGCCGCAGTCGAACAGGGACGAGCGACCTTCGCCAATATCCGCCGCTTCCTGACCTATCACCTCACCGACAATGTCGCCGAGCTTGCGCCATTCGTCGTTTGGGCGCTCTCCGGCGGCGTTTTTCCGCTCGCCATCGGCGTCCTGCAGGTGCTGGCCCTCGATATCGGAACCGATGTCCTGCCCGCACTCGCCCTCGGCGCGGAACCACCGGCACCGCACGTACTCGACCGACCGCCGATCCGCGGTCACCTGCTCGACCGCAAGCTGTTCGTCAGATCCTTCGGGGTCCTCGGCCCGGTCGAGGCAACGACGAGCCTCACGGTGTTCGTGCTGTCGTTCCTCGCGATGAGCTGGCGGCCCGGCGAGGCATTCCCCACCGGACCCGCACTGGCGGCCGCTTCCGGCGCGACATTCACCGCGATCGTATTCGGCCAGGCGGCAAACGCTTTCGCCTGCCGCAGCACGATCCGGCCGTTCTGGCGGGTGCCCCTGCGCACCAACCGGTTGCTGCTGGGAGCCGTCCTCGCGGAATTCGGCATGCTCGCCGCCTTCCTCTACCTACCGCCGATCGCCCACCTGCTCGGCCAAGCCGGTCCGACCGGCACCGGCGCACTCGCTGCTCTCATCGCGATCCCTACCCTCTTGTCGGCCGACACGGCCTACAAACACTTTTCGCGCGGACGCTCCCTCGGGATCGAAAGCGACGCCGGTTCCGGGCGTTCAACACTGACTACGGCGTCCCGGGCGTAGCGCCAGAAGACCCCCGCGGGCGAGGTCTGCACGGCATGGGCGAAGGGGTCAGCGGACTCGGACATTGTCACCACCGATTCAGCTCCGGCGCGATATCGTGCGCGACCTGTCGTGCCATTGCGACGAGATGCGCACCGCAGTGCCGAAATTCGTCCATCAGCGACGGCAACGCGACCCAGTGGCCGTGCAGCGCCCATGAGGCCGCGCGCAGTCACGCAGCGGCGGGTCACCCGCCGAAACCATCAACGGCGCGGCCCCCGCTCGGCGGCGTGGCGTGGCAGGTCGCTGACCTCCTGGTCGGAGGCCTGATCAAATCGCTACCTCCGCGCAGACCAGAATCACCACCCGAAGCGCCCGACGAAAGGTCCTGATGTCGGGCCGATGCTCGTTCACCGACTGCTCTACCCTGTCTTGTCGACGAGCCGGATACCGGAAACGATCGAGGCCTCGATCTCGACGACGGTATCCATCATGCGGTCTGCCCAGGGATGCAGCAGCTGCTCGTAGCGGGCGATGCGCTCGGGATCGGTGACCGGGCGGGCCAGTCCGGTCACCACGACCGACCAGCCGGTGCGCCGGTGCGGGTCGATCTCGTCGGCCTGGTAGGCGACCACCACGTCGGAATTGGCACGCACGCTCGAGGTGAGCATGGCTGTGAGGCGGGTGCGCACGACGATGCGGCCGTCTGCCTCGACCAGATGGTTGACCGGATGAATCGCCGGTAATGCGTTCCGGCTGAATACCACTCGACCGATCGGGACGCTCGCGAGCAGGTCCAACGCCGTCGCACGATCAAGTTCGACGACCGCGTGCGCGGGGTAGCTGGTCGCAGCGAACTCGCTCGAGCGCTCTTCGGCAGCCGATAGCTCGGACGTACTCACCAGACAACCCCCTTCTCCTCGGCAGACAACTCAGCAATCTCACCGTGCCGCAACGGCGCTGAACAGGGTAAAAGGTCCCATGAATCGAGGACTCAGGCTCCATCACAGCCGCGCTGCGGAAGCCGCCGCTATCCCGTTTCCCCGCCAGGGGTGACTTTCGACCCTCGCCAATCCACTTGGACATGTCGATGATGAGCGCCAACGGTCTATTGAGAAGGGAGCCAGTTATGACCACCGCACAGGCCATCATGCAGCCCGACGTCGCCAGCATCACAGTTCGCGACACCATGGAAACCGCGGCGCAGCGGATGCGTCAGCTCGATATCGGCGCATTGCCGATCTGCGACGGCGAGGGACATCCGGTCGGGATCGTCACCGATCGCGACATCGTCGTCAAATGCATTGCCACCGGGGCGAATCCGCACGCGACCACCGCGGGCGAAATGGCCCAGGGTGAGGACCTGCATACCATCGATATCGGCACCGACATCGATGCCGCGCTGGCACTGATGGAGCGGCATCGGATCCGACGACTCCCAGTGACCGAGGCGGGCAAGCTGGTCGGCATCATCACCGAGGCGGACCTGTCCCGCCACCTACCCGACGCTACTGTCGGTGAATTCGTGGAAGCCATATGCGTACAACATCTTCCAGCATCAACCGACAAAGGTGCGCAATAACACGAGCCCGGTGCCCAAAGCGCCCGGAACGCTTGACCGAGGACCTCATTACCGAACACCAATCCCCCTACCGCACCGCCCGCACGACAGCGAAAGCGGACCGCGCGGCATCAGCCATGGCGACACAACTCGCGGCAAGGGGTGCGCAACAATGAGTACCAAAGCCGACCGCAACATGATCGTTGTCGGCGTGGACCAAACACCGACGGCGATGAACCCAGCACGCTGGGCGGCCTATCCGGCCTCCGCCCTACGCACCTCGCTGCTCCTCACTTATGCGCTGCCCCATAAAGTTACGCCCGCCCAGCAGTTAGCGGCGCATATCCATACGCCACGCTCGTCGGATGCCGCCCGCGCAACCATCGACCACATCCGGTGACTCGTGCCAACTTGCGATCCGGAGCTGACCGTCAGAGCGGTACGCCCCGAGGGGCCACCAGCGCAGCGCTGGTGGCATTGAGCGCACACGCCCGCATCGTTGTGGTCGGTGCACGGAACGCCTTCGGATAGCGCCTGGTCGGGCCGACCACCGTGCGGGTCACCCGGCATGCACATTGCCCGGTCGGAGTGGGGCACGGCGCGAACGGCCGACCGATTCCGCACGGCATGCCGGTGGCGGTCGGCGTGGACGGAACCGAACTCAGTACCCCAGTCGCGTACGCCTTCGAGATCGCTGCTGCACTCGAGGTGCCGAGGATTGTGCAGGCACTCATCGCTGTGTCCACACCCGCATCGCCCGAACTGGCGGGTGACCATGGACCTTGGACAACAGGCGCAAGGCCCATATCGACAGGCACTGTAGGCATCGACACTCGAGGGTATGACCGAAACCAGCCCATCCTCCGTACGTTCCGTGCCGGACCATCCGACGGTGCTGGCAGCCATGCGCATGGCCAGTCGAGCGCCGTCACTGCACAACTCCCAGCCGTGGCGTTGGGTGTTCGACGGCCTCAGACTGCACCTGTACCGCGACGACGACCGGCTGCTGGCCTCGGCGGACCCGCTGGGCAGGCAACTGGTGATCAGCTGCGGCGCGATGCTGCACCACGTACGCACCGCATTCGCCGCCCAAGGCTGGCACACCGACACCACCCGTCTGCCCGACACCACCCGCTCCGAGTATCTGGCGGTGATTGAATTCCGGCGGTGGCCCGAACCACCGACCGGCGTGCTGGCCCGCGCCCGCGCGATCGATCAGCGGCGCACCGACCGACTGCCCCTGTCCGCGCCCACCGGCCTACCGCAACTCCTGCACACCGCTCGCATGCTGGTCACGCCCCATGACCTCGAACTCGATCTCCTCGACGAAACCGCTAACGCGAAACTCGGCGCGGCCTCTGCTCAGACCACCGCGATGCGCCGTTACGACATGGAGTACCAGGCCGAATTACATTGGTGGGCCGGACATTCCGGTGACCCGGAAGGCGTCCCGCGCGAATCCTTGGTTTCCGATGCCGAATTCGTCCGCGTCCGCGTCGGCCGTGCCTTCCCGGCCGCACCACATTCGACGCGCCGGGAGCCCCTCCAAGACCACGCCCACCTGCTGGTCCTGAGCTCACCACGCGAATCCGTCACTACATGGTTGCACACCGGCGAAGCACTTTCCGCCGTGCTGCTCGAGGTCACCATCACCGGGCTGGCGAGTTGCCCGATGACCCACATCACCGAAATCCCCTCGGCCCGAAAGATCATCGCGAACATGCTCCCCCACCCCGGGATCCCTCAGGTGATCGTCCGTGTCGGCACCGCTCCCGATGACGAACCCGCCCCACCACCAACTCCCCGCCGCCCCCTGTCCGACATCCTGACGATGAGGCACGAATAGTCCGTCTTCCAGACGATCAGGCACGAGCATGTTCGCGGGCCGATGTACGCTCGCGCTGTGCTTCGAAACGCGGCACCTCGATATCGTGGAAAATGCCGCGAGCCGTTCGGCGATTCCCTTGATGACGTGGGGGGACCATCGGCCCTCGAACGAGTGCGCAGTGGCCGTAGTGGTAGACGGGGTCAGCGGCAAGACTCGAGGCATGAACGCAAGCGATCGTACCGGTACTCCGGAGCTGCGGACTGTGCGAATGGCGCTGATGCTCGCCTGCCGGGCCCCATCGGTGCACAACACTCAGCCGTGGCGTTGGGTGTTCGATGGCGAACGATTGCATCTGTTCAGCGATAACGACCGACTGTTGCGGTCAGCCGATCCGTTCGGCAGGCAATTGGTGATCAGCTGCGGCACCGTGCTCGACCATGCCCGCCTGGCCTTCCTGTCGATGGGCTGGTTCGCCCATACAATCCGAACCCCTGATCCGAATCTGCCGAACTATTTGGCCACGCTCGAATTCCGGTCGTGGCCGGGCTCATTGAATACGACCGCCGCTCGGATCCGCGCCATCCGCCAACGCCGCACCGACCGGTTACCGATGCTGGCACCGCCTGGCTGGAACGAGGCATTAGACACCATTCGCGAACTGGCGAGACCACATCATGTGGCCGTCGACGAGATCGCCGACAGTGATCGGCCCCGGGTCGCCGCTGCCACTGAGCATGCCACCGCACTGCGCCGTTACGATATGCTCTATCAAACCGAATTACATTGGTGGAGTGGACATTCAGACGTCAAGGAAGGTGTCCCCGCGGCCGCGCTGGCATCGGATGCCGAGGCGGCGAGGGTAGATGTCGGCCGCGGTTTTCCACCAGCACCGTATTCGCTGCGCCGCAGCCAGCTCGAGGACCAGTCCCGACTGATAGTGCTCAGCACCCTCGGTGAGACGCCCGCACAATGGCTGTGTACCGGCGAGGCACTGTCGGAGGTGCTGCTTGAATGCACGGCCCGTGGCCTGGCCACCTGCTCGCTCACCCATATCACCGAACTTGTCACCAGCCGTTCGGTAATCGCCGATCTGATTCCCGATCCGGACGTGCCCCAAGTCGTGATCCGCGTCGGCATCGCGCCCGAGGACAACGAACCGGCTGCGACACCACGGCGACCACTCGACGAGGTACTCGAGGTGCGCTCGCCTCGTCCCTGAATCCGATCGCGGACCATCGGCTTGTCCGAGGGCATCCTTCGGCCCTAGGTCAGTGGCCGCCCGCAGCGCAGGCTTGGGCCCCATAACACCGCTACGCTTCCAGGAGGCAAACGATGCCCCACCACGACGATCCCCTCGCGCCCGCCGTGCAGACCGCACACGACTGGCTGCGCGCCGTCGCCGACAATCTCGATACCGACGACCCGGCCTTCGCCTACCGAGCGCTACGCGCTTGGCTGCACACCGTGCGCGACCGCATCAATGTCAGCAGCTCGGCACATCTGAGCGCGCAACTGCCCGAGGTCCTGCGCGGGGCCTATTACGAAGGCTGGGTGCCCAGCCATGTTCCGGTCCGGCACGGCATCGCCGAATTCACCAGGCAGTTTGCTCGCGAGGCCGGTATCGACGAGGACGAGGTCGGTCCGATCACGGCCGCGGTCACGGCCGCGCTCTCGGAATTGTTTTCTCCTGGGCAGTTGAACCGGATCTTCGCCGTCCTGCCGATGCATCTGTACGGCGTGTTGTGCGGGGCGCGGCCCGCGGTGGACGAGTCGCTGATCGAGTGGGAACCGGGTGCCATGGCGCCTGCGCTCGATCCCACCGCCCAGCTCGAAAATCGCATCCAGGCGCTCGGGGACGCCGTCGCAATGCTGGCACGCGGACTGGAGCGACTGCCCTCCGACAGACCCGATAGCGACCGGTCGACGCGAGCGGCCCAGCAGGCACATCGCATCCTGCTCGCCGAAGGTCTGGCCAGCGCCGAGGCACGGGAGCGCTGAGATGTTGCGGGCGACGATCCCGCTGGGTCGAGTCGCGGGTATTCGCATCGGCGCGCACTGGTCGGCGCTGGTCACCCTCGGCCTGTTCACCTATCTGCTCGGCCGCTCGCTCTCCGATGCGCACGGGAATTCGGTGGCGGTCTGGCTGGTCGCCGCGGCGGGCGCGGTCGGACTTTTCGCCTCCCTGCTGAGCCATGAGCTGGCGCATTCGATCATCGCCCGCCGCAGCGGCACTCGCGTCGAAGTGGTCGTGTTATGGCTACTCGGCGGCGTATCCGAACTCGGCGACGAACCGAAGGACCCGCGCTCGGATCTGCGCATCGCAGTGGCCGGACCGCTCACCAGCCTCGTGCTCGGCGTCGCGTTGTTCGGCATGACCGGTGTGGTCGCGGCGACGGTCAGCGGGCCGGTACCGGAGATGTTCGGCTGGTTGGCCGCGATGAATCTCGTGCTGGCCATTTTCAATTTGATCCCGGGCGCACCGCTGGACGGTGGCCGCGTACTGCGTGCACTGATCTGGCAGCGCACCGGGGATCGGTTACGCGCCAGCACCATTGCCGCGCGTAGCGGCCGAATCGTCGGACTGGCTCTGCTGATCCTCGGTGGCGTCGAACTGCTGCTGGTCGGCGCGGGCGGTGGGCTGTGGCTGATGTTGCTCGGCTGGTTCCTGTACTCGTCGGCCAGTGTCGAATTGACCGCCGCCGGGTTGCGACACCGACTGGGCGACATCCGGATTCGCGATGTCATGACCGAACATCCGCTCTCGGTTCCCGCGACCTGGTCGGTGGCCGATCTGCTGCGCTCGCAGATCGTGCACACCGAGCACCGCGTGTTCCCGGTGGTCGACACGGTAGGACGGCCGATCGGCGAGCTCGGCTGGTCCGATCTCACCGGACTATCCGTGGCGGCCCGCGAGACCACCGCGGTGGGCGAGGTTGCCCGCCCGCTGCCGCCGACGGCCCGGGTATCCGGCGACGAATTGCTCTCCACGGTGGCATCCCAGGTGGTGCTGCGCCCCGACTTCGACGTCATCACGGCGATCGATCCGCACGGCCGACTTATCGGCGTGGTCACCGCGACAGATCTCACCCTAGCCGTCCAACGCAGCGCGCTGGGACTGCCCGCCCGCCGACCCGAACGGTATCGGCCACCGGACAGCGAACTCTGAGAAGACAATTCGGCCTGCTAGTGGCCAGTTGACGGGAGGCTTGCGATGAGCCACACACGAGTACAGCAGGAACCACCGCGACCGATCTTCCGGGACCGGCACGAGGCGGGGCGAGTGCTGGCCAGTCTGCTCGAACACTATCGCGGCGATCCGGATGTCCTGGTGCTCGGCGTCCGCTGGCAGTGGCGACTCGTGTTGGGGGCCAGGCGATTTCGGCTCGCCGCCGCCTTGGTACTGCTCACGGTCCGCCGCCCTGCTAGCCGCGGTCTTCCTCGGCGGATCGGCACTGGGCGCGACCAGCCCGCCCCCGCCGGGCCTCGGTGTAGGCAGGGCGTCGACGGCCGCAACTCAGCTCTTGCGCACCACGATCATCGGGCACTCCACCGTGTGCAGCAGCGCATTGCTGGTCGATCCGAGCAGCATGCTCGCGAATCCGCCGCGGCCGTGGCTGCCGACCACGAGGAGTTGCGCATTCGCCGACTCCTCGAGCAGAGCCCGAACGGGTCGGTCCAGTTTCAGTATTCGTGTCACGGGCACGTCGGGATACTGATCGCGGTAACCGGCCATATTCTCGGCCAGCAGCGTCTGCTCGGACTCACGCGCGGCCTCCCAACCCGAATGCGGCAGATCCATCCCGCTGGCATCACTCCAGGTATGCAGCGCTGTCAGCCCGACCTTGCGCCGCGACGCCTCCTCGAACGCCAGCTCGATCGCCGGCACACTATTCTCCGATCCGTCGATACCGACCAGGACGGGCTTACTCACCGATACCGGATCGAGCGCCGAATTCCCGTGAATCACCGCGACCGGGCAGTGCGCGTGGTGGGTGAGCGCGGTGCTGACCGAGCCGAGCAGTCCGCGCTGAAACGCGCCGATGCCCCGGCTGCCAACGACCAGCATCCTGGCCTGCGCCGAGCGCAGGATCAAGGTCGGCGTGATCGATGCGAATATCACCTCAGTCGCCAGATCCAGCTCTTGGCCCGGTGTGGCCTGACGAGCCACCCGGGCCGCTTCGGCGACGATCCGCTCGCCGTCGCGGCGCAACCACTCCACATCCGCTTCGCTCAAGGCCTTGTCGGGGCCGAAGTCCGGCATCGCTACCGAGGTGAGGATGCGCATCGGACAGTGGTGCAGCACGGCATCGACCGCCGCCCACACAACCGCGTGATAGGAACTCGCCGAGCCGTCGACAGCCGCGATGATCTGTGGCCCTGTGGAATTGCCCATCGTCGCTTCCTTTCGATATGACCGAGCGCCGGTCGATGCCCGGGTCACCGTGCTGAGGCAACCTCATTACCGGTCCTTTTGGTCGGACCTTCGAATTGACGCCACTGCCGATCCCAGACCGCCCTATGACGATGTTCGAACAGCCACACAGCGCCCTGCCCCAGCAGCCATACGACGAACCAGGTGCCGTTCAGCACCACGACGCCGACGCCGATACCGCTCAGCGCGGCGGCACCGGGGCGCCGTGGCGCAGCCGTCGGAATCCGGTCCGGTCCCAGCCACACGGTCACGTGATCGCCTACCGCCGCATGACTCGGCACCCGCACCGTCGCGGCGCCGGGGCGGCCATCGTGTGTCCACTGCACCCGCGCCTCGAACAGACGCGACGGCGTCCGCTCGGGTTCCGCCGTGATCACCGCGCTGACCGCGGATTTCGCCGCGTCCTCGGCACGGATCCGGGCCGCGGCCTCGGTATATGCCGATGTCCCCAGCACACCGGCAATCGGGATCGCGACCAGTACAGCGACTGCGATCAATGGTCCCAGCACGGCCTCGAGTCGATCCGAGGGGCGCAGCAAGGGATTCGGGCTCCACGGGCGCAGCAGCCGCAACCGTCGCCGCGGTGCCCACGCGTCCCGAATCGGGAACGCCGAGTACTCCGACATCGCCATCACCTTCTTCCGGAGGCGATTGCACTGAACCGAGCATCGCGCATCGGCGCGTGTACCGGCAGAGACAAAGGTCATCGCTGTCCGGAGTCCACCGGCCTCGCTATTTCACCGATGGCCCAAGGTCCCTCGGCCAGCGTCAGTTCGGCACTGGGCGAGGACGCTGCGGGGCCGTAGCGTCGAGATCGACAAAGTTTCCATCAGAAGACCGAGACCTTCGGCCATCATCGAACGGAGGTTGACACCATGCCCGAATTTCACGGCCGCAGTGCCGTGGTCACCGGCGGCGCGCACGGCATCGGCGCGGCAATCGCGCAAACCCTCGTCAAATCCGGCCTCCGCGTCGTCGTAGCCGATCTCCTTGATGCCGAGGGCACTGCGACAGCCGAATCCATCGGCCCGACAGCGCTATTCCGACATCTCGACGTCACCGACGAATCCGGCTGGCGTCAGGTGCTCGACGATGCCGAAGCGAACTTCGGACCGCTCGCCGTCCTGGTGAACAACGCGGGCATCGTCGACTTCGGCCGCATCGAGTCCGAATCCCCAGCGATGTTCCGTCATGTCGTGGACGTCAACCTGTTCGGTGCCTGGCTCGGCATGCATCTGGCGGCACGGCGATTACGCGCCAACGGCGACGGCGTCATCGTCAATATCTCCTCGACCGCCGGCCTGGTCGGTTACTCGGGGATCGCCGGATACGTGGCGAGCAAGTGGGGCCTGCGCGGATTGACCAAGGCCGCTGCTCTCGAACTCGGCGACGCCGGGATCCGGGTCTGCTCGGTACACCCCGGTCCGATACACACCCCGATGACCGCTGGCTTCGACGCGAGTATTGCCTCGGGACAACCACTTCCGCGGTTCGGTGAACCGGAAGAGGTCGCGGCGATGGTCGGCTTCATCGTCACTGACGCCACCTTCTCGACCGGATCCGAATTCGTCATCGATGGCGGTGCCACGGCCGGCATGACACTCGTCGCGCCTGCTCAGGCGCACGGAACATGGTAATGATCGCCACCGCCCAGCCGCGAATCCCGACGACACCACTTCCCTGACCCGAGTGGCCCGAGCGCGATGCTGCCCGGCTCGAGTGCTCTGTGAGCCAAGGGCTCGATCTTATGGCATATCCCTTGGTACAAGCGGCCTTTGGGCCCTGCAGTTCGTGATCGCCGAGTCCGAAAAACGCCCAGCTCGTCGTCGTCGGCAGCCGCGGGCCGCGGTGGCTTCGCCGACATGACCCTCGGCTCGGTCAGCCAAACCGTCCTATACGCCACCGGCTGCCCACTCATCGTCGCCCGCCCCTGATACCCGAACCGGCTCTTGATTACCCGCAGCCGCGATGCCGCCGGACGCCGACCGGCATCGCCGGGGATGGCCATGATTGGTCTGCCCGGCGCGGCCCCCGTCAGTCGCGGCCGTGGCGGCGTTCGTAGTCGGCTTCGGCGCAGCGCCCCGACTCGGCGTCGGCCAGCGCGGGGTCGAGGCCGTGCTTGATCAGGCGGCTGCGCCGGTAGACGTACATCAGGGCGGCGGTGAAGTAGATGAGCGGCAGGTACAGCAGCGCCATCATCGCCAGACCCATCCATTTCGGGCCGGGCACCAGCAGAAACAACATGAGCACCGGGGTGATCGGGAGCAGGAACCGCATCAGATAGCGGCGCGCAGCGCCCGCTCCGGTCAGGTCGTTGAGCACCCATTCCGACATCGATGGAGGCAAAGTGCGGCCGAGGATGTAGCCGATCCGCTGCGGGCGCGGCAGTACGGCGGTGTTCGGCATCGTTCTCCTGTTTGCTAAAGTGCGCAATCAAGAGATTAGTCTGGACGAGGTGGGTTACGCCTGCTCAACTGATTGCATGATTTCTAAATTAAACACGTAGCGTTTTTCGAAGGAAGGCACACTCGTGACCGTTAGCTCTGCGCCCACCCTGAATCCCCAAGCCCCCACGCCGCATCAGGAGATCACCGCCTGGGCTCGTGAGATCGCCGAGCTGACCGCGCCCAATCACATCGTCTGGTGCGATGGTTCCCGACAGGAGTGGGACCGGCTGACCGCACAGCTGGTGGCCAAGGGCGCCTTTGTGCCGCTGCGCACCAAGCCGAATTCGTTCTGGTGCGCGTCTGATCCCGACGATGTGGCCCGGGTGGAGGATCGCACGTTCATCTGTTCGGAAGACGAGTCGGACGCGGGACCCACGAACAATTGGGTCGACCCAGTGGATATGCGCACGGTGATGACCGAGCACTACCGCGGTTCGATGGCGGGCCGCACGATGTATGTGATCGCCTTCTGCATGGGACCGTTGGACGCAGCGGAGCCGAAATATGGTGTGCAGATCACTGATTCGGAATACGTCGCGGTATCGATGCAGATCATGACCCGCTCGGGTGCGCCGGTATGGGAAAAGCTGACCGGCGGTGTCGATTTCGTGCGGTGCCTGCATTCGGTCGGCGCGCCACTGGCGACCGGGGAGGCGGATGTGCCATGGCCGTGCGACAAGACCAAGTACATTGCGCACTTCCCAGAGGCACGCACGATCTGGAGCTACGGGTCCGGGTATGGCGGCAACGCGCTCCTCGGCAAGAAGTGCTTCGCATTGCGGATCGCCTCGGTACTCGGTCGCGACGAGGGGTGGCTGGCCGAGCACATGCTGATCCTGAAACTGACCTCCCCGCAGGACAAAGTGCACTACGTCGCCGCGGCGTTCCCGTCCTCGTGCGGTAAGACCAACCTCGCCATGTTGGAACCGGCGCTGGCCGGGTGGAAGGCCGAGACCATCGGTGACGATATCGCCTGGATGCGCTTCGGCGCCGATGGGCGGCTGTACGCGGTCAATCCAGAGGCCGGATTCTTCGGTGTTGCACCCGGGACCGGGGCATCGACCAACCCGAACGTGATCACGACCATCGAACTCGGCAATTCGATCTTCACCAACACCGCGCGCACCGCCGACGGTGATGTCTGGTGGGAGGGCATGACCGACCAGCCACCGGCCCACCTGACCGACTGGCGCGGCAACGATTGGACACCCGCCTCCGAAACACCTGCCGCACATCCGAATTCGCGCTACTGCACACCGATCCAGCAGTGCCCGTCGGTAGCCCCGGAATGGAACGACCCGACGGGCGTGCCGATTTCGGCCATCTTCTTCGGCGGCCGCCGCGCCACCACCATCCCGTTGATCGCCGAATCCTTCGACTGGGCGCACGGGGTATTCATGGCCTCGACACTGTCCTCGGAGACCACCGCCGCGGCCGCGGGCCGGGTCGGGGTGGTGCGCCGCGATCCGATGGCGATGCTGCCGTTCCTCGGCTACCACGTCGGAGACTACTTCTCACACTGGCTCTCGCTCGGTGCGGGCGCGGACGCCGCGAAGCTGCCGAAGATCTTCCAGGTCAACTGGTTCCGCCGCGATGCGGACGGCAAATTCCTGTGGCCCGGCTTCGGCGATAACGTGCGCGTGCTGAAGTGGGCGCTGGAACGGATCGACGGCACCGCGGCCGCACAGTGGACACCGATCGGGAATGTCCCGGCCACCGATGGGCTCGATCTGTCCGGAGTAGCCGAGGCCGACCGCGCCCTGGTCAAGTCGGCGCTGGTCGTCGATATCGAGGAATGGGTGGCCGAGACACGCTCGATCGATGAATGGTTCGCCACCATCGGCGGCAACCGGCTGCCCGAGGAACTGCGCGAGCAGCTGGCCGCGCTGAAACTGCGCCTGCTCGGCAATCGGTGACCGTGCGGGCTCTACTACCCACCTGGTCGGAATGGCGCCCCGCGGTTCGTGCGCCCAGTGCGGACCTGATGGCCGGGTTGATCGTCGCGCTGGTGGCGCTGCCGCTCGCGCTCGGATTCGGCATCAGCTCCGGTCTGGGTGCGGCCGCGGGTCTGGCCACGGCGGTGCTCGCGGGCGCGCTGGCCGCGGTGTTCGGCGGATCGCGGTTCCAGGTGTCGGGCCCGACCGGTGCGATGACGGTGGTGCTGGTGCCGATCGTGCACGCGCACGGCGCGAGCGGAGTCCTCACGGTCGGGCTGATGGCGGGACTGGTGCTGGTGGTCCTTGCGGTCGCCGGGGTCGGCCGCGCGGTGCGCTACATGCCCGCCCCGGTGATCGAGGGGTTCACCGCCGGTATCGCCGTGGTCATTGCGCTGCAACAGTTTCCGGCCGCGCTCGGCATCGTGCACGCCGAGGGTGACAAGGTCTGGCAGTCGGCGTTCGACGCGATGCGTCGCTACGTCGAACAGCCGAGCATCGCACCACCTGTGATGGCGCTGGTTGTGGCGGTGGTCATCCTGATCGGCGGCCGCTATCTGCCCAAGCTGCCCTTCGCGTTGGTAGCGGTCGCCGTCGCCACGGTCGTCGCCAAGTTGTTCGATCTGAATCTGACTCGGATCGGCACCATTCCGGCGGGCCTGCCCGCGCCATCGTTGGGTTTCGTGCATCCCGATCAGCTGGGGTCGCTGGTGGCGCCTGCGCTTGCGGTGGCCGCGCTGGCGGCCTTGGAGTCGTTGCTATCGGCGACCGCGGCCGACTCCATGGCGGTCGGCACCCGGCACAACCCGGATCGCGAACTGTTCGGACAGGGCCTGGCCAATATCGCCGCACCGCTGTTCGGCGGTGTGCCCGCCACCGGGGCGATCGCCCGCACCGCGGTGAATGTGCGCTCCGGTGCCAGCACCCGGCTGGCCGCGCTCACGCACGCGATCATCCTGGCCGCGATCATCTACTTGGCCGCGCCGCTGGTCGCCGACATCCCGGTCGCCGCACTCGCCGGTGTCCTGCTCGCAACGACCGTGCGCATGGTGGAAACCGCCTCACTCACCGCGATCGCGCGGGCCTCACGCGGCGACACGATCATCATGGCGGTCACGTTCTTCGTCACCGTCGCACTGGATCTGGTCACCGCGGTGGCGGTCGGTGTCGGATTCGCGATCGTGCTCGCCCTGCGGTCGGTGGCCAGGGAGGCCCGCCTGGAACAGGTGCCGCTCGACGAAAGCGACCACCTTGCCGAGGAGCATGAACTGCTGCGCGATCACATCGTCGCCTACCGCATCGAGGGCCCGCTGTTCTTCGCCGCCGCACACCGGTTCCTGCTGGAGTTGGCCGAGGTCGCCGACGTCGAAGTCGTCATCCTGCGCATGTCCAAGATCACCGCTCTCGACACCACCGGCGCACTCGTACTCAAAGACGCCATCACCAAACTCGAGCACCGCCACATCACTGTGCTCATGTCGGGACTACGCACCGATCACCACCAGCGCCTGTCCGCGATCGGCGCCCTTCCCGCCGGAGGTGATGAGGCCATCTTCACCGACACCGGCGCGGCGATCGACCACGCTCGACGCTACCTCCCCGCCAGCGACGTTCCGGTCGCCCGGTAAGAACCCGATCCGCAAGGCTGGGCTGGTCGATCGCCCGTCGTCAGGTGCGGTCTACCTGGCGACAGGTCACTGCGGACGTGACACTGTCATGCTGCGTTCCGGGACGCTCGAAGGAGCCGCACGCAAGACGGCGGACCAGCACCGTCCGGCACTCGGCCTCCCGCGGTCGCTCGGCAATCCGTTAGCAGTTGGCATGTCGAGAGACAACCGGATCATGAGGATCCGCCTCAGCCCGTGGCCTCGCCGACCAACCCTGGCTCGGACAGCTCCTCGAGCAACTCCGCCTGACCAGCGACAACGCCGGTCAGGATGGCGCGAGCCACCGACAACAACTCCGCAACCCGAGGCGAAGTCAACGCATATGACACCGACAACCCCTCCCGATGCGCGGTAACCAGCCCGGTCCGTCGCAAAATCGCCAGTTGCTGCGACAAATTGGCAGGTTCGATACCCACCTCCGGCAACATCTCCGAGACCGCGTAGTCGCGCTCACTGAGCAACTCCAATACCCGGATCCGCGCTGGATGGCCCAACGTCTTGAAGAACTCCGCCTTCATTCGATAGAGCGGCTGGCGCGCATCCGCCATGAACTCCTCCACTCCTCGAATACCCGGCACTGAGAATACTTTCTAATCTTAGCAACTCACCATCGACCCTTGGAGATCACTCGCGCACCTGCTCTATCGCCGCTACGACACCGAACTCGGCCTGATCATCGTCCCTCGATCCCCTCGCTATCGCGGCCACACCGGCTTCACGTTTCGGTGCGCGCCAGGGTGAACAGGGCTTCGTCCTCCTGAGCGAAAATGCACGTTCAGGACGGCATCCAGTCCATAGAGTGTGGCGCGAAGAGCATCGACCTGATCCTTGCGTAGCCCGTTCGGGGATTCGTCGAGGTGGCGGCGGAACCGGTCGACCAAGCGCTCGATCTCGGTGTGTTCACGGCTCATCGTGACCATGGCCTCCGGGTCCTGAAGATATTGCGCCAGTGCGGGATACAGCTGGGATTCCTCGGCGCGCTTATGCGGTAGGACATGCTCGGTGAGCTGGTCCAGGCAGTGCCGGACCGCGACATTCGTGACCGGTCCAGTCCCGTTTGCGAGGGCGTCGGCGGACTGCCGAACTGAAGCCGCGCGGTCATCAGGTGTTCGTGCTCGCGCGCGAATCGCGCCACCAGCGGATCGATCGCGGCGGTGTTGCGTCGCTGGCCAGCGCGCGACGCGCGCAACGCGTTCAGGATGACCGACACGTCGATTGCTTCCTGCACCAGAGCGCCCAGCGCCCGGCACGAGCAGACCGAATGCCGCCGCAACCATGGCGAGCAACGACAGAGTCATCCCCGCGACAGCGCTCTGGACGGCCAGCCGATGCGAGCGCTGCGCGATCTTCACGGCGTCGGCCAGCCGATCGATTCGGTCGTCGACGATTACCGCGTCGGCGGCCACACCGCCGCGGTCGATCCGCGTGAACCCAGGGCGATGCCGACATCAGCGGCGGCCAAGGCGGGAGCGTCGTTCACACCATCACCAACCATGATCGTCACGCCATCGCGGCGCTCGGCTCGGATGGCCGCAATCTTGTCGTTGTCCTCGGTGCATCAGTACTGCGGCTGGGAATTCGACCCGGACCGCCGGTTCGAAACCTCGATCGATCGAACCCTCCCCCATTTCTTGCGGCCGTCTCGTGCTTGTCGATTATCGCGGCCGACGAGTTCGTCCCCACACAGCCGAGTCGGTCGGACGAGATGCTTTGTCCGACAACCAGATACCCGCGAGCAGGAACAACACAAGGGGTAGCGAAATGAACAAAGCATCGCAGAGCGAGTCGATGAGGGGTGATGGCCCGGCGACAGGTGGGCGCGCCGAACATGATGTGGATCAACGTCAGCTGGCCTCGGCCGGGGTGGTGGTAGGGGCCGATGGGAACACCAGCAGTCGCATCGCCACTTAGAAAACCGCATGGGCCAGGTGGAGTTTACTGGCAGGCTCACCATTCCCGCGGACCCGATCAGGAAGCAATGTGCCCAAGCCGACTCGGTTGAAAACGCCCGCGAGGAAGCAGGTGCGCCGACTCCGGCTGCTGCTCCCAGTTCCGCGCGCGAAAACGACTGTTTCGTGCGCTTCCAGGATTATTGGCTGTCGTTGCCGTAGATGCGGGGCCGCGCCGATCTCCGCTCCACCCGAAAGGTCCAGCCGGGCGGTAGCTGCTCGACATGGCCTCGGCATTCGATTTCGATCGGCGCCAGCTCACCCGGCTCCGACCGCACTTGCACGCCGTCGCCGCTGATCCGGATGGTCAGCCGGTGACCGCGGTAGCTGATCGGGAACTCCAGCCAACCCAAGGATTCCGGCCAGTGGGGTGTGAATATCAAACGCCCGTTACGAGTTTCCAGCCCGGTCAAACACCGTTGCACCAGATCGATGCTGCCCGCGATCGCGCCCAGGTGGATACCTTCGGCGGTCGTTCCGCCCTGGATGTCCCCGATATCGGATTCCAGGACACTGTTGAAGAACTCGATGGCGCGGTCACGGTTGGCACGAGCCAGCACCCAGGTGTGTACGACGCTGCTCAGGGTCGATCCGTGTGAGGTGCGAGCGAGGTAGTAGTCGATGGTGCGTGGGATCATCTCCCCGGGCAGGTCGTATCCCAGCCGTTGCAGCAGTTCTCGGAGTTCGTCCGAGGACAGCAGATAGAACAGCATCAGCACGTCGGCCTGCTTGCCCGCCTGGTACCGGTTGACGTCGTCGCCCTCGGCCTCGAGGATTCGGTCCAGCCTTCGGATGTCACCGTAGCGCTGCCGGTAGCGGTCCCAATCCAGTTCGGCCAGTTGGTCGTAGCCTTCGAATTGGCTGATAACACCGTCGTGGAACGGCACATGCATGCGGCGGCTGACCTCGGCCCAGTGCGCCGGCTCTGAGGCTGCGACGCCGAGGGTTTCCATCAGTTCGGCGCGATCGCGCGGGGTCAGCAGTTCCAGCGCGTCGAGCGCCCGCAGAATCACCCAGACCGCCATGACGTTGGTGTAGGCGTTGTCATCGATGCCGTCGTGCGGTGCTGCCGGATAGCCGGAGTGGAATTCGTCCGGGCCGATTACGCCATGAATGCGGTAACGGTCGCGCTCGGCGTCGTAGGTGGCGATGCTCGCCCAGAACCGGGCGATCTCCACTAGCATTTCGGTGCCGTATTCGGTGAGGAATTCGCGGTCGTCGGTCGCCTGATAGTAGTGCCAGACGTTGTAGGCGATGGCGATGCCGATGTGCCTGGCCCGATGACTGGGGTCGGGGTTCCAACGCCCGGACCGGGGGTTGAGATGCATCTGCTGGCTTTCCTCGCGGCCGTCGCTGCCGGACTGCCAGGGGAACATCGCACCTGCCCAACCGCTTTCAGCTGCGGCGCGGCGTGCTTCGGCCAATCGCCGGTAGCGGTAGCGCAACAGCGAGCGCGTCAGGGCGGGAAAGCGCAGGTTCAACACCGGGAATACGAACAGCTCGTCCCAGAACACATGTCCGCGATAGGCCTCCCCGTGCAGGCCTCGCGCTGGAACACCCACGTCGAGGTCGGCGGTGTTGGGTGAGAGTGTCTGCACCAGATGAAGCAGGTGCAGACGCAGTATGCGCACCGCGTTCTCGCGGTCTTGGAGATCGATACGCAACCTGTCCCACAGGTGTTCCCACGCCGCGGTATGTCCGTCCAGCAGATCCGCGAACCCGGGTTGGCAGCTCATCCAGCGGGCGGCCTCCTCCTCCGGAGTTGAGCTCGCGTGGTCGCGCCCGGTGAAGACGGTGACGACCTTCTCCAAGGTCGCCGCCGCCCCGGCGGTCATCTGAATATCGATGTCGTGTCCGATCATGCCGTTCTGCTCGACGAGTTGCCCAGTGTCGGTGATCGTTTCCCCGTCCCGCTGAATTCTGTTGCGGGCCGCCATCGCCACTGGGATCCGAGAACGGCTGGTCTGCACGACCAGCAGTACCGAATCGGTGGACAGCTTCGTAGCCCGAACAGGGGTGAGGTGGTCACCGGACAGGGCTCGATAGCGTTGCACCAACGAGTTCTGGACGGCGCCGTCGAGTGTCGAGCGGATCACCAGCCGTCCCGACCAGTTTTCGGCGACGATCACCGTCTCCATGGCACATACGTGCGGCCGGTGCATGGTGGCGAACCGTCGCTGCGTGACCTGCGTGATCCGGTCCGCGGTGTCGCGGAATCGGAAACTGCGGGTGAGCACCGCTCGGCGCAGATCGAGTTCCTGTCGGTAGGACAGCAATTCGGTGGTGTCGATGTCGAACCATTCGCCGTCATCGATCCGGAACGACACCGGCAGCCAGTTCGGCAGGTTCACCAGGCTCTCGTTGTCCACCGTCCGCCCTGCGAGCTTGTCGCTGCGACGGTCGTAGATTCCGGCCGCGTAGGTGCCGGGATAGTGGTGCTCGCCGGCCCGCGATTCGGGTGCGGCACCGCGCGTGGCGAAGTAACCGTTGCCCACCGTGCACAGTGCTTCGCGCAATTTCTCGGTATGCGGGTCGTACCCGTCGAAGACAAGTGTCCAGGCATCGGCCGCCGAGTCGGATGCGCGAGCCAGGGTCCCCGCCATCCGGTCGAGGAGGTCGCGGGCGCGGGCGGGACTGTCCACCGCGAATCGCGCTGCCGTGCGCCGGTCTCCGTCCTCGCTGTGACGCACCACGATTCCGATGCCGTGCGATGCGACGGCATCGAAGCCGTCCTCGTCGGTGAGATCGTCGCCGAGATAAATCGGCAATTCCGGACCCGGCAGATGATCCAGGATCCAGTCCAGGGCCCGGCCCTTGTCCCAGTCCACATCCGGACGCAACTCGGTCACCTTGCGGCCGTTCGTCACTCGCAACCCGCCCTGCTGCGCGACCGCGTGCACCGCACCGATTGCCCGGGCGACGACATCGGGCGCTGCGTTGCGATAGTGCATCGCGACGGCGAATCGCTTGTGCTCCACCCGAACTCCGGGAATATCGCCGACCCGGCGGCCCAGATCTGCGGCTGCGCTGGCGATCGCCTGTTCGGCGGCGGGCGCCGCATCGTGTACGTGATAGCCGCCGTCGGGAGCGACCAGTTCGAAGCCATGGCTTCCCGCATACCAGATTCCCGCCAGCCGCACCCGCTTTCGCAGATCGGTCAGATCGCGGCCGCTGATGATCGCGACCGGGCACACCTCGGCGAGCGCAGTGATCGCCGCAGCGGCTCCCTCAACCAGGGTGGCCGTATCCGGGTCCGGGACGATCTCAGCGACCGTACCGTCGAAATCCATCAGTACGGCCACGTTCTCGGTATCGAACAGGGCGGAGATACGGGGCCAGGACTCCAGCGCCCCCGAAACCTCGGACATGCGCCGGAATCCGGCACGCACGCGGACCTCCGCCAGATCGGTGACCACCACATCGGCGCCGTGGGAACGCAACTGGTCGGCGTGCCCGGTCCGGTCGATACCGATCACCAAAGCGAACCCGCCCCGCCGACCGGCGGTGACGCCCGCTTCGGCATCCTCGACGACGACGGTCCGGCTCGGATCCGCACCCAGCCGACGCGCGGCCTCCACCAGCATCGCCGGGTCGGGCTTGCCGGCCAGCCCCAGCTCTTCGGCAACCGTCCCGTCGACGCGCACCGCGAACAGATCGCCGACACCCGCGGCCTCGAGCACTTGGGCACAATGACGGCTCGCCGAGAAGATCGCTGTGCCGATGCCCGCGTCACGCAACTCACGCACCAGCGCGACCGTGGACTCGAAAACCCGGACTCCGTCGCGAGCCAGCCGATCCCAGAACAGATGATCCTTACGATTGCCCAGACCACAGACGGTAGCAGCGTGCTCCGGATCGGACGGATCACCCCAGGGCAGCGAAATTCCGCGCGCCGCAAGGAAATCTGCCACACCGCTGTACCGCGGTTTACCGTCCACGAAACGCTGGTAATCCGCGTCGGTGAATGGTGCGCGGTCCTGGCCCGGCTCGGCGGGGCATTCGGCGAGAAATGCGTCGAACAGTTCAGTCCACGCCGCGGCATGTATCGACGCGCTGTCGGTGACCACCCCGTCCATATCGAAGATCACCGCGTCATGGCGGCGTACATCGATCACCGGTGCAGGCCGTCCGCTTGCTCTCACCTGTTCAGAGTCGGGCGATCCGTCCCTCTGATCAAGGGCCGGAACTCCCGGCGTGGCCGCGGCGGCACTGACGTCCACATCGAACTCCGCAGGTCTACCCGCACGCAGCGGGTATGGGCATCGTGTCGAGGAGGCGTTGGCGGGCCAACCGCTCACAGAGTTCGGGCAGTGCGCCGGGTGGCGTGCCCGCCAGATCCTCTGCACACCGCCGAACCATCGCAGCTACCCGGATTCGGGAGAACTGGCCGTCGAACTCCAGGCACAGTCGGTCGACCGTCTGATCGAACGGCCTCCAGCCGACCGTCCGGATCGGATGTCGCCGTGGTGGTGGGGTGAGCACGAGCACAGCATGCCGCTCGCGCGAACCGTGCGGCAGAGCCGAAAGACCCTCCTCGTCGGTGCCTTCCGTCGCCGCAAAGATCACCGGTGTTCTGGCCACACCCGATGACGGTCGCGGTGGGCCAGTCCATGACGGCCGCGCGGCCCGAGCCGGGTGATAAGCAGACGTTGCTCGAACTGATCGCGACCGAACTCGCAGAGCGACTCGACCGGGACCACCAGCTATGGCAGTGCACGGTGGTCGAGCAACGCGCCAACGACCGCTGGTCGTTGATTGTGCGGGCACACTACAGTCTCGTCGATGCCGTCTCCGGGGTCTTCCTGCGCGAGAGCTTCTGCGATCCGAGGTTCGCATTCACCCGTATGAGACGGGTGAGCTGGTGCGAGCCATTTCCGGTCGTCAGATCATGTTCTGCAGCATCGAGTTGCTCCGGGTAAACCGAGCCGCTCGGTGACTAGGGGCTGAATCGAGCGATAACGGCCGCGGCGATGGCTCGGGTTTGAAAGTTTCGGTCGGCGACGAACAAGTCATCCTCGCTAACCTGCAAGATCGCAATCGACACCGAGTCGCGAACTACGTCGACCGGGCATCTCCTCGCACCTGCTCGCCGTGACGGGCGATGCAATCCAGGATCTCGGTCCTGTCATCGATTATTCGCCGCCGAACGCTCACACGGGGCTGGCTCAGGAAATCCAGCACCCCGTCCGGCCCCACCACACCCACAGCCATCTACGGCACAAACGCACCAGAATCGTCACGCCACCGCTATTTCCCGATGACCAGCAGTTTTCGATGTCGCAGGAGGTTGGCGTAGTGGTCGATACCCCCTCCGGACACTTGCCATAACCCCAACCGTCCGGGTCGAGAGATGTCTCGACCCGCACGAGTCGTTTTGCGGGATGGTAGGTCATCTGCAGGTTGAGGTGCCGGTAGACCTCGGCTTTGTCCAGCGGATCCGCCCCGGACAACACGTGCCGAATATCTCCGAGTTCCTTGATGAGACCGCGGATCTCCTCGCGTTTCCGCCGCCGATCGTGAGCAGGTTTCGACCACCTGCTCTTGATCGCAGACCGGTGCCGGTCGCCCGAAAATGCGTTGCTGTGCCGCCAGGCCAGCAATCTGCTCGGATTCGACGACCACGGCGACTCCGCCGACGGGGTTGGCCAGCGAACTGACACGCGCCCTGCACTCGGTCTCGCATGCCGATGTGCCCGGCCGGCTGCGCGTACGGTCTTCGGCCATCGCCTTGGCCGCCACCGGTGACCGAGACCCGTTGCGCGCGTATACAGGGCCTGCGAGTGCATGGACCGCGAGTAGTATCGCGACGGCCGAGGCTGCGATAGCGGCGAACGCGGCGAGATGGACGATTTGGCGCTTGCCCCAGCGTCCGCTGCTGATCAGTTTGATCTGGTGGCCGTAAGTACGAATTCCAAGACCGCCTATCCACGAATCCTGGCGTCACTCGGGGCCGATCCAGGGCAGGCGTATCCATGAATTTCGACGTCACGCCGGTCGGCGTGTCCGGTCGTCGGGTGTGTCAGAACGGTGGGGTGTGAAGGTATTCCGCGGGATCGTGATGTTCTGAACAACGGTGACGAACCGGTTCAGGTCGGCCCGTAGGTCGGTAAGCCGTCCCTTCCCATCACATGGAACAGGTGCCTGTGTATCGGTTTTAGGCTCAGGCACAGTGCAACGAAGACCGATGAGGAGACTGCGTGTCCACGGATGTTCCGGAGTGGCAATCCATCGTCGACTCACCTTCAGAGGCACTCCTCAAGGCTGCGGACCGGCTCACGGAGAGCGGGGTCGTCGGAGTCTCGGCGGCATACTCCACCACATTCGGCACTGTCACCGGCGATTTCGTCCTCACCGCGAGTGGGTACGCGACCGGCACGATCAAAGACAACTATGGCTTCGACCAAGCGGAATTTCTTGCGTCGCCGACCATCAGCGCTGTGCGCGGCGACGTCGACTGGTGGGCGCGACGAGCGTCCCGCCAGATCAGCCAGCTCGCAGACCGCTGGATTCGCCTCGACCGGGACATCGACTGGACCAACCCGGACCAGGGCGGCGCGTTCGCGGTCGACATCGTCGACACATTCGGTCCCAATGGCCTCGCCGACGCCATTCGGGCTATCGCGCCCCTGGCTTCCGTCGATAGGTCAGAGGTCTCCGACGACTACGACATCTTCGGCCGGATAGCTGTCACGGCGGGCAAATGGACCGTCGTGCTGCACGGGGGTGCACCGCACGACGTGTCGTCCATCTGGATGCCACTCGTCGGCGGCATCGTCGACCGATCCGCAGTCCAAGACCTCGCCGCCGACCCGCAATCCGACGATGACGACGTACCCCTGTGGGACGAAGCGGGTAGGCCAGTGGGAATCAACGTCTCGATAACCACCCGCTCCGGCCACGCTGGGGCGCTTCAAGTTCGAGCTGACCGCGTGCTCGCGAACGACACCCGACTCGCTACCGGGACCACCGCCCAAGTCGGTCTCACCGAACACGCGAGCCGCGTCGGCAATTTCCTCCTGGAAACGGCAACAGCGCTCGATGACCCCGACAATCCAGGGCAGGCGCTCGATCACGTACTTGCCGGTCTCACCGATCTGGAACCGGTAATCGTGACAAAGCCCCAAGATGTCATCGTCGGAGTTGATGTTTCACCGGTTCTCACGCCTGCCATGTTTCTGATCAATGTACTCACCGCCCGCGTCGCCGACCTCGAAAATACGTCCCGAGACGCGGTGATCTCGACCCTCCGCGATCAGCTCGAGGCCGCCGCCCGACTCGCACCCCCACCCAACGGCCCGGCCACCGCGGGGTAGACGCCGCTCGCGCGATGACCTCGCGCGCGAATTCGGCCTGTTCCCGCGCCACTGCCAGCGCCAACCCGACATTGTGCGCGGCTCCTTCCGCGTCCCACCAAGCTGTCGGGTGTGGTCACGGGTCGCGCCTTCGGAGTGCGGGGTCGGGCTCGGAGCGTCGGAGGTGGTCTCGTAATTCGCGGACAGGCAGGTGGTCAGGGTGCCGTTTCCAGTCGCTGCTGCGGTGGGGTGTCGATGAATACCGACTGTTGCGGTGCGGGTGTAGCAGAGGTGCCGCCAGTGTTGCCCAGGGCAGTGCGAGTGAGTCGGTAGGCCTGGGTGCCGGTCTCGATGATCCGTCCGCCGAAGGTCGGCCGGTCGACGATCGCGGCGCAGAGACGCGGTTCGGGGAACGTGTTCGACCAGCCGGAGAACGCCTCATTCGATGCGATGGCGACAGAATTCTTTTCCTCGCACTCGGTCAAAACCTGGAACAACAACTCCGCTCCGCGCTTATCGAGTTCCATATATCCGAGTTCGTCAATGCACAGGAGATCGACCCGCCCGTAGCGCGCGATCGTCTTCGCGAGGACTTTCTCCTCGGCGGCTTCGACGAGTTCGTTCACCAGTTTCGTTGCCAGAGTGAATTTCACGCGGTAGCCGTGCATCGCAGCTTCGGTACCCAGAGCGATCAGCGAGTGGCTCTTGCCGGTGCCGGAGTCACCGATCAGGCAGAGCGGGGTGCCTTTCGTGACCCAGTCGCAAGCCGCGAGGGTGTTGACCACGGCCGGGTCGATGTTCGGGTTGGCGTCGAAGTCGAACGCCCTCAACGACTTTTCGCGAGCAAGCCCGGCGGCGCGGATACGGCGTTCGGACCGGCGCCGCGCCCGGTCGGGCCGAAAGGCACCCTGGTGCATTCGGATCGAGGCAGCCCAGTTTCGATCCAGAAAGTTCGTATCGGTGTTGGCGCGCAACGGATTATGTGGATCCATGGGCCGCGTCGGCGCCTGCGGTGACAAACGCGGCGATGGAATCGTTTTCGCGCTGCTGCAACGCAATGTGCTCGACCGCCGTCGCTGGCCCACACGTGAGGATCTGCGCTTGGCGATCGTCGGCTGGATCGAACGCACCTACCACCGACGACAGCACCCGCTCCGACACCACCGCAATTGTCCTATACAACAACACAATCCAACCGAAACGAGTCACAAGACGGTGTCTCACATGGGCGTAATTCGATTGGGCCTGCTGGACATCGGTTTCCTACCGGACACTGGTTTGCGACACTCGGATGGTGCCTATCGATGATCACCTACTCGTGGCGTTCACCTTGACCACGGTCGTTGCCATGATTACTCCCGGTCCCGACATGCTGTTCGTCCTCGGGTGCGGTATCCGCGGAGGTCGGCGAGCGGGCCTTTTGGCCACCGCTGGCGTGGCCACCAGCGAGGCCGTCCACGTCACCGTAGCGGCGGCTGGCCTGGCCGCCTTGTTCGCCTCTGTCCCGACCGCCTTCACGGCCATTCGGATCACTGGCGCGGCCTACCTGATCTACCTGGGCATCCAGATGGTGCGCCACCGCAACGACAACCATGACCAGGCACCTGCCGACGGTGGCCGGATGTCAGGCCGGCGCGCCTACCTCGCTGGCCTGACGACCAATTTGCTCAATCCGAAGATGGTCACGTTCACCATCGCCTTTTTGCCTCAGTTCATCAACCCCCAACTGGGCCAGGTCGGGACGCAATTCGTGATCCTCGGCATCATCCTGATCGCCCTGGAATTCCTCGTCGACGGCACTATCGGTCTGCTGGCTGGACGGATCGGACGCTGGCTCACTGCTCGGCGCAACGCCCGTAGGCGCATAGACACCGCCACGGGTGGCATCTTCATCGGCCTGGGAATGCGGCTGGCCCTCGAACACTGAGATATTGCCCTACATAGATGTAATCCGCTTGGTATGAGCAGGAAGCTGTTGTGCCGCATGGTGTTTGATCGTATGGACCCGGCTGCGCCGGACGGTATTCGACGAGATGGGCAGCCGGGGTAGATCGACTGGTCGCGAGCGGTGATCGACGCCGCGAGTATTCAGGCGGTCGACACGCCCGGTGCCGGCGAGGGGTCCTCAGGTCGTCTCCGGCGTGCCGAGCCGCGGCAACCACGACCGCGCCCTCGTCGACCAAGGTTCGAGTGACGGCCGGCCCAATACCGCGGCTCGCTGCGCGTCACCACGCCAGAGTGCCGGTCAAACCCAGATCCATGACTGCGTCTTTCCTCGTGTCAGAAGCCCTTGTCCGCCAGCCACATCAGGATCGCGTCCGCCACATCCTTCCAGCCGCTGTCGATGGTCAGGGAATGGCCGCGGCCCTCGAACTGCCGCAGTTCGGTGACCGCAGCGGAATCGCGGTACTGCTTCAGCGTCGACCTGGTCACCACATCGGGGACGGTGTGATCCTCGAGACCCGAGATGAGCAGCAGGGGACCACGATTCGAATTGGCGGTGTCAACCTCGGCCTGGGAATGCAGGACGAAATTCGCCGCGGCCGCCTGGAACAACGGCCGCGCGGGCGAGGGCACCGTTCACTTCTCGAACAACTCGGCGGACTCCTGCTCGCTGACCGCGTTACCGAAGCCATATCGGAACTGCTTCTCGGTCAACGACACCGCTTTGTGCAGGTTGGTGGGGTTGCCGAGGGCTGGCAGTCCGGATCTCAGCTGCGCGAGCGGCAGCGGCAGCACCCCTTTGATTTGGGCCGGATCGATTGCGACACCGGCGATTCCGAGGTTCCGGCCCATCAGCTTCTCGGTGAGCAGTCCGCCGAAGGAGTGACCGATGATGATCGGCGAGGCGGGCAGCTCCTCGATGATGGCAGCGAAATGTGCTGCGGCGTCATCGATTCCGATGTCGGCGACCGCCTCCGGATGGGCCCTCGCCGCGGCGACTGTGTCGGGCTCGCCGGGCCAGCCGGGGGCAACGGGCGCATAGCCGGCCGCGCGGAAATGCTCGAGCCATGGCCCCCAGCTGGTGGCGTGCAGCCACAGCCCGTGAATGAATACCACTGGTGTCGGCGTGTTCGACATGCCGTTCCCCTTTGACCTGGTCCAGTGGACCTTCGTGACCTGCCACACGTCCAGCGGATGCGTGATGGACAGTTTCGCTCCTGCCCCGTCGAACCGCAATTCCTGGGCGAGGGCAACGAATAGTGGGGCTGCCGTTGATCGAGGCCCACGTTCGGCCCCACTCTCACCGCCCTGGGCGTTCGACTGAACGTCCCAAACCATTCAGGAAGGGAGCCTCGGACCTCCGTCAGATCGCCTGTCTCGGGCGATCGCCGCCGGACTCATGCCGTACGCGGTGCGCGTGGGTCGCCGAGCAAGGATCGAGCGCGTCCCCAGTGGCTCGACGAGTCCGGGGAGATTCGTTGGTCGACTCGGCAGGACGTCGATCTCCCCATATCGGAGCTGAGCCCGTGAGGGCTGAGCTCCGATGCCGCACAGGAGTATGTCTACTTGCGCTTCTTGTCCCTGTTCTCCAAGGCTTCAACGCCGGATTGAGCGGCGGCTGACTTGGCCTTCTTCTCCGCTCGTTTCTCCTTGATCGATTTCCCCTGCTTTTTGGACATCGTGCTACGCGGAGATTTGTCGGACAACTGGGCATCCTTTGGTTGCAAGACCTCGGCGGTCTCGTTCCCAAGACAGTACGCCCCCGGGGAGATTCCGGCCCGGAGCAGGGCGAGGCGCGCTGGCATTCGAGCGTTTCCTCGACGAGCGCGATCATCGTCGGCGCTGCGGGTGCCGAGAGGATGAGCAACGCCCTGTCGACGCGCTCACGCTTCACGACGGCACATACCCGACCTAGGATGCGCTCGTCGGCTATTTACGGACGTTCGGCTGGGCCCGGATACGTTGTCGGCCAACGGCTAATAATCGTCGACAACCTCGTGGTCCGACTCGATCCCTATCGCTTCGAGCGGTGGAACACGATGTTCGCCTCCGGCCGTGACAGCGGCTTGATCGTGCTCCGGCTAATCCCGTCGGCCACCGCGCGCGGCCCTGTTGGCCGCTGTCGAGCCCGAACCCGCGCCCCTGGCCGTCGGTGGAATCGAGACCAGATCATGACTCACATCGCACGCAGCGCCTGATAACCAATCACCGCGACATGGTCGGGAACATTGGCCCGCCTCCACGCGACCTGCAACCGTTCCGGACACCTACCCGCACGCCACGCCTGCTGCTGCGTCGAAGCGACTCCAGTTCGGGGCAGTTCGGTGGCGCGTGGTGGCCGTGGACCGCCAATCTCACCGCTGAACTGCACGATCTGATCAGCGTCCCGAACAAGCGAATGCGGTGGGCATCACGAACCGAAAGGCCGAACCAACTCGGCATCCGGTCTGAGAATCAGTAGCCTTGGGGCACTGTCGATTACAGTCCGGCGTGTGAGAACAGACCGGGCGAGCCGATGGCCTGTTGCGGTGCCGGCTCGGCCGATTCGGCGCGACGTCCGCGATCTCGTACGGTCCGTGTGAACAGAGCCAGATAGGCATCGATCATGCGGTCAGCGGTGAAGCGTTCGAAGACATCGTCCCGGCAGGCGGAGCGGTCGATTCGCTCGATATCCGATACCGCCGCGACGGCACCCGCGACCTCGGCGACGAGGAATCCGGTGCGACCGTGGCGGATGATCTCCGGCATCGAACCCAATGGTGTTGCGATGACCGGTGTCCCGGTGGCCATGGCTTCGACGACCGACAGGCCGAACGGCTCGGCGAAACCGATCAAATGCAGCAGTGCACGGGCACTTCCGAGTAGCGCGTCCCGCTCTGCCGGACCGACCGGACCGAGGTAGGTCACATCGGTGCCGGTGAGATGCGGTTCGATCGCCGAGCGGAAGTATTCCTCGTCTTGGATCACGCCCGCGATGATCAATGGCAGTCCGGCCTGCCGCGCTACCTCGATCGCCAGGTGCGTCCCTTTATCCGGATGAATTCTGTCCAGAAAGAGCAGATATTCGCCGTGCTCGGGCCGAAATGTGAACTGGGTGAGATCGATACCGTGATGAATCGTCGCTGCATAGCGCAGATCCGGGTCGCGATCGGCGTCGGAGATTGCCACATAGTGGGCGATGTCACCGAATTCCCGGTAAATCGGAAGGATTTTCGGTGAGGAGAAGCCGTGAATCGTCGTCACCATCGGTGTCGACACCAGCCTGCTGTAGGTCGGCGGCATGAAGTCGAAATGGTTTGCGCACTCGTCGATGCGTTGACCGCGCCCGGCGAAATCGGTTCTGCGCCGGTCGATATCGGGCGCCGCCCGACCGTCGGTGTCGTTGCCGTGGTCGACACTCCGGATCCGACACCGCCCGCTGAGGTGGCGCACCAGTGGGAGCGCAGCGACCACCGCGGTGCCGCCGCCGCGGCTATCGCGCTCAACCGCTTCGATATCGCGATCATCCAGCACGAATACGGCATCTATAGCGGGCGAGACGGCGTCGATGTCCTCGAAGTCATTCGCGCCCTTCGGGTTCCGGCCATCGTCGTGCTGCATACGGTGCCGGTCAACCCGACACCACAGCAGCGGATGATCCTCGACCAGCTCGCTGACAATTGCGCGGCCGTCGTCACCATGACGAACACGGCTCGCCGACGACTCATCGACCACTACGCCCTCGACCCGGCCAAGGTCCGGGTGATTCCGCACGGTGGCACCGACAATCGCTCCGGACAGCCCGGCGACCAACACCAGCCGATCTCCCGGACGCCGATAATCCTGACCTGGGGCCTGCTCGGCAAGGGAAAAGGCATCGAATGGGGCATCGACGCGATGGCCCACATCGCCGACTTGCGCCCGGCCGCACAGTACCGGGTGGTGGGACAGACACATCCGAGAGTACTTGCGCGCCACGGTGAGTCCTATCGCAGCGGCCTCGTAGAGCGCGCTCGGCGCCGCGGCGTCGCCAATGCCGTGCACGTCGACGCCCGCTCGCGCTGATCTCCACGCAGCAACAGGCGCGCCGACTCACCCTGGCCGGGTAGTGGCCAAACCCGCCGATCATCGCTACCCATGCAGTCGCTGCGCGAACTCGGTGGCCCAATAGGTGAGGATGATCCGCGCCCCGGCCCGGCGGATGGCGGTGAGGCTCTCCTCGATGGCTCTGTCCCGCTGCAACATCCCGTGCGACGCCGCAGCCTCGATCGCGGAATACTCCCCCGAAACCTGGTAGGCAGCGACCGGCACGTCCACCGCGTCGGCCACTCTGCGCACCACATCGAGGTAGAGGCCTGCCGGTTTGACCATGACCAGGTCGGCGCCTTCTTCGACGTCGAGCATCACCTCGCGGATCGCCTCGCGGAGGTTGGCCGGATCCTGTTGATGTGTGGATCTGGCGCCAATGAACGAGGATTCGACAGCCGTGCGGAAGGGACCGTAGAACGCGGAATCATATTTGGCGGCGTAAGCCAGTATGGCGACGCGCTCATATCCGGCGCCGTCCAGTCCGGCACGGATTGCGGCGACCTGGCCGTCCATCATCCCACTCGGCGCTACCAGGTCGGCGCCAGCTCTGGCCTGTGCCAACGCAACTCGAACGTAGGCAAGCAGCGTGGCGTCGTTGTCCACGTCGCCGTCGGCGCCGAGGAGTCCGACCTGGCCGTGATCGGTGTATTCGTCGAGATTGACATCGCCGATCACCACGGTCGCGTCGCCCACCTCCGCCGCGACGTCGGCGATCGCGAGCTGTGCGATGCCGTGCTCGTCCCACGCACCGCGACCGTCGGGGTACTTGAGTTCGGGCACACCGAAGATCATGATGCCGCCCACGCCCGCCTGCGCCGCGGCCGCGGCCGCCTTGCGCAGGCTCTCGCGCGTGTGCTGGACCTGACCGGGCATAGCGGGGATGGGCCTCGGCTCCTCGATGCCCTCGCGCACGAACATGGGCTGAACGAGCTCCGACGGGTGCAGCCGGTTCTCGGCGACAAGCGCTCGCAGTGCGGCGGTACGGCGGAGTCGCCGGGGCCGGTCGGCGGGGAAGCTCATGACCTGACCTCCAAGATCTGCTCGACGTGTGCGACGATGTCTGGGGACGGCCGCCTGCACCAATATCCGGTTGCAGCCCTGGCCGTTATACCGAGATCACGGAGTCTCACCAGGTGCTCAGCGGTCTTGATCGCCAACCCGCCGGGGTCGATGACCGGCAGCCCGCAAAGCTCCCGGATCTCCAGGTGGACGAGGATCTCGTTGGGTATGCCCTCCGCGGGCACCAGCCACTGCGCACCGGACTTGGCGGCCCGCTCGGCGGCAGCGGTGTACTCCCGCACGAACGGCTCGAAGTCCTCGGCCAGCGCACGGGCGACGACGGCGCCGTCATCGATCACCTGGTAGGAGGCCAGGGTGGCGCCTGCGGAAGCGATATTGGCGGTGACCGGCTCGACCAGATGCGGGATGAAGCCGAGCACGCCAAGCCGATGACGCTCGTGCCGAGCGGCCTGCCAGGTGGCATCGCCATACCCGACAACGGGGATGGTGGCGCGCACCCGCGCGGCTGCCAGCCCCGGGTCTTGGCCTGCGCCGCTGATCCACGCCGCACAGCCGTCGCGTTCGGCCGAGACGGCCACGCGCGCGAAATAGTCGCCGAACAGCAGTCCGAGCGCCCCGAACCCGACCAACTCCTCGGGCAGCTCTGCCGCATAGAGCTGCGATGGCAGGGTGCGGATCTCGACTGTGGTGTCGGGATCGGAGACTTTCGCCAGATGGTCGACATAGAGCTTGTCGAGCAGCGGTGAGCGCCCCTCGACGGCATGCTTCTGGAACCGAATTCGCATATCAGATGTGCCTTACCGGAAGAGGGACAGTGTCGAGCATGGCGGCCTTGACCAGATAAGCCCTGGTGGCCTGAGGATCGGCGGCAATGGCACTGAGCGCGGCGACAGCCGCGGACAACTGGGCGCTGTCACCGTCCTGCACGCCCACGACCCTGGCCTCACTGGTCGGGACGACATGGTCGACCAGTACCGTGCGGCGGCGCCGTGACCAATCCACCAACGCGCCCGATGACGCGTGCCCGGCGAGCACATCGGCCAGGGTCCTGCCGAGATCGACCGCGTCGTGGATGCCGGCGTTCATGTTGAGACCGCCTGCGGTGGAGGTGATGTGGGCGGCGTCGCCCGCGAACAACACCCGGCCGTGATGGAATGCGCCGAGTACGCCACTGGCCAGGCTGTAGCGATGCATGTCGATGACATTCAGCTCGCTCAGCTCCAGTCCAGCCACGTACTGCGGCGTCGGCCCGTCGCGGGGCAGCCGGAGGATGAGCCGCCAGTGGTCGGGCAACTGCAGCAGACTGCACGACTGACCCGGGTCGCGGATGTAGGTCACCGGCGCCAGGCCCGGAAGCAGTTCGTCCAACGGTGAGCGGGTGAAGATCCGTAGCGCCTGCGTCGGGTAGAAGAACTGAGGCAGCGGCAGACCGAGCGAGATCCTGACGGTGCTGTGCGCACCGTCGGCCGCGATAAGGTACCGGGCCCGTTCCCAACCGCATGCGGTGCGTATCCGCACGGATGTGCCTGTGTCGGTAACGGTTTCGACTGGAGTACCGAACCGGACCTCAGCCTCCGGGTGCGCCTCCAGGGCGCCGAGCAACAGTGTGGTCAGCACCGACTGCTCCACATGCAGTCGGAAGGGGTAGCCGGTCATGCCTGCCAAAACGCCCATCGTCATCTCCGCGAACACAACCCCGGACAGGTCGCGCCACTGCAAGCGGTCCACGAGCAGGCCGCGCGCAACCAGATCCGTTGCCACCGCAAGCTCGTCGAGAAGGTCGAGCGTGGCCGGGTGAAAGGTGGCCGCGCGCGAGCGCGTTGCCCGCTCCGGCTCGCGCTCCAGCACCAGCGCCGACACCCCGGCCCTGGCCAAGGTGAGCGCCGCGACCAGCCCGACCGGCCCCGCCCCCACGACGATCACGTCGACGCTCATATCGCGACCTGCTCGACGCGCCCCAGTCCTGCACGCAGGCCCGCGCTGGTCAGCGCCCACCAGACACCACACAGGTTGGAGGTAAGAACGACCCATTCATTCCCCTCCGTCAGCAGATCGATCGCGCGCAGCGTTCGCATACCGGTGCCGGTCAGCAGCAGCACCGCGTCCCGCGACACCGCGGCCTGCTCGATCTGAGCGACAAGTTGGTCCGTGGTCACCTCGTAGGGCGCGAAATGCGTCCCGGCCTGCACCGCGACCACCTGCGCGATCCGGATGCCCGCCGTGGTCCAGAACCGTTCGGCGCTTGCTGTCAACCATGGCTGGTACGGCGAGACCAACGTGACCTCGTCGGCACCAAGGTGTTCCAGCGCCCGCCTGATGGCCTCGGTGGCAGAGGCGACCGGCAGACCGAACTCTGCGCTCAGTTCGGCACAATTGCGGCGGTCCTCGGCCGGGCCCAGCAAGTAGCGGGAGCCGCTGCAGGCCATGACCAGCGCGTCGAGCCGCAAGCCGCCGAACGAACGGATCATCTCGGGCAGCGCATCGTTATAGGCATCCAGGCGCTCGGCCAGCGAGCAGCCGGGCCGTACCGGGAAGCGGGTGACATGGAGGTCCGCCCGCGCGCCGAGGAGACGGGAAAACTCCGGCTCCACCGCTGGGTTTGCTGGTGGCACTGCCACACCCACTCTGATCACTGCTTGCCTCCTACACGGTCGAATTCGAAGAACACCCGAAGCGCGTCGACAAGGGCGGCGTCGCGGGCCACCCGGGATCCGAGGTCGCCGAGCAGGCCGTCCACTACCCTCTGGATCGCACGGGCCACCTCCGCTCGGGCATCGGCGTCGAGCCCGGGTGCGCGGGAGCCCAAGCGCCGCAATTCCATCTCGCACACGGCCTCCACCCAGTTCTGCAGCGATGACAACGTCTCGGTGACCCCCCCGTGCGCCTCTCGAATGGGTCTCCCACTGGTCGTCATCGATGCTCCTACCGGAAATTCCGGTTGTCTGCCCACGAGGAATTTCGGCCGGCGATGCCCCTTTGCGGCGAGTCGGTCACCCAAAGTCTGTCGCTTGTGCGTGGATCGAGGCAGTCGGGAAACCCCTACATTCGTCACGCTTGTCGACCGATAACGGCTGACCGAAGCCCGCCCCGAGGTATCACGACGCGGGGTGCGGGAAGGGTTCTCTCCTGGTCGAGGTATGGCCGGTGCCGGACGCTGGGGACGACCACGGCAAGTTCGGCACGGGACGAGACACCGAGCCTGGCGCACGGGGACAATGCCTTTCATTGCTTGGGGTTGTGTGGACGGTTGGTCCCATCGGTTCTGGCATTACCGTTGTCGCCGTGTCCTCGGTAGTACTTCGACGAGCCCTGACTGATCGCGGCGGGCTGGATCTTCGGAGGCTGCCGGAGCGCGTCGAGGTCTTGCTGGAGAGTCTGGACGCTCCGCCCCGGCTCGGAGCGCACTTGCGGGCAGTGCATGATGTGGCCTGCGAGTTGGTCGACTGGGTCGCAACGAACTACGGGGGGGTGGAGGTCGACCGTGTGGCGGTGTTGTTCGGGGCGGCGACCCACGACATCGGCAAGGTCGTTCACCCCGAAGAATTGTCCGGGCCGGGTTCTGCCCACGAGCAGGACGGACCGTAGGTTCGTGCTGGTCGGCGGGGCACGCAAAACATGGGCAACTGGAAAACGGCGGGGTCATCGCGGACATGTACCCGGTCTAAGCGTCGCGATGCCGACGCACATCGCACCACCGAGGTCGACCGCTGGGATGCCGCAGTGCGGGGCTCGTACGTGGCCTTCGCACGGCGACCGGGCTGTCCGCTACGACGGTCGCCTCGCTGCCATCGACCTGCTCTTTGCCGCGGCGCGCACGGCGGAAACACGGGCTTTCGGGGTTGGCGTGGGGCGAGGAGAATTTCGCTGCTGGTGGGCAGAAATGTCTGGCAGACAACGGTTTTCTGCTCGTCGACGTTGAGTTCCCGCTCGGCCGTGTCCTGTTCGCCGAATTTGCGCATCCCAGCCGCGGGTGACTTGCATGCCGCAGACGCGCCGACGCTGATCGTTCATCGTGGGTCCGGCGTGTCAAGGCGATCTCGCCGCGCTCGCCGAGGACGATCCACCCCCTGACCGTAATCGGGGCAACTCGAGCGGTAATCGGGTAGTTGGCTTGGAAGGCGAGCCGCTGATCGGCATCGGCGGTGATGCGGGTGAGCTCGTCGTCGATGGCCATGAAAACTTGCCACGGCTCCTCACCCTCGGCAGTGGCGAGTCGTTGCACGACCAGCTGTTCGAGTTCGGGCACGCGTTTGCCCTTCCAGATCTTGTCGGCAAGGCCGACCAGCAGATCGCCGAGGCCCACGTCGGATTCGGTCCACGACGCATGGGTTCGCGCGAACCGGGCGAGTTCCTCGCTGACACCACGCTCGATCAGAAGCTGGTACGGCCCCTACGCTCCCTACGACTCGGATGTTCCTGAGCGCGGCGCAAGCGATCTACCACCGACCCGAACCGATTTCGACCAACCGCCGACTACGAGTGGTGTCGACTCGCCGCACCGGTCGGCCGAAGGGTCGACCGCCCACCATCCGACCCCAGCAGACGTCTGGGCGCCCGATGCTGGTCACGAGATCACTGACAAACCCGCCCCCGGTGTCGAGAACTCCGCCAAAGTTGCGGATGGCCGACAGTCGAGCACGGCCCAGACCACCGCATCGGCTTCCCGAGCAGATCTCTCGAACCCAATGAGTGCGTCAACCAGTGAGTTGGCGGGCGCAACCGCACCGAGCGGAGCCGAGGGTTCGGCACCGAATGAGCAGGTATCGCCTCGCGGCGATACGACTAACTCTCCGGCGACCGAGTCCTCGGCGGCCGCATCCCAGTCGGCCGACCAACCCGAAAGCCGGATCGATATCCGCGAATCCGGCCCGATCACCCTCGGCAACCGAGCAGACAGCGATTTCGGCGCAACAACCGCCAGCGAGTCAGCTCCCTTCGTGCCACAAGCGGTCGGACCGACGGACCAGTCGGCACCAGCGACTCCATGGACGGCCGCCCCCGGGGCGTCGGCTCCCCGCCCGACATCAGGTAAACCGGCTGTGCAAGACATCTCGTCCGGCTGCCGACCGTCCGACCGAACTCGAGCCGACCGACCGCAAGTCGGTCACCTCACCGTGGTCGACCACCCGCCCACCCAGGGGGACGGCAACGTTCACCACACGCCCCACGCCATGGGTGCGGACCGACCGCAAATCGGAATCGGATCAGGATACGAACGAAACGGAAACCGGTTCTGCCGAATCGAAATCCAACATGCCTGCGACACCGGAGCCTCCCGCCATCAGCGCATCGGCCGCCGAGGACCGCCCACGCCCACCCACATAGTGTTCCGCGCCTGAAATCCGTTGCAAAATTGTAGGATTCGGCGGTGGCGAGGACTAGGCGGCCGAGCTCGACTCCGGATTTGGTGGTGACCACGAGCAATCGTCCGGGCGCTGATCGGTGGTGGTTGCCACAGCGACCGTGTCGACCAGGTGGTCGCCGCGATCCGCACGGCGGCGAGGCCGTGCCCCTCCAGCTGTGCGCACCGCACGCTGCGGCATCCGCCACGGTCGGAAGCAGCGTCGGAAACCGTGAACTCGACCTGGAGGAACGCTGACAAGGAGCATTCCCGAGCGGGTGGACCCGGAGGACCTGCGGCAATTGTTGGCGCGCGTGCTGGAAGTGCCTGCCGCCGAAATCGGTGACCACGCCTAGTGGCGATTTCGGGTGGGCTGCGATTGCGCGGACCCCTGCCACGAACAGCGCCGGGTGTTCGCGCGCCGCATGTCCGGCCCAGCGCAGTTCGACGATATTGGCTCTTTTCCGCCCAGTCTGCCGCCGATAGCGTTCAACCCCGACCTGAACGGGCGGAAGGGCACTTCGGTCCGAAATCTCGGCGGAAGCAAGACTGTGAAAATCATCGAGACGCCAGAAATGGGTCCGACGCTCGACCGCGACGAGGCGTGGACCTTCTACCGTGAAACGTTCACCGAGATCAACGCAATGGCCGCGCAGCGCCATCTCATGCACCGCGACGAGTTCGTCGATGTTATGGGTGACGAGCGGATCGCCAAGTACCTGCTGTTCGACGACGACAACTCCCTTGTCGGGCTTGGTGTGTCGACGAACGACCTGGACGCGTGGCCGCTCATCTCGTCCGCCTATTTCCGGCGCATCTATCCGGAGCACTATGCGGCCCGCACGTTGTGGTACATCGGTTTCATCGGTGTCCGGCCAGACCGGTTCGGCGGCTTCGCGGCCATGCTGGAGGCCATGTCCGCCCCGCAGCGCCACGCCGGTGGCGTCGCGCTCATGGACTACTGCTCGTTCAACGTCGACGAGAAGGCCGTGCTCGCGTCCTCGCTGCGAATTCTGGGGCGCTACAGCGATCCGCGATTGCGCACACTCGATACCCAGACATTCGTCGCCTACGAATTCGGGGAGCGTTGATGGTGCACCGGTGGCGGCACGACAGCGTGGGCGCGATGAGCTTCGGGATGGAATTGATCCTGGACCTTGGCGGCTGCGCCCCCGAGGCGATCAGCGACGCCGAGACCATTCGGGGTTATGCCCGTGAACTGGTCAGGCTGATCGAGATGAACCCCTACGGTGAGCCGATAGTCGAGCACTTCGGCCACAACGATCCGGCCACCTCCGGCTATACCCTGGTGCAGTTGATCGAGACCTCCAGCGTCGTAGGGCATTTCAGCGAGAAGCTGGGTCGGGCCTATCTGAACATCTTCTCGTGCCGACGCTTCGACGCCGAACTTGCGCTGCGGTTCAGCGCGGACTGGTTCGGCTCGGACGAGATTCGGCAAACCCTCATCGTCCGATAGCGTGGGGCGGATCGCCGTGATGGTCCTGACGAGACAACGGCCGAACCGCGGGCTCGCCATAGTACGGCTCGATGAGGTTCCGGACACCGGATGCCTTCATCTGGCCGAGGGCGTCCATCGCGAAGTTGCGGGTTGCCCGATATGGTTGGCGAAGATGCCCATACTGAATGGCCAGCGTGACAAGGCCGTTCGGCCAGAGAGTTGGCGATGACATGCCGGAACCCTCCGGGCCGCCGACGGCCACCCTGGGGTGTTGGGAACAGCGGCGAACTGTCGATCAGTGTGACGCTGGT
>NZ_BDAZ01000061.1 GCF_001612725.1 Nocardia anaemiae NBRC 100462 | reverse complement strand
CCGAGGTGGACGATGTCGAGGCGGAGGAGCTCGATGCGGTCGAGCAGGGGTTCGACGAGGCGGAGTCTGCCGAAAACAGCACCGCCGAGCTCGCCGTGGAACCCTCCGGGCCGACGCAGCCTGCGTCGGTGGCCGACAGCGACGAGCGGCCACCGTCGTTGGCGGTCATGCGACGCGCCGCCGTTTTGGCCGCGCTGCGGGAGGTCGGGGCGCACCGGGTGCTCGATCTCGGTTGCGGTGAGGGTGCCTTGCTGCGGGAATTGTTGGCGGACAAGGCTTTTACCGAGGTCGTCGGTGTCGACGTATCGATGCGAGCGCTGAACATCAGCAAGCGGCGCTTGCGGCTGGAGCGGATGCCGGAGCGGGTGGCGCAGCGCTTGACATTGCTGCAGGGAGCTCTGACGTATACCGATGCTCGGTTGCGCGGCTACGACGCTGCCGTGCTGATGGAGGTCGTCGAGCATATCGATCCGCCGCGGCTGGGTGCGCTGGAATACGCCGTATTCGGTTCGGCCGCACCGGGTTCCGTGGTGGTGACGACACCGAATGCCGAGCACAATGTGGTGTACGAGACGCTACCCGCGGGCGAGTTCAGGCACTCCGACCACCGATTCGAATGGAGCCGTGCAGAATTCGCGGGCTGGTCCGCTGGCGTGGCCGAGCGGTACGGGTACGCGGTGCGCTTCGTGCCGGTCGGTGTCGAACATCCCGAATTCGGCCCGCCCACGCAGCTGGCGCTGTTCACCAAGGCCGCGACCGAAGGCAGTACGAGAGGAACCGCGTGATGACCGAGCTATCCGTCCCGGAGCTCTCCCTCGTCGTGCTGATCGGCAGCACCGGATCCGGCAAATCGACATTCGCGCGCAAGCACTTTCGGCATACCGCGGTCGTCTCCTCTGATACCTGTCGCGGCATCGTCAGCGATGACGAGAACGATCAGTCCTCGACGCCGGACGCGTTCGCATTGCTGCACCACATCGCCGGTATCCGGCTGCGGCGCGGCCTGCGCACCGTTATCGATGCCACCAATGTGCAGCCCAAGGCGCGTCAGGAACTGATCGCGGTGGCGCGAGCGCACGATGTGCTGCCGGTGGCGATCGTGCTCGACGTCCCCGATGACATGTGCTTCGAACGCAATACGCGACGCCCGGACCGGTCGCACCTGCCCAGGCATGTGATCTCCCGTCAGCAGCGCGAACTGCGCCGGAGCCTGCGCGGTCTGGAACGCGAGGGCTTCCGGAAGGTGTACATACTGCGCGGCGTCGAGGAGATCGAGTCGGCGAGCATCGTCGACGAAAAGGCCTGGAACGATAAGCGTGAACTCACCGGACCATTCGATGTGATCGGCGACGTGCACGGCTGCCGCGCCGAATTGGAAACGCTGCTCGGCGAACTCGGCTACGACCTGGCGCGTGACGATGCGGGCCGGGCGGTCGGTGCGAGCCACCCGGCGGGGCGGACCGCGGTATTCGTCGGTGATCTGGTCGATCGCGGGCCGGATACCCCCGGTGTGCTCCGACTCGTCATGGGGATGGTGCACGCCGGAAACGCATTGTGCGTCACCGGAAATCACGAGAACAAGCTGGTGCGCGCACTCGACGGGAAGAAGGTGCGTATCGCGCACGGGCTCGCGGAATCACTGGCCCAGTTGGAGACCGAGGATGAGGATTTCCGCAAGGCGGCGCTGGACTTCTGCCGCGGCCTGATCAGCCACTATGTGCTCGATGGCGGCAGACTGGTGGTCGCACACGCCGGGCTGAAGGAGGAGTACCACGGGCGCGCGTCGGGTCGGGTTCGCGCCTTCGCGATGTACGGCGAATCCACCGGGGAGACCGACGAATACGGTCTGCCGGTGCGTTATCCGTGGGCCGAGGATTACCGCGGCCGCGCCACCGTGCTGTACGGCCACACGCCCGTGACCGATCTGCGCTGGGTGAACAACACATTGTGCCTGGATACCGGCGTCGTCTTCGGTGGCAAGCTCTCGGCCCTGCGGTATCCGGAGCGTTTGCCGGTTACGGTTCCGGCCGAACGGGTTTGGTACGAGCCGGTGCGGCCGCTGCAGGCCACCACCATCGCGATACCGGGCGGCGTGGTGCACCGCGATCCCGGCGTGCTCGATCTGGACGATGTGCTGGGCCGCCGGGTGGTGGAGACCCGTCAGCACGGTCGCGTCGGTGTACATGAGGAGAACGCCGGGGCCGCATTGGAGGTGATGAGTCGCTTTGCCATCGATCCGCGCTGGCTGGTGTACCTGCCGCCGACCATGGCGCCGTGTGCGACCACCCAACTGGACGGTTACCTCGAGCATCCCGCCGAAGCGTTCGACTACTACCGGTCCGAGGGTGTTCGGCGCGTGGTATGCGAGGAGAAGCACATGGGCTCGCGCGCGATCGTCCTCGTGACGCGCTCAGCACAGGTCGCGGCCGATCGCTTCGGCGTCGACGACGGCAGTACCGGCGCGCTCTACACCCGTACCGGGCGGCCGTTCTTCGACGACACCGCGCAGACCGAGGAGCTGCTCGCCCGAGTACGTACCGCCGCCGAAACGGCTGGCCTGTTCGAGGAATTGAACACCGAATGGCTGCTGCTCGATACCGAGCTCATGCCGTGGTCGGCCAAAGCCGTTGGCCTGCTGCGCAATCAGTACGCTGCCGTCGGTGCGGCCGCCCGTGCGGCACTCGGCACCGCGTCCGACCTGCTGACCGCCGTCGCGGCACGGGGTCTGGATGTCACCGAGTTAGCGGACCGTACCGCCGCACGCAAGACCGACGCGGCGGCCTTCACCACCGCCTACGGCCGCTACTGTTGGCCGGTCGACGGCCTGGACGGTCTGCGTATCGCACCGTTCCAGATCCTGGCCGGTGCGGGCAGCAATTACGCGGTGCGTGACCATGATTGGCACCTGTCGAATATCGACCGGCTGGTCGCTGCCGACGCCGAGCTGTTCACCCCGACCGGCCGAAAGATCGTCGATCTAACCGATTCGGCCAGCGCGGCCGCCGCGACCACCTGGTGGAGCGAGCTGACCACGGCGGGTGGCGAGGGCATGGTGGTGAAGCCGTACGACGCGATGGTCCGCAGCGAAGGCGATCACCTGGTCCAGCCTGGCGTGAAATGCCGTGGCCCCGAATATCTTCGGATAATCTACGGCCCGGAGTACCTGCGCGAGGACAACCTACGCAGGTTGCGCACCCGTGGTCTCGGCCGCAAGCGCTCGATGGCGCTGCGCGAGTACGCACTGGGCCTGGAGGCACTGGACCGCTTCGTCGCGGGCGAACCGCTGTGGCGCGTGCACGAAGCGGTCTTCGCGGTCCTCGCCCTCGAATCGGAGCCGGTCGACCCGCGCCTTTGAGAGATCGCACCCGCGGCCGGTACCTGGTCACTGCCGACCAACCGGCCGTGGGTGAACCCGTCGATGAATTCCACATAGGCCCGAACACCTCGGCAACCGGAGTACCAGCAGCGCCGTGACGCCCGAGCACGGCGAGGTCCGCTCGGACCTTTTCCGGCCGCGGGCTATTCCGGCCACCGGCACGCACCATTGCGTCTATCCAGTAACCCTGGTTACAGTCAGTTAGCAGGCTGCTTGCAAGTGTTAGCAGTAGCCTGCACGGCGTTATCCGACAAAGGAGTCTGACCATGCCAGCTGCGAGCACCGACGGCGCGGGCGTGCCCGGTCACATGCTGGTCGACGATCGGTTCACCGCCGTCGCGGCCAAGTTCTTCGCGATGTTCCGGCGTAAGAGCCAGGGCGGTGGCGCGCTGGCGGTGTACCTCCATGGCGAGCCGGTGCTCGATATCTGGGCGGGGTGGGCCGATAGCGACCGGCGGTGGCGGGCCGATTCCATGGCGCTGTCGTATTCGACCGGAAAGGGTGTCACCGCGACGGTCGCGCATCGGCTGATCGAGCGCGGTGTGCTCGAGTTGGACGCGCCGGTGGCGGACTACTGGCCGGAATTCGCTGCGCGGGGCAAGGGCGGTATCACGATCCGCGAGGTGCTGAACCATCGCGCCGGATTGCAGCGCACCCGCGGTCTGGTCGCCGATTCGAACGATCTGCTCGATCACGACGCCGTGGCCGCCGCGATGGCCGCATCCGTGCCGGATCCATTGCGGCTGCGAGCTTCCGGATATCACGGCCTGACCTTCGGCACCCTGGTCGCGGAGATCGCGCAACGCGCCACCGGTCGCGACTTCGCCGACCTCGTCCGCAGCGAACTTCGAGAGCCGCTGGGCGACAATGATTTCTGGTTCGGCGTGCCCGAAAACCAGCGGCAGCGGCTGGCCCGCCTCTCGCCCCGCCTCGGCATCGCCAGGGTCCCGTTCGACACGCTCGTCGCACCGTTCGCCTCGGTGAAGGTAATGAATTCCGCCCGCGGTGCGGTCTACGACGGCTGGGCCGATATGACCCTCGGCATGCGCCCCTACGATGCGATGATGCCGGGCTGGAACGGTGTTTTCACCGCCCGCGCCATCGCCAAGATGTACGGCGGCATCGCCAATGACGGCATGGTCGGCCACCGCCGCCTGCTCCGTCCCGAAACTACCCGCCGCATCGCGGAAATGCTGCCGAACAGCCGCTACGACTACGTTCTCGGCGCCCCACCGCATTTCGCCCTCGGCTACCACCGCGCCATCGTCGGCACCCGCCTCACTCGCCAGGCCCTCGGCCACTTCGGCATCGGCGGCTCCGGCGGTATCGCCAATCCTGGTCTCGGCCTCGGCATCGGCTTCGTCACCAACCACCTCGGCAACCACGCCATGTCCCTCGGCGACGCCCGCCTCCCCTTCCTCGCCGCCCTCACCGAACGCGCCGCCCGCGCGGCCATCGGCGATTCGACTGCCGACACACTCGACAGCACCCGCGCCGCCAGCTGATACAGCGCCCAGCAACCACACCCAGGGTTCAGCGCTCGGGTGGCCGCAACCCCAGCGAACGGATGAGATGGCCGATCTCGTTGCGGTAGAGCTTTTCCGGATCGGTGGTCTGGGAGCGCAGGTGGCCGAGGATTTCCAGGGAGACCAGGCCGTGCAGGTGACCCCAGATGCGCAGCGCGATGGCGACGGCGGCGGGAGGTAGGCCAGGGAACTCCGCCTTGACCTCGTCGACGAGTTTCGGTTCGAAGTCCGACCACTCGAAACCATTGTCGGCATAGTGCTTTTCGGCACGCGGCCACGCGCCGGCCGCCAAACCGGTCAGGCCCGCGCATACGCGGTGTTCCGCGTCCGGAGCGGCGCCGCCCTCGGGCGGCTCATAGTTGGGCACCGGATCGCCGTAGATGAGACGGAAACCGGCCGGATTTGCCACGGCCCAATCGCGAAATGCGCAGGCCCACGCGAGAATTCGGCCTGCGGCGTCGGCAGCGGGACGGGCATCGCGGGCCGCTTCGACCGCATCGGCCAGTTCGGAGTACACATCGTTGATCAGCGCGGTGATCAGATCGTCACGGGTCGGGAAGTAGCTGTAGACCGCATTGGCGGTCATGCCCATCTCGCGCGCGATCGCCCGCAGTGTGATGGCGCCAGGTCCACCCTCGGCCATCAAACGGAGCCCGACCTGCTTGATCTCCGCTGTCGTCTCGGAGCGTCGTAACTCCCGCCGGGTCGGCGTCCCAGTACCCACGGCTGCAACTCTACATCCGTGTGAGAAAACATGACATTGCTAAAAGACTTCACAGCGTATAGTTTTTACACGCCGTATCAATCAGACCCAGGAGCACCATGTTCATCGGAATCGTCGGCGCGACCGGCAATATCGGCCAGCGGGTAGTCACCGAGGCCGTGACCCGCGGCCACCACGTCACGGCGTTCACCAGGGACGCCAGCCAGATCACCACCAGCCAGCCGAACCTCACCTGGCGCAGCCTCGACATCTTCGACAGCGCTGCCATTGCCGCCGCCCTCCCCGGCATGGACGTTCTGATCAGCTGCTACCAACCAGGGAATGCGGCAAGGGATTTCAATGACACCGTCGCGCGCTCCATCGCCGATCCGACGGTCTACGCGAGCGCCGCGCGTTCGCTACTCGACGCACTGCACACGCACCCGCGCACGCGGCTGATCGTGGTCGGCGGCGCGGGGAGTCTGGAGTACCAGCCCGGCCGGGTCACCGCCGATGACGACCAACTGCTGATCGAAACTCTCGACGGACTCGGCCTGCCTCGCGAATACGCCGCAGCGGTACGCGGCCACCGCGCCGCCCTCGATGTCCTGCGCACCTCGAACCGGCTCTGGACCTACCTCAGCCCGGCCGAACTGATCGCCCCCGGCGAACGCACCGGCCGCTACCGCGTCGGCGGCGACCAGCCGGTCCGCGATACCGACGGCCACAGCCGCATCTCCATCGAGGACGCCGCGGTCGCCCTACTCGACGAAGTCGAACTGCCGCGATTCATCCAGCGCCGCTTCACAATCGGCTATTGACCGGCTGCTCCCGCGCCGACTGCCGGTGCGGGAGATCAGCTTTCACACTTCACCGGTCGGCGAGTATCTGCTCGAACATCGCGAGAATGCGGCTACGGCATATCGGGCACGCTGACCGGCCGGGCAACGCTCAGGTCAGTCGAGCGGCCAGTCGTGATGCGTTCATACGGGCGATGGCCTCGATGCTGAGCATCGGGTTCACCCCCGACGCGGTCGGAAAGCAGGATGCGTCCGCGACAACGACATTCCGCACATCCCAGACCGCGCCGTCCGGATCGGTCGCCGAATCCGCGCGCGAACCGCCCATGCGCGCCGAGCCCATAATGTGCAGGGCGCCCATCGCGCAGCGGCCGGGATCATAACCGGCACGCAGACATTCGGCGACGAAGGTGTCATGTGACCCCGCGACACCGGGCTCGTAGACCGGGCCCGACTGGTGGCCCGAGAAGATGCAGAGCGCACCGGCTGCTTCCAAAATTCTTGCCGCACCCGCGATTCCGGCATGCATATGCGCTTGGTCATATCCGGACAGGCGATAGCGAACCACCGCATCACCCGCACGGTCGACCGATACGGTGCCGTGGTCGCGGTCCCGGGTGATCACACCGACTGCGACAGTGTGCGCGAGGTTGTGCATGATCGCGCGGTGCTGCGCCGAGCCGGTCCAATTCAGAAACCCGACCGTCATGCCTGGCGTCAACGGCCCGGTCTCATAGATCACGCCGTAGCCGTGGCCGTCGAGATCACGGTGCTCGCGGGAGTAGCGCGTCTGCATGCCGCCCTCCCACGGCCGGATCTCCTCGTCGAAGGTGCCGAAGACCGCGGTGGCTGGATGCAATCGCAGATAGCGGCCGATATTGCGGCCGGATATTCCAGAGCGACGCAGAAGAGCGGGTGTCTGGACCGCCCCCGCCGCGACGACCACCGCTCGAGCCCGGATGGTGACCGCGTCACCTTGCGACGTGACGGCCTCGACCCCACTGGCACTGCCCTCCCGCAACGTGATCGTGCGTACCTCGGTATCGATCAGCAGCCGGGCACCGTGCTCGGCGGCATCGGCCAGCCAGGTCTTGGTCACCGACCGCTTCGCACCGATACGGCACCCGAAACCACAACGCCCGCATTCGATTCCGGCATCACACTCGCGCACATTGCGTGGCATCGCATCGACATGCCAATCCAATGCGCGCAGACCGCGTTCCAGGACGGTGTCCCGACCGGAGGCACCGGAGTGGTCACTGTTGACACCGAGTCTGGCCACCACGGCGTCCAGCGCCTCGGTGTACTCATCGGCGGCGAACTGCTTGGCGCCCAGGCTCGCCCATTCCTCGCGCACATCGTCCGGCGTGCGGAACGAGGTGGTCCAGTTGACCACCGTGCCACCGCCGAGACACGATCCGGCGACCAGCCCAAGCTGGCCCTCCTGTGTAGTCGCTGGGCCGGGTGCGTACAGATTCAGCAATCCGTCGAGTTCGCCGGAGCCGAAGTCCGCGTCATCGTAGTAGCCGCCGCGTTCGACGACCACGACATCCAGTCCGGCCGCCGCGAGCACCGCCGCCGCGGTGCCACCGCCCGCACCGGATCCGACCACCACCACATCGCAATCGAGCGTCGTATCGCTGGTCGGTCGAACCGGAGCAAGAGCGGGCTTCGGCGCATCGGGAAAAGCACCGAGCGGACCCGGAAACCCCATCTCCCGCCATGCCGGATTGGTCCCGGTCGAGCCGGGCGTCGCATAGTAGGCCGTCAACGCCGCGCCCTTGAGCGCCTGGAAGACCGCGCGCTTACGGCCGAGCCGGGAGCTGGCGAGCCGGACGAGCGCCTGCTCGCGTTCGTCCTGGGTGAGATCGGCGAACCGGCGCGGCCCGGCCCCGAGCAGCAATCCGAACCCGCGGGAATTCCATACGCGCAGCAGGGTTTCGAAGGCACGACGCTCCGCCGCACTCGGATTGCGCGCGAGCAACCGCTCGACGGCGTCGACGGCCCCCAGCCGCGATGCGGACGGCAGCTCCGCACCGTCCCCGGGTGCGAAGGTGTCACAGATGAGGCCGAGCGTCGTGCGCTCGGCGAGGGTCAGCGCCATCGTTCTCCTACCCCGGAAACAGAACGGTCATTAACTTAACCCATACTCGTCACCCGCGCGCCGAATCCGCCGATGATCAGGAGACGGCGAAAAGAATTCGGAAGGTCGCGCCCGCGCCGGGCGTGCGCAAGAGCTGGATCCGGGCGCCGTGCGCACCAAGGATCGCATCGGCAATGGCGAGGCCGAGTCCCGAACCACCAGTGCGGGAACGTGATTCGGCGGCCCGATAGAAGCGATCGAAGATGCGCGGCGCGTTCTCCGGTGCGATGCCGGGTCCGTCGTCGTGCACATCGAGTACCGCGAATTCGGAGGCCTCGGGCAGTTCCGCACCCGCTTCGGCGGCGACCGGATCGGTCAACGCAGCCGCGGCCCTGATCCCGACAGTTACGGTGATCGACGCCTCGGCGGGCGTATGCACCAACGCATTGTTGACCAGATTCGTTATGACCTGCCGCAACCGGTGCTCGTCCCCGACGATCCGAACCGGGTCATCCGAACTCTCGAGACCGATATCCCGATCCGGGGCTCGGGTGGCGGCGTCGCGCACAACTTCCATGGCGAGCACCACCAGATCGAGCTCCACCAGATTCAGCGCCCGCTCCTGATCGGATTTGGCCAACAGCAACAGGTCGTCGACGAGCACACCCATCCGGATCGCCTCGCCCTCGATCCGGCTCATCATCTCCCCCGCCCCGACCTGGTCGGACGCACCACCGCGCCGATACAGCTCGGCGTAGCCGCGCACCGAGGTGAGCGGGGTGCGCAGTTCATGCGAGGCGTCGGCGATGAACGCCCGCATCCGCTGCTCGGAATCGGCGAGCTGACGCAGTGCCGTGGACAGCCGGGTGACCATCACATTGAACGCGATACCGAGCCGACCGACCTCGGTATGCGGATCGGTCTGTGCGACACGGCGATCCAGATCTCCGGCCGCTATCGCCTCGGCGGTGTGCTCGATCCTGGTCAACGGGCGCAGACCGATTCGCACCAGAACCGCCGCGATGACGCAGCTGGCGAGCAACAGCGTCGCACCCGCCACCAACTCGATCGTGCGGAGATTGCCGGTGGTCGCCTCGGTGGTCGCCAGCGACATCGCGACAGCGACGGTGCCGCCATCGGGCTGCCATTCGGTCGCGGGCTGCACGACAGTGCGCACCCGCCAACGGATATCGCTGTTCTGGTCGCCGACGGTGAACGCACTGTTCGCGCGGGCGCGTACCGATGCCGCGTCCATCGCGGGCAATGCGGGCACGGTGCTCACCTGGGCCGGTGCGCCGAGCTTGCCGATCTGATGCCCGTCTACATCGAAGAACATCAGCCGGAAATCCGAAGGCAACTGGTCGTACTCCGGCGGGCCGGAGGGCGGAGGCGGCGGTGGCCGTTTCGTCGAAGTCATATCGCTGGCAACGTGATCGAGTTGGTCGTCCACCCGATCGAGCAGCGCGCGATCCAACATCGTCACGCTGAGCAGCCCGAAGGTGGCCATTCCGATACCGGCGATCGCGACGAGAGCCAGCAGCAGCCGGGTGCGTAAGGTCAACCGGCGAGCGCTCACGAACGCCCGCCACCGTGCCGCAAGGTGTAGCCGACACCGCGAATCGTGTGGATCAGCGGCGGATTCCGGGCATCGACTTTGCGCCGGAGCTGGCTGATGAAGGTCTCCACCACCCGCCCGTCGCGCCCGGTCTCCGTACTCCACACCCGATCGACGATCTGCTGCTTGCTGACCACCTTCTCCGCGTTGACCACAAGAAAACGCAGCAGGCTGAATTCGGTAGCGGACAGCCAGATCTCGTCGCCCGCCCGATAGGCCGTATGCGCATCGACATCCAGTTCCAGATCCGCGTACCTGAGCACCCGATCGTCGCCGGACTCCGGACCGAGTGTCCGCCGCAGAATCGCGCGCAGCCGCAGCAGCACCTCCTCGATGCTGAACGGCTTGGTCACATAGTCGTCGCCACCGGCGGCCAACCCGGCGATCCGGTCCTCGACCGCGTCCCTGGACGTCAGGAACAGCACCGGCACCTGACTGTCGACCTCCCGCAGCCGCCGCGCCACCGCATAGCCGTCCAGATCCGGCAGCATCACATCCAGCACCACGATGTCGGGCCGATGGGCCGCGGCCTCGGCCAGCGCCGCGTACCCGCTCGCGGCGGTACGCACGTCGAAGCCGCTCATGCGCAGCGCGGCGGAGAGCAGGTCCAGAATGTTGGGCTCATCGTCGACCACGAGAACGGTCGCGGCCGGTGACGTGTCACGGTCGGGCACGGCTCCACACTATGCCGCGCCGCCCGACGGGCCGCCCGCGACATCGCCTCACGCTGTCGCCGATCAGCGGCCGCGCTCGGGTTTCGGCCCGGGGCGCGTAGGTTTCGGTCGACGCGCGGACGCATTCGTGACCTCGTTTCGCCGGTCCGCGGGCACGAACCCGATGATGTCGGCTCGCGATGTGATCATCAGCTTCTGGAAGATCGAGATCATCTGTGCATCTATCGTTTTGAACGAATTGCCGCGTCTGGCCGCGATCGCCGTATTGGTCCAGCCCGCCGCCGCGAGCGTCGCGACCTCCTGCTCGGCGGTCGACAGTTCCTGCCATGGCGACGGGCGGCCGCGCCGGATGGGATGGTCCACCTCCAGCTTGTCCAGCGACCACGTGCCCAACGCCAGCCGCGCCACCTCATCGTGCTCCGGCCGCAGCATGGCACCCTCGCGCTGCGTGGCTTCGAACAGCTCCTGTCCGAGCACATCCCGTGCGATGTCCATTGCGTTGTCGGTTTCGGTTTCGAACGGCCGCAGGTTCGCTATGTTCACGCCCAACCGCTGCCGCCAGGTGGCGACTCCGCCGCCGAGCAGTGCGATTTCGGTGGCCCGGGCAATCACCTGTTCCGAGACAGTCCCGTCCGCGGTCCGCGCATCGCCCGACATGCGCGCGAGCGTCCACATCCGGATATGCACCGCCCAGAGGGCGCCCCATTGGTCGCGCATCACGACCTGATCCGCCAACGCGGACCGCCCGACGACAAGCGCTTCCTCCGGGTCTCCATATTTGGTCAGGGCAATCGCCCACGCCAATTCGGCCCATGATTTCGCCCAGCACGCCCCGGCCGCGGTGGTGTTGTCGAGATGACGCCGGGCAATCTCCATGGCCTGTGCCGCGGTGCCACCGAAACCGGCGGCCAGAGCCTCGAACAGCTCGCTCATGGCCGCACCACCGAGATCGCCACGGGCGGCGAATTTCTGGCGCGCGTTCCCGAGCACCGACACCGCACGCGCGTCCCCCTGCACCAGCATCAGTTCGGTACCACGGGTGAACTCGACGGACGCGGGCAGATCGAGCTCGAAGGTATGCCGCCAGTTCGCCCGTGCCGTTGGATCGGTCACGCACGCGGCGACACACTCGTCGAGGATGCGCTCGGCGTCGGCGTGCACACCTTGGCACATGCTGATCCACCCGATCATGGCCATTGCCGATATCTGGAGTTCGATGGGTTGTGGGTCGAGTTCGCGCGTCGCCGCCAATGTTCGTTCGGCCCAACGCCGAGACTCGCGTAGCGACCCCTTGATGAAGGGAACGCGCAATGAGATCAAGCCGACGGCGATTTCCAATCCGATCACCGATTCCCTCGGGTCGGTGAGACTCCCATCGATCGCGCAGAGCAGGTTGTCCCAAGCCGCCCGCGCCCAATCGAGCAGATCCTGTTCCGCCGGGCTCAACCATTCGGCGCAGGCCCGCATGACTTTGTCGCGGTAATAGCGTCGATGCCGAGCGGTCAATCGCTCCCATTCGGAGCCCGCCGAGCGCTCGCGCAATCGCTGCTGAGCGAATACCCGAAAGCTCTCCAGCAGCGAATAGCGGACGGTGTCGGAAGTCAGGTGGACCGACACCAAAGACTGATCCGCCAACCGCTCCAAGAGACCCTCGACCTCGTCCGTCGCGATGCCGACTTCCGGGTCGCCGCCACCGGTGTCGACATCGGCGCAAACACCCTCGATGGCATCCAGTTCCGCGCCGACATCGAGAACGGACGTATCGGCGGCCTCGTCGTCGGGATCCACGTCGTAGCCTGCGGCGAAGACCGACATCCGATCGAAGAGCAGGCGTTCCTGGTCCGTGCACAGGTCGTAAGACCAAGCGATGACATCCTGGATGCCACGATGCCGTTCCTCGGTGCCGACGCGCGGACCATGCGACCACCGCAACCGCCGATCGCTGGCTTCGCCGCTGAGGTCGCGCAGAATCATCGGCAACGGTTCGCGCCGAAGGCGGGCGGCGGCCAGCCGGATGTAGAGCGGGTGGTTGTCCAAATGTCGGCAGATGGAATCGGCAAGCTCTAGTTGATCATCGGCGATGGGCCGCCCAGTGAGCTCGGCTCGCTTGCGGAACAGCCGCAGCGCTTCTCTCCGAGGCAAGGAACCGATCGGCACCAAATGCTCATCGACCCAGCCGACCGCCTCGCGACTGGTGGCCAGCACCGTCAAACCCGGCACCGCGTCGAGTAATTCGGCGATCAATCGCCCAGACCCGTCCAGGACGTGCTCGCAATTATCCATCACCAGGACCGTCTGCAGTCGATTGTGCACGGCGTCGGAACGGGTGAGGGTGTCGACCAGTGCGGCCCGTACCGATCGATCAGAGAAATCGGCGTCGACGATCGCCTGCGCGACCTCGTCCTCGACCGCCGATATATCGGCCCCGCTGGCCAGCCGGGCCAGCCGAACCCAATGGACCGGAACCCGACGAGCCTTGTGATAGCGGTGTACCGCCTCGGTGGCAAGGCGGGTCTTGCCGATGCCTCCCGATCCGATCAAGGTGATCAGGGGCACCGAATCCAGCAGCAACGTCGCGATCTTGTCCAGTTCCTGTTCGCGTCCGACGAAATCACTGTCAGCTCTCGGCAGTGATCCGAGGCTCGATGAATATCGCCCGGTCATAGTGAGCACAGTAGTCAGCCGGTCGGCGCCGAACAGCCAGTATCCGGCGTCGCCGCGGCCGAAAACCTCCGTCGTTTCACCCGATGTACGTGACCTACCTATGTCGCGAAGCTGACAACGGCGAATTCACCATCGGAAGGATTGCACATGCGCGGAATTCAGATACTCGGCGCTGGTGAGTGTGGCCTACCGCTGGCACTGCGGCTGCGGCACAGCGGCATCCCGGTCACCGTGGTGACCGATCGCGACGCGGCCACGGTGCTGTCGGGCTCGGTGACCAGCACTCAGGTGAAATTCGCGCCAACGCTGGACCTCGAAACCCGAGCGGGACTGGGTATTTGGCGCTCGAGCGCGCCCCGGATCCAAGGCATCCGGTTCAGTTTGGTCATCGACCGCAATCTGGTGTCCGGGTGGGCCGGACGCTTCAGCGAACCAGCGCAGAGCGTCGACCAGCGGACAGTGTTCGCCCGCTGGCTCGCCGACTTCGCGGCTACGGGCGGTGATCTGGAGATCGCCGAACTGTCTGTGCCACAACTGGATCGGCGGGCGGCCGAATACGATCTGACCGTCGTCACTCGAGCCTCGCGTGACCTCGCGGCATACTTCCCCGCCGACCCGAACTGGTCTGTTCCGACCGAGCCGATGCGTCGACTGTCGGTGCTGTACCTCGATGGCGTCGAGCCCGATCCGGATGGCCTCGGCAGCTACACAGCCCTTCCCGGCCACGGCGAAATCATCTCCTATCCGGGACTTACCGGTCCGCCCGGACAGGAAAGGCGCTGCGAAATACTGCTTTTCGAGGGATTGCCCGGCTGCGGACTGGACGTTTTCGCGCAAAGCGACCCGGCCGAGCGACTGCCGCGGGCCGTGCAGCTCCTGCAACGGTATCTGCCTGCGGCACTTGCCGATCGGTATCGCAATGCCGAATTGACCGACGGTGGTGCGACTCTGGTCGGCGCCGTACCGCCGACCATGCGCGAGCCGATCGCCACACTGCCCTCCGGCGCCCTCGTACTCGGCGGCGGCGATGTCGTGTGCCGGATGGATCCCGGCGGTGCACAGGGCGCCAACAACGCCGCGCACTGCGCCGCCCAGTACAGCGCGGCGATCCTGGGCAATCCCACCGGCCCGTTCGACCGAGCCTGGATGACATCGGCGGCACAGCCATGGCTGACCGCGGTCGCCCATCCCGCGGCACGCTGGACGATGGCAGTGCTCGACCCGCCACCGGCCGTCCAGGAACTGATGATGGCCGCACAGGATGACACGGCACTGGCCGACGCATTCGCCGAAACCTTTGTCCGCCCAGCGAATATGGCGAAATTCGCCGCGGCGGCGCCAACGGAATAACCGGACCCCGATGGCTATGTCGAAACCCCAATGAGCGCGTGCGGGTCACCCCGAACGCGGTCAGCGCGTAGTCGACACCCGGAGTGCCACGGGTAGGGCGGCAAGAGCACGGTGGAACGGGCCGGGCCGCCAGCTCAGTTCATCGACCGGCACGGCCAGCGTCAGATCGGGCAGGGCGTCGAGAAGTTGATCGATGGCATCTTGGGCGATCAGATAGGCCGCGGTTCGCGCCGGGCAGGCGTGTGGTCCAGCACCCCATGCCAGGTGCGAACGATTGCCGAGATACTCACCGCTGCTGATCGTCGGATCGTTGTTGCAGGCGGCCATGCTGATCACGACCGGTTCATTGGCGGGCAGCCAGATATTGCTGGACAGAATCGGTTGTCGTGGATACGTGACGCAAAAATTGGCCATCGGCGGGTCGGCGAACAAGACCTCGTCGAGTGCGTCCCGGGTCGATAGGCTGCCGCCCAACACATTTCCCGCGAACCGCTCGTCGGTGAGCATCAGCAGCAGCGTATTGGCGATCAGATTCTGTTGCGGTTCGATTCCCGCGCCGTACAGGATGACGAGCTGATGAATCAACTCCGACTCGTCGAGTCGGGTGGGATGTGCGATTAGTCGCGTGGTGATGTCATCGCCGGGTTCGGCTCGTTTCAAGGCGATCAGGTCCAGCAAGGCATCGCTGAGCATCTTGTTGCCTTGTTCGGCGTCGACCCCATCGAAGATCGCGGCAGTCGCCTGTGCGACCCGCTGACCGATCTCCGGTGGGCAGCCCAGCATCGCGTTGATCGCGCCGAATGCGAGCGGTAAGGCGTATTGGCTGATCAGGTCCGCCGTATCGGAGGAGTTGAAGGCCTCGATCAGCGGTACCGCAATGGACTCCACAGTGGCATGCAGGGCATGCAGATCGGCCCCATCGATGGCCGCGGCGATAGCTTGCCGATAGCGGGTGTGTTCGTTACCGGCACTGCGCAGCGCATTCGGACGCCACTCCAGTATTGGCCGCACCGGACATTCGATGGGTATCGTCTGCTGCCAGCCGCGCGGATCGGCAGGGAAATGCTCTGGATCGTTCAAGATGCGCACTGCGGTGTAGTAGTCGAGCACCAGGGTTGCGGGCACTCCTGGCGCGAGTTCCACCGGCGCCATCGCGCCGTAGCGGCTGCGCATCTGCCGATAAGCCGTGTGTGGATCGGCGGCGAATTCCGGAGAATACATCGGGACGTAGTCACCATCGCCCCCAGCGGGCGACACGTGGTGCGGAACCGGACCGGTATCGGGCTGCTGTTGCGTGTTCAAAAGCGAAACTCCAAACGCTGGCCATGTCACACAGGCAAGTGGTGGGTCGCGGTAACGATTTCCCAATAGGTATGTCCCGAACATCGGTAGATCCGTGCGCATTTCGGCACTGCCGCCCAGCCAGCACCGGTCGGTCACTACCGATGCCCGGTCCCCACCCGGCGGTCAGTGAGCCGGGATATGTGCCATCAGGTTGGACCGACAGCGCCACAGTTGTTCGTCGTAGCCGACCGGATCGCTCGGTTGCGCAATCGGCAGATCGTCGCCGACGTGGACGAGTTGGGCGATGGTGAGCGGGCGAACCGAATATCCGGGATACGGATAGAGCACCAATGATGTCGGTGTGTATCCGCCCTGGTAGTTCAATGTGCGGACGGTAACTTCCGCCGCATCACCGGAGGTGAGCCCGCCGCCGAGGTCGGCCAATCGAGCACGATCACCGGGATGGAACACATCGACCGGCCGGAACAGGTAATCCCACCGGACCCAGGGGGCAGGCTCGGTGAGCCAATGGGCGATAGTGGCGTGCTCGAGTTGCACGATGGCCAAATGGGTTCCGGCGCGGCGGTGGGCTTCCCGCAATCCGATGTGATCTAGGGTCGGCGCCATCGAAGGCATGGGGTCCGAGGTCACGTCTTCGATCAACAACCAGGCGCCGCGGGTACGTTCGTCATCGCGAGCACGCATGGTGATCCGCCATTGTCCGCGTCGTGCGGACCCACTGGTCACGATCGCGTCGAACTGGAGCTTCTGACCCGGCACCGGACCATAGAGCAGATCGAGCACCTCCACATGTCGATCGAATTTCGAAATCCGATGGAACAGTTCGGCAATGGAACGTCGTGGCACGTACTCTTCGGCCTCGACACCGCATAGCCGCCGAAGGCCGATGGGCTGGTGGATCAGCTGCGTATCGAGTTCCCAGATCAGACCGACCGCCGGGCGCAATGGGGGAATCGGCGCGGCGGCGGGACCGAGCCACAACCGCACCGCGTGCACATCGCCGCCCGGACCGAGTACCGGCCGCAGCAACAGCTTGTGTGCCCCGGCCCGGGTCGGGATCGTCAGATCCATATCCTCGGCCCGCAGATGCACCAAGCGGATCATCCCGGTGATATCGCGGGTCGTGAGCGTGTCGTAGAGCGCCGGAGTCTTCCCCAGCAATCGCTGCACCACACGGTCACAACTGGCGAAATTACGCGGCACTTCGCCCACCGAAGCCACGGACAGGATCTGCGGTGCCAACGTCTCCACCGTCGCCCACGGAATCATCACACCGCCCTCCACCCCACCCGTTCCCTCCAGGCAGATGCGACTTGTCTGCACGTCGGTTCAGTATTCCCAGATAGGGGAGGCATGGACATCGGGTGCTGCCACGGAAACAGCGGAGTTCATTACCTAGGTATGCGGGCACACCGCAGACATGAGTGGGCGTCGCGCGCAGATGGCGCGCCCGGCCCGAAGTGGACGGGCTCCTCGACCACTATTCTGCCGACAACAGCGGCCCGGATGCTCGACCTGTATTCGCACCCATGGGAAGTCGAACCGCCGCATCCGCGTCGGCTTCGCGATGCGCCCACTCGGCGCCTGCCGATCCGGCGTAGAACGGGACCGCGTCGAGTTGCGGATCGGCGCCGGGCGCCAGTGGCAGCCATGCAGGGTAGAAGGCTCCCAACGGTTCGTGGCCGAGATTGGAGGCACCTTGGGCGACAAGTATCGCCCTTGTTCGGCAGCGGAGCGCGCCCGGCGAAGTGCTGGCTAACTGCTGGTGCGACTGTCAGCAAACCACTCGGTCCGTCACCGGACGCCTGGTCTTCATCGGCCGCGACGGAACACCGCTCGAGGCGAGCAGCTTTCGCCCACGCTGGCGGCGGGTGTCGGATTCGACCTTCGCACGGGTCATGCCGTGCAGCTTCCGAGAAGTACGGCGCCGAGGCGGTGAAACATCAACTGGGACAGGCTGAAACAGTGTCAGCCCGCAGGTCCGCGAGGCTCGAAAGGGCCTCGGACCTGCTGATGCTGTCGGGGTGACAGGATTTGAACCTGCGACCCTCCGCTCCCAAAGCGGATGCGCTACCAAGCTGCGCTACACCCCGTGACCTCGCGGCGAAAGACGGTGCCGACGAGGATGAATCCTGCGTGGAGCGGGTGACGGGAATCGAACCCGCACCATCAGCTTGGAAGGCTGAGGTTCTACCATTGAACTACACCCGCAGGCATACGACATCTGATGGGATCGCCACGATGTCGTGTGCGAACCGACTGTACCGAATGGGACCTCGGATACGCCAATCAGCCCCCACCGAACCGCTCAGCGGGGCCGTTGTCCAGCCAATCCCCGCCACCGACGGTAGCAGATCGCTATCACCAATCGCGCCGAGCTGGCGAGCGGGCCGGAAACCTCCCCTTTCGGCGTGCTGTCGGCGTGTCGGTCCGCGACTTCCCGGCGAACAAAATTGATGTGTAACACCGGCGGTGCGACTGCGATCACATACCCGATCGCCATTCGCGAGGGACCGATAACTCGTTATAAAACGGCGTTTTTCAGTGCCGAGTGGCTTGCTAGGATCCTTTTTGCCGGACGGGGGTATCTGGAAAGGGGGCGGTGAGCGTGCACCAAGCGAGGTGGACACAACCGCATAGCAGTGGGAACGATCGGGGTGACGCCGGCGCCTGCGTGGGAACAGGACACCCGGGTACCGACATCACCCGTGGCGGGTGAGTGCGATGTCTGCGGATATCGAGCCACCCGTAGCGCAGATGGCAGGCGCGTGGGCGCGTGCGGTCTGCGCGGAACCGGGATCACACGCGTCACCACAACAGTTGCAGCCGGTATTGGTCGACATCATCGAGCGGCTGCTGTTCCTGGCCAGATCCGAGCCCTTCCCGGTGCCCGCGGCGCGGGACTTGGGTGCGCGACTGGTCGAAGCGCCCTTCGAGCGCACCAGAATGCTGGCCCAGGCCACCCGCTGGCTGCTCGGCTTCCCAGCGGGGGCGCCCGGGTCGCTGGTGGCGACGCGCTGGCCGCTGGTCGCCAGTCAGGCCATCGACAGCTATGCCCAGGCACTGCAGGAGCGGGCGCTTGCCCAGCAGGAGCAACACATTTCGGCCGCGGTCTCATTGCGGGTGCAGGAGATCGCCGCGCTACAGCATCGGCTGCGGCACGAGGCAACCCATGACGCGCTCACCGATCTGGCCAACCGGACGCTGCTGCAGGACAAGGTGCGGCTGATGACGGCGGACCCGAACCGCGGCGTCGGTCTGCTGCTGATCGACCTGGACCGGTTCAAGCAGATCAACGACAACTACGGACATGCCGTCGGCGACGAGGTACTCGTCGAACTGGCCCGCAGGCTGCGTGAGATCTGCCCGCCGGATACGGTCATCTGCCGTTACGGCGGTGACGAATTCGTGCTCGCCACCAACCCGCTGCACAACACGCTCGGCGAGATCGCGCACCGGATCGTGGCGGCACTGCGGGATCCGGTGTGGTCGACGGCCGGTCCGGTGCCGGTCTCGGCCAGTGTCGGTACCGCCTACTGTCCACCGGGCGACTCCTGCGATTTCACCGATCTGCTTCGTCGCGCCGATCGCGCGATGTATTCGGCGAAGACCGCGGGCGGACGCCGCTTCGCCCTCGCCGACTCCGAGCAACCCGAAATCAAGGCCGTCGCAGGCTGATCCGGTACAGGCCCGCCGAAGGCCTGTACCTCAGCTGGCCAAGAACCCTTGTAACAGCGACACGAGTTCGGCTGGCTTCTCGAAGAACACCACATGGCCGCTATCGATTTCGGCGTAGCGGCTGTTCGGGATCGCGGCGTGCAGCGCACGGGCGTGGGTAACCGGTACCAACTGGTCCTGGGTGCAGCCGATCACCAATGTCGATGCGGCGATACGGCTCAGCTCGTTTCGGATGTCCACGTCGAGGTTCACCTCGATCTGTCGCAGCGTTCCGGGTTCGGGTTTCGTGGCGCGCAATTGCGCCAGACCCGCATGGCCGAGGCCGCTCAGGAAGGCCGGGCTGAATGCAAGCAGCGGACCGAATGCGGAGGCCATTTCGGGACCGGCCTCCAACGACGCCGCCCACCCGTGCAGGGTGAGCAACTGCCGCGGATCCTCCGTCACCGACCAACCGGCCACCAGGACGAGTCTGCGCACCAGGTCGGGACGCCGTGCCGCGACCGCCGCCGAGACCACCGCGCCGAGCGAGAAGCCCACCAGGTCGACCGGGCCGGTCGATACGTCCTCGATGGTCGCGATGATCTGCTGGACCAGCAGATCAAGGGTCAGTCGGCGCTCGGGTGCGGTGGTGTGACCGCTGCCCGCGTAGTCGGGTGTGACGACGGTGTGGCGATCGGTGAACTCGGCGATGAGGTGCCCGAAATTGGATTCGGCACTCATGCTGGTGCCGTGGACGAAGACCAATCCTGGTCCGGCGCCGGACACGGAGTAGTGGACATCGGTATCGGAGACTCTGACGACGGGCATAAGGGAACCTTTCGATGGCCGGACTAGATGTCCAGGACGAGGCGCGGGGTGTGGGCGCGTGAGCGGCAGATCATCATCACGTCGGTGTCCTGTGCGGTGAGGATGCTGTCGCGATGGTCAGGAATACCGTCCAGGACAACGGTTTCGCAGGTGCCGCAGGTGCCTTCGCGGCAGGAGGACAGCACCGCGATACCGGCCTGTTCGATGGCGTCGAGTACAGAGGTATCCGCCGGGATGTGCACGGTGACACCGGATTGCGCGCATTCGACGTCGAATGCGGAATCGACAGTCACTTCGGTCGGCTTCGGCGCGAACCGCTCGAGGTGCAGCGCATCGGCTGGCCAGGTTGCGGCGCACCGGCTTTCCACGGCTGCCAACAGCGACTCCGGGCCGCAGCAGTACACCAGCGTGCCCGACTCCGGAGCGGACAGGATGGCGTCGAGATCGAGCGGGCCGGTCTCGTTCTGCGGATAGACCTCGATCGGCCCGAGCGCCGACAGTTCGGGTAGGTAGGCCATGCTCGCCCGGGTGCGGCCGCCGTAGTGCAAGCTCCACTGGCCACCCCGCCCCGCGACGACGCGGATCATCGGCAGCAGCGGTGTGATACCGACACCACCGGCGATGAACCGATAGCGTTCCGCGTCCCGGAGCGGGAAGTTGTTGCGGGGGCCTCGGATTCGCAGACGTTCGCCTACGGTCAGGCGGTCGTGAATGTGGATCGATCCGCCACGGCCGCCGGTCTCACGCAGGACCGCGACCGTCAATCGGCCGTGGTCGTCGGGATCGCCGCACAGCGAATACTGGCGTACCAGGTCCGGGCGCAGAATCAGGTCGATGTGCGCGCCCGGCCGCCATTTCGGGATGTGCCCGTCGGTCACGGCGAGGGTGAGTTCGATGATGCCGTCGGCGAGGGTGCGGCGGTCGGCGACGGTGACGGCGAATTCCGGTTCGGTGGTCATGCCCCGGCTCCGATCAGGGTCGCGGGCCGCGGATCGGGCACCCCGTCGCGATGACCGTCTGGGTGGGCGAGCAACCACTGCCAGATCTCGGTCGGGTCATCGGCGATTCGGGTTGCGCCGCAATGGCATCGGCCGAATAGCTGATCGCTGCCCGGGTACCACTGCACGCGGTGACAGGCGGTCATGCTCGGGTCGTTTCGGTCCGGGCGAGCTCGGCGATGAGCCGACGTGCCGCCAACGCGCCGGTGTCGATATTGATCGACAGCTCCTGGTAAGTACCACCGGTGCGTTCCTCCGCCGCGATGACCTCCTCGACCAGGTTCAGCGCCACCACGTCCTGCATGACCACGGTGTGATTGCTCTTGTGCAGGTAGTCGGTCACGTCCTGGTCGTCGATCGCGAAATCCCTTGCCACCATCCAGAAGTCGTGTACCGAATGCTCGGTTTCCGGAGTGAGGGCGTACACGATTTCGGTGTGGAACGCGCCGGGATCGGCATCTGCGCCGTGGCCGGGCCGGTAGCCGTCGGGCGGATAGCTGCCCTGTGGCGCGACGCGGCTGTGCAGCCGGTACAGGCACGGTGGCTGGAACTCGATGTCCTGCCAGCGGGTGATGCGTCCGGTGATGCCGGTCGAATTGGCATAGAACGGCGGGCATTCGGCATCGTCCATATGCCTGCTCACGCGCACCACACCGGCGGCCTGGTCGACCTCGGTGGTGATCGGCGTCTCGGCAACCTCGGGTGTGCCGATATAGCCGCCGTGCAAATAGGTTTCGTGGGACAGATCCATCAGGTTGTCCATGAGCAGCGCATGCCTGGCTCGGATGGTCTCCAGGCCGCGAATGGTGGTCCAGCCGTCCTGCACCAGCCACGGTGCGCGCGGTATCGCCGCCGGGTCGGCCGAGTCGCTGTCGCCGATCCACACCCAGACGAACGAATCCTGTTCCACCACAGGGTAGGAGGCCACCCGGGCGCTGCGGGGTATGCGGGTCTGCGCGGGCACCGCGACACAGGCCCCGGTGCGGTCGTAGGTGAAGCCGTGGTAGCCGCAGACGACACGGTCACCGACCAGCCGCGACCGGGACAGCGGGTAGCGGCGGTGGATGCAGCGGTCCGACAGTGCCGCAACCGTGCCGTCCTCGGTCCGGTAGAACACCAGTGGCTCATTGCAGATGGTTCGCGCGAACAAGTCGTGGCCGATCTCCTGGCTGTAGGCAGCCACGTACCACTGGTTGCGGACGATTGCGGTTGTCGGGCTCATCGGAATGCTCCTGAATGTGATCCCCCGGTCGGGCTGTGCGGTCCATCGTGTGGGCCGCCCCGGCGTGAGCCAAGGCACACTTCCGTCGAACGGAAGTCAGCGCCCGCCACCCAGCTGCCGGGTGATGCCATGGGCCGCGGTGCGCACCGCGGGAGCCCACATGGCCCGACGCGAGTCTCCCGCTGGTACCACGATCGACAGCGCCGCCGCGACCTGGCCATCCGAGCCGAAAATCGGTGCGGCGACGGAATATCCGTCGAGGGTTATCTGACCGTCGCTGATCGCGACGCCGGTGCGGCGCACCTCGGCCAGTGCGCGACGCAGCACCTCGGGCGTGCTGATCGTCTTCGTGGTGAATACCGCCAGCGGCCGGTCGGCGATCTTGTTCACGACGTCGGCGGGCGCGTAGGCCAGGATGGCCAGGCCGACGCCGGTCGCGTGCATGGGCCAGCGCGCACCCACTCGGGTGCGCACGAAGACGGCGTCGCGCCCGGCGAGGAATTCGACATAGACCACTTCGGTGCCGTCGCGGACCGCAAGTTGCACATTCTGGTGCGTCGCCTCGTACAGATCCTCCATGAACGGCAGCGCGACATCACGGATCGGCCTGGCGCGCGGGCAGTAGGAGGCGATCTCCACCATGCGCAGACCGATCTGATAGCCGCCGCTCGCAGCCCGGTCCAGCGCACCCCAATGCACGAGATCGACGACATGGCGGTAGACCGTGGTCTGCGGCAGACCGGTGCGCTCGGCCAGCTCCGACAGCTTCAATACCGGGTGCGCGTTATCGAACGCCTCCAGCAGAACCAGTGCGCGGGCCAGGACCGACGACTGGGTCATTCCCGACGCCCGTCAGGACAGCGCATGCCAGGCTCGCACCAATGCCGAGCGGAGATCGTCGGCCTGCTCGGCCGTCATACCGCTGATCATCTGCTGTTCCACCGCATCGACCTCGGCGGCGACATCGGCGAGCAACTGCCGCCCCGCCTCGGTCAGGTGGATCAGCAGCTCGCGCCGATTGCGTGAGTTGCGTTCGCGCGCAATGAGTCCGCGACTCTCCAGCGCGCGGACCACATCGGCGACCGACTGTGCCGTGACGAACGAATCCCGCGCCAGCTGCGCGGCCGGTAGACCGTCGTGCCGCTCGAGCACGGTCAACGCGGTGTACTGCAAAGTGGTGATCCCGACCGGGCGCAGCAGCTCGTCCAGGCGCGCACGCACCGCCAGCTCGACCCTCTTCACCGCGTACAGCAGCGAGGTCTGACTGCCCGGCGGTCGGCTAACGGTCGGCTTCGCCTCCGAGATCGTCACCAGCACTCTCCTGACCTCTGTAGCGGGATGTTCGGCGAAATCGAGAATAGACCATTGACAGGAATCCTGTCAGTGGCGAATAGTGGCTGACATCACTAGAACCATCAGGTTTCCTGTTGATGAGAGCAGGCGCATCTCGGCCGAGCAGCCGGAATCGTCGGAACGGGACCGAGCAACCATGAGCACGAACGACAACATCGACGGACAGCTGTTCATCGACGGCAAGTGGCGCAATTCCGCATCGGGTGGCCGCAGCGATGTGGTCGACCCGTCGACCGGTCAGGTCATCGGCACTGTCGCCGAGGCCGACCGCAGCGATGTCGATGACGCGGTCGCCGCCGCGCGCGCGGCATTCCCGGAATGGGCAGGCCGCAGCGGTCGGGAACGGGCGCGCACCCTGCTCCGGATCGCCGAACTGGTGCGCGAGAACGCCGATGAGCTGGTCCGGCTGGAAAGTCTCGACGTCGGCAAACCGGTCACGCTGTGCCGATCGGTGGACGTCGCGACCACCGTCGAGCAGTACGAGTACTGTGCCGCGCTCGCCCAGACCATCGACGGCGCCACCCGTCGCACGCCGCTGCCCGCATTCGCCTACACCCGCCGCGATCCGCTCGGTGTGGTCGCCGCCATTACGCCGTTCAACTTTCCGCTGATCCTGTCCACCTCCAAGATCGCGCCCGCGCTCGCCGCGGGCAATGTCGTCGTCCACAAGCCCGCCGAGGAAACACCGCTCAGTGCGCTGTTCATGGCGACGCTGTTCGAACGGGCCGGTGTGCCATCGGGTGTGGTCAACGTGGTCACCGGCTCCGGCCCGGTAGTCGGTGCGGCGCTGCTCGAACATCCCGGCGTGGACAAGATCGCGTTCACCGGTTCCACCGAGATCGGTCGGCGCGCGGCGAGTGCGGCGGGTGCGGCCTTGAAGCCGGTGACCATGGAACTCGGCGGCAATGCCGCGCAGATCGTGTTCGCCGACGCCGATGTCGAGAAGGCCGTCGGCGCGATCATCAAGGGGTTCGTCTTCAATACCGGGCAGTTCTGTATGGGCGGTCCCCGGCTGCTGGTCGCTCGGCCGCTCTACGAGACCATCGTCGGCATCCTCGGCGAGGCCGTCGCGGGCGTACCGGTCGGTGACCCGCGCGATCCGGCGACCGTGGTGGGACCGATGGCAGCGCAACGGCATGTCGCGAAGGTCGAAGAGTATGTCGCGCTGGCCCGCCGGGAGGGCGGTCGGGTCGTATGCGGTGGTGAACGGCTGGATCTGAACGGCGGGTACTACTACCAGCCGACCGTGATCGCGGACCTCGCCGACGACTCCCGAGTGGTGCAGGAGGAGATCTTCGGGCCGGTGCTCACGGTCCAAGCCTTCGACACCGAGGACGAAGCCATCGCGTTGGCCAACGGCACGCGCTACGGACTCGCATCCGGACTGCACACCACCGATCTCGCCCGCGCGCACCGCGTCGCCGACAAACTGCAAGCGGGCATCGTCTGGGTCAACGACTGGGCCATGCTCGACCCGGCCATGCCGTTCGGCGGAGTCAAGGACTCCGGCTTCGGACGCGAATACGGACCCGAGGCCCTCGCGTCCTACACCAAGGTCAAATCCGTTGTCATAGCTCTCGATTGAATCCGCAGGGACACTCACCATGACCACCACCACCTGGGCAGCCGTCGTCGAATCCGGCGGTGCGCCGTTCACCCTCTCGCCGATCGAACTCGAGGAACCACGCCCGCACGAGGCGATCGTGCGCATGGTCGCGGCCGGTGTCTGCCACACCGACTTGGGCGTCGCCAGCGGCGGGCTGCCGTTTCCGCTTCCCGGCGTGCTCGGTCACGAAGGCGCGGGCATCGTCGAACGCGTCGGCTCCGAAGTCACCGGTGTCGTTCCCGGTGATCACGTGCTGCTGTCGTTCACCTCGTGCGGAGCGTGCGCGAACTGTCGCGACGGTCACCCCGCCTATTGCGCAACCTGGTTGCCGCTCAACCTGATCGGCGGTGCGCGAGCCGACGACAGCCACACCATCACCCGCAACCACGCCCCTTTGGGCGGGCATTTCTTCGGGCAATCGTCGTTCAGCCGACTCGCGCTCGTCGACGAGCGCAGCATGATCGTCGTCGATCCGGACGTGCCGCTGGAAACGATCGCCCCGCTCGGATGCGGTGTCCAGACCGGTGTCGGCGCGATCTGGAATGTCGTACAGCCGCGCCCGGGATCGAGTGTTGTGGTACTCGGTGCGGGTGCGGTCGGCTTGTCCGCGATCATGGCGGCCACGCTGTCACCGGCCACGACGATCATCGCCGTCGACAAGGTCGCCGAACGCCTCGAACTGGCCTGGGAACTCGGCGCAACACACCTCATCGACGCGACGACAACCGATGTCGCCGCGGCGATCACCCAGATCACCGGTGGCGCCGACGCCGTCGTGGAAACCACCGGCAGTACCGCCGTGCTACGCATCGGTGCGGATGTCCTCGCGGCACGCGGCACGCTGGTCATTGTCGGCGCACCACCGTTCGGCGCCGAGGTGGCGCTCGACGTCAACGCCATGCTGCCGGGCCGCAAGATCGTCGGACTCACCCTGGGCGACAACGAAACCCGCACCGCCATACCGGCTTTGGTCTCGCTGGTGCACAGCGGACGGCTCCCGATCGAGAAGCTGATCACCCGGTACCCGTTCGACGATATCGGCCAGGCCGTGGCGGATATGACCTCCGGCAAGGCGATCAAACCCGTCCTCATCTTCTGACGTTCACCGAAAGGAACCTCGCATATGGATCTCACCGGCAAAGTCGCCATTGTCACCGGCAGCGGACAAGGCCTTGGCCTCGCCTATGCCAAGGCTTTGGCCGCCGCGGGCGCGGCCGTCGTGGTCAACGACGTGGCCGCCGACCGCGCCGAGAAGGCCGCCGCCGAAATCGCCGAATCCGGCGGTCGAGCACTCGCCGTACCGGTCGCCGTCGGCACCACCGAGGCCGCGCAGACACTCGTTGCGGCGGCTGTCGACACGTTCGGGCGGCTGGATGCGATGGTGACCAATGCGGGCATCCTGCGCGACAAGGTGCTGTGGAATATGTCCGATGACGACTTCGACGCCGTCATCCACGTCCATCTGCGCGGCACGTTCACCTGCGTTCGGGAAGCGGTCAAGCACTTCCGTCAGGCCGGTCACGGTGGGCGGGTCGTGCTCGCCGGATCCCCCGCCGGGCAGCGCGGCAACTTCGGTCAAACCAACTATGCGGCAGCCAAAGCCGGTATCGCGGCGATGGCGCGCACGTGGGCGATGGAATGCGCGAAGGCCGCGGTCACGGTCAACGCGATCATCCCCAATGCGGCTACCGCGATGACCGAGACCATTCCCTTCCTCGCGCCCTACGTCGAGGGCATGAAGAATGGTGAGCCGATTCCCTCGGTGGTGCGTCGTGCCGCCTCGTTCGGCACCCCGGAGGATGTCGCCGGACTGGTGGTTTTCCTGGCTTCGGATGCGTCCGCCCATATCACCGGGCAATGCGTAGGTATCGGCGGCGATCGGTTGTCGCTCTGGTCGCATCCGAGCGAAATCCGCAGCGCCTTCCTCGACGGCGGCTGGACCGCCGACGCGATCGCCGAGGCGTTCGACTCCTCAATCGGTGAGCAGCTCGAAACCTACGGCATCCCGCTGCCCAAGATCCCGACCACCGCACAGCAGCTGTCATGAGTCTCGACCTGGACCAACTCGTCGCGATCGACGTGCACACGCACGCCGAAACCGATGGCTGCGGCCACTATTCGCTACCGGACCAACTACGGGCGGGTGCCGAGGACTACTTCGGCGCCGAATCCGGCCCACCGACCATCGACGAAACGGCCGCCTACTATCGGAAACGTCGCATGGCCGCGGTCGTATTCACTGTCGACGCCGAATCCGCGCTCGGCCATCGACGGATCAGCAATGACGACATCGCCACCGCGGCCGCCGCGCACAGCGACGTCCTCATCCCGTTCGCCAGCATCGATCCGGCCAAGGGCAAGGCGGGACTGGCCGAAGCCCGGCGACTGGTCGTCGAGCAAGGGGTCCGCGGCTTCAAATTCCATCCGAGCGTGCAGGCCTTCCGGCCCGACGATCATGCGGTATACCCGCTCTACGAGACCATCAGCGAACTCGGGGTGCCCGCCCTGTTCCATTCCGGTCAGACCGGAATCGGATCGGGACTGCCCGGTGGCGGCGGCATCCGGCTCAAATACTCCAATCCGATGCTGCTCGACGATGTGGCCGTCGACTTCCCGGATCTGACGATCATCATCGCGCACCCGTCGTTTCCCTGGCAGGACGAAGCGCTGGCCGTGGCCACCCACAAACCCAATGTCTATATCGATCTGTCCGGGTGGTCACCGAAATACTTTCCGCCGCAACTGGTCAAGTACGCCAACAGCCTGCTCAAACGAAAGGTGTTGTTCGGCTCGGACTTTCCGCTCATTTCACCGGATCGGTGGATGAAGGACTTCGCGCAACTCGATATCAAGGACGAGGTCCGTCCTCTGATCCTGCGCGAAAATGCCATCACCGCACTGGGATTGAGGTCGACATGATGGACCAGGGCATCGGCTCGTGGCCGCGTCGGCGGGCCAGGATGGAGCCCGACGCCATCGCGCTGATCCAGCAGGACCGGTGCGTCGACTACGCCACCCTCGCCGATCGCGTGGACGCACTCGCCGCGGCCCTCGCCGATTTCGGCGTCGAGCCGGGCGATCGGGTCGCCTATCTCGGGCACAACGATATCGCGACCTTCGAAACCCTCTTCGCCACAGCGCATCTCGGTGCCATGTTCGTCGCACTCAACACCCGGCTCGCGGCGCCGGAGATCGCTGGGCTGCTCGATGATGCCGACCCAGCGGTGTTCGTCACCGGTGCCGACACCGGTATCGATGCGCTCGCACGAAGCTCGGCCACTCCCCGACTGCTGCACCTGGGCGAGGAGTACGAGAACGCGATCGCCGAACATACCGGCCGAACACCACCAGCCCACGCGGTCGGACTCGATGATCCCGCATTGATCCTCTACACCTCCGGCACCACCGGCCGCCCGAAGGGCGCGGTACTCACCCACGGCAATATCGTCTGGAACACGCTCAACCAGTTCGCCCATTTCAGTCTCGGCCGTGACGATGTCAGCTTGTGTTCCGCCCCGCTGTTCCACGTACTCGGTCTGGGGCAGATCACGCTGCCGACCCTGTACGCGGGCGGAACCGTCGTCGTCATACCGAAATTCGATCCCGGCGAGTTCCTGGCCACCATCGAGCACAGGCGGGCCACGGTATTCCCGCTCGCCCCGACCATGCTGAAAATGCTGTGCGAGGCGCCCGAGTGGGAGACCACCGATCTGTCGAGTGTCCGCTGCGTCGCATTCGGCGGCTCACCCGTCCTCGAACATGTGGCCAAGGCGTGGCTGTCCCGCGGCATCCAAGCCCTACAGGGCTACGGCATGACCGAGGCAGCCCCCGGCGTACTCATGGCACTGCGCCACGGCGCCGACGCACATCCGGTATCGGCAGGTGTTCCGCACTTCTTCACAGACGTCGCGCTGCTCACCCCGTCCGGCGAGATCATCGAAGGTCCGGGCCAGGGCGAACTACTCGTCAAGGGCCCCAATGTCTTTGCCGGATACTGGCGTCGACCCGACGCCACCGAACAGGCGTTCATCGACGGCTGGTTCCGCACCGGCGATATCGTCCGCATCGACGACGACGGCTGGGCGCACATCGTCGACCGCGTCAAAGACATGATCATCTCCGGCGGCGAGAACATCTACCCCGCCGAGGTCGAAGCGGCCATCGCGCGCTTGGACAGTGTCGGCGACTGCGCTGTGGTCGCCGTGCCGGACGAGCGCTGGGGTGAGGTCGGATTGGCGTTCATCGTCGTCCGCCCTGGCCACGACATCGATGAAGACGCGATCCGCACCCATCTCGAAGCGAACCTCGCCCGATACAAGAGCCCGAAGTACTACGTCTTCCGCGAGCAGCTGCCGCGCAACGCCCTCGGCAAGCTCCAGCGCCTGCTGCTGCGCGACGACGCTCGCCGAATCCGCGGACTGACACCGTAATCCACAACAACCGAAGGAGACCGCCAGATGGCGACCACCGTCGACAAACCCACCGACCTACTCGACCTCATCGGCACCGAACTCGGCACCAGCGACTGGCTCGAGATTCCGCAGCGCGATATCGACATGTTTGCAGAGGCCACCCACGACCAGCAGTGGATCCACGTCGATGTCGAACGCGCGAAGACCGGCCCCTTCGGCGGCACCATCGCGCACGGCTACCTGACCCTGTCGCTACTCATTCCGCTCTGGTCACAAATACTCGTCATCGAAAACCGCGGCATGGCAATCAATTACGGCCTCAACAAGGTCCGCTTCCCGGCCCCCGTCCCCGCGGGCGCGAAGGTCCGCCTCACCGCCACCCTCGCCGACGCCACCGACCTCGGCGACGGCGCCGTCCAAGTCACCGTCGACGCGATCATGGAACGCGAGGGCGCCGACAAACCCGTCTGCATCGCCCAGATGGTGCACCGCTACTTCCGGTGACGTCTCAGCTGGCCTGGCAGGTGGGGCAGCAGCGATGGCCGAGGATCACGCTCGGCCCGCAGAACACCGACAATCCCGTGAACCAGGTGGACACGTGCAACCGCGAGGGCCGGGAGGGAGACTCTCGAGGGTTTTCTCGAAGAAGGATTCGTCGGTCATGAGCCTCAGGAACAACTCGGAATCATGCCCCATCTGTTCGGCGAATTTTGCTGCGACGCCTCGCTCGGTGTCTGTGAGAAGGCGCTGATGTTTGGATCCGCTGCCGGATCGACGCTTGAAAAATCCCATGCCAGAACGGTATTGCTTGCTTGCGACCGGATCCACCTGACGATCGACAGGGTCTGGTCGAACGCGTGCGGAACTCGCTGAGTCCGGCCTGGGTCGGGCGGAGGCTACTTCAGGTCCGATGGCACCAACGCCGACCCGCCGCGGTCCGCGGGAAGGTAAGCGAGGTGCACGATGTATTGCTCGGCATCCTCGCAGACAAGCCAATGCGCGACATCGAATTGTCCCAGCTGCACGCCGGTGCGGTGGAACACGTTGTCGACCCATTCCAGGTAGCCACCCGGCATGAGCTGACGGATCCGCTTCGGATCTGATTCGTCGAAGCGGCTCACCACGATCTGGACGTCGTCGAAGTGGCGCGCGGTGGCGTCACGGGCACTGGCTACGAACGACAGGGCGGGTTCACTGGCCAGTTTTTGCCATCCTGGCCGTCGGGCAAGCTCGGGCAGCTGGTGTTCAACCCTTGCCATATGTCGAGGGATCAATTCCCGCACCCAGGGCGTGAGTTCGGATGCGCCCGGGCTGACCGCGAGGTCTCGATACATGCTCGAGTGGCCGTACATGGCGAATTCGCCGTCCTCCCGCTTCACGATCCGATAAGGTCGCCATCCGGTGGTCCGCGACACATTGAGCGAGTCGAGCTGAACTCGCGCAGGACATTCGTCCGTGACCACTTTGACGCGTGATTCGGTAAAACCGTCGGATTCGTTGTCCGCCACTATCTTCGCAATCCTACGTTGGAGAGCATCAGCGCCGACGACGACCACCACCTCCTTCGCGCCCCAGGCATCCTTTACCGTCAGAAAGTCTCGTTGGATGTCGTCGGCGCTGGCGGTCGGCAGCCGCTGCGCAGCCGTGCGGATATCGACCGACATCGCCGACATTCGGTCGTCGGCCCGTTTGCGACCGAAGCGAAATCTCATGAGTTCCTCCCTGATTCCTCAGCTGTCGACGAGTCCGTTGCGTCGACATCGAAGTCGTATTCCCAATCCAGCTCCGACACATGCACAGGCTGGTCGTTTCCGGCCCACAGCACAGTCCGCCCGTCGGCGGTGATGGCTACCGACTCCACGGAGTGCGGGCCGGAATCGAGGACGCACACACAGTCCCCGGTTCGCAGGTCCCACACACGGACAGCGCCGTCAGTACTGCCCGATGCGGCAAGGCTGCCATCACCACCGATCGCTACCGCGTTGACCCCACCGGTGTGGCCGGTCATGGTGAGCCGACATCGGCCGCTGCGCGGATCCCAGACCCGAATGGTCGCGTCGCGGCTAGCGGAAAGCAGCAACTGCCCATCAGCGCTGACCGCGATCGCGGTCACCCCTTGTGTGTGGCCGCTCAGCGTGGCCACACGTCGAGCCGCGGTCAAATCCCACACCTGCACGTCGATACCATTGGGCCAGAAGGCCGTTCGTCCGTCGGGCGCGACGATGATGTCGGCGCTGCTCCAGCCGAGCGACGCGTCCATCGATGTGGTTTGCAGACAGTCACCATACAAATTCCAGATTTCGAGCGTACCGCGCGCAGCACCACTGCGATCAGGATCGACCGACGCGACGATGATGCGGGTCCCGTCGCCGCTCACCCCGATCTTTGGATCTCGCCAGCACCCCAAGGTCAACACGCTGAGCCCGGTCCAGCGGTCCCAGACCCGAACCCGCTCGTCCACACCGGCTGTGACGATGGCTCCACCGTCATGGCTCACCGCGAGTCCTACCACGGAACGCGTGTGTCCGAGCAGAGACAGCTCGCAAATGCCCGTCCGGACATCCCACACTCGCACGACGTGGTCCGCGCCGGTACACAGGACGTATTGTCCGTCGGTGCTGAACACCATCTTGGCGTTGCCAGGCTCGTCGTTACAGGCCAGGGTCCGCATCGCGCGCCCGGTTGCGAGTTCGCGCACCCGAATGACCCGGTCGGTGTCCGCAGTCAGCACAAGTCGATCACCAGCGCCCAGCACAGCACTGGTCGCGCCCGTGAGCCGGTAGCGTTCCCAGGCGGCGATCAGTGCACCACGACGGCCGTGGCACGCTACCTGCCGCCAACGTTCGAGCAGCCCCTGATTCCGCTCGTATCCCGGAATTCCACGGGCGCCGCGCAACAGCTCGGCAGCGGCAGTCCACCGTTCGCCGTCGATCAACCGATCGGCTTCGACGATCACCGACTTCACCCGGTCGGCTTGTGCGGTGAGTTCGCCGACGGTGCGCGGGCGAACATAACTCCACGGCGCCATCGGCCCTGCCGGTGCCAGCCGCGACACACGCACCGTGCCATCGAAACCGGCGGAGAGCGCAATGCGGCCATCGCCGCTGAGCGCAATCGACCCGATCGAGCCGGAATGGCTGACCATGGTTCGCAGGCAGCGACCGGTGTCGAGCTCCCATACCCTGAGCACACCTTCCGTGCCCGCCCACTCGGCTGTCACCGCGAGCCGACCATCGTCGGCAACGCATCGGTTGCCGAACGCGTTCTCCGGGTGCGTGAGCACCCGACGCAGCCGACCGGTCTCCAACTCCCACAGCACGATTCGCGAAGCTCGGGTGGTGCGAGCCGCCGCCCCGGCGTGTATTCCGGACACAACCAGTTTGCGATCGGAGCTGACCGCAGCCCCGATGTAGCCGTCGAATGAACGCGCAACGCGGCCAGTGGCAATCTCCGATACAAGCACCCGACGGTCCTTGCCCGAATAAAAGCACGCCGTCCTACCGTCGGCGCTGATCGCGACGGACTCGCCGAAACCGCTCGAGCCGCAATAGTCCTGGCGCAGGGTGCGCAGACAGAGACCTTCGACGAGGTCCCAGACCGCTACCAGGCCCTTGCGATCAGCGGTGAGCGCGAACGTGCCGTCGACGCTCCATGCGACCGCGGCACCCGAATGACCCGTACGCAGACTGTGCACACATCGCCCCGACTCGACGTCCCACACCCAGATCCTGGTGTCGACGCCGAAAGCCATCGCGCGGGAACCGTCAGCGTTCAACGCGACCGACAGGAAGTACTGAACCGAGGGTGCGCGCACGGTATGCAGGCAATGCCCGGACGCCGGGTCGAAGATCCGCACGGTCCCACCGATGCAACCGGCGATCGCGACGCGACCGTCGCGGCTCAGCGCGAGAGCGTCGACGTTCTCCCACCGAAGCACGATGGGGTCGTCTTCATCCGCGCGATTGCGGACGAAGGTGAGCGCGACACCGATATCGGCATCGGAGGATCCCTGCCGAACGGCCTGTTCCAGGTGCCGTCGGGCGAGGGCAATATCGCAGCGCTCCAGATTGACCAGCCCGAGAAAGTGATCCGCGAACGGCTCGCCGCTGTGGCTCGCTCGCAACTGCTCGAGCTCGGCAACAAGCTGCGTATCAGTGAGCTGACCGCAGCGCCAGCGATGCAGTCCGTAGTTGTACACCGATGCGGGGTGATGTCGGTCGACCATCAAGGCCTGCTGCCAGATCGCTTCGGCACGCTCAGGTTCACCGAGATCCAGCATCGACAACGCCTGATTCGACAACCCGTCGGCCAACAGCGTCGCCGCATCCGGACGCGGTCTCGGATACTCGGCTCCAGTCAGTTCCGGATAGAGGGCGATCAGTCCGTCGGCCAATTGCCCCATGCTTTGTGGCCGTTCGGCCGGATCCAGAGCAAAGCAGCGCAGCAAGATGTCGGCCAGTTGCCTTGGCAGCGATGGGATCCCCGGCGCCTGCGCGACATGGACGCTCAGGAAGGACTCGAAGACCGCCCGCGCGGTCTGCCCGTATCGGCACGGTGGCTCGCCGACGAACATCTCCCATACGCTCACGGCCCACGACCACACATCCGTTGCCGGAGTCAAGATTTCCGAAGAGTTCGTCGCGGCGTGGGCCTGCTCCGGCGAGCAGTATGCGGGTGTCAAACCGAAGTGCTGGGCCTGCGCCAATCCGAAATCGGTGACCTTCGTGTTCCAGTCGCGCGTCAGCATCACGTTGTCGGGCTTGACATCTCGATGCACCAATCCGGCTGCGTGGGCGTGCCCCAGCCCCCACGCGAACTGGATCGCGATATCCAGAATCCGCGCCATCACGTGTTCGGGTTCCCCATCGTATAGTCGACGGCGGCGTACCGCATCGGCAAGACTACCGCCGTCGACCCACTCCGCGAACACCCGTGGGATGCCGTCGATACGGCGGACGTACGCACACGCCACCGTGTTCGCATGCATCCCGAGCTTGACCCATGTCCGCGCTTCGGACTCGAAATCGCTTACATGCGAGGGAGAATCGAGCAGCTCGGGGCGTGGAACCTTGACCGCAAGCTCCGCATTCCAACCTCGATGCCAGACTCGGTAAACCAGCCCCAGCGCACCGGACTCGATGACCTCGCGAACTTCGTACAGGTCCGCGACAACATCCCCGGCACGCCACTCCGTCACCAACCCGGCCCTCCTGATTCGAATGCGCGCATCCGTTCTCGCGTGCGCGGCGGTACGTATCGACGCTTACCTGGTTTCAGTTCCCGGTTTCGCGATGGCGAGATTCGTTCGAATCCGCGCATTACCCGGGTCGAGCTCGAGCGATTTCTCCAGGTAAGCGACAGCTGTGCGGCGATCTCCGACATCGCTGTATAGAGCTCCGATGTTCATCAAGGAAACGGCGTCGAACGGTACGTGCCTGAAGACGTATTGGAGGATCCCGATCGATTTCACGGATTCGGACTGCACGCGCGCCAGCTGCGACAGGTAGGTCAGCACGAACGCTTCGTTCAATTCATTGTCACTCAGTCTTTCCAGGAGATTCACGCCGAATCCTCTGACATTCATCTCACCCTTGCGCGCCTTCAGTGCCATGCCGAGTCCGATCGGGCCGTAGTCGAGTAGCCACCGCTTCTCCTCGAGCGTCAACGCGGGAAAGAGTTGCCAGGCGTCGCCGCAACAAGCGTTTGCTTCGGCAACGAGGTCGGCAAGACTCTGCGGTGCCGGGATGACAATTCTCGTCTGTGTTCCGTCGGGGTGCGGGATTTCGACCGCCCACGGCTCGGTCTCGGCTGTGAGCCCCACCAATCGACTTTTCCAGATCGGCTTGATCTCGATCCAGCCGCGGGTGTCCTGTAACAGGAATGTCGAACAGGGCTCCCGACCGCCGATTCGGTCCCAGATCGTGTCGATCATGCCGGTCGTATCCGCGACACAGAGCCTGTCCACATCGTCGCTGACGAAATCCGCGCCGTCGAATCGCCACAGGGTGAGAGGCCCATCGATTCTGATCACAGTTCTGTCGGCGCGACCGAATTGGTCTGCCACGGCACGCATCAGTTCGGCACCGCCCACCCGGTCGAGTTGGTGCCCGATCGCCCGGATCTCGACCCAGCCGCGAATCCATTCCTCGGCCGGATCATCGCGTGCGAGGAGGGAATCGAGGTGGCTGGGACTCAAGGCCATCATCTGCTGTCTGGTGGTGAGCTTGCTGAATCCCGACAGACCCGTCCCGACGAGTTCAGCGAGTCGCGTGGCGATCCACCCGGGCTGGCGCAGCTGCTGATCGGTCGGGGGCAGCGTCGCCGAGAGGTTCGTCGGCGGTGCCGTCGACGACGAACCATCCGAACCGAATTCGACATGAATCATATTGGCGTCCACCGCGTTGAATGTCCGGCATATCGGGCATCGCACCGCGGTGCGGTCCTGGTAGCGGACACCGTCCCACCACCGGGCTCGGCAGTTCCCGCAGACGAGTTCGACCACGAAGTTGTCGGCAATTCCGCGTGCCGCGGTCACCACCCCGGACGATTCGCTCAACACGCCCGGAATCCTCGCGATGCGCGCCACGTATTGTGCGCTGATGTCGAGTTGCCAGGGCCGTAGTTGCTCTAGATAAAGCCCATTGATATCCCTGCCCCAGATGCCGTCGGCGGTCTCGACAACGAAGTACACATGCCATTCATCCACCGACAGCTCGTCCAACAAGAAGCATTTGGCCATCTCGGCATCGATGCCGCGGAACACGAAATACCGGCTCTGATCCGACGTTTTGCTGTGGTCGGCTTCGAGACCCGCCGCCGCGGCCTTGCTTGCCAGAGCGTGCGGGTCCGTGACACCCGCAGCGCGGAACTCGCGCACGAGTTCGCTCACCTCACAGTCCCACCCGCTCACAACGCCTCCAACAATGCTTCGCATAGCTGGGTCGCGGTGGTTATCCGGATGTTCGGGTCGTCGATCAAGGCCTCGTCGATGACCTCAGCCAATCTCTTGGGTATCGCGGGATTGCGGGTACGTAAGGGGATCGCGTTCGTGCTCAACACAATCGCGATCGGATCGGCCGCACGTGGAAAGTCTCGCGGCGTGTGGCCGGTGAGCATGAAGTACAGTGTCGCCGCCATCGCCCACACATCGACCGCCGGTTTGGCGAACTTGTAGTTGACCAGTTGCGGGCGCGCCATGAACGCCACTGTGCCGGCCGTCGATCCGGTCATGGTGTGCCCGGACAGTCCCGCCCGGTCGAAAGCCTTGGCCAGCCCGAAATCGGCCAGCTTCGCTACCTGTGCTGCCCTTGATCCGTTGAGCAGGATGTTCGCCGGTTTGACGTCGCGGTGCACCAGTCCGATCGCGGTCTGCCCGAAATCACTGGTTGCCCAGTCGACCGGCACATTGTGGGCGTAGTCCAGTCCTTCCAACGCTTGCACCGCGATGCGCACCGCCTGCTCGACAGCGAGCGGGCCGCTGCGCTTGACCAATTGGTCCACACTGCCGCCGTCGCAGTACTCGCACACGAAGTAGAAAGTCGCCCCGAACACACCGCCCTCTTGGAAGCCGATGATATTCGGGTGGTTCAGCCCGCGGACGCTGTCCATCTCGCGTAGAAAACTCCGTTCTGCGCCTGGATCGACCGCGACCTGCGCCGACAGCACCTTGAGTGCGCGGGGCTCGCCCGAATCGGTATGGCGCATCAGGTAGACGACACCCTGCCCGCCGCGGCCGAGTTCACGGACCAACTCGTACCCGCGGATCGCGAACAGGCCCTCGTGCCCGGCCTCGGCATTACGCAATAGTGCCGACGCCAGCGCATGCCGATCCCGTTTGCAGCTGTCACACAACAGTTTTCCCGCCCGCCGATCGGATGTTTCGCGTCCACAGAGCGTGCACCGTGACCGCTCTGACGCCAGTACTCCGGTCGCGCGGCACCGACGACAAACGTCGACATCTGACCCGATCTCGGTGCCGCAGTGGCGACAAGCCGGTGGAACGACCACACCGACCCGGATCACGGTGTCACCCAACCGAATCTCGTCTCCATCGACAAGGTCGCGTTCCCGAAACTCCAACAGCGCACCCTCTTCCGGTGTCTGGCCCGGCAACCTGCGCCCGATCTCGATGCCGTTGACGTGAGTTCCGTTGAGGCTACCGAAATCTCGCACCCGAACATCCGGCGGATTGATATCGAACAGGCAATGATGGCGCGACACCAATGGCCGCGGACCATGCTCCACAAGCTGCGGATGGCAGTCGGCGGCGCGACCGACGACGCAATGCGCCTTTTCGGAGTAAACGAACCGCTCGCCCTCGGTCGGACCAGAAGTCACCGACAATGTCACTGTCGCTGGCATCTGATCATCGTCGTCGCTACGGCGATTCGGCGCTACCTGATGACCGACAGGGTCGCCGCTCGCACGAGATGTCAGCCCAGGTGCGATGTCGGGTCGTCCGGGCGCACCCGTCCGGGATCGTCGGCGAGCAGGTCGAGGTGTTCCTCTCGGACAATGCCGAACCACAAGGCGCGGTTGATCAATGCCGCGCGACGATCCTCGAGTCCGTCGTAGCCGCGCAGCCCGAGACGGTCGAGTAGGTACTCGAGGTGGAAGTTCACGGCCGAATGCGTCCTTATGTCGAATCCCGTCCGAGTGCGTTGCACTCGGCTCAACAGCTCCGGGATCGTCGGCACGGCCGCGGAGCCGTGTACCAGCCGCGGTTCGCACAGCGCAACCAGCACCAGAAAATACTTGGTTGTTTCATCGACTGGTCGGACCGGATCCCGGGTACGACTGTCGGCTGCCGTGGATACCGCCGGAACCGCGACTGCGGTGCGCCGCAGCACAAATACCTTGAACCCGACCACATTCGACTCGGCATCCAGCAGCTCCAACCGGGAGGCGGTGAACGGTACCGGCAGGCGCTCCCCGGGGCGGATCGTAAAGTGCTCGCCGCGGCCTTCGTCGTTGTGCACCACATACGTCGCATTCGGCTTGCTGGCGAGATTCGTCAGCATCCAGAACCCCTCCGCTGCCTCGATCCGCCCGGCCCACCGGGAGATTCCGGGGCCATCGAGGCGGATGTCGACACGGCGCGAGTCGGAACCACTCCCGAAGGTGGCCAGCTCACCTGGCCACAGATTCAGCGCCGGTGACCGCGGTACACCGAGCGGTGTCGGCATATGCACCAATATCGAGCTCTTCGCGAATTCGCTCACCGCCACATTGTGACCACGGCACCCGGCGGAGGATGGATGCTCGGGGCGACTCGGTCGACAACAACGAGGCACCCGCGTGCGGTGGCGAACTCGGTGAACCCGAGTCACGGGTTCTGATGTGTGGTCGGCGGCTGCCCTGGCATTGCCGAGCACATCGGAACAGCGTCGGATCAGTCTGCTACTCAAATGGCCTGACAGGTGGGGCACCAGAAGAGGTTTCGGCCCGCCAGCACGCTGTGTGCGACGGGTGTTCCGCAGAGGCGGCAGGGCGCGCCGGGGCGGCGGTAGACGTAGGTGCGTGGGCGGTCGGGTGCGTAGGACGGTTCGCCGTGGTCGTGTTCGGGGCGGACGACGACCATCTTGCCGACCCGTACGCCCACCCGCATCAGTGCGACCAGATCGGTCCACATCGCGTCCCATTCGTCGGCGGTCAGTGCGGTGCCCGGTCGCTGCGGCGAAATGCCGTGCCGGAAAAGCAGTTCCGCGCGATACACATTGCCGACACCGGCGAGCACCTGCTGATCCATCAGCAGTGCGCCGATGGCCCTGCGCGAGCGATGAATTCGCCGCCACGCCCGTTCGGGATCGGCGCCGCGCCGCAGCGGATCCGGGCCGAGCCGCTCGGTCAGCGCCGTCACCTCGGCCCGGGTGTACACCTCGCAGGTGGTCGGGCCGCGTAAATCGCTGCCGTACAGGCGCTCATCGGCCGACGCGTCACCGACGAGCCGCATCCGCACCTGCCCGACCGGCTCACCCATCGGCAGCGGCACCTCGGTGAACACCCCGTACAGCCCGAGGTGCACGTGTACGACGAGACCCGACTCGTAGTGGTGCAGAAGGTGTTTGCCCCATGCCTCGGCCTTGGTGAGCACCTGACCGTCGACGCGCGAAGCCCCGGCGGCGAACTTGCCCTGCGGGCTGGAAACACGCACCACTCCCCCGGCGAAGCGCCGCTGGTGCAGCCGCGCGAGCCGATGCAGCGTGTGCCCCTCAGGCATCGGCGGCGGACCATTCGTTTGTGCTCAGAACTCGCACCACACCGCCAGCGGAGCGCTGCTGATGTGGCCACGCGATCCAGCGCAGGCCATGCTCCTCAGGCATCGGGCTGGTAATCCTCTCTTTCCGCCGCCCCGCAGTCGTATTACCTTGCGGGACGACGGATTACGCCGGTGCCTCAGTAGGCCGGAACGCCCGGGGCCACACCGGTCTTCTCGTACTCGGCCAGTATGTCGATGCGGCGCTGGTGGCGCGGCTCCTCGGACCATTTGGTCGAAACGAACGCGTCCACGATGGCCAGCGCCTCCTCGGTGGAATGCATGCGACCACCGATGCCGATCAGCTGGGCGTTGTTGTGCTCACGGGCCAACTGCGCGGTCTCCACACTCCAGGCCAGGGCGCAGCGGGCGCCGGGCACCTTGTTCGCGGCGATCTGCTCACCGTTGCCGCTGCCGCCGAAGACCAGCCCGAGGCTGCCCGGATCGGCGACGGTGCGACGGGCCGCCTCGATGCAGAAGGCGGGGTAGTCGTCGAGTGCGTCGTATTCGAGGGCACCGCAGTCGACGACCTCGTGGCCCGCCTGCTCCAGATGGGCCTTGACGTGATTCTTCAGTTCGAAACCGGCATGGTCGGCACCCAGGTATACGCGCATGGCTGCGATTGTGTCAGGCCTGTTTCGCGGCGCCGCGAGAGGGGACGCGCGGCCACGATTAACACCGTTAGCCGTTGCCGCGAATCGACAGATGCGTACGTCCCCCCAACGGCGCCGAACCCCGTCCCCGGCAAATGAATAGAGTTCTTCGCATGCAGCCGCACGACTTCCAGCCGCCCGAGCAGGCGGGCGGACCCGCCGATCCCTATCCCGCACTGGGCGGATGGGCACGGGCTCAGGACGCGACCGCCAATTCGCCGCAGTACCCATCGTCGCCGCAATACCCTGCCGCGCCGTACCCCCAGTACGGACCGGCGCCATACGGATACGGTGTGGCTCCGGTCCCGCCCGGTACGCCGCCGCAGCGGCAGCCGCGCGGCCTGTCTCCGTACGGCAGGCCGGCACGACATCCGTGGGAGATTCCGCTGCTGGTCGTCGTCTGTGTGATCACCACGTTCGCGATGCTGATCGCGCTCGCGGTGTGCATCGATATCGTGCTGGATGGGAAGCAGCCGAATATCTACCTGATCATCCTGGTCTTCGCGCCGATCGTGGTGTGGTTCCTGCGCGGTATGAGCTACGCGTCCATGCGGGTCAACGGCGTCAAGATGTCACCGACCCAGTTTCCGGAGGGCTACCAGCTGGTGGTCGAGGCGGCGGCCCGATTCGGAATGGCCAAGGTGCCGGACGCCTACGTCGTGCTCGGCAACGGCCAGATCAATGCCTTCGCCTCCGGTCACGGGTTCCGGCGCTATGTCGCGGTCTACAGCGATCTGTTCGAAATCGGCGGCGCCGCACGCGAACCCGATGCGCTGGCCTTCATCATCGGTCACGAGGTCGGGCATATCGCGGCCGGGCACACCTCGTACTGGCGTCAGCTCGGCATGTTCGTTGCGCCGTCACTGCCGATCATCGGCAGCTCGCTGATCCGGTCCCAGGAGTACACCGCCGACAACCACGGCTACTGCAACCGCCACGTCGGCGCATCGGGTGCCATGGGCACCCTCGCCGCGGGCAAGTACCTGAACAAATTGGTCGGCTTCGACGAAATGGCCGATCGGGCCGCGGTCGAGAAGGGCTTTTTCGTCTGGATCAGCAATGCCATGTCCTCGCATCCGGTGCTGACCTGGCGGATGTGGGCGCTGCGCGACCGCAGCAGGCACGGCAAGCTGTTCTGGCGACCGAGCCGACCGGCCGGTGCGCCACCGGCCGGTCCCTACCCGAGCAGCTACGGCGAGGTTCCGGCGTTGCCGCCGAAGACCGTGCCGTAGGTCAGTCGAAGGACGGATCCTCGGTCCTGGTCCGCTTCAACTCGAAGAAGTGCGGGTAGTCGGCAAGCGTGACCGCCGCATCCCACAGCTTGCCCGCCTGCTCGCCGCGCGGGATCCGCGACAGCACCGGGCCGAAGAAGGCCTTGCCGTTGATATGGATGGTCGGGGTGCCGACATCCGGACCGACCTTGTCCATGCCCTCGTGATGGCTCTTGCGCAGCGCCTCGTCGAAGTCGGTGCTCTCCGCGGCCGCCGCGAGTTCGGCGGGCAGGCCGACCTCGGCGAGCGAATCCGCGATCACCGCGGCGAGGGATTCCTTGCGGGAGTCGCGCGTGTACTCCTCGCGACGGTTGTGGATGCGGGTGCCCATCGCGGTGTAGAGCGGGGAGAGCACCTTGTCGCCGTGCTCCTGTGCGGCGGCGATGGCGACCCGGACCGGCCCCCAGCCGGTGGCGAGCAGCTCCTCGTACTGCGGCGGCAGGCCCTCCCTGCCTTCGTTCAGCACCGACAGACTCATCACGTGAAAACGGGCCTCGATATCGCGGACCTGCTCGACCTCGAGAATCCAGCGGGAGGTGATCCAACACCAGGGGCACAGCGGGTCGAACCAGAAATCGGCAACGTTCTTGGTGGTCGTCTCGCTCACAGACCTGTTCCTCTCCATCGCACGCTCGTAACGCGCGGATTCGCCGCGCCACTATCCGTGGCCAACCACGCGGGCGCGCGATTCGTTCCCGGACCGGACGCCGATTTTCCGAAAAGGCGGCCTCGGGTCCCAGTAGGGTGACACGCAGGCGTCCGGTTCCCTCCCGAAAAGGAGTCCGTTATGACCTCTGATCAGCATTTCGTCATCGTCGGCGGTGGGCTGGCCGCGGCCAAACTGGCGGAAGCGCTGCGCGCCAACGATTTCGCCGGAACCGTGACGCTGATCAGCGCCGAGGAATATCTGCCCTACGAGCGACCACCGCTGTCGAAGGAACACCTGACCGGTAAGAAATCGCTCGAAGAATTCACCGTCGATCCGAGCCAGTGGTACCGCGATCACCACATCGACCTATTGCTCGGCACCGAGGTCGGCGCGATCGATACGGGCGCGAAAACCGTGACGCTGCCGGATGGTTCGACGCTCGGCTACGACAAGCTCGCACTCGCGACCGGCTCGACACCGCGCCGCCTGCCGATTCCGGGCATGGATGCGCGCGAGGTGTACACGCTGCGCACCATCGACGATTCCGACAGCCTGATCGATCTGTTCGGCTCGGCGCAGCGGCTGGTCATCATCGGGGCGGGCTGGATCGGGCTCGAAGTCGCCTCGGCCGCGCGCGGCGCCGGGGTCGAGGTCACCATTGTCGAATCCGCCGAATTGCCGCTCTTGGCGGCGCTCGGCCCCGAGATGGGTCGGGTCTTCGCGGACCTGCATCGCGACCACGGCGTCGACCTGCGATTCGGTGCGCAGGTCGAGGCGATCACCACGCGTGACGGGGAGCCGGATGTGGCGGCCGGTGTCCGGCTCACCGACGGCACTGTGATCGAGGGCGACGCGGTACTCGTCGCGATCGGCGCGCGGCCGAATATCGAACTGGCCGCGAACGCGGGGCTGGCGACCGACGGTGGCGTCCTCGTCGATGCGAGCTTGGCCACCAGTGATCCGAATATCGTGGCCGTCGGCGATATCGCGGACGCGCAGCATCCGGTGCTCGGTCGTCGAATTCGGGTGGAGCACTGGGCGAATGCGCTCAACCAACCCGCCGTCGCGGCGCAGACCATGCTCGGCAAATCGGCTTTCTACGACCGGCTGCCGTACTTCTTCACCGACCAATACGACCTGGGCATGGAGTACACCGGATATGCCGCGATCGGTGAGTACGCGCGGGTGGTGGTGCGCGGTGATCTGGCGAAGCGCGAGTTCGTCGCATTCTGGCTCGATGCCGATAACCGGGTGCTGGCGGGGATGAATGTGAATATCTGGGATGTGACCGACCGGATCAAGGAGTTGATCGGCCAGCAGGTCGATCCGGAACGGCTCGCCGACACCTCCGCGCCGCTGTGATGCAGATCACCATCGAGGATGTGTCGGATCGGTGTGCACGGCTCCGACCTGATCGCGAGCGCGCCATCGGGCGCATCGAAGGCTAGGAGACCGGATATGAAGTACATGCTGCTCAAGACCTATGGACCCGCCGCCAACTGCGACGTACCGATCACCGAGTGGACGCCGGAGGAAATCCAGGCGCATATCGACTTCCAGCGGGCCCTCGGCGCGGAGCTGGCCAAGACCGGCGAGCTGGTCGACGCGCAGGGCTTGGCCGGGCCGGACGAGGCACGGCTGGTCAGCTCGGACGGGCGCTCCGCGCCGGTGATCACCGATGGGCCGTTCCCGGAGACCAAGGAGTTCTTGGCCGGATATTGGCTAGTCGACGTGGAAAGTCCGGAGCGTGCGCTGGAGATCGCCGCACAAGCCTCGGCGGGCCCCGGACCGGGTGGCAAGCCGATCGGTGAGTACATCGAGGTGCGCGCGGTAATGGGTGCTCCGGCGACCGAACAATAATTGTCCATGCCCGAAGCACTGCCCATCGAGGACCTGTTGCGCGAACTCGCGCCGCAGGTCCTCGGCACATTGGTACGCCGATTCGGCGATTTCGACACCGCCGAGGACGCCATGCAGGAGGCCATGCTGGCGGCGGCGACGCAATGGCCCGCCGACGGGTTGCCGGACAATCCGCGCGGGTGGTTGATCCAGGTCGCGCAGCGGCGGATGGCCGATGCCGTGCGCGTCGAAGTCGCTCGGCGGCGCAGGGAGACAACGGTTTTCGAGCGCGATGTGCCCGATGCGGAGACCGTCGATCGCGACGATACGCTGGCCATGTTCTTCCTCTGCTGCCATCCGGCGCTGTCGTCCGCGAGTGCCATAGCACTGACCTTGCGCGCGGTCGGCGGGCTCGGCACGGCCGAGATCGCCAATGCCTTCCTGCTGCCGGAAGCGACCATGGCGCAACGGATTACGCGTGCGAAGAAGAAGCTGGCCACCATCGACCGCCCATTCGCCAGGCCCGGTGATGCGCAATGGCACGAGCGGCTCGGTGCGGTGCTGCACGTGCTGTACCTGATCTTCAACGAGGGCCACACCACCACCGTCGGACCCGACCTACAGCGGACCGACCTCTCGAACGAGGCGATCCGCCTGACCAGGTCGATCCATCGGCTGCTGCCCGACGACACCGAGGTCACCGGACTGCTCGCGCTCATGCTGCTCACCGACTCCCGGCGGGCCGCACGCACCGGAGCGCACGGTGAATTGATCCCGCTCGCCGAACAGAACCGCGCGCTGTGGGATCGCAAGCTGATCACCGAAGGCATCACGTTGACCACCAGCACACTCGCCTCGGGCCTCACCGGCCCCTACCAGATCCAAGCCGCGATCGCCGTACTGCACGCGCAGGCACTGCGCGCCGAGGACACCGACTGGCATCGAATCCTGGCCCTGTACAACATGATCGAGCGCATCTCGAAGAATCCGATGGTCACCCTCAACCGCGCCGTCGCCACCGCCATGGTGCACGGCCCGGCGGCCGGTCTCGAACTCGCCGACACCCTCGAAGACCAGTTGGCGGGCAACCACCGCCTCGACGCAGTCCGCGGCCACCTACACGAAATGGCAGGCGATTTCCCCGCCGCCATCACCTGCTACACCCACGCCGCCAACCACACCACCAGCATCCCCGAACGCGACTACCTGACCCTGCGCGCCGCCCACCTCCGCCACGCTTGACAGTTTCGCGCCGAGCGGATGGGCGCCTGAGCTCCGTGACAATCGGTGGCAGTCTCACAGCGTGATGGTGCCGATGTAGCGGGCGGTCTCGGCGCAGGCACGGATGAGGCCGGTCTCGATGGCAGTACGCCAGACGAGCGCCCAGCGAGCGCGAGCAGCATCGCTGATCGGCACGCAGGCGAGATCGGGTCTGACGGACCGGCCACCCCGTCTGCACCGCGACTTCTGGACCACGGCCTATCGGATGAATCGACGAGCAGAAGTCGTGGTGGCCGTGTCCGGTGCGCAGCTGGTAGGCGCTAGGCGGCAGACTGCTCGGTGTGGCAGGCAAATTCAGTGCTGGGATTTTGTTGTTCCGTCGGGGCTCCGGTGAGACCGAGGTGTTGATCGGGCATATGGGTGGGCCGTTCTGGGCGCGGAAAGATGCGGGGGCCTGGTCGATTCCGAAGGGGGAGTACGAGCCGGGGTACGAGAGTGCCGAGGTGGCCGCGGCGCGCGAGTTCCTCGAGGAGCTCGGGCTGCCGGTGCCCGAGGGCGAGCGGGTGCCGTTGGGAGAGGTCCGCTACGGCAGTGGCAAATCCGCCAAGAACCTCACCGTCTGGGCCGTCGAGGGCGATCTGGACGCATCCGCCGTTGTCCCCGGCACCTTCGAAATGGAGTGGCCGCCCAAATCCGGCCGCCTCGCCACGTTCCCGGAAATCGACCGCGTCGAATGGTTGGACCTCGCCACCGCGCACGACAAACTGGGCGCGGGCCAGCGGCCCTACCTCGACCGGCTGGCCGAATACCTCGCCTGACCGAAACACCCTGCTACCACCGGGCACCCCTGGCTAGGCACCCGGCGCCCGTACCGCAACCGGGCCCCCGCACAGCGGACGCCCGGCCTTGGGACGCGGTGCCCGGTGGCTAGCGGGTGCGCCATCCCAATGGTCAGCGCGGCATGCCACCCCAGGTCTGCCCGGTAATCAGTTCATACGCCTCGATGTACTTCTGCCGAGTGGCTTCGACGATCTCGGCGGGGATCTCCGGGCCCGGGTACTCCTTGTTCCAGCCGGTGGAGGTGGACCAGTCGCGGACGAACTGCTTGTCGAAGGAGCGCTGGGGACGTCCGGGTTCCCATTCGGCACCGGGCCAAAAACGCGAGGAGTCGGAAGTCAGTACTTCGTCGCCGAGGGTGAGAACGTCACCGTCCCAACCGAATTCGACCTTGGTGTCGGCGACGATGACGCCGCGCACGGCAGCGTGTGCGGCACCCCGGGTGTAGATCTTCAGAGTCAGGTCCCGCAACTGCTCGGCGACCTCGCGGCCCTCCTGATTCACCACATCCGCGAAGGTGATGGGCTCATCGTGGCCCTCGGAGGCCTTGCTGGTCGGAGTGAAGATCGGCTCGGGCAGTATGTCGCCATCACGCAGTCCGGGCGGCAATGCGATGCCGGAAACAGTCCCGGTGCGCTCGTATTCCTTCAGCCCCGACCCGGTCAGATAGCCGCGCGCGATGCATTCGACCTGCAGCATCTTCAGCGGCTTGACCCGGATGCCGCGACCGGCGAATTCCGCGGGCACATCGATCGCGGATACCACATGATTGGGCACGTCGGTGAAGTATTCGAACCACCAGTTCGACAGCTGGGTCAGCAGTGCGCCCTTATCCGGGATCGGCGTCGGCAGCACAACGTCGTAGACCGATACCCGGTCCGACGCCACGAGCAGCAGGGTGTCGCCGTCCTCGTAGAGGTCGCGCACCTTTCCGGCGTGTATGTGCTTCACGTCGCAGCTCCGATCCTGGTCGTAGGGTTTGTGGGAAAAAGTCCCGCGCGGGCAACCTTACCGAGGTGGCATTGTGGTGAGTGCTGTGCCCGCCGGGGGGCCGCCCGTGCATGTTCTTCGAACCACGAAGGAGTCCAATGTCCGCACCCAACCTGACTCGCGACCAGGCGATCGAACGCGCCTCGACAGTGCAGGTCGAGAACTATCGCATCGAACTCGACCTGACCGACGGAGCGGGCCAGCCGGGCGAGCAGACCTTCTTCTCCCGCAGCACGGTCACTTTCACCGCGACCGCGGGCGCGAGCACGTTCATCGATATCGTCGCCCGCGGCGTCCGCTCCGCCGTGCTCAACGGCACGCCGATCGACGTCGCCGACTACGACGAAGCCAAGGGCATCACTCTCACCGGTCTGGCCGAGCGCAACGAACTCGTCGTCGAGGCCGACTGTGAATACTCCAATACCGGTGAGGGCCTGCACCGCTTCGTCGACCCCACCGATGACGCGGTCTACCTGTACTCGCAGTTCGAGACCGCCGATGCCAAGCGCATGTTCGCCTGCTTCGATCAGCCCGATCTCAAGGCCACCTTCGATATCAGCGTCACCGCCGCACCGAACTGGAAGGTCATCTCCAACGCCGCCGCGGTCGATACGCTCATCGCCGAGCCCGGTAAGCACCTGTTCCGCACCACCCCGCGGATGAGCACCTATCTGGTCGCGCTCATCGCGGGCCCGTACGCGGAATGGACCGACGCCTACACCGACGATCACGGCACCATCCCACTCGGCATCTACTGCCGGGCCTCGCTCGCCGAACACATGGACGCCGAGCGCCTGTTCACCGAGACCAAGCAGGGATTCGGCTTCTACCACAACAACTTCGGTGTGCCCTACGCCTTCGGCAAGTACGACCAGCTGTTCGTCCCGGAGTTCAACGCGGGCGCGATGGAGAACGCGGGCGCCGTTACGTTCTTGGAGGACTACGTCTTCCGGTCCAAGGTGACCCGGGCGTCCTACGAGCGCCGCGCCGAGACGGTACTGCACGAAATGGCGCATATGTGGTTCGGCGACCTGGTCACCATGAAGTGGTGGGACGACCTGTGGCTGAACGAGTCGTTCGCGACCTTCGCCTCGGTGCTGTGCCAGTCCGAGGCGACCGAATACACCAGTGCCTGGACCACTTTCGCGAATGTGGAGAAGTCCTGGGCCTACCGGCAGGACCAACTGCCATCCACCCACCCGATTGCCGCCGACATCCCGGACCTGCATGCGGTGGAGGTCAACTTCGACGGGATCACCTATGCCAAGGGCGCTTCCGTGCTCAAGCAGCTGGTCGCCTATGTCGGGCTGGAGCCGTTCCTCGCCGGTCTGCGCGCCTACTTCACCGAACATGCCTACGGCAACGCCACTTTCGACGATCTGCTCGCGGCGCTGGAGCAGTCCTCGGGCCGCGATCTGTCCGGCTGGGGCGCGCAGTGGCTCAAGACCACCGGCTTGAATATCCTGCGCCCGGATTTCGAGGTCGACACCGAGGGCAAGTTCACCTCGTTCGCCGTGGTGCAGGAGGGCGCCGCACCCGGTGCGGGCGAACGTCGCGTCCATCGCCTCGCCGTCGGCGTCTACGACGATCAGGACGGCAAGCTGGTGCGCACCAAGCGCGTCGAACTCGATCTCGATGCGGCCGAGCGCACCGACGTCCCGGAGTTGGTCGGCGTGCCGCGCGGCAAGTTCGTGCTGGTCAACGATGACGACCTCACCTACTGCTCGGTGCGCCTGGATGCCGACTCGCTCGACGTGCTGGTGAACCGCATCGCCGATATCGCCGAACCGCTGCCCCGCACGCTGGCCTGGTCGGCCGCCTGGGAGATGACCAGGCAGGCCGAGTTCCGGGCCCGCGATTTCGTCGCACTGGTCCACCGCGGCATCGGCGCCGAATCCGAAATCGGTGTGGTGCAACGACTCCTGATGCAGGCGAACACCGCGATCGGCAGCTACGCAGATCCGGAATGGGCCAACACCACCGGCTGGCCGGAATACGCCAACCGGCTGCTGGAACTCGCGCGCGAGGCCGAAGCCGGTTCGGATCACCAACTCGCCTTCGTCAACGCACTCACCGGCGCGAAGCTGTCGGCCTGGCATACCGAGGTGCTGCGCGAACTGCTCGACGGTGATCCGACGAAGGTCGGCCTCCCCGGCCTCATCGTCGATACCGATCTGCGCTGGCGGCTCGTGACCGCGCTCGCCGCCGCCGGTGAGATCGACGTCGACGGTCTCGCCACACCCACGATCGATCAAGAGTTGGCCAACGATCCGACCGCCGCCGGTAAGCGCCATGCCGCGGCCGCCGCGACGGCCCGTCCGATCGCCGAGGTGAAGGAGCAGGCCTGGACGACGGTGATGTCCGACGATTCGGTCCCGAATATCACCGCCCGCTCGATCGTCGGCGGCTTCGCGCCCAATGGACAGGGTGAGCTGCTGACACCCTACGTGGAGCGCTATTTCGCCGAGGTTCCCGGCGTCTGGGAGCGCCGCTCCAGCGAGGTCGCGCAGACCGTGGTCGTCGGGCTCTACCCGGCCTGGGCGATCAGCGAGGAAGCCGTCGCGACGGCGGACAAATTCCTCGCCGATGACCATCCGCCTGCGCTGCGCCGCCTGGTGAGCGAGGGCAAGGCGGGCATCGAACGCTCGCTGCGCGCCCGCGCCTTCGACGCCCAGGACTGAATGTCACCGAGGCGGGGCGTGCGTTGATGCGCACGCCCCGTCCGCATTTCGGCAGCGGAAACGCAACCGGCGCGTCCACCTCAGCGGTGAACGCGCCGGAGCACGCGGTATTGGATCAGCGACCGATGGCCGCGGCCATCACGCGAACCGCGGAGACCAGGCCGTCGATGAGCTGGCCCTGCCGGAACGAGCTCAGCGCGGCGGTGACGCCGAGCTGGCAGACGCGGTCATTGGCGCGATCGGCGACCTCATGGCCGGAGCGCACCTCGATGGCCTTGTCATTGGGCGAAACCGCGATGAGCACCGAACGCGCGGCCTCGGGAGTCGCGGGGAAGACCGCGTCCGCACCGGCGGCCGGATCAGCGCCGAGATCGCCGATGTAGATGTTGAAGCGCACCTTGGTCGCGCGGGTCGCCTCGGTGAGCACATTGTCCATGGCGAGCCGCTCGTCATCGCTGAAGGGGGCTTCCTTGAACACCGCACCGGCCTCGTGCACACCCGAGACCCGGCCGCTGCTGGTGACCACCGATCCGTGCGGCAGTTCGGATTCGACTACCGCGGGCCAATTAGAACTTGCCACTTGCCCGTCCTCCGATCAGCTCCACCGGGGTGGATTCGATTGCCGCATGGTGCCCATGCGACGACGACTCAGGATCGTCGTAATGACCCAATCCGGTCACCTCGTCGGTCGCACTCCACAGCACGGCAGGCTGGGTCCACTTCTGCCCGAGGTCGAAGTGGACCGGCTTCTCGCCGGGCAGTGGCTTGCCGAGATACGACAATCCGGCGATCGCGCCGTAGATCACCAGCGGGATGCCGAGGAAGATCAGCACTGTCTCGAGAATGCTCACGGACTAAAGGTAGACGATCCCCTGTAGTAGTTCGCGCTCTGGTCGAACTCGTGTTGTCCCCTCACACCAGCCAGGCGGCGGCATTCGCGGGCAACTGTCCGTTCACCGGCGGGGCGCTGGTGAGCAGTACATCACCCGGCGGCAGCGAGATCGGCTCGGGCGAGGCATTCAATACACACACCAGTCCACCGGGTCGCCGGAAGGCCAGACAACCCGCCGGACTGCCGTACCACTCGATCCGTGGACCAGCGAATTCCGGTCGGACACCGCGTAATTCGATCGCCAGGCGATACAGCGACAGCGTGGAGCCAAGCGCCTCCAGCTGCGCCTCGACAGACGACGACGCCCACTCCGGTGGTATCGGCAGCCAGGACTGTTCGGCCGTGGTGAAGCCGAACGGCGGTGCCGCGCCCTCCCACGGAATCGGCACCCGGCAGCCGTCGCGTCCGCGCTCGGTATGTCCGGAACGTTCCCAGACCGGATCCTGCAGCACCGCATCGGGCAGATCGTCCACATTCGGCAGTCCCAGTTCGGCGCCGTTGTAGATGAAGACCGCACCGGGCAGCGCCAACTCCACCATGATCATCGCCCTGGCCCGCGCCACCCCCACCGGACCGCCGCCGTAGCGGGTGACCTCGCGCTCGATGTCGTGGTTGGACAGGGTCCAGGTGGGCGATGCGCCGACCGGCGCGACCGCCGCGAGCGAATTGTCTATGGCGGCCCGCACGAGATCGGCGGTGAACTCCGCCTCGGCGAGGCGGAAATTGAAGGCAAGGTGCAGTTCATCCGGTCGGACGTATTCGCCGAAGCGGGTGTTGTCGTCGACCCACACCTCACCGATCGAGACCGCATTCGGATACTCGTCGAGCACCTTGCGGATGCGGCGGTGGATCTCGTGCACATGCGGATTGTTGAAGCGCGGATCGCTGTCGTCGTGCACGAGCATCTTGGTGTCGACGCGCGCCATATCGGGCAGGCCGTCAGGTTTGGCCATGCCGTGCGCGACATCGAGGCGGAAGCCGTCGACGCCGCGGTCGAGCCAGAACCGCAGCGTCTGCTCGAAATCGGCGGCGACCTCGGGATTCTGCCAGTTCAGATCGGGTTGCTCGCGCGCGAAGATGTGCAGGTACCACTGCCCGGGGGTGCCGTCGGGCTCGGTGATACGGGTCCAGGCGGGTCCACCGAAGATGCTCGGCCAGTTGTTCGGCGGCGTGGCGCCGTCGGGTCCGCGGCCGTCGCGGAAGATGTAGCGCTCGCGTTCGTGGCTGCCCGGTGCGGCAGCCAGTGCCGCGGCGAACCACGGATGCTGGTCACTGGTGTGGTTGGGTACCAGGTCCATGGTGACCTTGAGATTGCGGTCGTGCGCCTCGGCAATCAGCTCGTCCATCGCCGCCATACCGCCGAACAGCGCGTCGATATCGCGCGGATCGGCGACGTCGTAGCCGCCGTCGGCCATCGGCGAACGCATCACCGGACAGATCCAGAGCGCGTCCACCCCGAGCAGTTCGAGGTAGCCGAGCTTCTCGCGAATTCCGCCGAGGTCGCCGATCCCGTCACCGTTGGAGTCCGCGAACGATCTCGGATAGACCTGGTAGAACACGGCCGACCGCCACCAAGGTTGGTCGGTGCGATCCACCGGCGCCGGTGTGGCAGGTGTATCAGTCACATCCGCAATAGTGCCAAAGATTTTCGGTAAATTCGCCCAGGCTCAACTGTGTTCTATGACATCCGGCAAATTTTCAGCGTTTGCCCAACCCGGGCCGAAACCCTGGCGCCGACCCGGAATTGGACGAAATGATCTCACCAAGCCGCATTCATCAGCGAATTTGCCGCCATCTCCAAATAGTCGAGCAATGCCTTGCGATGCTCATCGTCCAGGATTTCCGGTTCGATTTCCGCCACGCCGATGCGCATGCAGCGCAGCCAGGCGTCGCGCTCCACCGGACCGATTTTGAACGGCATATGCCGCATCCTCAGCCGCGGGTGCCCGCGTTCGTCGGAGTAGGTGCGCGGGCCGCCCCAGTACTGCTCCAGGAACATGCGCAGGCGTCGCTCGGCCGGTCCGAGGTCCTGCTCCGGGTACAGCGGGCGCAGCACCTCGTCATCGGCCACCTCGCGATAGAACGCCGCGACGATGCGCTGGAACGTCTGCGCCCCGCCGATCGCCTCGTAGAACGACGTGGCTGTCTGCTCGCCGGAAGTCATCGAATCCTCTCGATCGGGGCCGGGCCGTAGTGTCTCGAGCGACCCATAAGCGATCGCCAGCGGCCGCCGTCCATTGTGCCCGCGTTACGAACCGGCGGCCCTTCAACCACAGTTCATCCGACATTGTGCGAAATCACCGTGCAATACCAGGCGTTCCATGGTCAACTGGGTGGCAGTCTCTGCCGAGATACCACATGATCTTGATGATAAAGAAACCGGGGTCACCATGAAGCAGCGGCACGGCCGATCACATGAGGCCAGGACGCACCGACAACTCCAGCCCGCCGACGTCCACAATCGTGGGTCGGGGGCTACTCCGCTGCACATCTTGTCCGACCACCATCCGGGTGCCCATCGCACCGGTGAGCCCGCTCACCACATTCCACACCTCACGCCCGTCCAGAACGAGGCCGCCAACTGGTTGAAGCGCCGGGTGCTGCTTCTGAATGCCACCTACGAGCCGCTCACCGCCTTGTCCGCGCGCCGCGCCGTCGTACTTCTCATCTGCGATAAAGCCGACACCGTCCACCACGACCCCGATGGCTCGGTGGTGCATTCCGCCGAATCCGCCGTCACGATTCCATCGGTCATCCGGCTGCGCAGCTATGTGCACGTGCCCTATCGCGCGCGTGTCCCGATGACCCGCGCCGCCCTCATGCACCGCGACCGCTACCGCTGCGGCTATTGCGGTGGAAAGGCGGAAACCATCGATCACGTCATCCCGCGCAGCCGCGGCGGTGAACATTCCTGGGAGAACTGCGTCGCGAGCTGCGCGCCGTGCAACCACCGCAAGGCCGACAAGCTACTCAGCGAGCTCGGGTGGACGTTGCGTTCGCCGCTGGTTTCGCCGAAGGGCCCGCATTGGCGACTGTTGTCCACGACCGCCGAGCTGGATCCGGTGTGGTTGCAGTATCTCGGCGAAGGCGCTGCCTGACCTTCACGTGTATTCGACGACCAGCGTCGCCCAGGTGTCCGGTTCGAGGGCCTCGAAGACGTGCGGTGCGTCGCCCGGGTAGGCGATGTAGTCGCCGGGCACCAGCTCGACCGGTGCGTCGATCGGGCCGACGAGCGCACGACCACTGGCGAGGAGCACGTGCTCGACCACACCTGGGATATGCGGCTCCGATTTGCGCGCATGACCCGGCTCGGAGGTGATGCGGAAGAGGTCGCGGCGGGAGTTGGCCGGACCGGCCGCCAGCAGTGTTGCGCGGTACTCGGACTCAGCGGCGGCCACCACCGGGCCCTCCCCCGCGCGGATCACGTGAACGGTGGGACGCGGCGGATCGAGCAGCCGCGAGAAGGGCATATCCAGGGCGACGCACAGCGCCCATAAAGTCTCCAGGCTCGGATTGCCCGTACCCGATTCCAGTTGGGACAGTGTGGATTTCGCTACGCCCGCCCGGTTGGCGACCTCGGTCAGCGATAGCCCGGCGCGGGTGCGCTCGCGGCGCAGGGCAGCGGCGATCACCGCCTGTGGCGTCGTCGAACTCTGCTCCATTTCCGCTCCCGTCGAGTAGCTGCTCAACAGAGAACCATATTGACGAATCGTCCCGCCATGTTCACTATAAGCTACATGCGTTCGATATGGCGAACACTCGATCGGGACACACTCGCCGGGATCGCGGCGGTACTGCTCGCGGTCGGGCTGATCGGTGTTTCCTACGGCGCGACCGCGGTCACCTCCGGATTTCCGCTCTGGGTACCGATTGTGCTCGGCATCGTGGTGCTCGCGGGCGGTGCGGAGTTCCTGTTCATCGGGATCATGGCCGCCGGTGGTAGCCCGATCGCCGCGGTACTGGCCGGACTGCTGGTCAATGCCCGGCATCTGCCGTATGGGCTGTCGGTGCCCGATGTGGTCGGCACCGGATGGCGGCGGCGCATCGGCGTGCACGTGATGAACGACGAATCCGTCGCGCTGGCGCTGGCCCAACCCGACGTGGCCCGTCGGCGGGCCGCGTATTGGGTGAGCGGGTTGGGTGTGCTCGTCGCCTGGCCGGGTGGTGCGGCGATCGGCGCGCTGATCGGCACGGTGGTGCCCGATACCGGTGCGATCGGGCTGGACGCGGTATTCCCGGCGGTGCTGTTGGCGCTGATCATGCCCGCACTCCGGGCACGCGGCACATTGCGCGCCGCACTCATCGGGGCCGTCGCCGCCGTGGCGAGCGCACCGTTTCTACCCGCGGGAATGCCTGTGCTGGTTGCCCTTTCCGGGCTCTTGTTCGCGATGTCGACCGAACAGCACGACGAGGAGCCGGGCTCCTCCGGAACGCAAACCGCATGATCGGGCGAAACACGAAAACAGTCCGGAAAGAACCGAGAGGGGCGCAGGTGTGAATACCCCGATCCTGCTGGTGGCCATGTCGGCACTCTCCGCGGGAACGTACGCCTTCCGTTCGTCGGGCCCCGCCCTGCGCAACCGCATTCGCTTCCCGGAGCGGGCGACCAAGCTCCTGGAAATCGGCGCGGTGGTCCTACTAGCCGCCATGGTCGCCATCACGACCCTGCCCACCGGCTCCGGCAATATCGGATTCGCCCTCCCCGCAGGCGTTCTCGTCGGCGGACTGCTGGCCTGGCGCAACCAGCCCATGCTCGTGGTGATCCTCGCCGCCGCAGCCACCACAGCCGTCCTGCGTCTGCTCGGCGTGACCTGACTCCCACGCCACCGTCGAGACCATTCGACTACGTTCGACGGAACCCAGGCCCCACACAGCAATACGGCAGAAGCTATCTGGGCACGGCACTAGCTGGGAGTGAGCGGGATGCCGCCACCTTGACGGCGAGCGACGGATCCGTACCGGGCATCGATTCGCAGCCAGGTCTTGGTGGCGCGGACCCGGACGATCTCGGTGGCCGGGATGCGGCGCGGATCGGCCTTATCGCCGGAGTGCGGAATGAAATCCATTGCGGTGAGGGCGAATACGACCCGCATCGGGACCTGCACCTGAACCTGCGCCGCGGACACCGTGAGCACCGTCTGGTCCAGCAGCGAGGCGGGCGGGCCGTGATTGCTGCCGTGCTCCTTGGCCAGTGCCGCGCCCTGTTCGGCGAGTTCGACCAGGGTGCGCGCGGGCACATCGTCGACATGTTCGAAACCGACATCCGGCGGCAGCGCACCGCGCCATGCCGAATCCATCGAGTAGCCGAGATCGATCGGACTACCGGAGGGCAACCCGGCCAGCACCAGATCGGCACCGACGGTGACATCGTCGACGCCGAGTTCGGCGACCACGGTGCGCACCGCGAGCGCCTCGAAACCCGTTGCCACCCAAGCGGATACATAGCGCTCCCCGCGACGGCGCATACGCACCACCGCCGCGGGGTCCAAGCGCACCGCCCGAGTCAGAAACGTCGCGAGATTCTCCCGCTCGGCGGGATCGGAAACATCGAGCACCCGCTGCCCCGACATCAACGCGCCACCATCTTTGCGCCGCAACCGGATTCAGCCACCACACGACCATTCCACCACGGCCACCGATCGAGCCCGACACGCCCGCCCGATCGGCCACCACAACTCGGCGAGTCGATTCGCCCCGCTGTCACTCTCTCCACTCGGCGAGGTAATCACGTTCGGAGTCGGTGAGCCGACGCAGCCGCTGCGAGCGCATATCGAAGGCCGCGATCTGAGTCGAGGCGACCACCGCGGGCGGCGAGTCCGGGTCCGCGCCATTGGCGCGGACCTCGTAACCGATGGTGAAGTCGACCGCGCGCAGCTGCTCGATCCACATGGCGATATCGAGCGGCGTGTCCTCGTGACGCAGCTGGCCGCGGTAGCGGACCCGCAGGTCCGCCAGCACACAGCCCTCGCGCAATGGCGCGGTCGGGCGTCCGTCCTCGAACAGCCACGGAATCCGCGCCTCCTCCAGCAGCGTCACCATGCGGGCATGGTTGACGTGCTGGAACACGTCCATGTCCGACCACCTGACGTCTACCTTGGCGTGGAAGCGCTTGGGCAGCAGCAGACTGCCACCAAGCGCTCTGCCATTACCGTTCAGCGAACTGGTCAACGCGGTACCTCCGATTGAGCGCCCACCCCGCTCACCATGCTTCGCACTTGCCGCGCCGCAACCGACAGCGTGGCGAGATCGTGGGTTCCGGACTCGAACAACTCCGACAGCGCGGCCCGAGCGCGCCCGAGCCGGGACTGGTTTTTCGACTCCCAGTATGCAATCTTCTCGTCCGCTGTCTCCTCGGGGTCGCCCGCGGAGAGCACGTCGAGGGTCAGCGAGCGCAGCGATCCGTACATATCGTCGCGCAGTGCGAGCCGGGCCAGCGCATGCCAGCGATCGCCGCGTTCCAGGTGGCTGACCGCCTGCAACAGCCAATCGATCTTGAGGTGATCGTTGAGCGCGTAGTACAGCGAGCCGACCTCGTCACCGTCGCGATCGGTGATATCTGCGATATCCAACACATCGAGCAGCGGGAACAGATTCAGCAGCCCGAAGACCTCGGTGGCGAGGTCGGTCGGCGCGCCACGGGCGATCACTTCGGCCGACTGATCGGTCAGCGTCGAGACGTGATGGCCGCGCAGCCAGCCGGGCACCTTCGGCGCCAGTTCCCGCACGCCCCGGCTGTATCGATTGATCTCCGCGCCGACCGCGATCGGCTGCGGGCGGTTGCTCAGCAACCAGCGCGAGGCGCGGTCCAGTGTCCGCTTGGTCTCCAGCTCGAGTTCGTCGCGCACCGACACCGCGACATCGGTGGCCCGGATCCGCGCCCACATCTCGTGCAGATCGAAGATCTCGCTGGCGGCCGCGAATGCGCGCACCGCGTCGGTCGAACTGGCGCCGATCTCCTCGTTCAGCCGATGGGCGTAGGAGATGCCGCCGTAGTCGACCATCTCGTTCACCACCATGGTGGTGGTGATCTCTCGACGCAGCCGGTGCCGCTTGATGGCGGTGCCGAAACGCTCGCGCAACGGCGTCGGGAAGTACTCCGACAGCCGGGTGGCGAAGTAGGCGATATCCGGCAGATCGGTTTCGAGCAGATCGGCCTTGAGCGAAAGCTTCACATGCGCCATGAGATTGGACAATTCCGGCGAGGCGAGGCCGGTGCCCTCCTCGAGCCTGTGCTTGATCTCCACGTCCGAGGGCAGCGCCTCGAGCTCGCGATCCACCCCGCGCCGCGCCTCCAGATCTTCGATGAGCCGCTGGTGCACATTCAGCATCCGGGGTGCCTCGGCCCGGGAGATGCCCATCAGGAAGTTCTGGGAGACGTTGTCCTGCAACACCATCTGGGCGACTTCATCGGTCATCGAGGCGAGCAGCGGATTGCGTTCGGCCTCGGGCAGCACGCCCGCGCTGACCACGCCGTCGAGCAGCACCTTGATATTGACCTCGTGGTCGGAGCAATCGACACCGGCCGAGTTGTCCAGTGCGTCGGTGTTCATCTTGCCGCCGTTGCGGCAGAACTCGATTCGGCCGAGCGCGGTCGCACCCAGATTGCCGCCCTCACCGATCACCTTGACCCGCAGCTGATTTCCATTGACGCGCACCGCGTCATTGGACTTGTCGCCGACCTCGGCATTGGTCTCGGTACTCGCCTTGATGTAGGTGCCGATGCCGCCGTTCCACAGCAGCTGCACCGGCGCGAGCAGGATCGCCCGCACCAGTTCCGGCGGCGACAGCGCGACCACATCGTCGGCCAGCCCCAAGGCCTTTCGGGCCTGCGGACTGATCGGCACCGACTTCACGGTGCGATCCCAGACGCCACCGCCGGTGCTGATCAGCGAGGTGTCGTAATCGGCCCAGGACGAGCGCGGCAGTGCGAACATCCGCTGCCGCTCCCGGAACGAGGTCGCCGAATCGGGTTCCGGATCCAGGAAGATGTGCCGGTGGTCGAAGGCCGCGACCAGTCGGATGTGCTCGGACAGCAGCATGCCGTTGCCGAACACATCGCCACTCATATCGCCGACGCCGACCACGGTGAAATCGGTGGTCTGGGTGTCGATATCCATTTCCTGGAAGTGGCGTTTCACGCTCTCCCACGCGCCCTTGGCGGTAATACCCATCGCCTTGTGGTCGTAGCCCGCCGAACCACCCGAGGCGAATGCGTCACCGAGCCAGAACCCGTAGCGCTGGGCCACATCATTGGCGATATCGGAGAAGGTCGCGGTGCCCTTATCGGCGGCGACCACCAGGTAGGTGTCATCGCCGTCGCGACGGATCACCCGCGCGGGCGGCAGTACCGCACCGGTCGCGCGGTCGACGTTGTCGGTGACATCGAGCAGGCCGGAAATGAAGGTCCGATAGCACTCGACGCCCTCCGCGCCGAGCGCCTGCCGATCCGCGGTCGGATCACCGGTGGCCGCGGGCGGCTGCTTCACCACGAATCCCCCCTTGGCACCGACCGGCACGATGACCGCGTTCTTCACCGCCTGCGCCTTCACCAGGCCCAGGATCTCGGTGCGGAAATCCTCCAGCCGGTCCGACCAGCGCAACCCGCCTCGGGCCACCGGACCGAAGCGCAGATGCACACCTTCGACCCGCGGCGAGTACACGAAGATCTCGAATTGCGGCTTCGGCTTGGGCAATTCGGCGATTTCGCGCGGTTCCACCTTTACCGAGATGTATCCGCGCGGATTGCCCTTGGCATCGGTCACGTAGTAGTTCGTCCGCAGCGTCGCCTTGACCAGCGACAGGATGGCACGCAGAATCCGGTCGGCATCCAAGCTGACGACCTCATCGATGCGGCCGCGCACCCGGGTCTCCAATTCCGCGGCATGCTCGGCCGATTCGGTATCCGGATCGAACCGCGCCGCGAACAGATCGACGAACAGCCGCGCGATATCCGGGTAGGCGAGCAGCACCCTGGTGATATTCGCCTGGCTGTACGGGAAGTCGGCCTGCTGCAGGTACTTCGCGTACATCCGCAGGATCGATACCGTGCGCCAGGTCAGCCGGGCGCGCAGCACGAGTTCATTGAGCCCGTCGGCTTCGGCACGGCCGAACCAGACCGCTTCGAAGGCCTCGGTGAACCGATCGTGCAGCCCACGCTCCTCCGATTCCAGCGCATCGGCTCTGGCCGAGGACTCCAGCAGTTCCGCGTCCAGATCCCGGTCCAGCGAGCTGCGCAGCAGCTCCGGGCGGGCCAGCAGGCCGAAGTCGTAGATCCAGCGTTCCCCGCCCTCATCACCGACTACCGGATCCAACAGAATCTGATATGGCCGCTCGTCGACCACCTCGACACCGAGGCTCTGCAGCACCGGCAGCACCTGGCTCAGCGAGATGCCGCTGCCGCCGATGTAGAGGGTGAACCGCCACGAACCCGGCACCGAATCAGCACGGCGATACAAGTATTGGTCGATGGAGCCCGCTGCGAGGCCCTCCAGCCGGACCACGTCGGCCAGTGCGCGCTCGGCGGCGAAATCCTGTTTGTACGCCTCCGGGAAGGCATCGCCGTAGCGCTGTACGACGCCGGGATCCAGCACGGTCGAGGTGTTCACCGCATCGTTGAGGCGGTCGTCCCAGGTGTGCGTCGCCTCGGCGAGCAGGTTCTGGATGCGCAGCCGATTGGCCTCTGAGGTATCGGCCTGGGCCATCGACTCGCGTGGCACCCCGAGCTCGGACTCCGGCATGCGCACCGTGAAATACACACTGGCCAGCTCACTTTCGCTGACCCGCGCCGAGTAGTCGATGGAGACACCGCCCAGTTCGCGCACCAGGATTTCCTGCATCTCCAGCCGCACCCGCGTGGTGTAGCGATCCCGGGGCAGATAGACCAGGCACGCGACGAACCGGCCGTAGCTGTCCGAGCGCAGGAACAGCCGAACCTGTCGGCGCAGACCGACATTCAGCACCGCGGTCGCGGTGCGACGCATGGTCTCGGCATCGGAGGAGAACAGTTCGGTGCGCGGGAACGACTGGATCACCTCGAGCATGGCCTGCCCGGAGAACGAATCCAGATCGAAGCCGCTCTCCTCGATCACCGAGCGCACCCGACGCTCGATCACCGGTATATCCAAGACGTTCTCGTGCACCGCGGTAACCGTGAAGACACCGATGAACAGGTGCTCGCCGACGATGGTGCCGGACTCGTCGAAGTCGGCGACGCCGACGAAGTACGGGTATACCGAGCGGTGCACGGTGGCGGGCACCAGGCCCTGGGTGAGCATGAGCAGCGGGCCGTCGCCTGCGTTGATCGGCACCCGGAAGTCGGTGCCGACATCAGGGCGCAGCACGCCGAGGCAGGTACCGGGCAGCGGGTTCGAGAGCGTCTGGCCCTCATCGGCGCTGAGCTGATAACGCGCATAGCCGAGCACGGTGAAATTGCCACTGGCCAACCAGCGCAACAGATTCGCGGTATCGATCAGATCGGTATCGGAGAACGGCGCATGCCCGGATTTCGCCGCCATCTCCAGCTCATCGGCCAGCTTGCTCTGCACCTGCTTGATGGCCTCGGTATCGCCGATCACCTGACGCACATCCGCGACCACATCCGGCATGGACTGCTCGATCCGGTCCAGCAGGGCCGCACTGGTCGACGGGTGCAGTTGCAGGTGCATCCACGATTCGCGCATGCCGTCGGTGCCGTTGCTGTCGACCTCGTGCGGTGCCGCGCTGGTCAGCCGTCCGTCCGGATCGCGCGTCACCTCGAAGATCGGGTGGATTACCTCGCTCACGCTGACGCCCATTCGGCTCAGCGACGAGGTGATCGACTCCACCAATAGCGACATATCGTCGGTGACCAACTGCACCGCGGCGCCGAGCCCGGAGCCGTCGTCGGGGTGGTAGACCCGCACCAGCGCCCGCCCGACCGGGCGAGTCATCGCGAGTTCCATATGCCGCCGGAAGATCTGGGTGATCCCGGTGATCGCGCAGTCCACATCGCCCGCGTCGACGTGGCGGAAATACGCCTCCTCGAGGGTTGCGAGTTCGCCGCGCAGCGACTGCGGCAAACTCGCGGCCCACGCCGCGCTGGACAATTCGGACGAGACCGTCATTTTTTCGCCAACTCCCTCGGATTCGGTTCCGCAACAAAGTGACGCCGGTCCGAGAGTAGCTGTGCCATGCTGACGCGTGGGTGAAATCCCTTCTAAATGCAGGGTGTTCACCGAACCGCAGCGTTCGCCGCTTGATTGCCGAGGTCGATGGTCTCGGCACAGCACCCGATCGGACCGGCGACGTCAGGTAGACGCAATCGCGGTGGTAGCGACCCAATGCCCGGACTGCGCCTGCGCATGCACGTAACCCACCATAGTCAGATCTTTGGAAGGGCGTGTGTCGACCGTATTTCCTTCGATGAAGACGCCGCGCGGTGCGCCTTCGCCGCAATTCCTTCGGCAGAACGACCGTACGACGTCGTCATGCACAGATGTCATCGCCTCGGCCGCGGTCCGCAACCCGGTGCGGCGGCTCGGTGCCGGAGGGTGTCCGGGCAGTAGGGATCATGGGTAGCTCGGACTGCGCCTGCTACCTCCGCGAGGAGCATGCAACCCGGCCCTATCCGCTGCTTCCCCTTCGCCGAAATATGGTGGGGCGGCCCGAGAGAGCGACCCCGTTCGGCTCACCCGACGGGACAGTCGCACACGGCAACCGCCCCGCGGGACGCCGGACTCAGTCGCGGGTGAGCTTGCGGTGTGTCACCCGGTGCGGGCGGGCCGCCTCCGGGCCGAGGCGCTCGATCTTGTTGGCCTCGTATGCCTCGAAGTTGCCCTCGAACCAGAACCACTTGGCCTCGTTGTCGTTGTCACCTTCCCACGCCAGGATGTGGGTGCAGGTGCGGTCGAGGAACCAGCGGTCGTGCGAGATGACCACGGCGCAGCCCGGGAACTGCTCGAGCGCGTTCTCCAGCGAGCTCAGCGTTTCCACGTCGAGGTCGTTGGTCGGCTCGTCGAGCAGGATCAGATTGCCGCCCTGCTTGAGGGTGAGCGCCAGGTTCAGGCGGTTGCGCTCACCACCGGAGAGCACCCCGGCGGGCTTCTGCTGATCCGGACCCTTGAAGCCGAATGCGCTGACGTAGGCGCGCGAGGGCATCTCCTGGTTGCCGACCTCGATGAAGTCCAGCCCCTCGGAAACCACCTGCCACACATTCTTCTTCGGGTCGATGCCCGCGCGGTTCTGGTCGACGTAGCTCAGCTTGACCGTCTCGCCGACCTTCACCTCGCCGCTGTCCGGCGACTCGAGCCCGACGATCGTCTTGAACAGCGTGGTCTTACCGACGCCGTTCGGACCGATGACACCGACAATGCCGTTGCGCGGCAAGGTGAACGACAGATCCTTGATGAGCTGACGATCGCCGAAGCCCTTGTCCAGATGTGCGACCTCGACGACCACACTGCCCAGGCGCGGACCCGCCGGGATCTGGATCTCCTCGAAGTCCAACTTCCTGTGCTTCTCGGCCTCGGCAGCCATCTCCTCGTACCGGCCGAGGCGAGCCTTGTTCTTGGCCTGGCGAGCCTTGGCGCCGGAACGCACCCAGGCAAGCTCCTCCTTCAGCCGCTTCTGCAGCTTCTGATCCTTCTTGCCTTGGACCTCGAGACGCTGGGCCTTCTTCTCCAGGTAGGTGGAGTAGTTGCCCTCATACGGGTAGGCGCGACCGCGGTCGAGTTCGAGGATCCACTCGGCGACATTGTCGAGGAAGTAGCGGTCGTGCGTGACGGCGAGGACGGCGCCCTGGTAGGAGGCCAGATGCTGCTCGAGCCACAGCACGCTCTCGGCATCGAGGTGGTTGGTCGGTTCGTCGAGCAGCAGCAGGTCGGGCTTGCTGAGCAGCAGCTTGCACAGCGCGACGCGGCGGCGCTCACCACCGGAGAGGTTGGTGACCGGCTCGTCCGGCGGCGGGCAGCGCAGCGCGTCCATGGCCTGCTCGAGCTGGGAGTCGACATCCCAGGCATCGGCGTGATCGAGGTACTCCTGCAGTTTGCCCATTTCGTCCATGAGCTCGTCGGAGTAGTCGGTGGCCATGAGTTCGGCGATCTCGTTGAAGCGATCCAGCTTCACCTTGACCTCGCCGAGGCCCTCCTCGACATTGCCGCGGACCGTCTTCTCCTCGTTCAGCGGCGGCTCCTGCTGCAGGATGCCCACTGTGGCACCCGGCGCGAGGAAGGCGTCTCCGTTATTCGGCTGGTCCAGTCCGGCCATGATCTTCAGCACGCTGGATTTACCCGCGCCATTGGGGCCGACGACGCCGATCTTCGCGCCGGGAAGGAAGTTCAAGGTGACATCGTCGAGCACGACCTTGTCGCCGTGCGCCTTGCGAACCTTCTTCATCTGATAAATGAACTCAGCCATAGAGGAAAGCCTATCGGTGTGGGTATCGATGGAATGCAGCAGAGCCACCACTGTCGCCGGGGTATCCGGCCGTGCGATCAAGCGTCGACGGGCTCGGTATCCGCGAGCCGGGGCGGTGCGGAAGTCAGGGACGTCGCGTCCTCCCCCGGTCCCTCCCCATCGACGCGTGCACGGTCATCAGCGCTGGATCGGTCACAACTATTCCGTGCCAGGGTACTGGGTCCGGATGCCGCGCCCGAAACCGCGCGCCGGACCACCTGCGCGGTGCAGCGGGACAGGTCCGGGCCGATCGAGGTGGCGCGCATCTCGACATCACGCCGCTCCACGCCGTCCCTGGCCCGATACTCGTGCGTGCGCAGCTGGCCGTAGGCGATCACCGGATCGCCGCGCCGCAGTGAAGCGTCGACACCGACCACGAGACGACGCCAGCAGCTGACGGTGAGGTAAAGGGTCCCGCTGTCGACCCACTCACTCGTCTCGGGATTGAACCGTCGCGAATTGCTCGCCATCCGGAAGGTCACCACCTGCTCGCCATTGGTCAGATCGCGCTTGACCGGATGGGTGACCACGGTACCGACCACGGTAACCATCGATTCATACATTGTTGCGCCCCTTTATATTTCGATCCGTCAGGCTCCCCGGTCCCGCACCGAGATGCCCTTTCAGCCTGACGGTTCCGAACCCCCTCCGGCCGCCCCGATTCCCGAATGTGGACAACTTCGCCGCATGTGGACAGTTACCGCTTCACATCCCGAGCGGGCTAGAGCACCGACAGATCGGTATTGGCACCACACAGCACGATCACGGGCCGCTCCCCCTCGGCAGGTACATACGCACCGCTCTGCACGGCGGCCAACGCCGTCGCCCCCGCGAGTTCCACCACGACTCGGAACTCGCGCCACAGGTATTCGCGCGCGGTCGAGATGGCATCGTCGGTCACCAGCAGCGACCGGACTTCATAGCGCCGCGCGACATCCAGCGCGATATCCCCGATTCGATTGGCGCCCAAGGAATCCGCCGCGATGCTGCGGACATTCACATCCACCGGCCGATCCGCGAGCAGCGCGGAGTTCAGCGTCGGAATGCCCTCGGGTTCGATTCCGACCACCTGCTGCCGCCGCCCCAGCGCCGCCGCGATACCGGCGACCAACCCGCCGCCACCGACCGCGACCAGCACTGGCGGCCGCCCGCGCACCTGCTCCTCCAACTCCAGCCCGACGACACCGGCGCCGGCGACCACGGCGGGCAGGTCGTAGGCGTGCAGCTGCAGCGCACTCCGCTCTTCGGCGAGCTCGGTCGCGTACTGGTAGGCCTCGGCGTAAGTCGTTCCGTGCCAAAGCACCTCGGCACCGTAGGACCACATCGCGGCCACCTTGGTATGCGGCGCCGACTCCGGAACCACCACCGTGCACGTCTTACCGAGACGAGCCGAGGCCAGCGCGGCCGCGATTCCGGCGTTCCCGCCGGAGGCGATCACCACGTGGTCGACCTGAGCCGAGGACTCCAGCAGCGCATTGAAACTGCCGCGCACCTTGAATGTCCCACCGTGCTGCAGGTATTCGAGTTTCAGCGTGACCGGCACCGGCCCGTTCGGTCCGATGATCGAGGTATGGAAGACCGGCGTCTTGCGCACCTGACCGGTCAGCCGTCTGCGGGCCGCCCGCACATCGGACCGATATACCCGTCGGGCGTGCCTGTTCTCAACCACCGCGGTACCCCGCTCACTCACGCTTGCACCTCGATGGGAGCTCAATGACGTATTCCTCGATCACGTTTGGCCAGTTCGGCGAACATGGCATTGTGGGCGGCCAGCTCCGCGTCGTGGTCGCGGTCGGCGGCCCGGTCGGTCCGCTTCGCGAGTTTCGCGTCGCTGCGTGACCACTGGATGAGCAGTGCCAACATCACCACGACCAACGGCAGCTCACCACTGGCCCACGCCAGGCTACCGCCGGTGCGCTGATCACCGAGCAGGTCGCTGTTCCAGCCGAGGGCAAGACTGCGGAAGAACCAGCCGCCCATCACGGTGGTCATGCTCATCAGCGCGATGCCGAAGAAGGCGTGGAAGGGCAGCGAACCGAACACCATGCCCAGCTTCGTCAGCGGCTGCACTTGGCGCGGTTTGGGGTCGATGCCGATGACCACCCAATAGAACAGATAGCCGCTGAGCAGGAAATGCAGATTCATCAGCAGATGCGCAGCGTGGGAATCGACGAACGAGTCGTAGATGCCGCCCATGTACAGGGCGTAGAACCCGCCGACGAAGATCACCGACGCGACGATCGGATGGGTCAGAAAACGCGAGACCGGATTGTGCACCGCGGCCAGAATCCACTCCCGCGGCCCGGAAACACCGGTACGCCCAGCCGCTGGCAATGCCCGCAGTGCCAGGGTGACCGCACCGCCGAGCGCGAACAGAATCGGCGCGAGCATCGATAACGCCATGTGCTGTCCCATGTGCACGCTGAAGACCGCTGGCGAATACCGGCCCACCCCGGAGGAGGTGGCGAAAAGCAGGATCACGCAGGCCGAGAGCCAGGCGATGGTCCGCCCGATCGGCCAGGCATCGCCGCGCGCGCGCAACCGCCGCACCCCGAGCAGGTACAGCACGGCAAGCACGATGGCCAGCGTGCCGAAGATCAAGTCGAAGCGCCAGTCGAACAGTATTCGCGCGGCCGTCGGCGGGCCGTCGAGGTTGTAGCCGAGTTCCACCTCGGCCGGTGTCGGCACGCTGGTCGGCGGCGGTGGCGGCGTGCGCCCCAACCCGACGGCCAGACCCATGGTCGCCGCGAAGATCAGCACCTCCAGCCCACCGAATCGGATGAGCGCGGCCCGGTCGCGCGGATTCGCGGCGAGCGCGGGCAGGCTGGCGCGGCGCTGCATATAGCCGAATACGCCGAGCACCACCAGTGCACCGGCCTTGGCGATCACGAGTCGGCCGTAGGTGGTGGTGAACAGATCGCTCCACGGCACCCGCACCCAGGAATTGATCACACCACTGACGCCGATCACCACGAAGGCGATGGTGGCGGTGAGCGAGAACCGCCCGGCCGCGATATCGGTGTGTTCCCCGCCACGCATCGCGTGCGCGAGCACCGCGAACAATCCACCGACCCACACCGCGGCCGAAACCAGATGCAGGATCAGGCTGTTGGTGGCCAGGTCATGCGCGCCGCCCGCGGACGAATGTCCGGTCAGTGCCAGCGGCATCATCGCCACGATCGCGCCGCCGAACAGCACCGGGGCCCATCCCCACCGCAGCGCGAGTCGGCAACCCACCGCGACGATCAGCGCGAGCACCACCGTCGTGCGCCAAGCCTGGGCCAGCTCCACTTGATCGATCGCGCGCCACAACTGCTCCGGGCGCCAGATCTGCCGCACCGGCTGCCCGGTGGTGTCCGAGACCGTCAGCGGGATGAGCAGTGCCGCACAACACGCCCATGTCAACGCGAAGTTCGAGGCGCGCCGCACCGCGCGATATCCGCCGACATCGAGCAGCCCATTGGACTGCGGCGGCACCAGGAACGCGGCGAGCAGCAGCGAACCAACGGTCAGCGCTGCGGACAGATCGGCGAGTGCGCGGACCGCGGGCAGGCCATAGGTGGTCAGCGATCCCGGATCCGGAATGCCGAGCAGGCTCAACGCCTGCGCCGCGGACAGTCCGACGATCATCGCGGCGACCACCGCCGCGATCGCACCGGCCAGTACGGTCAATGTCGCGAAGCTCGCCCGGGAGCCCGGCTTACCCGCTTCGAGCTCGGGTGCGACGGGCTGGTCCTGCGGTGACGACATGGCACTGAGCGTAGTCGGCCCTTAATGCGTGGCCCGGCGGGGTTTGGGCCGATATGGTGGCTAACGGATCGGAGGTGCGATGTCGATCATGCCGCGACTCGCTTGGCCCGCACACCGCAGGTGGCTGAAATGTTGCTGAAGCTGAGAACCTAGCGATCTGGACGGTCGCTATACTTGGCGCGCTGGACAGCACGGCCAATGTCGGCCATGGTGGAACCCACTGCCTCCGTAGCTCAGTTGGATAGAGCAAGGGCCTTCTAATCCCTAGGTCGCAGGTTCGATTCCTGCCGGGGGCGCCACGCAGCCCGTCCGTTCGCGTTTACGCGGGCAGACGGGTACCGCGCACGTCGTCTCACCCTCTGTCGGCCGTACGCGGATCCAATTTCGAGGGTTCGTCCCCGAGTAACACTCGGAAACTCACCGATTCAGTTGTCACGTCTGTGACCGATTTCCCATCCGAGTAGCCCGAAGTATGCAGAGGTCACGGCCTGCCGTGGGATAGGTACCACCCCAGACCACCGCTTAAACGGGGAAAATCAGACTTCTTCAACAACTCGCCGAGATCTTTGCGGCGGTTCCACTGAGACGATTCGGAGTCACCCGCCATCTGGACGGAGACGAAACGTCTGAACTTTCCGGGGCGTCGGCTTCTCCACCACGGAAAGGGGCGGGGCTGGACAGTCGACGCGATTGCCGCAATGATCTCCCCGGTATTGCTGTTCCAGCTCGGGGGTTCATTGCATGTCGCTGTTGCGAAAGTTGGCTCTGGCCATGGTGGTTCCGGCTAGCGGGGCGCTGGTCGTCGCCGGAGCCGGGACCGCACACGCGGCCGGAAATCTGTACGGCGCGATCGCCATCTGGGGCTACCGGGTCGGCGTTGCGACCGACTATCCGACCCAGGCCGCCGCGGACGAGGCTGCCATCAAATCGTGCGCCGGTCGCGGGGACACCTTGGAACCGTGGATGAGCGTCGCGTGCACTATCAAAGCGCGGATTCACAACGAGTGCGGCGCGGTGATCGAACGCGACATGCGGAGTTTGTGGGGTTCCGCGCCCCTCTATTACGTCGGAACCGGTGCCACGGCCGCCGAAGCGGAACAGAGCGCCAGATGGGCTGCGGGTCCAGACCAGCTCGGCAACCCGCTGCTCATGGTGTCGGGCAGCTCGATTCCACAGGCGGCATTCGTCTTGGACACCGTCTGTACGTCGAACGCCGGGTGAGGATTGATGGGCATGTCACTGTTGGGGAAGTCCGCACTGGCCATGGTGATTCCGGTTGTCGGGGCGATCATCGGTACCGCGGCCGGAACCGCGCATGCGGCAGGGGATCTGTACGGCGCGATCTCTGTCTCGGTTTTCAGCGTCGGCGAAGCGACCGACTATCCGACCCCGTTCGCCGCGGACCAGGCGGCCATGGAAGTGTGCGGTGACGGGGTCGGCTGCCGGATCGTGGCACGGATTCACAACGAGTGCGGCGCGGTGGTCGAACGTGACGGGCGGACGCCGTTCGGCACCGCGCCCATGTACTTCACCGGAACCGGCCGCACGGCCGCCGCGGCGGAACAGGAGGCGAGACGGCTGGCGGGCCCCGACCTCGGCACACCGCTCCTCGAAATTACCAAGCCAGCGTTCGTCTTGGACACGATCTGCACCTCGAACGCCGGGTGAGCCCGGCGTTCGAGGTGCAGATCGTACGCCGGGTGAGCCCGGCCCGGTTCACCCGCCCCACTGGCGCGATCGTGTCTGGGGAACCACCTGCGGCGCCTCGACGGTGGGGGGCGAGGGCCGCTGGACGGTATAAGTGGGCACTGATTGTCGGGCAGGCTGTTCGGAGGTGTCCGGCGGCGGAATACTGGCCGGTGACGGCGTCGAGGTGGCCTGCTCGCTGCTCGTAACCGGTGCGGCTGTCGACGTAACTTGTTGTGGCACAACGGTGGACGATGTCGCCGTCCCAGATGATGCGGGATCGCCGCGCACCATTAACGCCGCACCGATTGCCAGGCCCGCACCGACCAGCAACAGTCCCGACACCAACGCCAACCGCCGACGAGCCGAACTGTCGGCATCGGCCGTCGACTCCGCGATGATCTCGGCCGACTGCGGCGGGCTCGGATCGATCGGCCCACGCAACGGCGCGCCCGCGAGGCGAACGACGGTCGGCACGGCCGCTTGATCCGGCACCGTACCGCTCGAAACCGCAACCGGCCGTGGCAATTCGGGACGCGCCGCCACCGCACGTGCCGCTGCCTCGGCGAGGGCGGTGCAGGTGGGATACCGATCGTGCGGCGCCTTGGCCAGCGCGGTGGCGATCACGACGTCCAGTTCGGCGGGCAGCTCCGGCCGCAGTTCGTGCGGCGCGGGCGGTGGCGCGGCCAAGTGGGCACCGACCACGGCCGCCTGATCCTTGCGCGGGAACGGCGGCTGCCCGGTCAGCAATTGAAACAGGGTGCAACCCAATGAATAGATATCGGCACGGTGGTCGGCGGGCGCACCGCTGAACCGTTCCGGCGCGGCATAGGCGAAGGTGGCGGCGATACCGGACAGGGTGACGGTGTCGTCGAGGGTGCGCGCGATCCCGAAATCGGTGAGCACCGCACGCTCGCCGTGCCTGCGATCGTTCTCGATCAGCAGATTCGCCGGTTTCACATCCCGATGCAGTACCCCCTGTGCGTACGCGTAATCCAATGCGTGCGCCGCATCGGCGAGCAATCGCACAGCCCGTGCGGGTGCCAGCCCGTCCGGATGGTCGTTCAGCAATGCGGCCGCGTCACCGCCGTCGATGTATCGCATCGCCAGCCACAGCGCCGGATCATCGGCAGCGCTGCGGTCGTAGACCGAGACGATATTCGGGTGGTCCAGTTTGGCGGCGAGCGTCGCTTCACGGTCGAAGGCGGAGCGCGTCTTCGGATCCACGGTGAACGTGTCGGCGAGCACCTTCAACGCCACCCGGCGCTGCAATCGCGGATGCCCGGCCAGATACACGGTGCCCATACCGCCAGCACCGAGCACCCGCTCGATGGTGAACCCGGCGAATAGCGTCCCCGGCTGCAAACTCACTACGCTCCTCCCCGCCGCACGCAACAGGCCGTTATCTCCGAACAGCGGTGCGGTCCTGAGAGAACCTATCAACCCGGTGGTGCTCCGGCTGGGAAGCCGCTGCGGTGCCACAGGGTTGGGTCGCCGAGCGATACCGCCCACCTGTCTTACGAACGCCCACCACGCTGATAGCTGAGATGCGCGGTAGCACAGTGGATCTTGGCCGAGCTCGAGACGGTCACGTCCAGCCGCCGCGTTCTAATGAGACGATTCGGTGTCCTCCACCGTCTGGACGGCATCGGTTGTTCGTCGCCTGAGGAACCACCCACCGACCAGCACTGGGACCATGATCAGGGGGACGGCGACGATGGCGCTGCGCTGTTCTGTGCTGCCACTGCTCGCCATCAGCGCTACCACACCGGCAAGGAAGACCAGGGTGGCGATGCTGGTGTAAGGGGTGCCGATCAGGCGGAACGCGGGGCGGGTCGCGCGGCCGTCGCGCCACCAGCGCCATAGTTGCAATTGGCACAGCACGATTGCCGCCCACGCGGTGATGACGCCGAGGGCCGACATGTTCAGCACGATCTCGTATGCCTGCTCGGGGACCACCGCGTTGAGTCCGACGCCGGTCAGGGCGATCGCACCGGTGGCCAGAATCCCAACGTAGGGAACGCCATTCGCCGACAGTTTCGCCGCGCGGGCGGGGGCGCTGCCGCTCATCGACATCGAGCGCAGGATTCGGCCGGTCGAGTACAGGCCCGCATTGAGACTGGAGAATGCCGCCGTCAGCACGACCAGGTTCATGACCGAATCCGCCCCTTCCACACCGATTTTGGCGAAGAAGGTAACGAACGGGCTTTGCCCCGCCCGGAAGGCGGTGTAGGGCAGCAGCAGGCTGAGCAGCACCAGCGAACCGACATAGAACACGGCGATGCGTGCGATCACCGAGTTGATGGCGCGCGGCATGATCTTCTCGGGATTTTCGGCCTCTCCGGCGGCGGTGCCCACCAATTCGACTGCGGAATAGGCGAATACGACACCAGTGGTGACGACCACCAAGGGAAGCAACCCGGTCGGGAACAGGCCGCCGTGATCGCGCAGCACACCGGGCCCGGTACTCTCGCCCGCTATCCGGAAGCGGCCGACGAGAAACACCGTGCCGATCACCAGAAAGCTCACCAGCGCAATAACTTTGATCAGTGCGGCCCAGAACTCCAGCTCGCCGAACCAGCGCACCGACACCAGATTGATGGCCACCACTATCGCAAGCGCGATCAGCGCGATGACCCACTGCGGGATCGCGCCGAACGCGGACCAGTAGTGGACGTAGGTGGCGATGGCGGTGATATCCACGATGCCGCTCATGCACCAGTGGAAGAAATACATCCAGCCGACCGCATAGGCCAGTTTCTCGCCGTAGAACTCGCGGGCGTAGGAGACGAATGATCCCGACGACGGACGGTGCAACACCAACTCGCCCAACGCGCGGAGCACGAAGAAGACGAACACGCCACACACCGCGTAGACCAGGACCAGCCCGGGACCGGCGCTGGCCAACCGACCGCCCGCACCGAGGAACAGTCCGGTCCCGATGGCGCCGCCGATCGCGATCATCTGTAGCTGACGCGGCCGGAGACTCTTGTGATACCCGACGTCCTCGTCGTGCAATACGTCAGTCACAGTGCCTCCCGCGCTTCGAAGCGTATCGTTGAATAATGTATCGTCAAATAACGGCACACTCAATGGTGTTAAAATAATCGCTGTGCGAGCGGTGGTAGTCGGATCCGGAATCATCGGCCTGTCAACGGCATTCGAGCTACTGCGCGGCGGGCACCATGTCGTGGTGGTGAGCGCGGAGCCCATCGACTCGACGACATCGTTCCTCGCCGCCGCGGTGTGGTTCCCCACCGCTGCGGGGCCGACCGATCGGGTGGCCGCCTGGAGCGTCGAAACGTTCACCCATCTGGAACGACTCGCGCACGCCGGTACACCTGGTGCGCGCATGTGTGAATCGCTCGCCGTTTATCGCGACGAACCGGCGAAGCCTTCCTGGTCCGGGGCGGTACAAGCGTTCCGGCTGGCCCGGCCGGACGAGCTACCGCCGAACTACCGCTTCGGGTTCCGGTTCGCCGTTCCGCTGCTCGAGATGCCGATCTTCTTGCCGTGGTTGGCATCTCAGGTTCGCCGGGCGGGCGCGTACTGGGTTCGGCGGACCGTCCGGAGCCTGGACGAACTTGACGATCTGGCGCCCGATGTCATCGTCAACTGTGCGGGCCTGCGCGCCGGTTCGCTGGCCGACGACGCCGAGGTCTACCCGATCCGGGGCCAGATCGTGCGCACCACCAACCCGGGCGTCTCGGTGTCGGTGCGCGACGAAGCACACCCCTTGGGGCGCGCCTACGTCCACCCCCGCAGCCACGACTGCATTCTCGGCGGGTCACTGGAGCCGGGAGCATGGGATCGCACACCCGATCCGGAACTGACACAGTCGATTCTGCGCCGATGCCGTGATCTCGTACCGCAGTTGGCCGGTGCCGAGGTCATCGAAACAGTCGTCGGGCTGCGGCCGGGCCGCGCCGAAGTCCGGCTCGAGATCGCCGAAGCCGACTCCTCATCGATTCCGGTAATCCACAACTACGGCCATGGCGGCTCCGGCATCACGATCGCCCACGGCTGCGCCCGCGAGGTGTCGGCGCTCATCGACACACTGTGAGCCGAGCGGAGGTAAGCACAACCGGACCGCTCATCGGCGGATCCGAACCTGCTGTCATATCCGAGCGCCGAACATCGTTAACTAACCCGCGCTGTGAGATAGCGAACACCGCGACAGTGGCGAATCCCGTGAACCAAATGGTTGCCCTCGCTCGTGGTACCGGGGACGAGATGCGGTGTGCACCTTGTCGAATAGCGACGAAGGGTTCGAAAGATGAATTCAGCCAAGCATTTTCAGCGTGCCATTGTGCCCGTCTCGGCCGCCGCTGTCGTGCTCGCGGGCCTGCTCAGCGCATGCGGTGGCGAGAAAAGCCCCGCGGCGACGGCGCAGACGTCGGCGGTTGCGGCAGCAGTGCCCGTCGCGGCACAGGCACCCGCGGTAGCGAAAACCCAAGGCTGGCTGAAGATCTACGCGGGCCAGGCCCCGGCAGGAACCGCGAATGCGGTGCAACTCCGGGTGACCAGCAACCCTGCTGTCGGACAGTATGTTTCGGACGGAACCGGCCGGTCGCTGTACCGGTTCGACAAGGATACGGCGAATCCGTCGGTATCCAACTGCGCCGGGCAGTGCGCCGTAACCTGGCCGCCGCTGACTGTCACCCGCGATCAAGTGCTCTATGCCGTGGGCGTCGACCCCCAACTCGTCGGATTCATCGAACGTGCCGACGGCTCCTGCCAGATCACCGTCGGCGGTTGGCCGGTGTACTACTTCTCGAAAGACACCAAGCCGGGTGATCTGCTCGGCCAAGGCGTCGGCGGAACCTGGTTCGCAGTGGCCCCGAACGGCGGCAAGGCCCTGAGCAAGTGATGACAACGTCCGTTCGGGTATCTCAGCCGTCGAGTTCCATCAATTCCCACGGCAGCAGATTCGCCAGTCCGGGATCTTCGGACCGCCATGCCCGATACACCTTATTCACGAGATCCATACCGACGAAGCCGTTTAAGCCGGTGATCCTGGCACGGTAGTGCTTGTCCGGACCACCGTCGCGGAACTCGACGTCGTAATCGACATCGACCTCCTCGTCGAGGTCCGGGTCCTGGTCACCGACGTAATCGAGGTGGATCTGGAAATAGAATTGCTCCGACGGCTCGCGATCGAGTCGTTCCACGATCGCGAACGGCCAGCGTGCGTTCAGGTCCGCGAACAGGTCGTGCACCTCGGTGTCGGTCGGGTCAGCGAGCGTCCGTCCGCTCGCATCGAATGCTCGAAGTATCGGTGCGCTCACGCGAGCGATCGTAGTCCGCTGCCGGGGTACCCGCCGAGCGCATCACAGGCTGCCTTGACCGGTCGGATGGCTGAATTGACGCCATTCCCGGTCCAGGCGGATGTGGCGGCGACGGTTCAGTACCCAGCTGGTTGCCCAGACGACTGCTACTGCGCCGCACCAGATTTCGAGCAAGACCGCGATGCCGACACCGATGCCGTGCACGGCGGCGGCACTGGACTGTTCGGGCGGGGTGGTCGGTCTGCCATCCGGGCCCAGCCACACGGGGGCGGGCTGACCGCGTTCGGCGGCATCCGGGACGCCGACGGTCGCGGTGCCGGATTTGCCATCGTGGGTCCAGGACACCTGTGCCTCGAAGTGGTCGCGCACTGTCGCGTTGCGGTCCGAGATGGGTGCGGTGACCCGGGCCGGGTTACCGATAATGGTCCCTGTCACAACGACTTTCGTCGCGTTCTCGGTGCGGATCCGTTCGGATGCCGAGCTGTAGGCCGCGGTACCTGCCGCGGCGGCAGTGGGCACGGCGATCAGCAGCACCAGGACGGCCATGATGCGAACGAGCCCTTCCACCCGATCGGAGACTCGCATCAGCGGACTGGGATTCCAGGGCTGCATCCGCCAGCTCCGCACCGGCCACGTCGGCAACTCCGACACCTTCATCACCTCCTACCACCAAGCCACGGTCCGCACACCACCGCGACTCCTATCCCGGGCATTCCCCCGTATCGCCGGTTGATGCAGCGGCGGATACCCGGAACACGGACAAACCCACTCGGGCACACGTCCGAGCGGGCTTCATCGACGCCTATTGAATCGACGGACGCGCCGACCCGGTTACGCCTCTGCCCGACCAACCGAGCGCGGCCCCGACGGCGACCATGCCGACGCCGAGTGCGAAGTGCAGCCAGTTGTCGGCGGTGTTCAGCGGGATGAAGTTCGCATTGCTGTGCCGGTCGGTGACCAACCCGTACAACCACAGCACCAGATAGATGAGACCGCCGCCGAGCAGGAACGCCCGGGAGGCGAGCGCTGTGCGCGATGCCAGCAGGCCGACTACGCCGAACAACAGGTGGACCACGTTGTGCAGGATCGAAACATTGAACAGCCCGAGAAGTTGGGCGTCCGAGGTGTGTCCGGCCCATTCCATGCTGTCGTAATTCGTGGTGACGCCCGGTATGAAGCCGAGCACGCCGACCACCAGGAACACCGCGCCGACCGCCGCCGCCGCGATGCGCAACGGCTTCCAATGCGCGATTGAGGTTTGCGCGTGATGCGCGGCCATGGTGCCTGCCTCTCCCGAACCAGGCGTCCGAACAGGCGCCCGTTTCGTGCGACTGATTCCAACGACTGCCGGTTGCGGCAGTCACCTGCGTCATACCCGCGCGACGTGCGGACAAACGGGGATACCCGCAGGTCCAGCGCTCAGGACCGCCCGTGCAGCCAGATGAGGCAGAAGGTGTGTCCGACGGGATCGGCATAGACGCGGAACTGGTTGTCGTCATTGGCCTGCACCAACCGCGCGCCCAGCGCGAGCGCCCGTGGCTCGGCCTCCTCGATCTCGTCCACCAGCACATCGAAATGTATCTGCTGGGATGCTTCCGGATCCGGGAACCGCGGTGGTCGATATTGCGGCGCGTATTGGAATGCCAGACGCCTACCGCCGGGTTCTTCGATGACGACCCAGGTGTCATCCGACGTCTCGGTCGGTTCGGCGCCGAGCAGGCGGGCATAGAACTCGGCGAGCTTCGGCGGATCCGGGCAATCCAATACGACAGTGCGCAGACTGCCGACCTTGCCTTCCGTCATCATTCGACCTCCTGTATGTCGCGGCAATGTTCATCGCGTACCCGCGCGCGGACACTCGAACCGCCTGCCGCGACAAGGGCGGAATCTGCATTAGGGTCGACGCCCGTCGGGAGGTTTCCTTTGTCGAAACGCATAGTGCTGCTCATCGTGCTGTTGGCTGGCGTGGCCGCATGCACCAGCACGTCGAAGTCCGAGCTGCCCCTGCCGTACCACGGCGATGCCCGCCAGGTCGTCACGGTCGTCGCCGAACACGCCGCCGACACGACCGCGACACTGACTGCGTGGCAACGCACTTCAGGTGGCTGGCGCGCCGAGATCGGTCCGGTGCTGGCCTATGTCGGGCGCGATGGCATCGGCCGAGCCAGCGAGGACTCGGCGCACACTCCCGCCGGTGTATGGACGCTGAGCGAGGCCTTCGGGATCGCGCCGAACGACGGAACCCGGCTGCCTTATCGGCAGGTCGGCGCACAGGACTGGTGGGTCTCCGATACCGGCTCACCGAGTTACAACCACTACGCGCAATGTGCCACTGGCACTTGTCAATTCAACGAGAGCGCGAGCGAGAACCTGGGTCGAGCCGGTCCGGCGTACGAATATGCCGTCGTGATCGACTACAACCGCGAGCCCGTCGTCGCGGGCGCCGGTTCGGCCTTCTTCCTGCACGTCGAAACCGGGCGCCCGACCGCTGGATGCGTGTCGATCCCGGCTGCCGACCTCGAGGCCGTCATGCGATGGCTGGATCCGAGCGCACACCCGGTCATCAATATCGGTAGCAGGTAGCTATCCGCAGATCGCCGCCACCGCACCGGCGAGCAGCGACAGCCCCCGATCCAATTCGTCCTCGCTGATCGTCAACGGCGGCAATAGCTTTACCACTTCGTCGGCCGAACCCGAGGTCTCCACGAGCAGCCCGCGCTCGAAGGCGAGCTGGCACACCTTGCCCGCGCGTGAGGCTTCCTCGAACACGATGCCGTGCACCAGCCCACGCCCGCGTGTCGAGACGCCGGGAAACGCTGCCGCGATGTCGGCGAGCGCGCGTGCCGTGCGCTCGCCTTTGGCCACTGTCGAAATCTCCAGGGCGCTATCGGACCAGTAGTGCTCGAGCGCAACCCGTGCGGTGACGAATGCCGCATTGTTGCCGCGAAAGGTGCCGTTGTGCTCACCGGGCGCCCACTGATCGAGTTCGGGCTTGAAAAGCACCAGCGCCATGGGCAATCCGTACCCGCCGATGGATTTGGACAGCGTCACGATGTCGGGAGTGATGCCAGCGAACTCGAAGGAGAAAAACCCACCGGTCCGTCCGCAACCCATCTGCACATCGTCGACGATCAGTAGAATTCCGCGCGCTCGGCACAATTCGGCCAGCTGCCGCAGCCATTGCGAGCGGGCCACATTCACCCCGCCCTCGCCCTGTATCGTCTCCACGATCACCGCGGCGGGCTTGTCCAAACCCGAGGACGAGTCGTCCAGGGCCCGCCGCATCCAGCGCAGGTCGTCGGCGGCGTCGAGGAAACCGTCGTAGGGCATGGGCATCGCATGCGGCAGCGGCACACCGGCAGCGGCGCGTTTGGCGGCATTGCCGGTCACCGATAACGCACCGAGCGACATCCCATGGAAAGCGTTGGTGAAGTTGAGAACCGTCTGACGTCCGGTGACCTTGCGCGCCAACTTCAACGCGGCCTCGACGGCATTCGCGCCGGACGGACCGGGAAACTGCACCTTGTAGTCCAGTCCGCGCGGCTCGAAAATCGTGTCACGCAAGGCCTCCAGCAGCCGTCGCTTGGCGATTGTCGACATGTCGAGGCTGTGCGTGATGCCGTCACCGACGATGTAATCCAGCAGTGCCCGCTTCAGCACCGGATTGTTATGGCCGTAGTTGAGTGCGCCCGCGCCCGCGAAGAAGTCCAGGTAGTCCTTGCCGTTCTCATCGCGCAGCCAGGCCCCGCTTGCGGTGTCGAAGACGGTCGGCCAAGCCCGGCAGTACCCGCGCACATTCGATTCGAGCGTCTCGAAAACGGTCATCTCGACAAGCGTCATCGACGATCCTTCCTGTCGTGCGCGAGCGCCCACGGGCAAATCTGAAGTGACTGTGTTTCTAACATTGGTGCAGCGGGTTTGTCGCACTTTTCCAAAAATGGCGCGCTTGCCTACCGCGCGTCCCCCGACGCACCGTAGAGTCAACCGTTTGTGCGCGGCAGAGTGGAGGGCAACAGATCGCAGCTCGCCGTAGCGCACCCACTGCGGACCGCGCGGCTGTACCTCTACCTCGTGCGGGCCGGTTTCCGGCGCCAATCCCAGTACAAACTCGCGATGTTCGCGGGCCTGTTCACCAACTGCGTCTTCGGATTCGTGCGCGCGGCGGTGATGATGTCGGCGGTGCGCGCCTCCGGCGGGTTCGGTGGTTACGACGCGGGATCGATCGGCGCCTACGTGTGGCTGTCCCAGGGACTGCTCGGTGCGACCCAATTCATGGGACCACCACTGGAATTGGTGGATCGGGTCAAGAGCGGCGATATCGCGATCGATTTCTTGCGGCCGGTCGATGTCCAATTCAGTTATCTCGCTGTTGATCTCGGCCGCGCCTCGTGCACGATCCTGCCGCGCGGGGTGCCGAGCGTACTGGTCGGCGTGCTTACCTTCGGGCTGGTGATGCCGGGCACGCCGGGGCCCTACGTGCTCGGGCTGGTCAGCGTGATATTGGCCGTCGCGTTGTCATTTCTATGCCTTTTCGCCGTCGGATTGATCGGATTCTGGGTGGTGGAAACTCGCGGGCTGCGAGTGCTATACCAGATTTGCGGCACGTTTCTGGCCGGGCTGTTCGTGCCGGTCCACATGTTCCCGGCATGGCTGCGCACCGTCGCGCAGGCCACTCCGTTTCCGTCGATCCTGCAGTCGCCGATCGACATCCTGTCGGGTCGGGTCATCGGGATGGATGCCGTGACAGTCGTTGCCGCACAGCTGTTCTGGGTACTCGCGGTCGGTGCGGTGGGCCGGGCGCTGCTGGTGGCCGGGCGGCGCAGGCTGGAGGTGCAGGGTGGCTGAGCCCCCGTATACGCCCGTACCGGCCGGTACCTGGTTCTCCCCGTACGCGGCGGTGCTGCGGTCGCGGATGCGGGCCCAGCGCGCATACCGATTGTCCTTCGCCAGTGAGGTATTCAGCGCCTTCCTGATCGGCATCGTCGAATTCGCCGAGGTGTGGGTCATCTACCACAATGTCCGGGTGCTCGGCGGCCTCGATCTGGACGGCGCACTGCTGCTGTTCGGCTTGAGCAATTCCGGATTCGCACTGGCCCAGGTCCTATTCGGCCACCTGGATTCACTGCCGACCCTGATCCGGCTCGGAGTGCTCGACGCCTACCACCTCCGACCCCAGCCACTTCTGTTGCAGCTCATCACCAGTGACATCTCGCTGCGCCGATTCGCCCGCGCCTCGGTGGCGATCATCGTGCTCGGGCTCGGTCTCGTTCGCAACGATCTCGCTTGGGGTCCGCAAACCCTCGCACTGCTGGTGATCAGCCTGTTCAGCGGCATCGCCCTGTTCGGCGGGGTATTCGTCTGCGCCGCAGGCGCGCAGTTCTACCTGATCGACGGTGCGGAACTGACCAACAGTTTCACCTACGGCGGCTCCTTCGCGGCCATGCAACCGGCTTCGGTGTTTCCGACGTCGCTGAAGCTGGTATTCGGCTTCGCCATCCCGGTCGCGTTCACGGCGTATCTACCGACCATCGCACTGCTGCACCTACCCGGCCCGCCGCTGTTGCCGCCCTGGCTGGCCTGGTGCGCACCGCTGGCGGCACTGTGGGTGTGGCTGCTCGCGTTGGGTTTGTGGCGACTAGGCACTCGGCACTATCAGGGAGGCGGCGGATAAGCGTGGCGGACAGCGAGCTATCGGACTCGATCATCGAGATCGAGAATCTGACAAGGCAATTCATTTTGTACCGCAGGAACGGACATCGCTGGCGACGCAGCCGCGAAACGCTCACCGCGGTGGACCGGATGACATTTCGCATCGAACGCGGTTCGGCGGTGGGCTATATCGGTGCGAATGGGGCGGGCAAGTCGACCACGATCAAAATGCTGACCGGCATCCTGGTTCCCACCTCGGGCACCGTGCGCACCTGCGGCCTCGATCCGGTGCGACAGCGGCGCGAACTCGCCGCCCGAATCGGGGTGGTGTTCGGGCAGCGCTCTCAGCTGTGGTGGGATCTACCACTGCGCGAATCGTTTTCGATTCTAGCGGCGATCCACCGGCTGGAATCCGATATCGCGCAAAAACGTACCTACGAGTTGGTCGAACAACTGGAGATGGCCGAAACGTTGGACACTCCGGTGCGCCAGCTCTCGCTCGGCCAGCGCATGCGAGCCGAGGTCGCCGCGGCGCTGCTGCACTCGCCCGAATTGGTCATCCTCGACGAGCCGACCATCGGCCTCGATGTGCTCTCGAAACAGCGACTACGTGAATTCCTGCGTGCCGAACGCACCGAGCGCGGCACCACACTGTTGCTGACCACCCACGATATGGGCGATATCGAGCGGCTCTGTGATCGGGTGCTCGTCGTCGACCGCGGCTCTCTGGTGTACGACGGTTCACTGACCGGCCTGGCGGTGCGGGTGGGCGCGCGGCGGGTGCTGGTGGTCGATCTGGCCGAACCGACCCGCAATCTCGACGATCTGCCCGGCGCCGAACTGTTGACCAGCGAGGGCGGGGGCATGCGCCAGCGATTGGCCTTCGATGCCGAAACTACCACCGCCGCACAGGTTCTCGCCGACGTCGCCGATCGCGCCGAGGTTCGCGACCTGTCCATAGAGGAGCCGGACATCGAGGACGTGGTCCGGCGGATCTATGAGTCCGCCTGGTGACCGACGCAGCTGTCCGGCTCCGATTCGATTGATATTCAGGTATTTTCGGGTTCGCGAGCGCCCTGGTCAAGTCGGAACGGCGGATATTCGTCACGCATCAGCGAGGCGTAGGCACCCACCCGGATCGACCACCGGTGCAGGCCGAGCAGGAAATCGAACAGGGCCTTGGGATATACCGCCGTGAAAAGCAGTGCCAGCACTGCGACCAGCACCAGCACATTCGCCAGCGTAAATCCGCCCCACCCGTACTTGCCGCCCATACCCGCACTGAATATCGCGGCGAGGATCAGATAGTGTGGAATGGCCAGCAGCCACCATTTCACCAGCGCCAGACCACGACTCAGCTGCGTCGGATAGTCGATCTCCAGATCCGCCGGGTAATCCGGATCCGACTTCAGACTGAACGGCGGATACCTATCCGTGCCGAGGACCGAGTAGGCGTAGAAGCCGACCCGCCAACCCCAGCGCATGACGCCGACATTGAAGTCGAACAGTGCGCGCGGATAGTTGCCGGTGATCAGAATCGCGAAGAATGCGACCACCGAGACGATCGCGTACGCGATATAGAGGAATACCAGAATAATGGCGTGTGGGATGGCCAGGATCCATTTGACCAGCCACATCCAGCGCGATAGCGCGGGATCGAGATCTCCTCGGACACGAACCGGGTTGGCCGGGCCAGGGGCGGCGACGGTGTTCTCGGGCTCCATGATCGATGCTCCTTCCAGGTGCTTCGATGCCTCGACAACGAGTGGAATGTCCTGATTGTCCCGTACCAGACCTCCGGCCCAGACCACGTTCCGATACCGACACGCCAACGAAAAGGTGGCCGCCGTCGTGGCGAATCCCCCAGTGCCGCAATGGCCCTGCTGTAACCTCAGCTCGGCGCTTGGCCCTGCGCCGAGTACAGACTGACCTCGCCCTCCTCGCCGAGGAAGGCGTTCACCAGCATGATCTGCCCGGCTTCCAGCTCGTCCGGGTCCGGGGCGCTGGTGGTGATCGAGATCTGCGGAATCACCGCCCAGTTCACGACATAGCGTTCGGGTGGGCCGTCGTCGTCGGACAGGCGCGCGAGTCGAAACACCGACACCGTCTTGCGGAGGATGAGCGTGCGCACGACCTCGGCGATTCGCTCCGGATCTTCCAGCGCGAACATGAACCCGAACGTCAGCTCGGGTGAAGACACATAGGCGGGCACAAAGACCGAGGCTAGTCGATCGAACGGCGTCGTGGGCGCGCCTCGCCGGAAGTGGTTGCTGCCCATGCGCTCAACGATTTCACCAAGGTAGGAAAGTCGGCGGTTATGTGACCGATCCGTAACGGATCATAACGATTTCCCGGCAGCTCATCTGTTTCTACACCATGCTATTGCGCCGATTCGACTATCGCGCTTTCCTGAAAAGGTCCCGATTTTCTCGGGCCGTCTTCCTCATCGCATCGTCGCGGATTTCCCGGTTTCTTTGCCGTGCTGGTCGACTGTGTGGAGGGCGATCCGGGTGCGGGGCTGCGCCGGAGCCGAGGGGTGCCCCTCCCCGAAATCCTCCTCGGCCCTGGCGCATCCAAATACACACCCATCGCCACCGCAGGGGCGTGCATCATGCCTACCGAATACGCAGCGGGTCGTATCGAAGCCGACGAGCTGCCATCGCCATCGGCGCTACTGCGCGCATTTCGTCAACCCCACGGCCCGAATCGACACCGGCACCGTGTGCTGGCCGCGGCACGCGAACTGGTCGAATGCCATGAACACAGGCGCGATGCCCTACTGGCGGCGCATGCGCCGGACGCGTCGAGCGGATGCGTCGCGCGGTGCCTGCAACTGGTCGAAGACCTCGACGCACACCGAACCGAACTGATCGGCCATATCGACAATTGGGTCGCCGGCAATGTGGAGCACCGCGCGGGCGCCTCGCTGCACACCGAGACGCTGGGCGCCGTCATCGATCGAATGGCAGCGAAATGGGTTGCGGCACAACACGCATTGGGTATCTCGGCACCGGTCCAGCCGCCGCATCCACTGCAGTTGGACGATGACGCCCAACTGCAGTGGAGTCGGTTGGCCGAGCTGGCCGACGGGTACAAGGACCTGGTCACCGATGTGACCGAACACCGGCGCAGGCTGCCGGTGTGGTGATCAGCGGGAGTTCTCGACCCCGCTATCGATCATTCTCGGGCTCGACCACTTCCGCCTCGACGAACGAGGTACTCGGCTCGACCTCCGCGTCATAGGACACATCGGCCTCCTCGACGAGATCGTTCGGGCGCTGTGCCGCGGCATCCTTGCGCGCGGCGGCCGCGGCCTCGTTCATCTCGATGGCGTCGGTGATCCACTCGCCGATCTCCCGGGTGACCTCCGCGACAGTGCCGGTGATGATATTCGCAATATTTCCGACATGTCGCGCACCAGAGGAAGTCAATTCTTGAATCAGATCCTTGTTGCTTTCGAATTTACCGATCATTCACACGCCCACTTCGGTTGTGTTCCGCTGTCGCATCACGATAACACCGGGCGTGGACTCCTTCCCGACCAAGAAAGGCGGTAGTGCAAGCTTGCAAATCTTCAGCCACACCGACCCGACTTGCTTACCGAGCGAACCGGTGTTGTACGGCAGTCCATACTTCTCACACAGTTCGCGAACCTCCGGCGCGATCTGCGGATAGCGATTCGCGGGCAGATCGGGGAACAGGTGGTGCTCGATCTGGTGCGACAAATTGCCGGACATGATGTGGAACAGCTTGCTGCCAGTGATGTTGGCCGAGCCGAGCATCTGCCGGACATACCATTCACCGCGAGTCTCCTCCGCGGTCTCATCTTCGGTGAACGTCTGTACGCCCGTGGGGAAGTGGCCGCAGAAGATGATGGAGAAGGCCCACAGGTTGCGCACCAGATTCGCGGCGGCGTTTCCGGCGAGTGTGCTGACGAACAGCGGACCGGTCAGTGCCGGGAAGACGATGTAATCCTTGAGCACCTGCCGACCGGCCTTGCGCCACTGGCCTTTCAGCAACCGCTTGACGTCCGACCAGCTCTTCTTGCCCCGGAGGATGTTCTCCACCTCCAGGTCATGGCCCATCACACCCCATTCGAACAGCACCATCAGCGCGAAGGCGTAGAGCGGCTGGCCGAGTCGCAGCGGGTTCCACTGCTGGGCCTCGTCCATGCGCAGAATGCCGTAGCCGATATCGCGGTCCATGCCGTGGATATTGGTGAAGGTGTGGTGCATGTAGTTGTGCGAATGCTTCCACTGATCCGCCGGGCAGACCGTATCCCATTCGAACTCACGGGAATTCACGCCGCTTTCGCGCATCCAGTCGTACTGGCCGTGCATGACGTTGTGGCCGATCTCCATGTTGTCCAGGATCTTCGACACACTCAGCGCGGCCACCGCGGCCAGCCAGAACGGCGGCAGGAAACCGAGGTACATCAGACCGCGCCCGGCGATCTCGAAACCGCGCTGCGCCTTGATGATCGAGTAGATGTACTCGCGGTCGGCATCGCCGAGATCGGCGACGACACGGGCACGCAGGTCGTCGAGGGCCCGGCCGAGTTCCTCGACCTGGTCCGGGCTCAGTACCAGCGGGCCGTCATTCGTTTCGGTCAGAATTGTCATTGCTGGGTCCCCTTTGTCAGATATCGATGTCGACGTCGCCGACGGGCGCATTGATGCAGAGCTGGATGGGCTGATCCGGATCGCTGTCGATGTCACCGGTTCGCACATTGCGGGTGCAGCCGCTGCGCCGAACCGCGGTGCAGGAGAAGCAGATACCCATTCGGCAGCCGTACTCCGGTGTCAGCCCCGCGGCCTCGGCCTGCTCCAGCAGAACGGCACCGTTGTTCTCGGCGCTGCGTCCGCTGGCCGAGAAGCTGACCGTGCCGAAGGCATCCTCGACGTCGACCGGCGTGGTCGACAGGGTGAATTCCTCGGTGTGCAGCCGCTGCTCCAACTGTTCCGCCTCGAAGACCTTGCGCACCGCGTCCATCAGGCCCTGCGGCCCGCAGACATAGGTCTCGCCGTCGGCGAACCAGGGTGCGGCGCGTTCGAGTTGGTCATAGTCGAAATGGCCGGAGCCGTCACCGGGATAGCGCAGTTCGATGCGGAAGTTGTTGTGCGCCTGCGCAATCGCCTCCAGCTCCGCTCGATGCGGCACCGCCTCCGGCGCTTTCGCATAGTGCAGGAAGGCGAGGTCGCCCGGATAGCCCTCCTGCGCCAGCGTGCGCAGCATGGACAGCACCGGGGTGATGCCGCTGCCGCCGCTGATCAGCAGGATCCGTTCGGGACGCGGTTCGGGCAGCTGGAAGACACCGGCGGCCGGTTCCAGGCTGACCACCATGCCGGGTACGGCATTGCGGTACAGGTATTGCGACACCAGGCCGCCCGGATGCGCCTTGACCGTCAGTTGCAGGTGGCGGTCGCGGCGACCCGCCGGATTGACCGGTGAATAGCACCTGGTGTGCCGGACGCCGTCGATCACGACGCCGATCTGCACATATTGCCCCGCGATATGGCCGCGCCACTGCCGGGTCGGGCGCAGGGTCAGCGTCACCGAGCCCGGCACCGAGCGGCGGACGTGGGTGATTTCCGCCCGCAACTCCCGAACCGTCAGCGTGGGGCGGACGAGTTCCAGGTAGCGGTCGAGCGGGTGTGGTGTGGTCAGGGTTTGCACCAGGTCGATGAGTCCCACCATGGAAATTGCCTCTGCTTTCGGGCCTCGGCGTACTCCTGAACCCTCATCGGCGAAGATTTCAGTGCACGCCTGTACACTCAAATAGTGTGACCGATAGACCGGGTCCAGTGTCAACCAGGAACTGGTGTGACCCGAACTACATCCTTGGAAAGAACGAATGGTGAACGGCTGTATGCTCACTGTGATGACCGAGACCGCAGCTACCCGGGGCGAGCGCAAGGAGCGCACCCGGCAGGCCCTGCTCGACGGCACGCTCGCATTGGCCGCCGAGCGCGGCTTCGGCGCGCTGAGCCTGCGTGAGATCGCCCGCTCAGCGGGCATTGTGCCGACCGCGTTCTACCGGCATTTCGCCTCACTCGACGATCTCGGCGCGGCACTGGTCGACGAGGGCATCCGCGCGCTGCGTCTGGCCCTGCGCCAGTTGCGTCGCACGCCCGATGCCCGACTCTCGGAGACCGTGCGGTTCGTCTTCGATCAGGTCGCCACCAAGCGCGAACTCTTCGGCTTCATCACCCGCGAACGCCGCGGCGGCTCGGCCGCCCTGCAACATGCCATCGCGCTCGAACTGCAATTGATCGTCCGCGAACTGGTCGTCGACCTGTCCCGCATTCCGGCCCTGGACTCCTGGTCCCCCGACGACCTCGAATTGGCCGCCGACCTGATCGTCTCCACCGTTGCCGACTGCATTGCCGACTACGTCGCCGCCACCCCGCGCGACCAGCCCGCGATCATCGACCGCACCATCCGACAGGTCCGCCTGATCGCACTCGGCATGGCCGCCTGGTGGCCGAACAAGCCATAGCAACTACCGGTTCTGCATGCGGCCGAACAGGTCTGCCAGCAACGCCCGCAGCTCGCCGCTGATCTCGCGGTCCCGATAAGTCGCCAAGCGCGCCATGGCCAACTCATAGCACTGACTGTCGACTCGGCTGGCGATGACCCATACGACCACAACAGTTCCATCGGTATCGACACGGTAGACAATGCGGAACTGCCGATCGGCGACCACCAACTTACGAAAAGTGGTCAGTCCAGATCCCAATGGACCGCCGCGTTTGTCGGGATCGACCTGCAGCTTACGCAGCGCCTTGAAGATCAACTTGCGCGATGAACCATCTAACTCCTCGAGATCCTCGATGGCCTCGGGCAGTAATTCGACCCGCGCTTGCCCCATCAGCCGTTGACATCCTCGTCATCGAGTGCATCGAGATCGATGCCGAACCGCGCTGCGGCATCGGCCAAGCTCACTCGCTCCCCCGTGTCTGCAGTAGAGCGAATAACCGCGAGCGCAAGAAGCTTGATGTCTTCCTCCCACTCCTCGATTCGCTGTAGCCGCTCCAGCTTCTCCATGCCGATGATCGCGGCGGCAGGTTTGTTGTTCCGGATAACGACGATGTCGTGCCCTTCGCTTGCATCAGTGATCAGCCGCGAGATGCCCTTGGCGTTGGCCTCCGTCACACTGATCAGGTCATTGGTGTCGATCTTCATGGCAGAACCCTCTCGGTGATTTACCGGAATTCTACCTTGAATTCCAGTAAGAAAACCAGGCGAAACTTCTGCGCGGAGGCACCGGACTCAGTCGGCGGCGCGGCCTACCTTCGGCTCGGCGACGCCGTCCGGGCTACGGACAGGCAATAGCGCCGCGAGACCGAGGGATAGCACCAGCACTATGCCGACAATTCCGGCGCGGTCGGCGTCGAAGGTCCAGACGAAGAAGCCGAAAAGTGCTGGGGCGAGGAAGGATACGGCGCGACCGGTGGTGGTGTAGAGGCCGAACATCTGGCCCTCGCGCCCGGGTGGAGCCAGGCGGGTGAGGAACGAGCGGGCGGCGGATTGGGCGGGGCCGACGAAGATGGTGAGCAGTAGGCCGAAGATCCAGAACATGACCGGACCGGACACGAGCAGCAGCGCAATACCGCAGACCACCATGGCGACCAGCGATATCACGATGACGATCTTCGGACCGAGGCGATCATCGAACCGGCCAGCGGTGACCGCACCGAGTGCCGCAACGACATTCGCGGCAATGCCGAACAGCAGCACATCGGAGTCGGCGATGCCGTAGACCCGCACCGCCAGGATCGCACCGAAGGTGAAAACCCCGGCCAGACCGTCGCGGAAGATCGCACTGGCGATCAGGAAGCCGACCGTGCGCCGATCCACCGCCCACAGCTCCCGCAGATCCCGCCACAGCACCCGGTACGAGCCGAAGAATCCGGCCTTGGCCGCACCGGGATCGGCATTGGTGTGCGGCAATTCTGGTACGGCGAACAGCACCGGCAGCGCGAAGGCGGCGAACCAGACCGCGGCCAGCATCGCGACCAATCGGATATTCGTACCGTCATCGATGGGCACGGCCAGTAGGCCGCGGTTATCGCCGTGGCCGGAGATGAAGCCGAAGTAACTGATGAGCAGGATGAAGATCCCACCGAAGTAGCCCATGGCCCAACCCAATCCGGAGACTCGGCCGACATCGGCCGGGGTGGAGACCTGGCGCAGCATGGCGTTGTAGGGCACGCCTGCCAATTCGAAGAATGCCGAACCGAAGCCGAGTAGGACCAGGCCGAACCAGAAGTGGTGGTAGTCGTCGTGCACGAAGAACATCAGCGCCATCGACAGGACGGTCAGCGCGGTCAACATCCCCAGTGAGCGTTTACGTTTCGCGCTCGCATCGAAGCGCTGGCCGCTGATCGGCGCGGTGAGCGCGACCACGAAACCCGCGATGCCGAGGGCCCAGCCGAGCCACGCGCTCGGTGATACCCCGCCCGGCAGATCGTCGCCGACCTTATCGGTGAGGTACACCGAGAATACGAAGGTCAGGATCACGGCATTGAATGCCGATGAGCCCCAGTCCCACAATCCCCAAGCCACCACCTGGCCGCGCCCTGCGGCCTGCCCGACAGTCGCCCGCGCGTCGATCTCCGGCTCATCCATCACCTGGCCACCACCCTCATCGAATCGCTGCGGCGCTCATGGGCGCAGCCTAGTGCGGAACTCCTCGACAGGCGGGCCAACACTTCAGGCGGTTATGCACTCAGTTGCATAGTACCGAGTGTAACGATAACCTGGCGACATGGCACTCGAACACGCGCTGCTGGTATCGCTGACCGAGCGCGCCGGTTCGGGCTATGAGCTGGCGCGCCGCTTCGACAAGTCCATCGGCTTCTTCTGGCGCGCAACCCATCAGCAGATCTATCGCGTGCTCAAGCGCATGGAGGAATCCGGCTGGCTCAGCAGCGAGGCGGTGGCCCAGGAGGGCAGGCCGGATAAGAAGGTCTACTCGGTGAACGAGGCGGGCCGGGCAGAACTGGCGCGCTGGATCGCCGCGCCGACCGATACCTCGATGCCGCGAAACGAACTCGGCGTGAAGATCCGCGCCGCCGCGCACGGCGATATCGCGGCGCTCTGCGACGAGGTCGTCCGGCATCGCGAGCAGCACAATCAGCGCCTGGAGCTGTTCCGGCTCATCGAGAAACGCGATTTCGGGGCTCCGGATCAGCTTTCCGGTACCCCACTGCACCAATACCTCGTGCTGCGCGCGGGCATCCGGGTGGAGTCCGGATTCGTCGAATGGTGCGACGAAGTACTGCAAGCCCTGCAACCACGTGCGACAGCCCCGCACGCGGACACGAAGAAAGGTGAGACTCAGCGATGAGTTCGTTCCCCCATCTTTTCGAGCCCCTCGATCTCGGCTTCACCACACTGCGCAATCGCGTGATCATGGGGTCGATGCATACCGGCCTGGAAGATCGCGCCTGGGATACAAATCGGCTCGCCGCCTATTTCGCCGAGCGCGCCCGCGGCGGTGTCGGTCTCATCATCACCGGCGGCTACGCCCCCAACCGCACCGGATGGCTGCTGCCGTTCGGCGCGAAACTCACCAATAAGTCCGAGGCCTACCGGCACCGGGTGATCACCAAGGCCGTACACGAAGAGGGCGGCAAGATCGCCATCCAGATCCTGCACGCGGGCCGTTATTCCTATATGCCGGGCAGTGTTTCGGCATCCTCGATCAAGGCGCCGATCAATCCGTTCCGGCCGCGCAAGCTGTCCGCACGCGGGGTCGAGCAGACCATCGACGACTACGCCCGCTGCGCGAAGTTGGCACAGTTCGCGGGCTACGACGGTTGTGAAATCATGGGCGGTGAAGGCTATTTCATCAACCAGTTCCTCGCGCCGCGGACGAATAAGCGCACCGACAAGTGGGGCGGCTCGCCGGAGAACCGGCGCAGGCTCGCGGTGGAGATCGTGCGGCGCACCCGCGCGGCGGTCGGGCCGGACTTCATCATCATATTCCGTTTATCCATGGCCGAATTGGTCGAGAACGGGCAGACTTTCGACGAAATCGTCGCGCTGGCAAAGGAACTCGAAGCAGCGGGCGCCAGCATTCTGAATACCGATATCGGCTGGCATGAGGCGCGGGTGCCGACCATCGTCACCTCGGTGCCGCGGGCCGCCTTCGTCGAATTCACCGCGAAGATCACCGAGCAGGTGAACATTCCGGTCTGCGCGTCCAACCGGATCAATATGCCCGAGATCGCCGAGGAGATCCTCACTCGCGGTGAAGCGCAACTGGTTTCGCTGGCGCGACCGTTCCTCACCGATCCGGAATGGGTGAACAAGGCTGCCGCCGATCGGGTCGACGAGATCAATACCTGCATCGCGTGCAACCAGGCGTGCCTGGATCACGCCTTCCAGCACAAGACCGTCTCCTGCCTGCTGAACCCGCGCGCTGGCCACGAAACCGAACTGAAGCTGCTGCCGACACGGCGCACCAAGCACGTCGCGGTGGTCGGCGCGGGCCCGGCCGGACTGTCGGCGGCGGTGAACCTCGCCGAACGTGGGCACCGGGTCGATCTTTTCGAGGCCGACGACAAGATCGGCGGGCAGTTCGATATCGCGCGCCGGATTCCGGGCAAGGAGGAGTTCAACGAGTCGATCCGCTACTACACCAGGATGCTGGAGGTCACCGGCGTGACCGTGCATCTGAACAAGCGGGTCACCGCGGCGGAGTTGCTCGAGGCGCGCTACGACGAGATCGTGCTGGCCACCGGCGTGCGCCCGCGCATTCCGAGTATTCCCGGCATCGACCACCCGATGGTGCTGTCCTATGCCGAACTGGTGCGCGAGGAACGGCCGGTCGGCAAGCGCGTCGCCGTTATCGGTGCGGGCGGCATCGGTTACGACGTGAGCGAATTCCTCACTGTCGAGGGACATCCCACCCTCAAGCTCGACGAGTGGAAGGAAGAGTGGGGCGTCGACTCCGCGGACGAACAGGCACGCGGCCAGCTCACCAAGCCCAAGCCCGCACCGGCTGCCCGCGAAGTCGTTCTGCTGCAACGCAAGTCGACCCCGTTCGGCAAGGACCTCGGTAAGACCTCCGGCTGGGTGCACCGGGCGGCGCTGAAGGCGAAAGGCGTCGAGCACGTCGGCGGCGTCAACTACGAACGTATCGACGACAACGGCCTGCACATCAGCTTCGGCGAGAAACGCCAACGCCCCCAACTGATCCCGGTCGACAACGTTGTCATCTGCGCAGGCCAGGAATCCGTCCGCGAACTCGAAGAACCGCTGCGCGCCGCGGGCGCCAACATCCACCTGATCGGCGGCGCCGACCTAGCCGCCGAACTGGACGCCAAGCGCGCCATCGACCAAGGCACCCGCCTAGCGGCGCGCCTCTAGCGCAGCCCTGGGCCGTTGATCACCATGCGCTGGTGCAGGCAAATTTCGAGAGTGCCCGCCACCAGCGCGTTCTCGACGCCACAGCAAAGGGGGCGGCAGGTGCTGAGCGAGCGTGGCCGTTCGACCCGCGGCACCTGCGGTGGGATCCTGGACTCTTGATCAGAATGTGCTGGTGGAGGCGAATGTCGAGAGCTGCCCCCGAGGGGTAGATTCTCGATCCAACTCGACGGTGGGGTGTGGGGTGGTGGGTGGGGTGGGTCGCTTAGGCTGCTGTTGTGAGTTTGCCGTCTGCTACCTCTGAGAATCGTGCGGTTGTTACCGGTGCCTCTTCTGGCATCGGGACTGCGCTTGCCGCTGAGCTTGCTGCGCGCGGGTATTCGTTGATCCTGGTTGCGCGGCGGGGTGAGGTGTTGACCGAGCTTGCGCAGCGGTTGACGTTGGCGCATGGGGTTGCCGCGGAGGTGCGTGCGGTTGATCTGGCCGATCGGACGGCGCGGGCGGCGCTGGTCGAGGAGTTGGCGGCGCGCGATATTTCGATCCTGTGCAATAACGCCGGTATCGCGACGTTCGGTGCGGTCGCCGAGTTGGATCCGGCGTATGAGCGGGCGCAGATGGAGCTCAATGCCGTCGCGGTGCACGATCTCACCCTGGCCGTGCTGCCGGGCATGATCGCCCGGGGTGCCGGTGGCATCCTGATCAGCGGTTCGGCGGCGGGCAATATGCCGATTCCGAACAATGCGACCTATGCGGCGAGCAAGGCGTTCGCCAATACCTTCTCCGAATCGCTGCGCGGCGAATTGAAGGGCTCCGGCGTGCACGTCACCCTGCTCGCCCCGGGGCCCGTTCGCACCGAAATCCCCGACGCGGCCGATGCCTCCATCGTCGACCGCATGGTGCCCGACTTCATGTGGGTCACCTCCGAGTACACGGCCAAAATCTCCATCGACGCCCTGGCCCGCAACAAGATGCGCGTGGTCCCCGGCCTGATCAGCAAGGGCATGAGCGTCGCGGGGCAATACGGCCCCCGCGCCCTCACCGCCCCCGTAGCAGGCGCGTTCTACAAGAAGCTCGGCGGCTGAGTACAGCCGCCAACGCCGGAATCCGCGGGATTCAGCGAGCGCGGGCGCATCACAGTCGCGGTCAGCAACCTGTCAGGAAACATCTCGGGTGTGTCAAGGATCCGTCAGCATCACCCATGAGCTGCGGGCTGCGGCGTAGTCCTGATATCGGCCCCGCATGCCGAGAAAGCGGGGGGCACCCAGGAGAACCACGTGACGCTGCTCGAAATCTTCCCGTCGCTGCGCTCGGGAATGCCTTCGCGCCTCGACTCCGCGGTCTGGCCGCGGGATACCCACTACGACGACGACGGCAGAATCACCCTCGGCGGGGTCGCCCTCGCCGATATCGCCGACCAGTACGGCACCGCCACCTATGTGCTCGACGAGCATGAGGTCCGCACCCGCTGTCGCACCTACCGGAAGGCCTTTCCGGAGGCCGAGATCATCTACGCGGGCAAGGCGCTGATGATCCGCGCGGTCGCGGAATGGGTTACCCAGGAGGGACTTTCGGTCGACGTATGCTCAGCGGGCGAACTCGCCATCGCGACAGCGGCCGGTGTCGATCCGAAGCGAATCGTGTTACACGGCAACGGCAAATCCTTCGACGAACTCGAAGTCGCCCTGAAGAGCAGCGTAGGCCGGATCGTGGTCGATTCGCTGACCGAGATCACCCTGCTCTCCGCACTGGCCACCAAACCGCAGCAGGTCCTGCTCCGACTGTCGCCCGGCATCGATGTGCACGGGCATCTGGCCGTGAAAACCGGTGTGCTGGACCAGAAATTCGGCTTTCCGCTCGGCAGCAAAATGGCAGACGAGGCGGTCGAACGCATTATGCGCCAACCGAACCTCGAGCTGATCGGCTTGCACTGCCACCTCGGTTCCCAGATCCACGATCCCGACCACTACGGCGAGGCGGTGCGCCGGATGATCGGCGAAATGGCGAGGATTCGTGACGATTACGGCCGGATTCTCACCGATCTCGACCTCGGCGGCGGTCATGCGGTCGCCTACCGCAGCGGTGATGCCGAGATGAATCCGAACGAACTCGCCGACATCATCGACGATGCCCTGGACGCGGCCTGCGCTCGAAACCACTTCCCGCGCCCGAATATCGCCCTGGAACCGGGTCGCGCCATCGTCGCACGCGCGGGCGTGACGCTGTATCGCGTCCTCTCGGTCAAGCACATCGAGGGCGGGCACACCTACGTCACCGTCGACGGCGGTATGGGCGATAACGCGCGCGTCGCGCTCTACGGCGCGAATTACGAAGTGGTCGTTGCCAATCGGCATCCATGCGGCCCGCAGATGACCGCGACGGTTGCGGGTCGCTACTGCGAGGCGGGCGATGTGCTGGCCACCGACGTCCAACTCCCGGCCGATCTGCGCCCCGGAGAGGTGCTCGCGGTGCCATGCACCGGCGCCTACCACCACAGCCTCGCCTCGTCCTACAACAGCGTCGGTCGCCCGCCGGTTATCGCGGTACGCGACGGACGCGCCCGCCAGCTGATCCGCCGCGAAACCACCGCCGATCTACTCGCCCGCGATATCGGCAACTGACGGGCACGGTCTCAGACTTGTCCGGCGGCGTATTCGATGAACCGGCCGAGCAGGTCGTGCAACCGTCGGCGTTCGGCCGCCGAGAACGGCGCGAGCAATTCGACGACCACCGCATCGGCGGTGCGATTGGCGGCCGCTAGTCGCTCACGCCCGCTGGGTGTGATGTGCACGGCATAGCTGCGCCGATCTCGCTCGTCTTTGCGCCGCTCCGCCAGACCCTGCCGCTCCAGTTCATCAATGATGTAGACCATCGACGACTTGTCCAGCTGCAGTCGGTCGACCAATGCGCGCTGACTGAGCGGCCCTGCTTCGGCAAGACAACCGAGCACGCCGAGATGACGCAGTTCGAGCTGCTGTTCGCGCAGTGCACGATTGGCCGCCGCGCGGGCATAGCGATGCGCGAGGTAGAGCTGACCACCGATCTGTGCGCCGAGCTGCTCCGAAGTGTCCACGAGCAAACTATAACTGATGACAGATCGTCTGAATTCAGATAGTTTGCACACATGAAGATTGTCATCGTGGGCGCCGGGCTGGCCGGACCCTTGCTCGCCCAGGGACTGCGCCAAGCCGGAATCACCGTCGAGCTCTACGAACGCGAAGCCGCGGGTAAGCACAGCCAGAGCTATCGGATCGCCCTCGAACCGGAGGGCGACCTCGCATTGCGCGCCTGTCTGCCGTCGGACCGCTACGAACGCATCGTGGCTACCGCGGGCAAGCGCGGTACGGGGGTGCGGTGGCTCGACCCGCAACTGCGCGTCGTCCGAGAGATGCTGGTGCCGCCGACGGCCGATGAGGATGTGCACGGACGGCATCTGACCGTCGACCGGCTCACACTGCGCAAGATCCTGCTCACCGGCATCGACATCCATCACGGCGCATCCTTCGAACGCTTCGAGCTGCTCGACGACGGACGGGTCCGAACCTACTTCGACGACGGCACGGTCACCGATGCGGATCTGCTGGTCGCCGCCGACGGCACCCATTCCCGCATCCGTACCCAATGGCTGCCGGACGCCGAGGTGGTCGAAACCGGCCAGGCGGAGATCTATGGCAAGACAGCGCTGACCAGCGCGATCCGCGGGCTGACCCCGGACGCCGCACTGGACGGATTCAGCGTGGTCGCGGGTACCGACGGCCGGTTCATGTCGCTGGCCGCCCACGAATTCGCGTCCGGCGACGGCGATGACTACCTGATGTGGGTGGTCGCCGCGCCGACCGCGACGATTCCGGCCGACCTGTCCACAATGACCAGGCAGCAACTACAGCAGACCGCCACCGAACTGATCGCCGACTGGCCCGAGAATCTCGCCGCACTCGTGCGCCACGCCGATCCGGAATCCGTCCACAACACCACGATCCGGACGGCAAAACCGTTGCCGCACTGGGAAACCGGTCCGGTCACGCTGATGGGCGACGCCATCCACACCATGATCCCCGCCGGGAGCAGCGCGGGGACAGCCCTGCGCGACGCCGCACTGCTGTGCCGCCGCATTACCGAACGGACCGGTTCACTGCGCGACGCGGTCCACGCCTACGAAACCGAAATGCTGGCCTACGGCTTCGCGATGGTGGAGCACTCGCTGCGCAGCGCTACCTGATCCTCACAGCGCCCCATTTGCAGGTCCACCGTCTCCTTATCCGCAGACCAGCGCCCGCCCGGCACTGCTCGGCGGTGCTCGCGCTCAGCGCTTACGGGTGCCGAAAATGCTGCGGCTGATCTCTCGTCCCGCGGCGGTCGCGGCCGAACGCAGGAAGCTCTTCACCGCCGGATTCTTCATGATGCGTTCGACGGCGGATTCCTCCTCGGGGGCGGCCTTCGAACGCCCCGGCGCCGGAGCGGCCTCCGGTTTCTCTTCTACCGCAGCGACTTTCGCGGCCATGATCTCGTAGGCCGACTCGCGATCGATGGTCTGACCGTACTTCGCGGCCAATGCGCTGGACAGCGCCCGTGATTTGATCTGATCCGCACCGATGGTATCCATCAGCGAGCGCGGCGGCTGAATCCTGGTCCACGCCACGGGAGTTGGGGCGCCGGTCTCCGAAAGCACCGTCACGATCGCCTCACCGGTTCCCAGCGAGGTGAGCGCCTGCTCCAGGTCGTAGACACCGGTCTTCGGGTAGGTCCGCACCGTCTTCGACAGCGCCTGCTGATCGTCGGGAGTGAAGGCACGCAGTGCGTGTTGAATGCGCGCACCCAATTGGGAGAGTACCGAATTCGGGATATCGGTCGGCAGCTGAGTGCAGAAGAAGACGCCGACCCCCTTGGATCGGATCAGCTTGACTGTCTGCTCCACCTGCTCCAGGAATGCCTTCGAGGCATCCGCGAACAGCAGATGCGCCTCGTCGAAAATAAAGACGAGCTCCGGCTTTTCGACATCACCGACCTCGGGCAGCGTCTGGAACAGATCGGCGAGCACCCACATCAGGAAGGTCGAGAACATCACCGGCCGCGCGGCCTGCGCACCGAGTTCGAACAGCGTGATCACGCCTTGCCCGCCCTCGGTCCGCAGCAGATCGGCCGGATCCAGTTCGGGCTCACCGAAGAAGGTGTCACCGCCATCGGACTCGAGATTGACCAGCGCGCGCAAGATGACACCCGCGGTCGCCGCCGAAACCCCGCCGATGCCCTTCAGATCTTCCTTGCCCTCCGGGCTGGTGAGATGGGTGATAACGGCGCGCAGATCCTTCAGATCCAGCAGACCGAGACCCGCCTTATCCGCCCAGTGGAAAATCAGTCCGAGCGTGGACTCCTGAGTCTCGTTGAGCTCCAACACCTTACTGAGCAGCACCGGCCCGAATGCGGTGATGGTCGCGCGGATCGGGACCCCGACACCACCGGTACCGAGCGAGACGAATTCGGTCGGATAACCGGTGGGCGCCCAATCCGGCGCACCGGTCTCGGCGGCCCTGGCGCTGAGCCTTTCATCGACCTGCCCCTCCTGCGCGAGCCCGGACAGGTCACCCTTGATATCGGCGAGCACCACCGGAACCCCGGCCCGCGAGAGCTGTTCGGCGATGCACTGCAGCGTCTTCGTCTTGCCGGTACCGGTCGCACCGGCGACCAGCCCGTGCCGATTCATGGTGCGCATCGGAATCCGCACGCGCGCAGTGGGATCCACGGACCCGTCCACGACAACGGTGCCCAATTCCAGTGCCGCTCCATCGAACGCGTACCCGGCCGCGATCTGCTGCGCCACCGACTGTTCCGCGGCTTGCGCGGTCTTGTTCGCCGCCAACTGCGCGGATTCCGCCGCGGCAGCGCTGGCGGCCGCGGTCTGCG
>NZ_BDAZ01000060.1 GCF_001612725.1 Nocardia anaemiae NBRC 100462 | reverse complement strand
AGATAGGCCTCGCGTTGTCCTTGCAGCCCGGCCACATTCGCGCGCGCCTGGTCGAGGCGGCCCTGCGCCACCGTGCGCTCGCGTAATAGTCCCTCCCGCTGCGCCGCCTGCTGATCCTGTTCGGCCTGCACTGCGGCGACGGCGTTCTCGGCGTCGATCCTCTTCTGTTCGGCCATCGCGGCGGCCGCGTCGGCGGCCGATTTCGCTTGGCGCGCACTGGCATTCTTATTGCCCTGGGCGATCTGGGCGCGTCGCAGCGAGTCCAGCACCGACTGCTGATTCTTCGATGCCAGCGTCAACACCTGGGCGCGGTCGAGGGCGACATTCGGTGTGGCCGAGGACAGATAGGCGACCATCGAGGTCGCGGCGGGCCGGGTGTACGCCTGCACGGCGAACTGGTCGAAGTTGCGCCTGGCCTGGTCGACCTGGGTTCCGGCCTCGCTGAGTTCGCGCTGAGTCTGCACCACCGCGGCCGCGGCGGCGTCGGCGGCGTCGCGGGCGTCCTGCAGATCGACGAGGGCCTTGTTGACCTCTTCCCGCTTCTGGGCCATCGCGGCGTCGAGTTCCTGCAGCTTCTGTTCCGTCGCCGCGACCTGATTGATGAGCGCGCCGACCTCGGTGACTCTGGCGTCGACCTGTGCTCCGGCGTCGGCGATCTGGCTGTCGCTCGGGTTGGGCGGGGCAGGCGGCACCGCGGCGACCGGTCCGGCCGTGACGAGCACGGCAGCAGTTACCAGCAACCCCAGAGCGACCCACAGCGGACGCCTGGCAACGCCGTTGTTGCGCATCGCACCTCCCAAGGACCCGACAGGCTGACCTCACGAGCCCCCTGCGAACCATCAAACTCAGTGGTGCACAGATAGCTCTCTGAACACTCTTTCCCCATCCGTAATCATTCGAACCGTACGTCACATCATTCACCAAGGAAACTCCGGCAACAGAACTACAGCGGCGTAATTTGCCCGTTGCCCGGAAATAGCCGTACGGGTGCAAGGATTCGGCCGGGCAAAACAAACCGACCGTTAGGAAAAGTAACTGAGCGGATACTCGCTACGAGGTGAGTTCGCGGTCGTCGGCGCGACCGGAAACCTCCACCGGCACGGCCCGCTCGACAGAACGGCGCGACTTGACCCAGTAGAGTCCGCCGACCAGCACCGCCGTGCCGACGAGCAACACACTCGTGATCGCGGTCCAGGAGAATGTCTCCGGCCGCTCCAACTGATCGACGAAAAGCTGCGCCGCCTGCGCCGAATGCCCCTGCGTGCTCTTGGAAAGATCCTCGGCCCGTTCCAGCTTCACCCGGCTGATCGAATCGCTGTAGGTGCCGACCCAGTCGTCGCTGAACACCACCACGGTTCCGTGTTCGGTCTTGCCGACCTCGGTGGCCAGGTCACGTAGATTGGAGTCGTGACCTGGATTACCGGGAATCACCACGATGCTGAGCTCGATGCCATGGGCTCGGGCATCGACGACGACCGCCTCGAGTGCGTCCTGATCCTTACCCTTCGGCGTGGCCACGTGATTGTCGACCACATCCTCCTTGATCTGGGTCAACGTCTTGTCGTCGATACCAGGGGGGAGTTCGGCGCGCATGGGCGCGAACACCGAGGTGTGCGAGACGGTCATCTTCCATCCGGTCTGTCGAGCCGCATCGGTACGCGAGGCGACGGGCATCCAACACTGCAGAGTGATCCGGTGCGGGCCCACCGGTCACCCCGAACAACTCGAAAGCACAGTACGCGACGGAGTGTCGGATCACCTTCGGACGGCGCGTTCAACGGCACCCGCGCGTTTCACAGGACAAGCGTACTGTTAGGCTCGAAGCCGCGAGGAGCCAGTACGTTCCAGCACTGGAACCCTCCGAACACGTAACCGTAGCGACCGCTTGCAGGTCGTTCGAAAAACCAGCCGCGGGCACAGCCCCGCCCGCGGCAACCCTCACAGACGAGTGGAGCTGACGTGACGACAAGTATCGATACTTTCGGCGCCAAGGGCACCCTCGAGGTCGGAAGCAACTCCTACGAGATCTTCCGTCTCTCGGCCGTGCCGGGCACCGAAAAACTCCCCTACGCACTGAAGGTCCTCGCGGAGAATCTGCTCCGCACCGAGGACGGCGCCAACATCACCTCCGATCACATCCGCGCCATCGCGAGCTGGGATCCGTCGGCTCAGCCGAACACCGAGATCCAGTTCACCCCGGCGCGGGTGATCATGCAGGACTTCACCGGCGTGCCCTGCATCGTCGACCTGGCCACCATGCGTGAGGCCGTCGCCACCCTCGGCGGCGACCCGAACAAGGTCAACCCGCTCGCCCCCGCCGAGATGGTCATCGACCACTCCGTCATCATCGACGTATTCGGCCGTGAGGACGCCTTCGAGCGCAACGTCGACATCGAATACCAGCGCAACGGTGAGCGCTACCAGTTCCTGCGTTGGGGTCAAACGGCTTTCGACGATTTCAAGGTCGTGCCGCCGAGCACCGGCATCGTGCACCAGGTCAATATCGAGCACCTGGCGCGCGTCGTGATGGTTCGCAACGGCCAGGCCTACCCGGACACCTGCGTCGGCACCGACTCGCACACCACCATGGTCAACGGTCTGGGCGTATTGGGTTGGGGCGTCGGCGGTATCGAGGCCGAGGCGGCCATGCTGGGCCAGCCGGTCTCCATGCTCATCCCGCGCGTCGTCGGCTTCAAGCTGACCGGCGAGATCAACCCGGGCGTGACCGCCACCGACGTGGTGCTCACCGTCACCGATATGCTGCGCAAGCACGGTGTGGTCGGCAAGTTCGTCGAGTTCTACGGCAAGGGCGTCTCCGAGGTGCCGCTGGCCAACCGCGCCACCCTGGGCAATATGAGCCCCGAATTCGGTTCCACCGCAGCGATCTTCCCGATCGACGAGGTGACCATCGACTACCTGAAGCTGACCGGCCGCTCCGATGAGCAGGTCGCGCTGGTCGAGGCCTACGCCAAAGAGCAGGGCCTCTGGCACGACGCCGACAAGGAGCCCGCCTACTCGGAGTACCTCGAGCTGGACCTGAGCACCGTGGTGCCGTCCATCGCGGGTCCGAAGCGTCCGCAGGACCGAATCCTGTTGTCGGAGAGCAAGACCGCGTTCCGCAAGGACATCCACAACTACACCAGCGACGCAGAGACCGGTCCGGCCGCCACCACGCCGCACACCCACCTGGACGAGGCCATCGAGGAGTCCTTTCCGGCCAGCGATCCCGCGGTGCTGTCCTTCGCCGACGACGACGCCGTACTGCCGTCCGCCGCTAACGGTGCGGTCGGCCGCCCGTCCAAGCCGGTCAAGGTCTCCACCGAGGAGTACGGCGACTTCGTGCTCGACCACGGCGCGGTCGTGGTCGCCTCGATCACCTCCTGCACCAACACCTCCAACCCGTCGGTCATGCTCGGCGCGGCCCTGCTTGCCCGCAACGCGGTGGACAAGGGTCTGACCCGCAAGCCGTGGGTCAAGACCTCGATGGCCCCGGGTTCGCAGGTTGTCAACGGCTACTACGAGAAGGCCGGTCTGTGGCCGTACCTGGACAAGCTGGGCTTCAACCTGGTCGCGTTCGGCTGTGCCACCTGCATCGGCAACACCGGCCCGCTGCCGGAGGAGATCTCCAAGGCGGTCAACGACAACGACCTGACCGTCACCGCGGTGCTTTCTGGTAACCGCAACTTCGAGGGCCGCATCTCCCCCGACGTGAAGATGAACTACCTGGCCTCGCCGCCGCTGGTCATCGCCTACGCGCTCGCGGGCACCATGGACTTCGACTTCGAGAACGACGCGCTCGGCAAGGACACCGACGGCAACGACGTGTTCCTGAAGGACATCTGGCCCTCGCCGCAGGAAATCCAGGACACCATCGACCGGGTCATCTCCCGCGATATGTTCCTCGAGGACTACAAGGACGTCTTCAAGGGTGACGAGCGCTGGCGTTCGCTGCCGACCCCGGAGGGCAAGACCTTCGAGTGGGCCGAGGAGTCGACCTACGTCCGCAAGCCTCCGTACTTCGATGGCATGCCTCAGACGCCGGAGCCGGTCACCGACATCAAGGGTGCGCGGGTGCTCGCACTGCTGGGCGATTCGGTCACCACCGACCACATCTCCCCCGCGGGCAACATCAAGCCGGGCACCCCGGCCGCGCAGTACCTGGAGGCCAACGGCGTCGAGCGCAAGGATTACAACTCCTACGGCTCACGTCGCGGCAACCACGAGGTGATGATCCGCGGCACCTTCGCCAACATCCGGCTGCGCAATCAACTGCTCGACGATGTCTCCGGCGGTTATACCCGCGACTTCACCCAGGACGGTGGCCCGCAGGCGTTCATCTACGACGCCTCGCAGAACTACCAGGCCGCGGGCATCCCGCTGGTCGTGCTGGGTGGTAAGGAGTACGGTTCGGGCTCCTCGCGCGACTGGGCCGCCAAGGGCACCTCGCTGCTGGGTGTGAAGGCCGTCATCACCGAGTCCTTCGAGCGCATCCACCGCTCGAACCTCATTGGTATGGGCGTCATTCCGCTGCAGTTCCCGGCCGGTGAGTCGGCCGCGTCGCTGAAGCTGGACGGCACCGAGACCTTCGATATCGAGGGCATCACCAAGCTGAACGAGGGTGTGACTCCGAAGACCCTGAAGGTCACCGCCACCAAGGAGAACGGCGATGTGGTCACCTTCGACGCGGTGGTCCGGATCGACACCCCCGGTGAGGCCGACTACTACCGCAACGGTGGCATCCTGCAGTACGTGCTGCGCAACATGATTCGCGGCTGAACGACTGTGCTGTAGTAGGTCCGCGCACCGCGTCACCCGCGGTGCGCGGACCTCTTCACATCGCATTGCCCGCTTCGCTCGGAGGAGCCCGCCGAAATGCCCAAAGTCAGTGACGATCACCTCGCCGCCCGGCGTAGTCAGATTCTGGACGGGGCGCGGGCCTGTTTCGCCGAATACGGGTACGACGGGGCGACCGTGCGCCGCTTGGAAGAGGCCATCGGACTGTCACGTGGCGCGATCTTCCACCACTTCCGGGACAAGGACGCCCTGTTCCTGGCGCTGGCCCAAGAAGACGCCGACCGCATGGCCGATGTCGCGGCCAATCAGGGCCTGGTGCAGGTCATGCGCGATATGCTCGCCCACCCGGAACAATTCAATTGGCTCGGAACGCGTTTGGAGATCGCGCGCCGCCTGCGCACCGATCCGGAATTCCGCGCGAGCTGGACCCAGCGCTCCGCCGAACTGACCGCCGCCACCCTGGCCCGCCTGGAACGCCGCAAGGCCGCAGGCGCCCTCCGCGACGACGTCCCCACCGACGTCCTCCTCGGATATCTGGATCTGGTGCTGGACGGCCTCATCGCCCGCATCGCCTCCGGGCACACCAACGAAAACCTTTCCGCGGTCCTGGATCTGGTCGAGGCCTCGGTCCGCCGCAAAGAGTGAACCAGCCGCAGCATCGAGTGCGGTTCGTCCCTGCTGGTCCGCGCGATCGATGACACCGTGCTGGCCACCGGCTCAGCGGCATTGTGGCTAGTCCGAGAGACGTGTTCCGTTCACCGGATGGAACAGATGGACCGAGGCTGGGTCGCTGACCTGTAGCGTGACCGATTCGGCGAGGGCGGCCGGGGCACGGGTCGCCGAGCGGGCGACGAAGGTGAACGGCTCGCCGTCGAGGCCGGTGATGGGCGCACCCGGTAGGCGTGCGTACACATACGATTCGCTGCCGAGTTCCTCGACGAGTTCCACGGTGGCCGTGAAACCTATTCCGTCGCGCCGCAGTTCGACGTGTTCGGGGCGGATGCCGATGGTCACCGTGTCCAGGCCCGCCTCGGCGAGGCGAGTCATCTGCTCGCGCGGCAGTTCCATTGTGGTGCCAGCGATGTCGACGCCACCAGAGGTGAGGGGCGCCCGGAAAAGGTTCATCGACGGCGATCCGATGAATCCGGCAACGAACGCGTTCGTGGGCCGGTCGTACAGCTCGGCGGGGGTGCTGAACTGCTGCAACCGGCCGTCGCGCAGTACCGCCACCCGGTCACCCATGGTCATGGCCTCCACCTGATCGTGGGTGACGTAGACGGTGGTGGTGCCCAGCCGCCGCTGCAGCGCAGCGATCTGGGTGCGGGTCTGCACACGCAACTTGGCGTCGAGGTTGCTCAGCGGCTCGTCCATGCAGAACACCCTCGGCTCGCGCACGATCGCACGCCCCATCGCCACCCGTTGCCGCTGTCCGCCCGACAGTTTCGCCGGTTTGCGATCCAGATAGGGGGTGAGACCGAGCAGTTCGGCGGCCTCGGCGACGCGGCGTTTGCGTTCGGCCACCGGTACTTTCATCATCTTCAGCGCGAAACCCATATTCTCCCCGACGGTTTTGTTCGGGTACAGCGCGTAATTCTGGAACACCATAGCGATATCGCGGTCCTTGGACGGCACACCGACCATGTCCTGACCGTCGATGCGGATCGAGCCGCCGTCGATCTCCTCCAGGCCGGCGAGCATACGCAACGCAGTGGATTTACCCGAGCCCGACGGCCCGACGAGGACGATGAACTCCCCGTCGGCGATATCGAGGTCGAGCGAGTCGACCGCGAGCGTCTCGGCGCCCGGATAGACGCACGATGCGGAGTCGTAATGGATTGTGGCCATGAGTTTTTCCTTACTTGATGGCGCCGAAGGACAGGCCGCGCACCAGCTTGTTCTGCGCGAACCAGCCCGCGAGGACGACGGGCAGGGCACTGAGCACTGCGGCTGCCGACAGCCGCGCCCAGTACAGGCCCTCGCCGGTGATGAAGCCGACCAGGAACACCGGAATCGTCTGTGCCTGTACGGCGGTCAGGTTCACCGCGAAGAAGAATTCGTTCCAGGAGAAGATGACGCAGATCAATGCGGTAGCGGCGATGCCGGGCGAGACCAGCGGCAGGATCACCTCGCGCACCGCGGTCCACAGGCTCGCACCGTCCATGCTCGCGGCCTCGAGCAGCTCGCTGGGCACCTCGAGGAAGAACGAGCGCATCATCCACACCGCGATCGGCAGGTTCATCGCGGTATAGAGGATGACCAGAGCCCAAATGTTGTCCAGCAGCCCGATATTGCCGACGATCACATACAGCGGCACGATCGCCGCCACGATCGGCAGCATCTTGGTGCCGATGAAGAACATCAGGGCGTCGCGGGTATTGCGCACCGGGCGCAGCGACAGCGCGAATGCGGCCGGAATACCCAGGGCCAGAACGAGAATCGTCGACATCCCGGTGGCGAAGGTGGAATTCAGCAGCGTGGTGCCGATACCGCTGTCGAGGACCGCGGAGAACTGGTCAAGGGTCGGCGTGAAGAACAGCTTCGGCGGATCAGTGTAGGCGTCGCCCTCTTGTTTGAACGCCGTGAGCACCATCCACAGCACGGGGAAGAACATTCCGATGCCGATCACCCAGGCAAGCGCACCCCACAGCAGACCCGCCCGGCTGCGCCGACGACGTATCCGAACCTGCTGTGCCGTACTGGCTTTGTCGGCAAGCGCAGGCGCGTTCATGCGGCTTCCTCTTTTCCGGTGAAGGACTTGAACAGCAGTCGCAGCGCGAGCGTCGCGACGATGGTGGTGGCGATGACAGTGATGACCCCCATGGCCGCGGCCTGACCGATATCGAAACCGAGGAAGGCGCGCTGATAGATATAGAAGGGCAGATTGGAGCTGGCGATGCCCGGCCCGCCCGAGGTCATCATGTACACCGCGTCGAAGGTGTTGACCAGGTAGATCGCCCCCAGCACGGCCCCCAATTCGATGAACCGGCGCAGGTGCGGCAGGGTAAGTTCACCGAAAACCTGCAGTGAGTTCGCGCCATCGACGCGGGCGGCCTCGACGATGTCGCGTGGCATTGATTGCAGCCCGGCCAGGATCAGCAGCATCATGAACGGCGTCCACTGCCATACCAGATCTGCCATGACCGCTGGCAGGGGATACTTGCTCACCCAGTCGATCTGGCCAACGCCGAACGGTTTCAGTACGAAATTCACCAGCCCGAACACCGGATCCAGCATGGTGGTCTTCCAGATGAGCGCCGCCGCGACAGGAGTCACCAGAAACGGCGTGATCAGCATGGTGCGGACGATGCCGCGACCGAAGAACGCGCGATCGAGCAGCAGTGCCAGCAGTAGTCCGAGGACCACCGAGATGATGACGGTCCCGGCGATCATGATGACGGTATTGAGCGCCACCTGCCGGAATTGGCTGTCCCGGAAGACATCCGCGTAGTTCTGCAACCCGATGAAATGGCGCGAGCCGGGGCGGACCAGGTTCCACGATTGCGTCGAGTAGTACAGCGTGAAAACGAACGGCACCTGGGTGACCACGACCATGAAGATCAGGGCGGGCAGCAGCGGACCGCGCCGACGCCAGCCTTGGGACCGTGTGAGCCGATCGCGCCGCGCGAGGATCGGCGGTGGTGTTTGCGTGGTCGACTCGTAAGCCGCTGGCGCTGTGGTGGTTTCAGACATGGCTACTGGTTCTCTCGGTACGACCTGCCGACCGCGTCGGCATATTGCTGGGCTTGGTCGAGTGCCTCATGGACGCTGATCCGACCCGCGACGGCGGCGCTGATCTGCTGGCTCACTCTGGTTCCGAGGTCCTGGAACTCCGGGATGGCGAGGAACTGAATTCCGGTGTAGGGCACCGGCGCCGCGGTGGGATGTTCCGGATCGACCCCCTGCATCGATGAGAGCGTCAAGGGTCCGTATGCCTTCGATGCCGCGGCGTATTCGGGAATCTGATAGGTCGACATCCGGCTGCCCGGTGGCACATGTGACCAGCCGAGCTTCTCGCCGACCATTCTGATATAGGGTTTACCGGTCATCCATGAGATGAATTTCCAGGCCGCATCCGGTTTTTCACTGGACTTGGGAATGCCGAGCGACCAGGTATACAGCCAGCCCGAGTTCGGCTTCTGCATGACCGGTGCGGGCGCGTATCCGATCTTGCCGACTACCTTGCTGGACGCGGGATCTTCCAGCACCGACACCGCCGAGGTCGCGTCGTACCACATGGCGGTGTTGCCCTGGGACAGCTGCGTGGCGCATTCGCTGAATCCGCTGGCGGCCGCGCCGGGTTCACCATGTTCGCGTACCAGGTCGATGTAGAACTCGACGGCACGAACCACCTCGGGACTATTGAGCTGGGCGTGCCAGTTCTCGTCGAACCAACGTCCGCCGAAGGTGTTGATCACGGTATTCAACGGTGCGAGCGATTCACCCCAGCCCGGCTTACCGCGCAGGCAGATCCCGGAGCGACCGTCGGCGGGGTCGTCGAGTTTCGCGGCTGCCTGAGCGATTTGATCCCAGGTTGGTTCGGCGGGCATGGTCAGCCCCGCTTTTTCGAAGAGATCCTTGCGGTACATCAGGAACGAGGATTCGCCGTAGAACGGCACCGAGTACATATCGCCCTGGTAGGAAAGAGATTTCTGGAGGGACGGGATGAAATCCTGGGTGTCGTAGCCGGGCGTCTCGCGCGCGTAATTCGACAGGTCGATGAGCCAGCCGTTCTTGGCCCACTGCGGGGTCTCATAGTTGCTGATCATCACCACATCGAATTCACCGCCGTGAGTGGCGACCGAGGCGGTGATCTTGGCTCGCGCCTGATTCTCCGACAGCGAGACGAATTTGAGTTCGATACCGGGATTTTCGCGTTCGAACTCACCGGACAGCGCGATGGCATCCTGCATCTGCGAGTTCGAAACCATCGCGATGGTGACGGTGTCGCCGCTGGTGGTGGTGAACGATCCGGCGCCCGCGCAGCCGCCCAACCCCATTACAGCCGCGACAGCCAGTGTCGCAGCGGCTTTCGCATGGTGTATGTTCATCGGCCAGAACTCTCCTTCTTTTCCAGCAGCCACCGCGCGCACTCGATATCGGTGACGAGAATGGTGGCCAGTCCGCCCCGCAGCGCCCCGAGGACGGCTTCATGCTTGGACTCTCCACCGGAAATCAGTAGCGAGGTCGGACAGGCTCGGATGGCGTCGAGTCCGACCGAAACCGTCCGTGCGGCAAGCGATCCCGCGACATCACTGCCGTCGGCACGGAAGAATCGGCCGCCGATTTCGCCGACCGCGCCCAATTCGCGCAGTTCGTCGAGGATCGTGGTGTCGAGATAGCTGCCCTCGAACAGTGTGGTGGCCGTGGAGACCGGTCCGACGCCGAACATCATGACGTCGGCACCGCGCCCCAACGACATGGCGCGGCCCAGCAGTGAATCGTGTTCCAGCGCGGTCACGGTCGCCGGATCCGCGTAGAGCGGTGCGTGCAATCGAACGGGGTTGGCCTGCAGCTGACTGGCGCAGCGGCCGAGGGTGTAGTCCACGCCGGTTTGGTAGTCACCCGAGGTCATCGAACCGTCCAACTGGACAACGGTCGCGCATCGAGCCGACTTGGTCCATAGCTCATGCGCGACCGCGATAGTGTCCGGACCCCAGGTGAATCCGAGGGTGTCCGTCGGCCGCAGCCTACGGTTCAGGACACCGACAGCGGCGCGCCCGAACGGCAGCAGGCTCGCCTGGGATCGGTCGGGCACCTCGCCCAGCACCACCGCCTCGGTGAGCCCGAACCTCGCCTCCAACTCGCTCTCGACATCGGCGTGCACGGCCGAGCGCAACTCGTCCGGGACATTGATCTCGATGCGCACCAGCCCCTGCGCCCGGGCACGAGCGATGAGCCGCCCCGCGGTCGGGCGGGAAACACCCAGCTTGGCAGCTATTTCCGCCTGGGTGGCGCCTTCGAGGTGATAGAGCTGCGCAGCCCGCAATGCCAACCGGACATCGTCCGGACTGCCTGGCCGGGACGCTTCGGTAGCCACTGCGCTCCTCATCGATGCCTGAACATCTGCTCACTAGCTGATCTATTGCTCAAGAGGCTACCATCGCGGTGTGACATACACAACAGTCGAGGGGTCGTTATGAACGGGGCCACAACCACGGCGCTACGCGCCGACACGATCGCTGAGCTCGCCCCGGAAATTTCGGTGCCGACCTACGACCGCACCCGGATCCGCACCGGGATAGTCCACTTCGGAGTCGGCGGGTTCCATCGCGCCCATCAGGCGATGTACATCGATCGGCTACTGGAAAACGGCGGTGCTACCGACTGGGGTATCTGCGGAGTCGGCCTGCTGCCCGCCGATCGGCGCATGCGCGATGTACTGGCGGCACAGGACGGCCTGTACACCCTGTCGGTCACCGAGCCGGACGGCGCCTGGCGGACCCGCGTGATCGGCTCGATCATCGAATACCTTTACGCGCCCGACGATCCGGAAGCGGTGATCGAGAAGCTGGCCGATCCGGCAATCCGAATCGTCTCACTCACCATCACCGAGGGCGGATACAACTTCTCCGCGACCACCGGCGAATTCGACGCTGCTGATCCGGCGATTCGGGCCGATCTCGCGCCGGACACTTTGCCGCGCACGGTATTCGGGGTCGTGACCGAAGCGCTGGTGCGCCGCCGTGCGCGGGGCATCGCGCCGTTCACCGTCATGTCGTGCGACAACATCGAGGGCAACGGGCATATCGCGCGGGCCACCTTCGGGGCGTTCGCGCGGCTGCGTGATCGCGAGCTCGGCGACTGGGTCGAGCACGCAGTGCGGTTCCCCAACTCGATGGTCGACCGCATCACGCCCGTGACACCGGCCGACGCGTCCGCCGAGCTTTCGCGCCGCTATCGCCTGGAGGATCGGTGGCCGGTGCTGACCGAGCCGTACACCCAATGGGTGCTGGAGGATTCGTTCACACTCGGCCGCCCCGACTTCGATGCCGCCGGGGTGCAGCTCGTCGCGGACGTCGCACCGTACGAGCTGATGAAACTGCGGTTGCTCAACGCTGGCCACCAGGCACTCGCCTACCTGGGATATCTGAGCGGCTACCGCCTGGTACACGAAGCGGCCCAGGATCCGAACTTTCGCCGATTCCTGTTGCGCTACATGGACCGTGAGGCAACACCCACTCTGCGCCCGGTGCCCGGAGTCGACCTGGACCGCTACAAACACACTCTCATCGAGCGGTTCGCCAACCCCGCGATCGGCGACACCATCGCCAGATTGTGCGCCGAATCGTCGGACCGCATCCCGAAATGGCTGCTGCCGGTCATCCGCCAGCAGCTCGACGCTCGCGACGGATCCGGCGAGATCGATTGTGCCGCAGCAATTGTCGCTGGTTGGGCGCGCTATGCCGAAGGCGTAGACGAGCACGGCGAGCCGATCGAGGTCATCGACCGGCTCCGCGACCAGCTGACTCCGCTGGCCCGCCGCCAGCGCGACGATCCGACCGTATTTCTCAGCGACAGAACAGTATTCGGCGATCTGATCGACCAACCCCGATTCGTCGACGCCTATGTCAGGGCGTTGCGTTCATTGCATGTTCGTGGTGCCAAGACGACGGTGGCCGAGTTGGCACGCAAGGAAAGGCAGTGACACCTATGCGCTCAGCGGTCCTGGAAGCGGTCGGGAAGATCGCGATCGTCGAACGTGCCGTCCCCGAACCCGGTCCGGCCGAGGTTCTCATCAAGGTCAGCGCGGTCGGTGTCTGCGGCTCCGACGTGCACTACTTCGAGCACGGCCGGATCGGCGACCACATCGTCGAGCAACCGTTGGTGCTCGGCCACGAAGCCTCCGGCATAGTGGTCGGATTCGGCACCGGCGCGCGACACCATCATCTCGGGCAACGAGTCTCGCTCGAGCCGGGAGTACCGGACTTAACCTGCCCCCAATGCCGGGCGGGCCGCTACAACCTGTGCCCGGATATCCGATTCTTCGGCACACCACCGATCAATGGCGCATTCTGCGAATACGTGGTGCTGCACCAGGAATTCGCGCATCCGGTACCGGATTCGCTGACCGACGAGGCGGCCGCCCTGCTGGAACCGTTATCGGTCGGCGTGTGGGCCTGCCGCAAGGGACGGGTTGGTGCGGGCGACCGCGTGCTGGTCAACGGCGCGGGCCCGGTCGGGCTCGTCACCGCGCAGACCGCACTGGCTTTCGGTGCGTCCGAGGTCGTGATCACCGATGTGAACCCGCAGCGGCTGGCACTGGCCATCGAACTGGGCTGCACACACGCGGTGGACGTCCGCGGAACCGCACTGCGCGACATCGGATTCGAACCGAATGTCCTACTGGAATGCTCCGGACTTCCCCCGGGCGATGCGGTGCGGACGGTTGCCAGGGCTGGGCGGGTGGTGCTCGTCGGCATGGGCGGCGACGACATTCCGCTCCCGCTGCCCTACCTCCAGGAACACGAACTGGAGCTGACCGGAACATTCCGTTATGCGAACACCTGGCCGACCGCGATCGACCTAGCTGCCACCGGACGAGTCGATCTCGACCGCCTCGTCACCGGACACTTCGCTCTCGACCAAGTGTCCACGGCACTGACCACCGGCCGCCACGACCCCGGCTCGATCAAACCGATCGTGCTGCCCAACACTTGACCCACCCGAATCGACGTGCCCTCAGAACATCGAGTCGAGGTACTAGCTCCTCCGTTGCCGCGCCAGCAGCGGCTGGTGCTGCAACGTTCCAGTCGAGACGCCGCCGATTCGGTTACCTGCGGGGAGTATGGGAATCACCGCTGGGACGAGCCGTCAAGGCGACTCGGTGGTCGTGCGGCGGTCAGTGGTGCGACAAGCGGCTGAATACGACGCTGGCGCTGGTGAATCCGAGGACGGCGAGAATCGCGCACCAGAGGAGGGCGAGGGGGGTGTTGTGGCCGGTGTCCAAGGAGTTCAGGAGTCCGCGCACGGTTTCGATGATGGGGGTGGCGGGTTGGTAGTCGGCGAAGCCGCGGAGCCAATGCGGCATCGTGCTGGTTTGGACGAAGGCGCTGCTGATGTAGGGGATGAACATGATGGCGTAGGTGAGGCCCCCTGCAGCTTCCGGGTTCTTGGCGACCAGGCCGAGGGCTACGGCGATCCATGAAATGGCGGCGACGAAAAGGGTGATGACCGCGAGGGCGGCCAGCCAGCCGAGCGGACCGGCCTGGGGGCGGTAGCCGAGTGCGAGCGCCACCGTGACCGCGATCGCGATGGCCGCGAGATTACGCACAACGCCCTCGGCGACGTGCCCGGCGAGTACGGCCTGACGGAACATCGGCAGGGTGCGGAAGCGGTCGATACTCCCCCGTGTCATATCGGTGGAGACCGCGGTGGCGGTGATGGATGAACCGAAACCCGTGCACAGCAACATGATTCCGGGCACCACATAGTCGAGATATGGCCCGCCGACATCGATGGCGCCGCCGAAGACATAGGTGAACAGCAGCATCACCAGAATCGGCATGAGCAGCGAAATGATCAGCGTGTCGCGGCTGCGCATGGTGTGCCGGACGCAGCGGCGGAACATGACGAAGGTGTCGGCGAAGACGTCGGTCACCGGGCCGCGGCCTCGATGATGTCGGCGGTGCGGGCTGCGGCATCCTCAGTGCTCAGTGTCTTCGCGAATTCCGCTGCGCGGGAGCGGCGTTCGGGCGTCAGCAGCGACGCGACGCCGTGTTCCAATCGGGCTTCGGTCAGTCGCGTGAACGGCAGATGCGCACCGACACCGAGTCGCTCGACCTGCCCGCCCCACATCGGCTGTTCGAACGACACCGAGCACACCAGCGTCGGCAATCCGGCGCGCAGACTCTCGAACAGCGTCCCGATACCGCCGTGATGCACCGCCGCGGCGCAATACGGAAAAACCAGATCGTGCGCGAACGGACCGACAACCTTCACATTCGGCCCCGCCTGCGCATCGGCAATATCGAGATCACTCCACCCAGCGCTGACCAACGCACGCACACCCAGTCGAGCAGACACTTCGGTAACCATCGCCAGCACCGCGGCGGTATCCCTGATGGGCATACTGCCGAATCCGAAGAACACCGGCGGCTCCCCCACATCGATCCAGGAAAGAATTCCCGCGTGATCGCCCGCCAGATCACCGACGGCCTCGCGAGCGGCGTGATCGAGCGTCAGAAATCCGGTGAACGGCCTGCGCTCATCCCATTGTTCGGGCAGTCCGGGAACTAATGCCGGATCGTAGATCTGCACTTCGGGAACATGCGCCCGCGCCAATACCGCTGCGGTACTCGCCCGCGATTTCGCCAGTCCGAGCGTCGCGCGTAGCTCATTGAGATAGCGCATGAACACCACGCGGCGCAGATTCTCCGCGACCGCCCACGTCGCCCGATTGACGACGGCGGGCGGATTCCACCGCGGCGGCAGCGCACCCGGAAACGGATATGCGCTATTACTCCGACACGGGAAATAGTGCAGGCTCACGAGGGGAACCCCCATTGCCTCCGCAACCGAACTCGCCCGATCCTCGGTGACGGTGCTCGCCACGATCAGATCCGCGCCCGTACAAACGTCGATGACCTCCCGATTCATCTGCTGGGCATAATCGGCCATCTGCCGGGCGACCAATTGCATGAGCCGCAGGGTGTTGCCCGCGGCGAGCGCCCGCTGTCCGGCGTCCGAACTGTAGAGCCGCTGCACATCCGGTCCGCAGGCGACGGCGGCAAGCCCGGTCGCCGTGGCGAATTCGACCAGATTCGGCGGCGCACCGAGCAGCACATCATGGCCGCGACGGCGCAGCTCGAGCCCTAAAGCCACGACGGGTTGGACATCACCGCGGGTTCCGGTGAGCGGAATCGCTATTTTCACGGCACTCTTTCGTATCTGGGCCCTGACGCCGACCGGATAATCCACAGAATTAAGGGCTCCGCACGGCGGCGATGTGTCAGTACAGTGCCATTGTGCACATAGCGATGTTCATGGACTACCACCCGGCCACCCTCGGTGGAGTCCAGACCGCGGTGGCTTCGCTGTGCCGTGGACTCGAACGCGCAGGTCACCGCGTCACCCTGTTCGTCGCGCCGCAGCCGGGCGCCGACGAGCTCGCGAATGTGATGCCGCTGCGCGCCGCGGGTGGTCTCGCGGTGAACGGATTCCCGGTCGTGCTGCCGACCAAGCACAATGCCGAACTCATCGACGCCGCCTTCGCCGCGCGCGGACCGATCGATCTCGTACACACCCACACCACCTACGGTGTCGCCATCGCGGGCATGAAAGCCGCACGGCGACACCGGATTCCGCTCATCCACACCGCTCAGAGTCGCGATGACGCGTTCATCGAGAACACCTCGCCCGCACCGTATCCGGCGGCGCTGGCCCTGCGTGCCCTGCACGGCCGATTCGTACCGCACGATCAGCATATGCCGCACCGCTCCGAAAGCCGTGCCGCGCGCCATGCGTGGTGGACGATCGTCGGTCAGGCCCAGGCCGCGGATCGGGTCATCGCACCGACCCAGCACTTCGCCGATCAATTGCTCGCACACGGGCTGACCCGGCCGCTTCGGGTGGTGTCCAACGGCGTCGACGACGAGCTCATCGAAAACCACACCGGCACACCGGTTGTCGAACGCGCGGTCGACACACCACTGCGGCTGATCTGGTGCGGGCGACTGTCGGCGGAGAAGCGGCTGCTCGCCGCAATCGAGGCCGTACGGTATCTCGACGAATGCACGCTCGATATCCACGGTGACGGCGACCTGCGGGCCGAGGCGGCCGCCGCCATCACCGAATATCGACTCGCCGACCGAATCCGCTTGCACGGCAGGGCCACACAAGCCGAATGCCTGGCGGCAATGTCCGATGGCGACGCACTGCTGTTCCCCTCCAATGGTTTCGACACACAGGGTATGGTTCTGCTGGAGGCGGTGGCGGTCGGACTGCCGATCATCTACTGCGATCCCGATCTCGATGAATCGGTACCACCCGGCGGCGGCATTCGCACCGCCGATCCATCGCCCGTCGCGATCGCCGACACCGTCGCCAAGCTCGACGCCGATCGCAGCGCGCTCACCGAAATGCGTCAGATCCTTGGCAAATACCGCGATTCGGTGCGCCAGTCGCAGCACATCGGGACCGTTCTCGAAATCTATCGACAGGCCAGGGCCGATTCCGCACGCAGCCCGGAACTGGTCATGCCGCAATCGCTTTCCGGAGTACCGACCGCGCCGGGGCGACTCCCGCTGGTCGGCCACAGCCTGCGTGCCCTACGCGACGCTCCGGGCTTCGTCACCTCGCTGGCCGATCTCGGCCCGATCGTGCGCCTGCGGTTCGGCCAGAAGACCGGATATCTGCTCACCACACCGGATCTCGTCCGCGAGGTCGGGCTCGGCGATGCCGAACTCAATCGGGATGATCTGCGCGAGGCCATCGAGGATGTCGCGGGCGGATCGGTCAATGTCCTGCGCGGCGAGGAACACAAGTTGCGGCGGCGGATGATCTCGCCCGCGCTGCGGCAGAGCCGCCTTGCCGAGTACACGCGGGCGGCGGCCGATATCGCCGAAACCTGGTCGGCGGGACTGCCTTCGGGCGGTCAGGTCAATCTGATGGACGAGGCACACGGCCTGATCCTCGACACGGTCTCCTCGACGCTGTTCACCGCCGATTTCAGCGATGACGCCCGCCGCGAGATCCGGGACAGCGTGCCATGGTTGCTCAGTCAGGTCATTCTGCGCACCGCGCTGCCCCCGCAGGTGCGCCGACTTCGGCTCGTTTCGAACTGGCGCTGGCGCACCAAGGCCCGGCACCTGCGTACCGCCATCGGCGCCGTTATCGCCGAATACCGCCGCCGCGACGAGGATTTCAACGATGTGGTCTCGGCGCTCATCCGGCACACCGACAGTGAGACCGGTGCGACCCTGTCCGACGAGCACATCATCGATGAGGCGATCCTCATGCTGGCCGGTGGCGTCGGCTCGATGGCGTCACTGACCGGCTGGCTCTGGCACGAGGTCATGCGCCGCCCCGGGATCGCCGAGCGGTTGTACGCCGAACTCGATTCCGTCGTCGGAGCGGGCCCGGTCCGAGCCGATCATCTCGGCGCACTCCCCTACCTGAAACAGGTTGTGGCGGAGACACTTCGGTTCTGGGGCCCATGGATCAGCGCGGGCACCGCCGACGGCGATATCACCATCGGCGGACTCACCGTTCCGGACGGCACGGCGATCATGTTCTCTCCCTACCTGGTTCAGCACAACAAGCGCTACTACGCGGATCCGGAATCCTTCGATCCGGACCGCTGGTCACCCGAGCGCGCAGCCGATATCGACAAGAAGGCCAATCTCTCGTTCGGCGTCGGCCGCCGCCGCTGCCTCGGCGACCATTTCGCCATGATCGAAATCGGCCTCGCCGCCGCCGCGCTGCTGGCCCGCTGGCGCCCGACACCCGACCCGAACTACACGGTGCGCGCCTCCAACCGAGACTTCGTGCTGTCTCCCTCGGCGCTGCCGGTTACGCTGCACCCGCGTTGAACACTTGCTTGGAGTGCACTCCAGGTCATTAGCGTGGTCGCATGAGCAAAGTTTGGTTCATCACCGGAGTCTCACGAGGATTCGGCCGTGAATGGGCACTCGCCGCGCTGGAACGCGGCGATCAAGTGGCCGGAACGGCGCGCGATACCAGCACACTCGACGATCTGGTCGCCAAATATCCGGACACCTTCCTGCCGCTGCGCCTGGACGTGACCGACCGGGACGGCGATTTCGCCGCGGTACAGCAGGCGGCCGAGCGATTCGGACGACTCGATATCGTGATCAACAATGCCGGTTACGGCCAGTTCGGCATGATCGAGGAACTCAGCGAGGACGAGTTCCGCGCGCAATTGGAAACCAATGTCTTCGGCGCCCTGTGGGTCACCCAGGCGGCGCTGCCGATCCTGCGGGCCCAGGGCAGCGGCCACATCATCCAGGTATCGAGTATCGGCGGCATCTCCGCCTTCCAGAACCTCGGCGCATACCACGCGTCGAAATGGGCGCTGGAGGGTTTCTCCCAGGCGCTCGCACAGGAGGTCGCGGCCTTCGGCATCCACGTCACCCTGATCGAACCGGGCGGATTCGGCACCGACTGGGCGGGCCCCTCGTCGCGGCATGCCAGCCCGCTCCCGGCCTACGACGAGGCCAGGGCCGCCCGAGCCGCGCAACGTTCGGCGGTGCGCCAGGGTGATCCGGCCGCCACTCGCGCGGCCATCCTCGCGGTGGTCGATGCGCCCGAGCCGCCGCTGCGCATTTTCCTCGGCGAGCTCCCGCTGACCATCGCCACCGCGGATTACGAATCCCGCCTGGCGCTCTGGCGTGAGTGGCAGCCCATCTCCGCTGCGGCACAGGGGGATTGAGCCATACAGCTCGGGTGCGACGCCGCAGGTACGAAACCGCGTCGGGGTCAGTAGTTGGCGTTCAGGTAGTCGGCGGCATGGGTGGTCCACAGGACGTTCGTACCGGGCATATTGTGTCCGGAGTAGAGCACGTGCTGACCATCCGGCCACGGCGTCAGATAGCCGATGACACCGTTGACCGCGGTCGCATAGCGATCGAGATTGCCGATCGGATCGTTCATCAGGAAACGCAGCAACTCGGCGAAGATCAGCGGGCCCACATTGCCGATACGCGCTCCCTCCACGAACGAAAAGGGCGAAATGCCGATATCGATGACACGCAGCGGCGAGTCGCCCGGTGACGCGGTGATGATATCGCCCGGATTCGCGTACTCCTGGACATCAACGGCGGGCCAGGGGCCATGCTCACCGTGCAGGCCGTAAGTCGTTGCGGGACAAAGATTCCCGACCGACTGACCGCGTTTGCGCAGCGGGTTGGCGATATTGACAGCGAAGGCGATTTCCAGGGGCGAGCCGTCGGTGTTCTTGTACTTGCCCGACCGCACCCCCTCCAGGATCTTGCTCGCGCAGATACTTCCGAGCGAATAGCTCAGAAGTCCACAGACGTTCGGCGAGTCCTGAATCGCCTTGACGCCCGCCGCGACACCGAGGCGGATCGAGGTGTCCAGCGAAGGGCCCCACAGCTCCGGGCTCGGCCCCACCGATGCGGGCCAATCCGGCTCGAAGGCGGTGAAACGCTCGGGATCGAGCAGTTTCGTGACATCGCGCAGCATGCCCGCGGGCGTCCCATTGGTGTTCCGCGGTTCACCCGTGCCGCGGAGGGTGATGATGTCGATCATCACTCCATGGTGAACCGATGACCGGCCGAGCACCCGAGTAGCGAACTACCTCATTTCGCCGTGCCCTCGAGGCTGGCGAGCAGTACCCGGGCGATGCGGTCGAGGTCGCGCCGATCCTTCGCCGAGAGCACCGACAGCATCCTCGTTTCGTTCTCGGCATGCGCGGTGACGACTTTGTCGATCAGCGCGCGGCCCGCGTCGGTAAGGGCGACCCGGATGGCGCGGCGATCCTCCGCGTCCGCGATGCGCCGGACCAGCCCCGCCGACTCCAGGCGGTCGAGCCGTCCGGTCATTCCGGCGCGGGACATCATCAATGTGTCGGCGAGCACCGACGGGTTCAATTCGAACGGCCACCCCGAACGACGCAGTGCGGCAAGCACATCGAACTCGCCACGCTGCAGCCCGTGCGCGATGAATACCGCCTCGATATCCCGCTGCGCGACCACAAGCAGCCGCCCAAGCCGTCCGATCACCCCCATCGCCTCCAACTCGAGGTCCGGCCGCTCCCGGCGCCACTGCTCGACGATCGCATCCACCGGATCCTGTCCCGCCTCCCCGGGCCTTTTGCCGGTCGTACCTGCCGCGACAGTGTCGTTGCGGGCCGACGGTTGAGTGCCTGGCGGGGTTCTGGGCGTACCCGGCGAGTTACCCATGTGCCTGCGAAATCAGTTGTCGCGTGTCAGCCATGGACAACATTCTATTCGCTGGGATATAGTTCGCTAGCGAATTATATTTCAGCGAATCACTTGGAGACCGTCATGAACGCCACCACCGACCGCACCTTCGCCATCCGCCAGCCGCAGGATGCCGAGACCCTGGTGACCCCCTCGGTCACCATGCGCCTGCTCATCGATTCGAACGAGGCGGGCGGCGCGGTCAGCCACCTGGAGGTCACCATGGATAAGGGCGCGGACGGCGCGGCACCGCATTACCACACCAAGTCGGACGAGCTGTTCTACGTCGCGGACGGCGAGCTGCAGGTACTGGCCGGGGACGAGATCGTCACCGTGGGTGCGGGCGGGTCGATCGTCGTACCCAAGCTCATGCCGCACGCCTTCGGTGCGGCACCGGACAGCTCCGCGCGAATCCTGATCGCCCTCATGCCCGCGGTGGAACGCTTCGGCTACTTCCGCCTGCTCGACCGGCTGGTCAAGGGCGAGGCTACCTTCGAGGACCTGGCGGCATCGCAGGAGGAATACGACAACTGGTTTGTCGAGGCCCCCGAATGGTGGGCCGAGCGCAACGCGAACCGGCGCGAGTCGTGAAGCGACGCAGATCTTTCGAATCCGCCGGGAGATCGGCGACTTCGACGGTAGGGTCGCAGCGGAGGCCGAGCGACACATCCGCGCCGACGGATGCACGGCCGCCAATCCCGGGCAATGCCGCCCGAGCATAACCGTTCGAAAGTAGCTCAACGATTGCCGAGGCGCGTTGTAGCTAATATCGAAAATCTTTCGGCGCTAGTGCATCCCGAGCTTCAATTCGGTTTGCCAGCGGCGGGGAAATCCCGCGATCCGAACCGTGCGAGACCCCTTGCGCGATATGATCCAGTTCCCGCTCGGGGGTCCTGGCTAATCGCGAGCAGATCGGAGAGCTCACTATGACCGACGCAATCCACCTCCCCGGTACCGGGCCGGCGGGTGACCGCGTCCCCGCGTTGCAGGGACTGCTGGTGGCCGAGTCGGAACAAGATTTCACGGTCAGAGTGACCGAAGGAACCTGGACCTTCCGCCGCGACGATGTGCTGCGGGTTCTCGACTGGACCGACGGCGCGGCCGCCGAGCGTGACGGCCGCCCGGTGCTGATGGATATCCGCCCCGGCGCGACCGCCGATTTCACCCGCCGCCTGCGCATCGACCTGGTCGACCGGCCGATGACGCTGGCCGAGGAACCCTCCGCCGCACTGGGAGATGAAGCGCTGCAAGAACTCACCGCATCTTGGGCCGACAGTCTGCAGCTCGCGGAATGCCCTGGCACCAGCGGAGCGACCTTCACCTACTGCCAAACCAAATCGCTCGCGACAAGCGACGACGGCATCAACTGCGACAGTCTCGACTGAACGGGACTGCGCATGGCGGCGCGCCGGACAGGTTCGGTCCTCATCGTCTCCGAATCCGATGATCTGCACGGCACCGCGATGGCGGCGACGTTGCGAGAACACCACGGGCTCAGCCCGATTCAGCTCGATCTGCGCGACTTTCCGCGCGAATCCGGAAGTTTCCGGCTCGATCGGCACGGCACCACGCGTTCGCTGTCGCATGTGATCGGACTCGACGATGTCCGCTCGGTCTGGTGGCGCAGACCGCATCCCGCGCAGGTTCCGGCCGGTGTGCGCGCCTCCGATGACGCCTACCGCCAAGCCGAATGCGATGGCTTCATCCAGGGCCTGCTGTGGTCGATCCCCGCGTACTGGGTCAACGATCCCGGCGCCGATCGCACCGCGAGCCGCAAGATCGTGCAGTTGGAGACCGCGCGCCGAGCCGGTTTCGTGATCCCGGAAACCCTGATCACCAACGATCCGGACGAGGCGCGCAGCTTCATCGAATCACGTTCGGGCTCGGTGGTTTACAAGCGAACCGGCACCGGACGCGCCGAATTCGCCGAGACCCGGCTGATCACCAAGGCCGACTTCGGCCGCCTCGCTGGCATCCGCTCCGCGCCGACCACCTTCCAGGACTACGTCGAGGCGCAGTGCGATCTGCGGGTGGTGTGGATGGACGGCGTCGAATGGGCGGTGCGCATCGACTCGCAGTCCGGGGTCGGCCGGGTCGATTCCCGACTCGACACCACCGTCGACTTCGCACCGGAGCATCTGCCCGCCTCGGTCAGCAAGTCACTGGCCACACTCATGGGCGCACTCGGCCTGAGCTTCGGCGTGCTGGATCTACGCCTCGGCCTCGACGGCGAGTACTACTTCCTCGAGGTCAACCCACAGGGCCAGTTCGCGTATCTGGAGATCAAGACGGGCCTGCCGATGTTCCGCAGCCTCGCCAACCTGCTGGTCAACGGCGACGGCACGGTGCCGGGCTATTAGCGCGCGCTCGATCTCGCTCGGTGTCGGCGAAATCCATTCGCCTACACCGGGATCAGGATCCGCGAACGCTACTGACCTTTGCGGCGGTTCGCACCGCCGCGGCTGCGGAGCTGCACGTGCGACTCCACCAGCACGTTGTGGATGAAGCCGTAGGAGCGGCCGGTCGACCGTGCCAGCGATCGAATGCTGGCACCCGCCTCGTACTGCTTCTTCAGCTGGGTTTGCAAACGGTCTCGTGATTTCCCCGTGACGCGTGTGCCCTTACCCAGTGTGGCCTTGACTTGTGTGGGCCTGTCGCTCATGGCTTCCTCCGAGTCGCCGAGCCGCGTCTTTCCAGGCTAGACACTCGAGAAGCTGTGATCAACGGGTCTTTGTGATGAATATCACCGAAGACCCCATCCCGGGACGCGAAAATCCACCGCCCGCAACAAAACTCCGGCCGGATGGCCCCGGATCAGGCCAACTGAATCAGTTCCAAATACTCCGCCGACCAGTGGTCTTCCTGACCGTCCGGCAGCAGGATCACCCGTTCCGGGGACAGCGCCTCGGCCGCACCCGGGTCGTGGGTGACCAGGACGACCGCGCCGGCATAGGTGCGCAGCGCGTCGAGGACCTGTTCGCGCGAGATCGGGTCCAGGTTGTTGGTCGGCTCGTCGAGCAGCAGCACATTGGCCGCCGAGGACACCAGCCCGGCCAGCGCCAAACGGGTCTTCTCACCGCCGGAGAGGGTGCCTGCGGGCTGTTCCAGCTGCGGTCCGGAGAACATGAACGCACCGAGCAGGCCGCGCAGCTCCTGCTCCCCCGCATCCGGTGCGGCGTGGCGGATGTTCTCCCAGACCGTGGCTTGATCGTCGAGGGTGTCGTGCTCCTGAGCGAAATAGCCGATCTTGAGCCCGTGACCGGGCACGAGACCGCCCGCCGTCGGCGTCTCCACCCCGGCGAGCAGGCGCAGCAGGGTGGTCTTACCCGCGCCGTTGAGGCCGAGTACGACGACGCGACTGCCGCGGTCGATGGCCAGGTCGACGCCGGTGAAGATCTCCAGCGAGCCGTAGACCTTGGTCAGGTTCTCGGCCATCAGCGGCGTCTTACCGCAGGCGGCGGGTTCGGGGAATTTGATTCGCGCGACCTTGTCGGCCACCCGCACCTCGTCGAGTTCGGCCATCAAGCGGTCCGCGCGCTTGGCCATGTTCTGTGCCGCAGTGGCTTTCGTGGCCTTGGCACCGAGTTTGGCGGCTTGGGCGCGCAGGGCACTGGCCTTCTTCTCGGCATTGGCGCGTTCGCGACGACGACGCTGTTCATCGGTGGCACGCGCGTCCAGGTATTTCTGCCAGCCCATGTTGTAGACGTCGGCCTCACCGCGCACCGCGTCCAGGAACCAGACCTTGTTCACCACATCGCCGAGCAGTTCGACGTCGTGGCTGATCACGATCAACCCGCCGTCGTGGTTCTGCAGGAAGCCGCGCAGCCAGGTGATGGAATCGGCGTCGAGATGGTTGGTCGGCTCGTCGAGCAGCAGGATGGTGTCCGAGCGGCCGCCGCTACCGTCGGAGGCGGCGAACAGGATGCGCGCCAACTCGATTCGACGGCGCTGACCACCGGAGAGCGTGCGAAGAGCTTGGCCGAGCACTCGATCGGGCAGGCCGAGGCTATTGCAGATGCGCGCGGCTTCGCTCTCGGCCACATAGCCGCCGAGCGCCGAGAAGCGCTCCTCCAGCCGACCGTATTTGCGCACCGCCTTTTCGCGTTCGGCATCATCGACCACCTCGGCCATCAGCGCCTGCTGCTTCTCCATATCGCGCAGCAGGGTGTCCAGGCCGCGAGCCGAGAGCACGCGATCGCGAGCGAGCACATCCAGATTGCCCTCCCGTGGATCCTGCGGGAGATAGCCGATATCGCTCGAGCGCAAAATCTTTCCGGCATAGGGCTCACCCTCGCCCGCCAGAATGCGCAGCGTGGTGGTCTTGCCCGCGCCATTGCGTCCGACCAGTCCGATCCGGTCGCCCGCCTGCACCCGCAGCGCAGGTCCGGGGGCCGACAGCAGGGTGCGGACTCCGGCCCGGACCTCCAGGTCCGTCGCGGTGATCACAGGCTTCTCCTACGGGTACGTGGTGCTGGTCGGTTGCTGCTCGATTGTGCGACGAGAAGGCACACAAGAACCACCGATTTTACCCGGCTCCGGAGGTGCTTCTTACACCCGCGATCCAGGGTGTGACCGCGCTAACTCCGCGATCGACGCTAGACCGCCACACTGGCCATGTTCGACGCGATGCTGTTGGCATTCGCGACGCGCTGGCCGCGCGCCTCACCGGAGCTTCGTTCGTAGTACTGGTCGAAGGCCGCCGCCGCGGCACCTGCCGAGTTCGCCGACTTGATCTGTCCGTACGCACCCGATTCGGTGCCCTGCAGTTCGTGCATCATGAAATCGACCTGGACGTGCCAGTCGGTGACCGACTTGCCCTGAGCGGCGGCGAACGCCTCCAGATTCGTCCGGCGCCCGCCTTCCCATTGGCAGAGGCCGATGGCCCCCTCGGCCGGGTTGTAGGCACCGGTATCGAAACCTGATTCGACCTGCATATTGCCCAAGATGCCCGCCGCTTGCGCCGGTGTGAAGCCCTTGCTGAGGAGATATTTATAGATCTCGCTGGCCGTCACTCGCTGACCCCCGCTGATGGGTTGGGCACTCGCGCTGCGGCCGAGACCCGCGGGTCCGGTGGAGTTGCGGCGGTTTCCGCCATTCCCGGTATAGGCGGGGAACTGGTTGCCGCTTCCGATCGAATTCGGGGCACTTCCGCTGTGGTCCGACTCCGGGTCGGTGATCTTTCCGGCATGATCGTCGAGTGCGTCGTACGCTTCCGAGACGGCCTTCGCCGCTTTATCGACCTTCTCATCGATCTTGTCGATGGCGGCCATCTGCAACTCGATGCTGCGCGGCAGCGGAACATCGGTCAGATTCGGCACACCGCCGATAATCTCCTTGACGTCGCGCACCAGTTTCTCGACTTCGGTGGTCACGGTGTTGGACACATCGGCCGATTTCGCCGCGATCTGGGCGATATTGCTGTCCAGTGAGTTCAGATCCTCTTTATATTTCGTGTCTTCGCTCTGTTTGGCATGGTATTTCGCGACGAGATCGCCGTCCTTCAGCTGCGACTCTCCCAGGCCCTTCAGCCCATCGACCGTAATCGACTTCGCCGAACCGTCGCCGACCGCCTTCACCAACTTCGTCAGCACCCCCTCGAAATGGCCGATGAAGGCGTTGAGGATAGGTGCATCCGGGCGGGGCGGCAGCGATGTGTCGACAGCCATGTCTCACCTTCCCGTCGATACCTCTCCGGCAGCTTAATCGCAGCTAGGCGCCACGCTCTGAGCGTCGGGTCCCCGCCGGTGGGAACAGTCGCTCGGGGGCGAAATCGCCCAAACCCGACCGGGGTCAGCTGGGCGGATTTCAACAGCGGTAGCGTGCCATCACATGACGACCGATCTGTTGGGCAAGAGCGCACTCGTTTCCGGAGCCAGCCGGGGCATCGGCAAGGCCGTCGCGGCGGAGCTGCTGCGGCGCGGTGCCAATGTGCTGATCACCGCCCGCAAGCCGGAACCGCTCGAGCAGGCGGCCGCCGAACTGCGGGCGCTCGGTCATAGGGGTGAGGTCAGCGCGCTGGCGGGCAATTCCGGTGATCCGGACAGCCGGGCCGCCGCGGTGGGTCGGGTGGTCTCCGAATTCGGCTCGCTGGACATCCTGATCAACAACACCGGCATCAACCCCGTCTACGGCTCGCTCATGGATGCCGATCTGGAGGCGGTGCGCAAGATCTTCGACGTCAATGTGGTCGCCGCGCTCGGTTACGTGCAGGAGGCGTACAAGGCGTGGATGCGCGAGCACGGCGGGGCGGTGGTGAATGTGGCCAGTGTCGCCGGGCTCCGCTCGACCGGAGTGATCGCGGCGTACGGCGCGTCCAAGGCCGCGCTGATCCGGCTCACCGACGAACTGGCCTGGCAACTGGGCCCGAATATCCGGGTGAACGCGGTGGCGCCCGGCGTGATCAAGACCAAGTTCGCCGACGCGCTGTACTCGGCGGATGAGGAGCGGGCCGCGAGCGTGTACCCGATGAAGCGACTCGGCGCGCCGGAGGATGTGGCACAGCTGATCGGATTCCTGGTTTCGGATGAGGCCGAGTGGATCACCGGTGAGACGATCCGCGTCGACGGTGGGTTGTTGTCGACCGGCGGAATCTGAACCGTCCCAGGGCAATCCGCAGATCAGCTGCGTAACCCCATCTGTCCCAAGACCATCGATGGCCGTGCGGTGATTCGCACGGCCATCGAACTTTCTAGACCCGCGCGGGCTGGCGCACATCGCCCGGATCGGGCAGCGATGGCGCGGACGGTCCTTCGTCGAATCCGAAACGCTCGTGCAACTTTTCCAGCGGGCCGGGTGCCCACCAGTTCCAGTCACCGAGCACCTTCATCACCGCGGGCAGCAGGAACCCGCGCACCAGGGTCGCATCGACCAGCACCGCAAGCGGCAGACCAATGCCGAAGGACTTCATGAAGGTGATATCCGAGGCCAGGAATCCCAAGAACACCAAGGAGATCAGCACCGCCGCGGCGGTGACGATCCGGCCGATCTTCTCCAGGCCATGGGCAACGGCGGATTCATTCTTGCCGGTGCGCTCGTACTCTTCGAGGATCCGCGACAGCAGGAATACCTGATAGTCCATGGCCAGACCGAAGGCCACCCCGAAGAGCATGACCGGCACGGTCGGCGGCAGATCACCGGTCACCGTGAAATCGAGCAGGCCGGACAGATGTCCGTCCTGGAAGATCCAGACCAGCGCGCCGAAGGTGGCGGTGAGGCTGAGGGCGCTGAGCACGATCGCGACCAGCGGTAGCACCACGCTGCCGGTCAGCAGGAACAGCACAACCAGCATGAGGATCACGACGTAGACCAGTGCCACGGGAAGCGCCGATGTCACCGCATCGAGGGAATCCGCGCTCGCGGCCGCGATACCGCCGACCAACCGCTGCGAGGGTGCGGGCACCGCGCGCAACTCTTCGGCCACCCGGTCCAGCAGCGCCGGATCGCTGGTATCCGGTGTCACCGAAAGGTATGCGGCATCCTTGGTTTCGAAGCGCGCGTGCTGTGCCATGGGCGGGGCGAGTTGCCCGCCGTGGGCGTAGCTGCCCGTGGCGGTGTCGACGCGACGGACATTGTCGACTTCGGAGAGCTTCCTTGCGTAGCCGTCCAGATCGGACTTGCCGTCGGGCAGTACGACGAAGAGTCCGTTGGTGTCGGTGGCGGCGAAGTCGCGCTGGATGGTCTCGGTGATCTGCCGATTGTTCATCGACTCGGGCAATGCCCGCTCGTCCGGGAAGCCGAGTTTCACACCGAGGAACGGCGTCCCGAGGAGCAGCAGGAAGGCCGCGACCGCCAGACCGATGGGGACCGGCTTTCGCATCACGAATACCGCGAGCCGATGCCAGAAACCCTCACCGGGGGCGGGACGCTGCGGACGGAAGAACCAGCCGAGCTGGCCACGATCGATGCGGCTGCCGAGCACCAGCAGAATCGCGGGCAGCACCGTCAGCGATACCGTCGCCGCGATCGCCGCGACCGCCAGACCGGCATACCCCATGGAACGCACCGCGAGCAGCGGGAAGAAAAGCAGGCCCGACAGCGCGACCGCGACGGTGACCGCCGAGAAAGCCACGGTGCGACCGGCCGAACGCATGGTCGCCGCGACGGCTGGACCGGTCGCGGCGCCCACGGCCAATTCGTCGCGGTAGCGGCTGATGATCAGCAGGCTGTAGTCGATCGCGAGACCGAGGCCGAGCAGCGTTGCCACATTGGTCGCGGTGGCGGCGAGATCGGTGCACAGGGTGATCAGCCACAGCGCGCCCATGGTGATCATCACCGTCACCGCGGCGACGACCAGCGGCAAGCTGGCCGCCACCAGACCGCCGAATACGAACAGCAGCGCGATCAGGGTGACCGGGAAGGCGATGGATTCACCGAGTACGGCGTCCTTCTCGCTCTGCTGCACCGTCTCGTGCAACAACATCGCGTAACCGCCGACGCGCACCTGCACCGGGCCGTGCGTGCCGCCATAGCGATCCGCCAGACCGCCGACCTTCTGGTCGACCGCACCCTCCTCGCCGAGAATGCTCGCGACGATCAACCCGGACCTGCCGTCGGCGCTGCGCAGCGCGGGCGACTTGTCCACCCAGTACGACATGACACCAGCGACACCCGGCTCATCCTTCAGCTTCAGTGCCAATTTCACTGCGGCCGTCGCCGATTCGGGATCGTCGACCGAGGTGTCGCTGTGCACGAGCAGCACGAAGTTCGGCGGCGCCTGACCGAAGCTATCCCGCAGAATCTCGGTGGCCCGGCTGGATTCGCCGCCGGGATCGCTGTAGCCACCGCCCTGCACCTTGTCGAACAGCGGCGAGCTGAGCATGCCCATAACCAGCGCGAGCCCGGCGAAGATGCCGAGGATCCATTTGCTGCGCCGCGTAGCGACTGCTTGCAGGTCGCTCGAAATGGTCAGCTTGGTCAGTCCGAACACCGCCACACCCTCATCACTCGTTAAGCCGCGCCGCGCTCGCTCCCTGACGAATCCGCGCCGTGCCCGGCTTGCACCTGCCTGGCCACCACCCGCATCGGCAGATACTTCGGATGTACCAGGGCGCCGATCACCGTCTCTTGCACCGCGATACCGGGCATCGGGCGCAGGCGCCAGCGCCCGCCGATCGTAGCAACCTGCAGGGCAACCTCGGTGAGCGAGAACACATTTCCCGGACACTGCCGGGTGCCCATACCGAACGGCAGGTACGCGCCCTTGGGCCGGGACTCCATTGCCGCAGGCAGCCACCGGTCCGGGTCGAACCTATCGGGGTTCGGGAAGATCGCCGGGTCCCGGTGCACCGCAACGGGACACACCAGCAACATGGCCCCCTTCGGCAACGCCTTGCCGCCGAGTTCATAGTTCGCGGGCACATCGCGGACGGTCAGCCACGGCGAGTACATGCGCAGGGTTTCGGTGACGATCCGCTTGGTCAGATCGAGCCGACCGAGATCGGCGAATTCGGCCGGACGACCGCCGAGCACAGCATCGATCTCGGCGTGGAAAGCGGCCTCCAGCTCGGGATTTCGGCCCAGCTCATGGAATACCCAGGACAGCGTCATGCCGGTGGCCTCGGTGCCGCCGACCAGGAAGTTGATCAGTTCGTCGTGCACCTGGGCATCGGTGAGCGCGACACCGTCCTCGTCGCGCGCCTTGATCAGGGTGTCGAGCAGGTCGCCGTGATCCAGGTTCGGGTCGGCGGCCAGATCCGCGCGGTAGGCGGCGATGATCTTGCTGGTCGCCGACTTCATACCGGCCACAAGGCCGTCGAAGCGGCGGTTGCCGGGCAGTGGCAGCTTGTCGATCCAGGCCGGACGTGTGACACGGCGGGCGAGCAGCGTCATGACCGGTGTCAGCATTTCGTGGATTTCCGCGCCGGTCTCCGCGCCGAGGTCGCCGCTGAACAGCGCCCCCGCGACCGTGCGCAGCGCGAGATCGTGCATCTCGGTATTCACGACCACCATTTGACCGTCGCGCCAGGCGTCGGCCTGTTCGGCGCCGAGACGCGTCATCACGGTGGCGTACTGCGCGATGCGGCCGCGGGCGAAGGCCGGGGCGATCATTCGGCGTTCCCGCTTGTGCTGCGGACCCGACAGCACGGTGACGCCAGCCCCGAGCAGTGCCTCAGCACGATCGATCATCGAACCCTGATCGGCCAGGCCGACGAAGGCCTCGCGGATCAGGTCCGGGTCGGTGACGACATAGGTGTCGTAGCCCGGAATCTTCACCCGCACCACGGGTCCGAGCTCCGACAGTGTTTGCAGGAAGCGGTGCGGCCTGCGGGCGAGGCGGTGTGAATGTCCGATGAGAGGTAGCGCGCCCGGTGCGGTCGGCACCGCGGTCGTGCCGGTGGGACGGTCGGCGAGCCGGGTGGTCATCATTCGAATCTCCTGGGCGTGCAGCGACTTTCGTTCGAATGCGTGGCGTCGGCCATCGGTCGTCCGCGATCGATGACGGCGTCGACGCCGCCGATCTGTCCGACCCAGTCGACGTAGGCGGCCAGTCCGTCGGCCAGTGATACCGTCGGCGAGTAGCCGAAATCCCGGGCGGCGGCGCTGATGTCGTAGGTGCTGGAGACGGTCAGTGCCGCGGTCGTCCAGCTGGACAGCGGCGGCGCGTAGCGCTCCTTGATCGCGGGCACCCGCCAGATGGTGTCGAAAACCGCGATGGCAGCGTCGAATACCGGTTTGGGAATGGTGCGGGTGGGTGGCGTCAAGTCCAGCGCGACGGCGAGGTCCTCGACGAACTTCCACAGGTCGACATCCTCGGGATCGGCGAGGAAGTAGGCATTGCCCGCGACCCGATCCGAGCGCGCCGCCTGCAGGCAGGCCTGCGCGGCGTGCTCGCAGTAGGTGATCGACACCATGACCTTCTTGCCGCCGGAGAGGTCGGGCAGCTTGCCGGACCTCAACTTCCGCAGCAACAGCGTCATCCAGCCCGAGGAACGCGGTCCCCAGATCATCCGCGGTCGCAGCGCGCAGGTCACGAAATCCGCGGTATTGCTGGCCAGGACGAGCTGTTCGGCGGCGGCCTTGGTTTCCACGTACAGACTCTTCGGGGCGGTGACATACGGCTCGGATTCGTCGATGCCGAAGCGATCGGTGTCATAGGAGGTCGCCACCGACGGACTGCTGACGAAGACGAACCGACCTACACCGGCCTCCCGCGCCGCCTGCATCAGCCGCCGAGTGCCCTCGACATTGGCATCCCAGAACTGCGCCCGGCTGCCGACCTCGGCGACCAGCCCGGCGCTGTGATAGACCACATCGATGCCCTTGCACGCGGTGACCAACGATTCGTAGTCACCGAGATCGCCTGCCACCGTTTCGAGTTCGGGCACCGTCGACAGGTAGCCGAGCTCGCTCGACGGCCGGACGATCGCACGCACCTCATCACCCACCGCCACCGCGGCGTCGACGATATGGCTGCCGAGGAATCCGGTTGCCCCGGTGACCAGTGCCTTCATGGCGTCATACCCTTTCCGGCCCAAACGGCCAATTCCTCGCGCCCGATCTTAGCGTTGTGCCGGATGTCGACCGGAAAGCCCGGATGGACGCGGAATACCTTGATCGGCCTGGTGAATTCGCGTTCGCGCGCAATGGACCACAGCTCCCGCTGCACCCGGGGGATCTCGGATTTCGCCACCCCGGACCGCAATTCGAAGCACAGCACCGGGATCTGCACCCCCGGTTCGCCGACTCCGACGAGCGCGGTGCGGTGCACATCAGGGTGGGTGTTGAAGATCTGTTCGCACTGCACGGTGAACAGATCACCGGCCGCGGTGCGAACCCGCTGTGCCGAGCGGCCGCAGAACCACAGCCGACCGGACTCGTCCTGCCAGGCCAGATCGCCGACGCGATGCCAGCGTCGCACGGTGCCGTCCGTGCAGGTCTCGTCGATCTTGTTGCGAGCATCGGCGACCGGATTGCGGTGATAGGCGGTGCTGACTTGGGCACCAGCGGCGACGATTTCGCCGATCTGCCCCGGGGGCAGCACGAGATCGTCCCGCCAGGTATGGATTTCGTCATCGGAGATGGCGATGATCCGCACCCTGGTATCACTCTCGGATTCCGCGATCGGGCGCCCGACGCAGGTGCCCGCACCCTCGGCGGTCTGCTTGCGGGTCTCGTCGAGTTCCGACCATTCGAGCGTGGTCAGCGGCAATGCCTCGGTGGCGCCGTAGGTGGTGAAGACCCGCGCGGACGCACCGAGCGCGGCCCGAACACCCGCCAGCGCATCCAGATTCGCGGGAGCGCCCATCGAGATGACCCGAGCCATACTCGGCAGCGTGGTATCGGTGCGCGTCAGATATTCGCCGAGCGGACCGAGCAGTGCGGGCGATGCGGTGATATCGGTGGCCTGGAAACTCTCGACGACATCGGTGAGCAATGCCGGATCGGCCTTGGCGACCCGCACCGGGTCGACCGGACCGAGCACCACGTGCGCACCCTGGAGCAGATCGAAGATGCCGAATAGCGGCACCGAGGTCAGCGAGACGAAACCGGTTGGTCGACTGTGCAATTGCTCGATCACCCGCAAGGAGGCGGCGAATCCGGACCTGGTGAACTCCACGCCCTTGGCCGGTCCGGTGCTGCCGGTGGTGAAGGCGATCATCAGCAGATCGTCGGGCGCATTGGTGATTTCGGGTGCGACCGCGCCGGGTGCCTGTCGCATGGCGAGCAAGGTATGTCCACCCCAGAACGAGCGTCCGGCCGTCACATGCACCCGCACCGAACCGAAGGTGCGCCGCGCCGCCAGCCGCACCAGATGCGCCAGGGGTATACCGATGAACGCCTCCGCACCGACACTGCGGAAGCAATGCAGCATGCGCCGCATGCCCATGCCAGGATCCACTACCACCGGCACCGCACCGACCCGGAACAGCGCGAAGATCACCGCGAACAGATCGGGATCGGGTTTGACCATGACAATGGTCTTGACGCCCTTGGTGATTCCGATCCGTTGGAATGCCGCCGCATAGGCCTCGACTCGCGCGCCGAGCTCGGCGAAGGTCAGCACCGCGAAGTCGAGATCCGTTGCACGCCGGGCGCGTTCTGGATGCGCCACCGTCGGATAGCTGATGGCGGGCAGCTCCGCACGCCGCCGGATCTGGTGCTCCAGGAGCGCGCTCAGATCTGCGGGCTCCTGGCTCACCCCGCACCGCCCGCTGGCACGGTGTAGCTCACACAGCCCGCGATCGGACCGGACCCGGCGGCGACCAGGAGCAATTCGTCACCGGTCGACAGCTCACCGGACTCGAGCAGCTGGTGGTAGCCGATGATCAAACCGGAGCTGCCCGCGTCCAGATCGCCGGTCGCGGCCTGATGCGTTCGGGCGAAACCGAATTCGTTCGCCAGGGTGGCCGCGAAGTCGGGCACCGGGTTGTTGGTGACCAGCACGCGCTGGGCGTCGGGTCGTTCGGCGAGGTATGAGCGAACCGCGGCAAACGCTGCGCCGCTGACCAATTCGGCGTAGTCGTCGGCGACATCGACGGTGATCGAAAGTTGGCCGTCGTTACCCATCGCCTTCAGATCGAGGTACCCGGCGACACCGGGATGAGCGCCGACCGCGCGCGGCAGCGGCGCCGGGATGTGCACGCGATCGAAGCCGGTGCCCGCATCGATCCCCTTGGTCACCAACAATGCGGCGCCGACCGCGGCGTAGCGGAAGTCGGCCGGTGCGTGTCCGATGCCGCCCGGGTGGGCGTCGCTGCCGACGATCAGTACCCGCTCGACCGTGCCGTTCTCGAGCAGCGCGCCCGCTGCCTGCAGTGCGTTGAGCACGCCACACGCCCCGTTGCGCAGATCGAGCGAGAAACCCGCCCGCGAGGAGCCGACCTGGTAGTCCAGGTGCATCCCCAATTCCTTCTGGATCAGGGCGGCATTGGACGGCTCGACGATATTGCTGTCGCGGTAGACGCCGACATTGATCAGCACATCGATATCGTTCGGCTCGACGCCCGCCTCCGAGAGGCACTCCCCGGCCGCCCGCACGGCGTGGTCGATGGAACCCAGGGTGGGGTCGGCGCTGACGGCGGACCGCCGAATAATGAATGTCATTTCATCCCACCAATGCGCTGATAGTTGCCGAAAGGACACCGAAGACCATTCCGGAGGCGGTCGGCACGAAGCAGATCTTGGCGCCCTTCGGGATCTCGCCTCGGGAAATATAGTCGTGCAGTACCAGGAAATGCGTACTCGCCCCGGTGTTGCCATACTTTTCTACGGTTGCCAGTCGCTGCGGCATCGCGGTGCCGTGAATCTTGCTGCCGGATTCGGCGAGCTTCTCGGTGAATCCGACACCGAGCTGATGGAAGACGATGAAGTCGAACTTCTCGTCCGCGAATGTGGTGCCGCGCTTTGCGAGGATATCGCTGTGGAATTTCGCCCATGTTTCCCGGCGCGGTGCGGCCTGCATGGTGAGATTGTCGGTCAACATGATCATGTTTTCGCTGGCATCGCTGGGTTTGGCGATACACAATGGCGAGTACTCGGCGCAGGTCGTCAGATCGACGTAATGCACTACATCCTGCTCGTCCACCGCGGGGTCAAGAATGACCGCGACCGCGGCATCCGCGAGCGTGAGTGCGGCGAACTGTGGATCGCGCGCATCGATGGCCTCGGCGAGTGCGCCCTCGGTTACCGGCGAGATCACTTCGGGCGTGACGACCATGCCATTGCGCACCACACCCGCGCGAATCAGATTGTCCAGCAGATAGATTCCGGTCATGGTGCCGCCACAGGCATTCGCCACGTCATAGCCGGAGGCATTGACAGCGCCGATGCGCCGGCCGATCTCCTGGGATGCCGACGGTTCGAAGACCATATGGAATCCATCGTGCACCGTGGTGCCGCCGCAAATGATGATGTCCAGTTCGGCGGCATCCAAACCGGACTTCGCCAGCGCATCCCGTGCGGCCCGCGCACCGAGCGTGAGGGTGTCCTCGTTCGTGCGGTCGACCATATGGCGATGACCGATGCCGGTAATTCGCTCGACGTCGAACTCGCCGCCGCTCGTCATCCGACTCAACACTTCCGAAGTGGTGTATTCGCCGACCGGAAGGGCGGCTCCAAGGGCGCGTAATCGGGAAGAATTCACCGTAGCGGTCCTTTCGACAGAGACGGGCAGCACGAACTCCCGGCTGGCACGACAATGGCCGCGGGCAGACGAGGTGGGAATTCCGTTCCACAGGATCAAGGGAACAGAAAGTGCCGAAATCAACATTGATTTCGGCAACCGGATCCGGATTCCCCGACCCTGGGCAATCCGTCCGACAACGCCGAGCATACGGCGCCCCGAACATTGTGACCAGCCGGATGACCACAGGGTGCTACTCGCGAGTCACATCGTTGCTGGAAAATCGAGATACGACATGATCGTATTATGAAGAATGTCACCGTCGATATCGGTGAACTATCACAGCGCAACGGTGACCCGACCACTCGACAGTAAGCTCCGCACGACCGACGAACCGCGCCGACGACGAAGGGATCCGCCCTGCACACCGCCGAACTCGCTGTGCCACACCGACATCCGTGTTCCGCCTCGGGTATGCGATGACCGCGGACCTCATCGTCTGCGGACTCGGACCCGCCGGTCGCGCACTGGCGCATCGCTGCCTCGCGCGCGGAATGTCGGTCACCGCAATCGATCCCGCGCCGGATCGACGCTGGTCGGCGACGTATGCGGGATGGTACGACGAGCTGCCGGAATGGCTGGATCCGTCGGTCATCGCCAGCACCGTGGCGCATCCGATGGCCTGGGGTACGAGGCCGCACCGACTCGACCGAACCTATGTCGTCTTCGACTCCACACGGTTGCGGGATTCACTGAATCTCGACGGCGCACAAATAGTTGCCGATCGCGTTGTCGAAATACGCCACAACACAGTGACTTTGGCTTCGGAAACAAAATTCAGCGCTGAACGTATTATCGACGCACGAGGAATTCACCGCTCCCGCACACTCGCCGAGCAAACCGCGTACGGCGTAATCGTGCGACGCGACGCCGACATCGCACCCCTGTTCATGGACTGGCGCGCTGACAACGGCGCGGAACCCGGTGCGCCACGGTCGTTTCTGTACGCGGTGCCGCTCGGCGCGGAGACGATGCTGCTGGAGGAGACCTGCCTCGCCGGTCGTCCCGCCCTCGACACCGCGGTGCTGCGCGACCGGCTGCGGCACCGGTTGCGTTCGCGCGGAATCCGACTCACCGGCACCGAACCGGTCGAACGGGTGCGGTTCCCGGTCCAGGGCGGTCGCCCCGGACGGGGCCGGTTCGGCGCGGCGGGCGCATTCACCCACCCCGCAACGGGTTACAGCGTCACCGCATCGCTGGCCGCCGCCGACACTGTCGCCCTCGATACCTCGGCATGGCCCGCACAGGCGCGAGCGGTACACGCGTTTCGGTCGGCAGGCCTGCGCGCACTGCTCGCTCTGCCACCCGACGACGTTCCCGTCTTCTTCGATGCCTTCTTCACCCTGCCGCCGCAACTGCAACGGGCCTATCTATCGGGCCGTACCGATCTCGGCGGCACCGTCGCCGCCATGCGCACTCTCTTCGCCACCCTGCCCGCACCACTGCGTCGGCGCGTCGCGACCGCGACACTCGGGATTCCGATTCGCTCGCCTATTCGAATGGGTTCGTCCATGATGGAGTAATGGCACGAGCTATCTGGAAGGGCTCGATTGCGTTCGGGCTGGTAAACGTCCCTGTCAAGGTGTACACGGCCACCGAGGACCACGACATTCGGTTCCACCAGGTGCATGCCAAGGACGGTGGCCGAATCAAATACGACCGCGTCTGCACGGTCTGCGGCAAGTCCGTGCAGTACGCCGATATCGATAAGGCCTATGAATCCCCCGAGGGGGAGAAGGTCATCCTGACCGACGAAGACTTCTCCAAGCTGCCCGCCGCCGAGAAGCATGAGATTCCGGTGCTGCAGTTCGTACCCAACGACCAGATCGACCCGATCCTGTTCGAGAAGAGCTACTATCTCGAACCCGACTCGAATACCCCAAAGGCCTACGTACTGCTGGCGACCACGCTGGAACGCATCGATCGAACCGCGCTCGTCCATTTCACGCTCCGGCAGAAGACCCGGCTGTCTGCGCTGCGGGTACGCGACGGCGTACTGGTGCTTCAGACGCTGCTGTGGCCCGATGAGGTCCGTTCCGTCGATTTCGAATCCCTGGACGGTGTCGCCGAGCCGAAGGCGCAGGAGATCAAGATGGCCGAGACACTGGTCGAGACCATGTCCGACGATTTCGATCCCGAGCAATACACCGACGAGTACCAGATCGAGCTGCAGAAGGTGCTCGACGAGGCCATCGCCAGCGGCACCGGGAAGGTGGTCAGTCAGCCAGAGGAAGCGCCCGCCGCGATGGACGCCGAGGTGGTCGACCTGGTGGCCGCACTGCAACGCAGTCTGGAGGCCAGTGGTCGGCGGACCGCGGAGAGCTCCGGCAAGGCAGCCGCCGAGCCCAAGGCAAAGGCGGCACCGGCGAAGAAGGCCACCAAGGCCGCCAAAACCGCGGCCAAGAAGACCGCCGCCAAGCCCGCCAAGAAGACCGCGAAGAAAGCAGCCGCCCGCAAGGGGGCATAACCGACGGACACTCACGGATCCCACCGACGACGCCCTGCCCACCGTGCCGCTCGGCACCGAGCGGGCGCTGATCCGCCGCGGCCGACTGGCCGGTGCGGGGCGCCCGCTGGTTCGGATCAGAACATGCCGTGTGGGAGCTGGTCGGCGTCGGGCACCGGTTGTACGACATCCCAGTGCTCGGTGATCACGCCGTCGACCAGCCGCCAGATATCCACCACCGCCACGCCGCGGGCATCGTCGGGCGCGATCATGTGGTAGTGCACGACCGCGTATTCGTCATCGGCGACGACCCGTTTGATGTCGAGTCGGGCGGAGGCGACCGGCGCGTTCGCGGTGAACTCGATGAAGGCGTCGCGGCCGGACGGATTGCCCGGACTGTGCTCGATGAAGTTCTCGTGCAACAGTTTTCGGAGTACTTCGATATTGCCCCTACTGAACTCGGCGAGGCCGTGCAGTACCAGATCCTTATTGCGGGTTGCCAGGTTGTTCGTCATGTCGGTAACCGTCGCAAGCGCGCGGTAAGCCTGTCGATTACCAGGCATGTAATGGCGGCCCGCGCGCGGTGTGGTGATACTGGCCGGGTGGATAGCGAACGTCCCGTCGGCGCGCTGCTGCGCGAGTGGCGGCTGCGACGCGGACTCAGTCAGCTCGACTTGTCCGTGCAGTCGGGCATTTCGACGCGGCATGTGAGTTTCGTGGAGACCGGACGCACCGTGCCGAGCCCGGCGATGGTCGAGCGGTTCGCCCGACATCTGGACATTCCCCTGCGCGAGCGTAACCGGTTGCTGGTCGCGGCCGGGTATGCGCCGACCTACCGGCATCGCGCACTCGACGACCCGGATCTTGCCCAGGCGCGTGCCGCGGTCCGGCGGGTACTCGATGCCCATGAACCGTTTCCGGCGTTGGCCATCGATCGACACTGGAATCTGTTGTTCGCCAATGCCGCGGCGGAGGTTTTCTTCGAGGGTGTGGCTGCGGAGCTGTTGGAGCCGCCGATCAATATGATGCGAATCGGTCTGCATCCCAAGGGCTTCGCGTCGCGCGTGCGGAATATCGAACAGGTGCGCGGTTTCATGCTGCCACGGCTCGCGCGGCAGGCCGAGCTGTCCGGCGATCCCGAATTGGCAGCGCTGCATGCTGAACTGAGTACGTTCGGGTCGGATGACGTTGTCCTGCAGATCGATCCGTCTGAGGTCGCACTGCCGATCCAGTTCGAGCATCGCGGCACGCAGCTGTCACTGTTCAATGCGATCATGCGGTTCGGCGCGGCCTTCGATGTGACCCTCGATGAGATCGCCATCGAGTCCTACTTTCCCGCCGATCAAACCACCAGCGCATACCTGCACTCACTCGCCGGGTAGGGACTCGGCGGCCCGCGCTTTGCCCTCTTCGAAGAAGTCGAGGAGTGCGGCGGCGTTGTTCACCTCCTCGCGCGAGCGCAGCGCGCCGAACGGGGCATTCCAGAATTCGCCGCTGCGCGCCGTCCATGGGCCGACATAGGCGTACGGTCCCGGATGCGCCGAATCTCCCGGTGACACACCGTAATTGACCTCGTTGACCGTGCTCGACAGATCGAAATGCTCCGGCCACAGTACCGGGATGACATCGGGCGCCGTGCAGCGCAGCGTCGAATCCCCGAGTGCGAACCAGTCCGCGATGATGCCCGCGGCCTCCGGATCGACCGCGAGTCGGTCGTCGGGGTCGACTCCGGTGGTGTCGGCGTAGACATTGACCGGTGCCTCGGGTTGGAAGCCAGCGGCGGCGGCGACCTTGTCGAAGGTGCCCGCGAGCGCGACCCGGCCCTCCGGCCACACCAGATCGGTGCCGACCACCGACACCGGCCACTGCGCACCGCCGAAACCACCGTGCACTGCGCGTAGTCGGATGGTGCCGAACCGCCGATATTGTGGGCCCGCGATCAACAACTCCCCCACCGCGTGCAGCGCGAGCCGGGTGTCCCGATACGTGATGTCGTCCACCCGGAAATCATCGCCGCTGCGGCCCGGCCGCGCTGGCGAATCGCCCAGCGGAATCCGGAGGGATACGCCACGACCAGCAATACCTCGGCTGGCTCGTCATGGACCAGACGCCAGCGGTCGGCATGGTCGCCGGGACGGGCCCGCCTGGCCTGACCAGCAGATTCTGATTGCTGTCGCCTATTATTACTATGTTGTCGAGGGAAGGACACCGCCGTGGAATTCCAAGTACCAGTCATCGATATCTCCTGCTATGTCGCCGGTGGTTCCGCGGAGGAACGCCGGGCTGTCGCCCGCGAAATCGACACCGCCGCGAGCACGGTCGGCTTCATGCAGATCACCGGCCACGCCATCCCGCAGCCGGTGGTCGACGACTTCGCGGCCGCGCTCGACAGCTTCTTCGACCTCGATCCCGCGACAAAACAGGGCTATCGCACCCCGCCCGAAATCAATCGCGGCTACTCACCACCCAAGAGCGAGAGCCTCAGTCTGAGCCTCGGCGTCACATCCGCCAGTCGCATGAACGATTACTTCGAGGCATTCAATGTGGGCATCCCGGCGGCCGCCTATCCGGAGGTCGAGTTGTCCACCAGTGACTACGCCGAAAACCTCTGGCCGACAGAGGTTCCCGGCTTCCGCACACCCGTGCAGACCTACTTCGCGCACGCCGCCCGCATCGCGCGAACCCTCACCACCATCTTCGCCGACGCCCTCGAACTGCCACCGGGCTATTTCACCCCGTTCACCGACCACTCCCTCGACGTCCTGCGGATGAACAACTACGCGCTGCCACCCGGCGCCGTGGATCTCGACGGCGAACTCACCGGTATGGGTGAACACACCGACTATGGCATCGTCACCGTGTTGTGGGCCGACCAGGTCCCAGGCCTCCAGGTTGTCGGCGCCGACAACCGTTGGCACGATGTACAACCCGCCGACAATGCCTTGCTGGTCAACCTCGGCGATCTGATGGCGCGCTGGACCAACGAACGCTGGCTGTCTACCCTGCATCGCGTCATGCCGCCCATCACCGACGGCACCATCCAAAGACGCCGCAGTGCGGCCTTTTTCCACGACGGCAATCCGGACGCCGTCATCGAAACGCTCCCCTCCTGCATCGGTGCGGGCAGTAAGTATGCCCCGATCACGGTCGCCGAACACCTGCGCACAAAACTCGCCGGATCCCGTGCCCTGCAACCCAATATCAATGCCCCCCGCGAGGCGGCTCGCGTCATCGCCGCGGCAGGCACCGAATACACGGAGTGACCGCACCGCTCATTTGCGGAACTCGGCCTCCAACTCCGTCAGCGTCGCTTGCAGATCCGCCGCATCATTCGTCTTGAAGATGCCCTGGAATCCGGCCTCTGCTCGGATGGCCGCCTCGACCTCGGGGTCGTGGTAAAGCTTCACCAGCGCGAGCAGTTTCGGGTTGTCCTTGTCTTCGGCGCGGGCGGCGAAGATATTGATGTACTGCTTCAGCTCCGGGCGTTCCGGATCGTCGGTGAAGATGGTCTCGTTCTTGGTCAGCCCCGCGGGGCGGGCGAAGGTGTCATCGACGAACGCGGCGTCGACGCTTTCCAGCGACTGCGCGGTCAGCGTCGGATCGATGGTCTTCAGCGTCACCCGCGATGCGTCGGCATCCACATCCTCGAGCTTCGAATCCCAACTGGCACCGCCCTTCAGCACGATCAGTCCGGCGGCGGCCAAGCCGAGCAGCGGGCGGACCTGGTTGGCGGGGTTGTTGCTCAGCGTGATCTGGCCGCCCTTGGGGATCTGCGCCACCGACTTGTGCTTGCGTGAGTACAGCGTGAGCGGGTAGATCTCGGTCGCACCGATCGGCACCAGGGTGTCGTTATTGCGGACGTTGTAGTTGGCCAGATACCGCACGTGCTGGAATTTATTGAGATCGATCCGACGTTGTGCCAGTGCGGGATTCGGCTGGTTGTAGTCGGTGAAGTTGACGAACTCCACGGCGATGCCTTGTTCGGCGGCCTTCTTCTTGTAGACATCCCAATGCGGCAGCGAAATGTCGTTCACACCGATGCGCACCACATCGGGATGGTGCTCCCCACCACACGCGACCCCACCGGCGGCCAGGGCAAGAAGCAGGGGAATCACCAGAGCACGGCGCAGCAATCGCATTGCAGGCAACCTAGACGCCCGTCCAACTAGTTGCCAGGGTTTCGCTCAGCACAATCCAAACCGTTGTCCGCCCCCCGGACGCATCGCTTGGATTACCGGGTTCATATTGCGACAAGCATTCGGGAGCACGAGTGAAATTCCATCGGGTACTCGCGATCCCGGTCCTGGTAGCCACCGCGGCCCTCACCCTGACGGCGTGCGGCAGCGACGACAAGGCTTCCTCCGACAACGTAGTGCGCATCGGCACCACCGACAAGGATCACGCCTGGGACGTCTTCGAGGAAAAGGCCAAGGCACAGGGCATCACCCTGCGAATCACCAACTTCTCCGATTACAAGCAGCCGAATCTCGCACTGTCGCAGAAGCAGATCGATCTCAATCTGTTCCAGCATCTGCAGTTCCTCGGCGCCTATAACGTCGCCAACAACGACACCCTGACGCCGATCGCCTCCACCTACATCGTGCCGCTCGGGCTCTATTCCAAGAAGCACAAGTCGCTCGCGGATCTGCCGCAGGGCGCCGAGATCGCGATCCCGAACGATCCGACAAATCAGGCGCGGGCATTGTTCGTACTGCAAGCTGCCGGTTTGCTGAAGCTCTCCGGCGTCAGCAAGGCGCCGACGCCCGCCGATATCGATAAGGGAGCGTCCAAGGTCAAGGTGACCCCGGTGGACGCGGCGCAGACCGCGCTCTCACTGGCCTCGGTCGACGGATCGATCATCAACAACACCTTCCTCGACCGCTCCGGCATCGACCCCAATTCGGCGCTCTACAAGGATGATCCGAAGAATCCGGCGGCCGAGCCGTACATCAATGTCGTGGTCTCCAGGGCCGAGGACAAGAACAACGAGCTCTATCAGAAGGTGGCCCAGCTCTGGCACGATCCGGACGTGCAGCAAGCGCATGCCGAGGTCACCAAGAACACCGCGGTCGAAGTGAAGCGCAGCGGACCCGAGCTGGAGCAGATCCTGGCCAGGGTGCAGCAGACCGTCAAAGATGGCAAGTGAGCGAGCAGACAGTTCCTGCGGTGCAATTCCGCGCGGTCACCAAGGTTTTCGGCAAGGGCACGGATAAGCAGGTCGCGCTCGACCATATCGACCTGCGGATCGAACAGGGCGAAATCTTCGGTGTGATCGGCTATTCCGGCGCGGGCAAGAGCACGTTGGTCCGGCTGATCAACGCATTGGAGAAGCCGACCACCGGCACCATCGAGGTCTCCGGCACGCCCATCACGGGTGTGCGGGAGGCCGAGGTGCGCCGCATCCGCCGGAATATCGGCATGGTGTTCCAGCAGTTCAACCTATTCCGATCGCGCACGGCCGCAGGCAATATCGAGTATCCGCTGAAGGTCGCGGGCTGGAAGCGCGCCGAACGCAAGGCGCGAGTCGAGGAGCTGCTCGAGTTCGTCGGACTCGCCGATAAGGCTCGCAGTTATCCGGATCAGCTCTCGGGTGGTCAGAAGCAGCGGGTCGGCATCGCCCGGGCGCTGGCGACCTCGCCGTCACTGCTGCTCGCCGACGAATCGACCTCCGCGCTGGACCCGGAAACCACCGGTGAGGTGCTGCGGTTGCTGAAGAAGATCAATCGCGAACTCGGCGTGACCATCGTGGTGATCACGCACGAGATGGATGTGATCCGCGCGGTGGCCGATCGGGTCGCGGTGCTCGCGGAGGGCAAGATCGTCGAATTGGCCAGCACCTTCGAGGTTTTCGCGACCCCGCGGGGGGTGCCGACGCAGTCGTTCGTGGAGACCGTGCTGCGCAATCGGCCCGATGCCGACGAGCTGCGGCGACTCGGTGAGCTACACGGCGGGCGGTTGGTCACCGTGGATATCGATGACAAGCGCGGGATAGGTGCGGCGCTGGCCGCGGCCGCGCATGCGGGCGTCGAGTTCGAGGTGGTGTACGGCGGGGTGAGTACGTTGCAGGACAGGACATTCGGCAGCGTGACGCTGGCATTGCACGGTTCGGATGACGATGTGGACGAGGTGGTCGAGCGGCTCGATCGCCGCTAGCGACTGCTCGCAGGTCGCTGGAAACGATCTGCGTCGGCTGAAAGGAGAACTCGTGCATACCGATTGGGACAAACTCCGGCCGGTACTGACCGAGGCCATCGGCACCACCATCTATCTGGTGCTGCTCACCTTCGTGGTCGGTGGATTGATCGGGCTGTTGCTCGGCACCGCCCTCTACACCACACGCAAGGGTGGGCTGCTGGCGAATGCGCCGATCAATGTGCTGCTCAATGTGTTGGTGAATGTGGTCCGGCCGATTCCGTTCATCATCCTGCTGGCGGCGCTCGGTCCGGTCACCCTCGAAGTGGTCGGGACGACGATCGGCACGGAGGCCGCGGCCTTCGTCATGATCGTGGCGGCATCCTTCGGCATCGCCCGCATTGTGGAGCAGAATCTGATCACGGTGGATCCGGGCGTGATCGAGGCGGCCAGGGCCGTCGGCGCCGGTCCGCTGCGGATCATTCTGACGCTGCTGATCCCGGAAGCGTTGGGCCCCTTGGTGCTCGGCTATACCTTCGTGGTGATCGCCATCGTCGATATGTCCGCGATGGCCGGCACGGTCGGCGGCGGTGGGCTCGGCGATTTCGCGCTGGTCTACGGGTATCAGCGCTTCGACTGGCAGGTCACCCTGGTCGCCACGTTGATCATTATCGTCGGCGTTCAGGGGATTCAGTTCCTGGGCAATATCATTGCCCGCAAGGTGCTGCGCCGCTGATCCCTCGGCGCGGCCACATCCGAATGCGCTCTCGACACGATCCGTGTCGAGAGCGCATTCGTTTTTCCGTCAGCTCGCGTTCGCGGTGCACTGCGAATCGACGATGCGCGGTTCGCGCGGCACCGAGCTGCCGAAGTTCAGCAGTGGCGGCGGTGCGGTCGGCCCGGCATTGGCGATCGCCTGCTGCTCGGCCTCGGCCCGGGTCGGCGCCCAAGCCCAGCCCAGGTGATCATCGCCATTGCGGGCGACGGCCGCGCACGCATTGGCGAACTGCACGATGACGTGGCAGCTGGACAGACCGCACTGCTGCACCGCGGCACGGTCCGAATCCGCCCAGTTCGAGTAGTCGTACGCCCATCCGAGGGTCGCATCACCGCGCGATGAGACCGAAATCGCCAGCGAGCCGTAGAGGCCCTCGTCCGCCTGTGCGGCACCGGTCCCGGCGGCGACGAACGCACCCGCGGACGCGGCCACCAGACCCATGGCGGCCTTGGACGATAGTGACATGTGTTGCGCTCCCCAGTTCCGAAAATAGCTTCGGCTCGAATCCTCACCGTTTCGATCCGAATTGTCCAAATCTTTGTATCACCAGAGCTGAACAACCGTAGACCAGCGCCCCCTGGTCGGAGATCCCAACGCCTCCGACACTCCTGCCGACGCGCCGATACAGTGACACCTTTTGTCGCCAAAACCCTGCTCTTTGAGTGCCTTTCGCATTCTCGCGCGTGGTGTGCGGTGCATACCGTTGTGGGGTCGACTGTCCAGGCGAGATGGAGGGTGACCTCGATGCTGGTTGTCAACGAACGGGATACGCAAGGGGCCCGACAATGCGTCCTCGAATGGATACGGACTTGGAACGGCCAATACGTCATTGTCGGGCTTGCCGTTTCGGGGTATCCCATACCCAGCGGAAACGACGGCGACCCAGCTGAGACGGACGTGGTGGTCATCACACCACGCGCTGTGGTCGTGATCGAAGCGCAGGAAATCGATGCGGAGCCGATTCGGCTGCGCGACGATGATCCATTCGACCTGAGCCAGCTGGTGCGCAGACAGCACCCGGACGCCTTCGTCGACCGGCTGGTCGTGGTGATGCCGCCCGGTGAAGGGACCGGCACACCGGACATCGAATCGCGAAAGCCCAGCGGCACCATGGTTCTCGGCTCGTCGACGGAGTTGCGAGCCTGGTTCCTCCGAACGGCGAACCGGAAACTGATCTGGACTGCTGAACAGACATATGAACTGCTCGGCGAGCTCGGCCTTTCGCATGTGGTAACCATCGAAGAGCTGGTGGCCGAAGGATTTCCGTCGCAAACCAGACGACCTGAGCGCCCCGCCTCGAGAGTGCTGGTGGCCGCGTCCGCGCTCGGTGCCGTCGAACTTCCCGACGACGGTCACATGTCGTCGGACAGATCACCGTCCGGGGCCCCATACCCGCCATGGCTTCCCCCCGACATCGACGAGGAGCCGTCGGAAAGCGTATCGCTGACCGAAGTCGGTACCGATACGGAGCCGCAGATTCAGGTATATGTACCGTTGGAGCCACCGCCGGTTGACCATCCGGATGCGATACCGGCTCCGTCGACTCCGCAGTTGACGTCGGCATTCACCGACCGTTGGTCGTCGTGGATCGAGTCCGACGGGTTGTCGGACGTGCCTGCGTCTCACCGCCGTGACCTCGACCGCCGCGGTCGTCCGCATCGAGAGCAGCGCCTGCGCAATTGGTTGCCGAAACCGACCGCACCGATTCTGGTTGCTACCGCGGCCTCGGAAAATCAGCCTTGGGCGTCGGCTGAGCAGCAACCGCGATCGGTGGCGCAGCCGCAGCGTTGGACCGAGACCGGGTCGGGGCCTCGGTCCGCCATCGAGCCGCAGCCAGTGTCGACAGCACCGGCGCCCCCGCCGATGGTCGCGGCGCAGCCGATATCGGAGCCGGAGCCACCGCATTCGTCGGCAGTCGGGTGGGAACCGCCGCCGAGGATCGAGCCGCAGCCTCTGCGATCGTTGCGGCCGAGCAGTGCTCCCGCCGCCGCGGCTACACCTCGAGGTTCGACTCCTCGGGTGGCGTCGGTGCTGCGCACCTGTGTCGCTACCGTGCTCGCCACGGGGTCGAAGCTCATCGCTGGCCTGCCGCAACTGCTCGCGACGGCCGTGGTGATCGGGGTGGTGGTCGCCACGATCTGGTTACTTGTTTCCGAAGGTATGCACCCGAAACCCACTGTGGTCCAGCCGAGCCCGGAATCGAGTACCGAGCCTGCTGTGCTGCCGCAACTACCAGCACCACCCCAGTCACCCTCGGTGCGGTGCTTCCCATTCCAACAGCAGTGCTGACCGACGCGAGCCACGCACTGGTTCTCAGGGCGTGGCTCGTGCGCACGACCGGCTCACCGTCGCAGCGGTATTCGCGGTTCTAGACCGTGAAGCCCAAGGCGCGCAGCTGTTCGCGGCCGTCCTCGGTGATCTTGTCCGGCCCCCACGGTGGCATCCAGACCCAGTTGATCTTGAGGTCTTCGACCAGGCCGGAGCGGACCAGGGCGTTGCGGGACTGGTCCTCGATGACATCGGTCAGCGGGCAGGCCGCCGAGGTGAGGGTCATATCGAGGGTGGCGATATTGTCCTGGTCGACGCTCATGCCGTAGACCAGACCGAGGTCGACGACATTGATGCCGAGTTCGGGGTCGACGACGTCGCGCATCGCCTCCTCGATATCCTCGAGCTGCTTGATGTCCTCGGCCGAAAGTTCGACCTGCTCGGTCGTTTCGGTAGCCGGTGTCTCACTCATGACGTCTTTCCATTCGTGGAGATATCGCTGCCCATGGTCCGCTCGGCCTCTTGCGCGGAGGTTATCCGGATCACCGCATCTTTGAACGCCAGCCAGCCCAGCAGTGCGCATTTGACCCGCGCGGGATACTTGGACACTCCGCTCAGCGCGATACCGTCGCCGATCATGTCCTCGTCGCCCTCGACGGTGCCGCGGCTGGAGATCATCTCGTTGTACGAGTCGACCACCTTCAGCGCCTGCTGCACCGGCAGCCCCATCACCTGATCGGTGAGGATCGAGGTGGCGGCCTGGCTGATCGAACAGCCCTGGCCGTCGTAGGACACATCCGCGACATCACCGTTGTCGTCGAGCTGGACGCGCAAGGTCACCTCGTCACCGCAGGTCGGGTTGACGTGATGCACCTCGGCACCGAACGGCTCCCGCAGCCCGCGGTGATGCGGGTGCTTGTAGTGGTCCAGGATCACTTCCTGGTACATCTGCTCCATGCGCATGTCTTATGCAACTCCGAAGAAGCTCTGGGCCTTCCGCACGGCGGCTACCAGCTGGTCTACCTCGTCGAGCGTGTTGTAAACCGCGAAGGACGCGCGGGCGGTGGCCGGAATGCCGAGTCGACGCATCAGCGGCCAGGCGCAATGGTGGCCCACGCGCACGGCCACGCCCTCGTCGTCGAGAATCTGCCCGACGTCATGGGCGTGGATGCCCTCGACCACGAACGACACCGCGCCGCCACGATCGATATTCTCGGTCGGTCCGACGATCCGCACGCCCGCGATCGCCGCGAGTCCATCCAGCGCCGCACCGGTGAGCGTATGCTCATGTGCCGCAACGGCTTCCATGCCGATCTGTTCGAGATACCGCACGGCCGCGCCCAATCCGACCACCTGCGAGGTCATCGGCACACCGGCCTCGAAACGCTGCGGCGGCGGCGCGTAGGTGCTGCCCTCCATGGTGACGGTCTCGATCATCGAACCGCCGGTAATGAACGGCGGGGTCTCCGCGAGCAGCGCACGCCGCCCGTAGAGCACGCCGACACCGGACGGGCCGAGCATCTTGTGCCCGGAGAACGCCGCGAAATCGACGCCGAGCTCACGGAAGTTCACCGGCATATGCGGCACCGACTGGCAGGCATCCAGCACGGTGAGCGCCCCGACTTCCTTTGCCCGGCGCACCAATTCGGCGACATCGCTGACCGCACCGGTCACATTCGACTGATGCGTGAACGCGACGACCTTGGTGGCGGGCGACAATTCGAGCGAATCGAGATCGATCCGGCCGTCATCGGTGATGCCGTACCACTTCAGAGTCGCACCGGTCCGGCGCGCAAGCTCTTGCCAGGGCACCAGATTCGCGTGATGCTCGAGCTCGGTGATGACGATCTCGTCGCCCGAACCGACGTGGTACGGGAAGCGATCATCGGAGAACGCGTAGGTCACCAGGTTCAGCGATTCGGTCGCGTTCTTGGTGAAGACGATCTCGTCCGCGTCCACGCCGACGAACCGGCCGATATCGGCGCGTGCGCCCTCGTACGCGTCGGTGGCCTCCTCGGCCAACTGGTGCGCACCGCGGTGCACGGCCGAATTGCGCTCGGTGAGGAATTCACGTTCCGCGTCGAGCACGGCGAGGGGACGCTGCGAGGTCGCGCCGGAGTCCAGGTACACCAACGGCTTCCCGTCCCGAACCGTGCGGTTCAGGATCGGGAAGTCGGCCCGGATGCGGGCGACGTCGAGGGTGCGGACCGTGGCGGTCATATCAGGCTCCAGCGGTAGCGGTCTGAGTGAAACGTACGTAGCCATTCGCGTCGAGTTCTTCGGCCAGCTCGGCGCCACCCTCGGCGACAATGCGACCACCGACGAAGACGTGCACGAATTCGGGCTGGATGTAGCGCAGGATGCGGGTGTAGTGCGTAATCAGCAGCACGCCACCGTTCTCGCGCTCCTTGTAGCGGTTGACGCCCTCGGAGACGATGCGCAATGCGTCGACGTCCAGGCCGGAGTCGGTCTCGTCCAGGATGGCGATCTTCGGCTTCAGCAGACCCAGCTGCAGGATCTCGTGGCGCTTCTTCTCACCACCGGAGAAACCCTCGTTCACACTGCGCTCGGCGAAGGCGGCGTCGATTTCCAGCTCGCTCATCGACTCCTTCACCTCCTTGACCCAGGTGCGCAGCTTGGGGGCCTCGCCGCGGACCGCGGTGGCCGCGGTGCGCAGGAAGTTCGACATCGAGACACCGGGAACCTCGACGGGGTACTGCATCGCCAGGAACAGACCGGCACGCGCCCGCTCGTCGACCGACATCGCGAGCACATCCTCGCCGTCGAGGGTGATCGAACCGGACGTCACCGTGTACTTCGGGTGCCCGGCGATGGCGTAGGACAGCGTCGACTTGCCGGAACCGTTCGGGCCCATGATCGCGTGCGTCTCACCGGATTTGATGGTGAGGTTCACGCCCTTGAGGATCTTGATGGGCTCGCCGGACTCGTCCGGGTTGGCGACCTCGACGTGCAGGTCCTTGATTTCCAGGGTGGTCATCGAATTCGAGTTCCTTTGTGGGGAGTAGGTTTCGGTCGGTCAGACGCCGATCGCGGCGAGTTCGGCCTCGATGGCCGCCTCCAGCCGCTCCCGGATCTCGGGGACCGCGATCTTCTGGATGATTTCGTGGAAGAAGCCGCGCACCACCAGACGGCGGGCCGCATCCTCCGGAATACCGCGAGCGCGCAAGTAGAAGAGCTGCTCATCGTCGAAACGACCCGTCGCGGAGGCGTGCCCGGCGCCAACGATCTCGCCGGTCTCGATCTCCAGGTTCGGCACCGAATCGGCGCGCGCGCCGTCGGTGAGCACCAGATTGCGGTTCACCTCGAAGGTGTCGGTGCCCTCGGCGGCGGCGCGGATGAGCACGTCACCGACCCACACCGTGCGGGCATCGCCCTTCGGCGAATGCGGATCGCCCTGCAACGCACCCTTGTACAGCACATTCGACTTGCAGTGTGGCACCGCGTGGTCGACGAGCAGGCGCTGCTCGAAGTGCTGACCGGCGTCGGCGAAGTAGAGGCCGAGCAGCTCGGCGTCGCCGCCGGGACCGTCGTAGCGAACGTTCGCGGTGAGGCGCACCAGATCGCCGCCCAGTGTCACCGCGATATGCCGCAGGGTCGCGTCGCGACCGAGCTTGGCGTGGTGCGCGGTGGTGTTCACGGCGTCGTCGGCCCAGTCCTGGACCGCGACGACGGTCAGCTTCGCACTGTCACCGAGCACGAATTCGACATTCTCGGCGTAGGTCCCGCTGCCACGCTGGTCGATGACCACGGTTGCGACGGCGAAATTGCCGAGGCGAATCTGCAGGTGCCCGTAGGCGGTTTTGCCCTCGCCGGGACCGGTGACCGTCACGACCACCGGCTCGGCGACCTCGATCTCCGAGCCGACCGATACGACCGTCGCCGACTCGAAGCCCGAGTATGCCTGGGCGGCAACACGATCCGACGGCACACCGGCCACGCCGAGACGAGAGTCGGTGCGCGCCACCGTCTCCACGTCCACACCGGCGACCGAGGAGACCTCGACCGTGGCCTTGCCGTCGCGGACCGCGGTGCCGTCGTGCAGACCGCGCAGTCGACGCAGTGGGGTGAACCGCCACGCCTCGTCCTTGCCCGAAGGCACCTCGAAGGCGTTAACGTCGTAGGAGGTGAAGACCTCCCCTTTGTTGGTCGCGGCCCCTGCGCCCGGGTTCTGAATCGGCTTGGCCGTGGGGTTCTCGCCCTCGACCGCTCCAATTACGCCAGTCGCCATCAGCCAACGGCCCCTTCCATCTGCAGCTCGATGAGCCGGTTCAGTTCCAATGCGTATTCCATCGGGAGTTCCTTGGCGATCGGCTCGACGAAGCCGCGCACCACCATCGCCATCGCCTCGTCCTCGGTGAGGCCGCGGCTCATCAGGTAGAACAGCTGGTCCTCGGACACCTTCGAGACCGTGGCCTCGTGGCCCATGGTCACGTCGTCCTCGCGGATGTCGACGTAGGGGTAGGTATCGGAGCGGCTGATCGTATCGACAAGCAGCGCATCGCATTTCACGGTCGACTTGGAACCGTGCGCACCCTTGTTGACCTGGACCAGACCGCGGTAGGAGGCCCGGCCACCACCGCGTGCCACCGACTTCGACACGATGGTCGACGAGGTGTGCGGCGCCAGGTGCAGCATCTTGGCGCCGGTGTCCTGGTGCTGGCCCTCACCCGCGAACGCGACCGAGAGCACCTCGCCCTTGGCGTACTCACCGGTCATCCAGACCGCCGGGTACTTCATGGTGACCTTGGAACCGATATTGCCGTCGATCCACTCCATGGTCGCGCCCGCCTCGGCCTTGGCCCGCTTGGTGACCAGGTTGTAGACGTTGTTCGACCAGTTCTGGATGGTGGTGTAGCGGCAGCGGCCGCCCTTCTTCACGATGATCTCGACGACCGCGGAATGCAGCGAATCGGACTTGTAGATCGGTGCGGTGCAGCCTTCGACGTAATGCACGTAGGCGCCCTCGTCGACGATGATCAGGGTCCGCTCGAACTGGCCCATATTCTCGGTGTTGATCCGGAAGTAGGCCTGCAGCGGAATGTCGACGTGCACGCCCGGCGGCACGTAGATGAACGAACCACCCGACCACACTGCGGTATTCAGCGCGGAGAACTTGTTGTCACCGGCCGGGATGACCGTGCCGAAGTACTGTTCGAAGATCTCCGGATGCTCGCGCAGACCGGTGTCGGTGTCCAGGAAGATGACGCCCTGGGCCTCCAGATCCTCGCGGATCTGGTGGTAGACGACCTCGGATTCGTACTGCGCGGCGACACCGGCGACCAGGCGCTGCTTCTCCGCCTCCGGGATGCCGAGCTTGTCGTAGGTGTTCTTGATGTCCTCGGGCAGGTCTTCCCAGCTCTCGGCCTGCTTCTCGGTCGAGCGCACGAAGTACTTGATGTTGTCGAAGTCGATGCCGTCGAGATTGGAGCCCCAATTCGGCATCGGCTTGCGATCGAAGATGCGCAGCGCCTTGAGCCGGTGCTCGAGCATCCACTCGGACTCGTTCTTCTTTGCCGAGATGTCGCGGACGACAGCCTCGGACAGGCCTCGTTGTGCACTGGCACCGGCCACATCCGAATCGGCCCAGCCGTAACCGTATTTGCCCAGGGAAGCAATGGTTTCTTCCTGAGTGAGCGGTTGCACCTGGTCGGTGGTCGTCGTCATTCGGCACTCCTTCCGGAGTCGTTCGTACGTTCCGCTGCGGGCTGTGCAGCGGCTTTGTGGGAAGCGTTATCGGTGATAGGGAGAACGAACAGCGGCACATGGGTCGTGCACGCGCAATCGCCGTTGGCGATCGTCGCAAGTCGCTGCACGTGGGTTCCGAGCAGGTCCCGGAAAGCGTCGAGTTCGGCCTCGCACAACTGCGGGAATTCCTCGGCGACGTGGGCCACCGGGCAGTGGTGCTGGCAGATCTGCACGCCAGCGCCGACCTTGCGGGTGGACGCGGCGAATCCGGCGTCGGTGAAGGCCTCGGCGATCTCGTCCGCCTTGGCGGTGGTGGACTCGGCAGTATGTTCGGCGACCGGTTCGATGCCTTCGACAATGGTGCGCGCCCGCTTGCGCGCGAAATCGGCAATGGCGTGCTCCCCGCCGATCTCACCGAGCTGGCGAATGGCAGCACCGGCCAGATCGTCATAGGCGTGGCCGAGCCGTCCTCGACCAACGGCCGTCAGCTGATACTGCTTGGCGGGGCGGCCGCGACCCTTCTGCTGCCACGGCGCCGAGCGACTGGCCCGCGCCTGACCGGATTCGATCAGCGCGTCCAGGTGCCGACGGACACCGGCAGGCGTCAAGCCGAGCTTGGTGCCGATCGCGGTCGCGGTGATCGGGCCCTCTTCGAGCAGCAGCTGGACCACGGCGGCACGAGTATGCCCTTCACCGCCCGTGACCAGGGGCGCGGGCGCAGCAACGGACCCGGCACCGGTACGGCGACCGGCCCCTCGATCCTCGTCATGCGGCAAACCCACGGTTTTCACAACACCAGTGTGACGGAATTAGTTCCCGGAATCTAATAAGGGTGCCCTGACTCGACCGTGCCGATGACCTGCACCGGAGCGTTTTCGCGCGGCGTCCGGGTGCAACACGTTCGCGACCTGCAGGTCTCCCGCGCCGACCGGCCCGAGCACCCGGCGGAATTGCGAGTGCGATTTAGGCCACACATCGGTGCAGAAAATCGGACAGCGCACTGCGACCAGCTTCGTGAGCGGCGCTTCGCGCCGCGGTGACCGCGACCGCCGAGCGTAGTTCGAACCTGCCCTGCGGTCGGTTTCGCGGGGCGCTGGATGCGCCGGTGGCATCGGCTACGCTGGCCGCGTGATGTCAGGCGAACACGGCGAACCAGGTGTCGAACCGAGCCGGTCGACCACCTCGGGCACCCTGATTCGCCTGCGTCGGACCGCGCCGATCCGCACCGCCGTTTCGCTGGGGCGTCGGATCATCGGCCTGGATGTCGCGCCCGACCACACCGTCGGCGACACCCTGCACATCAACGAACCCGAAGCCGCCGAACTCAACCTGCAGGAGACCGCGCAACTGCGTCGCGTCCGGCTGTTGGGCGCGACCGGTTCGGTCATGATGGCCATCGGCGCGCTCGGTCTCGGCGCCCAACCCACGCTGCAGAATCCGACCTACGGCAAGGCGATTCTCGGGCTGCCCGCACGGGTGCACAATTCGGGGCTGGCCACGACCATGGTCGGCACGGTCATCGTGATGCTGGCCTGGCTGCTGCTCGGCCGATTCGCACTCGGCTTGCAGTCCAACCGCATTCGCCGGATCAGCAGATCACAACTGGACCGCACACTGCTGCTGTGGATCATCCCGCTCTCGGTCGCACCGCCGATGTTCAGTCAGGATGTCTATTCCTATCTGGCCCAGGGGGAGATCGCGGCGAGCGGACTCGATCCCTATGACGTCGGCCCGGTACAAGGGCTCGGCCAGGACCACATTCTGACGCGCAGCGTCCCTAATATCTGGCAGAATTCGCCCGCTCCATACGGCCCACTCTCGATTTGGCTCGGCAAGGGCATCGCCGAAATCGTCGGCGACAATATGCTCGCCGGGGTGCTGCTGCACCGCATGCTGGCGCTACTCGGCGTGGCCTGCATCGTGTGGGCGCTGCCCCGACTGGCACAGCGGTGTCGAGTGTCCCCCGTGGCCGCATTGTGGCTCGGCGCCGTGAACCCATTGGTGATATTCCACCTGGTATCCGGTGTGCACAATGAGGCCATGATGCTCGGCCTGATGCTGGTCGGGTTGGAGTATGGTCTGGCGGCCCTGAGCAATATCGGCCCGATGCGCGGACACGCACTCGTGCTGCTTTTATCGGGAACCACCCTGATAGCGCTGTCCGCCATGGTCAAGATCCCATCGATGCTGGCACTGGCATTCGTGTGGATGGCACTGAGTCGAAAATGGGGCGGCGATTGGCGTGCGGTGCTCAGAGCCGCGCTATTCCTCGGTTGTGTCACCGGCACCGTCATGCTGGCGGTATGCCTGGGCAGCGGACTCGGCTTCGGCTGGATAGACACCCTGACCATGGCCAATTCGGTGCGCAGCTGGATGTCGCTGCCCACCGCGCTCGGCGTCGCCACCGGATTCGGCGGCGTGCTATTGGGATTGGGCGACCACACCACCGCACTGTTGAGCATCACCCGACCGATCGCGGCGGCCGCGGCCTCGCTGGTGGTGGTGCGGCTCATGGTGGCCACCTGGCGGGGACGGCTGCATCCGGTCGGTGCACTCGGCGTCGCCTTCGGCGCTGTCGTCCTGCTGTTTCCAGTGGTACAGCCCTGGTATCTGCTCTGGGGCATCGTCCCGCTGGCGGCATGGGCCAGCCGACCCGCCTTCCGAGTGCCCGCGACGATCGCTTCGGCGGCGATCAGCGTCATGCTCATGCCCTCGGGCAGCGAAATCCCGCCCTTCGTCCTTATCTATGCGGCCTGCATCACCGTTCTCACGTGCACGCTGATGATCCTGGCCACCCGCAAGTCGCTGCCGTGGCGGCTGCATCAGCTCGGCGCCGACACGGCGCCCACCGCGGCCGGTCCTTCCGGACCACAGCGGTGACGAGGCAGGGGTGTCGTCCGGGTCACATCCGTCCACGGCTTACGGTGTGACACCGTGAGGGAGCGAAGCGAGCGAACAATGGGCACAGCACCCTTGGACGCGACGGAGCCGAGCACCGAGGCGCGATGGTGACCGCAGCCTCGGAACCCGCCGTCTGTATCGACGGCGTCGTCAAACGTTACGGCGAGACCACCGCCGTCGACGGGATCAGCTTCGCCGTCGAGCAGGCACAGGTGCTGGCCCTGCTCGGACCCAACGGCGCGGGTAAGACCACGACCGTCGAAATGTGCGAGGGGTTCAAGACCCCGGATGCCGGTTCGGTGCGAGTGCTCGGACTCGATCCGATCGCCGACTCGGACCGGTTGCGCCCGCGCATCGGCGTCATGCTGCAGGGCGGTGGCGCGTACCCCGGTGCGCGCGCGGGCGAGATGCTCGACCTGGTCGCCGCCTACTCCGCCGATCCGCTCGATCCCGCGTGGTTGCTGAAAACCCTTGGCCTGCAGGACAACCGGCGCACACCGTACCGACGGTTATCCGGCGGCCAGCAACAGCGGCTCGCCCTGGCCTGTGCGCTGGTCGGAAAGCCGGAGATCGTCTTCCTCGACGAACCGACCGCGGGCCTGGACGCACAGGCCCGGCTCATCGTGTGGGAGCTGATCGATGCGCTGCGCCGCGACGGTGTCACGGTGCTGCTCACCACGCACATGATGGACGAGGCCGAACAACTGGCCGACCAGCTGGTGATCATCGATCACGGACGGATCGTCGCCTCCGGGACGCCCGCCGAGGTGACCGCACACGGCGCGGCCGGGCAGCTGCGCTTCACCGCCCCACCGAAACTCGATCTACGGCTGTTGAAAACCGCGCTGCCGGAAGGTTTCTCGCCGCGCGAGACGACGCCCGGACAGTATCTGATCGAGGGTGAGATCGATCCGCAGGTACTGGCGACGGTGACCGCGTGGTGTGCCCAGCAGAATGTGCTGGCGACCGATATCCGGATCGATCAGCGTCGCCTCGAGGACGTCTTCCTGGAACTCACCGGACGGGACCTACGCGGATGAATCAGCCAGATCTCGCCGGGAACCGCTTCGCGCCGGGCACTTTCATTCCCGATCCACGTCCGAGCGGCCGCCTCGCCATGATGAACGCGCAGACCCAGCTCGAGCTGATCCTGTTGCTGCGCAACGGCGAACAACTGCTGCTCACCATGTTCATTCCGATCACCCTGCTGGTCGGGCTCAGCCTACTGCCGTTCGGGGACCTCGGTGCGGATCGGGTCGACAAGATCGTGCCCGCGGTCATGATGGTCGCGGTCATGTCGACCGCCTTTACCGGGCAGGCCATCGCGGTCGGATTCGACCGGCGATACGGTGCGCTCAAGCGCCTCGGCGCCACCCCACTGCCGCGCTGGGGCATTGTGGCGGGCAAGAGCGCCGCGGTACTGATCGTGGTGGTGTTGCAGGCAATCCTGTTGGGGGCCATCGGTTTCGCGCTCGGCTGGCGACCCGAACTCGCCGGGCTCGGGCTCGGCGCGCTGGTGATCGCGCTCGGCACAGCCACTTTCGCGGCCATGGGTCTGCTGCTCGGCGGCACGCTCAAGGCGGAGATCGTGCTGGCGCTGGCGAATATCCTCTGGTTCGTCATGCTCGGCATCGCGAGCATCGTGTTCGCGTCCGACGATCTGCCCTCGGCGGTGAATGTGCTCGTGCGGTTGGTGCCGTCCGGGGCGCTGGCCGTCACGCTGGAAGACGCCATGCGCACCAGCATCGACTGGTTCGGCATCGCCGTGCTCGCCGCATGGGGCGGCATCTCCGCATTCCTCGCCGCCCGCTTCTTCCGCTTCGACTGACTCGCTCGAGATCAGGGGAGCTGGTGGCGGAGGCTTCTCGACCGATGCCGCCACAGTGTCCACCGGATCTCGAGCACGCGGCAACGACGGGGTGTAGTAGACCGGGTGCGGGTCGTTGAAGGGGCCGGGCTACGATCGTTGGGTGCTGTATCGCGCATTCCTGCGGCTCGTCGATCTGCTCCCGCTGCCCTCGTTGCGGGTGCAGCGACTGATCGCCGTCGCGGTCATCGTCTCCCAGGCGGGTATCGCCGTCACCGGTGCGATCGTGCGGGTCACGGCGTCCGGACTCGGATGCCCGACGTGGCCGCAGTGCTTCCCGGGCAGCTTCACCCCGACCGGAGTGGCCGAGGTTCCGGTGCTGCATCAGACCGTCGAGTTCAGCAATCGCATGCTGACCTTCGCGGTGACATTGTGCGCGGCGCTCATCGTGCTCGCCGTCACCCGGGCCCGCCGCCGTCGCGAGGTGCTGGTGTACGCATGGTTGATGCCGGGCGGCACGGTGCTGCAGGCGATCATCGGCGGTGTCACCGTGCGCACCGGTCTGCTCTGGTGGACGGTGTCGGTGCATCTGCTGGCGTCGATGCTGATGGTGTGGGTCGCGGTGGTCATGTTCGCGAAGGTCGGCGAACCCGATGACGGGATCGAAGCGATCCAGGCGCCCGCGCCGCTGCGCTGGCTGACCGGGCTGAGCGGTATCGCGCTCGCCGGTGTCCTCATCGCGGGCACGCTGGTCACCGGTGCCGGACCGCACGCGGGCGATAAGAGCATCGAACGACCGGTCGAACGCCTCCAGGTCGAGATCGTCACCCTGGTGCACCTGCACTCACAATTGCTGGTCGGCTATCTCGCACTGCTCATCGGCTTGGCCTTCGGCCTCTTCGCCGTCGGCATCACCCCCGCCGTCCGCACTCGCCTGTCAGTCCTGCTCGGCTTGGTCCTCGCCCAGTCCCTCGTCGGCGTAGTCCAGTACTTCACCGACGTCCCCGCCGCCCTGGTCGCCACCCACGTAGGCGGCGCCGCAGCCTGCACCGCCGCCACCGCCGCCCTCTGGGCCTCCCTCCGCACCCGCGAACACATCTCAGCCCCGATCCCCAACTCCACAGAACAGCTGGCGTAGCCCGTCCGGCCCGCCGTTCCAACGGAACCATCAGCGTTGAGCACCGAAGCGCCACAACCATTGCCTGGCATCGAGCCGTACCAGCGCGGCCTCCTCGCACCACTTCGCCAATGACGCCTGGCTCGGCAATGGCGCCTCATTGCCGGAGGCACATCAGCTCGCGGGATTCCGGCTGCGCTGATTCATGGTCGTCTCGACCTGGCCGGATCTCTCTACACCGCTTGGCAATTGGCGCAGGCATGGCCGAGTGCCGAATTGCGGGTCATCGCGGATTCCGGGCACACGGCAGCCCAGCCACGCGTGACGCGATACTCGGGGCGTCGACTCGTTTCGGTAGCGACGACGGTGAATGGTCCGATGATGGGATGCAGTTCGGTGCTGGGCGCGGCTAATCTGGCAGGCATGCCGGTAACTGTGCTTGTGCCTGATGATTATGGGGTCGAGGTGTTGGCTCGGCTCGATGGGATACGGCCGGTTCGGTATACGCCCGGCGAAGCGCTGCCTGCGGCGGCGGAGTTGGCAGAGGTGTTGGTTCCGGCGTTCCTGGGTCGGCCCGAGTCGATCGATCTGGCCGGGCTGCCGAAGTTGCGGTTGGTGCAGATGCTGACGGCGGGGGCCGAAGGGTGGATCGGTCGGCTGCCCGATGGGGTGCTGCTGTCGAATGCGCGGGGTGCGCACGGTGGCAGCTCTGCGGAGTGGGTGGTCGCAGCGCTGCTCACGATGTATCGCGAGCTGACGGAATTCGCCGACTTGCGGCGCGAACATCGCTGGTATCAGCATCGGACGGATACGTTGGCGGGTAAGCGAATCCTCGGCATCGGTGCGGGTGATCTCGCCGTCGAATTGCGCCGCAGGGTGGAAGCTTTCGACGCGACGCTGACGCTGGTCGGCACGAACGCACGCGACGGTGTGCACGGCGTCGACGAATTACCGCGGCTGCTCGGCGAATTCGATGCCGTGGTGCTGATGGTTCCGGTGACCGATCAGACCATCGGCATGGTCGATGCCGAATTCTTGGCGAGGATGGCCGATGGCGCGGTGCTGGTGAATGTCGCGCGCGGGCCGATCGTGCGGACCGAAGCGCTACTGGCCGAACTGGTTTCGGGTCGATTGCGCGCGGCCCTCGATGTCACCGACCCGGAGCCGCTACCGCCCGACCATCCACTGTGGACGGCACCCGGCCTGCTGCTGACGCCGCACGTCGCGGGTAGCAGCCGCGGCAGTCTCGAACGCGCCTATGCCGTTGTCGCGACGGAGATCGCCCGATTCACGGCCGGTGAGTTGCCGAAAAACCTTGTGCGCGGCGATTATTGACGCGTATCAACGACCCGACTATGCGAACCGCGGCCGAGTGGCCCGCGCTAGCGTTCGAATCAATGCGTCCGATGCCAGTTGTCCGCGCTCGAGCCGCAGCCCCGCGTAGCAGGGATCACCGTTCTCGACGAGCCCGACGATCATCGGCTCTGCCAATTGCTCTGCCGCGAAGGCGTATATCTGCTCCAACTTCGGCACGATCAGACCGTAATCGAGTGCCCGTGCCACGCGTCCCTCCAGCGCGAGCACCGCATCGACGGACATATTCGTCAGCGGATACACCTCGGGAAAAACATTGCGCAGGTCGAGAAAAAGCCGAACCGAGCTGCGGCGCGGGTCGGCCGACCAGCCGCCGAGGGCCCCGAACCGGCCGAGCGCGAGCGTCGGCCGCGCCACCAGTACGTGGGTGAACAGCACCCGCATCAGCGTCACATTGATCATCAACCGTTCGGCGGGCAGTTCGGCCGCGGCCAACTCCTGATGTTCCAGATAACCTGCGACGATGCTTCGATTATGCGCCCGATACCACGCCGCGGGCGAAGGGGCGGTGAGGAATTCGAGCCACAGCAGGGCACCGGGTGTCGACGCATCGCGGGTCCCGGCATGGTGCAGCAGCGCGGCCTCCAGTTTGTCGTGCAGCAGCCGGTCATTGATCGCCCGCCACCACGGGCTGCCGGTCTCGGCGTGCAGCACGCCGCGGGCGAGTTCCCACTGCAGGAAGGCGATTTCGGCCCGACGGTAGGCGCGAAGCTCCGGTGGATAGAAGCTCTCGGCGAGCGCGACACGCTGCTGCGCGTCGGCATGCGCGGCACCAACACGCCGAGCCGCCAGCTCGCTCGCCTTATCCGCGTTCATCGTCCCCTACTTTACGATCCGGACGGCGTCCGGACTCGGAACCGGAGACCCATTATTATTCTGATGTCTCCTATTGGCGATCCAATTGGTGCTTCGATGATCTGGTGCCTAACGTCGACATCGCGACGGATTGGCACTCCGGATGCGGAACATCAGCACGTCGAACCATCCCCGATCAGGAGGCACACGATGTCGAAGGTTCTTTTCGTCATGACCGGCGTCGACTACTGGACGCTCGCCGATGGCACCAAACATCCGACCGGCTACTGGGCCGAAGAGGTAGTGGCACCGTATAAGGCCATCAAGGCGGCGGGTCACGAGATCGTGGTGGCCACTCCCGGCGGTGTCGTTCCGACCGTCGACCAGGGCAGTCTCGCGGCTGAGGTCAACGGCGGCGCGGACGGCGCCGCGCAGATCGCCCGGACCTTGGCCGATGCGGCGGAATTGCGCAGCCCCATCCGGCTCGAGGATGTCGACGTGACCGACTACGACGCCGTCTACTACCCCGGCGGACACGGCCCGATGGAAGATTTGTCGGTGAATACCGACTCCGCCGCGCTGCTCGGTGCCGCGCTGGCCTCGGGCAAACCGCTCGGCGTCGTCTGCCATGCGCCCGCCGCGCTGCTCGCGACCGCCATCGACGGCGAATCCCCGTTCGTCGGCTACCGGGTCACCGGATTCACCAATGCCGAAGAGACACAAGCCGGTTTCGCCGATAAGGCCAAGTGGCTGCTGCAGGATCGGCTGGTCGAGCTCGGCGTCGATTTCCGCGAGGGCGAGCCGTGGGCCCCGCATATCGAGGTCGATTGCAATCTCTACACCGGGCAGAACCCCGCATCGTCGGCACCGCTCGCCGCAGAGATTGTCAAAGCACTGGGCTGATCCCGATGGCCGCGATGGCCCACCGAGGTGCTGGGCGCCACGCGGCCCCGCCTGATCCACTACGGCGTCCGACGCACCTGATCGCCACCGACCGCACCGCGCTCCTCAGCTGCGCCATCGTCGTCCTGTCGGACCACGAGTCCCGAAGTACCGCTGGGTAAGGGCCGTTGGTCCCTTGTTCCACATTCGGTGTCTCTGCGAACGTGATACGTCCGATCGTCGGCAAGGGAAGCGAACTCGCCGTGACATCGCTGTTGTGGATCGCGCTGCCCTACGGCGCGTTCATCTCGTTCGTGCTCGGTCACGTATGGCGCTACCGGCGCGACGGTTTCCGCAGCTATTCCAACTATCCGGAGATGGATCGCAGCCAGCGGGTCGGATCGACGGCATTCCGGCTCGGCGTCTGCCTCATAGTCCTCACCCGACTGATCCAGGTGATCACCGCCGAACCGCATGCCCGCCCCTCCGGTGCGCTGCACGTGGTCATCACGATCGTGCAGATCGGCGGTGCCGCCGCGGCCACGGTAGGGGCGGTGTTGCTGTTCCTACCGGATCTGATCGCGGGTCCGTCGCGTCCGGTGGTCACCCCGCTCGACCGCATCACCTTCCCGGCGTTGACCGCCGCGCTGCTATCCGGGGTGATCATCGAATACGACCCGACCACAGTGGCACGCGAATATCGAACCGGCGAAACGCTTTTCGCTTGGTTCCGCTCGCTGTGCACCATCGATCCGTATCCCGAGGCCATGCAGCATGCCCCGCTCATCTACCAGGCGCGCGGCTTGATCCTGCTGCTGATCCTCGGCATCTGGCCCTTCACCCGGCTCGCGGGCATCTTCGCTGGCCCGGTCGTGCGGCTGGTCCTGCGCGTCCCACGCGAAACTCGCGGTTCGGACGGCGCGATCACGCGAGCCTGAGCGGCTCAGTTCTCGTTGCGCGCCTTGGGAAAACGGGTCTGTCGGGCGACCCAACCAGCCATCTTGGCCCAGTGCCCTTTACGCGGGGTGACCACCGAAATCAGCTCGCGGTCCCATTCATCGGCCTCGGTGAGCCCGTCGACGGTTTCGACCAGCTCCTTCGCGGTCGCCAGATCATCGACCACGCGGTCACCGAGGACACCGTCGGAGCCGACCAGGGTGACACGCACACCCGCGCGGCCGATCGGCTGCAGCACGGCGGTGGCGGAGCCGCCGTGCTCGGCGACGAATCCCTTGACCGAATCCACTAGTGAACCCGACAGCTGCACTGGGGCGGCGGCTTCAACACTCATGGCGGCTAGTTTACTGACCGGTACGTTCGGGTCCAGCCCGCGTGGGTGTAGAACGGATCTCATGCGCGCTATTCAGGTTTCCGAGCACGGCGGTCCCGAAGTCCTGAACTATGTCGAGGTGCCGGATCCGCAGACCGGTCCGGATCAGCTGCTGGTCGACACCGAGGCGATCGGCATCAACTTCATCGACACCTATATCCGTACCGGCCGCTATCCGCAGGCGGTCCCCTATATCCCCGGCGCGGAGGGCACCGGCGTGGTCGCCGAGGTCGGCCCGGATGTGACCGAATTCGCCGTCGGCGACCGGGTCGCCTGGGCGGCCGCGCCCGGCAGCTACGCCCAGCGAGTCGCGGTTCCGGCGGCGGTCGCGGTCAAAGTGCCCGACGGTGTCGACGCACCGGTGGCCGCGTCGGCACTACTGCAGGGTATGACCGCGCACTACCTGATCGAATCGATCTACAAGCCCGAACCCGGCGAGACCGTGCTGGTGCACGCGGGCGCGGGCGGCGTCGGCCTCTTGCTCACCCAGCTCGCCGTCGCACGCGGTGTCCGGGTGATAACCACCGTCTCCTCGGACGCGAAGGAGAAACTGTCCCGCGAGGCGGGCGCGAGCGAGGTACTGCGCTACACCGATGATCTCGCCGAGCAGGTCCGCGCGCTTACCGAGGGCGTCGGCGTCGCCGCCGCTTACGACGGTGTCGGCGCGGCCACCTTCGAGGCCAGCCTTGCATCGTTGCGGGTACGCGGCATGCTGGCCCTGTTCGGCGCGGCCAGCGGCCCGGTACCGTCCTTCGATCTGCAGCGCCTCGGCCCGGCGGGCTCGCTGTTCGTCACCCGACCCACGCTGGCGCACTACACCCGGGACCGCGCCGAATTGGTCTGGCGCGCAACCGATATCCTCAACGCGATCGCCAACGGCACCCTGGACGTGCGGATCGGCGCCACATATCCGCTGGCCGAAGCCGAGCAGGCGCACCGCGATCTCGAGGGCCGCAAGACAACCGGCTCGATCGTGCTACTGCCGTAGCCCTATACCAACGGCCGTGCACCGGCGCGGCCGTTGGTACACGGAACCAATTGCCCCGCAGTCTGATTCATTCCTCCCGTCGCCGCCGGATCGGTTCCACTGCCGCGCAGCCCAATCACACCTCTGCCGGGCAGTTTCCCTGCGCCGCAGCCCGATTCACCCGACGGAGCGCTGCCGAGTCAGTAGTCCCGTCCGGTCAGACCGCGGTAAATGAACCGCGTCAACCCCTCGATCGCCTGGTCATCGGTCAGCGCGACGGTGCCGTCCTCGACCAGCGCCACCATGCCCTGGGCGACCTGGAACATCATCGCCAGACTGGCATCGATGCTGCTCGGCAGCCGTAATCCCTGGTCGGCCAGGACATCCAGATGATCAGCGATATCCGCGCGCTGTTCGACCCCGAACCGTCCGAGTACGCGCGCGAAATCCTCGCTGACGATCGCCGCCTGCGTCATGGCGCGCAGCACCGGCGCATGTTCCCGCGCAAAGGTCCAATATCCGGCGACGTGATACCGCACCGCCTCCGGATCACTGAAATCGGATTTGTGTTCGGGCTGCTCCGCGCGCTCGTCCCCGGCGCTCGCCAGATCGTTCAGCAGGGCTTGGAGCAGTTCCTCCTTGCTGGCGAAGTGGTTGTAGAACGACCCGGCCGCGCGCCCCGCTGCCGCGGTGATGTCGGTGATCTTGGTGTTCAAGTAGCCACGTTCGGCGAACACCCGCCGCGCCGCATCCTTGAGCGCCTGTTCGGTCTCTGCGGACTTCTCCCGGCGACTCGACGTCACGCGCACCACCTCCTTGACAGGAAAACCTACCAACTCCATACTGAATTCAGATTCAGTGAATTTCAATTCAGATTGGTGGCGATGATGAAAGCGGCAGTCCTGCACAGCGCACGTGAGGTTCCCGTATACGGCGACTTCGACGACCCTCAGGTGACCGAAGGTCGGGACCTGGTGGAACTGGTGGCGGCGGGCATCCATCCGATCGTTCGAGCGCTGGCCGCCGGCACGCACTACGGCAGCACCGGCGCCTATCCCCCTGATCCCGGGCATCGACGCGGTGGCACGCACCGCCGAGGGTGCACTCGTCTACACCGGGTTCCCGCAGGCCCCCTACGGCACGCTGGCCGAGCGGATGGCGGTGCCCGCGCGGATCCGGATTCCCCTCCCGACCGGCGTCGATCCGGCGCGGATCGCCGGTGGTCTCAATCCCGGTTTGTCCTCGTGGCTGGTTCTGCGCGAACGCCGCGCCGCACTGACCGACCAGAAGCTCGGCACCGTGCTTGTCCTCGGCGCCACCGGGGCCGCGGGTCTGCTAGCCGTGCAGAACGCCTTCGTACTCGGCGCGGACCGGGTGATCGCCGCCGGACGCAATCCGTCGGCGCTCGATCGGGCGGCGGGATACGGCGCGAGTACGGTCACGCTCCAGGACGACAGGGCAGCCACCGCGTCGGCGCTGGCCGAGGTGATCGGTGCCGAGGCGCCGAGTCTGGTGCTCGACTATGTGTGGGGCGCACCGGCCGAGGCCGCCTTGGCGGCGCTCGGACGCCAGGGGCTGACCGAGGACGACGCGGATATCGCATACATCCAGATCGGCACGATGGCAGGTGGCGAGGCTGCCGTCCCGGCGGCGTTGTTGCGCAGCCGTCGCATCACGATCTCCGGCAGCGGAGCCGGATCCACGTCGGTGCAGTCGATGGTGGCCGCCATCCCCGAATACATGCGCTTGATCGCCGACGGCCGATTGGACACCGCGGTACAGGAATTCCCGCTCTCGAAGATCGAAGAAGCATGGGCCGCAGCGCAATTAGGTTCCCCCCGGGTGGTCGTCGTCCCGGATTGATCGATCGACACCCAAGCCGCCGACACAAATTCAGTACGGAGATATCGTGCACACGCAAGTACTCATCGCAGGCGCCGGACCCACCGGCCTCACCCTCGCCATCGACCTGGCCCGCCGCAATATCCCGGTGCGCATTATCGACCGGGCAACCGAATTCTTCGCCGGATCGCGCGGCGACGGCATCCAACCGCGCACCCTCGAAGTCTTCGACGACCTCGGCGTACTGGACGCGGTCCACCGGGCCGGAGCACCGACACCGGTCATCCGCGCCTACTCCGGCAATCAATTCGCGGGCGAACATCGGATGGCCGAACCGGTCGAGCCGACGCCCGCGGTCCCCTATCCCAACCCCTGGGTGCTCGGGCAGTCACATACCGAGGCCATTCTGCGTGATCGGCTCGCAGAGTTCGGCGTGCGGGTCGAACTCGCCACGGCGCTGGTCACTTTCGAACAGGACGAGACCGGCGTCGAGGTCGAATTGGCGCACGACGGCGTCGTCGAGACGCTGCGTGTCGCCTATCTCGTCGGCGCGGACGGCGGCAAGAGCACCGTCCGAAAGATGCTCGGCATTGCGTTCGAAGGCAGCACCGATGATTCGATCCGCATGTTGCTCGGCGATGTCAGTGCCGACGCACTCGATCACGACTACGGCTACTGGTTCGCCGCCGCCGGTCGCCCGATGGACGGAATCGTATTGTCCCCGTTGCCCGGTGGCAGCCAGTTCCAGTTCGGCGCGCCATTGGACACCGACGCCGAGCCCACCCTGGAGCTGCTGCAGCAGTTCGTCGACCGCTACGCCGGAGATCTGGATATCGTCCTCACCGATCTCACCTGGGCGACGGTATGGCGGCCGAATATCCGTCTGGCGCAACGGTTCCGGGAGGGCAGGGTATTCCTCGCGGGCGATGCCGCGCATGTGCATCCGCCCACCGGCGGACAGGGCATGAACACCGGTGTCCAGGATGCCTACAACCTCGGCTGGAAGCTCGCGGCCGCCGTCGCGGGCGACCAATCACTGCTGGACAGTTACGAATCCGAGCGACGCGCGGTGGCCGCACGGGTGCTCGGCATCAGTACCGAACTGCTGGACAAGCTGGTCGATGGTGCCGAGGACGCCATGCAGCGCGGCGAGCAGACGCGTCAATTGGATATCAGTTACCGCGATCCGGTCGACCCCGGCGTGCTCGTCGCGGGTGACCGCGCGCCCGACGCACCGGTCAAAGATGCCGACGGTCGCCCGATTCGACTGTTCGACCTGTTCCGTGGACCGCATGCGACGCTGCTGTCATTCGGCGAAACCGACGTACCGCCCGAACCCGGTGTCGAGGTGTACCGCGTGATCCGCCCCGGCGATAAGGCGACCGGACCGTACGTCGTGGATGTCGACGGTCACGCCTTCGCCGCCTATGACGCGGTCGACGGCACCACCGTACGAATCCGGCCCGACGGATACCTCGGCTGACCTAGCCGAAGAAGCTGCCGATCGTGTCCCACCCGAGCACCGAATCCACCGCGAGACCACAGAACACCACGGCCAGATAGTTGTTGGACTGCAAGAACAGTCGCAGCGGCTTCACCGATTCACCACGTCGCACACCGGAGTACAGCTGGTGCGCCATGAGCAGGAACCACGCTCCGGCCACCAGCGCGACCGCCGCGTAGACCACACCGGTCGCGGGGACCAGCGCGAGGGTGGTGAGCACGGTGAGCCAGGTGTAGATGACGATCTGCTTGGTGACAGCCTGCTCGGTGGCCACGACCGGCAGCATCGGCACCCCCGCCGCGCGATAGTCCTCCTTGTAACGCATGGCCAACGCCCAGGTGTGCGGCGGCGTCCAGAAGAAGATGACACCGAACAGCGCGATCGCGGGCCAGCCGATGTTTCCGGTCACCGCCGACCAGCCGACCAGCGCGGGCATACATCCCGCCGCGCCGCCCCACACCACATTCTGTGAGGTCCGACGCTTGAGGCCGAGGGTGTACACGAAGACGTAGAACAGGATCGTCGCGACGACCAGCAGACCACTGAGCAGATTCGCCTGCCACCACAACCAGGCGAACGACCCGATACCGAGCGTCACACCGAAGACGAAGGCGTGCGAAGTCGGCACGGCCTCCCTGGCCAGCGGCCGCTTCGCGGTCCGCTTCATCACCTTGTCGATATCGGCGTCGGCGACACAGTTGAGGGTGTTCGCGCTCGCGGCGCCCATCCAACCGCCGAACAGCGTGGCAAGGATCAGTCGGATATCGACATGGCCGCGGTCGGCCAGCAGCATCGTCGGAATGGTCGCGACCAGCAGCAGCTCGATGACTCGCGGCTTGGTCAACGCGATATAGGCGAGCGGTCGCCGCAGTAGTCGGGACAGCAGGCCATCGCCGGTCAACCGGTCGGCCAGCGCCGTCGCGGAGGAGCCGTGTGCGCCATTGCCACCCGGCTGTTGCCCTATCCGCACTATCTCTCCTCGCACGCTGTGCATCGCATCCGGCATGAACCACTACCGCGCTCCCCTGCTCGAGCTGGTGCGAGGCGGCAACTACTACAGACGATGGTAGACCCAGCCGCACAGCCTTCTTTCCATAGCCCCTCGCTGCGGCACGCTGTCGCAGCGATTCGACACCCGTGAGTAAGCCGGGTTCGTCACATGCCGGTCATCGGGCACATCTAGGGTAGTTGGGGTAAACCGGTTCGCATTCCACCGCTGCCGTGCGTGCACCCCTCGCCACCGTCGACGAAACCAATGTCAGGAGAACCTCGGTCGTGTCAGTCACAGACGACATCCGCGCCCTCACTCAGCCGAACCACCCGGACGACTGGACGGATCTGGACACCAAGGCCGTCGACACCGTTCGGGTTCTGGCCGCCGATTCGGTGCAGAACGCCGGGAACGGGCACCCCGGCACCGCGATGAGCCTCGCACCGCTGGCCTACACCCTCTACCAGCGCACCATGCGCCTGGATCCGACCGATCCGAGCTGGGTCGGCCGGGACCGCTTCGTGCTGTCCTGCGGCCACTCCAGCATCACCCAGTACATCCAGCTCTACCTCGCCGGATACGGTCTGGAGCTGAACGACCTCGAACATCTGCGCAAGTGGGGCTCGCTCACCCCAGGACACCCCGAGTTCCGCCACACCGACGGCGTCGAGATCACCACCGGCCCGCTGGGCCAGGGTCTGGCCTCCGCGGTCGGCATGGCGATGGCGGCGCGGCGTGAGCGCGGTCTGTTCGACCCGGACGCCGCACCGGGCACCAGCCCGTTCGACCACTTCATCTACGTCATCACCTCCGACGGTGACATGGAAGAGGGCGTCACCTCCGAGGCCTCCTCGCTCGCGGGCACACAGCAGCTCGGCAACCTGGTCGTCATCTACGACGACAACAAGATCTCCATCGAGGACGACACCACCATCGCCTTCACCGAGGATGTCGCCGAGCGCTACCGGGCCTACGGCTGGCATGTGCAGGTGGTCGAGGGCGGCGAGGACGTCGTCGCCATCGAGGCGGCGCTGGCCGCGGCCAAGGCGGAGACCGGCAAGCCCTCGATCATCGTGCTGCGCACCATCATCGGCTACCCGGCACCGAACAAGATGAACACCGGTGCCGCGCACGGTGCCGCACTCGGCGCCGACGAAGTGGCCGCCACCAAGAAGATCCTCGGCTTCGACCCGGAAAAGAAGTTCCAGGTCGACGACGATGTCATCGCGCACACCCGCAAGGTCATCGAGCGCGGCCAGCAGGCGCATGCGGCCTGGCAGCAGCAGTTCGACGCGTGGGCCGCCGCCAACCCGGAGAACAAGGCGCTGTTCGATCGGCTCGCCAAGCGTGATCTGCCCGAGGGCTGGGCCGCGAATCTGCCGACCTACGAGGCGGATCCGAAGGGGATGGCCACCCGCAAGGCGTCCGGCAAGGTACTCGCCGCGCTGGCGCCGGTGCTGCCGGAGCTGTGGGGCGGTTCGGCCGACCTCGCCGAATCCAACAACACCACCATGCCCGACGCGCCGAGCTTCGGTCCGGAGTCGATCTCGACCGGTATGTGGAAGGCCAACCCGTACGGCCGCACCCTGCACTTCGGTGTGCGCGAGCACGCCATGGGCGCGATCCTCAACGGCATCGCGCTGCACGGCCCGACTCGCCCCTACGGCGGCACCTTCCTGGTCTTCTCCGATTACATGCGCCCGGCCGTACGCCTGGCCGCGCTGATGCGGGTACCCGCGATCTACGTGTGGACGCACGACTCCATCGGCCTCGGCGAGGACGGCCCGACGCATCAGCCGATCGAACACCTGGCCGCGCTGCGCGCGATTCCGGGTCTGAATGTGGTCCGCCCCGGCGACGCCAACGAGACCACCTACGCCTGGCGCACCATCCTCGAGCGCGACAGCAGCGAGCACACCTCGCACTTCTCGGTGTCCGAACCCGCCCACCAGGACGGACCGTCCGCGCTCGCGCTGACCCGCCAGGATCTGCCGATCCTAGAGGGCACCAGCTACGAAGGTGTCAAGAAGGGCGGCTACGTGCTTGCCGAGGCGTCCATCGGGACACCGCAGGTCATCCTGATCGCGACCGGATCCGAGCTGCAGCTCGCCGTCGCCGCCCGCACTACGCTGGAGGCGCAGGGCATCGGTACCCGCGTGGTCTCGATGCCGTGCGTGGAGTGGTTCGACGCGCAGGACAAGGCATATCGGGACGAGGTACTGCCGCCGACGGTCGCCGCTCGGGTGGCCGTCGAGGCCGGTATCGCGATGCCGTGGTACCGGTTCACCGGTGACGCGGGCGAGATCGTTTCGATCGAGCACTTCGGTGCCTCGGCCGATTTCAAGACCCTGTTCCGCGAGTTCGGGATCACCGCGGAAGCCGTAGTCGCTGCCGCGCAGCGCACCCTGGACAACGTGAAGGGATAAGAGCTCATGGCACAGAACGAAAACCTCGCCGCCCTCTCCGCCGCGGGCGTCTCGGTGTGGCTCGATGATCTGTCGCGGGACCGGATCCAGTCCGGCAACCTGGCCGAGCTCATCGAAACCCGCAGCGTCGTCGGCGTCACCACCAATCCGACCATCTTCCAGGGCGCCCTGAGTCAGGGTCATGCCTACGACGGTCAGGTGAAAGAGCTTGCGGCCCAAGGCGCGGATGTGGATTCCGCGATCCGGACCATCACCACCGACGATGTGCGTGCGGCCTGCGATGTACTGGCCGGGGTATACGAGGCCAGCAACGGTGTCGACGGCCGGGTCTCCATCGAGGTCGACCCGCGCCTGGCATTCGACGCCGAGCAGACGGTCGCGCAGGCCATCGACCTGTGGAAGACGGTGGACCGGCCCAACCTGTTCATCAAGATTCCGGCCACCGAGGCTGGCCTGCCCGCGATCACCCGGGTGATCGCGGAGGGCATCAGCGTCAACGTCACCCTGATCTTCTCGGTCAAGCGCTACCGCGAGGTGATGGGCGCTTACCTCGACGGTCTGCGCAATGCCAAGGGTGCCAGCCACGATCTTGCCAAGATCCATTCGGTCGCTTCGTTCTTCGTCTCCCGGGTGGACACCGAGATCGATAAGCGGCTGGAGGCGATCGGCACGCCGGAGGCGCTGGCACTGCGCGGACAGGCGGGTGTCGCCAACGCGCGCCTGGCCTACGCCGAATACCAGGATGTCTTCGACGGCGGTGCGCACACCTCGACCTACAACCATCTGGCCGCCTCCGGTGCGAATCGGCAACGGCCGCTGTGGGCTTCGACCGGTGTGAAGAATCCGGAGTACTCGGACACGCTGTATGTCACCGAGCTGGTGGCGCCGAATACGGTGAACACGCTGCCGGAGAAGACCCTCGAGGCGGTCGCCGATCACGGCGAGATCCGTGGCGACGCCGTCAGCGGTACCGCCGCGGCCGCGCAGGATGTGTTCGACAAGCTCACCGCGGTCGGCATCGACCTCGACGACGTATTCGAGGTACTCGAGCGCGAGGGTGTGGAGAAGTTCGAGAAGTCGTGGGAGGAGCTGCTTTCCGCCACGGCAGGCGAACTGGCCAAGACCGGAGATAACTGACCCGATGGCCGGCACTCAGACCAATACCTGGAAGAACCCGCTGCGCGACGAGCGGGATAAGCGGGTTCCCCGCATCGCGGGACCGTGCAGCATGGTGATCTTCGGCGTCACTGGCGATCTGTCCCGGAAGAAACTGATGCCGGCCATCTACGATCTGTCGAACCGGGGGCTGCTGCCCCCGGGCTTCGCACTGGTCGGCTTCGCGCGCCGGGACTATGCGGACGAGGACTTCGCGAACGTCGTGCTCGACGCGGTGAAAGCGCACGCGCGCACGCCATTTCGGCAGGAGGTCTGGGATCACCTGGCCGAGGGCATCCGTTTCGTGCAGGGCTCCTTCGACGACGATTCCGCCTTCGCCAAACTCGCCGATGTGCTGGCGAAGCTGGACAAGGATCGCGGCACCGGCGGCAATCACGCCTTCTACCTGTCGATTCCGCCGAATATGTTCCCGGTGGTGCTCGATCAGCTCTCCGAGCACAAACTGGCCCAGCCGACGAAAACGAATGGCGAGGGCCGCAAGCCGTGGCGCCGGGTGGTGATCGAGAAGCCGTTCGGCCACGATCTGGACAGCGCACACGAGCTGAATGCCTTGGTCAACCGGGTGTTCCCGGAGGAGACGGTATTCCGCATCGATCACTATCTCGGCAAGGAGACGGTGCAGAACATCCTGGCACTGCGCTTCGCCAACCAGCTCTACGAACCGATCTGGAATGCCAATTACGTCGACCATGTGCAGATCACCATGGCCGAGGACATCGGATTGGGCGGGCGCGCGGGCTATTACGACGGTATCGGCGCGGCCCGCGATGTCATCCAGAACCACCTGCTGCAATTGCTCGCGCTGACCGCCATGGAGGAGCCGATCAGCTTCGAGCCCAAGCAGCTGCAGGCGGAGAAGATCAAGGTGCTCTCGGCGACCAAACTCGTCGAGCCGCTCGATGAAACCACCGCGCGCGGACAGTACGCGGAGGGTTGGCAGGGCGGCGAGCATGTGGTCGGACTGCTCGACGAGGAGGGTTTCGACCCGCAATCGCGCACCGAGACCTACGCGGCGATCACCCTCGAGGTCGACACCCGACGCTGGGCGGGCGTGCCGTTCTACCTGCGCACCGGAAAACGCCTCGGCCGCAGGGTGACCGAGATCGCGGTGGTGTTCAAGCGGGCGCCGCATCTGCCGTTCGATCAGACCATGACCGAGGATCTCGGGCAGAACGCACTGGTCATCCGGGTGCAGCCCGATGAGGGCATTACCACCCGGTTCGGTTCGAAGGTGCCGGGGTCGAGCATGGAAGTGCGCGACGTCAATATGGATTTCAGCTACGGCGAGGCGTTCACCGAATCCTCCCCCGAGGCCTACGAACGCCTGATCCTCGATGTGCTGCTCGGGGTGCCGTCCCTGTTCCCGGTGAACGCGGAGGTCGAATTGTCCTGGCGCATCCTGGATCCGGTGCTCGAGCACTGGGGGATGGTAGGAGGCGGAGCCGACGGGGTGGGTGAGAACAGCGCCGCCGACGGTAAGCCCGAACAGTACGAGGCGGGGACCTGGGGTCCAGCCTCCGCCGATGAGATGTTGGCCCGGACCGGGCGCGAATGGCGGCGGCCATGATCGTCGATATGCCGCAAACCACCACCTCCGAGGTCACCAAACGTCTGGTGCGGCTTCGGGAGAGCAATGGCGTGATCACCATGGGCCGGGTGCTGACGCTGGTCGTGTGCACGCTGGACAGCTCCGAGGCCGAGGACGCCATCGACGCCGCCAATGACGCCAGCCGCGAACATCCCTGTCGCGTTGTCGTTTTGGCGCGCGGTGACCGCGAGGCCGAGACCCGACTCGATGCTCAGATCCGCGTCGGCGGTGATGCGGGTGCGGCCGAGGTGATAGTGCTGCGGCTGCAGGGTGATCTGATCAACCACGAGAGCAGTGTCGTCATCCCCTTCCTGCTGCCCGATACCCCGGTGGTGGCCTGGTGGCCGCGCGGAGCCCCGGAGTTCCCGTCCAAGGATTCGGTGGGGCGCTTGGCGACTCGCCGCATCACCGACGCCACCTTCGCGGCCGATCCGCAGGCGACGATCAAGAAGCGGCTCGGCTCCTACGCCTCCGGTGATACCGATCTGGCGTGGAGTCGCATCACCTACTGGCGTGCGCTGCTGGCGGCCGCCATGGACGAACCGCCGTTCGAGCCGGTGGAGTCGGTGACCGTCTCCGGACTGCGCGACGAACCCGCGCTGGATATGCTCGCGGGCTGGCTGGCCGCCCGGCTCGACTGTCCGGTGCGGCGTCGCTCGGGCGCCTTGCGTGTGGAGGTGCATCGCTCGACTGTGTCGATCGCCATCGAGCGGCCACAGACCGGGCGCACCGCGACACTGACCCGCACCGGTGACCCGGATCAGCGAATCGCATTGGCGCGCCGGGAAACTCGTGACTGCCTCGCCGAGGAACTGCGACGGCTGGATGCCGACGAGATCTATGCCGAGGCGCTCGCCGGAATCGAAAAGGTGACCTATGAGTGAGCGCGCGAACTCCCCCGCGAACACCGTCGAGGTGCACGACGACACCGACTCCTTGATTGCCGCGGCGGCCGCGCGATTCGTCGCGATCGTGGTGGCCGCGCAGGCGGCGCGTGGCTCCGCATCGGTGGTGTTGACCGGCGGCGGAACCGGGATCGGACTGTTGGAATCGGTCCGCAAGACACCCGGCGATATCGACTGGTCGCGGCTCGATGTGTTCTGGGGTGACGAGCGATTCGTGCCCGCGGGTGATTCCGAGCGCAATGATCTGCAGGCGCGGCAGGCGCTGCTGGATCATGTGCCGGTGGATCCGTCGCGGGTGCATCCGGTCGCCACCTCCGATGGTGAATATCCGGATCCGGTCGAGGCCGCCGCGGAGTACGCGGCGGCGGTGCACGCCCACTTGGCGGAGCACGGAGCCTTCGATCTGCATCTACTCGGCATGGGTGGCGAGGGGCATGTGAATTCGCTGTTCCCGCATACCGATGCGGTGCGCGAACAGCACGAACTCGTTGTCGCGGTATCGGATTCGCCGAAGCCGCCGCCGGTGCGGGTCACGCTGACGCTGCCCGCCGTGCGGCGCAGTCGCCATGTCGTGCTGGTCGTCGGCGGTGCGGCCAAGGCCGAAGCCGTTGCCGCGGCGGTGGCGGGTGCGGATCCGGTGGAGATTCCCGCGGCGGGCGCCGTCGGGTCGGAAACCACTGCGTGGCTGTTGGACCGGGACGCCGCCGCGGCATTGCCGGATGCCGCGAGCTAACTCAGCAGCTGCCGCGCCGTCGCGCCGAGGACCAGTTCGCGCACGTGTGGTGAGCGGGTGGCGCGTTCGACGATCGTGCGTGCGATGACCGGGTCGCCGTAGGGCGCGTCCGAGCCGAAGAGGGTGCGCTCGGGAATTTCGGCTATGGCTAGGCGGACCGCGAAAACGATACTGGCAGTGGACAGTTCGAGATACATATTCGGCGTATCGCGGACCAGTTCGATCGCTTCCATCCAGTGCGCTCCGCCGAGCTGGGAGACCACCAGGGGTACGCGAGGGTAGCGGCGCGCGAGGTCGGTCAGGGTGCGCAGGTCGGCGGCGGTCGTGGGCGCGGCGCCGTGGACGACGACAGGGAGTCCACCGTGGTCGGTCGCGGCACGGAGTACCGGCTCGACGAGAGCGGCTCGGCCGGGCGGCGGGGTCAACTCTCCGATGCCGCGCAGACCGCGCCCGACTACCTCGCATTCGACGATCGCTTCGGCGTCGGGTGCGTCGAGCGGCACCGAGGCGAAGCCGATGAAGCGGTCCGGGTGGGCGGCGAGTGCGGCGTCTAGTTCGCGCCGAGCCGTTTCGCGGCCGAGTGCACCGCCACCGGCAAGTGCCCGAGTCAGCAGGTCCATCTCCGCGCGGAGTTCGGTGAGGGTTGCGGCCCGCTCGGGATGCGGTCGGGTCATGAAGAGGATGGTCTTGTCCACGCCCGCCTCGTCGAGCAGCGCGATATGGTCGGTGAGCGGGTCGTGGACGTGGCTGTGTGCGTCGATGATCAACGTTTCTCCTGGCGGAATCGAGTTACCGACCCGAGTGTTGATCCCTGACACCATGGGAAGGTCAAATCATGCTGATCGGTGAGCTGGCCAGCCGTACCCGCACCAGCGAGCGGCTGCTGCGCTATTACGAGCGGGTCGGGCTGCTGTCGGCCGAACGCCGCCACAATGGGTATCGCGAGTACGACGCCGATGCCGAGCGGCGTGTCGGGCAGATTCGCGCTTTGCTCGCGGCGGGACTCTCGACCCGGGTGATCGGGCAGCTGCTGCCGTGCGCGGTCGACGATGGTGCGTTGCGGGCCTGTTCTGGCGTACTGCCCGCGCTGCGGGAGCGGCTGGCGGAGCTTGATCGTCGGGCCGTTGAGCTCGATGCCGCTCGCGAGCTGCTGCGGCGGACAATCGAGGAGACCGAGCACTCACGCTGATGCCGCGTCTGACTGCGGCCGATGAAATCCGCGATTGGTCACCGGGTACTCGGAGAAGTTTCTCGCAACTACCGCGTTGATCAGAATACTTTCGGAAATCGCACCGAAATCGGGCCCTCGGAGCGGCATCCGTCGGAGATGATCACAGCGTGACCGAACAGCGAGTCGATCTTGATGAACGGTTCCGGGCCGAACTATCGGCGCTGGAGCCGCGACCGAGCCGTCCCGTCGAGCAGCCGCTCGAGGGTGTCGGGCTCACCGGAGCCCAATGCCTGGAGCTGTTCGAATCACAGGCGACCAGTAGACATCTCGATCTGGCGGCGCGCCGGCTGGGCAGTGCGAAGCGCGGCTACTACAGCATCGGGTCATCCGGGCACGAGGGCAATGCGACGGTGGCGGCGGCCCTGCGCCGCACCGATCCAGCGCTGCTGCACTATCGCTCGGGGGCATTCTTCGTGCACCGGGCCAGGCAAGTGCCCGGTCTGGACCCGATCAGGGATGTGCTGCTCGGCGTGGTCGCGGCGGCCGCCGAACCGATATCCGGCGGCCGACACAAGGTTTTCGGCAGCAAACCGGCTGCGGTGATCCCACAGACCTCCACCATCGCCTCACACCTGCCGCGTGCCGTCGGACTCGCCTTCGCGATCGAACGCGCGGCACGGCTCGGTGTCGCCTGCGAATGGCCGTCGGATTCGGTGGTGCTGTGCAGTTTCGGCGACGCGTCGGCCAATCACTCGACTGCCGCCGGTGCCATCAATGCCGCGATTCACACTGCACGCCAAGGGGTTCCGCTGCCGCTGCTGTTCGTATGCGAGGACAATGGCATCGGCATCAGCGTCCCGACCCCGCCGGGTTGGATCGAACAGTCCTACGGCATTCGCCTCGGTCTGCAGTATTTCGACGCGGACGGCTGCGATCTCCTCGACGCCGCGACAACCGCGACCCAGGCGGTCGACTGGGTGCGCGAACAGCGCAAACCCGCCTTCCTCCATCTGAGCACCGTTCGTCTCATGGGACATGCCGGATCCGATGTCGAATCCGGCTACCGCAGCCGCACCGATATCGCCGCCGACCTGCGCCGCGACCCGGTGACCGCAACCGGTCGCCTCTTGGTCACCTCCGGCGTCGCCACCCCGACCGAAGTCATCGCCCGCTACGACGATATCGGTGGCCGAGTCGCCGCCATGGCCGAATCCGTATGCCACGAACCGAAATTGACCTCTGCCGCTGCGGTGACGGCACCGTTGGCCCCACTGCAACCGGACCTGGTGCAAGCCGATGCGTTGCGTCGAGGACACGCGATTACCCAAGGTGATCCGGTGACATTGGCGCAGGCGATCAATCAGACGCTCGCCGCGCTGCTCGACCAGGACAACGACATCCTGGTGTTCGGCGAAGACGTCGGGCGCAAGGGTGGCGTGTACGGCGTCACCAAGGGCTTGCAGAAAAAGTTCGGAGTGCGCCGGGTCTTCGATACGCTGCTCGACGAACAGAGCGTGCTCGGCACGGCGTTGGGCGCCGGGCTCGCCGGATTCGTGCCGATTCCGGAGATCCAGTATCTCGCCTACGTACACAATGCCGCCGACCAGTTGCGCGGGGAAGCCGCCACCCTGTCGTACTTCTCCCAGGGGCAATACCGGAATCCGATGGTCGTCCGCATCGCCGGTTATGGCTATCAGAAGGGGTTCGGCGGCCACTTCCACAACGACAATTCCATTGCGGCACTGCGCGATATCCCCGGCCTGATCATCGCCTCGCCCGCCCGCGCCGATGATGCCGCCGCGATGCTCCGCACCTGCGTCGGCGCCGCTCGCGTCGACGGCCGCGTCTGCGTCTACCTCGAACCCATCGCCCTCTACCACACCCGAGATCTGCACCACTCCGGCGATAATGCCTGGCTGGCAACACCTTCCGACACCGATCACGTCGCCGTCGGCCGGGCCCGCAGTTACGGCGACGGCACCGACCTCACCATCGTCACCTTCGCCAACGGCGTCCCCATGAGTCTGCGGGTAGCCCAAGGCCTCTCGTCGCGTGGCATCCGAGCCCGCGTCCTCGACCTGCGCTGGCTGTCCCCGCTGCCGACCGATGACCTACTCCAGCACGCCCGCGCCACCGGCCGAGTCCTCATCGCCGACGAAACCCGGCACACCGGCGGCGTCTCCGAATCCGTCTGCGCCGCCCTGATCGACGCCGGTTTCGACGGCCACGTATCCCGCGTGACCAGCGAAGACTCCTTCATCCCGCTGGGACCGGCGGCCACTACCGTCCTCCTGGACGAACCCGGAATCGAATCCGCCGCCATCGAACTGGTCACCCGCTGACCTGCCTGACCGGCGCGGGACTCGCCAACCCCTCGCATCGGCGAGTACGGATCCGACACGCGGTAGCTCACTTCCCGGGAATCGGATTCGGCGTGGTGACCGAGGAAATACAGTGGACATACGGTGACCAGCGGCGAAAGGGCACGGCTATGACCACGATGTCCATGCTCGGCGAGGTACGACCCGAACACGATCGGGCGATCGAGGAGGGCCGGGTGCTCCTGCACTTTCTGCGGTCGTTCCGCATGCCCGTACTCGACGTATGGTCCGCATGCGCCGAACACCGGCAATTGGATCGCTGGTTCGGGAAGGTCACCGGCGGTAATGGCAACCTGACCATCGAACCGTTCGACGGTCCCGTCCCCGGCCCCATCGCGATCCGCGTGGAAGACTGCCGCGCACCGCATGATCTGGTGATCCACATCGACGGCGGCATCCTGGAACTGCATATGACCCAGGTCGGCGTCGTCACCAATCTCGAACTGATCCGCCGCCACATCTGCCCCGCCGACGCCTGCGCAGTCGGCCCGCGCTGGCAGTATCTGCTGGACCGCCTCACCGCCTACCTGGACCGACGCCCACTTCCCAGCTGGGCCGACTATCCGGAATTGACCGACGAATATCGCTGACCCGGCTACTGGGTGAGGGCCGGATCCGGGACCAGGTCGCGGAGGTGGGTGGTGATCAAGGTATTGACCTCGTCGGTGCGTTCCAACTGCACGAGGTGACCCGCGTCCGCGATCTTGGTGACCGCCCGCAGGTCAGGAACGTTCGCGCGCAGGGTCGCGAGCGGGTCGCGGCCGCTGAAGCCTTCCATATCCGGATCGCGGTCGCCGTAAAGGAAATAGGCCGGAACGGAGATCTCGGCGTCGGCGAATTCGGCGGTGAGTTCCCAGTTCCGATCCAGCACCCGGTACCAGTTGAGACCGCCGGTGAAGCCGGTGTGCTCGAAATCCGCTGCCAGGGTGTCGAATTCGGCGATGGAGAGCCAACGCCACGGCAGTAGCGGGGCCTCGGGGAGAACATCGAGGTAGCCGGTCCCCTCGGCCGGGAAGCGCCAGGTGTCGAGGTAGTGGTAGTCGGCGCTGAGCGAATAGTAGACGCGAGCCAGGAATTCCCTTGTGCGACCGCCTAGTTCGGCATCGGCCACGCCGGGCTTCTGGAAATAGTCCAAGTGCAGGAAGTGACGCTGGGCGGCCTTGGCCCACAATTGCGATGGCGCGCGCGGCGGACGCGGAGCGAACGGGTTATTGAGCACGATGACGCCGCTCACCCGCTCCGGCGCGCGCAACGCCAACTCCCACACAAGCGCGGCCCCGAAGTCCAAGCCGACGAAGACCGCCTGTTCGGCCTCCATGTCATCGAGCAGGCCGAGCAGATCGCCGATGACGGCGCGGTTGGTGTAGTCCTCGATATCGGTAGGCACATCGGTGCGCCCGTATCCGCGCAAATCCGGCGCGACGGCCCGGTAGCCCGCCGCCGCGACGGCCGCAAGCTGGCGATGCCACATGAACCAGGTGTGCGGAAAGCCGTGGCAGAAGATCACCGGATGCCCCTCGCCCTGTTCGGCGACATGCATGCGAATGCCGTTGCTCGTCACGAACCGATGGATCAATTCCACTACGGCCTCCAATAGCTAGAACGTGTTCTTGTTTCACGGTAATGTCCCGGGATCGTGAACGGAATACCTCAGGTTCTAGGCGGCCGGGTCGCGGTGGTGACCGGCGCGAGCCGCGGCATCGGCAAGGGCATCGCGCTGGAGTTGGGCGCGGCGGGCGCTACCGTGTACGTCACCGGGCGCACGGCCGTACCGGGACGCCTACCGGGGACCGTGCACGCGACCGCGGCCGAGATCGACCTGCTCGGTGGCGCCGGGGTTCCGGTTGTCTGCGATCACCGTGACGACGACGCGGTCGAGCGACTATTCGAGCGGATCCGCAATGAGCACGGCCGACTCGATGTGCTGGTGAACAATGTCTACAACGCACCCGCCGCCGCGCGTTGGCTGGGCAAACCGTTCTGGGAGGTGCCGCCGCAGGCGTGGGATGAGACCTTCGATGTCGGCGTCCGATCACATTATGTCGCAAGCGTTTTCGCGGCACCGCTGCTGATCGAGTCGGCGGGCCTCATCGCCAATATCTCTTCGCCAGGCGCCGAGCGCTATATGCACAACTCGGTATACGGCGTGGCCAAGGCCGCGCTGGACCGGCTCACCTCGGATATGGCCGACGACCTCGCCGAGGCGGGCGTCACGGTGGTCTCGCTCTGGCCCGGAATCGTCGATACCGAGATGCTGCAAATGGTGCCACGCGATAAGGACGGCCGCCGCGTCGTCACCCTGCCGGGCGAGGGCACCTACGATCTCGACAACGCCGAATCGCCCCGATTTCCGGGCCGTGCCGTCGTCGCACTGGCCGCCGATCCGGACCGCTGCCAACGCTCCGGATCCGCTTGGCGCGTAGCCGATCTCGCCGAGGAATACGGATTCTCCGACGTCGACGGCCGGATCCCGCGCAACGACTGAGATTCAGACGAGACTCAGAAAGCGCTGTACCGATCGCAACGGCGTCGGCTTGACCCGCCAGGTCAGATAGATATGCGAGCGCGGCGCATCGACTATGTCGACATAGACCACGCCCGGATGCGGTGCACGAGTGCGCGCCAGCACCGGCACAATCCCGATACCGCGTTCGGCCGCGACGAGTTCGATCCATTCGTCGAAATTCGTGCATGTGATGACGGTGCGGTTCGGATCGGGCGCCTCCCACGATTCGGCATTGGTGGTGCCGGAAACGGTATTGGCCACCAGTGGATACCGGGCGAGATCGGCCCAGCGCACCCCGGTCGCGGTCGCCAGCGGTGAATGCACCGAAACCGCCAGTACCCGCTGCTCCGAATCGATTTCGCGGGATTCGAGATGGTGCGGCAACCAGATATCGTTGCGGTGGATGGCGATATCGATCGAGCGGTCATCGAGTGCGGCCATCGGGTCCTCTACGCGGCGCAGCGAAATCCGGCCGCCCAGCGCCTCGTAGCGGGTGCGGATCGCGGCGAACCAGGCATCGGGCAGCAGCCAGGAGAATCCGACCTCGATCGTGGCGCGCCTGCGCAGATCCGCCTGGACGGTCTCGAGATCGCCGATGATGCGCCTGCTGTGCTCGAGCAGCGCGGCTCCCTCGTCGGTCAGCTCGAAACGCCGGGACGTGCGCTCGATCAACCGACATTCGACCAGCCGTTCCAATTGCTGGATGGTTCGGGTCAGCGCGGGCTGGCTGAGGTGCAGCCGGGCGGCGGCGCGGGTGTAGTTCGCTTCCTCGCAGAGCGCGAGGTACGCCCGCAGGTGCCGCAGCTCGATATCCATGCGTTGAGCGTATACATCGTGCATAGAAAGCATTTCACAGGCTGGTCGGCGGACCATACCGTCGGATCCTGTGACCGCATCAGCACTCCTCGACACCCCGCGCCGCACCCTCGCACCAGCACTCGCCGCAGGTGCGGGCCTTGCCGCCGCCGTCGGTGTCGGGCGCTTCGCCTACACACCCCTGCTGCCCGCCATGGTGGACGCGCACCGCATCGATGCCCACGATGGCGCGCTCATCGCCGCCGCCAACTATGGGGGCTATCTCGCGGGCGCGGTGCTGCTCGCGCGTCGCCCGGACCTGAACAGCCGCAATACTTTTCGCATCTCGGCCGCGGTCCTGGTGGCCAGCGAGGCATCGGTCGCACTGCCCGGCCCTACGGTGCTTCCCGCGCTGCTGCGACTGATCGCGGGCGTGGCGAGCGCGGTGATCTTCGTCAGCTGCGCGGGGGCGATCGCTCGCCTGGGTGGCCGCGCGCACGCGGCGGGCATCGCCTTCGGCGGGGTCGGATTCGGTATCGCGCTCACGGGATTGCTCGCCCTGGCAGCGCGGCCGGTGCTGTCCTGGCAGGGGCTATGGCTCGGTGCCGCCGGGCTGACCGCCGTGCTCTTGCTGCCTGCCTTCCGACTGGATATTCACGGCGGGCACAGCACCGAGGTGGTCCGTGCGAAACGTACGAGCACAGCGTGGCGCGCACTGCTCATCGCCTACACGCTCGAAGGGGTCGGCTATATCGTGATCGGCACCTTCTTGGTCGCCGCCGTCGGCGCGCACAATGCGACGATCGGCTCGGCCATGTGGGTGATCGTCGGCGCGGCCGCCGCACCGGCGGTGCTCTGGAGCATTGCCGCACATCGCTGGACGCCGACGACCGCACTGGTCCTCGCGCTACTCGCGCAGTGCGCGTCGTCGGCCCTGCTCGCCTGGTCGACGACCATGTGGTCGGCGATCATCGCGGCGGCACTGTTCGGCGGGACGTTCATGGGCATCTGCATGCTCGCGATCCAGCTCGGCATCGAATTGACCGACCATCGGGCCGCGGCCACACTCACGGCGGGCTACGGCGCGGGGCAGATGCTAGGTCCGCTGGTCGTCGCACCGGTAATCGGCGACGGTTATGCGATGGCCTTCGTAATCGCGACTCTGGTGCTGGCGGCGGCGACAGCGGCGGCCGTCATCGTCGCCAGGCAAATCAAGCGAACTTGATCTCCAGGCCGATGCCGAGGATGGCGATGAGCCAGATCAGGCCGGTGAAGATGGTGATGCGGTCGAGGTTCTTCTCGACGACAGTCGATCCCGACAGGCTGGACTGCACGCCGCCACCAAACAAGCTGGACAGACCTCCACCCTTGGCGCGGTGCAGCAGCACCAGCAGCACCAGCAGCACGCTGGTGATGATCAGGAGGATATCCAGGAACATCCGCATGCCGGACAGTCTATGGGTGTGCGCCGGTACCCGCATAATCACCCCGGCTCGACGCGACCTACGGTGTGTCTACCGCGACCAGGTGTGTGGTGGTGTCCTGGCCGATCATGAACTCCGCGACGGCGCGTTCGCGCAATTGATCCTGGGCGGTGAGCCGCACCTGGTGCTGGTGCATATGCTCCGACCAGGAGCGCACCACGAATGCCTCGACATAGCGGTCGACCACGCCGACATCGCGATACAGCCGCCATTCCATCGCGCCGGTGCGCTGCATGGACCGTCCGACGAACACCATCGCGGCCAGGAATTCGTCGACCTTCTCCGGCGGGACATCGTAGGTGCGCAGCACCAGCACCGGTCCGTCCTCGGGATCCGGTTCGACGACCAGCTGCGGTTCCGGCCAGAAGGCGCTCGGGCTCAGATCCAATTCCTCCGCATTGTGGCGGATCGGCAGCCAGACCGAACTCAGCGCGGAACCCGCCAACAGCACCGCGGCCGCGAGCAATGCGGCCACCGGCCCCACCGCGCCGGCGACCAGACCCCACACCAGCGAACCGAGTGCCTGGCCGCCCATGAACACCAGCATGTACACCGACAACCCGCGCGCCCGCACCCATGCGGGCAACAGCAATTGCATGGTCGCGTTCATCGTCGACATCGCGAGCAGCCAGGCGAATCCGGCTCCCACCAGCAGTACCAGCACCACCGGCACGCTGTGCAGCACCGCCACACCCGCCGAGGCGATACCGAACAGGATCGCGGCCGCCGTCAATCGCTGCGTGGGCGTCAGCAGGGCGCGGACTCGCCCCAGGCCGACCGCACCCGTCACCGCACCGAGCCCGAGCGCGCCGAGCAGCAATCCATAGCCGGACGAGGACAAGCCGAGCTCGTCACGGGCGATTACCGGCAGCAGTGCCCACACCGCGCTCGCCGGGGCGATGAACAGAATCGAGCGCAACAGCACCCGGCGGATCGCGGGCGCCGCGCGGATGAATCGGGTGCCCGCCTGTAGCGCGGCCAGCGGACGTTCACTGGGCAGCTTCCGTTCCTTCGCCGGTCTGCGCCAGCTGAGCAGCACCGTGACGATGCCGACGAACGAGACCGCATTCAGCGCGAACACCAGCGTCGGCCCGGACACCGAAACCAGCACACCCGCGATGGCGGGACCGACCGCGCGCCCGATATTGATATTCATACTGCCCAGCGCGGCGGCGGACGGAATCTCTTCGCGCGCAACGAGTTCCGGCTGAATGGCCTGCCAAGACGGCCCGGTCAGCGCCTGCCCGCACCCGAGTAGGAACAGCAACGTCAACAGCACGCCCGGAGTGGTGTGCCCGGTCGCCGTCGACACCGCGAGCACCGCCGCCAACACCGCCATCGCCGACTGCGCCCCCACCAGCAACCTGCGCCGATCCAACAGATCCGCCAATACCCCCGACGGAATCGACAGCAGCATCACCGGCAATGTCGTCGCCGTCTGCACGAACGCCACCAATGTCGCGGCATTGGGCGCATCGACCAGAATCCACTGCGCCCCAACGGTTTGCATCCAGGTACCCAGATTCGAGACCAACTGCGCGATCCAGAGCGCCCGATAGATTCGCGACCGTAACGGCGCCCAGGTGGATAGAGGTGTCGTCGCATCGGCAGTGGTCACGGGCCCGAGCATAGCTACGGGTCGAAATACGTGCCGTTCGCTATATCCGTCAGTTGTACGGAGCTGATGGCCGAGGTCCGGGCGCGGCTCGGGTCGGCGGGGTGGCAGGCCGGGGCGGCTGGTAGTCGACCAGCGGGATCGGCCGCCGCAGATCGACCATGGCTGCCAACGGGATCGGATGTTCGCGCTTGATGATGGGCCCGACTTCCGGTGCGCCGATCGAGACCGTCACAGTGCAGTCACCAGGACCCAAAGCCGCGAGCATGCCATCGCGTACGGTCGCCATGAGCGGCCGAACCAGCACCGCGACACAGAGTTCGAGCTCGAATTCGCCCACCTGGCTGCCGTCGACGGTTACCTCGAGGCGCGGACAGTAGCTCCGGGTGACCTCGTGTTCGAACAACTCGACCCGCTCGACTCCGCCCGTCCGAGTACGCATCGCCGCACTGTGCAGCCGCTGGTAGCGACGCCAACCCGCGACCGCGACACCGCCGAGGTCGACCTCGAGCAACCCGTCCACCGCCCTGGCCACCTCACGCAGCGCCGCGGACCGCAGCACCTCGGTAGCGATCGGCGTTCTGCGTAACGCCAGTTGCTCGACCCCGCGCTCGTGCAGGCGCTCGGCCAATTCCCCCTCGACGACCTCACGCGCTGCCCGCCCGAACAACACCGCGCGAGCCGTTATCGATATCGGTCCCGTCATCGCGAAACCTCCCTTACCTGCAACTGCGACTCACCGACACGCAGCCGAACCCGGACGGCCGGAACAGTGGGACGCATGAACTCCCGAATATGAATCGACGGCCTCGATGCCCCGGCCACCTGCACGCGTACCAGCGGCGGGTGCGGCTCACCGCGGCCCGCGCGCGACCGATCGACGGCCTGCTTACGCCGTCGGCGCAGGACGACCGTCGCCACACCGAGGGCGAGGAGGAACACGCCGATGCCCAACACCTCACCGAAATGGTTGTCCCGCTGCGGATGGTCCACGGCCGACCCGGCGGTCGGCGTGACAGTTGTTTCCGCGACGGCTGATTGTCCGGTGGTTGTCGTGGTAATCGGCTTCGTGGTCGTCGTGATCGGCTTCGTGGTCGTGGTCGTGGTCGTGGTGGTCGCGTCGGAACGAGGGGCGATCGTGATCTGCCGGACAGCGGATTCCTCGCCGCAGGCGGCGCTGATCGTCTGCTGGCCGGTTGCGGCCTGATTGGACACGTCGATGGAAGTTTCGAACGAACCCTGGGTGACCGTCGCGTTCTGCGGCGAACCGGACCAGCTCGGGGTAATCCGGATCTGGTTGCAGTGCCAGTGATCGCCGCTCACGGTGAATTGTGTGCCGCGTTCCGCACGGGTTGGCACGCCGTTGAAAGTAGGCTCGGGACGCGGACAAGACTCCCCCACCGCACCAGCCGTAGTGCATTGCCCCGCGTTCGCTGTGGTTGTCGAAGGCGCGGTCGGCGACGGTGTGGTTGTAGTAGGCGCCGACATCGCCATCGGTACCGACGCCATGCCGACCATCCCCGCCGCGGCCACCGCGACAAGAAACGCTCGCGCCTCACTTCTCATGACTACCTCTCCGAAACGCGGATCGCCGAGCATCGATCCGTGCTACGGAACCAAGTCTGTGCCCGCCCCGACACACCGACATGAGTAACCCACTACCTGTTTAGACGGACGCACCCGCCGCGACGGCCAGCCGAGTTCTACGGTTTTCCAGCGTCGACGCCCGTACCATCGGCTACATGTCGGCTACATCGGTGCGCGTCGGAGTCCTGCTCGCGATTACGGCCGGTCTGGTGGCCGGGTGTTCGGATGACGATAAGAAAGCGGAGAAACCGGCGGGCTCGCCGATGGGGCGTACTTTCATCTCGACCGGGGTCGAGGGGCTGCAGATTCCGGGCGGCGGACCGATGACGCTCACCTTTGCCGATGGCAGGATCTCGGCGAACTCCGGCTGTAATACGGCCAATGGCACGGTGGATCTCACCGATGGGATCCTGCATGTCGGCACACTCGCGAGCACACTGCTGGCATGTCCGGAGGAACGTGGCCAGGCCGATAGTTGGCAGGACAAGGTATTGACCTCGCTGCCCAAATGGCGGGTCGACGATTCGACACTGACGCTGACCGGGAAGGAAGTAACGGTCACGTTGCTGGACAAGAAGGTCGCCCAGCCCGATCAGCCGCTCACCGGCACGACGTGGATCGTCTCCGCCCTGATGACGCCCGATGCGCAGATCCGTTCGCAGACACTCGATGATGTGAAGCCCTCGCTCAACATCGCGGCCGACGGCGGGGTCTCCGGCAGCGCCGGATGCAACCGCATGACCGGTCACGCCACCCCGGCACCGGCCGCCAATGGTCCGGATGTCACATTCCAGATCGGCACCACGAAGATGGCGTGCGCACCGGAGATCATGGAGATCGAGCAGGCGGTGCTGAAGGCCCTCGACGGCAAGACGACGGCCACCATCGACGCGGACACTCTGATCCTGCGCAATGCCAACGGCTTCGGCCTGACCATGCACGCGGTATAGCCGTGGACCAAAACACCTCCCGCACACCGGATCTGCGCCACCCGGACCGCAAACGCACCTGGCATACCGAGATCGGCCCGTGGCCGGATCTTCCGTCCGCCCACATCGAGAAGCTGCCCGCGCCGCCATCACCGGTAACCCTCGTCCGCTACGCCGAGCTCTACACCGCCGCGGGCCGCATCCGTCGCACCGACAGCGGCGGCTGGGATATGGATGCCGTCACCGCGCTACTCGCCGCGCGCGACGAATTCCTGCACACCACCTTCACTTTGGGCTTCATCGACCCCGATGGCGCACTCTTGGCCGAATGCTCGGTCGGCATCGCCGACGGCACAGCCAGGCTGTACATCGTGCACGCCACCAAGCAGCCCGCAGAACTCGCCCACCTCCTGCGCGGCACCCTGTACCGATTACACGTGCACTATCCGGACGTGCGGACCGCCGAAGTCTCGATGGACCCGCACGACGAGCCTTTGGAGCTGGCGCTCACCGCCTGCGGTTTCATAGTGAACCACCTCTGATCGGGACTACTTCCGCGTCAGGATCACCCGGTCCGCGATCCGCTCCGCCTCCCCGGGCGGGGCGAAGTAGATCTCCATGGTCACCCGATCGGCCGACTCCAGCTTGATCACCGTCCGCATCGGAATCGTCTTGCCGACGAACTGCGGACCGAGCACACCCGGATCGGTGAACTCCCCCGCCACCACGATGTCGGCGGCGCCGCCACTGGCCTTGGCGCCCTTGTAGGTCATCATCATCGGCGTCACGCTGTCCACCGTCGACCATTCGTAGCGGTCGTCGGTGGGCGAATAGCCGAGCGTGCCGAGTCGGTAATACGGTTTGCCGCCGAAGGTCCCCTCGGCCTCCTCCTGCATGAAGTTATCGCCCGTCTTGCCGATCCAGTGCCAGCGCGAGGTGATATCGCTCTTGATCGGATTGTCCGCGGTACCACCCGCGATGTAGGTCGACTTCGCGCCATTCCATTCGCCCACCAGCTGATTCAGCTTCTGGTGCCCGGCATCCTGGTTGGTGGGAGCCGCCTCGGAACTCGAGATGATTCCGACCGGTGAGGGCGAGTCGTCGGAGCATCCGGCCCCGAACGCGGTGCACGCTACAAGCATAACGGTGACGAGTGCGCGCGCCTTGATTGATCTCACGTGAAAGTCCTTGTCGGCCAATTGGATCTACAAACGCGAACAGCATCGCATCCCTGGCACCGGTAGGCCTCACCCCGAGCGGGAAGTCCCGAACGCGAATCAGCCCGGTAGTACGCGATCATGCGTACTACCGGGCTGATTCGAACAATCACCCGTCAGGGCAGCGGACCACCCGCGGCAATGGCGGACAGCGTGGCGAATTCGTCGCCCTTGAGCGAAGCACCGCCGACAAGCGCGCCATCGATATCGGTCTGCGCGACCAACTCGCCGACGTTCTTGGCATTCACCGAACCGCCGTAGAGCACCCGCACACCCGCCGCGACCTCGGCCGAGGCCAGTTCGACGATTTCCGCGCGAATCGCGCCGCAGACTTCCTGCGCGTCGGCGGGGGTGGCGACCTTACCGGTGCCGATGGCCCAGACCGGCTCGTAGGCGATGACGATCTTCGAAATCTCTTCTGCCGTCAGACCTTTGAGCGAACCACGCAACTGCTCGAGGTTGTACTCGACGTGGGTCTTCGCTTCACGGACATTGAGCCCCTCGCCGATGCACACGATCGGAGTGATCCCGTACTTCAGCGCCTGCTTGGTCTTGGCCAGCACGGTGGCGTCGTCCTCGGAGTGGTACTGCCGCCGCTCCGAATGGCCGACGACCGCGAAGGTGCAGCCCAGCTTGGACAGCATCGCGGCGCTGATCTCACCGGTGTACGCGCCCTCGTCGTGCGTCGAAACATCCTGCGCACCATAGGTGAGCAGCAGTTTGTCGCCCTCGACGAGAGTCTGCACACTGCGGATATCGGTGAACGGCGGAATCACCGCGACGTCGACCTTGGCGAAGTACTTCTCCGGCAGCGCGAAGGCGATCTTCTGCACCAGGGCGATGGCCTCGAGATGGTTGAGGTTCATCTTCCAGTTGCCCGCGATGAGCGGTTTGCGTGCCATGGTTCAGTCCTCCAATACCGCGATACCGGGCAGTTCCTTGCCCTCGAGGTATTCCAGGGATGCGCCGCCACCGGTGGAGATGTGCGAGAAGCCATCCTCGGGCAGGCCCAGCGCGCGCACGGCCGCGGCCGAATCACCACCGCCGACAACGGTGAAGGCACCCTTGCCCGTCGCGGTCACGATCGCCTCGGCGACACCCCGGGTACCGGCGGCGAAGTTCTCGAACTCGAATACGCCCATCGGGCCGTTCCAGAACACCGTCTTGGCCTCGGTGAGCAGTGCCGCGAACCGGTCCACCGACTCGGGACCGACATCGAGTCCGAGCCAGCCGTCCGGAATCTCGTTGGCTGGTACCACCTTCGAGTCCGCGTCGGCCGCGAACTTATCCGCGACGACGATATCGCGCGGCAGGTGGATGACGTCCGCGTAGCGCTCCAGCAACCCCTTGCAGGTCTCGATCATTTCCTCCTGCAGCAGCGAGGCGCCGACCGAGAGACCCTGTGCGGCAAGGAAGGTGAAGCACATGCCGCCGCCGATCACCAGGGTGTCGACCTTGGGGGCAAGTGCCTCGATGACGGCCAGCTTGTCGGAGACCTTGGAACCGCCGAGCACCACCGCGTACGGGCGCTCCGAGTTCTCGGTCAGCTTGGCAAGCACCTCGACCTCGGCGGCGACCAGCGTGCCCGCGTAATGCGGCAGCAGCTTCGCCACGTCGTAGACCGAGGCCTGCTTGCGGTGCACCACGCCGAAGCCGTCGGAGACGAACGCACCGTCATCGCCGACCAGCTCGACCAGCGCCGCCGCCAGCTTGGCCCGCTCGGCATCGTCCTTGCTGGTCTCGCGCGGATCGAAGCGCACGTTCTCCAGCAGCAGCACATCGCCGTCGGTCAGGCCCTCCGAGCGCGACAGCGCGTCGTAGCCGACGACATCACCGGCCAGCTGGACATTGCGGCCCAGCAGTTCGGCCAGCTTCACCGCGACCGGGGCGAGGGAGAACTTCGGATCCGGCTCACCCTTCGGACGGCCCAAATGAGCCGTGACGACCACCTTGGCACCGGCCTCGACCAGCGCCCGCAGCGTCGGCACCGAGGCGATGATGCGGCCCGGATCGGTGATCTCGCCGTTCTCGTCGAGAGGGACGTTCAGGTCGGAGCGCACGAGTACGCCCCGACCCTCGACACCCTCGTTCAGCAGATCCTGGAGCGTCTTGACTGCCATGCGCGTCAGAGCGACTTGCCGACGAGGCCGATGAGGTCGGCCAGGCGGTTGGAGTAGCCCCACTCGTTGTCGTACCAGCCGACGACCTTCACCTGGTCATCGATGGTCTTGATCAGCGGCGCGTCGTAGATGCACGAATGCGGGTCGGTAACGATGTCGCTGGATACGATCGGGTCCACGTTGTACTTCAGGATGCCCTTCAGCGCACCTTCGGCGGCGGCCTTGTAGGCGGCATTGATCTCATCGATCGAGGCCGACTTGCTCAGGGTCACGGTGAGGTCGGTGACCGAGCCCGTCGGGACCGGGACGCGCAGCGCGTAGCCGTCGAGCTTGCCGTTGAGCTCCGGAAGCACCAGGCCGATGGCCTTCGCGGCGCCGGTGCCGGTCGGCACGATGTTCAGCGCGGCGGCGCGGGCGCGGCGCAGGTCGCCGTGCGGACCGTCCTGCAGGTTCTGATCCTGGGTGTAGGCATGGATGGTGGTCATCAGGCCACGCTCGATGCCGAAGCTGTCGTTGAGCACCTTCGCCAGCGGGCCGAGGCAGTTGGTGGTGCAGGACGCGTTGGAGATGATGTTCTGGCTGCCGTCGTACTTGTCGTCGTTGACGCCCATGACGACGGTCAGGTCCTCGCCCTTGGCGGGCGCGGAGATGATGACCTTCTTGGCGCCCGCGGCGATGTGCCCCTTCGCCTTGGTCGCGTCGGTGAAGATGCCGGTGGATTCGACGACCACGTCGACGCCGAGGTCACCCCACGGCAGCGCGGACGGGCCCTCCTTGATGGCCAGCGCCTTGATCCGCTGGTCGCCCACCACGATGATGTCGTCGCCGTCCAGCGACACATCCTGCGGCAAGCGGCCCAGGATCGAGTCGTACTTGAGCAGAGTGGCCAGCGTCGCGTTGTCGGTGAGGTCGTTGACCGCGACGATCTCGATGTCGGTGGTGCCGAGCGCCTTCTGCGCCTCCACCGCCCGGAAGAAGTTACGTCCGATACGGCCGAAGCCGTTGATGCCAACCCGGACAGTCACGTTATCGCTCCTCAGCTTTCAAGCGGATTCATTCCGATGCCATAAAACACAGTAGTGCCCGACGGTAGTCTCTCCGACACGCACCTGGCATTCCGGAGCAGGCGGGACCTGCGCAGACGCCCGGGTATGTGGTTTCGGTGCACAAATCCGCCGTCTGTGTCCTTGTTTCGGCTCACTATGGAATCCGGTGCACGACCCCGGTCACCTGCGGTCCGAGTGGTCCGGAAGGCGCCGCGGCCGCGGACTTCGGACCGTCAGCCGGGTGGACAGCCCTGTCTCGGAAAAACGAATCGCCGCCCCGTGGGGCGGCGATTCGACTCACGCTTCGTCGAGCAATTCGGCGGTGACGGCCGATTCGGTATCGGGCACCCCCAGTTCCTTGGCCCGGCGGTCCGCCATCGACAGCAGCCGTCGAATTCGGCCCGCCACAGCGTCTTTCGTCATCGGCGGATCGGCGAGCTGGCCGAGTTCCTCCAGCGACGCCTGCCGGTGCTGCACCCGCAACTTGCCCGCCGCGGCCAAATGATCTGGCACCTCCTCGCCCAGGATCTCCAGTGCGCGTTCGACTCTCGCGGCAGCGGCGACCGCGGCGCGGGCCGAACGGCGCAGATTCGCATCATCGAAATTGGCCAGACGGTTCGCGGTGGCCCGCACCTCGCGGCGCAGCCTACGCTCCTCCCAGACGATCCGGGTGTCCTGCGCGCCCATCCTGGTCAGTAGCGCACCGATGGCCTCGCCGTCGCGCACCACGACCCGATCGGTGCCGCGCACCTCACGTGCCTTGGCGGTGATGCCGAGCCGCCGCGCCGCACCCACGAGCGCCAGCGCGGCCTCCGGACCGGGGCAGCTGACCTCGAGCGCCGAGGAACGACCCGGTTCGGTGAGCGAGCCGTGCGCGAGAAACGCTCCGCGCCAAGCGGCTTCGGCATCGCCGATGCTGCCGCCGACCACCTGGGCGGGCAGACCGCGCACCGGACGACCGCGCACATCGAGCAGACCGGTCTGTCTGGCCAGCGCCTCGCCCTCCTTGGACACCCGCACCACATAGCGCGAGGTCTTGCGCAGACCGCCCGCACCGAGCACGTGTACATCGGAGCCGTAGCCGTACAGCTCGAAGATCTCCCGCCGTAGCCTGCGCGCGATGGAACCCATATCCACCTCGGCCTCGACGATCACCCGCCCGCCGACGATGTGCAGACCGCCCGCAAACCGCAGCAGCGCAGACAGTTCCGCCTTGCGGGAACTCACCTGCGAGACCGTGAGCCTGCTCAGCTCGTCCTTCACTTCGGCTGTCATCGCCACGAGACGCGCTCCTTTCCACCCAACCCGGAACGCACATCCTGACCCATGTGCCGTCCCTCGACTCGAAGCCCTGCCAGATGTGGCCGAGGTTGCCGGATCAGCTGATCCAGTGCGGCGGCAAGCTTTCCGGGGTGATGCCGGTCGGTTCCCGCTTCGGCGACATCGGAGAAGGTTACTCGCGCCCGCAATTGTTCGGCAGCCCTGGCCACATGTTCTCTTTCGCGACCCTCCGGCACCGACCCGGAATCGACCAGTACCTCGTCGACCACGAATTCCGGTGCGTGCTGGGACAATACATGGAGATGGCGTTCCGCGGAGAAACCCGCCGTTTCTCCTGGCTCCGCGGCCAGATTCAGCACCAGGACTTTGCGCGCTCTGGTATAGACCAGCGCGTCACGCAATTCGGGCACAAGCACATGCGGAATCACGCTGGTGAACCAGGAACCCGGGCCGAGCACAACGACATCGGCGTGCTCGATGGCCGAGGTGGCCTCCGGACTGGCGGGTGGATCGGACGGAATCAGCCGCACGCGCCGCACCTTACCCGGTGTCGTCGCGATGGCGACCTGGCCGCGGATGCAGCGGCTCACCCGCGGATCCGCTTCCAGCCCGGAAACATCCGCCTCGATATCGAGCGCGATCGGCGACATCGGCAGCACCCGTCCGGTGATACGCAACATCTTGGCGACCTCGTCGAGCGCGGCGACCGGATCACCGAGCACTTCGGTCAGCCCCGCGAGGATCAGATTGCCGACCGAATGTCCGGCCAGCGCGCCGGTACCGCCGAAGCGATGCTGCACGGTGCGCGTCCACACATCGTCACCGTCGGCGGCGAGCGCGGCGAGGGCCATGCGCAGATCACCGGGCGGTGGCACACCGAGTTCCGCGCGCAGTCTGCCCGATGAACCGCCGTCGTCGGCGACGGTCACCACCGCGCTGATCTTTCTGGTCAGCCGCCGCACCGCGGTGAGCGTCGCGTACAGCCCGTGCCCGCCACCGAGCGCAACTATAGCGGGGTCCGATTCCCACCCCGTCATTCGCGCCCCAGATCCCGGTGCACAACTCGCACGACATCGGCCGGACCGGATTCCTCGGTCTCTGAGCCGATCAGTTCGCCGAGCGCCTCGGCTATCGCAACGCTGCGGTGTTTACCTCCGGTGCAGCCCACTGCCACCGTCATGTATCGCTTCCCCTCTTGGCGGTAACCATTCGTCGTCAGGTCGACCAGGTGGTGGCAGGTGCTCAAGTAATCGGCCGCGCCGGGACGCGACAATACATACTCGCTGACCACGGTCTCCTGTCCCGAATGTTCCCGAAGTTCCGGTATCCAATGCGGATTGGGTAGAAAACGCACATCCAACACCATGTCCGCATCGAGTGGAACCCCGTACTTGAATCCGAACGACTGCACCGTCAGCTGCAGTGCGGTGGGCGCGCCGCCGCCATAGGCCTCCTCCAACTTGCGGTGCAGCTGGTGGATCGAGAGTTCGGTGGTGTCGATCACCAGGTCGGCCGCCGTTTTCACGGCGGAAAGGCGAATCCGTTCGGCCGCGATGCCCGCCGAGAGCGTACCGTCGGCGCTTTCGCTCTGCAGCGGGTGGCGCCGACGCGCGAAGCCGAAGCGCCGGATCAGCACGTCATCGGAGGCCTCCAGGAACAGGATCCTGGTCGGCACGCCCGCGGACCGCAGCTGCTCGGTGACGGCCGAGAGATCGCCGGTGAAGAAGCGACTGCGCACATCCATCACCAGGGCGAGGCGGCGAATCGGCGGTTCGGCGGAGGCGCCGAGTTCGACCATCCGGCCGATCAGCTCCGGCGGCAGGTTATCGGTGACATACCACCCAAGGTCCTCGAGTACGCGGGCCGCGGTGCCGCGACCCGCGCCGGAAAGGCCGGTCACGATGACGACCTCGACCTTCGGCTGCGGTGGGTTGCCGTCGCCGCGTTCGACAGGTGCGCCGAGGGTGCCCGCGGGGCCGGTCCGCCCAGCGGCCGACCGCGGGCTGCCCGCACTGTTGTTCGATTCGACGCGTGTCATTTCCTACCGGATCTGTGTCAGGGTGCCTGTCGATCATCCCGCACCGGTTCCGGTATCGGGCGCAGACACACAACGTAGGTGTCTTATTCCTCCCGCAATGCGGCCAAAACGGCCTTAGCGGTCGCCACACCGATGCCGGGCACCTCGATGATCTGCTCGACCGTGGCCTCCTTCAGTTTGGCAACCGACCCGAAATGCGTGACCAGCGCGGTCCGGCGGGATTCGCCGAGGCCGCGCACCGAGTCCAATGCGGATGCGGTCATCCGGCGCGAGCGTTTGCTGCGGTGGAAGGTGATGGCGAAGCGGTGCGCCTCGTCGCGCACCCGCTGCAGAAGATATAGCGACTCGCTATTGCGGGGCATGATCACCGGATCGCTCTCCCCTGGCACCCACACCTCTTCGAGCCGTTTGGCCAGACCGATCACCGCGACGTCGGTGATGCCGAGTTCGTCGAGGACCTCCGCGGCGGCCGCCACCTGGGGTGCGCCGCCGTCGACCACATAGAGGTTCGGCGGGTAGGCGAATTTCCGCGGACGGCCGGTGCGTGGATCGATACCGGGGCGTGAGGTGAGTTCGAGGTCGTCGGCGGAGTGACCGTTTTCCTGACCGGATGCCAGTTCCTCGGCCGCCAGCTCGTCGCGTTCGCGGCGCAGACGATAGAAGCGCCGCCTGGTCACCTCCGCGATACTGCCGACATCATCGGAGCGACCCTCGCCCGCGGCCTCCTTGATCGCGTAATGGCGATATTCGGACTTGCGCGGCAGGCCGTCCTCGAACACCACCAACGAGGCCACCACATCGGTGCCCTGCACGTGGCTGATATCCACACACTCGATTCGTAGCGGCGCACTGTCGAGATCGAGAGCATCTTGAATGTCTTGCAGCGCAGCGGATCTCGAGGTCAGATCGCCCGCGCGCTTGAGTTTGTGCTGGGCCAGCGCCTCCATCGCATTACGCTGCACGGTTTCCGCGAGCGCCTTCTTGTCACCGCGCTGAGGCACCCGTAGTCGCACCGCCGAGCCGCGCAGTCGGCTCAACCATTCCTGCACCTGTTCGGCGTCGGCGGGCAGTTCCGGTACCAGCACCTCGCGCGGCACCGCGGTGGCCGGTTGCTCGTCCTCGCCCTGTTCGGCCATCGCGGCCTGCTCACCGTAGAACTGAGTGAGAAACTGCTCGACCAAAGCCGCGACCTCGCCACCGGCCTCCTGACCGTCGATAGCGTCGCCGGACTTGTCGACCACCCAGCCGCGCTGACCGCGCACCCGGCCGTCACGGACGTGGAAGATCTGCACCGCCACCTCGAGCTCATCGATGGCGAAGGCGACCACATCGGCGTCGGTGCCGGTTCCCAGGACGACAGCCTGCTTCTCCAGCGCCCGTCGCAGCGCTTGAACGTCATCGCGCAGCCGCGCAGCGGTTTCGAAGTCCAGGTCTTCGGCGGCGTCGTGCATCCGGCGCTCCAACTCGCGCACCATGCGGTCGGTGCGCCCGGCCAGGAAGTCGCAGAAGTCCTCGACGATCCGGCGATGCTCGTCGGCATCGACCCGGCCGATGCACGGCGCCGAGCACTTGTCGATATAGCCGAGCAGGCAGGGCCGCCCGATCTGGTTGTGCCGCTTGAAGACTCCGTTGGAGCAGGTGCGCGCGGGAAAGACCCGCAGCAGCAGATCGAGGGTCTCCCGGATGGCCCAGGCATGCGCGTACGGGCCGAAGTACCGCACCCCTTTCTTGCGCGCGCCGCGATAGACGAACAGGCGCGGGTACTCCTCGTTCAAGGTGACCGCCAGCACCGGATACGACTTGTCGTCCCGATACCGCACGTTGAATCGCGGATCGAATTCCTTGATCCAGTTGTATTCCAGCTGAAGTGCTTCCACCTCGGTGGAGACCACGGTCCATTCGACGCTGGCCGCCGTCGTGACCATCTGCTTGGTCCGCGGATGCAGCGAAGCCACATCGGCGAAGTACGAATTCAACCTGCTGCGCAGGCTCTTCGCCTTGCCGACATAGATCACACGCCCGTGCGCGTCCCGGAATTTGTAGACACCGGGTTCAACGGGAATCGTGCCCGGCTTCGGCCGGTAGGTCGCGGGATCTGCCACGAATCCAAGCCTATCGACCGGGCCCGACACATCCGCACGGGCGGCTCAGCCGAAGCGGCGGGCACCGGCGACGATCGCGTCGCACAGCGCCTGCTCCGGCGCAGACAGGGTCGTGCGGCGCCGCATCAGGACGAATTCGAGGTCGCCAAGGGTCGGGAGTCGCGGGTCTGCGAGCGTGCGCAGACCGTCCGGGATCAGGGTTTCGGCATGCACGATGGCACCGAGACCGGCAAGGACGGCGGCGCGCAGGCCGAGCTGGCTGTCGCTGGTGCAGGTCACCCGCCAGGTCCGGGCGTCACGTTCAAGCGCCCGCAATGCGATGCGCCGGGTGAGGCTGGGTGGCGGATAGGTCACCAGCGGGACCGGATCGTCGAATTCCGTTGTGGCCGAACGGCCCACCCACACCAGACGATCGCGCCAGAGCAGTTCGCCGTGCCGTTCACCGGGCAGCCGTTTGCCGACGACGAGGTCGAGTTCGCCGGTTTCCATGCGCGTTTTCAGGTTTTCGCTCAGGCCGACGGTGAGCTCCAGATCGACGCCGGGATGGGTGCGCTGGAATTCCAGCAGTACGTCGGGGAGTTCGTGGGCCATCACATCGTCGGAGGCGCCGAGACGGATCAGGCCGGTGAGGGTGGAGTCGGAGAAGTAGCGCTCGGCCTGGCCCTGCGCGTCGAGGATGGTGCGGGCGAAGCCGACCATGGCCGCGCCGTCGGCGGTCAGCGCGAGATTGCGGGTGTCGCGACGGAACAATTCCCGGCCCGCGGCCTTCTCT
>NZ_BDAZ01000059.1 GCF_001612725.1 Nocardia anaemiae NBRC 100462 | reverse complement strand
CGCGGCGGGGTATCCGCTACTTCCGAACTGCCGCGCCGACTCGGGCGCGGCAGATGCAGATCGGTATCGAGGTCGGCGGTGTCGACCTGCGGACGGCGGGTGCGGCGGCGCGCGGCATCGGCGATCGAACCGCCCTCGGTGCGCTCCGACCTGGTGCGTTTGGGGGCGCTGCTGCGGCCCCAGCTGGTGCCGCGACGGGATTCGTTGGCGCGTCCGGCGGCTTCCTCGCGCCGATGTAGCAGAATCCGCCCGGCGCCGATGGCCAGCACCAGCACGGTGGCCAGCGCCATGATCGGGAACCGATTGACCAGCGGGATCGCCAGATTCAGCAAGATGTCCTTGAGGCCGGTCGAAGCGTGACCGATCAGCTGCTGATAAGCCAGCGGCACCGCGACGAACAGCAACAGCGGCGGCAGCACCATCGTCGTGAAGAGCCCGCGATAGCGAACGGCGAGCACCGCCGCGACGCAACCAAGGACGTACAACGTGTTGAACGTCCCGGTCAGCTCGTCATTCTCGCCGTGGGCATCGATCAGGAACCCCAAAAACGTGCACGCCACCGCGATCAGAACCGCCGCCCCGGCCGGAATACCCGGCACCGAGGGCAGGATCGAACGATGCGGCGCGGGCACCCGGGTTCGCACACGTTGGGAAGCAGCCACACCATGACACTAACTGCCGCCGCGCTCGGCGGCGTTACGGCACGGCCGTCGCAGGGCTAATCGTCGGCGTCGGCGAAGCCGACGGCCCGCGGCAGTGAATCGACCCGGTGGATTGCCGGTACCTCCTGTTCGGCGATTTCAAGATCGTGGAGTTTGCGTGCGGTGACCATCACCCGCGACTCGACCGAGGCGACGGTGTAGTTGAAAGCGTCTACGGCCTTACCGAGTTGCGCGCCGAGGCGATCCAGATGTCGTCCGGTCATGCCGAGCCGGTTGTAGAGCTCACGACCCAATTGCTGAATGGTTGCCATATCGCGGGACAGCGCCTCCTGCCGCCAGCCGAAGGCGACCGTGCGCAGCAACGCGATCAAAGTCGTCGGAGTAGCGAGGATCACGTTGCGGCCGAATGCGTACTCGAGTAGGCCGGAATCGGTGGTCAGTGCGGCATCGAGGAATGGATCGCCCGGGACGAACAGCACAACGAACTCCGGCGCGGGATCGAAGGCCAGCCAATACGCCTTATCCGCCAGTTGATCGACATGGGCACGCAGATGTTTGGCATGGCGGCCGAGCAGTTCGGCGCGCTCATCCGGGTCGTCGGCCATGGTGGCGTCGAGATAGGCGGTGAACGGGACCTTCGCGTCCACCACGATCTGCCTGCCGCCTGCGAGATTGACCACGAGGTCCGGTCGCACCATGCCGGTGCGCTCGGTCGCGCCGTCGCTGCGCGCGGCCCGGCTCACCTGGGTGTCGAAATCGCAGTGCCGGGTCATGCCCGCCAGTTCCACCACCCGCTCCAACTGGATCTCCCCCCAGCGCCCGCGCACCTGCGGGGCGCGCAGTGCGGCCACCAGCTGACTGGTCTGGGTTGTGAGCTGATGTGACGTGCGCTGCATCCCAGCGACCTGTTCGCGCAGACTCGAATAGGCATTGATGCGATGATGTTCGACCTGCTGAATGTGCTGGTTCAGCGCGCCGACGGCCTCGCGCAGCGGATCGACCATCGCACCGATGGCATGCGAATGTCGGCGTGCCGCATCCTCATTCGCCGCCGTGA
>NZ_BDAZ01000058.1 GCF_001612725.1 Nocardia anaemiae NBRC 100462 | reverse complement strand
GCCTCCGCGGCCGTCGCGCGCTGCCCGGCGCGCGCGGCATGCCCGAGCCAGCCGAGCCCTACCCCGGCGGCGAACACCAGCATCAGTGCGACGAGCATCGGTGCGGTCATAGCGCAGATAGTGCCGCATGGCACCGACAAGTTCGAAACCAGTGAGCAATTGGACAGCAGTGCGTCGACAAATCAGGTAGGAGCCGCGGATTCGTACTGGGCAGATGATCCCCAATTTGTACGCAGCAAACACGGTGATCAGGCCGAACGACCCGCCATCGGCGCCCACAACGGACCGAGACTTGGGTTCGTGGCCCGTCTGGTGTCCGAGCCGCCGAAGCGCGTGTCGCAGCCTCGGGACTCGACAACGGCACCCGTGCACCAAGTGCTGAACATCCCGCCATCACCAACCACCACGGAGCGAGTCTTACGAGCGACCGTTCGCGGCCCGTCTCGCGTCCGAGCCGTCGAAGCGCATGCGCCGAAGGCGCGAGTCTCGACGGCTCGGACGCGAGACATCGGGGGGCCGCGAACACGCCGCGCCGAAGGCGCGGCCAATAAAATTGAGTGTGTCGGTGCGATCGCTTACGGTTTCGCGGCATGCGGATGCTGCACACCTCGGACTGGCACATCGGGCGCACGTTCCATGGGGTCGATCTGCTCGCCGATCAGGCCGCGGCGCTCGCGGCCATTGCCCAATTGGTGGCCGCCGAATCCGTTGACGTCGTCGTACTGCCGGGGGACGTGTACGACCGATCGATTCCGAGCGCGGACGCGATCGCGGTGTGTATCCAGGGATTCGAGGCCATCCGCGCGGCCGGTGCGCAGATCGTCGCGACCTCCGGCAACCACGATTCGCCCACGCGGCTCGGCGCCGGTGCGAGTTTCGCGGCGGCGGGTGGGCTGCACCTGCGCACGACGGTCGCCGCTGCCGATCAACCGGTGCTTTTGTCCGACGAGCACGGCGCGATCGCCTGCTACGGCATCCCGTATCTCGAACCGGAGATCACTCGAGCCGAACTCGATGTGCCGCAAGCACGTTCGCATGCGGAGATTCTGGACGCGGCAATGCGCCGGATTCGGGCCGATATCGCCGAGCGTCCCGGCACCCGCACCGTGGTGCTCGCCCACGCCTTCGTGGTCGGTGGTGAGGCGACCGGTTCCGAACGTTCGATCTCGGTCGGTGGTGTGGAGACCGTGCCGCTGTCGGCATTCGACGGCATCGACTACGTGGCGCTCGGACATCTGCATTCACCGCAGACGCTCTCGGAATCGGTCCGCTATTCCGGTTCCCCGCTGCCGTATTCGTTCGCCGAGACCTCGCATCGCAAGGCGGTGTGGCTGGTCGATCTGGACGCCACCGGCCTGCATTCGGTACAGCGCCGCGATCTTCCGCTGGTGCGCGGCCTGAGCCGTCTCACCGGGACGCTCGACGAATTGCTCAGCGACGCAGCCTATTCCGGGGCAGAGGAGCACTACGTCTCCGCCACGCTCACCGACTACGCCCGCCCCGTCGACGCCATGCGCAAACTGCGCGAACGCTTTCCGCATGCGGTGCACGTGGAATGGTCACGCCCGGAAGGCAACCCGGAATTGCGCTACCGTGAACGCGTGCACGGCCGCCGCGATACCGAAGTAGCGCAGAGCTTCCTCACCGACGTGCGCGGCGAACCGACCCCGGGCGAAATGGCCTGGCTGGAAAGGGCGCTCGCCGCCGCCGTCGCCGAACCGGACCGGGTGGTGCCCGCAGCGGTCACGCTTGCCGGAGAACTGTCCGCATGAGCGGCGGTCGGTCGACACACGACCCACTCGACCCGATGCCTTGCTGCCGAGAATCCGTGCCGGGCATCGTCGCTGCGGCAGCACGGTTTGCAAGCTATACAACCGATCGCCTCGCCGGGCCTCCGGAGCTGTGTACCGGCCATCATGGGTCCGCACGGTGCGGTGCGGCGAGTGGGTCCGCGCAGTGCGGTGCGGTGACCGCACAATTCGCGACGACGCGCCGGATGGTGTCGGCGGCGAATGCGGTCGCCGGGAGCGCTGCATGAGGCTGCACCGGCTGGAGATGACCGCATTCGGCCCGTTCGCCGAGACCACGGTCGTCGACTTCGACGCGCTCGGCGCGGATGGGCTGTTTCTGCTGCACGGGCAAACCGGTGCCGGAAAGACGACGGTGCTGGATGCGATCGCATTCGCGTTGTACGGCAGTGTGCCGGGGGCACGTGGCGAGAGTAGGCGCCTGCATTCCGACCACGCCGACGAGCAGACGCCACCGCGCGTCGTGCTCGAGGCGACGCTGGGCGGACGCCGAGTGCGGTTGACGCGCTCGCCGGAATTCCAGCGGCCGAGTAAGCGGGCCAAAAGCGGCTGGGTCAAGGAGAATGCCGCCGCCACGCTCGAATGGTTGGACGGGCGCGGTACGAACCTCGCTCGACTGACCGACATCGGTGACGAGATCATCCGATTGCTCGGGATGAGCGCTGACCAGTTCTTCCAAGTCGTGCTGCTGCCGCAAGGCGATTTCGCGCGATTCCTGCGCGCGGAGAACGAGGACCGCGAGAAGCTGCTCGAAAAGCTTTTCGACACAGAGCGTTTCGGTAGTGCCGAGCAGTGGTTGGCCGATAAGCGTCGGGCCTCGGCCGCCGACGTGGAGTCGCGCAAGCAGGGCATCGATCGGTTGATCGCCCAGGTCGCGGTGGCGGCGGGGGAGACGGCGGCCGAGTCCGTCGGGCCGCTCGAGGCAGTCGGCTGGTCGCAAGATCTGCTCGCGACCGCGCGCGCCGCACTCACCGAAACTGCTGCCGAAGCCGAACAGTGCCAAAAGGAGTCGGCGCGCATCAGGTCTCGTGCCGAAGAGCAACGCCGCCTGCACGAACTGCGCCGCCGCATGACCGCCGCGCGTGAGCGGCTCGACGAATACGCGGCCACCGCCGACCACCGCGCGGACCTGCAGACCGAACTCGAATCGGCCCGCCGCGCCGCGCCGGTCGCCGAGGCCATCGATGCGGCTCGCGCCGCGGTAATGCACGCCAGGCGCAAATCGGACGAAACCCACCGCATCGCGGCACGATTGGCCGCCCTGCTCGCCGAACCCGCTGGTGCGGATCTCGCGGGCAATGAGCTGATCACGGTTGAGCGCGGGCCGGACGGAACGCCGATCGTCGTTGCCGACGCGGATGTCGACGCGGCCATTCGACGGTGGAGCGCCCAGATCGGCGCGCTCGACGAGGTGAGCGCCGACGCGACCACCGCGACTCGGCTCACTTCCGAACTGGCCACGCTGCGCGACGAGGACGCCGCCCTCAGCGGCCGCGTGGACAAACTGACCCGAATGCGTCGGCAACTGCCCGAATCCATCGCCAGCATCGAGGCCCGGCTGCGCGAAACCACCGAGGCCGCAGCGAAACTGCCCACTCTTACCGCCGAATGCGAACGCCTGCAGTCCGCGGCGCTGGCGGCGGTCGAACTCGCCGGTCGCAGAACAACTCTCGACCACGCGCGGATCGAATTGGAGTCGGCCCGAGCCGCGCACCTCGATGCCAAGGAACGCGTGCTCGACCTGCGCGAGCGCAGGCTGGTCGGGATGGCCGCCGAACTCGCCGGTCAGCTGACCGACGGCGAGCCGTGTACGGTATGCGGCTCGGTCGACCATCCCGCACCGGCCCGCGCGGCGGCCAGCGCGGTGTCGAAGGAGGCCGAGGACGCGGCGGCCGCCGCGGAGCGCGCGGCCGAGGACACCCGCGACCGGGTGCTGGCCCGAATCACCGATCTGGAACGCGAAATCGATGCGCTGATCGCCCGCGGCGGCGATGCCGACCGCGTCGAACTTGCCGCCGCCCTTCGTGCCGCCACGGACCGCTACGAAGACGCCTCCGAACTCGCCAGCCTCTCCGACAGCCTCACCGCCGAACTGTCCCGTCTGCGCACCGACGAATCGCGCCTGCACGACGAACTCCGCGAGTCCGATAGCCGCCGCAGCACCGTCACCACCCGCATCGCCGCCGCCACCGCGCGCCTCACCGAACTCACCGATCGCCTGCGCACGGCCGCTGGGGCCGACGAAACCATCGACCGCCGCCGCACCCGCCTCGACACCTTGATCGGCGACGCCACCGCCCTCCGTGACGCCCGCAACGACGAGTCGGCCGCCATCGAGCAGGTCACCGTAATTGCCGATCGAGTCGAAAGTCTCGCGCGGGCAGCAGGTTTCGTCATCGATCAGGACGACAGCTCCGTCCTGGCCGGTCCGGAGGCAATGGCTGGTCCGAATGCTTCGCGGGTCGCCGGTCCACGCGGCCCGGCCAGTGGTAGGGCGGTCACCGATGCCGATGCCGACGGTGCTGGCGCTGGTGCGGTCTCCGAATCGATCGAGAGGCGGGTCGAAAACGCGGAAACCACGAGGGCCGCAGTCGGTTCGAGGTCAGCCGAAGAGGGCACGCAACCGCGCGATGACGTGGCTATGTTGACGGCATACGCGCGAGTGGTCACCGCCGCCTCGCGAACCGCGCAGCGGCAGAGTGAGATCGAAGCGGAACTCGTCGCCGCGGATCGAGCTCGCGCACATGCCGAGGCGGTCCTGGCCGAGCCCGAGATCCGAGCGGCCGCCTCGACCGAGCCCGGCGATCTCGCGGAGTTGGAGTCCGCCGTGGCGGCCGCGCAGAACCAATTGAACGCCGCGGTCGCCGCGCACGCGGAGGCCACTCGGCGGGTGAGCCTGCTGGAGGATCTGGGCGGTCAGCTGTGGGCCGCGGTCGATCGGATCGCCCCGGTGCAGCGCGCCCATGAGGAACTCGCCGCGCTCGCGGAGGTCGTCGCGGGCCGAGGCGAGAACAATCGTCGAATGTCGCTGCGTTCCTATGTACTTGCCGCCCGGCTGGAGGAAGTGGCTATGGCGGGTTCGGTTCGACTGCGCCGCATGTCGGGTGGTCGCTACGAATTCGTGCACTCCGACAAGGCGGGCCCGCGCGGCCGCCGCGGCGGCCTCGGTCTCGACATCCGTGACGACTACACCGGCGCGGTCCGCCCTGCCAAAACCCTCTCCGGCGGCGAAACTTTTATGGCCGCATTGTCATTGGCCCTTGGCCTCGCCGACACCGTAGCGGCCGAATCCGGCGGCGTGGTGCTCGACACCATCTTCATCGACGAGGGTTTCGGCGGACTCGATGCCGATACGCTCGACTCGGTCATGGGGGTGCTCGACGAACTGCGCGCGGGCGGGCGCGTGGTTGGCGTGGTCAGCCACGTCGACGAGATGCGCCAGCGGATTCCGAGCCGCCTGCACGTCATCCGCGGGCGAGGCGGCTCCCAACTCCGCGCGACCGTCGCTTGAGCGCATGCTGATCATGTTCATCGCGGATTGATCAGCCAGTCGAACGCGGCACGCACATCGGCCGGGGCGGCGTCGACGTACAGGACGTCGCCCGGGACGTTCAGCCGTCCGGGGCAGCTGGCACCGCCGATTTCGATCCTGGCGTCGGTGACCAGACGACCGGTTCGCACCTCGTAGACGTGTACGGGTACGGCCTTCTTCCGAAATGTCACGGTCGAGCGCTGGTTGGTGAGTTCGGTGATGTAGGGACAGGTTTCGACGGCCGCGCCGAACTCGGTCCTATCGGCACAGATCACCACGATGGCGTCGGCAGCGTCGTTGGCTCGCCACTCGGCGGGGAATGCAGCTGTGTCCGCATCGTTCCCGAACAGCAGTGCACGATTCGGGTTGGCGTTGCGGTAGGGCGGCGCGCCGCTGTAGGGCTTCGGGGTGCGGCAGTAGGCGGGTTGGGCGCCGGGAGACGGCGGGCGCAGCAGCTCGCGCACCACCGCCAACTCCATCGCCTGAGCAGCCCGCATGGCTCCGTTCCTGGCGCGGTCGGCGAGGGCGTGCTGTGGGTATTGGACCAGGAATTGCTGATATCGGGCGAGGGCGTGCGTCCAATCGCTGGCCGTCATGAGTTTGTCCCCGCATCCGACCAGCGCCGCGGGCGCGATGCGCGGCACCGCGTCGGCGGCACGGCCGAGGGCATCGCCGACCAGGTGTTGCTGTGCGATCCAGTCGGTTATCGCGACGGCATCGCAGACGTCCGCACTGGGCAACTGCTCGACGAGCCCGTCGACCACGCGACCGACCATCGTCTGATGGCCGGGCAACTCGGTGAGCACCATCGTCAGCAGTTCGAAACCCGTTGCCAGGGAATCGATATGACCGGTCGTGGCCGTGCGGAACGCTTCCTCGGCTCTCCTGATCAGCCTGCACGCCCGAACGGTTCCGTCGACGCGGTCCGTCAGCGGGGCGTCGGCGATGCGGTCACCGACCCAGAGCTGATCCGCGGCGGCCTGGGCCCGCGTACAGTCGCCGACTCGGCGGGCTTCGGCGACATCGGTTTCGATCCGCGCGGCCTCGACGCGAAGCAGCGCGACGGTCGCCAGGACCGGAACGGTGACGGCGAGCGCGAGCAGACGCTGCGTCCATACCCGGCCTTTCCGGCCGCCCGCCAGGATCCAGCCGTGCGCGGCGACAGCCACCCACCACAGCAGCACCATGACCTCGAACCACACGTCACGCACGAAACAGACGAGCAGGGTGATCAGCCCGAAGGTGATTGCCGTGGTGGTGATGGCCAGAACGCGCCGCCGCAGCATCAGGTACCCGATGCCGAGCAGCGACAAGTTGGCGACGGCGACCGCCAGCGGGTCGAGCGGCCGGTCTACCTGTATCGATCGATCCATTTGTCTGCCTTTCCGAGGCAACTGGCGAAAAACACTGTCGGGCAACGGATCCGGAAACGTTCCCAGCGGAATGTGATCCAGCCGAGCGAACCCCGGCAGCGCCGAGCGAGACCCCTCGAATGCTCGGTCGCCGCCGGGATATCGCCCGGTTGGGTCGATCCCTATGCTGGTTCGAACATGCTCTCCTGGGCAGTCCCGGACCGGTCCGGACCAGGTTTCGTACGGCAGCGCACCGATCCAGACCTGAAGTGCCGCAATAGATCAGGCGAACACAGCGGGCAGAACGCTGGAGACGCGATATCACCGAAGTGTCCGGACCGATCGAGGTGGTCGTCGTCACTGGCGGTCAGGTTGGTACGACCGAACCGCCGTCGCGGTAACCCGCACGGCCGCAGCACTTTTTATCGCTCGGCAACAAACGGCCGACTGAACTCAGGGCCCGTCGAGCAACTGGAGATCGCGGGGGACAATCGTGGTCGACTGGATAAGTTCCTGCAGCAGATTGTGATTGAGCATATTGCCGATAGGTTCGGTGAGCTGATCCCTGGTCAACCCGGGAACCGGCTCGTGTCCGCAGGCGCGGGCGTACTTCTCATCCGAAAGCCGCGCCCGGACACGCCCGATCACATCCGCTACCCGCCGATCGGTCCAGCCCGCGTCCGGTCGCAGCGCGTGCAGCAGTGCCGCTGTCTCCTTCCAGGTCCACGGCTGCGGCCAGCGCTCCTGGTACAGGTACGGCTGGCCGAGCGCGACAAGCGCCAACTTCTCGTCCGGATCCAGCGGCCACGGCCCTGGCTTCTCGGTGACATGCTCGTGCCGCGGCACTGGCAGACCCCCGTCGAGGCCGGTCACATAGACCTCCAGGAGGTGCTCCCGATGGTGTGATCCGCGAATGAACATCGGGGTGTAGCCGGTGTCGAGCGGAAACGGCTCCTCGCCTTCGAATACGAGCCGGGACTGCGGCAATCGAATGGGCACACTGCCGATGTTGTCGAGCTGCCAGCGGTTGCGCCGGTAGGTCAGCGTTCCGTGCACGCGACTGATCCGCAGATCGTCCCCGCCGACACCGACATCCACCTCATCGAGGTTGCGGCCGAATTCGATGAGATTTCCATCGTGCGGCGTGCCGTGGACCCCGCCCGCCGTCGACAGCACCGAGATCGTGCCCGGCGCGGTGCCGACGGCTCCTCTCGCCAATCCATGACCCGAGGCGGACATCGGATACACGCCCTTGCGTCTCGGCTTTCCCTGTGCCACCGTGGCCTCCTCACAGTTGGTCTGGTCCCGATCCGAGCGTCGCACCGAATGCGCCGGACCGGTCCGGGCATCATCTGGTCAGGCTGGTCGCCACGGTCGTCGCCAGATCGGTGACGGTCGCGCAGCGCTGCTCGGCGGGCTGCGATCCGTAGAACTTGACCACTACGACCTCGGCCCGGTCGCTGCTGGACGTGCCACGAAAGCCGCGGTACTGGATCTGCACGATGCAGTCGTCGGTGGCTTTGCTGCCGGACCGGCGAAAACTCGGCAGACCCGCGAGGGTCAGCGGCTGTCCGGACTCCGCGGTCTTCAGCGCGTCCCGGTCGTAGCGCACCGTGACGTGACCGTCGATGGTGCTGTCCCATCGGCAGGACCACCTGCCGAATCCCGGGGCCGGATGTACTGCGTCGACGCCCGCTACCCGGCCCAGCGTCGGCACATCCAGCAGGGCGCAGGCGTCGCGCCAGGCCAGCGACCCGGTCGGAAATGTGCCAGGTCGGCGCGGAATCGAACTGTGCAGCAATAGATCTCGCGCGTGCGTGGCCGCGATATCGGCCAGCACACACGGGTCGGGTCCGGTCGGAACCTTTCGTTCGCCGATGATCGCGATATTCGCACCGGGCGAAACCATCAGTGTCCGAACACATCTGGTACTACCGGCGGGTTCCGAGGCGATGGTGATATTGCCGACGCGGGTGAAGGAGACCTGCGAGCTCTGTTCGGGCGCCTCGACGGACATCGTCAGCCGGACCTGGCCGATATCCGGGTGGAAATCCGCACCCCACTGTCGCACGCGCAGGTCGCAGGTATCGAAATTGCCGCCATCGGTGGACAGATCGATCCGGCCGAATTCGGCCAGCGAGTTCGGATCGAGCAGTGCGCATGGATCGGCCGAACTCGGATCGCCGAAGGGGTCCAGCGCCGCGGCACTGGGCATTGCCACACTGGCCGCGACGATCAGCGCCATCGCGACGGCCTCCGCGGCGCCCACCGCAGTCCGGCGCGCGATGGTGCGATCCCAGCCGCGCGGGGGCTGCTCGAGGCGTGCGAAGCGGGTCGCGGCGGTGGCGGCCGTGGGCCGGTGATTCGGGTTCGGCAGGGTCAACTGGGTGAGTAATGCCTCGAGCAGTCCGGGACGGCGCTGGCGTTCGGTCACCGCGAGCAGCGAGGCCGCCAGTGCGTAGACATCCGATTTGGGTCCGGCCGGACCGCCCGCCGCGACCTCTGGCGCCAGATACCGCCATTTGCCACGCGCGATATCCGGCGTGTCGCCGGTGCCCGCATTGCGCAGGTCGAGTGAGCTGCCGAAGTCGGTCAGCCAGGCGTCGCCGTCATCGGCGAGGATGATGTTTTCCGGTGAGATATCGCAGTGCAGGATGCCGCGATCGTGGCAGTGCGCCAGCGCGCTCGCGATCTGCTCGCCGATTACGGCGGCCCGGCCGGGCCCGAGTTTGCGTTGCGCACGAGCGATTTCGGCGAGCGAATGGCCCGGCACATATTCCGTTACCAGCCAGCACACATTGTCGTGTTCGAAGATGTTGTAGACGCCGACGATGTGCTGATGTCGCAGTGCCGCCGCATTGCGCGCGGCGGTGCGCAGCCGCTGGGCGCTGGGCGGATCGTCCGGGCGCGGACATTTCAAGACGACGTCGCGGTCGAGGTCATCATCCCTCGCCCGCCAGGCCATACCCTCGCCGCCGAGTGTGAACAGTTCCCGCAGCGCGTACCGCCCCGCGATGCGGTCTCCGACGCCAACCATGCGCCCGCCCTCGTAATTCGGCCCATATCCCGATGTTCCGGCCCAAATCTCGCGAACGCAGTGTATCGCTCAAGGCGAGATTCCGTTGTGCTGCTCGACAATTCGGATACCTACCGATGCCCGCCGCTGCTGGCTCGTCCGTGCCTGCCGTGGCGGTCATGGCGGATTTCCGCTAGCGTTCCGTGCGGGTTGCTGCCATTGTGGATTGGGTGACGATCACGGCTTTGGATTTCGAGCGCTGCTATCGGGCGGTATCGACCCGGGACTCCCGCTTCGACGGCCAGTTCTTCACCGCGGTGCGGACTACCGGAATCTATTGCCGCCCTTCATGTCCGGCGATTACCCCGAAACCGACGAATGTCACATTCCTGCCGACGGCCGCAGCGGCGCAGCAGGCCGGATACCGGGCCTGCCGCCGCTGCCTGCCCGATGCCGCGCCGGGCTCGCCGCTGTGGAATACCCGCGCCGACCTGGCCGCACGGGCGATGCGGCTCATCGGCGACGGCGTCATCGAACGCGGCGGCGTGCCCGCACTGGCCGCCACGCTCGGCTATTCACAGCGCCAGCTGACCCGGGTGCTCACCACCGAACTGGGGGCCGGTCCGCTGGCACTGGCCAGGGCGCATCGCGCGCACACCGCCCGGCTGCTGATCCAGACCACGAATATGCCGATGTCCGATATCGCCTTCGCGGCCGGATTCGCCAGCATTCGCCAGTTCAACGACACCGTCCGCGAGGTTTTCGCGGTCAGCCCGACCACCATGCGCACCGAGGCACAGCGGGTGACCCGCTCCGGCAGCCACGTGGTGCCCGCCACCAATGGCTCGCTCACGCTGCGGCTGCCCTTCCGCGAGCCGCTGGACCGCGGCTGGCTCGAGTGGTTCCTCTCCTCGCACGTCGTGCCGGGCATGGAGCTATGGGAGGACCGCGCCTACACCCGTAGCCTGCGCACCCCGCATGGACATGCGACGATACGGCTCGGTTTCCAGCGCGACCACGTGCGCGCCGAGTTGTCCCTGCACGATATGCGCGACCTCGCACCGACCGTCGCGCGACTGCGGCATCTGCTGGACCTGGACGCGGACCCGGTCGGTATCGATGAGGCGCTCGGCGTGGTGCCCGCCGATACCGACGTCATCGAGACGTCCGGGCGAGATCTCCCGGACGCCGGTGCGGCGCCAGCCGACCATGCCTTCAATGTCGGTGCGACCGTCCGCCGCACCCGAGCCCACCCACCGTTCACTCCCGGCATCCGCGTGCCGGGCTGCCTCGACGGCCCGGAGTTGTTGCTGCGCACCATGATCGGTCAACAGATTTCAGTATCCGCGGCCGCGACACACACCGCTCGGTTGGTCGAGGCTCTGGGCGAGCCGATCGACGGACCGGTCGCACGCCTGTTCCCGACTCCGGCCGCGATCGCCGAACGCGGGGCCGAGGTTTTGACCGGTCCGGCGCGGCGGACCCGCTCGATAATCGGCGCCGCTTCGGCTCTCGCCTCCGGCGATCTGGTGCTGCACCAGGGCCGCACGGCCAGCGACCTACGCCGCGACCTGCTGGCTATGGAAGGTGTCGGCCCGTGGACCGCGGACTATGTGACCATGCGGCTGCTGGCCGATCCGGACATCCTGCTCGACACCGATCTCGTTGTCCGCCAAGGCGCCACCCTGCTCGGCGTCGATCTCACCGATACCGCGCGCTGGGCGCCGTGGCGTTCGTATCTATCCATGCACCTGTGGAAGGCCGCGCTCGCCGGTCGCAAGGCCACACCACCGAAAGTATCCGCGATGAAAGCGAAGACCCGATCGTGACAACCGATTTCGCGACCTCCGACACCCCGATCGGCCCATTCACGGCACTGGTAGACGCCGATGGTGCCGTACTCGCTTCCGGTTGGACCGCCGACGCCGAGAACTTGCGACAGCTGGTCCACCCGAGGCTGCGCCCCAGCGACCTACACAGACGTGCCGAGCTCGGCGAGGTGACCCGCGCGATCACCGCCTACCATCGCGGCGAACTCACCGCGATCGACGCGATCGAGGTGCGTCAACAATCCGGCGAATTCCTCATGCACGCGTGGGAAGTACTGCGCAAGATCCCGGCGGGCGATCCGGTCACCTACACCGAATACGCCGCCATCTCCGGCCGTCCGGACGCCACCCGAGCCGCCGCCAATGCCTGCGCCCGCAATGCCGCGGCGCTTTTCGTGCCGTGCCACCGGGTGTTGCGCATCGGCGGAGCGCTCGGCGGATTCCGGTGGGGCCTGCCGGTCAAGCGTTGGCTCTTGGATCACGAGCGTGGCGAAGCTGAGTTGACCATCGGATAGCCGGTTCAGCAGCAGCGATTCTGCGGATTGTTGTCCGCGTCCGCATGGCGGCGCCGCCAATACTCGCGCTCCGAGGGAATCGCGCAACCGGGGTGATTGCGCTGCAGATGGTCCACATAGCGCTGGTAATCCTGCCCGCCGAGCACCGCATTGAACCACGTAACGAACGCGCGAACCCTTGCCGCACAGACGCTTGCGGCGACCCGCAGACGCCGAATGATGGCCGGTCGAGGTGACCGACCGTCATTCGGCTGCGCTGCTGCGGTCAATGTACTGGTGTTTCCGCCGTCGAACCCTTGGCATGTGCCGCGCCCGGCGCCCGGACCTGCCCCGATTCGATCAGGGCATCCCATTCCTTCTGCACCGCCTTCTCTTCCGCGGTGGCGATGAAACCGCGCGGTGCGAAGATCTTCGACGGTTCGTCCGGCGTTTCACTGCTCGGTCCGCCGCCCGCGCGCCAGGCACGGAAGCAGACGACCACACCGACCACCGCGACGACCAATACCAACACCGCGAAGATGATCGACAAGGTGCCCTGGATGAACGTATTACGCACAACCTTGTCCATATCGTCGGCAGTCTTGGCCGGTGCCAACAACTTTCCGGCATCGCGGGCGGCACTGTAGTTATCGTGCTGCTTCCAGTAACCGATCTTCGGATCCGCGGAGAAGATCTTCTGCCAAGACGCCGTCATCGTCACGATCAGATCCCAGATCAGCGGCAGCGCGGGAATCCACGCCCACTTCACCAGACCCTTCTTGATCAGAATGGTCAGCACGACGGTGAGCGCGATCGCGGCCAGCAGCTGGTTGGAGATGCCGAACAGCGGGTAGAGCGTGTAGATGCCGCCGAGCGGATCGGTGACACCCATCAGCAGCACCGAACCCCAGGCCGCGACCACAATGGCCGAGCACAGCCAGGCGCCGGGCCGCCACGACGGATCCTTGAACTTCTTCGCCGGACCACCCAGATTGCCGAGCGAATCCGAGAGCATGAAGCGCGCGACACGGGTACCGGCGTCGATGGTGGTGAGGATGAACAGCGCCTCGAACATGATCGCGAAGTGGTACCAGAACGCCTTCAACCCGGAGCCGCCGAGGAATCCGGACATCACCTGGGACATGCCGACCGCCAGCGTCGGCGCGCCACCGGTGCGCGAGATGACGCTGGTCTCGCCGACATCCTTGGCGGTCTGGGTCAACTCACCCGCGGTGATCGGATCACCGCTCAGCCCAAGGGAATTGGTGTAAGCGGCGGCCTTCTCGGCGGTGCCGCCGGTGAGACCGGCGCCCGCGTTCATGGCGAAGTACAGGTGCTGGTCGATGATGCTCGCGGTGATCATCGCCATAACCGCGACGAACGACTCCATCAGCATGCCGCCGTAGCCGATCATTCGCGCATGCGACTGCTTCTCCAGCAGTTTGGGCGTGGTGCCGGAGGAGACCAGAGCGTGGAATCCGGACAGCGCGCCACATGCGATGGTGATGAACAGGAACGGGAACAGGCTGCCCGCGAAGGACGGACCGTTGCTGTTGTGCGCGAACTGGGACACCGCGGGCGCCTTCAGCACCGGCATGGTGAACACGATGCCGAGCGCGAGCAGACCGATGGTGCCGATCTTCATGAACGTCGACAGGTAATCGCGCGGTGCGAGCAGCAACCACACCGGCAGCACCGAGGCGATGAAACCGTAGATGATCAGCAGCCAGGCGATGGTGGTGCCGGACAGCGTGAACAGGTCACGGCCCCAACCGGATTCGGACACCCAACGGCCGGAGATGATGACGAACAGCAGCATTGCGAAGCCGACGATCGATACCTCACCGACCCGGCCCGGCCGCATGAAGCGCAGGTACAGGCCCATGAACAGGGCGATCGGGATGGTCATGCCGATGGAGAACACACCCCACGGGCTGCCGCCGTGCAGCGCGCCATCCGGCCCCTTGACCGCGGCCAGTGCCTGCACGACCACGATGCCTAGCACCGCGAGCAGGATCATCATGATCACCAGCACGGCGATGATCGCGGCGACACCGCCGATCGGCCCGAGTTCGTCACGGGCCATCTGCCCGAGGCTGCGCCCACGGCGCTTCGACGAAGCCCACAGCACCAGGTAGTCCTGCACGGCGCCCGCGAGAACGACGCCGACGATGATCCAGATGGTGCCCGGCAGATAACCCATCTGCGCGGCCAGCACCGGTCCGACCAGTGGACCCGCGCCCGCGATGGCGGCGAAGTGGTGCCCGAACAGCACCCGCCGGTCCATCGGCATGTAGTCCTTGCCGTTCTCCAATTCCTCGGCGGGCGTGGCCACATCGTCGCGCGGCTTGGTGATCCGGTATTCGATCAGCCTGGCGTAGAACTGGTAGGCGGTGACATAGGTGCAGACCGCCGCGATCACGATCCATACCGCATTGACGTTCTCACCGCGCGAGATGGCGAGGACGGCCCAGGCTATCGCTCCGACGACTGCGATCGCCCCGAAGATCGCCTTCTTCCGTGGCGTGATCGGGGAGTGATCGACCACCCCGACCGGCGGCAGATCGGGATCCGTCCGCAAATATTCGATTGTCGCCATCCGCTTACTCTCCTGAAAAACGCGCAGGATCCTGCTCAAACATCTGACAACGTATCCGATTGGTGATGTCGATCGGGCTCGTTTCCGATCGGCTTAGGACAACGTTAAGTTTTGTTCGTGTGTCGGCCATCACCTCGGTGTTGCCGAACGTATGCTGCCATGCGATTCCGCCAAGCTCCACACCCGCCTGGAGGAGGACCTCGTTGCGCAGGCGCACGCTGCTCGGTTCGGTGCTGGCCGCGCCGCTGCTCGCCACCACCGGCTGCGGAGCCGATGACGACGCGCTGACCTTTTTCTTTCAGGCCAGGCCGGAGGAGGCGCGGGTCCGGCTGAAGATCATCGAGGAGTTCCAGCGGCGAAACCCGCAGATCCGGATCCGCACCATCATGTCCGGTCCGGACCCGTTGCAGCAGATGCTCACCTACTGCGCGGGTGGCAAATGTCCCGACGTCATGATGGCGTGGGAGTTGCTCTATGCCGGACTCGCCGAGCGTGGCGTGCTGCTGGATCTGCGCACACTGCTCGATCGGGAACCCGAATACGCTGCCGCGCTGCGTGCCGACAGTTATCCGGCGCTCTATGACACCTTCACCTACGGCGGCGGGCAGTATGCGCTGCCGGAACAGTGGTCCGGGGTGTTTCTGTACTACAACCGAAGACTGTTCGCCGATGCCGGTGTGGCCGCGCCGACCCAGTGGCAGGACGCCTGGTCATTCGATGAATTCCTCGATGTCACAAGGAAACTCACGCGGCATGAGTCATCCGGTCGGACCCGGTGGGGGTTCGCCGACGCCTGGGTACCGTATTTCTCGGCAGCGTGCTTCGGTATGAACAACGGTGCGGAGTGGTTCTCGCCGCCGGTGGATCCGATCAGGACCAATCTCGGTGATCCTCGGTTCGCCGAGGGGTTCCAGTTCTATGCCGATCTCGCGGTTCGCCACGGGGTTGCGCCGAAAGTTGCCGACCAGCAGTCGGTTTCGGCACCGGACCTGTTTCGTCGTGGACGTGCCGCGATGGCGATGGGTGGGCATTGGTTGTATTCCGAGTTCGCCGGACAGGATGATCTGCCCATCGGTGTCACGGTGTTGCCCGTCGGGCCGCATGGCGGACCCGGGGCATTCACCGATGTGGGGAGTACCGGGTTGTCGATCGCCGCCGATAGTCCGCGCATCGAACAAGCCTGGGAATTCGTCAAATTCGCGACCGGGCCGGTCGGACAGGCCATTATCGCATCCTCCGGACTTTTCGTGCCGGTGCTCAAATCCGCGATGGGCTCTGCTGGATTCGCGGATGCGCACCGCGAGATCCGCAACCTTCAGGTGTTCACGGAAGGTCCGGAGAATTCGCGGGCGCTGCCCGTTACTCCGGTGTGGGGCAAGGTTTCCGCGCTACTGGAGCGCGGTGGCAACCGGGTGCTGCGCGGTGCTGCGACCGCTGAGTCGGTGAGTGCGTCCCTGACTGCTGATATCAATACTCTGCTGGAATCCTCATGAGTGCACCACACCAGCGGGGTCGGCTGGCGCGGCGGCGTGAGCGGGCGGGCTGGATGTTCGTGGCACCGAATCTGGCCGCGGTGCTGGTGTTCTTGCTGTTTCCGCTCGCCGTCTCGTTGTATCTGAGCCTGCACTCGTGGGACTTGTTCAGTCCGCCGCGGTTCGTGGGATCGGCGAACTATCGGCGGTTGTTCGCATCGGATCCGTTGTTCCTCATCGCATTGCGCAATACCGCGGTGTTCACCGTATCGACGCTGATACCGACGGTGCTGATCGGGCTGGCCGTTGCCGCCGTGCTCAATCGGAAGTTGGCCGGTATCGGCATCTTTCGGACCATTGCGTTCCTGCCGCTGGTCGCCTCGACCGTGGCCATGGCGGTGGTGTGGCGCTTCATCTTCACCACCGATGACGGTCTGCTCAACATAATGCTCGGCTGGGTCGGCATTGATCCGGTGCCGTGGCTGACCGATCCGGATTGGGCGCTGGTCTCGCTGAGCATCGTCACCGTATGGAAGAGCGTGCCTTTCGCGACGGTGATCCTGCTGGCGGCGATGCAGGGCGTGCCGGAGACGCTGTACGAGGCGGCGCGCATCGACGGGGCTGGGGCACTGCGGCGGTTCTGGTCGGTGACGCTGCCGTTGATCCGCGGGCCGCTGTCGTTCGTCTTCGTCATCACCATCATCAACTCGGTACAGGCATTCGATCAGGCCTATGCGTTGACCGGAAGCAATGGCGGGCCGGAGACCGGTACCTATCTGCTCGGAATCATGTTGTTCCAGAACGCCTTCGGGTTCTACGAGGTCGGCTATGCGGCGGCGCTGGCCTGGGTGATCTTCGCGATTCTGCTGGTGCTGACGCTCTTGCAGTTGCGGTTCGCGCGTCGGGCGGAGGTCGAGTTGTGAATACGTACGAGGTGGTTCGGTCGCTTCCGGTGCGGATCGGTGTGCGGGCACGCAGTGCCGGTCGGGTGGAGCGGGCTATTCTGCGCCGAACGGTGCGTGGTGTGCTGATCTATGTCGCGCTCATCGGTGTCGCGTGGTGTGCGCTGTTTCCGATCCTGTGGGCATTGTCGGGTTCGTTGAAGCGCGATGGCGAGATCACCGAGCCAACACTGGTTCCGGCGCGTCCGCAGTGGTCCAACTACGGGAAGGTTTTCGACCTGATGCCGCTCGGGCGGATGCTGCTCAATACCGCGTTGTATGCGTTGTGCGTCACTGCCGGACAGGTCTTCTTCTGCTCGCTGGCCGGATATGCATTCGCGCGCTTGCGATTTCGCGGACGAGACGTGCTTTTCCTCGCCTATCTCGGCACGCTGATGGTGCCTTTGACGGTTACCGTGATCCCGCAATTCCTGATCATGCGCGCCTTCGGTTGGGTGGACACACCGTGGGCGATGATTGTTCCCGGCCTGTTCGGCAGCGCATTCGGCACCTATCTCATGCGCCAGTTCTTTCGAACGTTGCCCGCCGAACTCGAGGAAGCCGCGATCGTCGACGGGTGCACCACCTGGCAGGTGTTCTGGCGAGTGTTGTTGCCGCACACCCGTCCCGCGCTCATGGTGCTGGGGGTGCTCACCTGGATCACCGTCTGGAACGACTTCCTGTGGCCGCTGATCATGATCCAGCGCAACGATATCGCCACCGCCACACTGGGTTTGGTGCGTCTGCAAGGCCAGTACCACACGCAATGGCCGATTCTCATGGCCGCGGCCGTGGTCATTCTGCTGCCGCTGGTAGTGGTCTACGCGATCGCGCAACGGGCGTTCGTGCGCGGCATCGCGGCATCGGGTCTCGGCGGGCGTTGACGGCCGCGCAGATGGCGGCCGTCGTTATTACTCGCCCCAATAGGTGCCGAAGCTCCAGAGATTGCCCTCCGGATCGCGGATGGTGAAGCCGCGCGAACCATAGTCCTCATCGCGCAGTCCGCGCACCACCTCCGCACCCGCGGCGACCGCGCGGTCGTGCAGGGCATCGGGTTCTTCGCAGACGAGATAGATCGAATCGGTGCCCGGGCCGCGCTCACAGAACGGGTTATCGCCCTTGCCGATGGAGCTGAACATGATGCCGCCGCCGAGCGGCCAGCGCAGCTGACCGTGCTCGATGAACGACGGGTCGCCCTCCCTGGCGTAGATCGCTACTTCTTCGAAGCCGAATGCGCTGGTCAGGAAGGCTACCGCCGCGCGAGCGTCGGTGAAATTGAGGCAGGGCCATACGGCGGTGCGGGTGGTTGTCTGTGGTGAATCCGTTGGTGTCGTCATGGATCCAGCCTCACTCGCCGGACCCCGCCGGGTCTTGTACGGATGGAATCTCCTCCGCGAGCCAGGCGGTCGGGCTGCAACCGGCCAGTTCCGCGAAGTCGCGGTTGAGGTGGGCCTGGTCGTAATATCCGCAGGTCGCGGCTATCTGCGCGATCGTCACATACGACGGCGTGTGCCCGATCATCCGCCTGGCGCGTTCGAATCGGGCGATTCGAGCCGCGAGTTTCGGGCCGAGGCCGAATTCCGCGCCGAAGCGGCGGGCCAGATGTTGGCGGCTCCAGCCGATCTCCTCGGCGAGCGGGCCGATCTGCGCGGCTCCGTCGGATTCGACCAAAGTGCGCCAGGCCCAAGTCAATTCGGGCGTCACCAGTCGGTCGTGACAGGCCAGCGCGGTCAGTACCCGATCACAGGCGGCGAACCGCTCCGGCCAGGTCGACAGCTCCTGCAATCGCTCCCACAGCTGCCGCCCGACCGGCCCCGCCACCTCGGCGCATTCCACCGAGGTGTTCCACAGCGCACTCGCGGGCATCCCGAACAGCGCCCGGCTCCCGAGCGGCGTCAACTCGATCCCGATGCCCTCCTGATACCCACTGTGTGAAATGACCGCCGAACTGGCCTGCAACCCGCTCAGCACACACCGGTAATCCTCCGGCGACTGCCGCGAATCCGTCTGCGCCACAACGTCGATACTCGGCCCGATCGACACGATGAACGTCATATGCCGCGACGGCAGCCCCCGATGCAACCCGGGCGCGAACCCGCTCAGCCGATACCCGACGTACCCATCGATGTACGCCGCGAGCGCGGGTGCCGGACGTGCCGTCACCACTTCGGTGGTCGGCTCCATAGCCGCCAACGCTACGCCGCCGGTCGGCTATCGCAAGGTGAGTCAGCTGGCGACGTTGATGTGGTGGTGGATCGATCGCGGATCAGCTGCCAGGTCGAGCAGGCAGGTCGCCAGGTCGTCGCGGCTGATCCGGATGCCGAATGTCACGTTGCGATCGACCGCTTTTCGGTAGGAACCCTTCGCCGGACCGTCGGTGAGCTGCGGTGCTCGCACGATCGTCCAATCGAGTTCGGTATCGCGCGTCGACTGCTCGGCCGCGGCCATATCGTCGAGGCTGTGCCGCAGCAGCGGACGCAGAATGAGCGGCTTCACCACGAAGCGGGTGAACCAATCATCACCTGGCCCAGCGATTCTCGCGCTATTGCTGATCAGGATCAGTCGCCGCACGCCCACCGACGACATGGCCTTGGTAATGGCGAGTGCGGCATCGGTGGCGACCGTCATCGGGCCCTTGTCTCGTGAGCCGATGGTGTCGAGCACCACCTCGGCGCCTCGAATGGCCGTCGCGATGTCATCGGGGTTCATGACATCGGCCGTGATGACGCGCAGTTGTGGATGATCGGCTAGTGCGTGCTGACCGCGTACGACCGCGGTCACCTCATGTCCGTCTGCGAGTGCCTGGCGCACGAGGTGTCCGCCGGTGCGGCCGGTTGCTCCGAAGATCGTGAGTCGCATGTCGAGCCCTTCAGGTTGGTGAGTATTTACTAACCTAGGATGGGTGAGTACTTACCAACCTGTCAACCGGGGAGACCGCATGGGCACGCGCGACCAGATCCCGCCGCGACCCGACCCGAGCCGGGTTCCGCCACGATCGAAACGAACCTCGCCGCCTTCGCACGTGCCGCCCTGCTCTTCTACCGGCAGTCCCTACCCCTGCTCGGCGGATTACTCGCACAGCCCAAACGTATGGCGGCACACGGTGATTCGATGCGACGGCACGGCGCGGGCCCCGGTCACGCCATCGTGGGAATCGCCGCTTACCTGCGGGCTGAGCAGCAACTCGGTCGGGTCGCCGCCGACGCCGACACTGCGGCCGCACTCCTCGACGGCACCTGCTTCCACCAGGCTTTCCTGCGGTTCTACCAGGAGGGTCCGGAGGCGACTGCCGCCCCGGATGAACTCGCGGACAGCGTTGCGCGGGCGCTTGTCCGCGGGCTCGGATCCGTTGGCGATGGACTAGGCGGCGGTGCGGATTGCCCTCGCCCACTCGTGCGTTGGGCTGCGGCGACAGCGGTCATGACGAGCGCTCGCCAGGGACGGTGAGATATCGCACTCGAGTGGACGACGCGCTGTGAGTCGGAGCCGTATCCAGATACCGTTACCGCTTCTAACGTTCTTGGAGGTGTGATGCGGCGGGTGCAATACCAGCGCAGCGGTGGTCCGGAGGTACTCGAGGTGGTGTCGGCCGAGGTGCCGACGCCGGGCCCCGGGGAACTGCTGGTCCGGGTCGAGGCGGTTGGTGTCACGCTGCCGGTGGTTCGCAAGGTGCGTGAGCAGCGGGAGCCGATCGCGCTGGGCGGCGAGGTGGCGGGCGAGGTGGTCGCCGTTGGTGAGGGTGTGACCACCTGTATGCCCGGCTACCGTGTGACCGGTCTGGTCTTCGGCCACGGTTATGCCGACTACGCGCTGCTCTCCGCCGCGATGGCCTCGCCGATTCCGGACGGCGCCTCGGCCGTCGACGCGGTCGCGCTGGTCCGCAGCGGTTTGGTCGCACTCGGTGCGCTCGATGCCGCTAATCCCAAGTCGGACGAGTCCGCCCTGATCACGGCCGCCGCCAGTGGTGTCGGGCATCTCGCCCTGCAACTCGCACGGGTGCGCGGGGCCGCACGCGTGGTGGCGGCGGTCTCGGACCTCGCCAAGGCCGACTTCCTGCACGGCCTCGGCGCCGACGAAGTCGTCGCTTACGGCCAGGAATCGTGGGGCGAACCCGTCGATTACCTCCTCGACGCTGTCGGCGGCGACCTCCTCACCCCGGCCATCGCGGCGGTGGCCCCTGGCGGCCGACTCGTCGCCTACAGCTCCGGCGGCGGCACCATCCAGGCATACGACCTGCTCGTCGGCGCAAAATCGGTGATCGGTTTCCAGATGGCCCGCATTGCCCGCAACTCCCCGGACCTCTACGAACACTGGCGCCAGGAACTTTGGCAGTACTTCGCCTCCGGACTCCTGCGCCCCGCCGTCCACGCGGAGTTCCCGCTGGAAGACGCCGCCGAGGCCCACGCGGTCATCGAGGATCGCTCGAACCTGGGCAAGGTCATCTTGATTCCCTGACGCAGTCAGCGTGCGTCGAGGTGCGTCACGGCCGCTGCCGAAGCTCTGCTTCCTGCCGCGTAGACTCTGTTCCTCGTGAGTCTCACCCTCGGAATCGTCGGCCTGCCCAACGTCGGAAAGTCGACGCTGTTCAACGCGCTGACCAAGAACGACGTGCTGGCTGCGAACTATCCGTTCGCGACCATCGAGCCGAACGTCGGGGTGGTTCCGCTGCCCGACCCGCGACTGGACAAGCTGGCCGAGATCTTCGGCTCCCAGCGCATCCTGCCCGCCACGGTGTCGTTCGTCGATATCGCGGGCATCGTGAAGGGCGCGTCCGAGGGCGCCGGGCTCGGCAATAAATTCCTCGCCAATATTCGCGAAGCCGATGCCATCTGCCAGGTGGTGCGGGTCTTCGCCGACGATGATGTGGTGCACGTCGATGGGCGCGTCGACCCGCTCGCCGATATCGAGGTCATCGAAACCGAGCTGATCATCGCCGATATGCAGACGCTGGAGAAGGCGATCCCGCGGCTGGAGAAGGAAGCCAAGGTCAAAAAGGATCGCAAGCCGCTGCTCGACGCGGCCAAGGCGGCCCAGGAAGTACTCGACAGCGGCAAAACCCTTTTCTCCGCCCGCGCCCAATTGGATGGCGAACTGCTGAAAGAACTTTCGCTGCTCACCACCAAACCGTTCCTCTATGTGTTCAATGCCGACGAGTCGGTGCTCACCGACGACGCCAAGGTCGCCGAACTGAAAGCCGCTGTGGCACCGGCGGATTCGGTCTTCCTCGACGCCAAGGTCGAAGCCGAACTCCTCGAACTCGACGACGAATCCGCCCTGGAACTGCTCGAATCCATCGGCCAATCCGAGCCCGGCCTGCACGCCCTTGCCCGCACCGGCTTCCACACCCTGGGCCTGCAGACCTACCTCACCGCAGGTCCGAAAGAGGCCCGCGCCTGGACAATCCACCAGGGCGACACCGCCCCCAAGGCCGCCGGTGTCATCCACACCGACTTCGAACGCGGCTTCATCAAGGCCGAAGTAGTCGCCTACGACGACCTCATCGCCGCAGGCTCCATGGCCGCCGCCAAGGCCGCAGGCAAAGTCCGTATGGAAGGCAAGGACTACGTCATGAGCGACGGCGATGTAGTCGAATTCCGTTTCAACGTCTAGCGTTCCAGCTTCCGCGAAGAAGTAGCAGCGCGCGTATCGCTGCTGGTAGAGACTCTGCTGAGCCCCCGTCCGGTTCCCGGTTGGGGGCTCGGTCGTTCCGTCAGCACCGCTCGCTGGCCGGTTCGGTCAGCGCGGTATGCGGCATTTCAGTGGTTGATCGGGATCAGTTCGACTCCGAGGGCCAGCTCTGGCCAGAAATACAGCGCACATTCGGTCCTGACGGCGCGGTGAAGATTCTTTCGACCGCGGCGATGAGTTTTCCGGACCGCCTCCGTCCTTACTGGTGAACCCGCCACCAACCCGGCGCTACCGTCCCAGAAGGAACAAGAAATGACCGCCATCACCGCCACCCAGACCACCGCCGACGTCCGCCCGGCCAAGGTTCGCAACCGCGTCCTGTGGACCCTGCAGATCGTGCTCGGTCTGTTCTTCATCATCGCCTCCGGCGGCCCGAAGCTCGTCATCCCGCAGACCCTGATGGAAAACAACGCCACCGCCTTCTCGATCCCGTTGGCGCTGCTGGTCTTCATCGGTCTCGCCGAGGTCGCGGGCGGCATCGGACTCATGGTGCCCCGCCTGACCGCGGCCGCCGCGATCGGCCTGGCGATCGTCACCTTCCTCGCCGCCAGCTTCAACGCTTTCTTGGCCGACACCCCGGAATTGGCCCCGTTCCCGCTGGCGCTCACCGCGATCTTCGCCTGGATCGGCTATGAACGCCGGGCCTCGATCACCGCCCTGCGCGCGCTGATCAAACGATGACCCGCCCATAACGCCCGGCTACGGCGGCACCCAGCCGCCGTAGCCGCGTTGTGCGTTACCGGGACGGTCCGGTCGGGTTGGTCGGGCTGTCCCATCGGAGTCGCGGGGCGGGCATCACCGGGTCGGGCCGCCCGGCCCCGCGCCCTTCCGAGTCATGTGATCACGGTTTTCTTTCCCCGGCGGCCCGACGCGCGAGCCTGTTTCGTGCCCGGGCGAATCTACTTATCGCCCGTCCGGACACGCTCATGGGAGCCAATACAGGATGTTCAGCGCGGCAGTCGATCTCGCGCCTGTTCGACCGGTATGCAGTATTTGCGGATACTCCGGCGGGCAGTCGAGGACCGATCGGTCGCGCCAATCTCGTTGAACCAGAGATCAAAAACGGTCGGCCCGTCGATCTTCGGGGCCGACCGTCTGACCGCTTCGGACAGCGCGGCATGCGGCATTTCAGGACGTGAGCTGGCTACTGTGGATCTGCCCTTCTGGGCTGTGACGCTCGACAGTGCCGGTCACGGTCAAATTCGTCAGCATGCTGATCAGCTCAGGCAGATGGTCGGGGTCGATGACGCTGGCGAAAGTGCGGACCCGATCGTCGCAGGCGAACTCGATTCCGCCCAGGCGCAACCGACTTCGTAGTCGGTCCAGGTAACCAGCCATCACTAGTTTGTCGAGCCGAGGCCGCACCCGGTGCGCGGAGTGCCGCCTTCGCGTCCATACCGGCGGCCCGTAGACGCGAGGCCGCAGGCAAAAGCGGACGTTCCCGGAAGGCTAGCTGTGGCCAGGCTGTTGACGACCTGCGTAGTGGATCGATCCGTCCACAGCGGATGATCACCGCCGTCGCCGGTATGGTGCTTGCGGCGACAGTGGAGATGAGGCGTGATGACGAGGGAAGTGGGGTTCGATCGTCGGATCGAACCGTTCCGGACGGAGCTGCTGGCGTACTGCTATCGGATGCTGGGCTCGGCGCACGACGCAGAGGACCTGGTCCAGGACACGTATCTGAGGGCGTGGCGGGCGCGGGAGCAGTACGACGATACGCGCAGCTCACTGCGCACCTGGCTCTACCGGATCGCTACCAACGCCTGCCTGACCGCTCTGCAGACTCGCGGCGGCCGACCGCTGCCATCGGGACTGGTGGCCGCGGCGGATCCGCTCGGGCCGCTCGTGCGGGGAGAGCACGCCGCCTGGCTGCAGCCCTTACCGGATTCGTTGCTGGACACTGGCGATCCGGCCGGGACCGTGATCGATCACAGCAGCCTGCGCTTGGCATTTGCCTCCGCCCTGCAGCATCTGTCGGCGCGCCAGCGTGGTGCGCTGATCCTGCGTGAGGTGCTCGGCTTCTCCGCGGCCGAGACGGCGGAAATCCTCGGCACCACCGTTGTTTCGGTGAACAGCTCCCTGCAGCGGGCACGCACCCGCCTGAAGGGGATCGGGGTCGGGCCCGAACGGGTCAGCGAACCGTCCACGGCCGAGCAGCGCGCCTGGGTCGAGCGCTACATGACGGCGTTCGCGCACGCCGACATCGAGGGCCTCAAGCGTCTGCTCACCGAGGACGTCATCATGGAGATGCCGCCGATGCTCAACTGGTTCTCCGGCCGCAGTAACTACGGCCTGTTCATGGAATGGGTCTTCGAGGCGGCCGGGAAGGACTGGCTTCTCGAGCAGATCGCCGCCAACGGCGGCCAACCCGGATTCGCCGCCTATCAGCGCGTCGATGACCGCTACGAATTGCACACGCTCCAGATCTTCACAGTCACCGCCGAGGGCATCAGCCGGAATTCGGTGTTCCAGGATCCCGAGATTTTCGCGGCTTTCGGCCTGGCGGCCCGACTCGACGCTTAGCCCCCGAGATTTTCTTTTCAGCGGGCGCGATGAGTTCGGATGCCGCCGCCGGTATGTATTCCCGAGGTCGCCGGAACACTGCAGGCGAGCCGATCAACAAGGGAGACTCCGATGTCGAACAATCGTGCCGCAGACGAGGCGGCAATCCAGGCCGTGCTGGCTGATTCCTACAAGGCGTGGGAGGCGGGCGACGCCGACGCCATGGTCGCCAACTACACCGCGGACGCGACCGCCATCATGACCGGCTCACTCCGCGACAGCCGTGAGGTGATCCGCCAGAACATGGCACTGGCCTTCGAGGGGCCGCTCGCGGGCAGCTCGACCTACAACAAGCAGCTCAGCATCCGCTTCCTCGGCGAGGATGCCGCGATCGTCATCAGTGAATCCGCCATCCTGTTCGCAGGCGAGACCGAAGTTCCTGCCGACGAGCGCAAGGTGAACGCGACCTGGGTCTTCGAGAAGCGCGACGGCCAGTGGCTGATCGCCGCCTATCACAACAGCCCGGCCCTGGCGCCTGCCCAGTGAACCGCGGCGTGAACTAGCCATCTCACTGACCAGACCGCCCTCATCCGCCTATGCGGATGAGGGCCGAGGCACTCGTTCATTTGGTGGCCTGAGTGAAAGCTCAACGGGCAGAATAGATGTCATAACTGAGTTTGCGCTCTCAACGATGCGCAGCGCGGCACCGCCAGTGTGTCGAGGTTGTGGACCACAACAGTGGGTGACCATTTGTTCGCGCACGGCGCGCAGGAAGGCGATATCCCTTTATTCAGCGGATACCGGGCGTGCGCGGGTCCGGACCGAGGCAGGCTTGAATGACGCAGCCCGGCGCGGTATCCGCGAACGGCGGTGCCAACGGGTAGTTCAGGCAGCTGAAGACATTGCAGCCCGGATATGCCGCGGGCCCGACGCCGAAGACCGCCATCAGCAGATTCGTATCCACGGACTGGCTCGAATCCGCGCGCCGCGGCGGTTCTACATACGGACCGGGATCGGGCACCAGAGGGTCTTTGAATGCCACGAACAATCTGCGGAAGAATTCGTGCGCCAGCTCCGTCGTGTCCTCCAGAGCCTCCTCGATGCCCTGTTTGCTGACACTTCCGAAGAGTCCGGTCCACACTACCGTCAAATCCAGACTCGGCACGATGAAGACGTTCTGCATGCCGAGTCCGACCATGAAATACACATCGGCGGGCTGGAAGTCCTGGGACTCTTCGCATCCGAGGCCGATCCAGAGCAGGTAGCCAAAGCACTTGTTCGCTGGTGACGGCTGGTGTGCCATGCGCAGATAAGTCTCGGAGACTAGTTGCTGTGTGCCCCAGCGCCCGTTATTGCTCACCAGCAGACCGAGCTTCGCGAAATCGTTCGGCGGGATCATCAGATGGGCGTAACCGTAGGTGTGCCCGGCGCGATCGCGCGCCCAGTAATAATCACCGCGTTCGATGCCGAGCGGATCGAAAAGCGCACGCTGCGCGAACTGCTGCAATGGCTCGGCCATGGCCAACTCGATGACGTAGGCGAGCAGATCGACATCGCGCTCGCTGTAGCTGAATACCGAACCCGGCGGATTGTTCAACGGCACCCCGAGCGCCTGCACGGCACCACTCGGATCGATCGGAATCACCCCAGTGATACCCTCGGTGAGTATATCCGCCGCCAGGCCGGACGATTCGGTCAGCAGATTCTCCACGGTGATCGACCGATGCTGCTCATCACCGAGTCCGGGCGGCAGATACCGATCGATCGGCGCCTCGAGATCGAGTTTCCCCTGATCCCAGGCGATTCCGGCGAGGAGGGAAACAACGCTCTTCGTCGCACTCCAGATATTCCATGCGACATTGCCGGTCTCGTCGTTCGTCGGCCCCTCACCGATCAGGCAGTTGTGCCGGAACACCTGCACATTCAACCGATTACGCCCACTGGCGAACGTCAAGGCGTCCGCGAGCAGTCCCGAATCCAGTCCAACCTGTTCGGGAGCCGCCCGTTCCGGGTCCCGCCCCGACGACACCTCACACGACAGCTGCTCGGCGGGCGCGGCCTGCACACCCCCGGCGAAAACGCTCCCAGCGACCATTGATATCGCCGCAGTTCCGGCCAGGAATCTGTAGATGCGACCCATAGCTCGAGGCTATCGCGCCCGACAGTGTCAGAGCGGACAACAGGCTGAATAAGGTTCAGCCGAATGCAAACCGGGCGTACCGCTCAACGTCGAATATTCCAAGATTCCTCTTTGACATCGAAGGCGCGGTTCGAAACGCGCTCCTGACCGCCGACTTCGACTGGACGTGGTACCTCGACCAGGATCTCCCCGGATTCTGTGACGTTGCGGGATGGAACCTCGGCGAATCCACCGACTACCGCACGGACCTGCAAACGGATCTGCGGTGCAGCGGCCGCGTGCGTCGGTGACCCGGCAGAAACAGCCGTCGTCGAAGACTGGCCACGACGGCTACGACCAGACTGCGCTCACCGCGGAAGTCCAGCCGAAGCAACAAAACGCAATCAATCGGCATGAGCGCGTACTCGAGTTCGCTAGAGCCAGCGGGCGATGTGGCCGGGGATCGATCTCGAGGCGGCACCGGCGCCGTCTCGGACTCGAGCAAGTCGACCGGTTCGAGATTTCGTATGGCCGGTCCGCGCCTATGCTTACGGAGAGGTTTCTGTTGCCAGTGCGGGTGCCCGAATAGCGGGCTGGGTGTTTGCTTGGTCGGGTGTCGGATTGAGGGTGTTCCCGGAAGGGAGGGGTCCTCAGCGATGGGCGCTTCGTTGGAGTCGGGGGGAGTGTTCGCTGGCTATCGGATACTGCGTCGGCTCGGTGCGGGTGGTATGGGCACGGTGTATCTGGCTGAGCATCCGAATTTGCCGCGCCTGGTCGCTCTGAAGGTGCTCAACCGTGCTCTTACCGATGACGAGGATGTGCGTGCCCGGTTCCTGCGAGAGGCCGATACCGCTGCCCGGCTGGACCATCGGAATATCGTCACCGTCTACGACCGCGGCGACGAGGGTGGTCAGCTGTGGATCGCGATGCAGTATGTCGACGGCAGCGACGTGGCCGAGCTGCTGCGGGATGGGGGGCTGCCGGTCAGGCGGGCGGTGTGGATCGTCACCGAGACCGCGGCTGCGCTCGATTATGCCCACGGGCACGGGGTGTTGCATCGCGACGTGAAGCCGGCCAACATCTTGTTGACCGACGCGTCGCGCGGTGAACCCGAGCGGGTGTTGCTCGCGGACTTCGGTATCGCCAAGGCTCTCGATGAAACCGGCGGTTTTACTCGCAGCGGCATGCTCCTGGCGAGTCTGCAGTACGCCGCGCCCGAGCAATTCGATATCGGTGCGACGATCGATCATCGTGTCGACGTGTACGCCCTGGGTGCGACTTTGTACCGGATGCTCACCGGGGCGCTGCCGTATCCCGGGAGCACCCCCGCACAGCTGATGTACGGGCATTTGAGCCTGCCGATCCCGAAACCTAGCAGGCAAGGAGAAATGCGGGTGCCCGAAGGTTTCGATGCCATTGTCGAACGCGCCCTGGCCAAGGATCGTGACAGTCGATACTCCAGTTGTGGTGAGCTGGCCGCTGCTGCCAACGACACGCTGGCGGTGGCACCGAAGGAGCTCACCGCGACCGTCTCATCGCCGAGCGCACCGCCGAAATCCAAGACGGTGGCGGAGGGCATCCCGGCAGTCGGAGGCGCCGAGTATGCGAGCACGATGAAACCGGCGGTGGTGCCGGGGACTCCGGTCCGAAAGCGCCGCGTCCGCCGCCAGTTGCTTGCGGTTGCCGCCGCGGCGGTCGCGATCATTGCTGCGGTCGCTGTGGTCCTGATGTGGCCGAAACCGCCACCACCGCACGGCTCGCTGGCCTTCACTGTCAGTCCGGTCGCCGTCGGGAAGAACCCGCAGGGCGTAGCGGTCGATGCCACGACACACAACGTGTATGTCGCGAATTCTTCCGGCGGTACCGTTTCCGTTCTCGACGGCACCACCAGCGCTGTCGTCGCCACCATCGAAAACACTCCGGGCGCGATGGGTGTGGCGGTCGACCCGCAAACCCGCGCAGTGTACGCGACCGACTACGCCGACGCCGGCAAGGTGTTCATGATCGACGCGAACACCAACACCGTCACCGCGACCATCGCCGTTGGGGCCAACCCGGACGAAATTGCGGTAGACCCCCACACCCATCTGGTGTATGTCACCAACGCCACCCTGGATCCGCTCGCAGAGGGCCAGACCGGTCCACGTGTGGCGTCGAAGCCGGGTTCGGTTTCGGTTATCGACCCCCGCGCCCGTGCCGTGACCGCCACCGTCGGGGTGGGTATCCGGCCGATCGGGGTCGTGTTCGACGCTGATCGCTCGCGGCTCTATGTCGGTATGGACGGCGACAACTCCGTGTCGGTGATCGACGTGTCGACCAACACCGTGGCCGCGACCGTCGCGGTGGGTCAGGGGCCACTGGGCCTCGTGCTCGACCATCGCTCCGGCACCCTCTACGTCGCGAACAACGTGGGTGACTCGATATGGACGATCGACACCCACACGAATCGGGCCACCGGCGCAATCCCCGTCCGCCGCCCGAGCATGATTGCCATTGACCAGGATCGCCGCATCGTCTATATCGGGGTGCTGCCGGCGAGCGGCGACCCGAACATGAGCGACCTGACGCCGGTGGCGATCGACGCCGACACACACAAGGTAACTGCCATCCCCGGGTCCGGCCGGGTTATAGCGTCGGCCGCGGTTGACCCTGGCACCGGCGCCGCCTACCTCGTCGACTACAACGACAGTGCGGTCTACGTGGTCAGACCCTGACCGATTACCTTGTGGCCACGGGGCACCCGCGATGAACAATGAGCCAGAACGACCATCCCCACCAAGATCGAACTAGTTTGAGCGCAAATCACTGTCCAGCGGCGGCCTGGCGGATTTGTTGATCTTCTGCGCAAGTACCGCGTGTTCATCGATGGCAGCAAAGTGGGTCTCATCGGCCGTGGCGAGATGCTCACGGTCAGCGTGGACCCTGGCAGCCACGAGGTCCAACTCGAGCTCGACTGGAGACGTCGCCGACCGGTGGCCAAGAGGACCGCACCCAGCGGCATGAGAGTAGGTTGCATTTTGCAACTATTCTGGATTGGTGTTGCGCCGGACCGCATTGACGCCAGCATGGACACGTGTCTAGTCTGGTGTTCGGAATCCTGGTTAGCGAACATTGGCTACCCGGTGGCGAAGGAGATCGTCAAACGTGTCGAAAATCCCCACTCGCGAGGCGCGTCTTGCCCACGCTGCCCAGCACGCAGAGCTGTGGAACGCCGGTCGGAAAGAAGACTGGATCGCCTCGTGGCGCACCATCGTTCCCGCCGGGTTGCGCATGTTCGATCCCGTAGGCACCCAGGAGAAGACCGGCTTTGACGTGGCGACTACGCACGCGTGGGACATGTTCCAACAGTTTCTGCGGATCACGATGCTGACCGTGCAGGTCAACGGTGACGAAATGGCGTGGGTGTGCGAGAACCGCTTCGGCACCGGCGAGGACATCGTGATGGTCCACAGCATCGAAACATTCGCCTGGGACAGCGCGGGCAATCTGCTCATCAAGACCTATTACCCGATGCCCGAGCATGTGGGGGCGACCAGCGATCCGTATGCGCACATCCTCGAAAGCCGCAAAGACGGAACGTAGTCGCGCGGTCACACCCACCCCTGTCCGCCCTACGTCGTCAACGATCCAGCTCGATCCCAACCCTCGGCGGCACCGACAGGCGCGCCGATTCCGACACCGCCTCCTCGGCCCGGAACGAGACCGTTTCCATCAGTGTTTGACGACGATCGCACGAGGCCAACCAAGCGCTGCATAATCGGCATGAGCGCGTACTCGAGCTTGCTAGAAGTAGCCATGTGAGGTGGCAGTGGTGGCGGGGCCGGTCGCAGTCGGACCGTAGGTCGACCCGCAGAGGTTATTCGGTTCCAGAACGCGAGTCGAGGGGTGAGCAGGGTGTTCGACGTGCAGATATTCGACGCTTCCGCCGTCGAATTCCGTTTCAACGTCTAGCGTTCGGCTTCTGCGAAGAAGTCGGCCGCAGGGCGTCGGTTGGCGGGTTTGCCGAACCAGTGGGCTGGGGTGGTTGTTCAGGTCCTGTTGGTGCTCACCGATCCAGGCGACGTGGCCGAAACTTGTTGTTGTCGGTCCGGTGGATCATCGGGGTAATCCGGGTCCGGCATGTCGTTGTCGGCGCGGCATATCTCCCGGTACATATCCAGGACGTGCCGGAGAGCCGGATTCGGTGGCTCTTGGGGTAGCTGCGCGTGGTGGTCGAGAAGATCACCCGCGCGCAGATACATGTGGTCCAGCGGATTGAGGTAGCGTCCGTCGGCCCACCTGACCCGGGCGGTGCTGTACCTGCGCAACAGCACCACGTCGACGCGTGGACGGTTGCGCGTTCGCAGGCGCCCGCCAGGTGCACGCAGCCAGTGCAATTCGGCGACAAGAAGTTCCGGCAGCAGGACCTGCGTCATGACCTTGTCGGCGCCGACCGGCCGCACCCCCTCGCATTCGCCGATGATCGACAGCGCCCGCGCGATCCCGGCCAATTCTTCGAAACCGGTACTCGACATCCACGGCCGCAACCCCAGCTGCCATGTCCGCCGCTCCAGCTCCGCCAGATCGGGCAGCGCAGGACCGCGACCGAAGAGCACACGACGCCATCGCGGGCGATAAACCACTCGGGCGATATCGGCCAGGATCGACCACCACAGGCCGAAATTCATCTCGGGCTGGCCGACGGGATGCACTTGCGGGTGGCCGGGCGGAAGTGCCATCGCGACGATCCTGCGGGACAGCTCCGGCGAGGTGAGCAGGTCGATGTCGGCACGAACACCGTTGTCGCGCAAGAATGCGAGTGTCCACCACAGGATATGGGCCTGTAGCCACTGTCGGCCCTGAGAGCCCGCGTAGGAGTTACGGAACAGGTGGATGAGCCGCTCGGGTTTGCACAGCTCGTCCCCTCTCAGGACAGCGGCGCGGATCGGTGGTGTTGGAAGTTGTCGATAGCGCCTCCGCGTCCGAGCCGACGAAAGGCCTACGGGCGCCGGATCCAGCGCTACCGATCGGGCCGATCCACAAGCACTGCGCAGCGAAATCGCCGAGACCACGGCCCACGTGCCCTCGAGCAGCAGGAATCCCCAGTCCCGTCCCATGAACGCGAGGACGGCGAGCAGCGCACCACCCACCGCGTTCAGCACCAGATACTCAACCGATTTGTCGGTCATCCCGCCGATCTGGGCGGAGACGAAACCAGCGAGCAGCAACAGCGCCCCTGCCACTTGCAGGATCTGACTCATAGGAGCCCCCGCACGCCATCTATGACCGAATGACGCTCGAGCGGTGCAGCGCTCCTCGACGAGTCCTGCGGGAAACAGGGAAACCACGCGATTCGATACTTGTCGAGAGCCGAAATGTTCACCTACATCGCCTGCTTCGCCGATTCGGGTTCGTTGCACGGTGCCACGATCGGCGACAAGCATCTGACGCACCGAGCTCCGATGCATCGGTAGATCGCTGCCACGCGACCACTCCAGCTACCTAGGTAAGCAGAGAGTCACACGCAGGTGGTCGCGAACAAAACGGTCACGGCTGCTGTCAGGAGAAGGGTGATGTTGAGGGCGACTTTTCGATCTCCGCCGGTCAGATGGACCGGGATCGCACCGAATTGCAGGAGTACGAACCCAACGGCCGCGACCACAGCGAGCCAGGGCGCGACGCCGGTCAGGGGTGGAAGGATCAGCCCGAGCGCGCCGAGTACTTCGAGCACGCCGATGGCGCGCACGGCGGGTAGGGGTGTGCGGTCCACCCAGGCCATCATGGGCCGGAGTCGATCCCGGCTTCGGGTGATCTTCAGTGCGCCTGCATACAGGTAGAAGAGTGCGAGCAGGCCTGCGGCGATCCAGAATGCGATATTCACAATTCCTGTCCAGGGTGACATCAGGGACCGAGGCGAAAGCGCCTCGGTCCGCGGGGGATTCAGGTGAAGTCGGTGGCGGTGACGGTGGCGTAGTGGCGCATCACGTCGATGTTCAGCTGTGGTGCATTCGCGTGGCACCTAACATGATCACCTCACCCTCGCTGGCAGGCACTATCGAAACCGTTGTGGCGGAGTTCGTTTCGTCGCTGTGTGTTTCGTCGGTCATATTTCGATTGCACCGCCGGGACACCGGAGGTGTCCAAGACCTGTTCCGCGATACCGATACCGGACGGGTATCGTGCCAGTGTGGAGCTACGTACGCTGCGTTACTTCGTAGCTGTCGCCGAGGAACGCCACTTCGGTCGCGCCGCCACCCGGCTGCACATGAGTCAACCGCCGCTGAGCCGCGCCATCCGGCAACTGGAGGCGGAAGTCGGTGCCGCCCTGTTCGATCGGTCGCCCGCCGGTGTCGGTCTCACGCCGGTCGGGGCAGTGCTACTCGACGAGGCGCGTGCTCTGCTCGAGCAGGCCGACCGGGTCAGCGTGCGGGTGGCCGCAGCGGCCGGAAACGCGAATCTCACCATCGGGATCCTGGGTGACGCCACCGACCCGGGCATCACCAGACTGGCCGCCGCTTACCGCCATCGGCATCCCGAGGTCGACATCCGTATCCGCGACACCGACCTCACCGACCCCACCTGCGGGCTGAAGGCCGGACTTGTCGACGTCGCCGTGACCCGTGCACCGTTCGACGACACTGCCCTGACTGTTCGTGAACTGCGCGCCGACCCGGTCGGAGCCGTACTACGCGCCGACGACCCGCTGGCCCACCGCGACCACCTGAAACTGGCCGACTTGGCCGACCGTCACTGGTTCCAGTTTCCCGCTGGCACCGACACCCTCTGGCAGACCTACTGGAACGGTGGCGAACCGCGGGAAGGCCCGGTCGTGCGGGTGGTTCAAGAGTGTGTGCAAGCCGTTCTGTGGAACGGCACCGTTGGCATAACTCCGCTCGGGCACAACGTTCCCGCGGGACTGGCCGTGGTCGCGCTGATCGATATGGCGCCGAGCAGAGTGGTGGTGGTCTGGAACGAGGGCGACGCCAATCCGTTGATCCGATCGTTCGTGCAAACAGCAACGGCCGCATACCTCGATCCTCCGAGCAGATAAGTTCGAGACAGCGAGTAGTAGCCGCGAGTCGGCCGACTCTGTAGTGGTCTCGCCGTTGGCACACCTGGAGCCAACTACCCGAGCCACAGCGGTCTCGGGGGGTGTGTGATCGTCAGCGGGTTGTGCTGCACCAGTAGCGCTATGGCGCATCCGGATCGGGGGCGGTGCGGGGGCGGAGGATGATGACTGGGATTTCGCGGTCGGTCCATGCTTGGTAGGTGTCGAAGTCGGCGTAGGCGCGGACCAGTTCGGGCCATAGGCGTGCGCGTTGTTGCGGGTCGGCGGTGAGTGCGCGCACGGGATGGCGGTCGCGGCCGATCTGGATGTGGGTGTCGGGGTTGGCGCGCAGATTGTGGTACCACTGCGGGTGTTTGGCGAGTCCGCCCTGGGACGCGACGATGATCGTGTCCGCGCCGTCGGTGATGTAGAGCAGCGGCGTGGTGTAAGTGGTGCCGGATTTCCGGCCTCGATGTTCGAGTAGCAGAGTCGGCACCGGCTTGCGGAAGCCCGCGCCGATGCGCCATTTTCCGCCGATGCGTCCGCCGGTGCGTTTGTAGACCCAAACTTGGGCTTTACCCATGTATTTGAAGATCTTCGGCAATACCGGTGAGTCGAGCTGTTTGGGGCGTGGTGGAGTCGTCATTGATTTCCTTCGATCCGTCCTACTGAACTTGACCATACATCTAGCGGCAAGTGTATGGTCAAGACCTCGGACGTGAAGTTTGAAGGAGTGAGCAATCCGGTGCGCACGCATGGATGGTCGGGGACGGCACCCGTGGACGACGACGAAGCCGTCGAGCGCATCCTCGCCGCGGCGCGTCGGGCGATCGACCGATCCGGCGGCGATTTCAGCGTCGCGGAGGTCGCTCGCGATCTCGGCGTCACCCGTCAGACCGTGTACCGCTATTTCCCCAGTGCCGAAGCGCTTTTGACCGCGACCGCCATCGCGCAGACCACGCATTTCCTCGATGTCCTCGCCGAGCATGTGAGCCAGATCCGTGACCCCGCCACCGCTGTCGTGGAGGGCATCGCCTACACACTCGAACGTCTACCGCACGAGAAATACCTCAACCTGCTGCTCGCCCCCGGCCGCGCCAGCGCCTTCTCCGCGGGCGTAACCTCCGACACCGCATTGGCATTCGGCCGCTCGATCCTGCAACGCTACGCGGTCGACTGGGCCGCCGCGGGAATCTCCGGCACCGAGCTGGACGAGCTCGTCGAGCACATGCTGCGCATCGTCCAGTCGTTCGTCATCGATCCCGGCCGCCCGCCGCGCCACGGCGAAGAACTTCGCGCTTACCTCACCACCTGGGTCGCTCCCGCGCTCGACTCCGCGTCACGGCGCGGTGTGGTCAGTTGACGCCGAGCGGCGCTCGCGCCACTCGAGGTGGTTGGTGCGCAGGCAGTCAGCTCTTGCATCAGCCGCGCGCCTGTGCCGCAAGGGCTTTCAGTTCGGCGTAGCGCACGACGGTGCCTGCCGCGCCCCAGGTTCCCTCGGGCTGTTCGTGGATGAGCACCCAAACGCGCAGTGCGTCGTCCGCGCCGAGTCCCGCGGCCGCCAGCACGTCGGCGGTCACCTGTTTGATCAGTCCCTCCTTGCGCCGATCGGATAGCGCGCCCTCCGGCACGGTGACATCGACTCGGAATCGTGGCAGCTCGTCCTCGACGCTGGTGAAGCCGCCGTTCGGCACTTCGTCGACGCGGCACCACGCCTGTGCGCGGAAGAACGCGTTGTCGGGTGCACCCTCCCACTTCAGCAGTGTGGCGGGCAGCGTCTGCTGCAAGGTTCGCCGGATGTCGGCGGACAAGACCCCCGCGGGCAGGGTGAGCTGGATCATCGGCATGAGGAACACCTCCGTTATAACGACCGTTATATCTCGTGCACGGTACGCTATGACAGTCGTTATGAGCAAGGGAGGTGTGATGGCGCAGTCGGAGGCGCGAGATCGAATGGTGGCCGGCGCGGCCGACATGCTGCGCCGCCGCGGGCTGAACGCGACCAGCGTGCGCGAACTGGCCAAACACTCCGGCGCACCCCTCGGCTCGACCTACCACTACTTTCCCGGTGGCAAATCCCAACTGGCCGCCGAAGCCGTCCGCTTCGCCGACGCCCTGGCCTCCCGAAAGCTGGCCAGAGAACTCCCCGCCGGACCGGTCGCCGGACTCCGCGCATTTGTAGACATGTGGCGAAAAGTAGTGGTGGACAGCGATTTCCGTGCCGGATGCCCCGTACTGGCGGTCTCGGTCGAAGACCAGCCCGACGCCGACGACGAACCGCGCCGCGCCGCCTCCGCCGCCTTCGACCACTGGATCGAACTACTCGCCGAATCCCTGCGCACCCACGGCGCGACTCCCGCCGCCGCCGACCGAACCGCCACCCTGATCGTCGCCGCCATCGAAGGCACCGTCGCCATGTGCCGAGCTCAACGCAGCACCCGCCCCCTCGACCAAACCGCAGACGCCCTCGAAACCGTAGTCCGCGCGGTTACCGACCCGACCGCGAGCTAGGCTGTGTCTCTCAATGGCATTGGTCGATCAGCTCTGCACAGCAGGGCTGATCGACCATCATGGTCGTCGTGGCGACGGTGGCAGGTGATCAGTATCAGGTTCTGACGGATAAGCAGTGGGAGTTGCTCGAGCTGCTGCTACCGAAATCCGAAGGGCACGTGGGTCGTACCAACAATCGCCTGGTGGTGGAGGGGATGCTGTATCGACTGCGGACCAGCCTGCCGTGGCGGGACCTGCCGGAGGTCTTCGGTCGAGGACCTGTCGTATTGCCCGAATCCGTGAGCTCCGCGAATTGTCAGAAATTATTGTTGCAGAGAAGGATTCAGGCTAGCGGACGATGGGGTACTGCCCTGAGCGCCAGTCATCCAATCGGCGTCGTATGCTGGCAACCATTGGTAGAGAAGCGATGTCGCCTGGCGCGAACCACGCCACTTCGTGGGATTCGTCGGACACAGTGAGCGTGCCGCCGACCGGTCTGCCGAGAAGGCAGATCGAGAACTCCTGTCTCACTTCTCCGTCGTCGTAGGCGAACACGTGTCGGGGGTTGGTGTAGGTGCCAACGATCCCAGTGATCTCTACATCGATCCCGGTCTCTTCCTTGGTCTCTCGGATTCCGCATTCGGCGAGTGATTCGCCGAGCTCCATTTTGCCGCCGGGCAGCGCCCACATACTGTTGTCGACGCGGCGCTGCAGAAGGACTTGCCCCGTGTCGTTCACGACAACCACAGACGCAGCGGGTACCAGACTGTTCGCTGCAGGTGCGTTCGGGTCGTTTTCGTAGTCACGTCGTCCCATGCGCGGGATCCTCCCAGATGTCTCGGCCTCGGGACCATAGTTCATCAACGTGCTCCATGAACCGGTCGAACATGCCGTCGTTCTGCTCGCGACGGATGTGGAACATCGGCGAGTCGTGGCCTACTCGGCGAGCCAGGATCGGGGTGACGATCATTTCGTTGTCGAACCTGAACACGGAGATGTTCACGTGCCCCGTCTCGTACCTGGCTTCGATGTTGTCGCACTCGCGTAGCTTGTGCAGCTCGCCGACAGTGACGGCGATCCGGGTTGACAGCATGAGCGGGACTCCCTCCTCCTGCTCACGTTGGCGGGTGGCATCGCTGTCAGGATCACCTATCAAGAATCGTATTCGGCAACCATTTGATGCCTTGCGCGCAATAGTTTTCCAAGATTGGCCTGTTCGAGCCAGAGGAAGTAGCTCGTATACCCAGCAAAGGTCAGCTCTTGTCGTGCATTGTGAATTAGGTTGCGCCACAACGAAGCTGGCGCAGCAGACCGGTACGGGAAAACCTGGACGATCTCGCGGTCTGGTCCGGTTTTGAGGCTCACCCGGATAGCTGATGGCCACAAATCGGCCTCCTCTGCTCCGAGCTTTCGACATGCCGCCCAACGGTGTCGGGCGTGCGGAGTCCGAGTGGGGTGTGTGATCCATCGGTTGACTGTCTTGACATCGACATCACACGCTTCCGCAAGTTGTTGATCCGATACACCGGCCTTGGCCATAGCTTGGCGCAGGGCTTCGTTCACAGTACCGCCTCCTGCCGCTCGGGACAGCAGGCACTTTATCGGAGAACGTCCCAAACGTCCTGCGAACGTGGTGGTAACGGCCCTTGCGGCGCAGGACTCTTGTACGCGTGGCGACAAGTAATTCGGATGGTGATAACGAGGGTTCGGCCGATTATCCGACTCTGCCGCAACGTAAACCGGGCATGTACCCGATTGCAGCGGAGGTAGCCGAGCTGCCATCGCTCGAGTTGTGTGTGCGCCTGGTTGAGGCACTGGGTAAATGGGCCATTCCAAACGCCCCGGCATCGGGATGTGTCGCTTCCCGGCACCGGGAGCATTCAGGGCAAGAGGGGAACATGGATCTAAATTCGTTGCATACCACTGGAAACAACGATGGAACCAAGAAGGTGGTGTGGCGACTGGTTGGGCGGGCTCCGCAGATCCTTCGGGTGGAGTTTCCTGCTGAAGCGTTCACGGCTTATCGACTGCCTTCGCGGACGCAACTGCCGGAGGCGCAGCCGGGAACGATCATGTTCGACTCCTATCCGGATCTGGTCGACGCTCGGGAATTGCTTCCTGAGCACGGCGATTGTGGGATGCGGTGCGCGAGGAGTATTGGATTTCGTTGTTGAATATGAGTGAATGTCCCCGAAGGGATTTAGCCGTATGTCCGAGATCGATCCGCGGCGAAGGAAACCCAATCCAACCGTGCAGGCTTTGTTGGCGGTCTTCAACGAGGAGACGGCGACCAAGCTGCGGGTCGCTCCGGTTGATAGCTTGCCACTGTTCCTGCGGTCAGATGGTTCAGTGTGTGAAGTGGATGTGGATGGCTGGCTCGTCGAATATGACAGTCGGGAGAGGCGGCCGTCTCTGTGATGGCCTTTCGATCGGGGGTGTGATTTACCGAGTGTGGAATATGTGGACATGCTGTCCGGTCTGGGCGATTGGGAGTGCCGGGAGTAGGATCGTGCTGGTCGGGACGGATTTTGCTCGATGCGAAATGTCGGGATCGGATGGTCTGAATAGAGAGTGCTCGCGATCCGTCATCGGTTGGAGGATTGATCATGCTTCGTATTTCGCAATTGGTTGCTACTGGTGCTGCAGGGGTTGCCGCGGCGCTGTTTCCGGTGAGTGCGCTGGCTGCTCCGGATGATCCTGGGACGCCCTGTGGGGACCAGATGGTTATGAATACTCATCGGGAATGCGTTCAGATCGGCAGCTTTTGTACATTGTCGGATGGGATGATCATCGGGACTATCGGGCCTGATGGGCGGTGTGTTATTCCCGGTACCAATATTTGAGCCTGTTGAATCCGCTTGTTGCGCCCAATTATAGTTAGGTGCAGGCGGTTTGGTGCCGGTCCGAGTGAAAGCTGTTGAAGCTAGCGGCCTCTGGGATATTTAGTCACTACGGTGTCGTCGGTATTGGCGGCCAAATAGGCGCCGCCGTAGTCGTCGGTCAGGTAGATCATGACTGTTGGTTGGTCGTTGTTGAAGGTCCAGGCCGGGTCGACGATTACGTAGCGGGGGGTGGGGGTGGGAAAGAACGTTGCTTCGTTGAATCCTGGGCGAAGGACCACCATCGCTAGCCTGGCCACGACAGCGGTGATTGCCGCGGCCGGGGGCCGATGACGATCCCGCGTGAGAGTGGTTTGCGTTCAGTGGGATTCGAGGTTCCGTGCGGGGCGGTGGGTTTCGGGTTGTAGCGACGTTATTGGATCCGTGGAGCCGAGATGTCTGATTACCTGGCCTTTTGCGAGCCAGAATGCGCTGCATTGCAAGCTCAGACCAGACGGGTGGTCGTGCCGGGCATCGTCCGATGCTCGGGGCCGACATGGTTGACGGCTCGCTCGCTGTCGAACACAATGAACTGGACGCAGGGGGAGGATCCAATTCGTTTACGTCACATTGGCATCGCCTTCTGGAGCTACTGACTATTTCTGGAGTTGCGAGGAGACGTCCATGAAAAGAACTGTTGGTGGAGCCGTAGTGGTAGTAGTGGCTGCCGCTTTCATTGCTACGCTCGATGCGGGTGTATCTTATGCCGATCCATCCGCTTGTCCAGGCGAGAATTTTTGCCTGTGGCCCGATGACAACTTCCAACCCGGGGCGCCTACCTTCGCTATGAAGAGGACCGGGGGCTGCCTCGCTATTGGTGCGATCAGGTCCGCAATCAACAACACGGCATATACGATCACCGTGTGGGAGCAGGCGGACTGTTCCGGCTCGAGTTACCCATTGGGGCCGGACCAGTGGGCTGCCACTTTCAGGTTCACAGCGAAATCCATATCGTGACAAGCGATTCGCGATGTGGCGGCTACCTCGCAGAAGATCCTGACATCAAAATGTAATTTCGGCGCGCGTTCATGAGACTGGTCCCCACGCGATCTGAGTTGGGTGCCGGTGCATCATGCCGGAGCGACGGGGGTAGCAGGCGAATCAGCGATTGTTGAGTGGTCGTTACGTTCGGATGCCTGATCCGGGTCAGCGCCTGCGTGTTGCTGCACTCTTATGCATTGTCGGACGGGTTTTCATCGGGACGAGTGACCGATGGGCGGTGTGTTATTCCCGGTAGAAATATTTGAGGCTGTTGAACCCTCTGTTACGTCTAATTTCGATTAGGTACAGGGAGTTTGGTATCGGTCAAGGGGAAAGTTGTTGAGGTTAGCGGCCCCTGGGGTATTTGGTTACTACGGTGCCGTCTGTGTTGGCGGCAAGGTAGGCGGCGCCGCCGTAGTCGTCGGTCAGGTAGACCATGACTGTTGGTTGGTCGTTGTTGAAGGTCCAGGCCGGGTCGACGATTACGTAGCGGAGGGTGGGGGTGGGGATGCCGAGGCTTTCGTCGGCGGTGCGGAATAGGTCGGGGAGGATGTCCCAGTTGATCGAGCTCAGCTTTATGGTGGCTTTGTCCGAGAGCGGGCCGCCCGCGCCTTTTCGGGTGGCGGTTCCGTCGCGGTAGACGAAGAGGTCGTAGAGGTCGGGTTTGTTTTTGACCGGTGCGCCGACATTGGCGTAGGTCGGGTAGAATGTTGCCTCGTTGAATTCATCGCTACCGGAGACCTTTTCGAGTGCGGCGATGGCCTGGCGAATGCCGGTCGGGGTCAGGAGGTCGACGGTTTTGCCATTGACGGGTGCTCCGGACGTCGGAAGTGTGGCTCGGCTTGTGGCGGGGAATTCGTTGGTGGCGGGGCGATTGCTCGGATCGGCCAGGTTGCCGGTCGAATCGGGGCGCAGGGCCACAATCACCATTGTGCCGACGACGGCGGCGATGAGTGCGACAGCGGCGAGGCCGAGGACAATCCCGCGTGAGAGTGTTTTGCGTGCAGGGGGATTCGTGGCGCCGTATGGGTGCGTGGCGGGTGCCGTACCGCTGGGTCCGTGGAACTGGTCGACTACGCCAGGCGAATTGAAGGCACCGGGTGTATTGCCTGCTGGCGAATTGAATCCGCCCGGTGCATCGGCCGCAAACCCGCCCTCCCCACCAACAGCTCCCGGACCACTGCCCCCACTCAGTCCACCAGAAGCCCCCGGTCCATTACCCCCACCCAGCACATCGAACACCCTTGGCGCACCGGCAAACCCAACCGCCTGCGCAAGCATCAGATCTACTTGTTCGGCGCTCGGCCGACGATCCGGGTCAGGCACCAGCAGCGCCGTCAAAACCGCCGTCAACACCCCAGCCCGCTGCGCCGGCGGCACCTCCCCTCTGATCACGGCGGCGAGTGTGGCGACGGTCGACTCGCGCCGCATCGGGTGGAACCCCTCTACCGCGAAGTACAGCAGCAAACCGAAGGACCACAGGTCAGACGCGGTATGGCCCTCCTGGCCACTGAGTCGTTCCGGCGCAACGTAATCCAGCGAGCCGACCACGCTGCCGGTGGAGGTCAATCCGTTCATGCCGTTGATCGCGGCGATACCGAAATCGGTCAGGACCGGTGAACCGTCTTCGCGCAGTAGCACATTCGCGGGTTTGATATCGCGGTGCAGTACGCCCACCTGATGCGCGGCACGGAGGGCGGCGAGGATGCCACGGCCGAGATGCGCCGCTTGCAGAGGCGGCATCGGTCCGCCCGCCAAACGATCGGCGAGACTCTGTCCGCGAACCAGTTCCATGACGATCCACGGATGCGCGACTTCGGGTGAGTCCACGATGTGGTGGATGGCAACGACATTCGGATGACCGATCCTGGCCAGCGCCCTGGCCTCGCGCAGCACCCGCTCGCGGTGCACGCCGGGCGAGCCCGCGACATCGGTCTCCGCCCGCACCTCCTTGAGCGCGACCTCGCGATGCAGCGCGAGGTCATAGGCACGCCACACCGTCCCCATACCGCCACTGCCGAGCGGCTCGAGCAACTCGAAACGCCCGTCCACCACTGCACGCTCGGACACCACGGCGCAAGCCTATGGTATTGCCGCGCCCATGCGACATACGTGTTTCACATGCGTCCGGTGGAGATGAGGCGGTCGAGTCCGGCGAGGATGTTGTCGCAGGTTGGGACAGGACGGGGAGTAGGAGTCCCCGTCAGGGAGCGCGGTAACCGCCACCGCGCCGCACATCGAGGAGACGGTGATGGGTAGCCAATCACGCGCACCGGGAGTCGCGGCCAAGCTCGGCACGGTGACCGTGGCGAAGGCCAGCGTGTCGCTGAGGCTCTTGGCCCACAACCGATTCCGATACGAGAAAATCCGGGCTCGATACAAGAGCCTGCAGCTGGACTCCTTCGCCGCCTCGGCTGAACCGCGCTAGTTCCCGGTGCCGACCAACTGGTCGAAGAAGGCGCGGTAGCTGCGCAATGCCAGCCGCAGATCCTCGGTATCACCGTCCTCTTCGCGCGACCACAGCCGTTCCAGCGACTGCTTCCGCTCGGCCAGTGTGGCGGACAACTGCTGAACCGTGGCCATGACGAGATGGTCGGCCTGCGTCACCGCGTCGTGCGGGTTGTCCACGAAACTGCCCTGCACCTGCCGCCATGCGGTCCGCAGGCGCTCGATATCGGCCGCACCGAAGAGCGGCTGACCCCCGATGTCCTGCGCCGCCGTGCGCTCGGCTGTCGCTGCGTGCCGTTCTGCGGCGGTGCCCCCGTGTTGGTCTGTAGCCGTGCGTTCGGCTGTCGCCGAGCCCCCGCCCGCAGCCGTGCGTTCGTCTCCGGCTGCGCTCTTGTCTGTAGCTGTGCGATCGTCAGTGCCCGTGTCTGCAGCAGTGCTCGACCCCGCGCCTCCGCCTGCAGGCGCGCGTTCATCCGGAGTTGCGCGCTGGTCCGTGGCCGTGCCTCCGCCCGCGCCGGTGGGCCGGTCTCCGGCAGTGTTCTCGCCTGCGCCCACCCGCTCGCTCTCATTCTCACCAACCGCGGCCGTACCAACGTCCCCGCTCGCCTCGGCTTCCGATATCGGTGCCGGTCCATACGACGCGGCCGAATCGCCCTCGGTCCCAGTACGCGTCGCGGTCGGCGAAACCCCTTCCGGCACTTCGGCTTCCAGCTTCCGCTGCCGATCCTGCTCCGTGCTCATCGCTTTGCATCCTTCTTCTCGCCCGACGCGCCGCCGAGCAGGTCCTCGAACAACTCGCGGTACTGCACCACCGCGAATCGCATGTCCTCGGTGGAGATTCGGGTATCGGAGCGCCGAATCGCGATCTCATGTGCGGCGCGATAGTGACCCACCGTCGCCGCGTGCTCGACGGACAGATCAGCGAGCTGCTGGTCATATCCTTCGGTGGGGTAGCCGCGCTCGGCCATGATGTCGGCCACCAGCACATCGGCAGCCGTCACCGCATCCGCCGGAGCGTCGACGAAGCGTTCCTGCATATGGGCCCACTCCGCGCGGTACCGCTGCTTCTCCTCGTCGGACAGCTCGCGAATATCCAATTCGGCGTGTCGGCGCTCGCGCTCGCTCAGCTCACGTTCAGCGGCCTTACGGCTGTCCGACTCTTCCATGGTCCGGTCGTATTCGGGCCCGAACTTCGTGCGCAGTCGCCTTCTCCGCAGCATCGACCATGCCGCGAACAGCAACCCGGCCGCGACCAACACCACCACGACGACCACTATTGCGATCACTGCAGAAGACACCCGATCCTCCTAGCCCAGACGGTCGTGTCGTCCACGTAATGCCTCGCCAGCGGCTATCCAAACCTCAGGAATGCGCGGCGACCGGCGCCGGTCGGGGTGGTGTCGTTGCGCGCGGTGCTTCGCCGCGAGTGTTCAGCCAGGCACCTGTGAACATCAGTGCTGCCCCGAGGGTCTGTGTCAGCGAGATGGATTCTCCGAGCAATATCCACGCGCAGCTGAGACCGAAGGCGGGCACCAGAAACATCGCCGCGGCCGCGGTCGCTGGACCGACCTGACTTACCGCGCGGTAGTAGAGGACATATGCGAGGGCGGTGGGCAGTACGCCCAGATAGGCCTGATTGAGCCAGAATCCGAGGTCCAGTGCGGACCACCGGACGTCGGAAAGTTCCGGCGCGGCGATGAGCCCTAGCGCGAGCGTGCCCGCGGCAGTGGCGTACACGGTGACGGTTGGGGCGGGCAGCCGAGACAACAGTGGCGCTCCGAGCATCGTGTAGCTCGCCCAGCAGGCGGCCGCCGCGAGGAAAACGAGATCGCCGAGTAGCCGGTGGGTTCCGGTCGCGGGGATGCCGAGAAAGAACACGCCCGCACCGGCGATCGCCACGGTCAGCCCGACCAGTCGGATCCGCGAGAGCCGGGTGCGGCCGAGTAACGCGGTCACCACGACCGTGAAAATCGGTGCCGCCATCGGGACGATCACGCTGCCGTCGGCCGCGGGAGCCAGGGCGAGTCCCAGGAAGAACAGAAAGTTGTACCCGAATACGCCGATCAGCCCGAGCCCGGCCGCGCGAGCGGTATCGGCGACGGGCAGCCGCGGCGCCCGCAGCACGATGAGCAGCACAATCGTGCCGATCAGAAATCGCAGGAATCCGGCGACCGCATGCGGCACCTCGTTGACCGCGAGCTTCGAGGAGGCGAACGCGCTGCCCCACAACGCCATGACCAGGACCAATAGCAATCGGATACGCACAGCTCGATCATCGGCGGGGGCCGCGCCCGAGTATTGAACGCTGGTGCGGTGACAATGGATAGGTGACCGAGCGTGAATGGGTCGACTACCGGCGAATGGCGGACCGCCCGGTCGAGGTCATGCACGCGCATTTCGAACGGCACGTCTATGACCTGCACAGCCACGAGACGTACTCGTTCGGACTGACCGAGTTCGGCGCGCAGACCTTCGACTGTCGCGGCGCCACCCGCACCAGCGCGGCGGGCATGGTGATGGCCTTCAATCCGGACGAGCCGCACGACGGCCACAGCACCACCGAACTCGGATTCACCTATTGGATCGCGCATATCGGCTCCGAGCTGATCACCGATCTGCTTTCCGACCGTGCGGGCCGCCCGACCGGTCTGCCATTGTTCACCGATCCGGTGCTGCGTGATCCCGTGCTTTCATCGGCCCTGCACAGGCTCTGTGCGAGTCTGGTCGGCCCCGCCACCGAACTGGCCGCCGACGAGGCTTTGGCCGCCTCGGTCGCGGCACTGGTGCAGCGCGGCACCCGAACGCGGACGAGAACCGCTGTGGTACAGGCCGGTTCGGCCGCCGATATCGCGCGACGGGTTCGTGCGGTACTGCACGATCGCTATCTCGACCCCATTTCGATGGACGATCTGGCCGAGGCCGCCGAATGCAGCCGATTCGCGCTGTATCGCGCCTTCCGCACCAATTACGGTCTGGCGCCGAGTGATTATCAACGGCTGCTCCGGCTGCGCACGGCGCGCAGATTGATCGCCGCGGGCCGACCGATCAGCCAGGCGGCGATCGAGGCCGGATTCGCCGATCAAGCCCATCTGACCCGCTGGTTCCGGCGCTGCTACGGCATTACACCCGGCGTGTATTTCGAAGCGGGTCAGGGCTCGACGGGTTCCAGTGTCGCACCGGTGAACGTCACGAAATCCGGTCCCTCGGTGAAACTTTCGGAAGTTTCCTCGCCGATGTAGAGGTCCAGATGCCGTGGGCCGCCGAGCCCCGGTGTGAATTCGTCGCCGATCGTCCAGGTTGTCGAACTGAATTTGCCGCATATGCGATAGGCACTCCCACAACCGGTGAGCCGCAATCGAGTTCCCGGTTCGATGTCATCGGCGGCCGCACTCTCGAACGGACGCAGCGCCTCGCCTCGGGTGTCCCTCGGTTCGGTATCGAGCCAGAAGCCGACATCGTAGGACCAGTTCAGATATCGACCCGCGTGCTCGCCGCTGGTGATCCGGCCGGTGCCCTCATCGCGCACCGCGTCGACGAAATCCTCTGGTAGCGAGCCGATTTCGACACTCGCGTCGGTGCATTCGAGATCACCACAGCCGCGCACGGTTTCGAGTGGGCCGAAGTGATAGGACTCGACCGCGGTGTAATACACCGTCACCGTCCAGCCGTTCCATTCGTCGGCCTCGGTATCGAGTCCGCAGCCGACGGCGAGCGGCGACGCCACGAACAGCGATGCCGCGACCACCCCGAATCGGAACCTCACCGCAGCGATATTGCCTGACGTCGCGGGAGCCGCGCCACTCGGCGGCCTATCGGTCTGCGGGCGGGCGCGGCCACGGATTCTCCTCGAGATGCTCTATCGACATATTGAACCGGGTGATGAGCCCGCTCAACTGTGCGATATCGGCGGCCGTCCAGTCGGCGACGACGGCGCCGATGCCCTCTTGACTCTGCTCGCGATCGGCGGCAACCGCTTCCAGACCCTTGGCGCTGGCCTTGATCTTGCGGGCAATGCCGCCGTCCGGATCCGGGACGCGCTCGACCAGCCCCTGCTTCAGCATCGCGGCGACCTGCCGGTTGATGGTGGAGATATCGAGCTGAAAGGCCTCCGACAGCTCGCGCAGGCTGAGTGGGGCGTCCATTTCCAGTCGGGTCAGGATCAGGTACGCGGATCGGTCGAGCTGGAATCCGGGTCGACGCAGCAGTGAGGCCGGAAAGTGCCGGGAGAGCAGGGTCAGCTCGAAGACGAGGCGGGTGAGCGCATCGTCATCCTCGGGACCTGATTCGGACATGGCCCACACTATGTCGGCTGAATCACGTCGATGGCAAATTGTGCACGATACATATGATATGTACCGTACATATTCATGTCTGTTGCAGCCGACGCGTCTTCGACCGTCACCGAGGACGACGCCCGGCGCCGTCCGGCATCTGGCCTGCTCATCGCGACTCTCGGCATGGTCGGTGTGGTCGTATCGCTGATGCAGACGCTGGTCATTCCGATCATTCCCACACTGCCGACGCTGCTGCACACCTCGGCGTCCAATGCGTCCTGGGTGATCACCGCGACCCTGCTGGCCGGTGCTGTGGCAACCCCGATCAGCGGCCGACTCGGCGATATGTTCGGCAAGCGCCGGGTGCTGTTCGCCAATCTGGTATCGCTGGTCGCCGGTTCGGTGGTGTGCGCGCTGTTCTCCTCGCTGGCTCCCGAAATCATCGGGCGTTCACTGCAGGGTGCTGCGGTCGGCGCGATCCCGCTCGGCATCAGCATCATGCGTGACGAATTGCCCGCCGAGAAGGTGGGTTCCGCGATGGCGATCATGAGTGCCACGCTCGGTGTCGGCGGTGCGCTCGGCCTGCCGCTGGCGGCGGCGATCGCGCAGAATGCGGACTGGCACATGCTGTTCTGGACCGCCGCCGGGCTCGGTGTCGTCTGTGCCGCACTGGTTTTCGTCTTCGTACCGGAGTCGCCGGTGCGCACACCCGCGCGTTTCGATTTCGGTGGTGCGGTCGGACTGTCGATTGCGTTGCTGGCCTTGCTGATTCCGATCACCAAGGGTGCGGACTGGGGCTGGGGCAGTGCGAGCACACTCGCCCTTTTCGCACTGTCGGTGGTGGCCTTCCTCATCTGGGGCTTCTTCGAACTGAAGCAGCGCTCGCCGCTGGTCGACCTGCGGGTCTCGGCGCGACCGCGGGTGCTGTTCACCAACCTCGCTTCCATCGCGGTCGGGTTCGCGCTCTACGGCATGTCGCTGACCTTCCCGCAGCTGATGATGGCGCCGGAGCAGACCGGATACGGGTTCGGGCTGTCCATGGTCAATGCCGGATTGGCATTGGCTCCAACGGGATTCGTGATGATCCTGCTGTCGCCGGTTTCGGCGCGGCTGTCGGCGGCGCGCGGCCCGAAGGTCACGCTGGCGCTCGGTTCGGCGGTGATCGCGATCGGTTATCTGTGTGCCGTAGTGTTGATGAACAGCGTGTGGGAGCTCATGATCGCGGCGATGATCGTCGCGGGTGGTGTCGGTCTGGCCTATGCCGCGATGCCCGCGCTGATCATGGGTGCGGTGCCGCTCACCGAGACCGCCGCGGCCAACGGCCTCAATTCGCTGATGCGCTCGATCGGCACCTCGACCTCGTCGGCGGTGATGAGCGTGGTACTCGCTCATATGACGATCCAGCTCGGCTCGCATGTGCTGCCCTCACGCGACGGCTTCCACACCACGTTCCTGATCGCCACGGCAGCGGCCCTGGTAGCCATCGTGCTGACCCTGGTCATTCCGATGCGCAAGGCGGCCGATGCCGCCGAAAAAGCGGGCCACGCCTAATCGTCGGGTCACGAGCCCGGACGGCCACGGGGCCGATCCTCAACGGCGAGGATCGGCCCCGTTGTCGTTTCGATGGCCGGGTCGGTTCAGTCGATCGGCACCAGCGTGTACATCCACCAAGGCCGTCGCGGGAATTCGGACATGAAGACGTTCAATGCCATTCGGCGCAGTTCGCGACGGGCCGGATCGCGCACGTGGATCCATGGTCTGGCGATATCGACCGGTGCCACATCGGTGAGCCACAGTTGCTCCCACTCCGGCGCCGCCCGGCAGGCGGAGATGATCTTGTCCAGCCGTTCCTGCGGCACCAGGCCGGGCGCCATCATCCGCAGTGCGTACACCATCAGATGCGCTTCCTTGTGCCACTCGTGCACGGCCTGCCTGGCCTTCGGATTCAGCATCGTCCACTCGAGGATATTGTCGCCGGGCTCCAGCCCGGGAAATAGCCGCAGGTAGGCGGAGTTCGCGGCGACGAGATCGAAGGTGGGCACGATCTGGAACCAGGCGGGCTGGGCCAGGCTGCGCAAAGTGCGCAGATCGGTGGGCAGTGGCGCGCTGGGTACGGGCCCGAAGGTATCCGGAAACTGGCTCAATTGGGTGAGGCTCACGATGTGGTCGCGGTAGAACACCGGTACGCCCAGCGCGTCGAACAACCGGCCCAGCGTCGCCGTGGTCGGCGCGACCACGCCCCGTTCGAAATCCTCGATCACCGTCTGCGGGAACCCGGTGGCCACGGCCATCGCGGCCTGGGTGAGTCCGGCCGCTGCACGCCGTTCACGCAGATAGCGGGCGATCGAAGGGCGGGTATCCGCCATGATGCTTTGCCTCCTGATTCCCTCGGGATCAAGGGCTGATCCCCCCGTGCAAACCTAACTTCGACCGAAAAGCATTGCCGCGACGTTGGATAACGCTACGGTGCCGGTTCGACCGATTCGGCATAACGCCGTGCGAGGGTGCGCAGATGCGCGACCAGTTCCGGCGGGCCGTCGACCCGGAAGTCCATCATCAGCATGCTCAGATAGATGGCGATGGTCTCCAGGGCATCCGCGCCGGTCAGCAGGGTACAGGTATCGGCGTCGACAGCCTCCACCACGCCGACGGCGGGGTTGATGCGGGCGATCACCGTCTCGGCGGGCGCCAGCACCGTCACCCGGGCATGCACCTGCCAACCCGTGCTGGCGATATGGCGCATGACGAAGGCCACTAGATCGTCATCGGGCAGTGACCGTGCGGCGAAGCGGCGCGACCCCGCGACGGCGCACTGTACCTGGGCGACGGGAATCGCACGCCAGGAATGGGTTTCGAGGTCGTAGGCGACCAGATACCAGCGGCGCTGCCAGTTGATCAGCCGGTAGGGCTCGATTTCGTTGTCCGCGTCGGCATCCGATCCGATCCGAACGGTGGCGCCATCGCGGATGGCGCTCGCGAGGGTGGTCAGTATCGCGGCCGGGACCGGGGCATCCGGCTCGCGGGAACCGGTGGTCGCCGGTCCGATGGCGGTCGCATTGCGCAGCGCGGTCACCTTGCGCTGCAAGCGTTTCGGCAGGATCTGTTCGAGTTTCGCCAGTGCGCGCGCGGCGTTCTCGGTGATATCGGCGATGCCGGTGGAGCCGTCCTCGGCCAGGCCGATGGCCACGGCCACCGCGACGGCCTCATCGTCGTCGAGCAGCAGCGGCGGCATGGTGCTGCCGCGACCGAGCCGGTAGCCGCCGATCGCGCCCCGCTCGGCGTGCACCGGATAGCCGAGTTCGCGCAGTCGCTGGATGTCTTTGCGCAGCGTCCGGTCCGTGATGTCGAGCCGTTCGGCCAGCTCGCGGCCGGTATGCGCGCGGTCCTGCAGCAGCGAGAGCAGGCGCAGAACTCGTGTTGTGGTGGCCGCCACCGTCGCCTCCGGAAATCTTTTTGGATGAAGCCGATGTATTAGGAACGAATCTAGCCTAATAGCCGCATAGGCTTGGTGACATCAGCAAGAAGGACCGAGAAAGGCCAGCCATGAACATCACCACTGCCGCCGACGCCACCGCGACCCTGCGCCCGGTCTGGCGCGATGTCCTCGCCACCTCCTACCGCGCGCTGACCGATGTGGTCGCGGGCATCGGCGAGGACCAGTGGCAGCTGCCGACCCCATGCTCGGAATGGGATGTCACGCAGGTGATTCAGCACGCCGCGGGCGATCAGCTCGCCTTTGCCGCGGCGCTCGGTATCGGAATCGGCCCCAGCTACAACCCCTTCGCACCGTCCGGCGCCATCGAGGGCACCGCCGCCGAGTTGGTGCGCGATGCGGTCGAGCAGACCGCGACCGCCTGGGCCACCGTCACCGACGAGACCGAGACCGTACCCACCCCGCTGCCGCACGGCGCGCTGCCGACGCCCGTCGCCGCGGTCATGTGCGCCCTCGACGCGGCCGTGCACGCCTGGGATATCGCGATCGCGACCGGACAGCCGTCACCGTTGAACGACGAACTCGCCGGTTACCTGCTCACCGCGGCACGGACCATGAACCCGGCTCCCGGCGGTGGGCCGGAGGCGGAAATCGTTGAGCCACTGCGTCAGTGGGGTGCCTACGCCGCGATCGTCGACGGCGCGGAGGGTGACACCGCGGTCGCCGAGTTGCTGCGCTACCTGGGCCGTGATCCGCAGGCCTGATTCGAACGGGTCTGAGCGTGCAGTCCGCACGCTCAGACCCATTCAGCGAGCAGTGACGAACCCTTCCGCCACCATCCAATCCCGCGCTACCTCGGCGGGTTCGCGGCCGTCCAGGTCGACCTGGCGATTCAATTCGGTGATCGCCGCATTGGTCAGCTTCTTCGATATCGGCGCCATGATGTCGGCGACCTGTGGATGTGCGTCGGCGAAGGACTTGCGCATCACCAGTGCCGCATTGTATTTCGGGAAGAAGCCCAGATCGTCCTTCAGCAGGACGAGCCCGAGCGCCGGAATTCGGCCGTCGGTGGCGGCGACCGAACCGAACCGGCACTGCTCGGCGTCGGCGGTCGCCTGATAGACCACCGCATCCTGCACGATCTGCTTGTGTACCTTGCCGACGTCGATACCGTACTTGCGCGCCATTCCGGGATAACCGTCTCGGCGCACATTGAATTCGGTGCCGACGCATGTCGCGGCGGCGGCCGGATCGGTGGCGATCAACCGGGCGTAATCGGACAACGTGACGACACCGGTTTCCTTCGCGGTGTTGCCGCTCATCACCAGCGCGTATGTGTTGTTCATCGGGGCCATATCCGTCCACACGATGCCGTGCGCGGCCAGGTCCGCGTCGCGAACCGCCTCGAACTGCCCGACCTCATCCGGAATCGGTGTCTCGTTACCGAGATAATTGATCCACCCGGTGCCGGTGTATTCGTAGGAGATATCGATCTGACCGTGCAGCTGGGCGTCGCGAACACTGTTGGAGCCCTGTATATTCGTCAGATCCCGTACCTGCGCACCCGCCGCGGACAGCGCGAATTCGATGAGATATCCGAGAATGTTCTGCTCGGTGAAATCCTTGGAGCCCACCGTAATCGACACCCCGTCGAGCTCCGGCACTGGACGAATACTGCCCGGACCCACCCGCAGCGGCACCGCACTCCCGGACTGTAATCCGCAGGCGCTCAAGGCGAATACGGCCGCAAGAGCCAGCATCCACGCCCTCACTTCAACCCCCTCGGCCCCAAGTACTGTTCGGCCAACGCGCCCAGCCAATCGACCAGCAGCGCGAGCGCGACGGCCAGGACGGCTCCCACCACCAGCGTGACGTTATCGCGCAGCTTGTACCCGGTATCGATCAGAATGCCGAGACCGCCCGCGCTCACCAGGAACGACAGCGTCGCGGTGCCGACGGCCAACACCAGCGAGGTGCGCAGCCCGGCGAGGATATAGGGGATGGCGAGCGGAAATTCGATGCGGCGCAATACCGTCAGCGCCGACATGCCCTGTCCGCGTCCGGCATCGGTGACCGCTGGATCCACCTGCTGGTAGCCGAGAATCGTATTGCGCAGCACCGGAAGTAGCGAATAGAAGGCGATCGGCGCGACGCCGATCCAGAACCCGGTGGTGCGGGTGGCGAGATAGAACAGCACGATCAGACCGATCGCGGGAGCGGCGGCACCGACATTGGCGACACCGACGAAAAGCGGTGCCAGACGGCGATATCCGGGCCGGGTGAGCAGTGTGCCCAGCGGCACCGCCACCGCGATGACGATCCCCACGACGGTCGCGGTGATCAACACATGCTGCCAGGTGACGGTCGCGATATTGGATACGCTGATGCTTGCCTGCTGGGTGGCGGTGAGATCGCGCCGGAATGCCCACACCAGCACGCCCGCGGTGAGTACCAGCACGAGCGCGGGCTGGACGAGCAGCCGAATGCGTTCTGCCCGCCGAAGTGTCGTCGGTGCTGCCGTGGCCGGTGCCGTGGTCGCCGTGGTCATGTCGTCGCATCCGTATCGGCGCCCGCATGGGTGGCGCGCATGGCCGATAAGTGGCCCACGAGCGTATCGATCGTGATCAATCCGGCGTATTCGCCGCGTCGACCGGTGACGACCGCCGTCGCGGTCTGCTCGGCCAGCAACGCCTCCAACGCATCCTGCAGTGTCGACTGCAGCGACAACTGCTCACCGACCGGAGATCCGACCGCACGCAACGAATCCGCCTGTGCCAGTTGCGGCCTCGACACCCAGCGCAAGGGCCGCTGCTGCGCGTCCAGAATCAGTGCCCACGGCCAATCCAGTCCGACCAGCGCGGCGCGGAGATTGTCGACAGGGTCGGACTCCGGCGCCGTTGGGCAGCTGCCGAGTTCGACATCGCGGACTCGGGTCAGGGTGAGCTGTTTGAGCGAGGCATCCGCGCCGACGAAACCGGCCACTGTCTCATCCGCGGGATCGGCCAGTATCGCCGCCGGTGTGTCGTATTGCAGAATCCGAGATTGGTTGCCCAGCACCGCGATTCGATCGCCGAGCTTCACCGCCTCGTTGAAATCGTGGGTGACGAACACGATGGTCTTACCCAGTTCGGATTGCAGGCGCAGCAGCTCGTCCTGCAGCAGGCCGCGGGTGATCGGATCGACCGCGCCGAACGGCTCGTCCATCAACAGCACCGGCGGATCGGCCGCCAATGCGCGGGCCACCCCGACGCGCTGCTGCTGGCCGCCCGAGAGCTGCCTGGGGTAGCGATGGCGGTAGGTATCGGGATCGAGGCCGACCAGCTCGAGCATTTCGTCGGTCCGCGCGGCGACCTTCTTGCGGTTCCAGCCGATCAGACCGGGCACTGTCGCAACGTTTTTCGCGACCGTCAGATGCGGGAACAATCCGGCCTGCTGGATGGAATAGCCGATGCCCCTGCGCAATTGGTCCGGATCGACACCGGTGATATCGCGTCCGCCGATCGTGATGGTGCCCGAGGTCGGCTCGATGAGCCGGTTGATCATGCGCATGGTGGTGGTCTTACCGCAGCCGGACGGTCCGACCAGGACGACGATTTCGCCAGCGGGGATGGTCAGTGAAACCCGATCCACCGCCGGATCGCGTTGTCCGGGATAGTGTTTGGTGACCTCGTCGAGCACGATCTCCACCCCGGATACCGCCGATGTCATACTGTCGTTGCGGATTTCGGTATCAGTCACGTAGTCCCCTCGAGGTGGTGAGTCGCCCGACGATGACGAAGATCCCATCGAGGATCAGCGCGAGTACGACGATCAGGATCGTGCCGACCAGCGCCTGCGGCACCGCATTCGGACTACCGAGCCGGGCCAGGCCGGAGAAGATCAGATTGCCGAGTCCGGGTCCCTTGGCGTAGGCGGCGATGGCCAGAATGCCCATGATCATCTGGGTGCTGACCCGCATTCCGGTCAGAATCGATGGCCAGGCCAGCGGCAATTCGATGCGCGCGAGCACCCGCAGCCGATTCATCCCGACCCCGCGCGCGGCATCCACGATCGCCGGATCCACCGAGGCCAATCCGATGATGGTATTGCGCAGAATCGGCAGCAGGGCATAGAGCACCAGTGCGGTGATCGTCGGTCCGACACCGAGCCCGAGGAACGGGATCAGCAGCCCGAGTAGCGCGAACGATGGAACGGTGAGTATCGCGCTGGCCAGCGCCGTAGCCACCGATGATCCGAATGGGCTGCGGTAGACCAGGATGCCGATCAGCACGGCCACGATCGTCGCGAGCAGTATCGACTGCACCACCGCCGAGACATGCAAATACGAATCGGTGACCAGCTGCGCGCGCCGATGCACCACGAACGTCCACAGTGTGTCCAGGGCCGTACCTCCCCGTCGCCCGGTGTCCTCGGAGACTATCGCGTCGGCCGCTCGGCCGGAACGAGATTCGCGGTGCGGCAATCGTCAACTGCCGCTATGCCTTCGAGAGACTGCCCGGTACTCATTCTCTTGAAACTCAACCACATTCGCGGGAACCTCGAGGCGGATCCGTTCGTCCTAATGATCAGAAGTCGAAAGCCTGGAGGGGGAATATGTCCGAACACGAGGTGGCCGAGGGGCGACGGTACTGGTGGCCGGTGCTGGGCCTGGTGCTGGTCGCGCTGGTCGTGGCGGGGGTCGTCGGGGTGCATTGGTGGCAGGATCGCGCACAACCCGCGATCGCCGGAGACCGCTTGACCGCATTTCCCACGATCGATAGGTCCGGGCTCGACCTCACGCAGGGCCGAATCGTCGCGGTCCTCGAACGCGAATTCGCGGCACCGGGCGACGGCCCCAAGTACGCCGAGGGGGCCGACGAACCGTGGTGCGCCGACTTCGTCAGCTGGGTGCTGCGGGAGGCGGGTGCGCCGCTGGCCAATCCGAATTCCGGATCGTGGCGGATTCCGGGCGTGTACACGCTGCAGGAGTACTACCAGGGCGCGAACCGCTTCGCGCCGATCGGTTCGGGATATCAGCCGCGCACCGGTGACGTACTGCTCTACGCCGAGGGGAGCCCCTTCAGCCAGCACACGAATTTCGTGCTCACGGCGGCGAACGGGACCGTGACGACCATGGGCGGCAATGAATTCGGTGAGGTCGCGATCCACCGTTTCGCACTGGCGGAGGTGCCGGGGGTGGTGGGATTCGGTCGTTTGTGAATAGTGTGGGAACCAAGCCGTTCTTCCTAGTGGCTGTGCATTGTCGGCGGGTCCTCCGCTAGCACTTACCATTGACTAGGCGGCGCCCGGCAGCGCCGTCTTTCGGGTCCCTGTCCTGCTACCCCCTCATCAGCAGGACAGGGACCTCTGGGTGGGGGCATGTCGGCCCGACCTCGCCGAAATCTGCGTCGCGTACCGTGTCGGTTGTCCGTTGAGAGGTGAGGGTTTCGGAAACTCTGATGCTGCCAATCGAGGAACAGACCGATGATCCGGTGTGGATCGACTACGCCGACTTCGGGGAGCGGTTCGTCACGCACGCGGTGACAGCCGAACGGATCGAGGCCGCGGTCGCCGCGATGACCGATCACGGCGTCACAATCGGCCCGTTTTCCCTCGGACCAGTGGGTTTGGCCGGATTCATGGCCGAGGGCAAGGTGGGCAGGCCGGTCATTCTGCGCAACGGCCCGCATGTCACCTTCGAGGTGACTGTTCCGCTGACGATGTCGGTGAAGGTGCTGCTCGGTGGGCGGAAAATGCGGCTGGAGGCGGTCGCCGAAATCGATCTCACCCTGCATGCGCGCACCGCCCACCCACTGCTCATCGTCATCGATATCCCGCCGATCACCTCGCGTGATGTGAGCTTCGTGCTGCGCGCGCAAGCCATCGACTCGGCCTGGGAATGGTTGCTCGATCCGATCGCCGGGGTGGTGCAGCGCGAGGTCGCCAATCGGGTGAATGCGATGCTGGCCGAACCGCAGGCGCGCCGCGGCCGGGTCTTCGACGTCGAGGCGATCATCAACGGCGTCCGTTCCGAGCACGTCGACCGAGCTGCCTTCGACTGGATCGGCTACGACGAATTCGGACATCAATTCTTCTCGCGCATCGTGACCCGCGATCGGGTCTTCGAATTTGTCGAGCAAATGGCGGGCCGTTCCATCGAGGTCGGCCCGCTGCGCACCGGACCACGCGACTCCGCCACCGTCAGGGTGCAGGGCAATGTTCGAACGCCGCAGCTGACGGATCGCTCGGACGAGCCGGTCTCCTTCGATCTGACACTGCCGGTGAGCCTCGACATAACCGTCGATGTGCTCAAGGCCAACCACTATCGCGCCGATGTCGAGATACCACTGGTGTTGACCGCGCGGGCGGCCGATCCGCTGCTGATCGTCGTCGATGTGCCGCCGCCAGCACCCGATGACCTGCGGCTGGAGTTCAAGGCGCACGGCATGCGGGCGGCCACCCTCGGTGCGCTCGCCGGTATAAAGAAGCAGGTCGTCGCGCAGGTGGCCGAGGTGGTGCGCGCGGAACTCAGCGACAGTTCGGGCCGCACGATCGATGTCGCGGCGAGAATCGACGGGATCGCCTAGAACCAGGCCTTGACCTGTGTGGCAAATGTGAAGTCCTGTTTCAGGTGGGTCTAGCGGTTCCAATGTGAATATGGTGAAATTAGTGCACGTTCGAGGCTCCCGGCGCTCGAGTGAACCTTGGGGAAGGTGCGCCGGGCACGCTACCTGTCCATGGTCGAGGTTGCGCGAAGGAGTCCTGCGATGCGTTCCATTTCTGTGTCTCGCCGCCAGTTGTTCGCCTACACCGCTGCCGCCGCCGCCGTCGGAATCGCCGCGCCCCGCGCTTCGGCGGCCGGTGTGCTCGGCACCCTGGTCGACTACGCGGGCGGCGTTCCGTCCGCGGGCGCGATCCTGGATGACGGTCACCTCGGCGTCATCCGCTACGTCTCGGATCGCCGTCCGGGCGCCGAATGGATGGAGGGGAAGCCATTGCGCGCCAAGGAGGTCGACCAGCTGCACGCCGCCGGTCTGACGATCGTGTCGAACTATCAGTTCGGCAAGGGCCCGACCGCCGACTGGCGCGGTGGCCTGGAGGCGGGCAAGAAGCATGCCGAGCGCGGTCTGGAACTGCATCTGGCCGCGGGCGGTCCGGAGAACCGCCCGATCTACGCCTCCATCGACGACAATCCGAGCCCCGCCGATTTCGGCACCATGATCGCGCCGTACCTGCTCGGCTGGGAGTCGGTGCTCGGCAAAGAGAACGTCGGCATCTACGCCAATGCGCCGACCATCGAACTGGCACGGGCCGCGGGCCTGGGTTCCTGGTATTGGCAGCACAATTGGGGCACACCCAAGGGTTTCGTACACCCCGCCGCGCACCTGCACCAGATCGAAATCGACAAACGCGCCATCGACGGCATCGGCGTCGATGTCAACAACATCCTCGCCGCCGAATACGGCCAGTGGTGAACTAGCGGCTCGCGATCAGGTGGGAACCGGCGGCTTCTCGAACGATGCCGCCGTGGACTCCACCTGATCTCGAGCGGTCAGGTTTGGCAGTGGCAGGTGGGGGCCAGCCGCAGTTCGGGTTCGTCGTCGGGGACGACGCGGAGGGTGGGGCGATTTTCGGGGGCCTCGTGGTCCCCGCGCCAGGAGAACAGGGACCAGCGGGAGATGCCGGAGAACGCGGAGCCGAGGCTGCCGATGGAGAAGGACGAGATCACCGAGCCGAACGAGCCGACGGCCCCGATCGACAGCACCGAGCCCACGCTGCCGATCGATAGGATCGAGTAGGCCGAGCCGATGGACAGGATCGAGCCTTCCGATCGGATGGACAGGATCGATCGACGCGATCGTCTGCTCCGGATCGAGTGACCCGGGCGGATTGTGGGACGGGACCGAAGCGAATTATCGACAGTCGCCATGGCTTTGGTCTACCACAGTCCTTTCATGACGGTGCACTATCGCCGCGATTCGCTTAGGTGTGTCAACAAGCGCGAAGCCCGGTGACCATTGCGGCCACCGGGCTTCGAGAGAATCGACTAGGCGACGGTGAAGAAACCGAGCGTCGGCAGGAACGAGCAGGTCCGCGGGTCGGCGTCCTCGGCCTTGGTGGTCAGCGAACCGCCGACGACCGCGACGACCCGGCCCGAGCCGGTGTTGACGATCGCCGAAAGCGTTGCCGGACCATCCGGGTTGATATGCGCCTCGTCGGTCAGCGGCTGGACGCCGGACTGGCGGGTGTCGAGGTTGAGCCACTGGACCGTCATCGGCGGATTCTGCTCCGGGGTCGGCGACTTGGTGCCGAGTGCGGTGAATACGAATCCGGTCTGACCGGCCTGCGGTCCCGGCGGCGGCAGTTCGGCCGGGCCGGGGACGGCGAGCGCGGTGCCGATCGAATCGGCGCCGGGGCCGATGCAACCCTTACCGATGGTCGGGTAGAGGAACTGCGCGATGACCGGTCCGCCCTGCGGGACATCAGGACCGCCGCCACCGCTGCCGTCCAGGAAGGTGATGATCCGTTCCAGCGTGGATTTGATCTGCGGCGGCAGGTTCAGCGCGTTGAGTAATGCCCGGACCTGGTCGAGGATGGCGTTCTTCGGGGTATCGGCGATCGGCTTGGCATCGGCGGGTCCGGCGATAGCGCCGACGATGGCCGGGGCCAGCGAGGCGAGCGTATCGATCGGGACGCCCTCGGGAACCATCGGAATGGTGTTCCTCGGTGCCACGGGTGCGGGGGCCGGTGCCGCGACTGCCGTCGACGGCGCGGCGAGCGAAGCGCTCGCTGCGATGGCGAGCGCGGACAACATGATCCGCGATCCTCGGGTGCGAAGCACTGGTCTAGCCGTCCTTAACCTCGGGTACATCACAGGAGCGATGCAAAAAGCCATCGTTTCGGGGTCACTCTAGGGACAAGAGCGCCATGTTGTACAGCCGACGTGCCCCTAGTTCTGTTGTGGACGATCAGTGTTATCAGACGCTAGCGCTCATCTGGTGTTACCAGAGTGAAAGGTGATGCAAATGTTATCAGTGTTTATTGGCCGTCGGGCCGGTTGTGCGGTACGCAAGCTACCTGCTTCGGCTCGACCCCGCACACTGTGCCGATAAGACACCGCAAGCTACCTCCTGCGCGCTCGACTGGTCGTATCGGACCGGTCCAGGGGATTGATGGGATCTCTCGCGACGGCGGTTAGGCTAGTCGCAGCCTTCCCGGAACCGACTCGAAAGCCTGCGAATTGAACCGAAGCCTCCGATTGGCTGTCCCGGTGCTCGGTCTGTCCGTGTTGGCCAGGCTGCTGTGGATGCTGCTGACGAAGAACGGGATGAATCTCGTCGATCTGCACGTCTATGTCGATGGTTCGGCGGCCCTGCTCACCGATCGTCTCTACGACTTCACCTATGCCGAGAAGACGCCGGACTTCCCGCTGCCGTTCACCTATCCGCCGTTCGCGGCGCTGGTCTTCTTTCCGCTGCACTACTTTCCGTTCACCGCGATCGCGGTGCTGTGGCTGCTGGCGATCGTCGTCGCGCTGTATGTGGTGGTGTGGATCGCCTTCGAATTGATCCTGGGCGCGGAGCGGATGCGCGAGCCGCGGTGGCGCACCGCCGCGGTGTGGTGGACCGTGATCGGCATCTGGATGGAGCCGGTGCGGACCACGATCGACTACGGCCAGGTCAATGTGTTCCTGGTGCTCGGGGCCATGCTCGCGGTGCGCAGTTCGCGCTGGTGGCTATCCGGCGGACTGATCGGTGTAATCGCGGGAATCAAACTGACACCGGCCATTTCGGGGCTGTACTTCGTCGCGCGACGGCGATGGGGGACCGTGGTGTGGTCTGCGGTGGTCTTCGGTGCGACGGTCGGGGTCAGCTTCCTGATCAACCACAAGGAGGCCAAGCGGTACTTCGGCACGCTGCTCGGTGACGCGGATCGGATCGGTCCGGTCGGCTCGGTCTGGAATCAGTCGCTACGCGGTGCGCTGAGTCGGCTGCTCGGCCATGACGTCCAATCCGGGCCGTGGTGGCTGGCGGCCGTCGTGGTGGTCGCCGCGCTGGCGTTCTTCGCTTGGCGCGCACTGGGTCCCGACGATCGGTTGGGCACCCTGATCATCGTGCAACTGTTCGGGCTGATGGTTTCGCCCATCTCGTGGTCGCATCACTTCGTGTGGCTGCTGCCCACCGTGATGTGGTTGGTGTACGGGCCGCTGCGGCAGGCGCCCGGCGCGCGGATACTCGCCGGATATTGGTTGGTCACCACTCTCGTCGGCGTGCCGTGGGTGCTCTCGTTCGCCCAGCCGTCGATCTGGACGATCTCGCGGCCGGGTGTGCTGTCCTGGCTCGGCGCCGTCGACGTGCTCGGCGTGCTGGCGCTCTACTGGTGGGTGATCTGGTCCGGGCACATGGTCAATCGGATTGCGCCGCAAGCCGATCTATCTCGCGAGCCAGCGCCACGTCCAGCGCGGTGAGTCCGCCCGAGTCGTGGGTCGAGAGGGTGAAGCTCACCCGACGCCAGCGGATATCGATATCCGGATGATGGTTCCTGCTCTCGGCGACCTCGGCGACCTGGCGCACGAGTTCGATGCCCGCCGGAAAGGTCTTCGCCTCGATCGTGCGGGTGATGGCGTCGCCGGACCTGGTCCAGTCCGACAGTTCGGTCAAAGCGTCGGTGAGTTCTGCCTCAGTTAGTTTCGGTTCGCTCATATCCGAGTTGTACCCCGAGTGCCGGAAAGTCATCAGCGAATCCGAGTTCGTCGATCAGGCGGCGCGGGCCTTCTTGAGGCCCTTCTTCAGTTCCTTACCGCAGCAACCGGCCGCTTCCAGGCGTTTCATCCGCATGATGACAACGGGGCACTTCAAGCAGCGCGTCTTCTTGCGACAGCACTTCTTCTTCGGCTTGAGGCTGGAAACCTTCTTCGCCTTGACCTTGCCCATGATTGGTTAGCATACCCTTATCGGAGTGCGTGGTCTGCGAGCCACTCGGATGCCGGTACTGTGTAACTGGCCGCAATGCCCGGTGAGTTTCGATTCTCCACCTGTTTGCAAGGACCCCGGCGTGAGCGTCAGGACCCGGAGGAGGAAGCCTGCGTAACCACGTAGGGTCCCGAACACGCCAACCTCAGTTGCAGCCGACATCAACACCCGACAGCAGGAGGATTGAGGCGTGTCGTCTGCACGCGATTTTCGCAACGTCGCCATCGTGGCCCACGTCGACCACGGTAAGACGACGCTGGTCGACGCCATGCTGCGCCAGTCCGGCGCCTTCGCCGAACGCGCCGAGCTCGTCGATCGTGTGATGGACTCCGGTGACCTGGAGCGCGAGAAGGGCATCACCATTCTCGCCAAGAACACCGCGGTGCACCGGCACCACCCGGACGGTTCGGTCACCGTGATCAACGTCATCGATACCCCCGGCCACGCCGACTTCGGTGGTGAGGTCGAGCGCGGTCTGTCCATGGTCGACGGTGTCGTGCTGCTGGTCGACGCGTCCGAGGGCCCGCTGCCGCAGACCCGCTTCGTGCTGCGCAAGGCGCTGGCCGCGAAGCTGCCGGTCATCCTGGTGGTGAACAAGACCGACCGTCCCGACGCCCGCATCGAAGAGGTCGTCGAGGAGAGCCACGATCTGCTGCTCGACCTCGCCTCCGATCTGGACGACGAGGCCGCCGAGGCCGCCGAACTCGCGCTGGATCTGCCGGTCCTCTACGCCTCCGGCCGCGAGGGCAAGGCCTCCAAGGAGCGTCCCGAGAACGGCAGCGCCCCGGCCGCGGAGAACCTGGACGCGCTGTTCGACGTGCTGCTGGAGAACATCCCCGCGCCCAAGGGTGATCCGAGCGCGCCGCTGCAGGCGCACGTCACCAACCTCGACGCCTCGGCCTTCCTCGGTCGGCTCGCGCTGGTCCGCATCTACAGCGGTGAGCTGCGCAAGGGCCAGAATGTCGCGTGGATGCACGCCGACGGGGTCAAGCAGGTCAAGATCACCGAGCTGCTGCAGACCATCGGCGTCGAGCGCCAACCCGGTGAGGTCGCGGTGGCCGGTGACATCGTCGCCATCGCGGGCATCCCGGACATCATGATCGGCGACACCCTCGCCGATATCGACAATCCCGTTGCGCTGCCGCGCATTACGGTCGACGAGCCCGCCATCTCGGTCACCATCGGCACCAATACCTCGCCGCTGGTGGGCCGGGTACAGGGCCACAAGCTGACCGCCCGCATGGTGAAGTCGCGGCTGGACTCCGAACTGGTCGGCAATGTCTCGCTGCGCGTACTCGATATCGGCCGCCCCGATGCCTGGGAGGTGCAGGGCCGCGGTGAGCTGGCGCTGGCCATCCTGGTCGAGCAGATGCGTCGCGAGGGCTTCGAGTTGACCGTCGGCAAGCCGCAGGTGGTCACCAAGCAGGTCGACGGCAAGGTGCACGAGCCCTACGAAGAGCTGACCATCGACTGCCCCGACGAGTACCTCGGCGCGATCACCCAGCTGCTGGCCGCTCGCAAGGGCAAGATGGTCCAGATGAACAACCACGCCGCCGGTTGGGTGCGGATGGAGTTCATCGTTCCCTCGCGCGGCCTGATCGGCTTCCGCACCGACTTCCTCACCGAAACCCGCGGCACCGGCATCGCCAACGCGGTCTCGCACGGCTATGCCCCGTGGGCCGGTGAGATCCGGGCCCGCCACACCGGGTCGCTGGTCTCCGACCGCGCTGGCTCGGTGACCCCGTTCGCCATGATCCAGCTGGCCGATCGCGGTCAGTTCTTCGTGGAGCCGGGTGCGGACACCTATGAGGGGCATGTCGTCGGCATCAACCCGCGCGCCGAAGATCTCGATATCAATGTCACCCGCGAGAAGAAGCTGACCAATATGCGCAGCTCGACCGCGGATGTGATGGAGACACTCGCCAAGCCGCTACAACTCGACCTGGAGGCGGCGATGGAGTTCTGTGCCGCCGATGAATGTGTCGAGGTCACGCCGGAGATCGTGCGGGTGCGCAAGGTGATCCTGGGTGCCACCGAACGCGGTCGCGAACTGTCACGACGGAAGGCGCGGGACCGGGCTGCGCTGTAAGGCATGGGGCCTTTTCGGTACAGCGCCATCCGCGATCTACTTGGCCGAGCGACAGCGCGGCCAAGTAGAGTGCGGCACGTGAGCTCGGGGGCTATACGACGCGCGATGCTGATCATGATGGCGGCCTGTTCCGTGGTGCTCGCCAGCTGCACCGCGAATCCGCCACCGCCGATCGAGAGCACCGACAGTCCGAAGACGACACCGGCCAAGCCGGGTAAGAACACCGTCGTGGTGGCCATCGATGACATCGGCATCGGGTTCAATCCGCATCTGCGTTCCGATCAGTCACCGGCCACCGCCGCGGTGAGTTCGATGGTGTTGCCGAGCCCGTTCCGGCCGGTACCGAATCCGGCGGTGCCCGGCGCCACCGAATGGGTACCCGATACCGCGCTGGTCGTCTCGGCCGAGGTGACCGCGCAGGAACCGTTCACCATCACCTATACCCTGCGCAACCAGGCGAACTGGTCCGATGGTGCGCCGATCGCGGCGGAGGACTTCCGGTTCCTGTGGCAGCAGATGATCACCCAGCCGGGTGTCGTCGATCCGGCGGGTTATCGGCACATCGCGGATATCAGCTCATCCGGCGGCGGTAAGACCGTCACCGTCACGATGACCGAGGCGTATCCGGCCTGGCGTGAGCTGTTCACGAATCTGCTTCCCTCACATCTGATCAAGGACCAGCCCGGCGGTTTCGCCACCGGTCTGGTCGAGGGAGTTCAGGTCTCGGGCGGCAACTTCCGCATCAAATCGACCGACCGCGGACGCGACGAGATCCTGCTCGAACGCAACGATCGGTACTGGGGTACTCCGGCCGCGCCGGATCAGATTCTGTTGCGCCGCGGCGGAACTCCCGCGCAGCTTGCCGATTCGCTGCGTACCGGAGATGCGCAGATGGCGCTGGTGCATGGCGGTGTCGCGACCCAGGCGCAGTTGGCGGCGATCCCGTCGGTGCGCACCGCGATCATGCCGCAGTCGCGTGAGCTGCAATTCGTAATCAATGGGCGCAGTGGCGATCTCAGCGATCCGCGGGTGCGGCGCGGGGTGACCGCGCTGATCGATCCGACGCTGCTGGCCACCGTCGCCGGGCAGACCGGCGGCTGGGTCGAGCCGGTGCGCGCGCAGATCCTGACACCGTCGGTCCCGGGGTACGCACCGACCGCGCCGCCGCGGCCGTCCGCGGAGGAGGCGTTCGCGCTGCTGGGTGAGGCGGGTTACGGTCGGGCTCCGGAGACGCCGCCGGTGCAGTCGCCGACCTCACCCGCGCCGCAGCCGCGTTCGCTCGCGAAAAACGGTAAGGCACTGGCCATTCGGATCGGCGCGGTGACCGGTGACGCCACCGCGCTCGCCGTCGCCAATACCGCGGCGGACCAATTGCGCAGTGCCGGAATCGATGCCAGCGTGCGCAGTCTCGCGGCCGATATCCTCTACGGCAAGGAACTCACCGAGGGCGGCGTCGACGCCATTGTCGGCTGGGAGGTCGCCGGTTCGGATCCGGCCACCGTGCTCGCATCGCGCTACGGCTGCCCGCCGGTGGATACCGGTGCCAGCAACGGGGATGCGCAGACCGCGGTCGAGGCGGCCAAGAAGGCGCCGAGCAATCTGTCCGGCATCTGTGATCCCGGGCTGCAGCCCTCGATCGACGAATCATTGCGCGGTGTCGAGGTCGGCCGGGCGCTGGCCGATGCCGAGCCGCGACTGTGGGCATTGGCGACGGTGCTGCCGATCGTGCAGGACAATGTGGTCGCCGCATCCGGACCGCGGGTCGACGGTGCGTCGTTGAGCGGTGCCATCCAGGTCGGCATTTTCGGTGATGCGGCGATGTGGCGCAGGATCCCATGACCGGTGGTCTGCTGCTGGTGCACGCCCACCCGGATGACGAGTCCATCACCACCGGGGGCACCATCGCGCACTACCGCCGCCGCGGCGTACCGGTGACGGTGGTGACCTGCACCCTCGGTGAAGAGGGTGAGGTCATCGGAGACGAATGGGCGCTGCTGACCGCCGAGCATGCCGATCAGTTGGGCGGCTACCGGATCGCGGAGCTGACCACGGCGCTGGCGGCGCTGCGGGCCGGACCGCCGCGTTTCCTCGGCGGCGCGGGGCGCTGGCGCGACTCCGGTATGGCGGGCACTCCTGCCGCGGAGCATCCGCGGGCCTTCGTGCATTCCGGTGCCGCCGCGGTGGAGGCACTGACCGAGATCGTGCTCGAACTGCGGCCCGAGGTGGTGATCGGCTACGACCCACGCGGCGGCTACGGGCATCCGGACCACATCCGGGCGCACTGGGTCACCTCGGCGGCGGTGACCGCCGCGGCCGAACAGGGCTGGGACACGCCGAAGTTCTATTGGACGGTCACCGACGCGGACATGTTGCGCCTGCACACCGAGGCGCTGGCCCGGCGGACCGTGCAGGGGTTGCCCGGCGCATTGCCGCGTGGTTGGCGTTTGCCCGCCGCGGGGGAACTCGCGAGCGTGCCGAGTCATACGGTGACGACCACCATCGATGTGTCCGATTCGCTGGCCGCGAAGCGAGCGGCGCTGCGGGCACATGCCACCCAGGTGACGGTCGCGCCGTCGGGGCGTGAGTTCGCGCTGTCCAATAATGTTGCGCAGCCGGTGCTTCCGGAGGAGCACTTCGTGTTGGTTCGTGGTACCCGTGGTCCGGTGGGGGCGGACGGGCGTGAACACGATTTGTTCGCGGGGCTTTAGTTTCCATGCTTTGCCTGAGGGTTGCTGTCGCGGTTGTTTTCGACGGCTAGTACGGTCTTTGTGATTTCGGACATCGATGTGGAGGGCATAGCGGTTCATGACAGCGGTTGGCGACAAAGCTCACCTCAGCATCGAGGATCACGGATACCACAAGAGCCTCAAACCACGTCAGCTGCAGATGATCGCGATGGGCGGCGCGATCGGCACCGGCCTGTTCCTCGGTGCGGGTGGTCGGCTCGCGAGTGCCGGACCAGGGCTGTTTCTGGTCTACGCGGTCTGCGGTGTATTCGTATTCTTCATTCTGCGCGCGCTCGGTGAGCTGGTGCTGCACCGGCCGTCATCCGGTTCGTTCGTCTCCTATGCCCGCGAATTCTTCGGTGAGAAGGCCGCGTTCATTGCCGGATGGATGTACTTCCTGAACTGGTCGATGACCGGAATCGCCGACACCACCGCGATTGCCCAATATTTTCACTACTGGGCCGGATTCACGCATATTCCGCAGTGGGTGCTCGCGCTTATCGCACTGGTGCTCGTGCTCGGGGTCAATCTGGTCTCGGTCAAGTGGTTCGGGGAGATGGAATTCTGGGCCGCGCTGGTCAAGGTTGCCGCGCTGAGTGCGTTCCTGATCATCGGCACGGTATTCCTGATCGGCCGATTCACCGTCAAGGGTGCGGCGACCGGACCGAGCATCGTCACCGACCACGGCGGGCTGTTCCCGACCGGGATACTGCCGCTGGTCGTGGTCACTTCGGGTGTCGTATTCGCTTATGCCGCCGTCGAATTGGTCGGCACCGCGGCGGGGGAGACGGAGAATCCGGCGAAGATCATGCCGCGCGCGATCAATTCGGTGATCTTGCGGATCGCGGTTTTCTACGTCGGTTCGCTCGTGCTGCTGGGACTGCTGCTGCCCTACACCAGCTACAAGTCCGGCGAGAGCCCGTTCGTCACCTTCTTCACCATGCTCGGGGTACCCGGCATCGGCAGCATCATGAACGTCGTCGTGCTGACGGCCGCATTCTCCAGTCTGAACGCGGGCCTGTACTCCACCGGCCGAATTCTGCGTTCGATGTCGATGAACGGCAGCGCGCCCGAGTTCACCGGGGTAATGGGCAGCAACGGTGTGCCCTACGGCGGCATCATGCTGACCAGCCTGATCGCGCTCTGCGGTATCGCGCTCAATGGCATTGTGCCCGAGCGCGCCTTCGAGATCGTGCTGAATATGGCCTCGCTCGGCATCATCGCGTCCTGGGCCACCATCGTCCTGTGCCAACTGCAGCTGTGGCGCTGGTGGAAACAGGGCAAACTCCAGCGGCCGCAGTTCCGGATGTGGGGTGCGCCGTGGACCGGCCTGCTCACATTGGTATTCCTGTTTTTCGTGGTGGTGCTCACCGGCGTCGACTATCCGGTCGGCACCTGGACCGTCGCCTCGCTCGTGGTGCTCATTCCGGCGCTGATCATCGGCTGGTTCGCCGCTCGCAGGCGGGTCCTCGCGATCGCCAGGATGCGTCAGGGCTACACCGGAGAATTCCCGGTCGTCGCAAACATCCCCATTGAAGGTGACTGATTTCGGCTTAGACTCCGAGCATGTACAACTGGGATCTGCAGAACGCCATCGCTGCCTTCGTGGACAGCCTGCGCCCTGGGGCGCAGCAACAGCACGACCTCTACATGTCGGTGCTGTACGCGTTCGTCGATATGCAGAGCCATCTGCTCACCCTCCTCGGTTTCCCACCGGTCGCGTGAGGGTCACTTTCGACAAGGCACCGAACCGCACCTCCGGCGCCCATGAGACCCTGCCGCTGGGCCCGGTGATCATCGCCGTCCTGATTCTGGACGGCCTGATCACCCTCGCCCTGGAGGTCCTCTACCTTCCCACCTACATCAACACTGTGGCCTTCCCCGTGTCCGCGGTGCTGGCTGGTGTAATCAATGTGCTCCTGGTGATGGGAGTTCGCTCGATAACCCACCGCGTCAGCGCGATGATGCTTCCTATCGCCGCCTGGACCCTCGGATTCCTGACCTGCTCGGTAACCGGCCCCGGTGGCGACATCATGCTGAGCAGCGACTGGCGCACCCTGCTGCTTCTTTTCTGCGGATTGGTCCCGCCGCTGCTCTATATCTACATCCAAAGCAACGCAGGCCGCGCGCCGCATATCTAATGGGTACCTCGCACAAGCAATAGCCTTTGCGAGGTACTCATTGGGTGTGCGTGAACTCGATCGGGGTCCGGCCGGGGACTGGCGCGCGCTCCTGGGGGCTGTCAGCGGCGGCCGGTTCGGCCGGGGGTGGCTGCTTCGATGAGGGTCCAGGCCTGGTCGAGTGGTATGTCCACGACGAGGTAGCGCTTCTTACCGGCTGCGGTTGCGGCGACGACGGTGGCGATGTTGGAGCGGCGCTGCCAAAAGGATTGGCGGACAGTCCAACCGATAATGCCGGGGGCCTCGAGACAGTCGCGGTCGCGGTCGAGCGAGCCGGAGCGGGTGATGAGCCAGGCCGGGCTGCTGTCGGTGGCGGGCAGGACGGCGTGGCCCAGTCCGCGGTACCGGTCGGCGGCCAGTGCGGCGGCGATCAGGGCCGTGAGTGTGGGCAGCAGCCACCACCAGGGTGAAAACTCCGCTCCGGCAAGGGAATTCATCAGCATCAGGAGCGCCAGGATTGCGATCGGACCGAGCGCTCGGGTGTACCGACGGCGGCGCGCGATCGGGCCGTGCTGGACCAGCGGTGCCGTGCTCACCCTCGCCTCATCGGGATGCCTGGCGCCCGGCGGTGCGAGCAATTCCGCGAGGGTGCGTTCGATCGCGGCGCGCGGCGCCTGGGGCAGGATCTTCTGACGCGGGCTCTGACCGGTCATGATGGCTTCGAGTTCAGCGGCACCGGCCATGCGCAGCAGCAGCGGCTCGTTGACGGTCGCGCCGCGGAAGCGAGCCAGATCGAGGGTGATCTGTCTGGTCGTGAACAGTCCGTGGCGCAGGTGCAGCGTGCGGTCGTTATGGAGCACCCGTAGCCCGAAATACGTTGTCAGATAACGCGCACAGGCCGCCAGGCTGACAATCACCACGATCGCGACGACCAGCAGTGCGATGGCGACAGCGATGCGGACCGCGCTACCGTCCTCGATATTGTGCACCGCGTCCGAACTGAACACGATCTGGTCGAACCCGTACTGAAATGCCAAACCGACAATGGGCGCGATGATCGCGAAACCGGTCAGCGACAACGGCGCGTAACGCACCCAACTCGCCTGCCAATGACCGATCTCCCGGGTGTTTCCGGACACCGGCAGGTCTTTCCGCAGGGTCGGAACCTGTTGTCCGGCAGGAGATTCCGGTGAAGCAGCGGTATGCGCGAGCAACGCCGACCGCAACTGCGGCACCACAACCGCATCCAACGCGTCGAGCTTGAACTTCTCACCCGAATCCGCGTGCTGCCCGGTCCCTATCGCCAACACCGCGAGCCCGAGTATCCGATGCAGCAGGTCGGCCTCGATATCGACCGACCGGATCCGTGACCGCGGTACCGACAGTTTCTTGCGCTGAATCAGCCCGGTCCGCAACTCGACATGAGTCGACCCGACCCGATAGGTGGTGGTGAACCAGCGGGTCACCGCGAAGCCGACGATCGCCGCCAATGCGATGAGCCCCCAGAGCGGGTTGCCGGTATTGGTGCCGAGGATCACCGACCCGATCAGCACCGGGATGAACTTCACGACCTCGTTGACTGGGTGTACCAACAACATTCGCTTATCCAGTCGCAACCACGGCGGCTCGATCTCGGTCTCGGTCTCGGTTGGATACGAACTCACGTCGCATCCCCGCGGTGCAGTGCGGCGATCTCGGTCAACCGCGTGACGGTCTGTTCGGCGACCGGCAGATCGAGTTCGGAGATCCGCACCGCACCGGCCGAGGACGCCGTCGTGACGGTCACCGTCGCCAGTCCGAGCAATCGCTCCAGTGGTCCGCGCTCGGTATCGACGGTCTGCACGCGGGAGATGGGCGCCACCCGGCTCTCCACCGTCAACCAGCCGACCCGGGTGTATACCGCGTCATCGGTGACCTCCCACCGATGCACCGCATACCGCCACAGCGGCATCACCCCGATGCTCACCGCCGCGAGCGAGATGGCTACCGCGAACACCAGCAGTTGGGCACCACGATGCTTTGCGTCGACCAGCGTCCAGACGATCAGCGCCACGACCGGAATCAGCCACCCCATCGCGGCCTGAATCGTCCACAACAGCTTGGCCTTGGTGCTCGGGCGCCAGGCCGGATCGGCCATGATCGTGCGCGGCTGCGACATGCCTGCCATGGTTGCACGTCCCGGCGTGGCCGTCTCTGTCCTCCGCCCCAACCCGCCTACCTGCGCGGGAATAATTCGCCACGGCCCTGCGGAATACTGCGTGAAACGCCACAGTTATCACCCCTCACAGGCACTGGAGGGAGACAGCCCAGGATGTGTAGCGCATGATCGAGGGCGTGACCGAGCTAGCGACCCCGAGCGTCCCGCCCGCACCGCCAACGCCGTCGGCAATGCGCCGCGCGCTGCGGCGGGCCCGCGACGGTGTGACACTCAATGTGGATGAGGCGGCAGTACTGCTGCACGCACGCGGTGACGACCTCGTCGACCTGTGTCGCAGCGCCGCCCGGGTGCGCGATGCCGGACTGGAATCGGCGGGTCGGCCGAAGACCATCAGCTATTCGCGCAATGTCTTCATCCCGCTGACCAAACTCTGCCGGGACAAATGCCACTACTGCACCTTCGTCACGGTGCCGGGCAAGTTGCGCGCCGAGGGCAAGGGCATGTTCCTCGAGCCCGACGAGGTGCTGGAGATCGCGCGTCGCGGCGCCGAACTCGGTTGCAAGGAGGCCCTGTTCACCCTCGGTGACCGGCCCGAGGACCGTTGGCCGGAGGCCGCGCAGTGGCTCGACGAACGCGGTTACGATTCCACGCTGGACTACCTGCGCGCCGTCTCGATCATGGTGCTCGAGGAGACCGGTCTGCTACCGCATCTGAATCCGGGTGTCATGAGCTGGGCGGAGATCTCGCGGCTCAAGCCGGTGGCGCAGTCCATGGGCATGATGCTCGAGACCACCGCCACCCGGCTGTTCACCGAAAAGGGCAACTGCCACTACGGAAGTCCGGATAAGGATCCGGCGGTGCGGCTGCGCGCCATTACCGACGCCGGTCGGCTTTCGGTGCCCTACACCACCGGCATTCTGGTCGGCATCGGCGAAACGCTGACCGAGCGCGCCGAGTCGATCATGGCGATTCGCAAGCAGCACAAGGCATTCGGCCATATCCAAGAAGTGATCATCCAGAACTTCCGCGCCAAGGACGACACCGCCATGCGCGATGTTCCCGACGCCGGTATAGAGGAGTTCCGGGCCACCATCGCGGTCACTCGACTGCTGCTCGGCCCCGACGTTCCGGTGCAGGCGCCGCCGAATCTGGTGTCGCACGAGGAGTGCCAGGCACTGATCGATGCGGGTATCGATGACTGGGGCGGCGTCTCGCCGGTCACGCCCGACCACGTGAATCCGGAGCGGCCCTGGCCGAACCTCGATACGCTGCGCGAAATCACCGAGGCCGCGGGGTACCAACTCGTCGAACGCACCTCGGCGCACCCGAAATATGTGCGTGCGGGCAACCCATGGGTCGATCCGCGCATCGGCGCACACGTCGCCGCGCTCACCGATCCGAAAACCGGTCTGGCGAATCCGGATGCGATTCCGGTCGGCCTGCCCTGGCAGGAACCGGACGAGTCGTGGGAGTCCGCGGGCCGCATCGACCTCAATACCTCGATCGACACCGAGGGCCGAAACACCGAGAGCCGCAGCGATTCCGCGCTCGGACAGGATGTCGTTGGTGCCTTCGGCGACTGGGACACCATTCGCGAACAGGCCCGTGACCTCGCCGTCGCGGCGCCCGAGCGCCTCGATTCCGATGTGCTCGCCGCGTTGCGTGCCGCTGAAAACGATCCTGCCGGGCTCACCGACGCCGAATACCTCGCGCTGGCAACGGCCGACGGTCCGGCACTGGATGCGGTGGCCGCACTCGCCGACCAACTGCGCCGCGACGTCAACGGCGACGATGTCACCTATGTGGTGAACCGGAATATCAACTTCACCAATATCTGCTACACCGGCTGCCGCTTCTGCGCATTCGCCCAGCGCAAGGGCGATGCCGATGCCTTCACCCTGAGCATGGACGAGGTCGCCGGCCGCGCCTGGGAGGCGCACGTCGACGGCGCGACCGAAATCTGCATGCAGGGCGGTATCGATCCGGATCTCCCGGTCACCGGCTACGCCGATCTGGTGCGCGCGATCAAACAGCGGGTGCCGTCGATGCATGTGCACGCGTTCAGCCCGATGGAGATCGTCAACGGCGCTTCGCGTGGCGGCCAGAGCATCCGCGACTGGCTGGTCGCGCTGCAGGAAGCCGGGCTGGACACGATCCCCGGTACGGCCGCGGAAATCCTCGACGACGAGGTGCGCTGGGTGCTCACCAAGGGCAAACTGCCCACCTCCGCCTGGGTCGAGGTGATCACCACCGCACATCAGGTTGGCGTGCGTTCCAGTTCCACGATGATGTACGGCCACGTCGACAATCCGAAGCACTGGGTCGGACATCTGCGGGTGCTGCGCGGAATCCAGGACGAGACAGGCGGTTTCACCGAATTCGTGCTGTTGCCGTTCGTGCACCAGAGCGCACCGCTGTACCTGGCCGGTGCCGCGCGACCGGGCCCGACGATCCGGGACAACCGCGCGGCGCACGCTCTCGCGCGGATCATGTTGCACGGCCGCATCGATAACATCCAAACCAGCTGGGTGAAACTCGGCACAGCGGGCACCCGCATGATGCTCAACGGCGGCGCCAACGATCTGGGAGGTACCTTGATGGAGGAGACCATCTCCCGCATGGCCGGATCGCAACACGGTTCCGCCAAGACCGTCGCGGAACTCGCCGAGATCGCCGAGGGCATCGGCCGTCCGGTGCGCGAACGCACCACCACCTACGGGGTGCCACCACGGAAGATCTCCGCGGCGCTGCCACTGACGGTGAGTTAGTCGATATCGGACGAAGTTAGTTAGGGCAGGCTGACCGGGAGTAACCTGGGTTGCCGGGATAGTGTGACGCCGGGCGGAGTATCCCCGTGAGGACAGACTAGGAGAGCGGCAGTGCCGTACATCATCGCTGAACCGTGCGTTGACGTGAAGGACAAGGCATGCATCGAAGAGTGCCCCGTGGACTGCATCTACGAGGGTGGTCGCATGCTGTACATCCATCCCGACGAGTGCGTGGACTGTGGTGCATGTGAGCCGGTGTGCCCGGTGGAGGCGATCTTCTACGAAGACGACACCCCGGACCAGTGGAGTGGATACGTGAACGCCAATGTCGACTTCTTCGACGAGCTGGGCTCGCCCGGCGGTGCGACGAAGGTCGGCAAGGTGGACTACGACCCGCCGTTCATCAAAGAGCTGCCGCCGATGGCGACCGAATAAGTAATAGGTACTGAGTGAGTTCTGTGTCACCGCGTCGCCGGGTCAGCGCTCTGCTGCCCGATTTTCCCTGGGACACCATTGCGGCGGTGAAGGCCACGGCCGCCGCGCATCCGGACGGGATCGTCGACCTTTCGGTCGGCACCCCGGTCGATCCGGTGGACCCGCTGATCCGGGCGGCATTGAGTTCGGTCGCCGAGGTGCCGGGTTATCCGACCACGCACGGCACGCCCGAACTGCGAGTCGCGGCGGTCGACGCACTCGAGCGGCGCTACGGGATCACCGGACTCGACCCGGCCGCGGTGTTGCCGGTGATCGGCACCAAGGAACTCATCGCCGGGCTGCCGCGGCTGCTCGGCCTCGGTGCGGATGATCTGGTCGTCATCCCGGAGGTCGCCTACCCGACCTATGAGGTGGGTGCGCTGCTGGCCGGTAGCAAGGTGGCGCGAGCGGACGGGCTGACTCAGTTGGGTCCGCAATCGCCTGCCCTTATCTATGTGAACTCCCCGTCGAACCCGACGGGGAAGGTGCTCGGTGTCGAGCACCTGCGCAAGGTGGTGCAGTTCGCGCGTGAGCGCGGCGCGATCGTGGCCTCCGACGAGTGCTACCTCGGTCTGGCCTGGGAGGGGCGAGCCGTCTCCATCCTCGATCCCGAGGTATGCGACGGCGACCACACCGGCCTGCTCGCCGTGCATTCGCTGTCGAAGACCTCCAATCTGGCCAGCTACCGCGCCGGTTTCGTGGCGGGCGATGCCGAACTCGTCGCCGAACTGCTCGAGGTGCGCAAGCACTCCGGCATGATGGTGCCGTTCCCGATCCAGGCGGCCATGACCGCCGCTCTCGGTGACGACGCGCACGAGCAAGTGCAACGTGAGCGCTACCGTGCGCGTCGCGAGGTGCTGCGAAAGGCCTTGCAGGACGCCGGTTTCCGCATCGATCACTCCGAGGCGGGCCTGTATCTGTGGTCCACCAGGGGCGAGCCGTGCCGCACCACCCTGGACTGGCTGGCCGAGCGCGGCATCCTCGCCGCGCCGGGCGACTTCTACGGACCGGGCGCGGGGCAGTACGTGCGCATCGCGCTGACCGCCTCCGACGAACGCATCGAGGCCGCGGCGAAACGCCTGAGCTGACACGTCCCGAGGTCGTGCCCGATCACCCGGTAACGGCGTTAGCCTTGGGGGTATGGACGCTGTCACGGTAGTCCCTATCCCCAGCAACGAGCCGGTGCATTCCTACGCGCCGGGCAGCCCTGAGCGGGAACTGCTGATCACCGAGCTCGCCGAGATCGCCGCCGAATCCGTCGACGTTCCGCTGGTCATCGGTGGCAAACACCGGCCGGGCATCGGGGCTCGGCACGATATCGTCGCCCCGCACCGACATCGGCATGTGCTCGGCACCTACACCGACACCACGCATTCGGAAGCCCATGGCGCCATCGAGGCCGCGATCGCGGCGGCGCCCGGCTGGCGCAACACGTCCTTCGACGAGCGGGCCGCCGTCTTCCTGCGCGCGGCGGATCTGTTGGCCGGGCGGTGGCGGGAAACGGTCGCCGCCGCGACCATGCTCGGTCAATCCAAGACGGTCCAGCAGGCCGAAATCGATGCGCCGTGCGAATTGGTCGACTTCTGGCGGTTCAATGTGGCCTTCGCGCACCAGATTCTGCAGCAGCAGCCGCAGTCCAGCGCCGGAGTGTGGAACCAGATGGACTACCGCCCGCTGGAGGGGTTCGTCTACGCGATCACACCGTTCAACTTCACCGCCATCGCGGGCAATCTGCCGACCGCGCCCGCGTTGATGGGCAACACCGTGGTGTGGAAGCCCGCACCGACGCAGACGCTCGCCGCCTTCTACACGATGCGGCTGCTGGAGGCGGCCGGATTGCCGCCGGGCGTGATCAATATGGTGACCGGCGACGGTGTCGAACTATCGGAGGTCGCACTCGTCGATCCACGGCTGGCCGGTATTCATTTCACCGGTTCCACCAAGACATTTCAGTCCCTGTGGTCTCAGGTCGGCGCGAATATCGGCCGCTACCGAGGCTATCCACGCTTGGTCGGCGAGACCGGCGGTAAGGACTTCATCGTCGCGCACCCGTCCGCCGATCCGGATGCGTTGCGTACCGCGCTGATTCGTGGTGCCTACGAATATCAGGGCCAGAAATGTTCGGCGGCTTCGCGCGCCTATATCGCACGCTCGGTTTGGCGCACGATCGGTGACGACTTCCTACAGCTGACCCGCGAACTCAGCTACGGCGATGTCGCCGATCTGACGAATTTCGGTGGGGCACTGATCGATCGGCGCGCCTACGACAAGAATGTGGCCGCCATCGAACGCGCCAGGTCGGCGGGCATCGCCATTCCGGCGGGCGGGCGATACGACGACAGCGAGGGCTGGTTCGTCCGGCCCACGGTGCTGGTGGTGGACGATCCGCGCGACGATGCCTTCACCACCGAGTATTTCGGTCCGATTCTCGCGGTGCACGTCTATGACGATGCCGAACCCGGCTCCTACGCGGCGATATTGGCCGAGGTGGAGTCGGCGGCACCCTACGCATTGACCGGTGCGATCTTCGCCCAGGACCGAAAGGCCGTCGAGCAGGCCTCGGCGGCACTGCGGTTCGCCGCGGGCAATTTCTATATCAATGACAAGCCGACCGGCGCTGTCGTCGGTCAGCAGCCCTTCGGCGGTGCGCGCGCCTCGGGCACCGATGACAAGGCGGGCTCGCCGCTGAATCTGCTGCGCTGGGTCGCGCCGCGCACGATCAAGGAGACCTTCGTGCCGCCGGATGATCACCGGTATCCGCACATGGGGCCGGAATGAATCCACTGCGGCCGGTCATCCTCGCGGCCTCCGCCTCACCGCGGATGAAGCGCATCCTCACCGGGACGCCGGTCACCGCGGAGATCGTGCGGCGCTTCGTGGCCGGTGAGGGCCGCGACGAGTTGGTTCCGGCGGTGCGGGAGCTGCTCGCGAGTCGTCGGCTGATCAGTGTCGACTTCCTCGGGGAGAACACCACCGACCGGGCCCAGGCCGATGCCACGGTCGCCGAATACCTCTCGCTGATCAACGATCTGGCGGCATTGAACGGCTTCCGAGATGCCGCGGCGCGCACCGAGGTGTCGGTGAAACTGTCCGCTCTCGGGCAGGCCCTGCCCGCGGACGGCCCGGCCATCGCCACCGAGAACCTGCGCATTCTGTGCACCAAGGCGGTCGAGGCCGGTGTGTGGGTCACCGTCGACGCGGAGGGGCACACCACCACCGAGGCCACGCTGGCCACGGTCCGTGCGTTGCGCGCCGAATTCCCTTGGCTCGGCGCGGTATTGCAGGCCTATCTGCATCGCACCGAGGCGGACTGTCGCGCGCTGTCCGGTCCCGGATCCCGAATCCGCTTGTGCAAGGGCGCATATCGGGAACCGCATACCGTCGCCTATCAGCGCTCCGCCGAGGTAACCGATTCCTACCTGCGCTGTCTGGAGATCCTGATGCGCGGTGACGGCTACCCGATGGTGGCGACCCACGACCCGGCGCTCATCCGCGCCGCCGAACAGCTGGCCGTCGAAACCGGCCGTGGCCCAGAACGATTCGAGCATCAGATGCTCTACGGCATCCGTGATCCCGAGCAATTGCGGCTGGCCGCCGCGGGCAATGCGATGCGGGTCTATGTGCCGTATGGCAGCCAGTGGTACGGCTACCTGACCCGTCGCCTCGCCGAACGTCCGGCCAACCTGACGTTCTTCCTACGCGCGCTAGTGAGCAAGTCTTAGACGAGGGCGCTGGTCAGCAAGTCCTAGACGAGCGGCTTGCCGAGACGATGCCGCCTGCGCATATCCCACAGGCACAGGTTCATCGGAAAGAGCCTGGCGGGCTTGGGAAGTATGCGGTGTACCGCGCCGATCGCACGCAGCAATCGGTTCGCCACGCGCTCCTCACGTTCGCTCCAATCCATATGCATTTCCGCGCGCAGGTGCGGCGGCAGCAGACTGGTCACCAGGAACCGCTGCAGCGGACCGAGTATGCGCAGCGGCCAGGCGACCATCTTCAGATCGATGAGATCGTTGAAGTACGCGCGGGTGCGGGCATCGACGGTCTTGGTGGCGAGAGTGGTATTCCAGTACTCCTGGAAGGCCTTACGGTCGCGGGGCCACATTTCCGGTCGCATCTGCAAGGTGGTGCCGAGCCGAGCGGCGTACTGGTAGAGCACATCCGCGGTGTCCTCGTCCATCGGCCCGTGCAGCCGCTCCTCCAGATCGACCAGGCCCCAATACAAACAGGCGGCGACCCACAGTTGCAGCTTCGGGTCGAAGGCGTTGTATTTGACCGCGGCGCCCGGCTTGGAATGCACCGCCTGATGTGAGCCGTTGACGGCCTCGCGATAGTTGGCCCGATCCTCTTCGGTGCCCATCAGCGCCACCGCGAGATAGGTCAGTGTGGTGCGCGTGCGCTTCCACGGGTGCACGTCGATGCGGCCGGATTCGACCGTGCTCTCCATGACGCCGTAGGCGACCGGCCGCAGGCTGAGTTGCATGATGACATTGGCCGTCCCGCCGAGGAAGGCCGCGACACCGCTCCAGAATTCGTCCATCGCGAAGTTGTCGACGGTGCCGTAGCGGCAGGTCGGTCCGGGATCGGGCGGCTCAACAGGTAGCGGCAAGGTCATCGTTGGCCTCGTCTTTCAGGGGTTGGCAATCGAAAGGCGATGAGAAGAATTGGTATTTACCTTCTCATCACCTCTGAAGCGTGTCAAACGGTCCCCTTATACGAGCGGTTTACCCTGTCGGATGCGTCGGCGAACGTCGAACATAAAGGCGTTCAACGGGAACATTCGCAGCGGCTTCGGCAATCGGGTGTGCACCGCCGAAATCATTCGCAGCAGCCGATCGAAGCGTTGCTGATCGCGCTGGGACCAGGTCATTCGCATCTCATTGCGCAAATGCTCCGGCAGCAGGCCGGTTACCACGAAGCGCTGGAGCCGGGCGAAGACGAATCGAATGGGACGCGGCATCATCTTCAGATCGATGAGGCCGTCGAAGTAGTCGCGAAGGGCGGGTTCGATACCGCGCTTCGGCAGATTCTCGTCCCAATACCGTTGGAACTCGGCACGATTGGCGGGCCACATCTCCGGCCGCATCTGCAAGGTGGTGCCGAGTCGAGCGCAATAGCGGTAAAAGTCCTCGGCCATATCGGGATTCATCGGGCCGTGCATGCGGGTGTACAGGTCGTCGATGCCCCAGTAGAGGCAGGCGGCCACCCAGAGTTGCAGTGTGGGATCGAAGGCGTTGTATTTCACCGGGCTCGCCGCGGTCGAGCGGACCGGTCGATGTGACTTGTTCACCGCGTCCCGATACAGCGCGCGCTCTTCATCGGAGCCCATCAGCGCGACCGCGAGATAGCTCAGGGTGGTGCGCAGTCGTTTGATCGGGTGCAGCGTGACCTTGCCGCTGTCCACGGTGCTCTCCAGCACGCCGCGCCCAACGGGACGCAGGCTCAGCTGCATGATCACATTGGCGGTGCCGCCGAGGAAGGCCGCGATTCCATCGATGTACTCCTCGACGGTCTCCGGGGTGATGGAGTCGACGGCGGTGGGGCCGACGTGATCGGGAAGGTAATCGGCACTGCGGAGTGGTTCGGTCATCGTTGACCTCGCCTTTCTGTGGCCGTTCTGGACGCGAACGGCTGGTGAGAAGGTTCTATATAAACCTTCTCATTGCCTCGCAGTGCTGTCAATCGCGCTTTCGGGACGTTCGTGGGCGGTGCGCGCTGATGGCATGCGATGCTAGCGGTGTCATCGTGTCATCGGAGCGGAATAGGGGTGGATGTTATGGCGACGCTGACCAGACTGCTGGCACTGGTGCGCAGCACCGGTCCGGAAGACCGCAACCAGACGCGCGTATTGGACGCCGCACTGCTGGCGTTCCTGGACTTCGGTATCAAGCGAACCAGCATGGTGGAGGTCGCGCGGCGGGGTGGGCTGTCGCTGGCCACGCTCTATCGGCGCTTCGCGAGCAAATCCGATCTGATCCAGGCCGTAGCCATGCGGCAGGCGCGGCAATTCGTCGAGGAGGTGGATGCGGCGCAGCAGCGGGAGGTCGATCGCGATGCCGGTGCCGAGGAACAGATCGTGGAGCTGTTCGTCGCGTTCCTGAACGGACTGCGCGGCAATAAGCTGCTCGAGCGATTGTTGAAAACCGAGCCGGAGATCGTGCTGCCATATCTCACGGTCAAGGGTGCGCCGGTGCTCGAACTCGGGCGCGACTATCTGGCCGAATTCATTACCCGGTTGCAGGGGGAGGGCAAGTTGCCCGAATACGATCCGGAACCGGTCGCCGAGATGATCGCGCGCACGGCGCTGTCCTTGGCGCTGACTCCGCAGACGGTCCTTCCGCTCGACGACGACGCCGCCATCCGCAAGTTCGCGCGCGAGCATGTGGTCGTCTCATTCCGGCTGTAGCCGATCAGACCAGCCGCAGACCGAACCGCCTGCGGATGCGCATATCCAACAGGTAGGCGTTGATCGGAAACAGCCTGGCCTGCTTCGGTATTCGGGCGGTGATCGTGCCAGCGGTATGCAGGATTCTGGCGAGTCTCCGCTCGTCTTTTTCGCTCCACGTCATGCCCATCTGGTCGCGCAGATGTTCGGGCAGCAGGCCGGTGACCACGAAGCGGTGGAAGCGGGCGAACGGTAAGCGCGCGGGGCGCGGAAGCATCTTCAGATCGATCAGATCGTTGAAGTAGTCGCGGATCGGCGGATCGATGCTGGTCTTCGCGAGGTGTTCGGTCCAGTACTCATCGAACGCGACGCGGTCGGCGGGCCACATTTTCGGATGCATTTGCAGTGTGGTGCCGAGTCGAGACCCGTAGCGGTAGAAGGCTTCCGCGTCGGCGTCGTTCATCGGGCCGTGCATGCGCTCGTAGAGATCGCGAGCGCCCCAATAGAGACAGGCGGCCACCCAGAGCTGCAGTTCGGGATCGAAGGCGTTGTACTTCACCGGACTCGTCGCGGTCGATTTGACCGGGCGATGCGACACGTTGACGGCATCGCGATAAGCGTCGCGCTCATCGTCGGTGCCGAGCAGGGCGACCGAGAGATAAGTCATGGTGGTGCGCAGCCGCTTGATCGGATGCACCATGACCTTGCCGCTGTCGACGGTGCTCTCCAGCACGCCGTAGCCGACCGGCAGCGTGCTGAGCTGCATGATGACATTCGCCGTACCGCCGAAGAATGCGGCGATACCGTCGAGGTACCGCTCGACATCGAAGGTGGCCTCGGCGGGTGTGGACGCGGGTTTGCGAAACGGGCTGGTCATCGGCGACCCCGTTCTCATCGTTGAGAAGGAATTGCTTAGACGTTCTCACCGTCTCATGGGTGTGTCAACCGTCGCGTTGTCGTCGAGGGGGACCGTGCTGGCGCGGTGTGCTGCCGAAGTAGCGTGAGCGAATGTCAATCGGTGCGCCGCTGCTGCTTCGTTCGCTGAATCCGCTCGCTGTTGCCGGGGGAGCGGACATACCGGATGCCGTCACCATCGACGGGGTGACATTGTCGCGCAGTGATTTGCTCGGCGCGGCTACGTCGGTGGCCGAGCGCATCGCGCGCGCCGATCGGGTGGCGGTACTGGCGCGACCCACCGTGACGACGGTGCTCGCGGTGGTCGGTTGTCTGATCGCCGGTGTCACGGTGGTGCCGGTGCCGCCGGATTCGGGGACCGCCGAGCTGGCGCATATCCTCGCCGACTCGGGTGCGCAGGCGTGGTTGGGTGCGGCGCCGCAGGGGTCGGATCTGCCGGTGGTTCCGGTCCGTGTGCACGCGCGCTCATGGCATACCTATCCCGAACCCGACGCTGCCACACCGGCATTCGTGCTGTATACCTCCGGGACCACCGGTCTGCCCAAGGGTGTCGTGCTCAATCGCGGTGCCATCGCCGCCGGACTCGACGCACTCGCCGACGCTTGGGCATGGACGTCGAATGACGTTCTGGTGCACGGTCTTCCGCTGTTTCACGTGCACGGGCTGATCCTCGGCGTGCTCGGGCCGTTGCGGGTGGGCAGCCCGCTGATCCACACCGGTAAGCCGACACCGCGGGCCTATGCGGACGCGCCCGGCACACTGTATTTCGGCGTGCCGACCGTGTGGTCGCGCGTGGTCGAAGATCCTGATGCGGCAAGGAAATTGGCGAATGCCCGGCTGCTGGTCTCGGGTAGTGCGCCGCTGCCGGTGCCGGTGTTCGAGCGGCTGCGCGAACTCACCGGGCACGCGCCGATCGAGCGGTACGGGATGAGCGAAACGATGATCACGCTGTCCACCCGCTTCGATGGGGAACGCCGTCCCGGATGTGTCGGCACGCCCGTCGCGGGTGTCGAGACCAGACTGCGGGACGAGGCGGGCGCGGACGTCGCGCATGATGGGGAGAGCATCGGTGGCCTGCAGGTTCGCGGCCCGATGCTGTTCGACGGTTATCGCAACCGGGCCGAGGCGACCGCCGAATGCTGGACCGAGGACGGCTGGTTCAAGACCGGCGATGTCGCGGCGATCGATGCCGACGGCTTCCACCGCATCGTGGGGCGGGAGTCGGTCGATCTGATCAAGTCCGGTGGTTATCGCATCGGTGCGGGGGAAGTCGAGACAGTGCTGCTCGGACATCCGGATGTGGCCGAGGTCGCGGTAGTCGGTCTGCCCGACGCCGATCTCGGGCAGCGGATCGTCGCGTACGTCGTATTGCGGGGTGCCGCGTCGGACTCCATCGAGAAGGTGCTCATCGAGCATGTGGCCGAACAGCTTTCGGTGCACAAGCGCCCACGCGAGGTTCGGGTGGTGGATTCGCTGCCGCGCAATGCGATGGGGAAGGTGCAGAAGAAGCTGCTCGGCTGAAAAACTTGACCTCTACTTCAGTTCAGGTTCTACGGTCGCCGGTATGAGCGCAGTACTGACACCTGAACAGATCGACTACCTGGCCACCCAGCGCCTGGGCCGACTGGCGACCGTACGCCCCGACGGCTCACCCCAGAACAGCCCGGTCGGCTTCCGCTACAACGCCGAACTCGGCACGATCGATATCGCGGGCTGGAATATGGGCAAGTCCTGGAAATTCCGCAATATCGCCAGCAACAACCGCATCGCCTTCGTCGTCGACGATGTCGCCTCGGTCCAGCCCTGGCGCGTTCGCTGCCTCGAAATCCGCGGCACCGCAGAACAATTGACCGATGTGGAGCCCTACATCTCCGGTGTTTCCCGAGAGATGATCCGGATCCACCCCACCCGGGTGATCGCCTTCGGCCTGGAGGCAGGCGTTACCCACGGGTAGGGCCTGTCGCAGAACGAACGGCATCACCCATCATGGGAATCAAGTCCGGCCGCGCCCACCGAGCCAGGTCCGCGTTCTGGTCGTCGACGGGCTCGCGGTCGGCCTACGCGGAAGTCATCGCATCCAGCCGCTCGCTGCCTCCGGCAGCGCGCCGAGCGTAGTGAAATGGCGGTCGAATTTGGTGTGGGCGGCCACCATTCGACTACGTTCGACGGAAGCCCGGGCAGCGGTGCGGCGCTGGCTCAGTCGTTGGCGTGCAGGTCGGCGTTGAGTTCGATGCCGGTGCCCTTGCGGTGCACGACCTCGACGGCGCCGGTGGTGGAGTTGCGGCGGAACAGCAGGTTGTTCTGGCCGCTGAGCTCGGCGGCCTTGACCACGGTGCCGTCGGGGGTGGTGACCTTGGTGCCCGCGGTGAGGTACAGCCCGGCCTCCAGGACGCAGTCGTCGCCGAACGGGATGCCGAGTCCGGAGTTGGCGCCGAGCAGGGAGCGCTCACCGATGGAGATGATGGTCGTGCCGCCGCCGGACAGGGTGCCCATGGTGGAGGCGCCGCCGCCGATATCGGAGCCGTCGCCGACCACGACGCCCGCGGAGATGCGGCCCTCGACCATGGAGGCGCCGAGGGTGCCCGCGTTGAAGTTCACGAAGCCTTCGTGCATGACGGTGGTGCCGGAGGCCAGATGCGCGCCGAGGCGGACCCGATCGGCGTCACCGATGCGCACACCCGACGGCACGACGTAATCGACCATCCGCGGGAACTTGTCGATGCTGTACACGGTGACCGGTCCGCGCGCACGCAGCTTGGCTCGCGTCGCCTCGAAACCCTCCACCGCGGCCGGACCGTGGTTGGTCCACACCACATTGCTGAGCAGCCCGAACTGTCCTTCCAGGCTCACCTCGTGCGGCTTGACCAGCCGGTGCGAGAGCAGGTGCAGCCGCAGGTACACATCGTGCGCGTCCACCGGAGCGGCGGACAGATCGGCGATCGTGGTCTGCACCGCGATCACATCGACCCCGCGCGCCTCGTCGAATCCGAGCAGCGCCGCGTATGCCGCGGGCGCCTCGTCCAGGCGCTTGGTGCCGGTGTCACCGAACGCGCCCAATTCCGGATTCGGGTACCAGGTATCCAATACGGTCCCGTCCGCGGTCACATTGGCGATACCGACTGCTGCTGCTCCCTGAATGCTCACGTCATCAGAGGTTACCCACCCATGCGCTCGCGTGGTGAGCCACGTCGACGCGGCGCCGCAGACCCGCCTGGCGATTGCCTTCCACGGCTCGGGTGGCTGTTCCGCGACTCGCTTGGCAAATGCTCCCAATGGCTCGGGTGGTGGTGCGGACTCGCGAGGGGCATGGTGCCGGACCCTGTCAGCGGCTGGGGTGGTGGACGCCGCAGACTTGACCGGCAAACGCTCCCAGTCGAGTGGTGCTGCCCGGTTCGCCTGCTCGGCGAGGTTGCCGGTCGGCCGTCCGAGTGTCATGTCCGCACGCACGTCGAGGCGCAGCGGAAGCCGGTACATATCGACCACCGCGTCGCGGCAAATGCCGACGGACCCGATCGGGGCGGAATATCGCGGTCGTAGGCTGGCAGCCGTGACCCTCGACTTGCGCGCCGACCCCATCACGCTGACCGCAGCCCTCGTCGACATCCCCAGCGTCTCCCGCGACGAGGCGGTCATCGCCGACCTGGTCGAGCGGGCACTGCGTGAGCAGACCACCGGATTCGAGGTGCTGCGGCACGGGAACGTAGTGCTCGCGCGCACCGATCTCGGGCGGCCGACTCGGGTCATCCTGGCCGGTCATTTGGATACCGTGCCCATCGCCGACAATGTGCCGAGCACCTTTGTGGAGGAGGATGGGGAGCGCCAGCTCTACGGCTGCGGCACCGTCGATATGAAATCCGGTGACGCGGTCTTCCTGCATCTGGCCGCGACCGTCGCCGAACCGGTGCACGATCTGACGCTGATGTTCTACGACTGCGAGGAGATCTCCGCGAAGTACAACGGCCTCAACCACATCGAGCGCGAGCTCCCGGATTGGCTCGTCGGTGATCTGGCTATCCTCGGCGAACCGTCCGGCGGTGTCATCGAGGCGGGTTGCCAGGGCACCATGCGCGCCCGGCTCACCACCAAGGGCGTGCGGGCCCACTCGGCGCGATCATGGAAGGGCGACAATGCGATTCATCGATTGGCGCCGGTGCTGCAGCGCCTCGCCGACTACAAAGCCCGCGATGTCGAAATCGATGGTTGCGTCTATCGGGAGGGCCTGTCCGCAGTCCGCATCGGGGGTGGCGTTGCGGGCAATGTGATTCCGGACGAGGCCGACGTCGACGTGAACTTCCGCTTCGCCCCCGATCGCTCTGTCGCGCAGGCCACCGAACATGTGCGCGAGGTATTCGACGGACTCGAACTCGATTTCGAGCTCACCGACGCCGCCGCGGGCGCATTGCCCGGCTTGTCCGCCCCCGCCGCCAAGGATCTGATCACCGTGGTCGGCGCCGACAGTGTGCGCGCCAAATACGGCTGGACCGATGTCGCGCGCTTCGCCGCCCGCGGCATTCCGGCGGTGAATTTCGGTCCCGGAGACCCCAATCTCGCCCATAAGCGCGATGAACACGTCCCGGTCGCCCAGATCAGCTCGGTCGCCGAGGTGCTGCGCGGCTACCTCACCGGCGCATCCCGGTAGCGTGGGCGCCATGTCCACCGAAGCCGCCGATAACGAGATCGCAAGCACGCCGAAGTCGACACCCAAATTCCGCGGACCGATCATGTTCCGCCGCGATCGCAAACCGGGCGGCACCGCCGACCAGAACCTATTGGACCAGCACGGACCAAGCGATTGGGTGCATACCGATCCGTGGCGGGTGCTGCGCATCCAAGCCGAATTCGTCGAGGGCTTCGGCGCGCTCGCCGAATTGCCGCGCGCGGTCACCGTCTTCGGCTCGGCCCGCACCCCGGCGGGGCATCCGGAGTATCACGCCGCCATGGCCATCGGCGGCGCGCTGGCACAGGCCGGATTCGCGGTGATCACCGGCGGCGGCCCCGGCGTGATGGAGGCCGCGAACCGGGGTACGTCGGAGGCGGGCGGGTACTCGATCGGGCTCGGCATCGAGTTGCCGTTCGAGCAGAGCCTCAATGAATGGGTCGACCTGGGCATCAACTTCCGCTACTTCTTCGCGCGCAAGACCATGTTCGTGAAGTACTCGCAGGCATTCATCTGCCTGCCGGGCGGATTCGGCACCCTGGACGAGCTTTTCGAGGCGCTCACCCTGGTGCAGACTCACAAGATCACCCGCTTCCCGATCATCCTGTTCGGCAGCAAGTACTGGGCCGGACTCGTCGACTGGCTGCGCGATTCACTAGGCGGCTCCGGCAAGATCTCACCCGGCGACCTGGGCCTGCTGCATGTGACCGACAGCGTCGAGGAGGTCGTGCAGATCATCCTGGCCACCGCGGACGGCGCCACCGACACCGATGCGCTCGGAACGGAGGACCAGTGGTGAGTGCAGGCGGATACGCGGTCTGCGTCTACTGCTCGGCCAGCACCGCCGATCCGGCGATGCTCGCTCTCGCCGCCCGGGTCGGGACCGAGATCGCAAGGCGCGGTTGGCAATTGGTTTCCGGCGGCGGTCACGTCTCGATGATGGGCGCGGTCGCCACCGGGGCTCGTGCGGGCGGTGCGCACACCGTCGGTGTTATCCCGAAACACCTGGTGCACCAGGAAGTAGCCGATGTCGATGCCGACGAACTGATCGTCACCGACACCATGCGCCAGCGCAAACAGGTCATGGAGGACCGCGCCGACGCCTTCCTCACCCTGCCCGGCGGCATCGGCACACTGGAGGAATTCTTCGAAACCTGGACCGGCGGTTACCTGGGCCAACACGACAAGCCCGTGGTTGTGCTCGATCACAATGGTTTCTATCAGGGGCTGTTCGACTGGCTGGACCAACTCTACGATCGGAAGTTCGTGTCCCAGTCGGCCATCGCCCGGATCACCGTGGTCGACGATCTGTCCGCGGCCTTCGCGGCACTGAAGCCGGTGCTGGCATCCGAGGTGACGAAGGAGCCGGGCACCATTCTCGACGAGGAGAACTGACGCATGAGCACCGCCGCCCAACCGAAGGTCAGCCTATTCGATATCGCGAAAAGGTTGCCGCTCATGGCATTGGACGCACCGTCCATGCTGCGCGGCGCGCTCGGCATGCTGGTGCGGCCGGATGACAAATCCTCGGTCGGTCTGTACTTCCAACGCAACGCGCATCGGCATCCGGACCGGCCGTTCCTGAAATTCGAGGGCGAAACCTTCAGCTACGGTGCGGCCAACGCACAGGTGAACCGGTACGCGCGGGTGCTGGCCGATCGCGGCGTGCGCCGCGGTGACGTGGTCGGCGTGCTGATGACCAACCGTCCGGAAACCCTCTTCGTGGTGCTGGCCACCGTGAAACTCGGCGCGACGGTCGGCCTGCTGAACCACCACCAGCGCGATCAGGTGCTCGCGCACAGCTTCGGACTGCTCGACAGCGTGCTCAACGTGGTCGGCGAAGAATGCCAGGCCGCACTGGATTCCCTCGCCGAACCCCTTGCCGATGTGCTGTTTTCGCAGGATCTGCACAAGTCGGCCGAGGACGCCGACCCGGCCGATCCGCCGAGCTGCGCACAGGTCACCGCGAAGGAACGCGCCTTCCTGATCTTCACCTCCGGCACCACCGGCCTGCCCAAGGCCAGCGTGATGACACATCTGCGTTGGACCAAGAGCATGTCCGGACTGGGCGGACTCGGAATTCGCCTGCACGGCAACGACACTCTGTACTGCTGCCTGCCGCTCTATCACAACAACGCACTGACCGTCGCGCTGTCGTCGGTGCTGGCCGCGGGTGGCACCTTCGCACTCGGCAGGCAGTTCTCCGCCTCCCGGTTCTGGGACGAGATCATCAGGGAACAGGCGACCGCATTCATCTACATCGGCGAACTCTGCCGATACCTGGTCAATCAGCCGGTCAAGCCGACCGATCGGCAGCACCGGGTCCGGCTCGCCGTCGGCAATGGGCTGCGGCCGGAGCTGTGGGACGAGTTCAAGAGCCGCTTCGGCATCGGCCGGATCGTCGAATTCTATGGCGCCAGCGAGGTGAATATCGCCTTCATCAATGCCTTCGGGGTGGATCGCACGGCGGGCTTCGGGCCATTGCCCTATGCCATCGTCGAATACGACGATGCGACCGGAAAGCCCAAGCGCGACAAGGACGGTCGGCTGCGTCGGGTGCGGGGCGGCGGGGTCGGCCTGCTGCTGGCCAAGGTCACCGATCGTTCGCCCGCCGACGGCTATACCGATAAGGCCGCGTCCGAGGCGAAGCTGGTTCGCGACGGCTTCACCGACGGAGACGTCTGGTTCGACACCGGCGATCTGGTGCGTGATCAAGGATGGCACCACATCGCCTTCGTCGATCGGCTCGGCGATACCTTCCGATGGAAGGGTGAGAATGTCGCCACCACCGAGGTGGAGGGTGCGCTCGCCGAATCCGACGCGATCTCGCAGGCGGTCGTATTCGGCGTGGATATCCCCGGCGCCGACGGCAAGGCGGGTATGGCTGCGGTGACGCTGCACCCGGACGCCGAATTCGACGGCCGCGCGCTCGCCGAACTGGCCTATTCCCGGTTGCCCGGCTATGCGGTTCCGCTGTTCATCCGGGTCGTCGCCGAACTCGAGCAGACCTCGACCTTCAAGAGCCGCAAGGTCGAACTCCGCAAGCAGGGCTACGCACCCGATGCCGACAGCCAGCTGTATGTGCTCGCCGGTCGCGCCGACGGCTATGTCCCGGCTTACGACGAATACGTCGCCGACGTGGCCGCAGCCCGCGCGCCCAAGAACTAGCGTCGATCGGACGGCGACGCTTTGGGCGTACCCGACCAGTTGCCCAGGTGCTGGCGAAATCCGTTGTTGCGCGTCCCAAGAATGCACCGTCCACAGCCCGTTCCCTGAGGCCGTGTTACAGGACTAGGTACAGTCGGGGCATGTTCAGCCCCACCGCAGCGCCGCTTCCCACCTTGTGCGGCAAGCCGGTGGCGACGGATCGGGCGTTGGTGATGGCCATCGTCAACCGCACCCCCGACTCCTTCTACGACAAGGGCGCGACCTTCACCGACGCGGCCGCCATGGACGCGGTCGCGCGCGCGGTCGACGAGGGCACTGATCTGGTCGATATCGGCGGGGTGAAGGCCGGTCCCGGCACCGTGGTCGATGCGGCGGAAGAGGCTCGCCGGGTGGTCCCGTTCGTCGCGGCGATCCGGGAGAAGTATCCGGAGCTACTGATCAGCATCGATACCTGGCGCGCCGAGGTCGCCGATGCCGCAGTGTCCGCGGGCGCGGACCTGATCAATGACACCTGGGCGGGTGCCGATCCGGATCTGGTGCATGTGGCCGCCGACCGGGGCGTCGGCATCGTATGCAGTCATACCGGCGGGGCCGTCCCGCGCACCCGTCCGCATCGGGTGCGCTATGCCGATGTGGTGGCAGAAGTAACGCAAACCGTGTCGCGTGCCGCAGAAGATGCGGTCGCGGCCGGGGTTCGCAAGGATTCGATTCTGATCGATCCGACCCATGATTTCGGCAAGAACACCTACCACGGGCTCGAGTTGTTGCGGGGAATAGACGTTCTTGTAAATACCGGATGGCCAGTCTTGATGGCGCTCAGCAACAAGGATTTTATCGGGGAGACTTTAGGTGTCGGTCTATCCGAACGGTTGGAGGGCACATTGGCAGCAACAGCATGGTCGGCGGCCGCCGGCGCCCGAGTCTTCCGAGTGCACGAGGTCGCCGAAACCAGGCGCGTCGTGGACATGATCGCCGCGATACAGGGCATCCGGCCCCCCGCACGAACCCTGCGAGGTCTGGTATGAATTTCCACCACCACGACAGCCCGCTCTGGGCGACGACGAATAGCTGGGACACCCCGGGCTGGACGGTCGAGGAACTGATCGCCGCCAAGCGCGGACGCACCGTTTCGGTGGTGCTGCCCGCACTGAACGAAGAGAACACCGTCGCCGATGTGGTGGCCAGCATTCGACCGCTGCTCGGCACCCTGGTCGACGAGCTGATCGTGCTCGATTCCGGATCGACCGATGCCACCGCCGAACGCGCGCTGGCCGCGGGCGCGGAGGTGATCAGTCGGGAACAGGCCGTCCCCGAACTCGATCCGCTGCCCGGCAAGGGCGAGGTGCTGTGGCGGTCGCTGGCGGTGACCAGTGGCGATGTCATCGCCTTCGTCGATTCCGATCTCATCGATCCGGATCCGGCCTTCGTGCCGAAGCTGCTCGGCCCGCTGCTGCTCGTCGACGGTATGCATCTGGTCAAGGCCTACTACCGCAGACCGCTGCGGCAGGCCGGTGCCGTCGACGCACACGGCGGCGGTCGCGTCACCGAACTGGTGGCCCGTCCGCTGCTCGCCGCATTGCGTCCGGAACTGTCGCAGGTGCTGCAGCCGCTCGGCGGCGAATACGCGGGCACCCGCGAACTGCTCGCCTCGGTACCGTTCGCCCCCGGCTATGGCGTGGAGATCGGCCTGCTCCTCGACACCTACGACCGCCTCGGCCTATCCGCGATCGGCCAGGTGAACCTGGGTGTACGCACCCACCGCAACCGCCCCCTCGCCGACCTCGGCGTAATGAGCCGCCAAATCCTCGGCACCGTCCTCGGCCGCAGCGGTGTCCAGGACTCCGGTGCGGCCCTGACCCAGTTCCCGCTGATCGGCGACGCCTTCACCGCACACAGCACGGAAGTCTCGCTCGCCGACCGCCCGCCGATGAACACACTGCGCCCGGCCTGGGCCGCGGCCTGACCGTACGAAGAAACGGGGGTGCTCTCGAGCGCCCATGCCGGGTGTGCAACGCGCAAAGGCACGGCCTCCACCGGCCGTGCCTTTGTTCAGTTTCGTGCAGGTGCGCTCACATAGAGATCGACAATCGGGTCACAGATTTTCGAATTCAGTGCCGCTCGTATCATCATAGAATTTTGGTGATGCCGGTCTCCGCTTCTCGGGTGGAACAGCAGCGACCTCTGCACGCGCTTCGGCAAACATTCTCTCCGCCTGTTCGAGTTCCTCTTTGCTCAGCGGCTCGAGACCCGCCTCTTCCAGTGACCGGAAAGTTTTTCCAGCAATTTTCTCACTCATCGAGAGACGCTACCTTTCTATCAATTGTATGAAGGTCTTACCCGTATTTGTGTCGAAAATCTTGCTCACTACCTGGAAATTGACACCGGGCGGAAATAGTACTTCATTCTCCACAATGCCAGCTGCCTCCGTCGAGGAATACGCTGAGACATCTTTCCCGGTTTTCGAAATAATGGTGAACTGTGTATTACCCGGGAAGGCGGTCGAGGACGCCGAGGAGGTGCTTGTGAACGCATCCTCGGTCACAATTTGGCCAGGCTTGTACTTGTCCAGGACGCTCTGCGGAAGATCCGTACCGCGAAATACCCTACCCTCGTAGTTCGGAAGCTTCGACAGCGCTTCTTCGATTGCCTTGACTCTGGCCTGCTGCGATGCGTCCATCGTTCCACTCCTTAGAGCCTGATTGAGATCCCAGTAGCCGGGTCCAGTATAGTCCGACAGTGCATCGAGATCATTCTGGGTTAGTGCCGGTTTCGATGGACTCTTCACGCCGCCGCCGAGTTTGCTACGTAGTCGTTCCAGAAGATCTTTCACCGCTTGGCGAGCCCTGGCCATAGACGCGATCGCATCATCGGCCAAGCCTTTGATTTGTGCAACTTTGCGGGCCCGCCAGGCGATAACGCCATCTTTGATTCTCTTTGCCCAACGACGGGCTGTGTCGAGCGCCTTTACCGCGGTTAGCGCTCCAGCGCCGAAGCTGATCAAGGAGAGGCCTATCGTGACGGCGGCATCGATAGCGAGTTCTTTGGCGAGATCTTCGAGGAACCCCTTTATTTCGTCTCGGAGTTCTTTCAATGCGTTCTTGTAGTCGGTGCAGGACTGGCTAATCTGTTTGCAAATGTCCAGTAGTTGAAACATGGAGGTTTCGACAGATTTGAGGTCTGCATGGACTTGAACAGCATCGGCAGAATTCGCGCTATCGAATAGGCTGGCGGCGATGGTTATCTTGTCACGAGCGTTAGTGTTTTGGTAGATTGTGGCCAATCGGTCCCAGGCGTCAGCCGCTTTTGCGAGTTTTCCGGTGTCGCCATCGGGGACTGGGATGCCGATTTCGCTGAGAATATTTATGCCACTGTCGATGATTCCTTTTCCTGGCCCGCCCGCCGAAGCTGGAATTGGAAATGGACCAAAAACTGGGACGGCTTTGTCGGTTGGCCTTTCCGATTGCGGTGTACCCTTCAATGAAGCATCAGCCTGGGCATGATTGAAACCGAGGTCATTGAGAGCGCTGCCGTAGGACGTCAGCGTACTGTGTACATCCTGGAAGAATGCGACCGCTTCGTCAGCGGAGCTATTGTAAGAACTCGCCCACTTCTGGCCGTCTTCGTCGACGCCAGCCATCGAACCACAATCAGACAATTCCTTGAAAACGTAAAGGAAACTGTCCGCTATGGCCGCAGCCGCATCGAAGCAATTTGTGGCAGCTTGATAGTAGGCCTTCGGATCTACATCAATAACAGTCATATACCCAGAATTCGCAAATTCTCGGCGACGGCGCCTATGTAGCCTGTATGAGCATGTTTCGCGGCCTCATGCAGTGCGGCAAGACCTTCCTGAATGGCGGTTGCGCCTGCTGTCCACTCGGTGTGGGCCTCGCTATATGCCGCTGCCGCGCTCCCGGACCATACTGCTTCGACTTCCTTGGCTTTCTGGTCGATCGCCACCAGTTGGTCCGTAATGAATCCGGCCAATCCGCGGATGCGGTCGGCCAGCTTATCCAACTGATCAAGGTCGACTGAGAACTGTCGCACCTCAGCACTCATGTGTCGTCCTTTCAGGGCAGGTCCAGGGAACTGATGACGCCAGCTGACGATTGATCGGTCTGTCCGATGGTCTCGGCGGTTATCCCCAGTGATTCCGCGAGTGCGAACAACGCATCCCACACTTGGACGGCGCCCTGGTGAAGTTCCTCCCAACCGGTGCCGAAGGCATCAGCGTTGTTCCCAGTCCAGCTGTCCAGCATCGCTCGGACATCGGTATCGAGGGTTGAGTATCCGCTACGACACTGCTCTGCGACCTGGTAGGCCAAGCGCCCCAGCGCCTTGACCTCATCAGGCAGGACAGACATTGCCGACGCTTCCCCAGCCAAACCGCGGTCCCCCTAACGAGCGATAATCTGACGCAACCGTACCCGAATCGGTGCGGCCGCTGCAGTCCTTCCGCCCTCGGTGCATCGCAACAACACCGCAGTTGCCTCGAGTAGGAGAGCTGGAAGTGTAGTTGCAGGATGTCCTGCGCCGCAGCGGGTCTAGGTTGTCACCGCCGCAGGCGGCAATGCAGGGTTGCGATGCCGACCGACCGTGCTGCGGGTAGTTGTCTGTGCGCTCATGCTGAGACATGTTGGCGGGCAGGGTTTTTCCTTAATCTTCGGCGGCGGCACGCAGGTTGGCAAGCCAGGCTTCCAGACCGGCGCCGAGGAAGTGGGTGGAGTTCGGGACGTCTGCTTCGACTTGGGCTCCGTTCCAGTTCTCCTCGGTGCAGACCAGGACGCCGTCGTCCGTCGGGGTGAGGGTCCAGACATGGTGCCGCCGTCGATGCCCGTACCGTCACCGATTGCGGGGCCAGCGGATGCACCGGCCGGGTTGCAGCTGCTGGACCGTGGAGGTGATGGTCAGGGTGGTCGCGGGGTTTTGGCGGTGGCGGTGGCATGTGGTCCAGCGGAACTGCGAACCAGCCTGAATTGGCCCCGAGTCGAGGCGCTTCGTACTGGTGACGGGCTGCTGCCAAGACGGCCAGCGTGCCACATCGGTCCCCACCTGCACTGCGAGATGTATCTCGTCTACCAGACCGACCCTCAGGAAACTGGCGGACCGCCGACGAGGCCGCGGGATCCTGACCGTCCGCAGCTCGAAATGCTTGGCGCAGAATTTCTTTCGGCGTTTCGTTCACGAGATCGAACGCCGTGCCTTCCGCTCGCAGCGGCTGCCGCGTGTGATCCGTCGCTGATGCACTGAACAGCGCGGGGACGGCTACCGATTCCTTTCGGTTGCCGCCCAGGTCTACATGTCGAGGGTGCGGCCCGTCGACGTGGCCGACCGCGACGAGGCAAGCCGAGAAAGTGAGTTGATGGCGTTGAGTATTCCCAGCACGATGCGCGCACTGCAGCAGACGTCGCTGCACGGTCCGCAGGATATGCGTTTGATCATGGATGCGCCGGTACCGGTGCCCGGCCCGGGCGAGGTCCTGATCCGGGTCGCTGCCGCCGGTGTCAACTTCGCCGATATCTCGCGGGCCTATGGCTCGTTCCTCGGTGGTCCGCGGCCACCGTATCTGGCGGGTTTCGAGGCAGTCGGCGAGGTCGTGGCGGTGGGAGAGGCAGTGCGCGCCCCGCAGCCGGGGGACCGCGTAATCGGCGTCGGCTACGGGACTTTCGCCGAGTACACGGTCCTGCCCGCGGCTGCGGCGGTGCCGGTGCCGGTCGGCTGGAGCGCCGAGCAGGCGCTGGGCCTGGTCGTGAACTGGCCCACCGCGCTGGCCGCGCTGAAGCCGCTCGGCCGCATCGCCGCGGGGGAGACCGTGCTGATCCACGCGGCGGCGGGCGCGACCGGCCAGGCCGCGGTGACCATGGCCAAGCACTACGGTGCGACCGTCATCGCCACTGCCTCGTCGGGCAAGCACGAGACGGTGCGGGCACTCGGCGCCGACCACGTCCTGGACTCGCGCACAGAGAATCTTGGCGCCGAGGTACTGAAACTGACCGATGGCATCGGCGCTGATCTGGTGCTCGAGTCCGCGGGAGGCGCTACATTCGACGCCAGCCTGGCCGCGGCCAAGCGGGTCACCGGCCGGATCGTCGTCTACGGCGTGGCAGGCGGTGAAGCCGCGATCACCAACTGGGAGTTGGTGTACAAGCACCAGGTCCACATCATCGGCCTCAATATCGGCGTGCTGAGCCAGGCCGCGCCGCAGATCTTCGGCGAGCTCATGGGTGAGCTGTCCACGCTCATCGCTGACGGTGTCGTCACCCCCGCCCGCCCCACCGCCTACGACTTGTCCGACGGACCGAAGGTCCTCGCCGAACTCGAATCCCGCTCCACCATCGGCAAACTGGCACTGCTGCCCTGACCTGGGTTTCGATTCCTTTGCAATGGCGGCCCGGTCGTAATGCGCGACGGTTGCGAGCGGCGAGACCGATAGGGACAAGGAGTAGCGCATGGGAAGCAGGCAATCCAGGGCGCGGGGTGAGCCGTACCAGGGGTGTTTGACGGTTCCGGCGGCAGACCACGAGTGGGCGTCGCGAGACAACCGCCTGTCGGTGCGGTGTGCCATCGGGCGTTCGGCCGCCCGGCCGCGGCCTAAACTCGCGGCATGACCGCGGACGCGCTGCGGGCGGCGAACCAGGACCGGTTCGCTGCCGAAACCGAGCGATTCCGCCGGGAGTTGCTGGCGCACTGCTACCGGATGATCGGCTCAGCCCACGATGCGGAGGACCTGGTACAGGAAACGTATCTGCGGGCGTGGCGTTCCTATGCCGGATTCGAGGGCCGCGCGTCGATTCGGGCCTGGCTATACAAGATCGCCACCAATGTCTGCCTGACCGCGTTGGCGTCGCACCGGATCCGGGTGCTGCCCTCGGGCCTGGCAGGTCCGTACGACGGACCCGATCGCCCGCCGAATCACGTTGCGCCGGAAGAGGTTTCGTGGCTGGAACCGCTCCCGGACGGGTGGGTCACCCCGTCCGCCGACGATCCGGCCGCGGCGGTGATCGCCCGCGAGTCGCTACGGCTGGCACTCATCGCCAGCCTGCAACACCTGCCCGCCCGCCAGCGCGCGATCCTCATGCTGCGCGAGGTGCTGGCATTCTCCGCGGCCGAAACCGCACAGATCCTCGACACCACAACGGCGGCGGTCAAGAGCGGTCTGCAACGCGCCCGTGCCCGGCTGGACGAACTGGAGCCGAACCCCGAGCAACTGCTCGAACCGACCGACCCGCGAGCGCGCGCACTACTCGATGGCTACATCGCAGCCTTCGAACGCTCCGACGCCGGTCTGCTGGAAAAAGTGCTGCGCACCGACGCCACACTCGAGTCGACGCCATTCCGCGAATGGTACGCAGGCCGCAAGAACTGCATCCACATGCTCGATGAATACGTGCTCGACACACCCGGCACCTGGCGGATGCTCGCTACCACAGCCAACGGCCAACCCGCCGCCGTCATCTACCGGGACGCCGACGGTGCTTTCCGAGCAAACGGCATCGTCGTACTGGCGCCGACAGCGTCCGGTGCCTCACAGGTGGTCGCATTCCACGATCCGGCACTGGTCGCAATGTTCGGCTTCCCAGACGTTCTCGCACACCCAGACCGAGCCGATCCCCAGGAATCGAGCACCACGGGATAAGCCCCGTGCGCCGGTACGCCGAGAGATACGGCAAGCGGCCCTGTCCCGGAACAGGGCCGCTCGATGTCAGTCAATGTCTAGGCGTCGGGCCGGTTGAATTCCCCATCTTGTACGCCTGCCATGAAGGCGTCCCATTCGCAGGGAGTAAAGGCTAGTGCCGGGCCGTCGGGATTCTTGGAATCACGGACGCCGACGTACCCCCCTGCGAGCCAAGCTATTTCGACGCATTCGTTCTGGCCGCCGCTACGCGACGACTTGAACCACTGTGCGCCGGAAAGGTCGATGGTCACTATCCGTATCTCCTTGCTATCTTTCTGATTCGATCTCGAGATGGCTGTTCCTCCAGCGTGGCTTGTTGGAGGATTTTGTGGAGTGCGCGAAAGCGCTTCACGTCTTCGGTGCCATCGAAAGTCATTGAACCAATGGCCGCTTCGGTGTAGACGACAGACGGCTCATTGTCCGGAAAGTCGAGAATGATATGTGGCGGTATTACGCTCCCGGTCGGGAGGCCAGCCGTGAACGGCAACACCCGGATCGTCACGTTGTCGCGGGTACTCAGATCGGCTATGTGCCGCAACTGAGGACCCATGATCTGGCCCGATCCAACAAGTGCATAAAGAACGTTCTCCTGCAACAAGAACTCTGCGCGAACCGGCATGTGCTGCCGCGTGAGGATCCTTGTCCGTTGAATTCGGAGATCTACTCGGGTATTGATCTCGTCCAGTGAGTCTTCCGGGCGGTGAAGTCGTTCCAATGTTCTGGCATAGTCCGGCGTTTGAAGCAGACCAGGTATGACGATCGGCTGATAGAACCAGAAGTCCGACGCGAATGATTCCAGCTCGAGGTACGTGCCGAATCCTGGCACGATCAGATGGCGATAGTCCTGGTACCAGACTTTGGCATTGGCTTGGCTGACAAGAGATTTCAGATACTCGATTCGGGCGTCCGGCAGGCAGTAGTACCGGGACAGGTAATCGACCTCCATGTCCCTGACTTTCTCGTACTGCCCAAGCTCGATCCGGCTCAGCGTAGCCCGGCTGATCTTCGTTGCGGCAGCCACCTGGTCGAGCGTCAAGCCCTGCGCCTGGCGTGCGTCCCGTAGTGCTCGACCCAATTGGCGTCGCTGAAGCGTTGTGCCGCTGAGGTCTGCCTGCCTCGGCATAGTTGTGCCCCCTGCTTTCTCAACCGGCGCACCTGCTGATTCTCGAGCTGAGAATCAGCGTAGGTGACTTCCAAGAATGATGCTGGGCGTTCTCGCCCCTTGCAGAGACTCTCGTTCAGAGACTCCGTACCCAGCCCGACCTGCGCCACCATATCGGCATGGCCCAGCAAGAAGGAAGCCTCTCCGTACCGCAAGCGCGCGTCTTACGGGCGCTGAGCTGCGGCGGGATGCTCACCGAACGGCAAATCAAGATTTCCGCGAGTCTCACCGCGTGGACGACCCGGCAAACCGTGGCGAACCTCGCCAGCCGGAACCTGATCGTTGCCGGAGCCCGGCGCGGACGGTACGAGATCACGCAGCTAGGTCGAAACACGTTGGCGGCGAAGGCATCTGATTACGGCACGGCGAAGGCAAGGGTCAACCGATAGCTCGATCGGCCCGAAGTGGGAGGGCGAGATGCATGAGATCCATCGGACCGAGATCGACGGCTTACAGGCCACCTGGCGACTGAATCATCTACGACAGGTCGAAATCATGAACGTACACAACACTTCTGAGGCTCTACCGATCATCACATTCAATCCCGGCTCGTATCCGGATCTGGTCCAAGCGCGGCACCAGTGGCCGAAGCTGGCGCAGCTGTGGGATGCCGTCCGCCACGAATTGTGGGCGGAGCTGATCCCCAGGTGTCGGCCCCCGATCACGGCCCGGTACCCGCAGTGACCCCGGAAATGCCGCCGGACGAGCGGCACGCGAATGAACTGCCCTCGATACGAGAGTGGTTGCGCGCCATCGAGAATGCCGCTGGAGCTGGCCATCGCGTCGAGCGCGAGCCGAACCCGCCATTCGGCTGGAACCTTCTCGACAGTTCCGGCGCGATCGTGTGCAGCGGGAGTTTGGATCGCCTCGACCAGTGGCTCATCCGCAGGAACGCCGAATCCGAAGCGACCACAGTCGATACGAATAGCCCTTTACCGCAACGCATTCCGGGTGCCTCAGGTCACATTCCAGCTGGCCCAGCGAGACTAGTATCGGTCGAACTGATGACCCGGTTCTCCACCGCGGTGACCGAATGGGCCGCCCAACCGCCGGATGCCTCATCGGCTTAGCGCACCTGCGTTGACAAAACCCGCGAAAGAAGGCGGCAACCTGGCGATCCAGCCGTACGACGTGGCGAGATCGCGTGCGCCGCATCGCCGACAGCGGCTACTCGACGCTGCTGGTGCCCGACTTCCCGCTCACGCAACCGGCGCCCGGTCCCATGCTGGCCACCGGCCTTGACCGACCTGCACGTGGGCACCTGGGTGTACGCCTCTCCGCTATGCCCGGCCTGGCTGACGGCGTGGGAAGCGCACGCGCTGTCGCTACTGACCGAGGGGCGTTTCGAGATGGGCATCGGCACCGGCAGACCGGGAATCGAGGACGAGTTCCGTGACAAGGGAGTGCCCGTCGTACCGCCGCCGTGCAAGCGGCTGGCACAGGTACGTGAGACCGTCGCGGCGCTGCGGGATTTCGACGGCCCCGGATCGTCACACGCCCGTGGCGATGGCCGTACTCGGTCCGAAGGCCCGAGCGTTGGCGGCCGCCACCGAGGAAATCCAGCGGCGACGGGAGGAGATCGGCTTCTCCTACTTCGTCTTCGGCGCCGACTTCACCGACAGGTTCGCTCCGGTCGTCGCCGAACTCGCCGGACGTTAGTCGACGACTGCAAGCGAACTATCGAAAGTATGTTCGTGTGGCTCCCCATCGGCGTAGGCTCCAGCAGGCGGGCACTGACCTATGGGAGACTGGAGGCCGGTCTCTATCCGGGTGGGAGGAGGTAAGGGTGACTACTGTGCACTTTCCGGATCATCTTCTGACGCTGGATGATTGGATCGCGCTGCCCGAGGACAACAGCCATAGCTTTGAGCTTGTCGAGGGGGTACTCGTCGGGTCACCGAGGCCGATGTCGAAGCATCAGCGTGCGATCTGGCGGCTCGCCGCACAGCTGGAGCCTCAAATACCAATCGGTTACGGCGTGTTGACGGAGACCGAGGTGGTAATCGAGCCGGGCCCACCGAGCACAGTTCGGGTGCCGGACGTCATCGCAGTGTCCGCTGCTGGGATCGATGAGAATCTTCCGCGCTGGAATCCCGAGGATGTCCTGCTGGCGGTCGAGGTTGTGTCGGTCGGCTCT
>NZ_BDAZ01000057.1 GCF_001612725.1 Nocardia anaemiae NBRC 100462 | reverse complement strand
CCCCGACGCCCGCGCCGCGGAGGCTACTACTACGCTGCCTAGTTATTACTCTCCCTAGCGGAGTGAGCCCGGTCGACATGGAGGGACAACCCGTGACTGCCCTGAAAGCTGTGACCGCCTCGACAGGGGCGCGTCGTCGCATGGTTTCGGTCGCCGCGCTCGCCGCCGGAGCGGCCCTCGTGCTGTCCGGCTGCGGTGCGGGCCAGGTTGCGCAGACCGCGACCCAGGTCGCCGCGGTCAACGGCAATCACGCCGATATAGACCGGATTTCGCTGCGCAATGTGCACATCGTCTTCCCTGCCGCGGGCACCGACTACACCAATGCCAAGGGCGGCAAGGCGATCATCGCGCTGTCGGTCATCAACAATGGCGAGACCGTCACCGACGAACTGACCAGCATCGCCACCGACCTCGGCACGGTGAAGATCACCCCGCCCGCGGGCTCCTCGGCCTTCCAGATCGCCCCGCAGCAGACCGTCGTCGCGGCCACCGCGCCCACCACCGGGACGGCCGCCAAGTCCGATGAGCACGGTGCGACGCCCAGCGGTACCGCCGCGCCGACCACCAGCGGCTCACACGGCGCCCCGGCCGGCGAGAAGGCCACCGTCGACCCGGAAAAGAAGCCGGGCCTGATCGAGATCACCGGCCTGACCAAGGACATCACCCCCGGCCTCACCTACCCGGTGACGTTCAACTTCAAGCAGAACGGCACCGTCACCGTGCAGGTCCCGGTCGACGCCGGTGCGGAAACCGACCGGCACGAGGGCCAGACCGCCGCGACCGAGGGCGAGCACAAGGGCGGACACTGATCCGCTGCCCCGGACAACGTACGGCTGTCGCGCATTCGCGCGGCAGCCGTTTTCGTTTCTCAGTTTGTCGGGGCCGGTCCGTAAGGTGCGCGTGTGGCCAAGACCAAGTCGATCTTCCGATGCTCCGAATGCCGGTACGAGGTCGCCAAGTGGGTGGGCAAATGCCCGGACTGCGGCGCATGGGGCACCGTCGACGAGGTAGCCGGATCGGCGGCCACCGCGGCATCGCCGGTCGGGCGCAAGGCCATGCTGCCGAGCACTGCCGCCGCGCCCATCTCGCATATCGATTCGAAGGTCACCAAGGCCAGACCGACCGGTGTCGAGGAACTCGACCGGGTGCTCGGCGGCGGCATCGTGCCCGGATCGGTCGTATTGCTCTCCGGTGAGCCCGGCGTCGGCAAGTCGACGCTGCTGTTGGAGGTCGCCCATCGGTGGGCCACCCAGCGCGACGAGAAGTCGCTGTATGTCACCGCGGAGGAATCGGCCGGACAGGTTCGGCTGCGCGCGGACCGGACCAATGCGGTGCACGAAAGGGTCTATCTCGCAGCCGAATCGGATCTGTCCATCGTGCTCGGCCATGTCGAACAGGTGCGCCCGACACTGCTGGTGGTCGACTCGGTACAGACCATGCTCGTCCCGGAGGTGGACGGCACCATCGGCGGCGTCACCCAGGTGCGCGCGGTGGCGGCGGCGCTCACGTCACTGGCCAAGGCGAGCGGGATCGCGGTGCTGTTGGTCGGACATGTCACAAAAGACGGCAATGTGGCGGGCCCGCGCACGCTGGAACATCTGGTGGATGTGGTGCTGCAGTTCGAGGGCGATAAGAACTCGACGTTGCGCATGGTGCGCGGCATCAAGAACCGCTTCGGCAGTTCCGATGAGGTCGGCTGTTTCGAATTGCATGACGACGGGATCTCCTGCGTGACCGATCCGTCCGGGCTTTTCCTGCACCACCGCACCGATTCGGTATCGGGTACGGCGGTCACGGTGGCGATGGACGGTAAGCGGCCGCTGGTCGCGGAGGTGCAGGGGCTGACCGTGCACACCGAGATACCCAATCCACGGCGGGCGGTCAGCGGACTGGACTACAACCGGGTCGCGATGGTGCTCGCCGTACTGCAGAGCCGCGGGCGGGTGTTCCTCGGCAAGCACGACGTGTACGCCGCGACGGTCGGCGGCATGCGCCTGCTGGAGCCCGCCGCGGATCTCGCTGTGGCACTTGCCATTGCCAGTGCCGAGCGCGATCAGGCGCTGCCGGTCGGCTGGGTCATCCTCGGTGAGGTCGGTTTGGCGGGCGAAGTGCGCCGGGTAACCGGTCTGGAGCGCAGACTGGCCGAAGCCGAACGCCTCGGCTTCACCACCGCACTGGTGCCCCCTGGTCTGGCAAGGACCAAGAACGGCATGAAGATTCACGAGGTAGCCGACGTCAAATCGGCCATCCGCCTAGCCGGTCTCCGCAAACAACGCACCCCGGCCACCGAAACCGCCCCCGACTTCTGATCTCGCACCACATAGGGCTCACGCACAGCCAGTGACTATCACGCACAACCTATAGCCTGTGCGCGATAGCCACTGGGTATGCGGCAGCGACGGAGTTCGGGGTCAGGCGATGTTGAAGGGTTCGGCGGCGCTGCGTAGGGAGCCCAGTTGGGCGACGACGGCGTATGCGCCGGGTGGGACCTGGACGCGGTCGCCCGCGCAGTTGGGTTGGGAGGTGGAGCCGGACCAGGTGACCATGAAGGCGGCCTGTTCGCCGCGGTTCAGGGTGCGGACGTCGGGGGCGCCGTCCGGGTAGCAGTCGGTGCTCGACCAGAGGCGGCGCTGGCCGTCGAGGGTGGTCACCGAGACCTGCTGCAGTCCGGAGCCGACGTCGCGGGAGCAGGCCGTTGACGAGATATTGGTGATCACGATGCCGAACACCGGATTCTCGCCGGTCTTGTAGGTCGGCTGTTCGACGGTCACCTTCACCGCCAGCGACTGATCCGGGCAGGTGCCCGCGGCGACCTGGCCGCCGCTCGCGGCCGCGGCCGTAGTGCCGGAGGGCTTCACACTGGATTCGCCGGTGGTCGGCGGCGGCGTCGAGGATGAGGCGCCCGCAGGTTTATTCGTCGCCGACGCGGAACTCGTCGCGGCCGCCTTTGTCGTACCGGGCGAATCGCCGCCGCGCGTGACCGTCAATACCAACCAGATCACCAGTGCGAGCGCCACGACCAGGACGGCTACGGCGAGCGCGCGGCGTCGCCAGTAGATCTCCGGAGGCAGCGGTCCATTCGGTTCCAGCACGGAGTCAACGGTAAGGGCACGATCCGGTACAGCGACTCAGGGTCCCGGCGTGTCGGATCGGAAAACCCGCGCGCGGCAGGTAAATTCCGCTCGCACCGTCGGCTGTCTCGTGTCGGCCGGATCAGACCAGCTCACCGATATTGCCGACGACCCGCTGCAACTTCACTTCGCCCTCGGCCAGTTTGTATGTGACGCAGGCGATCGCGCATTCACCCGTCGCAACGCGCTGCGAAATGATCATCGAACGCTGCATCAGCAGTCGGCTGGTCTCCACCACATGTCTGGCCTCCATCTCGTCGACGGTGGACAGTCCCTCCCGGCGCCCGATCAGAATCGACGGCGCGACCCGCTCGACCACACTGCGGATGAATCCGCCGGGCACCTCGCCGCCGTCCAGCGCGTCGATGGTGGCCTTCACCGCACCGCAGCTGTCGTGCCCGAGCACCACGATCAGCGGCACATTCAATACCTGCACGCCGTACTCGATCGAGCCGAGCACCGAACTGTCCACCACATGACCCGCGGTGCGCACTACGAACATATCGCCGAGGCCCTGGTCGAAGATCAGCTCGGCGGCTACGCGGGAGTCACCGCAGCCGAACAGGATCGCGTGCGGGTGCTGGCCACTGACGAGCTTGGCCCGGTCCACCGCACCCTGACTAGGATGCAGCAGGTTGCCGCTCACGAAGCGTTCATTGCCCTCGCGAAGGGATTTCCAGGCACTGATCGGGTTGGAATCCGGCATACCGACCATTGTGCACATCGCAGTGGTTACCAGCGAGTCGGTTTCGTTACGGCTCGGCAAATATCGACCGGCCGCAGGACAATAGGAACGGTGAGGGCAGTGTCGGAGGGCGGCGCAGCGCAGCAGCGTGCAGGCGGAAAAACGAAGATCACGGCGGGTGCCGATCGGGTGGATGCCGAGTCGTTGCTGGACTGGTACCGGGAGACCGCGCGGGATCTGCCGTGGCGACGCGAGAACGTCACCGCCTGGCAGATCCTGATGAGCGAAATCATGCTGCAGCAGACGCCGGTGGTGCGGGTCGAACCGATCTGGCGGGAGTGGGTCGCGCGCTGGCCGGTCCCCTCGGCCATGGCGGCCTCATCGCAGGCCGAGGTGCTGCGCGCCTGGGGCAAGCTCGGTTATCCGCGGCGGGCGTTGCGGCTGCACGAATGCGCCAAGGTGCTCGCCGAGGAGCACGGCGACAAGGTGCCGACCGATGTCGATGTGCTGCTCGGTCTGCCGGGTATCGGCGCGTATACCGCGCGTGCGGTGGCCTGTTTCGCCTACGGACAGCGAGTTCCGGTGGTGGACACCAATGTTCGCCGAGTAGTCGCGCGGGCGGTGCACGGGCGGGCGGCGGCCGGGAACCCGTCCGCACGCGATCTGGCCGAGACCGAGGCGCTGCTGCCGCGCCGAATCGACCATGCCGCAATGTTTTCCGCCGCGCTGATGGAACTCGGTGCGACGGTGTGCACGGCCCGCACCCCCGACTGCTCACGTTGTCCGCTACCGCAATGCGCTTGGGTTTCCGCTGGCAGACCGGTCTCCGATGTGGTTCGCAAGACACAGAAGTACGAGGGCACCGATCGTCAGGCACGCGGTCGGTTGCTCGATGTGTTGCGAGACGCGACCGGTCCGGTCGAGCGAATCCGCTTGGACCTGGCCTGGACTCGCGACCCAGGCCAACGCGACCGCGCTTTGGACTCGCTGCTAGTCGACGGCCTCATCGAACAAACCCCCGACGGGCTGTTCGCCCTGGCAGGCGAAGGCTAGACCAGCCGCACCCGCGGCATCGAGCTCCCCTCGAAAACGCCGATGACCTGTTCGTCCCAGCAAGCGAAGGCAAGACCAGCCGCACCTGCAGGCACAGACGTCGCATCGAGCACACCCCGAACGCTGTCGCCCTAGCTGGAGAAGGCAAGACCAATCTCCCGCCCGCATCGAGATCCCGTCGAACAAACCCTGACGAGTGTTCGCCTTGGGAGGCGAAAGCCGGACCGGCATCGAGGTCGTATCGAATAACCCTGATGGCCCTTCGCCCTGGTCGCAAAGGCTGGACTCAGCGGCGACATCGAGCACACCCGATGGCCTGGTCGCCCCAGCAAGGCCAACACAAGCCTCATCCGCGAAGTTCGAGAACTTTTCGGAGGAAGGCTTCGACCTCGGTGCGGTAGCGCTCGGGTTGATCGTCGTGCACCAGGTGGCCCGAGTTCGGGATGCGGACGTAGACGGCATCGGCATGGACGACCGCCATCTGACGCATCTGGCCCTCGGGGGTGATGGTGAATTCGCCTTCTATCAATAGGGCGGGCGCTTCGACCGCGCGCCATTGCGCCCAGAAGTCGCGGGAGCCCCATTCTTCGGAGATATCGCGGAAGGTCGCGACCGAACCGTGCAGGCGATAGCCGTCCGGACCGTGATCGAAGGAGTCGAGAAAGTACCGCCCCGCGACCGGGCCGAAGTAATCCAGCACCGCGTCCGCATCCGGAAACGGCTGCGGCCAGGACTCGATCATGGCCGCCCAGTTCGCGGCGGTGCGGCCGCGGAAGTCGGGGGCGATATCCTCGACCACCAGCGCGCGCACCCGCTCCGGATACCGCGCCGCGAATACCCAACCGTGCAGGCCGCCCATCGAATGTCCGATGACCACCATGGGTTCGGAAATTTCGGCGGTGGCCGCGGCGAGGTCGTCGATGAAGGCCTCGGTGGTCAACTCCGCGGGCGCGGGACGACCGTGACCGGCGGCGTCGAAGGTGTAGACATGGCCGAACTCGCGCAGCCAGTCCAAGTGATCGCGCCAGGTGCGGGCACTGCCCATCAGTCCGTGCAGCAGCAGGATCGGGACGCCCGCTCCGCCTTTGTCGTACAACACTGTGACATTTTGCGGCGCCTGCGGCGCCGCGTGTTCGCGGCCCCCTAGTGTCTCGCGTCCGAGCGGCCGAGACTCGCGACTTCGTCGGATGCGCATCGGCCATTCGGACGCGAGACGGGCCGCGAACGCCGCTCGTAAGACTCGCTCCGATGGGGCAGAGTCGCGCTGTCAGCTCGCCACCATCGGGACTTCCTCGAATGTGGCGCGGGCGGCCGGTGAGCGCAGACGTATCGTCGGTGCCATGGCTGTTGTGAAGATCAATGCGATCGAGGTTCCGGAGGGCGCGGGCCCCGAGTTGGAGAAGCGATTCGCCCATCGCGCGCATGCGGTCGAGGGCTCGCCGGGCTTCCTCGGCTTCCAGTTGTTGCGGCCGGTGGCCGGGGAGAACCGGTACTTCGTTGTCACCCAGTGGGATTCGGAGGAGTCGTTCGCGGCGTGGCGGGACGGTCCAGCGCGTGAGGCGCATGCCGGTGAGCGGCAGAAGCCGGTTTCGACGGGTGCCTCGCTGCTGGAGTTCGAGGTCGTGCTGGACGTCGCGGCCAAGTCCGCTTCCTGAAACCGCTGGACAGACGTGGCGCGCGACTCGCCCATCCCGGCCTGGGCAAGTCGCCCGCCGTGTTGACGGCGGGTACGAGCGGATGTCACAGTTCGAAATGACAAACGCGAGGGTGATGCGGTAATTCGGTGAAATTCCGAAGCGGTCGCGCCACTGTGTTCTTGCACCGAGTCCTTGGTGCCGGAAAGCCAGACACCGGCACCTTCGCACCGCACAACTCACGGGACGCGCATCCCTAGGAGGACTCGAATGGCTATCGCGCATTCACCGAGTCGGGCAACTGATTCACTCGGCACACTGCTCATCGCAGTGGGCGTCGTTCTTCTCGCATTGCTCACGCTGTACCTGGTCGGCTTCGACCAGGGCGTCATCTCGCGCAGCGGGATGTACCTGCATGAGCTCATGCACGACGGACGTCACCTGCTCGGTGTGCCGTGCCATTGATCGGATCGCTCAAGACCCTGCTGCTCCGCGGCCTGCTGGCCGGTCTCATCGCCGGTCTGCTGGCTGCGACAGTGGGCTATTTCGTCGGCGAACCCAAGATCGACGCCGCCATCTCCATCGAGGAAGCCGATACCGCCGCGCACGCCGAGCAACCGGCCGGGCATACGCACGGTGACGAGGAAGAACCGCTGGTCAGTCGGTCCGGGCAAAAGTTCGGGCAGTTCCTTGCGCTCGGACTCGCCGGGCTGGCGCTCGGGGCGATCTTCGCTTCGGTCGCGTATTTCGCACGCCGGTACACCACCTTGTCGGGACCGAAGTTCGCGCTCGGCTTGGCGCTGGCCGGTTGGACCGCGATCGTCGCGGTGCCGTTCTTCAAGTACCCGGCCAATCCGCCAGCCGTGGGTGATCCGGACACCATCAACCAGCGCACCTGGCTGTGGGTGGCTGCGGTCTTGCTCGGCTTGGCCGCCGTCGGTATCGGGCTCTACGTCTACAAATTGCTTGCGGCACAACTCGGTACGGTCCGGCTGATCGCGGGAGTCGCGGCATTCATGCTCATCGTCGTGCTCGGATACATCCTGCTGCCCGGTGTCAACGAGGTGAAGGACGACTTCCCAGCCGTGCTGCTGTGGCAGTTCCGTGCGACATCGCTCAGCGAGACGGCCACCCTGTGGGCCTGCCTCGGCCTCGGTTTCGCGGCGCTCACCGAATTCGCCACGCGCGATAGCACTCCGGTACGAGAAACGGCTGCTACCGCAGGCTGATCCGGAGTTCGGAATGCGAAAGGCAGTGTCGGTGGTATGACCGGCACTGCCTTTTCCGTACAGCCACGAACTGCCCCACCGCTCTCGGTTTCCGTGGCATTCACCGGACTTGTCCTCGCGCTGCTCTGCGGTGTCGGCGAGGCCATTACCTACACCGCAGTGCAATTGGACCGCCCGAATGCCGATATCGGCTCGCTCGCAACAGGTCTGGCTGTTCGCGGTGGCATTTATCTGGTAGTCCTCGGTGTGGCCGTCCAGATGGCGCGCGGCGCCCGCTGGGCCAGGATGGTGCTTACCTTCGGCATCGGCGTAATCGGCCTCGCCTCGCTGATCATCGAACCACTGGCAGCCACCTTGTCCGCCAAGCAAATCAGCGACCTATTCGACAACCTCACCGCTCCCGCGGTAATCACCGCAACCTTCCGCACCACCCACATCCTGGCCGTCCTACTCGCCATCCCCGCCATGTACCACCCAACCGCCCGCCCCCACTTCCGACGGCAGGCGGTATCGCATAAGTAGTGACTATCGCGCACAGGCTATTTGGTATGCGCGATAGTCGCTGGGTGTGCGACAGCGTCACTGCCAGCGGGGGCGGACCAGTCCGGATTCGTAGGCCATGACTACGAGTTGGGTGCGGTCGCGGGCGTCCAATTTCATCAGGATGCGGCTGACGTGGGTGCGGGCGGTGGCGGGGCTCATGAAGAGGCGCTCGCCGATTTCGGCATTGGTGAGGCCCTCGGCCACCAGTGTCATTACCTCACGCTCGCGGTCGGTGAGCTCGGTGAAGGCGGCTGGCGGAGGCTGTTTTGCGTGCGTGGAGAATTCGGCGATGAGACGGCGCGTGACGCCGGGCGACAGCAGGGCATCACCCGCGGCGACGACTCGGACGGCGCGGACGAGGTCAGCGGGCTCGGTGTGTTTGACCAGGAAACCCGTCGCCCCCGCGCGCATCGCTTCGAAGACGTACTCGTCGAGTTCGAATGTGGTCAGCACGACCACCTTCACCTCGGCGAGTTTCGGATCCTCGGCGATCATCCTGGTTGCGGCAAGACCGTCCAGGACGGGCATCCTGATATCCATCAGAACCACATCGGGGGTCAGACTGCGGGTCATGCGGACGGCCTGTTCCCCGTTACCGGCCTCGCCCACCACCTCGATACCGTCCTGCGCATCGAGCAGCGCGACGAAACCGCCGCGCACCAGGGCCTGATCGTCGGCGACCAATACCCGGATGATCCCACCCGCGCCTCGAGCGCCACCCGCCGCCGCATCGGCGCGCGATGGCTGCCCGCCGCCGCTCGCTATCGAATCGCCGAACGATCCCGGGTGTCCACCCGCCGCCCGACCGCCCCTGACCGGATCGTTGCGGGATGCCGCATTCATAGCGCCTCTTCCTGAGCCTGGGACGGTAGCCGGGCCACCACGCGAAATCCGCCGCTTGGCCGCGGACCCGCGATGAGCTGGCCGCCGAGGGCGTGCGCGCGCTCGCGCATGCCGAGAATGCCATTGCCGCCGCTGGATCCGGGCTTCGACGGTGTGCCGGTGGCGCGGGCATTGTCGATGGTGATCTCGACCGAATCGGCGGCATAGCGGATGGTCACCGCGGCCGTCGCGCCGGGCGCGTGGCGGACCACATTGGTCAGCGATTCCTGGATGATGCGGGCCGCCGCCACATCGACGACGCTGGGCAGTTTGTGCGCGGTGCCGATAATGCGGGTGTCGACGGTGAGACCGGCAGCGCGGGTGCGCTGCAGCAGCGTGTCCAGGTCCTCGATGCTCGGGGCCGGGCTCCGGGGCGCCGGGGGGCGAGGCTCGACGCTGCGGGCAACCGAATCATCTTGGGCCCGTTCGGATTGCGCAGGCGCGGATTCGGGAACCGGCTCGACATCCGATTCCCGCGCTTCGCCCGCCCCGGGCGTCGGGCTGCCGCTGCGGATCGCGTGCAACAACGTATGCACCTCGGCCAGCGCATCCTTACTCGCCGTCTTGATCGCCGCGAGCGCCGATTCGGCCTGTTCCGGCTTCCTGTCGAACAGCTCCAGCGCCACCGAGGACTGCACATTGATCAGCGAAAGACTATGTGCCAGCACATCGTGCAGCTCACGCGCGATGGCGAGCCGTTCCTCGCTGGCCCGCCGTTCCCGCTGGGCCTCCTCATCGCGGCGCGCCGCCTCGGCCCGCTGCCTGCGTGCCACCAGCACCGCTTGGCGCTGGCGAATCCCCTCCGCGATCGCGACCAGCACACCCAGCCAGGCGATCATGCCGAATGCCAGCCATGGGTCGGCCGGATGTCCGACCAGTGCGGGCAGCGGCCAGAGCAGCACAAGGTAGCCGATCGGCGCGAGCGGATATGTCCACCAGCGTGATCCGACGATCGCGGCGCTGATGAATGCGATCACCAGCGAGATGAAAATCGGGCCGTAGCCGTAGCCACGCAGCAGATACACCGCACAGGTCGCGATCGTCACGAGCAGCGCGGGCAGCGGGTAGGACCGGCGTAGCAATAGCGCCACCGGTCCGATGAGCAACAGCACATAGCCGAGCGCGTCGAGCGAGTGCACTCCGGTCTGGCGCAGGTTGGCATTGCGTCCCCCGACGACCTGGATTACCGCGACGACGAGCGCGAGCACCCAGTCCCGAACGACCGGGCCACGTTTCGATTCCCCTGGCGCTGTCACATGTGCAGCCTATTAGCCCGGACGCGCCACCACGTCCGCCGCGCTACGTATGCTCGGCCGCCTGCCCGAATATTTTCCGATTGGTGCCTCAACGGTCGCCTCGGGGTCGTCGGTCGAGAGGGCAGCCAGGGTGTCCGACATTCCCGACCCGACGACAACGAGGGCGGCCCACACACCGCACTGGCACATCAACGGCCGTAACCCAGGCCATCGAGACGACAGCGAGGCTTCGGGCATTCCCGATTCGACGACAGCGGCGGCGGCGCACACGCCCCGCTGGCACATCAACGCCGCAACCCAGGCCATCAAGACGACAGCGAGGCTTCGGGCATTCCCGAGTCGGCAACAGCGACGGCAGCCCACACACCACGCCGGTACCTCAACGGCCGCAACCCAGGCCATCAATCGAGACGACAGCCGGGTTTCGGGCCTCCCGACTCGGCGGTGTCGCAAAGCCCCGCTGGTGCCCCTCGTCTGACGCCGCCGCGGTGACCGGAGCCCATGTGCTGGCGCAATCAATCGTCGTCGCGGCATCAACTTCGTAGGCCGCGGTACGTACGTCGAGCATCGCCGCGCGACGGATGTGGCACCACCGGTCGGAGACGGATTCTCGGTACATGACAGATTCCATCGTGGTCACCGCGGGGCTGACCAAACGCTACGGCACCCACCCAGCCGTCGACGGTGTGCATATGAATGTCGCGCCCGGGGAGATCTACGGCTTCCTCGGGCCGAACGGTGCGGGTAAGACGACCACGCTGCGAATGCTGGTCGGGTTGATCCGCCCCACCGAGGGCACCGCCACCGTGCTCGGACATACCCCCGGCGATCCGGCGGTAGTCCGCCGCATCGGCGTCCTCATCGAGGGACCCGGCTTCTACCCCTATCTCACCGGCCGCGACAACCTGCGGGTACTCGCGAAATACCGCGGGCTCGAGCGTGCCGATGTGGAGGACGCACTCGACCGCGTCGGCCTCACCAATCGCGCCGAGGACAAATTTCGCACCTACTCGCTCGGTATGAAGCAGCGCTTGGGCGTCGGCTCGGCCCTGCTCGGCCGTCCCGATCTGCTGATCCTGGACGAGCCGACAAATGGCCTCGACCCGCAGGGCATGGCCGAAATGCGCGAGCTCATCACAACTCTCGCCGGTGACGGGCATACCGTGCTGCTGTCCAGCCACATGCTCAGCGAGGTGCAGGAGATCTGCGATCGCGTCGGGGTGATCTCCGGCGGCAAGCTGCTCACCGAATCCACGGTTGCCGAATTGCGCGGCGCCTCTTCGCTTTTGCTGCGGGCCGAGCCACTGGAGCTGGCATTTCCGGCGGTGCGCCGGGTGGTCGGCGAGCGCTCGGCCATGTTGACCGCTGGCGGAATTCGGATCGAGGCCGGTGCGGGCAGCGCGCCGGTGGTCGCACGCGCGGTCGTCGAATCGGGCGCGGATCTGTTGGAACTGCGGACCGATGAAAAGTCCCTGGAGGAAGTGTTCTTCGAAATGACCCAATTGGAGCCGGTGAAATGAACGAGACCATGAAAGACCTGATGGCGAGCACGAAAGCGGAAATGCTGCGACTGCGTAAGTGGCCCGCATTCTGGATCATTCTCGGCACCTGGATTCTGCTGAATCTCACCTTCTCCTACCTGTTCAACTACCTCGCCTACTCCTCCGGCGATATGAAGACGATGTCGAACGGCCTGCCCAAAGACGTGCTGCTGCACCAGATGTTGCCCGCCGCGGTACCGGAGGTCTTCACCCAGGGCATGGCCATGTTCGGTGGCGCGCTGATGCTCATTCTCGGCGCTTTGACCATCGGTAGCGGATATGGCTGGGGCACTTGGAAAACCGTGCTCACCCAGGGCCCGTCGCGAACCAATGCCGTCGGTGGTGTGCTGATCAGCCTGGCGCTCACGGTAATCGGGCTGGTGTGCGTCGCATTCGTGGCCGATATCGGGGTCGCCTCGATTATCGCGACGAGCCAGTCGCAGTCGCTCGCGCTGCCCGGACTGAGCCAGGCCGTGAACGGAATCATCACCGGCACAGCGATTCTCGGAATGTGGACGCTCGCGGGCGCACTGATCGGGGCGATCGCACGAGGTCCGGCACTGGCCGTCGGACTCGGGCTGGTATGGGTGCTGGTGGTGGAGAATCTGCTGCGCGGTGTCGCGGCGATCTTCAGCCCGATCAAGGTGCTCACCGATCATCTGCCGGGTACGGCGGCGGGTTCGATGGCCGGTGTGATGCGGACCGTCGAGGGGCCGTCCACCCCGGGTGTGCTCGACATCCTGTCGCGGACTCAGTCACTGATCGCGCTGGTGGTGTACGTGGCACTGTTCGCGGCGGGCACTATGTGGCTGGTGCGGCAGCGCGATATGGTCTGACTCTTCAGGAGCCGAAAACCGTTGGTGGACAATAGTTCGTCAACGGTTCGGCGCATTCTCGGATAGCAGGGAACGGGCCAATTCTGCCAGTGCCGCCGCGATCTGCGCCGAGGTGAGGCCTCGCGCTCGCTGATGCCGATAGACCTCGGCGGCCAACGGCGCGAGCAGCGCATCGACCATGGCGTCCGGTTGGCCGATACCAGCGTCCACCAACAGCGACCGGACGTGCAGGAACCAGAAGCCGTACGCACCGGTCGCGAACCGCGCGCCGCCGGTCTCCGCACCGAGCACCAAATCGGCGTGTCCGTCCAATAATTCGACCATGGCGGCATAGAAGGCCGCGAGCCGTTCGGCGGGTGGTGCGCCGGGACCGAGCGGCGGGTCACCGCGCAACAGCTGCTCCTGCAGTGCGCGTTCGTGTTCGTCGAGCAGTGCGACGGCGATCGAATTCTTATCCGGATAGCGGCGATACAACGTGCCACGCCCCACCCCCGCCGCCTTGGCTATGTCGTCCATCGTGACCGTGCGCGGATCCCTGGACGCGAACAGTTCGGCGGCCGCGGCGAGCACCTTGGCCCGGTTGCGGGCCGCGTCCGCGCGCTCGGTCGGCACCGCGGGTTCCGGATGCCCGCTGAGCAGGTCGATATCGCTGTTCATGCCCCCGACTGTAGTCGACTATCCACACAACTGGACAGAATGTCCGCTTATAGTTAGAGTTTAAAACGGACACGATGTCCAGTTATAAGGAAGAGGTCGATCATGAGCACGTTGTTGCACCTCGATGCCAGCGCCCGACACAGTTCCATCAGCCGCGAACTGAGCGCGGCATTCGCCGAGACGTGGCGAGCCGAGAATCCGGACGGCGGCTACATCTATCGCGATCTGGCGGCCGAGCCCGTGCCCTTCATCGATGAGGCATGGACCGAACTATGCGATGCCGTCCTCGCCCAACCCAGCACGGACCTGAACCGCCTCGCCGAGCTGGTTCGCACCCCGGAACAGGCCGCCGCCTGGGCCATCGTGGATCCGCTGCTGACCGAGATTCTTGCCGCCGACGTGATTCTCATCGGCACCCCGATGTACAACTACTCGATCCCTGCCGCACTCAAGGCTTGGCTCGACCAGGTGACCTTCCCGCGAATGTCCCTGGGCGACAGGCGATTCGTCGTCGTCTCGGCACGCGGTGGGTCGTACGCACCCGGCGCGCCCAAGGCCGCGTTCGATTATCAAGAACGCTATCTTCGCGATTTCTTCGCGGGCCATTTCGCCGTCACCGACACCGTTTTCGTCCATGCGGAACTGGCCAACTCCAGGCAGGATCCGGCACTGGCACATCTACGCGGCAAGCATGACGAGTCCTATTCGGCCGCAATGGAATTCGTGCGTGATCTGGTCCGCGGCCAGCGACCGCTCGCAGGTCGCTCGAAAGGATCGGTGTACTGATGAACTGGATCATTCTCGGCATCGCCGGGCTGGTGGAGATCATCTGGGCGCAGAGCATCAAACCGACGGAGAACTTCACCCGCCTCGTCCCGACCGTCATCTGCTTCGTACTCGGCGCGGTCGCGGTGTATCTGCTCTCGCGGGCCATGCAGACGCTGCCGGTCGGCACGGCCTATGCGGTCTTCACCGGAATCGGGGCGGTCGGCGCGATCAGCCTCGGTGTCGTGATCAACAAGGATCCGATGAGCGCCGGGCGGTTGCTGGCGCTGTCGCTGATTCTCGGCGGCATCGTGCTGGCGCGCGTCACCAATCCGGAGTGAGCGGGTCCGGCGGTACAGTCCGAAGCATGATCGAACCAGTGCGGGTACCCGATCTATCGTCGCGACCCTTCGGGCTCGAGGTCGAGCGCACCATGACCGCGCCGCCACCGGCGCTGTACCGAGCATGGACCGAGCGTTTCGACGACTGGTTCGCGGCTCCAGGCTCGGTCCTCATGCGCCCCGCCGTGAACGCGCCGTTCTTCTTCGAGACCGACTACCAGGGCACGCGCAACCCGCACTACGGACGGTTCATCCGCCTGATTCCGAATCAGCTCGTCGAGCTGACCTGGGTGACCGGGGCGGGCGGCAGCGAGGGCGCGGAAACCGTGGTGACGGTCGAACTGGTGCCCACCGCCTCCGGCACCCGACTTCGCTTGGCACACGCGGGATTTGCCGATGAAGCTGCGCGCGACCGGCATTCGCAGGCCTGGCCGCTGGTGCTCGAACAGCTCGATCAGCGCATCGCCGAGCCCGCCTGAACGTGGTCCGGTGCGGCACTCGATCCGGCGGCCGCCTCCGTACACGTCGCGTGGGCGTCGGGGGTAGGTTCGACTGCGAATTGTGATCCACACATCTTCGAAAGGACCGTGATGCCCACACGTACCGCGCGCACCGCTTGGACCGGTGGCCTCCAGGACGGCTCCGGCCAGGTCGAGCTGGCCAGTTCCGGTGTCGGCAAGTACGACGTCTCCTTCCCCAAGCGTGCCGCCGACGAGGCCGACGGCACCACCAGCCCCGAGGAACTGATCGCGGCGGCGCACTCCTCCTGCTTCGCCATGGCCCTCTCGGCCCAGATCGGCAATGCCGGTGGCACGCCGGAGAGCCTGGATGTCACCGCCGATGTCACCCTCGGCCCGGATCCGGACGGCGGCTTCCGCATCAGCGCCATCAAACTCACCGTCCGCGGCCGGGTCTCCGGTCTGGACGCCGACGGCTTCGCTGCCGCTGCGGCCGCCGCCAAGGCGGGCTGCCCGGTCAGCAAGGCACTCGCCGGAGTGGACAACATCACCCTCGACGCCGCCCTCGCCTGACTTCCCGGCTCCTCGCACCATCACGGGTGCGAGGAGCCCAGTGGTTATGCGAGCGCGTGCATACTGCACCCCGTATCGCAACCTCAGGTAGAGCGCTCGGAGCCTGCGACAAGCGGGGAGCGCGTCCTCACCAACTCGTTCGACACTCTGTAGCGCTGCTTTCAGCGATTCGCTTGAAGCCGATCCCAAGGTGCCGGGCGGCTGGGGAGTACGCGCGCAGGCGTAGGGCGAATATCGTCGGCAGGCCGATGTCCGGACGGGGGTGTCAGGCGCAGGGTTGAGGCATGAACATTCTTACTCAACCCGAGGCCATGACCTTCTTGGCCGATCACTATGACGGCGGATGGCATCCCTGGCCGTTCTTCTGGATATTCCCATTGCTCTTCTGGGCCACCATCATTGTCTTGTTCGTATTCGCGCGGCGGCGGTTCTGGGCACACCAGAGCGGAATCGGTGCGCTGCGCACTGCATTCGCGCGGGGCGAGATCACCGAGGATCAATATCGGAGTCGACTGGCGGTGCTGCGCGAACGCGGCGGTAAGTCATGAGCATGACCTTCGGAATCGTCATCACACCGCGATCGGGAGCCGAATGGGTTCGCGCGGTACAAGGCGCCGAGCAGCAGGGCTACCGGACGATCTTGCTGCCGGACACCCTGAATACCCCTTCACCATTCCCGACACTCGCGGCTGCCGCCGCGGTGACCACCACCGTCCGACTGCGCCCGAACGTATTGGCCGCGCCCCTGCGCAATCCGGCCGTCACGGTGCGGGAAACCGCCGCCCTGCAACTGCTTTCGGATGGACGATTCGAACTCGGCATCGGGTCGGGACGTCCCGATGCGAGCGCCGAGGCCGAACGGCTCGGTATGCCTTGGGGTTCAGCGGCCCAGCGTCGTGAGCAACTTCTCGCCGCCGTGCGGGCCGTTCGCGAACAGGTCGATCCGGCGCCGCCGATCGTCGTCGCCGCGAATGGACCTCGAATGCTCGCTGTCGCAGCCGGTTTCGCCGATCGGGTGCTGCTGGCGGCCGGACCCGACGCTACCGAGGACGATCTCGCCGAGATGGTCCGGATCGTGCGCGACAATACCGATCGCGACGTGCGCTTCACCCATCAACTGGTCGGCATCGGTGACGAGCTGCCGTTCTGGTTGACCAAGCGGCTCGGACTCACCGCCGACGGCCTGCGCGCGGCCGGTTCGGCGGGTGTGCTCGACGACGATCCGGCCGCCGTCGCCGAGGTGCTCGAATACCGCCGGGAGAAGTACGGCATCGATGAACTGATCGTCCCCGGCGAACTGGCCGCAGCCTTCGCCCCGACACTCGCCCGGTTCACGAGCTGATACGAAAAATGCCGCCCACCGGTAAATCCGGTGGGCGGCATTTCAGCGTTTACGACTTACTCGCCAGCTGCCTCGGCGGTGGTGCCTTCGCCCGCACCCGTGAGCACGACCTCCGGCTTCTCCTCGGTCGCTGCAGCCTTGGTCAGCTTCGCCTTGCCGGTGAAGGTGAACTTGGCGTTCTCACCGGAGCCCTCGCCGTCCCAGCCCTCGACATCGACCACAATGGTCTGTCCCGGACCGATCTCGCCGAAGAGGATCTTCTCCGACAGCTGGTCCTCGATCTCGCGCTGGATGGTCCGACGCAGCGGCCGGGCGCCGAGCACCGGATCGAAGCCGCGCTTGGCGAGCAGTGCCTTGCCCTGCGGGGACAGCTCGATCTCCATGTCCTTGTTCTTCAGCTGCGTGGCGACGCGGCCGATCATCAGGTCCACCATCTCCACGATCTGGTCCGTGGTGAGCTGGTGGAAGACGATCACGTCGTCGATGCGGTTGAGGAACTCGGGCCGGAAGTGCTTCTTCAGCTCGTCGTTGACCTTGAGCTTCATCCGCTCGTAGTTCGAACCCTCGGCATTGGACTGGGTGAAGCCCAGGCCGACCGCCTTGGAGATGTCCGAGGTACCCAGGTTCGAGGTGAAGATCAGCACGGTGTTCTTGAAGTCGACCGTGCGACCCTGGCCGTCGGTGAGACGACCGTCCTCGAGGACCTGCAACAGGGTGTTGTAGATCTCCTGGTGTGCCTTTTCGATCTCGTCGAACAAAACGACCGAGAACGGCTTGCGGCGCACCTTTTCGGTGAGCTGGCCGCCCTCTTCGTAGCCCACGTACCCGGGCGGGGCACCGAAGAGCCGCGATGCGGTGAAGCGGTCGTGGAACTCGCCCATATCGATCTGGATGAGCGCGTCGTCATCGCCGAACAGGAAGTTCGCCAGCGCCTTGGACAGCTCGGTCTTACCGACACCGGACGGACCGGCGAAGATGAACGAGCCCGAGGGACGCTTCGGATCCTTCAGACCGGCGCGGGTACGGCGGATCGCCTTGGAGACGGCCTTGACCGCGTCCTCCTGGCCGATGATCCGCTTGTGCAGCTCGTCCTCCATGCGGAGCAGACGGGTTGTCTCCTCCTCGGTGAGCTTGAACACCGGGATACCGGTCCAGTTGGCCAGCACTTCTGCGATCTGCTCGTCGTCGACCTCGGCCACGACATCCAGATCACCGGAGCGCCATTGCTTCTCGCGCTCGGCGCGCTTGGCGACCAGCTGCTTTTCCTTATCGCGCAGCCGCGCCGCCTTCTCGAAGTCCTGCGCGTCGATGGCGCTTTCCTTCTCCCGGCGCGCATCGGCGATCTTGTCGTCGAATTCGCGCAGGTCCGGCGGTGCGGTCATGCGACGGATGCGCATGCGGGCACCGGCCTCGTCGATCAGGTCGATCGCCTTGTCCGGCAGGAACCGGTCGTTGATGTAGCGGTCGGCCAGCGTCGCGGCCGCGACCAGCGCGCCATCGGTGATGGAGACCCGGTGGTGTGCCTCGTAGCGGTCGCGCAGACCCTTGAGGATATTGATGGTGTGCTCGACCGTCGGCTCACCGACCTGCACCGGCTGGAACCGGCGCTCCAAGGCGGCATCCTTCTCGATGTACTTGCGGTACTCGTCGAGGGTGGTGGCACCGATGGTCTGCAGCTCACCGCGGGCCAGCTTCGGCTTCAGGATGGAAGCGGCGTCGATCGCGCCCTCGGCGGCACCCGCGCCGACGAGCGTGTGCAGCTCGTCGATGAACAGGATGATGTCGCCGCGGGTGTTGATCTCCTTGAGCACCTTCTTCAGGCGCTCTTCGAAGTCACCGCGGTAGCGGCTGCCCGCGACCAGGGAACCCAGGTCGAGGGTGTAGAGCTGCTTATCCTTCAGCGTCTCCGGGACCTCGCCGTTGACGATGGCCTGGGCCAGACCCTCGACCACGGCGGTCTTACCGACACCGGGCTCGCCGATCAGGACCGGGTTGTTCTTGGTGCGGCGGCTCAACACCTGCATGACGCGCTCGATCTCCTTCGAGCGGCCGATGACCGGGTCGAGCTTGCCCTCGAGGGCGGCCTGGGTGAGGTTGCGACCGAACTGGTCGAGCACCAGCGAGGTGGACGGGGTCCCGGCCTCACCGCGGGAACCGGATTCCACCGGTTCCTTGCCCTGGTACCCGGACAGCAGCTGGATGACCTGCTGGCGCACCCGGTTGAGATCGGCACCCAGTTTCACCAGCACCTGCGCCGCGACACCCTCACCTTCACGGATCAGGCCGAGCAGAATGTGCTCGGTGCCGATGTAGTTGTGGCCGAGCTGCAGCGCCTCGCGCAGGCTCAGCTCCAGCACCTTCTTGGCGCGCGGAGTGAACGGGATATGACCGGATGGGGCCTGCTGGCCCTGGCCGATGATCTCCTCCACCTGGCTGCGCACACCCTCCAGCGAAATTCCAAGGGATTCCAGCGACTTCGCCGCTACGCCCTCGCCCTCGTGGATCAACCCAAGCAGGATGTGCTCGGTGCCGATGTAGTTGTGGTTGAGCATCCGGGCCTCTTCTTGGGCCAGGACAACGACGCGCCTCGCGCGGTCGGTGAACCTCTCGAACATCGCTCCCTCACTCTCCTGCTCCGACATTCTGGCGTCCGACGCTTCTGTGGCGTCAGCCTGCCATGAAGCCCGGGGGTTGCGGCCCCGGCCTCCACTCTAGTTGGCAGGGGATTACGCCGCCTCTAGTCCACCCTATTGGGGACCAGCGACAGCACGGTCATTCACTCATAACGTGCTCGTTGCGGGATACGTTTCCGCTCGGGTTTTGCCCTGAGCGAAATCGCCGCTCGACGCTTCCCAGTCCTGGTGTCACCCGGTGAAGGGCGGGACGAACTCGCACGGCACCTCGCGCGCATGGTCCGGATCGAGGGCGTTGAGCACGAAGCGGGCGGTACGGGGACTGCCCGCGATCGCCAGATGTTCGGAGAAGTCGGATCCGCAGCCGTCCTGTACCACGATATTCCTCGTATTCGGTCCGGGCACGAAGCCCGAGTCGTACGGGACGACGATTTCGTCGAGACCGGCCATGATGTTGGTGTAGGTGATGCCGGGCACGTAGACGCCGTCGCTGTTGAGATCCCGCAGGAAGGTCGAATCCCGCAACAACTCGGCGCAGGCCTGGCACAGCGAGCCTGCCGCCGCCTGGAAGAAGGACCCGGCGCCGAGCTTGTCGGCGAACGCGGCCGCATCCGCACCGCCGCCCGCATTGGTACCCCGCCAGGCCGGTGCGATCGATACGTATTTATCGATCTTGTCCGCACCGCCGAGCCGCTTGGCGTAGTAGTTCGGCATTACCGTGCCCTGCGAATGACCGACCACATCCACCTTGCTCGCCCCGGTCGCCGCCAGCACTCGATCCACGAACGCACCGAACTGCACCGCACTCTGCTCGATCGGCAGCATCCCGCCCACCGCGGAGATCGGCCACGGCAGATCGTAGGCGCCGTAGGTCAGCGAGAAGACGCAGTAACCTTCGTTCGCGAGCAGCGGCGCGTAGAGCCCCCAATTCGTCTGCGCCCCACCACCAGTACCGTGCGCGAGCACCACCGGATTCGGATGCGTCGCGCTGGGCCGACACCCCCAATCATTCGAACCCGGCAGCGAGCCACCGTGATTCACCAGCTCATTCGGAATTCCGGCAAAGAAGTTGTAGTCGACCGGATACTCGGCCCGCGCCGTACCACCCACACCGACCGCCAGCACGGCCAGCACGGCGATGACAAGCGCGGACCCGCGAACACGCCGCATGGAGACCTCCAAAATCTGAAACGTGTTCCAGAACGTAGCGCAACTTATCGCCACCCGTAGGACAGTTCGGCCAAGTCCGCCTGCGGTTCTCGTTCCTCTTCCGATGCTCATCGGCTATGCATCTGATCGCTGCCACGGTCCGCGAGTGCGTCCTGGAGATCGCCGAACCGAAGGGTGCTCGCGGGATGCTGGGCCGGGCTCGCGCAATAGGCTGTTTCGAGCCCGCAGACGGCCCGTCAGGCGCATTTCGGCGGCCACCATGTCAAGCTGCTGAATTCGGGCGTACATCCGCGCAATTGCCCGGAGAATGTGCCCCCACCCTGATGGATTCTTCGCATACCAAATCCGCCGTCGGCGGGTCGATCAGCGATCGGCCCGCCGACGGCGGCAGAGAATTGGCGGTGGGTTCCTAAGCCGTATGCGCACTCGTCGGCTGTGCACCGGTCTGCCCGAATCCGTACTGCTGAGCCATGATCGGCGCGCGATACGGTTGACCAGCGGCCTGCGGACCAACACTCGACACCCGCTGCGAAACCTGCTGTGTACCAACCGAACCCGCCGCCTGTGTGCGCCCGTGCTGGATGCCCGCCACGAACAGCGCCCCGGTCAGCACCAGGAAGGCCAGTGTGTGCAGGATCGCGCGGAGGATATTCCAACGGACCCAAGCGGATTCGAAATCGGCACGCACCTTTGCCAGATCACCGATCTGCGCCGGATCGCCCGCGGCCGCCAGCTGATCGTTCAGTGGAACATTCAATCCGGAGGTGACCGCGAAGGCGATCACATTGAGCGCCAAGGCCACGCCGAGCCAAATCAAGGTGGTGCGGTGTTCCTTGCCGAGGTGCAGCGCCGCCGCCAAGAGGGTGAAACCGACGGTGCCGAGGAATCCGAGCATGAACCACGGGTTGATGATGACCACATTGATCTTCTGCATCACATCGATCACCGTGCGATCGCCGGCGCGGTTCAGCGCGGGCATCACCGATATCGCATAGGCGTAGAAAACGCCCGCGATCAAGCCGGTTGCGAGCGTGGCCGCCACCAGCGCGGCGAGTCGTAGCGCGAACATGAATTTCTCCTGCCTCGAAACCCGGACCTGGTCCGATTTACTCGGTCCGGCGATGTTTCAAGTACACCGGCAACCGGAGCCGGCAGCCATGGTTCAAGCGCTCGGCCACCTAAGCGAGAGTCCACGCCCGTACGGCGTCACAAGTCCCGGTCGGAGATCAACCCACTCTGCATGGCCAAACCGGCCAGTCGGACTCTTTTCTGATTCTGCGGCAGATTTTCCACACCGAACTTGGCGAACAGCGCCCGCAGATGTGTCTTGATCGCATCGACGCTCAGGAATAATTCCTCGGCGATCTGTTGATTCGAGGCCGGAGTCGCGAAACCAGCACCGTTCTTATATGGACGGCACAGTGCGACCAGCACCGCGCGCTGGGTATCGGTCAGCGAGCGCAACGTGGGAATTGTGCCGGTCGATGTTCGCGTCGCGTCATCGACCACACCGCCGAAATCGTGGAACGACACCAGCGAGGTGCCGACCCGGATTCGATCACCCGCCATCAGCCGCCGCCGCCCGACCAGCCGTTCCCCGTTGACGAAGGTGCCATTGCGGGACAGGCCGTCATCGACGATCGTCCAGTGCGCGCCGAGATATTCGACCGCCGCATGCAGCCGCGAGACCTCCGCGTCCCAGCGCAGCGCCAGATCGGCCTGCGGGGAACGCCCGATGGTGACGCGCTGCTGGTCCGGGGTGAGCATGAACTCCTGCTGCCGACCCGAGTCATCAGTGAATCGCAACAGCGATCCGACGAAACCAGTCACTGCGCCGATACCTCATCTCTCCATACCGCCAGTGACGCCCTTCGCACAGTTCCATGGTGCCGCGTCCTGGTACTGCGAGCAAGATCGAGTCGACTGCTGACCTTCCTCATATCGAAGGCCTATCACAAACAACCGCCGCCCGGGCGTCGCACGATTCGCCCGGGCGGCAGCCCAATTAAATAAGAACTCAGCCCTTCGCGGCCTTGTTGTACGCATCGGTGATGTCGGCCGAGATACGACCACGGGCGGACACCTTGTGTCCATTCCGGCGCGCCCACTCGCGAATTGCCGCGCTTTGTTCACGATCGATCGAGACCCGACTCTTTGCGGCTCCGGGAGCAGCAACCGCCGCCTTGACCCGCCGCCGGCCACTCACCCGCCGAGCACTCGAAACCCACTCTTCCAAGCCGTCGCGCAGCTTCGCCGCATTTGCCGACGACAAGTCGATCTCGTACGACACACCGTCGATCGCAAACTCAATGGTCTCGTCCGCGATGGACTCACCATCGACATCGTCGATCAGGCTAACGGTGACCTTCTTTGCCATGAGATGAACGTCCTCTCGAAATCGTGCGACCCGCATACTAGGCCGATTACCCGAGGCAAGAATACCCCGAATTCGAAAAATTCCAAGACGAGGGCCGAACTATGCAATCCGATCGTCAGCGCGTGACTGGACGCACAATTGGGAACAGTATCGTTTCCCGGATTCCCAATCCCGTGAGTGCCATCAACAAGCGATCGATTCCCATACCGGTACCCGTTGTCGGAGGCATGCCGTGCTCCATCGCCGCGAGGAAGTCCTCGTCGAGTGCCATCGCCTCGTCATCGCCTTGTGCGGCGAGCCGCGCTTGATCCATGAACCGCTCGCGTTGGATCACCGGATCGACCAACTCCGAATAGCCAGTTGCCAACTCGAAGCCGCGCACATAGAGGTCCCACTTCTCGGTAACTCCAGGATTGCTGCGATGCTGTCGGGTCAGCGGTGATGTCTCCACCGGGAAGTCGCGCACGAAAGTCGGGGCGTACAGCTTGTCACCGTACTGGTGCTCCCAAAGTTCTTCGACCAGTTTGCCGTGGCCATAGCCCTTGTCCTCGGGAATTTCCAGTCCGACCCGATCGGCGAGTGCACGCAATTCCTCGATCGAAGTTTCCGGAGTCACCGATACGCCCAGCGCATCGGACAGCGACGGGTACATCTCGACCGTGGTCCACTCGCCGCGGAGATCGTATTCGGTGCCATCGGCAAGGGTTACCACCTGCGTGCCGAAGACCTCCTCGGCAACTTCCTGCACCAATTCCCGAATCATCCGCGCGGAGTCGTCATAGGTGCCGTAAGCCTCATAGGTTTCCAACATTGCGAACTCCGGAGAATGCGTGGAGTCCGACCCCTCGTTACGGAAGTTCCTGTTGATCTCGAAGACCTGTTCCAGGCCGCCCACCACACATCGCTTGAGGAACAGTTCCGGCGCAATTCGCAGGTAGAGATCGATATCGAGGGCATTGGAATGGGTGACGAACGGGCGCGCCGCCGCACCGCCGTGCAGCGTCTGCAGCATCGGCGTCTCCACCTCGAGGAAGCCGCGACGCTCGAGCGCATTGCGCAGCGCGCGCACCACCGCGACCCTGGTCCTGGCCATTTCCCTGGCCTCCGGACGCACGATCAGGTCGACATAGCGCTGCCGTACCCGCGACTCCTCGTTCATCTCCTTGTGCGCCACCGGCAGCGGCCGCAGGGCCTTGGCCGACATGGCCCAGGAATCGGCCATGACGCTCAATTCGCCGGTCCGTGAGGAGATCACCTCGCCGCGCACGAAAACGAAGTCTCCGAGGTCCACATCGGCCTTCCAGGCCGCCAGCGCATCGGCTCCGACACCGTTGAGGCTGATCATCGCCTGCAGTTTGGTGCCGTCACCCTCCTGCAGCGTCGCGAAACACAGCTTGCCGGTATTGCGCAGGAAAATGACGCGCCCGACCACACCGACCCGCAGACCGGTCTGGGTGTCGGGCTCGAGCTCCGGATAGGCGGCCCGAATTTCGCCGAGAGTATGTGTGCGCGGCACCACCACCGGATAGGCCTCACCGCCATCGGCGATCAACCGTTCGCGCTTCTCGCGCCGAATCCGCATCTGCTCCGGAACGTCGTCCGCGGCAGCCGCGGGACGGTTGGCTTGCCCCGCAGGAACCGAACCCGCGGAGCGACCGGATGAAGGCGTGTTCGGGTTGCTCACGTTCAACAACACTAGCGGGCACCGGAAATCGATTTGCGGGCCGCCCGGGCACGACCGACCGCTAACGAATCGGCCAGTCCGTCATGTCCTGTTTCGTGGCCTTCTCCGACCTGACGAAAAGCGGGCGCGCTCCGGCAATCCTGCGAAAGCCATTGCGCGCCCGTATGTTTCGAGATGGAAGTGGTTCAGCACGAATTTACAGTGATGCCAGCGCCTCGACCTCGCGCGCGAAGTGCGGCGCCCGGACCCCGACAGTGAGCAGGCCGGCGGCCTTCAATGCCTGATAGCCACCGATCACATCGGTGGCCCGATGCAGACCGAGTTCCTGCAGCGCGGCGGCGGCGAGACTGGAGGTATAGCCCTCTGAGCAGACGATGATCCATTCCACATCGTGATCGGTAGCCAGCGCCAGCCGGGCCGAACTCGACGGATCCAAACGCCATTCCAGGACATTGCGTTCGATCACCAGCGCACCCGGCAGTGCGCCCTCACGCGCGCGCTGCGCCTGCGGCCGGATATCGACCAGAATCGCGCCCCGATCGAGCGCCTGCGGCGTTTCGAAGGCATAGATCCGATTCAGCCGGGCCCGCGCGTTCTGGAGCATCTGATCGATGGTCAAACGGGTCATCACATATCACCTTCGGGCTGGTCGGTGAGGACGGTTCGGGAGCGCCGCAAGGTGCCGTGGCCGGTCACCTCGTAATAGGACATGGCGGTGAGCGGCGGTGAATAAGCGTGCACGCTGAGCGTCGGATCGAGCGGCCCCACGGATTCCGCTGTGCTGTTTCGAGCGACCTGCAAGCAATCGCTGGCGGCAGCCGGAGCGCGCATCACATCGTGCACCCAGCCGATCGGGAACGAGGCCTGATCTCCCGCGGTCAGGATGCGGCGGCGCAGTTCCGTTCCGTTCCAGCGGAATTCCGAAAGCGCGCCGCTGAGCACGGTCAATGCGCCGAGCGAACCAGCATGGTCGTGCAATTCGGTCGATTTACCCGGCGTCCAGCTGATCAGCCAGACATCGACCTCGTCGTCGGAAAGCAGCCGGGTGGCCCAGCGCTCATCGGTAGGCCAAATTCCATTCGCGGGTAACAGATGGTCGTAGCGCCCCGCGAGTACATCCTCGGCGCCCTCATCGGTCAGCCGGAGCAGATCGGCGGGACGCAGGCGGGTGGGTAATGCGGAGGAGACGGCACGGTCCAGCGGCGGGGTGGCCGAAAGGGCATTACGTGCGGAATCGAGGGAAAGAACAGAAGAACGCATCAGCGAATCTCCAGGAGTGTGTCAACGGTCGAGGGACTTGCTCAGCCTCGATCGGTCGAGGCAGGTCAGCCTCGACAACACTCCTGGGTGCTCACGCGGGAATACACGGCTGCGAGTGTAGCAGCGCCGAAACCGGCGGCAAAGCGCCTGGTCATGCGCGGCCGCCCCGGGTGGGCATCTCAAGCACCCTTACGGCGCTGATTGCGCTCGTAGACCAGGCGCAATCCGGTCAATGTGAGATGCGGCTCGTGATGATCGATGGTCTCCGATTCCGGCACGATCAACGGTGCGGTGTGGCCGGTCGCGACCACCGCGACATCGTCACCGGCGAATGCGTCGAATTCATCGCGGATCCGATCGATCAGTCCGTCCACCAAACCGGCGAAGCCGAATATCGCACCGGATTGGATGGCCTCGACAGTGTTCTTGCCGACCACCGAACGCGGCCGTGCCAACTCGACCCGGCGCAATGCGGCCCGCTCGATGAGCGCCTCGCTGGAGATCTCCACACCCGGTGCGAGCACACCACCGAGAAACTCGCCCTTGGCCGATACCAGATCGACGGTGGTGGCCGTGCCGAAATCCACCACAATCGCGGCCGTGCCGAAACGATGATGGGCGGCAAGGGTGTTCACGATGCGGTCCGCGCCGATTTCCTTCGGATTGTCCACAAGCAGCGGAATACCGGTTCGCACACCGGGTTCCACCACCACGTGCGGCACGTGATCCCAATAGCGAGTGAGCATCGTTCTGATCTCGCGCAGTACCGGCGGCACGGTGGACAACGCCGAAACTCCGACGATCTCCTCGACCTGCTCACCGACCAATCCGCGCACCTGCATGGCGAATTCGTCCGCGGTCAGCAGCGGATTGGTATGCATCCGCCAGTGCCGCACCAACTTCGCGTGATTACCACTGCCCGAGAACAATCCGAGCTCGATGCTCGTATTCCGGACATCGATGGTCAGCAGCATCAGACGGTGGTCAGTGAGCGCGGGGTGACCAGACCGGAACCCGCCGGTGCATGCGCCGGATCGGAACCGAGATCGGTTGCACGATTGTGCTCGTCGACGAAGACGACCTTCGGGGCGTATTCCTTCAACTCCGCCTCGTCCATCATGCCGTAGGCGATCAGGATGACCAGATCGCCGGGATGCACGAGATGGGCGGCGGCGCCATTGATCCCGATGACACCCGATCCGCGCTCACCGGCGATCACATAGGTCTCCAGGCGGGCGCCGTTATCGATATCGACGATGCAGACCTGTTCACCCTCGAGCAGATCGGCGGCGTCGAGCAGATCCTGATCGACGGTCACCGAGCCGACATAGTGCAGATCGGCGTGGGTCACCGTGGCACGGTGGATCTTCGACTTCATCATGGTGCGCAACATCGCTGTCGCCCTTCCTAAATATTGGCCTGGGCAGGCTGGGAGTCGGTCGCGGCGGTGCGCGAATCGGGAAGTGTGGGGTGACCGCCGTCGACGGGTGCGCCGAGTGCGACGGCGGTGTTGTCGATCAGGCGGGTCGAGCCGACCCTGGCGGCGACGAGCAGTCGTGCGTTGCCGTTCGCGGGGGCCGGGCCGAGCGTGGCCGAGCGCAATTCGAGATAGTCGACATCGACACCGGGAGTCGCGTCGAGCACCGCGCGGGCGGCCGTCAGCACCGCATCCGCACCGAGCGCGCCCGCATGCCGACCAGCGGCCAGCGCCGCCGACAACGCCAGTGCCGATTCCCGCTGTGCCGCATCGAGATACCGATTGCGGGAGGACAGCGCGAGCCCGTCGTGTTCGCGAACCGTCGGCAGCGGCACGATCTTGACGTCCATATTCAGATCGCGCACCATCTGGCGGATCAGGGTGAGCTGCTGATAGTCCTTCTCGCCGAAGAATGCCTCGGTCGGGCGCGCGATATTCAGCAGCTTCGCGACCACGGTCAACATGCCGGCGAAATGCGTCGGGCGGCTGGCGCCTTCGAGTTCGGCGCCGATCGGGCCGGGATGCACGGTGGTGCGCGGGCCGTCGGGATACATATCCGAGGCGCTCGGCGCGAATACCAGCTCCACACCCTCGTTGCGCAGCAATTCGACGTCGGCGTCGAGGGTGCGCGGATATTTGTCCAGATCCTCGTTCACGCCGAATTGCAGTGGGTTCACGAAGATCGAGACGATGACCACCTGGTTGGTCCGCTTCGCCCGGCGCACGATCTCGAGGTGGCCCTCGTGCAGTGCGCCCATGGTCGGCACCAGCCCGACGGTCCGACCGACGCCACGCAGGGCCTTGGAGACGGCGGCGATCACCTCGGGATCGTGGTGCACGGTCAGCTCGCCGCGCCGGTACGCGCCGGATCCGATTCGCCGCTCCCGGGGCCCTCCGTGGTTACGCAAGCTGCCTCCTCCGGGCCCGTCGCTCGCGGCGGGCAACTTCGGATCCATCATCGGCCTCCCTCCAGCAGCTCGATCAGAGCCGGATTGGTCTTGGCGCGCTCGGCCGTGCGCAGCGACATGGCGCGATAGCCCGCGGCCAAGCGGGGATCGACGGCCGCCATGGCGGTCAGATGTGCGGCAACGGCATTCGCGTCACCGCGCGCCACCGGACCGGTCAGCGCGGACTGACCGCGGCGCAGGGCATTGTCGAGGGCAGCGGAGGCCAACGGGGCGAGCAGACGCTCGGCCAGACCGTTGGGTTGATCGTCGACGATCTGCTGGCCGAGCAGGCCGGGGCCCGCCAGGGCGGCGCGCAGTGCGTCGACGGCGTCCAGGACCACCGTGACCAGGTGATTACTGCCGTGCGCGAGTGCCGCGTGATAGAGCTGGCGATTTTCTTCCTGCACCCGCACCGGCTCGCCGCCCATTTCGATCACCAGCGATTGCGCGATGGCGAAGCCGATTTCGTCGGCGGCGGTAATGCCGAAGCAGGCATTAGCGAGACGGGCGACATCCTCGTCGTGTCCGGTGAAGGTCATGGCCGGATGGATGGCCAGCGGCAATGCGCCGCGCTCGGCCAGCGGAGCCAGCACGCCGACCCCATTGGCGCCAGAGGTGTGCGCGACGATGGTGCCGGGCCGGACCACCCCCGCGGATGCGAGACCGCGCACCAGCCCGGGCAGTTCGGCATCGGGTACGGCCAGCAGCAGCAGTTCGCTGCGCGCGGCCACATCCTCGACCGGCAGAATCTCGGATTCGGTTAGACGAGTGCGTGCCCGATGCACCGAGGCATCGGAAATGGCGGCCACGCCGAACACCACGTGTCCGGTGCGCTCGAGCGCCGCGCCGAGTGCGGAGCCGACACGCCCCGCCGAGACGATTCCCACCGTCAAGCGTGCAGGCGCGGGGTCACCCGAAGCAGCGTTGTCAGGGTTGACGCTTCTCGAGGTCAACGTTGTCCTCTCGATGTCGTTCCAGTCCCGGACAGCCGGGTACCAGACGTTACGCACCGAGAATATCGGCCCTTCCTTCTCCGGTGCCATGGGGCACCCGCGTGATTTACACCGCAGTGCTGTGTTGGATTTGCAGCGCCTGCGGCGCTGCGTGTTCGCGGTCCCCTTCTGTCTCGCGTTCGAGCGGCCGAGACTCGCGCCTGCGGCGCATGCGCTTCGG
>NZ_BDAZ01000056.1 GCF_001612725.1 Nocardia anaemiae NBRC 100462 | reverse complement strand
AACGTCGCTCGTAAGACTCGCTCCCTCATGGGCGGGAAGGCCTCGGCCTCACCGCTCGGCGTGTTCGCGGCCTCCTATGGCGCGCCCTCACCGCTCGGGCTGGATCAGCGGCCAGTGCGTCCGTTTTCCTCCGACTGCAGGTTGGCCATGATTTCGGCCACCGAGAGTCGGCGCGAGGAGTTGCCGGAGTCGGCGTCCGGATCGACGCGGCGACGGCGGCGGGAGGTGGCGCTGCCGCGCGGCGGGACCGTGGTCGTCGGGCGTGGGGCGGGCTCGGGAGTTGGCGGCGGCTCCGGTGTCGAAACGTCCGGTTCGGCTTCGGACGCGGTCGGCTCCGGCTCCGACAGGCGCGGCGGCACGGTATATTCGAGCGGCTGCAGCCGCGGGGGAACACCCGTCTTTTCCGGATCCTCGGTGAACGCGTCCGCCCAGCCGCCTCCCGAGGTGGCCAGCGGGCCGGTGTCGTAAACGTCATCCACCTCGGCGTCGGGGATCTCGGAGTCGTCGAGGGAGACGATAGCGGTCTCCGCCGTCACCGGATCGTCGAAGGGACTGGCGAAGCGCGGCGGCTCCGGATGATCCGATTCGAAGACCGGGGTGAAGCTGCCGGGAGATTGCTGGAACGCCATGTCCAGCCAGGTGTCGGCATTCGCCGAGCTATTGTTGGCCGAATTTCCGAATGCGCTCGGCAACTCCTGAATCCGGGTCGCATCGGCGCGCAACGCGGGCCGATCCATCGGCAGATCACCGTCGAAGAGCCGCTGCAGACTCTGCCGGAGCACGGTCAGTTCGGCGCGCAGGGCGGCCATTTCGGCCGCGTCGGCACCCACCTCCGCGCGCACCCGCGCCTCGACGCCGAGTTCGTATTCGCGTCGGGCGGTCACCTCGCGTTCCAACTGGAGCTCGTACACCGTTTGCAGGTCACGGACCTTGGCCTTATCGATCGTGGCTTCCTTGCGGTACCGCGTCGCGGCCAAAGCGCCGATGACGGCCGCCCACAGCGCCGCCACCAAGCCGATCCGAACAAACTGCACACGGTCACTGAAAACCAGGAAAACGCTGGCAACCAGACCGAGCAGAATCAATACGCCGATGAACAATTTTCCCGCGTCGTCCCGCCGTCGACGAGAGGTGCTGCTACGGGAGGGTGAAACCATGCACGCCAGGGTAGCTTGATCAGCCAGCCGCGCCCAGATTCTCGCGTGGTGATTCCGACAGTGTTATTTGCTATGTCGTTGCTGGATCGTCAGAAGGGTCCTCGGGAGCCCGACAGCAATACTCCAGCCATAGTGCCGCAGCTACCAAAGCCACCCCCGCCAGCATCCCGACAATCGCGCCGGGACTATCCGCCCCCGCCGCATTCAAGGTGCCGCGCTGCGGAAAGACCCAGAGAAGGAAACCCAGCCATACCCCTGCGGCAAGCGAGCCGACTTGCGCGGACGCCTTCGCCAACGCGACCGCGCGGGCCGCCGTGATCGGATGCAGCTGATGGCTGCCGTCACCGATCTGATGTTCATTGACCCGTGCGCGGATTACGAAACCGAGTGCCACTTCGATCGCGGCCACCGGATAAAGCGATGCGCCCGCGTAAATCGAGATCGGCGGGAAACTGCCGTAGGCCATCCGGGTGAGCAGCCAGGCGATGAGAGCGGCGACAACGACATTCGCGATGAGATCGAAGATCCGGGTCGGCTTGAGTTTCACGACACCGATCCCTTCGCGGACAGTACGAATTCGGTCGGCCGGACACCGGCGCGTTCGGCCGCGTCGAGTTCGTCGAGCCAGTCGCGCACCGGCCGCGGGGTCCCGTCGACCTCCAGTTCCGCGTCCGGCTGCACGTCAAGCCACGGAATCAGCACAAAGGCCCGGTTGTGCGCCTGCGGATGCGGCAGGGTCAATTCCGGATCGTCGCTGTGACAGACCGCGCCGCCATCGGCACACCACACTACATCGACATCGAGAGTGCGAGCGCCCCAACGCAATTCGCGCACGCGCCCGGCCGCCTGTTCCAACTGCTGGCCGAAGCGCAGCCAATCGTGCGCGCCGAACTCCGGATCATCCACCAGCACAATGGCATTGAGATAGTCATCCTGCTCGACCCCGCCCCACGGCGCGGTCGAATACACCGGCGATACCGCGACCACCCGATCCCCCAGCCCGTCGACGACACTGCGCAGATGCGCGAGCCGATCGCCCAGATTCGAGCCGATCGACAAGACGGCGCGACTCATGGCTCCACCTCGCTGCGCTCCCTCATGCCACCACCATTCCCCGCTGCCGCGAGGTGACCACGCGGACATCGGCGAAGGTATGCGGAATCGGCGCGGATGGTTTGTGCACGACGACCTCGACCGACTGGATGCGGGGATCGGTCATCACATCGTCGGCGATCTCGGCGACCACCTTCTCGATGAGATTGCGCGGCGGTCCTTGGATGATCTGCACCGCGCGCTCGGCGAGTGCGCCGTAGTCGATGGTGTCCGCGAGGTCGTCGGAGGTCGCGGCGGCGGCGAAATCGGTCCATACCGTCAGATCGACCAGGAACTCCTGGCCATCGCGGCGTTCGTGGTCGAAGCAGCCGTGATAGCCATAGGCGCGCAGGCCGCGCAGCTCGATCCGGTCCAGCTGCTGGCTCATTTCGCGGCTCCTCGGGGGCTGTTTTCGGCGGCACGCTGCCAGGCATCGGTCACGGCAATAGCATCCAGCGACGCGCGCACGTCGTGGACGCGGACACCCCAGGCCCCGTGTAGGGCGGCCAGCGCCGACACCGTCGCGGTGGCGGTCTCCCGGCCGTCGGGCGGGCGCGGGCCCGCGGCATCGGCGAGCAGGGCGCCGAGGAAACGTTTACGGGAGGCGCCGACGAGTATCGGCAGCCCGTGACCGACCAATTCGGGCAGCGCGCCGAGCAGCGCCCAATTGTGTTCGGCATTCTTGGCGAACCCGAGGCCGGGATCCAGTACGAGTCGGGACCGGTCGACACCGGCCGCGACGGCCAACTCCACTTGCGCGGTCAATTCGGCGAGCACCTCGGCGACCACATCGTCGTAGTGGTCGGCCGGACCGGTGTGCCGATAGTCCGCACCCGCCCGCCAGTGCATCAGAATCCACGGAACCTGAGCCGCCGCAACGACTTTCACCATATCCGGATCCGCGCGGCCACCGGAGACATCGTTGACGACCGAAACTCCGGCCGCGATCGCCGCCTCGGCGACACCGGCCCGCATGGTGTCCACACTGGTCGGCACACCCGCAGCTACCAAGCCGCGAATGACCGGGACCACCCGCGCGGCCTCGGTTTCGGGGTCGATCCGCACCGCACCGGGCCGGGTCGACTCACCACCGATATCGATGATGTCGGCGCCCGCCTCGTACAGCTCGACGCCGTGTGCGATGGCCAGGCTCGGATCGAGATAGCGGCCGCCGTCGGAGAACGAATCGCTGGTGACGTTCACAACCCCCATCACCACACAGGAGCGACCATCGCGAGCGAGTGCGCGCAGGTCGCTCGAAACAACACCGCGCGGCGCGAGGACCGGATCAGGGGCGTGGCTCGACACCGCGCGGTGCCTCACTTCCGCAGGATCAGATCGAGGGCCTCGGCCCGCGAGGCGGCATTGGACTGCAGCAGACCGCGCACGGCGGAGGTGGTGGTGCTGGCGCCGGGCTTGCGGATACCGCGCATGGCCATGCACAGATGCTCGGCCTCGATCACGACGATGGCGCCGCGCGGATCCAACTTGCGCATGACGGCATCGACGATCTGGCTGGTCAGCCGCTCCTGAACCTGCGGACGCTTGGCGTACAGATCGACCAGCCTGGCCAGTTTGGACAATCCGGTCACCCGACCGTGCGGGCCGGGAATGTAGCCGACGTGCGCGACGCCGTGGAAGGACACCAGATGGTGCTCACAGGTCGAGTACAGCGGGATATCGCGAACCAGCACCAATTCCTGGTGCCCCTCATCGAAGGTGGTGTTCAGCACCGCATCCGGCTCGGTGAAGAGCCCGGCGAACATCTCCCGATAGGCCCGGGCCACCCGCGCGGGCGTATCGATCAGGCCGGGCCGGTCCGGATTCTCGCCGACCGCGATCAGCAATTCTCGAATCGCGGCCTCAGCGCGGGGCTGATCGAATGGGCTGCCGGTCTCCAGTGCGATCAGCTCCGGCCCGGCCGGGCCCGCGCCGTTGTACTTGACCGGCTCGTCGAATTCGTCGAAAGCGCTGGCATTCGCGACGGCGCCGCCGTTCACATGCCCGGGCCCATCGACGTGATTGTTGGCCGACAATCGAGGACACCTCCAAAATCTCGGGTGCGAGCAATCACCCCGCACCCAGATGGTCGAGCCTAATCGGCACGCGTCAGTGCCGACCGTTCGGTCCATCCCAATCGCGGTTCTCGCCCTCGTTATTCCCTGTGCCACTTGCGGGCTCGTCATAACCGTCGTTGCCGCGGCCCGGCTGACCCCATGGCTGCTGCGGCTGTGGATAGCCGTGACGCGGCTGCGGCTCACCCTGCCAGCCGCCGTAGCCGGGCTGACCCGACTGCTGCTGCGGTTCGTCGCGCGGCGGCCAGCCCGGCGCCGACCAACCGGCCGGGGCACCGTAATCCGGCCGCGAGCCGTGCGTCGCACCCTGGCGCGGATAGGCCGGGGACGGCGCCTGCGGCAACGGATGCGGCTGGGCGTAGCCGCCGTAGCGCGGTTCCTGGTAACCGGAGTCCGGATAGCCATTGGCCGAGGCGGCGGCCTCGCGCTGCGGCAGCTTCGGCAGCGGCGGCTCCTGCGGGGGCCATGGCTCGCCGCGTTCGGCGGCCAGTTCGCCCGGAGTCTTCACCGGCGGCTTATCCGACGGCACCCGCTCGCCGAAATCGTTGAACGCGGTGATGCGCGGGCGCTTCTCCACCGCGGCGAGAATCTCCTCGAGATCCTTGCGGTGCAAGGTCTCTCGCTCCAACAGCGCGGTGGCGAGCACATCGAGCACATCCCGGTACTCGTTGAGGATGGCCCACGCCTCGGTGTGCGCGGCCTCGATGAGGTTGCGCACCTCCTCGTCGATGGCACCGGCGACTTCGTGCGAGAAGCCCGAACCCATGCCCATCGAGCGACCCAGGAACGGATCGCCCTGCTCCTCGCCGTAACGCACCGCACCCAGACGTGCGCTCATGCCGTATTCGGTGACCATCGCGCGCGCGATCTTGGTGGCCTGGTCGATATCCGAAGACGCACCGGTGGTCGGCTCGTGGAAAACCAGCTCCTCGGCCGCGCGGCCGCCCATCGCCATGACCAGGCGGGCGATCATCTCCGAGCGGGTCATCAGGCCCTTGTCGTCCTCGGGCACCGTCATGGCGTGGCCGCCGGTGCGACCGCGGGCCAGGATGGTCACCTTGTAGACCGGCTCGATATCCGGCATCGCCCAGGCGGCCAGGGTGTGACCGCCCTCGTGGTAGGCGGTGATCTTCTTCTCGTGTTCGCTGATGATGCGGCTCTTGCGGCGCGGACCGCCGATGACCCGATCCACCGATTCCTCGAGCTGCTCGCCGGTGATCACCGCGCCGTTCTCCCGGGCGGTGAGCAGGGCGGCCTCGTTGACGACGTTGGCCAGATCCGCGCCGGACATGCCGACGGTGCGCTTGGCCAGACCGTCGAGATCGGCCTCAGGCGAGATCGGCTTGCCCTGCGAATGCACCCGCAGGATGGCGCGCCGTCCGGCCAGATCCGGATTGCTGACCGGGATCTGCCGGTCGAAGCGGCCCGGCCGCAGCAGCGCCGGATCGAGGATGTCGGGGCGGTTGGTCGCGGCGATCAGGATGATGCCGGTGCGATCGCCGAAGCCGTCCATCTCGACGAGCAACTGGTTCAAGGTCTGCTCGCGCTCGTCGTGACCACCGCCGAGACCGGCGCCGCGCTGGCGGCCGACCGCGTCGATCTCGTCGACGAAGATGATGCACGGGCTGTTCTGCTTGGCCTGTTCGAATAGGTCGCGCACGCGGGAGGCACCGACACCGACGAACATTTCGACGAAGTCCGAACCGGAGATGGTGAAGAACGGCACCCCGGCCTCGCCCGCGACGGCACGCGCGAGCAGGGTCTTACCGGTACCGGGCGGTCCGTAGAGCAGCACGCCCTTCGGGATCTTCGCGCCGAGCGCCTGGTAGCGGACCGGGTTCTGCAGGAAATCCTTGATCTCGTAGAGCTCTTCGACGGCCTCGTCGGCGCCTGCCACATCCGCGAAGGTGGTCTTGGGCATGTCCTTGGACAGCTGTTTGGCCTTGGATTTACCGAAGCCCATCATGCCGCCGCGACCACCGCCCTGCATGCGCGACATCACAAAGATGAACAGGCCCAACAAGATCACCATCGGCAGCACGAACAGCAGGATCTGAGTGAACCAGCTGTCCTGCTTCACCACGGTGTTGAACGGTGCGCCGGACTTCTGCACGGCATCGAAGACCTGATTGGAGGTCTCACTGCCGCCCGGATACTTGGCGATGATCTTCTTCGAGCCGGAAGTGGCGTCGTTCCCGTTGTTCAGCTCGATACGCAGCTGCTGCTCGCGATCGTCGATCTGGACATTCTTGACGTTGCTCTTGTCGTTCAGCTGACTCAACGCCACCGAGGTATCGACGCTCTTCCAGCCCCGCGTGTCATTGCCGAAATAGCTGAACGCATAAATCACGAGCAAGATGCCCGAGACTATGGCCAGGGTGCGAAACACAGTCTTGCGGTTCATAGAGCGTAGGCCGGGCGGCCAGTCCTTTCCGGGTGTCTCCGGTGCATGCCTAGCGTGGCGTCGGGCGCGTCCCGTCCGGTGGTTCGGATGCGGACATGCCACGTTACCGCGTACGGTCTAGTCGATACATCGCGCAGTTCGGCAGCTGGTGTAGTTCGACAGGTAAACGGTCGGGGAACGTCCGTGGTTCCCGAGGTCTCCGGTCGGGTTACGCCAAGTGGTCACAATCATGTCATGTTCGGCCTATCGTGAGCGACGACACATAGCCGCGGTGCGAGCGACGGGCCCGAAGGCGGTAGCTTGCGTAACCACGTAGGGCCCCGGGAGCACCGCAAAACAACAGAGCGCAGGGGGTATGGACATAGTTGAGCTACGGACACCCACAGCGATACTGCGGCACGGCCGTGGACGACTGATCGTTCTACGCCCGGGCAGCGATGGCGAGCGCGTACTGGATGTACCGGTCACCGATCTGCTCAAGGTTCGGCTGAACCGTCGCGCCGACGACGCGGTCGTCATCGAGATCTATCTGCGTTACCCAACGCCCGTGCTCACCGGCGTGCCCGCCGACCGCACACCGCTGCCGGTATTGATCGCCGAACACGATTTCCCGGCGGCCGCCGAAATCGTCGAGCGCATCAACGATCAGATTCTGGCCAGTCAGCGCATCGATGTGGCCGCACCCGATCTCCAGCCGCCCGCCCCGCAGTGGGGTAAGAGCGGGCCGACCCGAGCCGATGTCGATCGAGCCGTGCGGCGGATGGCGCCCAAGCGCGAAGCCAAGGCGGCGATCGCCGCGCTGCATCGCTACGTCACCGTCGATGAATACGTGCTGGAGACCGCGATCGTGGTGGCGCACCCGCCCGCGGGCAGCGGCCCCGGGCTGCTGGCCGCGACGACCGGACGGCTGCTGTTCATCTCCATCGACCCCGGCGACAGGTATGCCCACGAGCTACCCATCCCGGTCGTCATGTGGGCGCGCACCACCGACGGCCCCATGACCACACCCGGCGAGATCGGCTCGGGACGCGGCGAGACCGGCATCGATGTGCACGACGGCAACGTCACATTGCATTTCACCGGCACCGATCGGGCCGATACCGAACGAGTCACCTGCGCGGTGAATTTCGCCGTCCGACGCGAATCGGCCGACGGTGCGGCGGGTCCGGCCGATCCTGGCGTCGCCCAGCTCTACTCGGAGTGGGAATTGCTGGTGGAGCGGCATTCCCTCGGCATGGTCGATGACGGACAGTTCCAGCGCTACGGACGCGGGATTCTGCGCTCACTCCCCGACGGGCACTGATTGCAGCGTGATCCGCCGCCACGGGCTGGTCGGACGCAACCACAGGCGCAGCAGTTCCATGCGCCGATCCACGCCGCCGTTCTTGAGTTCGGCCAGATCCTCACAGGCCTGCCAGTAGGTCCAGCCGGTGAGGTAGGCATCGCCGAATTGGCGCCAATTCTGGTATTTGCGCTGCGCCAGCGGCAATGCCCGCATCAGATAACCCCAGGCCACCTCGGCATCGAGATAGCCGGCGGTGAAGGCCATTCGGGCCACCGCGACCACCCTGGCCAGATCCCAGGCGTGGATATCGCTGGGCAGCGGGCGGGCCAGATGATCGGTGAAACCGATTTTGATCGCCTGCGACCAGATGTCGTAATCGCGGACCAATGCCTCCGGATTGTCCATCCCCCGAAACGAGCCGACCTGACGCAGGAAGGCCCGGTGCCGATCGGCCCGCTCGCCGAACCGGTCGCGTTCACTGGCATTGATCGATGCCATCACCAACGGATGCACCATGGCGTACAGCGGCGCGTGCATCCCCTCGAGCAGCTGCTCCATGGATGCCTGAGCCTCGGTGCCGTCGGTGATGCCCCATGCGCCGGTGAGCGTATCGATGGCGAGTTCGCGCCGGTCACCGAGTGGATGGTCGCGCTCGGGGCCGAGCAGCAGCGCGTCGTGGAAGGCATCCCAGCGCGCCGAGTAGAAGCCGCCGAGTGCGAGCGCGCGCAGCTCGTCATCCGATACCGCCGCGCCGGACCAGTGGTCCTCCTCCCGCTTGTCGAGCTCGTCGTAGGGGAAGGTCGTCAAGGTGGGTACACCGCGGGCAGGCATACCCCGATTGTTCACCATCGATCTTGGATGGACCTGTGTAATCGCCTGGCTTTGTCGGATCTGTTTCTTGTCCTGCCTTACCCCGACGGTGGGCAGTAGTGTGCTCCCATGAGTAGCAACATCACCCTCCTTCGTGGCCTGGATCCTGCGCCGACCGAGCAGGAAATCTATGCTGCCGCACTGCAGTACGTGCGTACGGTCGGTGGCGTGTCCGGCCTGAGCACCACAACCAAGGCAGCCGTCGACAAGGCGGTGAACGCCATCGCGGCAGCGACCACGCAATTGCTCGCGGATCTACCGGATGTGCGGGTCGCACCGGTCACCGAACCACCACTACGCCAAGCGGCGGAGGCGGAGTAGTTCCCAGCGTTTCAAGGTAGGACGTCCGCGCCGTAGGTGGCGACGCAGGCCAGTGCGATCTCCAGCGGCAGACCACGCGCTTGGATCGGATGGCCGAGCAGTTCCTCGATCCGCTGGATCCGATAGCGGACCGTGTTCTTGTGCACACCGAGTAATTTCGCCGTGGCCTCCGGGCTGCGATGGCTTTTCAGATATGCGTGCAGTGTTTCGCGCAGGCGTGTGGCATTGACATCACGGCCCGCCAGCGCGCGCAATTCGCGCCCGATCAGACCGCGCATGGCCGCGTCGTCGGCGCCCGCCAGATAGGCGATTTCCACTTCGCGATATGCGGTGACCCGCGCTCGATCGGCCGGACCGCGCTCGGCGACGTGCCTGGCCGCGACGGCCTCGTGATGGCTCTGCCGGAACCCGGCGGCCTGCGGTGCGGGCACCCCGAACGCGACCCGCACCGGCGGCTCGACCTGATCGAGCACGATGCGCGTGATCTCCCCCGGCACCGCCAATTCGGCGGCATGCGCGTCGTCGTCCAGACGCGCCCATGCCCACATGCCGCTCGCCCCGGAGGCGACGGTGAGCACATGGCCGCTGCCGAGCGCGCTACCCAATCGCGTCGCCACCCGATCCAGCAGCCCGCTCGACTCGCTGTCCGGCTCGCCGGTGGTCTCATCGGTCCACAGCACAAATGCCAAGTGCTGCTTGGCAAGTCGGTAGCCGAGCCGGACCGAGGCCTGGTCGATATCGAGTTCGTCACCGGCGAGCAGGGCGCGCACGATTTCGGTGCGCCGGTTGAGCGCGGCGCGCATGACGCGCTCGCGTTCCTCCATATAGGTGTCGGTGAGCGTCTCCACCGAAATGCTGACCCACCTGGTGGAACGCTCGAACAGTCGCAGCATTACCGCCCGCTCGATTTCGGGCGGCGGCCGGCGTTCGTCGACGGCGTCGGTCATGTAGTCGAGTACCGCCTCCTGCCCGACGTGATAGGTCCGCAGGAGCAGCCGAAGGTCGTAGCCGCGCCGGGCCAGGGTTCGGGCGAAGGCGTGCGCCTCCTCGGGCAGTGCGAATTCGATGGTGTCGCTGGTGAGATTGGCCAGCACCACCCTGGCGTGTGCGCGGGTGCTCGCGGCCAGGTCGCGGCGCATATCGCGGTCGGCGAGTTCCGGAATGTGCGCGATGATCGCGTTGTCGAGACGGTCGACGACCTGTTCGAGGGCCTGGGTGCGCATGGTCTCGTAGACGTATTCGGCCAGCCAGTCGCGGACCACCGCGCTATCGGTACTGATCCGGCCGGTACTCATCCAAACTCCGAATTGTGCTCCGAGAACAAAAATGCCCTGATCCGTTGACAAATCGGGCCAAGAAAGTCCGACAGTCTTGTGTCACGATCATAGGTCAGTGAACTGATTCACAGCGATCAGCGGTGCACAGCACAACGTAGTGGGAGAACAGCGTGACCGATACCGTGCCCGGCGCGGCCGAGCAGAAGACCGCGCGCAAGACAACGGCCGAGGTGGATCCGGCAGTGATCGAGGTGCGCAATCCGGGCACCGGCGCGGTGGTCGGCACCGTGCCGAACGAGAGCGCCGACGCGGTCGCGGCCAAGATCCGCGAATTGCGCCTGTACCAGCCGGAATGGGAGGCCATCGGCCCCGACGGGCGCAAGGAATGGCTGCTGAAGCTGCAGGACTGGATCATCGACAACACCGAGCACCTGGCCGACGTGCTGCAGGCCGAGGCGGGCAAACCTTGGGTGGACGCGCTGATCGACCCGGCCTTCTCCACCGATCTGATCGGCTACTACGCACGCCGGGCCGGCAAGTTCCTCGCCGACGACCATCCGTCCCCGCATAGCCCGCTGGCCCGGGTCAAGAAGTTGACCACGGTGTACAAGCCGTATCCGGTGGTCGGCGTGATCACGCCGTGGAACTTCCCGTTGGCCATGCCGGTCATCGATGTGATCCCGGCGCTGGCCGCCGGTGCCGCGGTAATTCTCAAGCCGTCGGAGGTGACTCCGCTTTCGGCGATCGAATTGGCAAGGGGCTGGGCCGAAATCGGTGCGCCGCCGGTGTTCGCGGTGGTCACCGGCGCGGGTGCGACGGGTGCGGCGGTGGTCGAGAATGCCGACTACATCCAGTTCACCGGTTCGACCGCGACCGGGCGCAAGATCGCCGCCGCCTGTGTCGAGCGGATGATTCCCTACAGCCTGGAATTGGGTGGTAAGGATCCGGCGATCGTGCTGGCCGACGCGGATCTGGATCGGGCCGCGCACGGCATCGCCTTCGGCGGCATGTTCAATTCGGGTCAGGTCTGCATTTCGGTGGAGCGGGTGTATGTCGAGGCTCCGGTCTACGACGAATTCGTCGCCAAACTCACCGACGCCGTCAAGAATCTGCGCCAGGGACTCGACGGTCGCGAGTCCAAATACGACGTCGGCGCGCTGGCCAATGAGAACCAGGTCCAGATCGTGCAACGGCATGTCGACGAGGCCGTCGCGGCGGGTGCGCGGGTGACCACCGGCGGCAAGCGCACCGGTGTCGGCACGCTGTTCGAACCGACCGTGCTCGTCGATGTCGACCACACCATGTCCTGCATTACCGAGGAGACCTTCGGCCCGACCCTGCCGGTGATCAAGGTCGCCGATGAGGCGGAAGCCGTTCGGCTGGCCAATGATTCGGTCTATGGCCTGTCGGCGTCGGTGTGGACCGGCGATAAGGAGCGCGGCGAGCGCGTGGCCCGCGCACTCGAAGCGGGGGCGGTCAATATCAACGACGTCTTCGTCAACCTGTTCAGCTTCGCGCTGCCGATGGGCGGCTGGGGGCAGTCCGGTGTCGGCGCACGCTGGGGCGGCCCGAACGGAGTTCGCAAGTACTGCAGGCAGAAGGCGATCACCACGCCGATCCTGCCCACCCAGCAGAAGGAACTGCTCTGGTTCCCGTACCAGATGCCGAAGGTGCTGTTCGGGCTCGGCGCGATGCGTGCCGCGGGGGCGCGCGGACTGCGGCGCATCGATATCGCGGCGATTCTGAAGCTCAAGGGAGACAACAAGTGACGAACGCGGCGAAGGTTCGCGGCAAGGTTGTCGTCATCACCGGTGGCGCGCGCGGCATCGGACTGGCCACGGCGACCGCACTGCATGCGCTCGGCGCCAAGATCGCGATCGGCGATATCGACGAGACCACGGTCAAGGAGTCCGGTGCCGCCCGTGATTTCGAGCTGTACGGACGACTCGACGTCACCGATCCCACCTCGTTCGAGAGCTTCCTCGACGAGGTCGAGCGCACCATCGGCCCGATCGACGTGCTGATCAACAATGCGGGCATCATGCCGACCGGCAAATTCGCCGATGAGCCGGATCAGATCACCCGCCGGATTCTGGATATCAATGTCTACGGCGTGATCCTCGGCTCCAAGCTGGGCCTGACGCGCATGCTGGCGCGCAAGCGCGGGCACATCATCAATATCGCCTCGCTCGCGGGCGAGACGCATATCCCGGGCTTGGCGACCTACAACGCCAGCAAGCATGCGGTGCTCGGCTTCACCGACACCCTGCGCGAGGAGTACCGCGGTTCGGGTGTCGCGTTCTCCTCGGTGCTGCCGACGCTGACCAATACCGAACTCGGCTCCGGCGTGAGCGGCCCGAAGCTGCTGCGTCCGGCCGAGCCGGAGGAGATCGCCGATGCGATCGTCGCGCTGATCGCCGAGCCGAAGTCCAAGGTCCGGGTCACCGCGGTGGCCGGATTCCTGTCGCAGGTGGTGAATCTGCTGCCCGAGCCGGTGGCCGATGGACTGGCCAGGGCGCTGGGTTCGAGCAATGCCTTCCTCGACGATGTGGATGTGGCCGAGCGAAAGGCCTATGAGGATCGGGCGCGCAGCCTCTGAGTGATCGACGAAGGCGCCGTGATCGTGTGATCGACCACGGCGCCTTCGCGCGTAGGAGCGCCCTCGTGACGGCAGTTCGTACGAGACGGCAAACAAAATTGTGACGAACATCACTCAATCTGCCGATGGCAGCCTCGTCCTCGTTGCGGGCCGGTTTCTCGTCAGTGACCGGCCACACTTCAGCACCCTCCCCACACCCGCCGCGGGATATATCTTTGCTGGTCATACGCCCAATTAACTTGTGCGCCGCAGCACGGGCCGGGGGTGCCGGAGATTCGCCGAGTCGATGATGCAAATGACCATGACAAGCCATATGCTGTGTCTAACAAACCTGCCGACTGTTTCGGCTGCCATATCCAGACTTTCCGGCCTTAATAGGCTGGAAATTCAGGACCGATTCTGATAGCAAGGGGCTATGGACCCGCATTTGCGCGACCTGCGGTATTTCGTCGCCGTCGCTGAGGAACTGCACTTCACCAACGCCGCCCAGCGGCTGCACATCGCTCAACCCACCCTCTCGCGTCAGATTCGTCAGCTGGAACGCCAGCTCGACGTGGTCCTGTTCGACCGCAACCAGCGCAGTGTCGCGCTGACCGTCGCGGGTAAGGAACTGCTCGAAGGCGCCCGCAAGATCCTGGAGCTGTGGGAGGTCACCAACGTCTCGCTGCAGGAGGCCGGTGAGGTGCTGCGCGTCGGCATCCAGTCCGCGCTGGGCCGCGGGCTGCTGAACGATCTGGAGAGCGCGAGCGGGCACCGCCTCGCCCTGCACGCCGCCTCCTGGACCGACCCCTCGAGCGGTCTGGCCGGTCGCCAGGCCGACCTGGCCCTGGTCTGGCTTCCGCTACCCGATCCGAACCGGTACCGCTGGCAGGTGCTGCGCACCGAGCCGCGCTGGGTACTGCTGCCGGAGAACCATCCGCTGGCCGAGAACGAGACCATCGACTTCGCCGACCTGCTCGACGAGCCGTTCATCGCACTGCCCACCGAGGCCGGTGCGGTGCGCGACTTCTGGCTCGGCAACGATGCCCGCAACGGCCGTCAGCCCAAGATCGGCGCCGAGGCGGCGACCCCCGAGGACAAGCTGGAGGCCGTGAGCCTGGGCCTTGGCGTGTGTCTGCTGGCCGAGAACAATGTGCCGATGTATCGCTGGCCGGGTCTGACCGCCCGCCCACTCGCCGGACTCGCCCCGTGCGAACTGGCGGTGGCCTGGCGCGCCGACGACAACCGACCGACCATCCTCGAATTCGCCGCACGTGCGGTGGAGGGTGGTTTCGCAGTGCAGCATCAGCCCGCGATCGCGGGTTAATCCTTTACCGTTCGCTTCCAGGGGTGCATCGATTCGAGCTGAGCCGCGAGGCGCAGCAGGATCGATTCACTGCCGGGCGGTCCGGTGAGTTGGGCGGCGACCGGCGTCTTCGATCTCGGGTGCATGCCCATCGGGATCGATGCGGCGGGCCAGCCGACCAGATTCCACAGCGGTGTGAACGGTGAATACCGAGCGCTGACAACAACATTCACGAGCCAACCCAGCATGTGCCAGGCCCTGGCCCGCGGTGGCGGCGCGGCCAGCGTCGGCGTGATCACCACGTGGTAGCGCTCGAAGAAGTCCAGCAGCCGCGCCTCGACCCGGTCCACCTGGGCCGGGCGCATCAGCCGAAACCGCTGGACCAGCCGACCGAGTGCGACGTGACGGCGAGTGCGCCGCTGCAGACGGTCGGGGCGCACGATATTCGCGGCCTCGCGCGCGCCGAACGCCAACCAGCGCAGGCAGACCGAGACGAGCGATTCGCCGTAGGGCAGTGTCACCGATTCCACCAGGTGCCCGGCCGCGGCGGCGGCCGAAGCGGCGGTGCGGGCGGCCGCGGTCCAGTGCCGATCGACCCGGAACAACCGGGACGGTGGCGCCACGGCCAGCCCGATGCGTAGTCGGCCCGGCGGTTCCAATTCGGCTAGGTCCGGGCGCTCGGCCAGCACCGACAGCGCGAGCGCGGCATCGCCGACTGTCGTTGCGAGCACACCATTTTCGACCATTTCCGCCCAGGAATCGGCGCCGACCTCGATGGGCACGATATGCCGCCCCGGCTTGATCCCGAACACCCCACAGCAGGCTGCGGGTATGCGCACCGAACCGAGCCCGTCATTGGCCTGTGCGACCGGCACCACCCCCGAGGCGACCGCCGCGGCCGATCCCCCCGATGGCCCGCCGGTACTGCGCGCGGAATTCCACGGGTTGCGGCTGATGCGGCCCTCACTCTCAGTGCTGGCCCACAGCCCCAACTCCGATACCGCGGTAAGCCCGACCACCACCGCGCCAGCGGTCCGCAGTCGGCGCACCACCGGATGGTCGGCGGCGGCCGGGCGGGTGTCGGTGGCCACGGAACCGGCCAGCGTCGACTCGCCCTCGACCGCGATGTTGTGTTCGATTGCGATGGGGACGCCCGCCAATGGCAGCACGTCCAGATCTGAACGCTGTTCCAGTGCGAGCGCTTCCGCCCGAGCCTTAGCGGAGCGAACGACCGTGAACGCATTCGTCTTTCGGTTCTCCGCGGCGATCAGGTCCAGGGCGGTATCGACGGTTTCGATCGGCGTCAGCGAGCCGTCACGCACTCTCGCCGCGATTGCCGCCGCCGGACCTCGTGACAGGCCGGATTCGCGTGGCATGCTGGAATCCATCGAAGCATGTACGGCGTCGGTCCCGCCCACCGCGACTTCATGGGCAGCCTGCACCTCCGGGGCTTCAGCAGCCTCCGGAGCGGTGGAATCCGTCGCGGTGACGCCGCCCGGCGCGGTCGTCACGGTATTCGATTTACGGGTGGTTCCGTGGTCGCGCTCGGCTACTTCAGCGCCCGTCGCTCGCGCCGCAGTGTTGCTCATGTGCTGGTTCTCCCCCGTCGCATGGTTGTCGAAATCGGGTGATCCGCTGTTGTGGCGCAAGTTATCATTTCGATTACTGCTCGGGGGACGATGTCGTCGGGTGTGGCGGAAATTCACGGGCACATCCACCGAACGGCCACTGCGGATACTCGACATCCGCTCAGCAGCTAGGTCCGAAAATGAGTGCTGATCCCGAAAATACGCACCGAACCGATCTCGACGCCGAGCCGACCAGAGACTGGGGCGGGCCGTTGTCGCGCCCCGAGAACGACGTGGTCGAGGCCTTCTCGACCGCATGGGAATCGGCGCATCGGCCACCGGAGATCGCCGACTTTCTCCCCGACGCCGAATCCCTGCGCCGGGCCGCCCTGATCGAATTGATCCGCGTCGACCTGCGACATCGGTGGATCCGGCTGCCCGAGACGCCGACGCCGCGCAAACGGCTTTACGACTACTGCGCCGAGTTTCCGGAACTCGAACCGGAGGGCATTCCGGCTGGTCTGGTTTACGAAGAGTTCGTCATCCGACGGCACAGCGGTGAACGGGTCGATCCGAAGGATTGTCTTCGGGAATATCCGCAACAAGCGACCGAATTGCGCGCACTGCTCAATGCCGACGACATCGACCAGAGCACCCGCCGAGCGGCGCTCGAGGATTCGGTGCTCACCGAGTTCGCCAATACCCGTGCGGCGGCCGAACTGAGCCGAACCGTGCAAGCCGATCAAACCGTCGGAATGAACCGAACCCAGCAGGCCGATCGTAATACTGACGTGACTCGCGCCACCGTCGACGCAACCGAGACGGCGACCGCCATTCCGACCACGATCGGAACCGGTCCGGGGAAATTCAGCGCACTCGACCGGATCGAGATCGGTCAGTCCATCGATGATTTCGACCTGCTCACCGGACTCGGCAGCGGCGCCTTCGCCCGGGTATTCCTGGCCAGGCAGCGGTCATTGCAGCGCTTGGTCGCGGTGAAGATCTCCGCCGACCACGGCACCGAACCGCAGACCCTGGCCCAGCTCGACCACGACTACATCGTGCGCGTCTTCGATCAGCGGCTGCTCGGCTCCGATGACGCCCGCGATCCAGCCATGCGTCGACTGCGGCTGCTGTACATGCAGTTCCTGCCCGGCGGCACCCTGCTCGGCGTGCTGCGCTGGGTTCGCGCCACCCCACCCGCCGAACGCAGCGGACAGCTGCTGCTCGATGCGGTCGACGCGGCCATGGAGGAGAAGGGTGAAATTCGCCCGACCGATTCCAGTGTGCGCGCCGAGATCGCCGGACTGAGCTGGCCGGAAACCGTGGCCTGGCTGGGCCGCAGATTGGCCGAAGCGCTGGAGTACGCCGCCGCGCACGGCGTATTGCATCGCGATGTGAAACCGGCCAATATCCTGCTCACCGCCGAGGCGGTGCCGAAACTGGCCGACTTCAATATCAGCTTCAGCCGCAATGTCGCGGGCACCAGTCCGGTGGCCTATTTCGGCGGCTCGCTGGCGTACATGTCGCCCGAGCAGTTGGAGGCCTGCCATCCCGGCCGCGAGCGCACAGCCGAGGATTTGGACACCCGCTCCGATATCTACTCCCTCGGTGTGGTGCTGTGGGAATTGCTCACCGGCGCGAAGCCGTTCGACGATTCCACCGCGAGCGCGACCGACCACGGCGACGACACCGCGCTGGAGGGCATGCTGGAACGCCGCACGGCCGGGGTGGATGACGTTGCGCTGCAACGAGTTCCGGCGAATTGCCCGGCGGCGCTGCGGCGGGTGCTGCTGACCTGTCTGGAATCGGATCGGACGCGGCGCTGGGCCAATGGCGGCGTGCTTGCCAAGCAGTTCGACCTGTGCATGGACCCCAGGGCCCGGGATCTGGTCGACCCGCCGCCCGGCAGTTGGCGGCTGAAGTTGCGGGGGTGGCGGCTGGTGATCGTGACGCTGGCCATAGGCATCCCGAATATCCTCGCCTCGGCATACAACATCCAACACAACCAGCATCTGATCGTGGACCGGCTGCCCGAGGACGCCGGGCGCACCTTCATGATCATCACCACCGTGGTGAACGGAATCTTCTTCCCGCTCGGCGCGACGCTGATCCTCTATATGTCCCGAAGAATGATCACGGTGCCGCACGGACTGCGCCGCCACCGCCGCTACGATGCCGAGACGCTGCGGCTGGCCAGGGCGGATTCCCTGCTGTTCGGCGACAGAGCGGTGTGGGTGGTCTTCTCGCTGTGGGTGCTCGCCGGATTCACCTTCCCGATCGCGCTGCAATTGGCGGCCGGGCATGTACCCGCCCGCGCGGTGGTGCACTTCCTCACCTCGATCGTGGTGTGCGGCGCTATCGCGATGGCGTACCCGTTCTTCCTGGTGTGCTTCTTCATGGTCCGATGTATCTATCCGATCTTCCTGCGGCACGGGGAGATCAGTACCGAGGACGCGGTATGGCTGCGCGGCCTGGATCGCCGCGCCAACGGATATCTGGCGGTCGCGGCCTCGGTGCCGCTACTCGCGGTGGCCGGGGTGACCTTCCTGCCGCCCGACGATATTCCGATGGTCATCGACGCGGTGCGCGTGCTCTGTGTGGGCGGCATCATCGCGTTCATCGGCTCCTACCTGCTCTTCCGTGCACTCGAGGCCGATCTGCGTGCGCTGGAGCGGGTGGTCGCGCCGGTGGATTCTCTTGACCGCGAAAACATTTCGGCGGATCGGGAGCGCGACAGGCTCGCCGCGGCGGAGCCGCGATCGTGACATCTGCCGATTTCGCGAATCCAGGCGAGACCGACCCCATAACCAGATTTACCGAAGATTGGCAGCACTGCCTGCGTGGCGACCGGGACGAACCACCCCCGATCGCGCAGTACATCCCCGACGGCGCCCAGGTGCGTCTGGCGGTGCTCACCGATCTGGTCCGCATCGATCTGCGCCACCGCTGGGATCGGGAGGGTCTCGGCAAACGCATCGCCGAGTATCGCAAGGAATTTCCCGAGGTCGAGCACAGTGCGGAATTGGTCGATCTGCTCTGCGAGGAATTCCTGGCCCGCCGCCGGTACGGCCCGCTGGAACTGGCGGATTTCCTCGCCGAATATCCGGAGCTGGCCAAGGATGTGCGGGCTCGGCTGGCCGTCTACGCCGACGATGACGACACCGCGGCCGATACCGAACGCGCCGCCGCGCTGGTCGCCGGTCTGTCGCCGGGCCGTCGGATCGATGACTTCGATCTGCTCACCGATCTCGGCACCGGCACCCTCGGCCGGGTCTTCCTCGCCAGGCAGCGCTCCATGCAACGTCTTGTGGCCGTGCGACTTTCGGCGGGCCGCGTGGCGGGCGGGCACAGCATGGCGCAATTGGATCATCCGCATCTGGTACGCGTTTTCGATCAGCGCCTGGTCACTGCCGCGACACCGGAAGCCCCGGCATCGACCCGTCTGGTCTACATGCAGTACCTGCCCGGCGGCACGGCGGCCGGGGTGCTCGCCGAGCGGCGGCGCGGCCCGGAATCCGAAGGCGGGGTGCTGCTGCTGCGCGCCATCGATGCCGCCATGGAGGCCAGGGGCGAGATCCGGCCGTCGGATTCGAGTGTTCGCGCCGAAATCGCCGCACTCAGCTGGCCGGAGACGGTGGCCTGGATCGGCAGGCGACTGGCCGACGCGCTCCATTACGCCGAACAGCACGGCGTACTGCACCGCGATATCAAACCGGCGAATGTGCTGTTCACCGCAGAAGGCATTCCCAAGTTCGCCGATTTCGCCGCGCGCACGGCCGCACCTCGATCGGCGTCGAATCCACTTGCCGCCGAACGGGATTCGCTGCCTTACCGTGCGCCGGAACAACTCGCCGAACTGCTCGATCCGGCCGCACCGCCTCCCGGCCCGAGCAGCGATATCTACGCTCTCGGCGCGCTGCTGTGGGAACTGCTTACCGGCGTGATGCCCTTCGATGATCCGCCGATGCCCGCCGATCCCGACGCCCGCGCCGAAACCATCGCGACCATGGTTGCCCTGCGCGAGCGCGGCGTCACCGCGGCGACCCTGCGTGAGCTGCCCGCCGACACCCCGAGCGCGCTGCGGCGGGTACTGCTGGAGTGTCTGCGGGCGGATCCGCAACGGCGCTGGCGCAATGGTGCCGAACTCGCCGCACAACTGGATCTGTGTCTCGACGAGCGCGCCAGGGAGCTGGTCGACCCGGCGCCGACGAGTTTTGCGCACCGGTCACGTGGCTGGCTGATACCGATCCTCACGCTATGCGTCGGCGTGCCGAATCTGCTCGCCAGCGTCTACAACATCAACCTGAACAACTCGCTGATCATCGATCGGATGACGGCGGCCGACCAGCAGCGGTTCGCCGCGGGCGGCCTGGTCACCAACCTCATCGCCTTCCCGATCGCCGGATTGCTGCTGCTCTTCCTCACCCGCCGCCCGCTGACCATCGGATTCCGGCTGGCCCGCGGGCGGGAATACTCCCCGCGCACCCTGGCCGCCGCGCGGCGCGACACGCTGCAGATGGGTGACTGGGCGGTGTGGGTGCCATTCGGTTTCTGGCTGATCGCCGGGGTGGTGTGGCCATTGGCGCCGGTCTTCTTCGGCGTCGATCTACCGCGCGCGACCTTTCTGCATTTCTACGCCGCACAGGTGGTGTGTGCCGCGATCGCGCTGGCGTATCCGTTCTTCCCGATCATGGTTTATGCGGTGCGTTCGATTTATCCACAGCTGCTCGTGCGCGGCGGTGTCGGCGCCGAGGACGAGGAGCAACTGCGCAAACTCGCCAAGCGCGGGAACTTCTATCTGGGCGTGGCCGCATCGGTTCCGCTGCTCGGCGTGGCCAGCGCGACCTTCGTCGATGCCGCCGATCTGGATTTGGTGATCGTTTCGGTGCGGGTGCTCAGCGTGGGTGGCATCCTGGCATTCGTGCTCACCTATCGGTTGTTCCGAATGCTCGAGGCCGATCTGCTGGCCTTGGCGCGCGCGATTCCGCAGCGGAAGCGATGACCGGCGCGCGGCCGTTCGGGCGGCTGGTCAGCCTGTCCCATATCCATGATCCGGCGACCGCGCCGCTATTTCCCGGCGATCCCGAATTCCGCACCGATATTGTCGCGACCGTCGCGAACGACGGTTATTACCTGCGCTATATCCAGCAGGGCGAGCACACCGGAACCCATTGGGGAGCACCGATCCACTTCCATGCCGACGGACTGGCCGCCGACGAATTGGACCTCGACGATCTGCTGCTGCCAGCGGTGAAGATCGATGTGCGCGACCAATGTGCGAACGATCGGGATTACGCGATCGATATCGGTGATCTGCGGGAGTGGGAGAGTCGGCACGGCCGGATACCCGACGGGTCGGCGGTGGTGGCCTGGACCGGATGGGATGAGAAATGGGGGACGCCGGAATTCATCGGAACCGGCGAAAGTGCCGATCATCAACCGGGATTCGCGGTCGAGACGGTGAAATGGCTTTTGCGGACCGGGCGGCTGGGGCGGCGTGGCGCGCTCGGCATCGATACGTTCGGACCCGATCTGGGCACCGACGACACCTATGAGGTGTCGAAGCTGCTGTATCGCGAACATCGGATCAGCTTGGAATGTCTGGCGAATCTCGCCGAACTGCCCGCCACCGGCGCCTGGGTGCTGGTCGGCGCTGCGCTCTACAGCGGTGGATCCGGTTCGCCCGCAACGATATTCGCGATGTTGCCCTGATTACGCGCCGCCGTAGACCTTCGGGTCGAGTGTGCCGATATAGGGCAGGTCGCGGTAGCGCTCGGCGTAGTCGAGGCCGTAGCCGACGACGAATTCGTTCGGAATATCGAAGCCGACGTGCGCGACTTCCACGTGGGTGCGTAGCGCGTCCGGCTTGCGTAGCAGGGTGACGACCTCGAGCGAGGCCGGATTGCGGGTGGACAGATTGCGCTTGAGCCACGACAGCGTGAGACCGGAGTCGATGATGTCCTCGACGATCAGCACATTGCGGCCCGCGATGTCCTTGTCCAAGTCCTTCATGATGCGCACGACACCGGAGGACGAGGTGGACGAGCCGTAGGAGGAGACCGCCATGAATTCCATCTGAGTGGGAATCGGCAGCGCCTTGGCGAGATCGGTCATGAAGAAAATCGCGCCCTTGAGCACGCCGACCAGCAACAGATCGCCCTCGGGGGCGTCGGCCGGATAACGCTTGGCAATCAGCTCGGCCAGCTCCTGGGTCTTGGCCTCGATCTGTTCCTCGGTGATCAGCACCGACGCGATATCGCCCTCGTACACGTCAGTTGGTTTCCCTTCCGGTGTTGTGCAGAAGCAAAGTCAGCCTGCCATGTTCGCGCGCGGCGACCAACCTGCGCCCCGGTGTTCCGCCGCCCACCGCGACGCCGCCCTGCCCGCGCCATGCGGTAACCAATTCGTCAACCGCCTGTAAATGCTTGTTGGTCAGGGCTTTAGCGCCACCGGCCAGCAACCATGCACGGATCGCGCGGCGACGCAAGGCTGCGGGGGAAGTGGCGAGGGTCTCTATCGAAAGGGTTCGGCCATCACTCGCGGCACGCAGTAGCTCATCGGCCAGTGCGTCCAGTACCGCACTGTCGTCGCGCAACTGCTCGGCCGTGCGCGCCAACGCCGCCGCGACCCCGCCCCCGAGCACCTCCTCCAGCAACGGCAGCACCTCGTTCCGCAGCCGCACCCTGGTGAACTCCGCCGCCGAATTATGCGGATCATCGAATGGCGTCAACCCGATATCGACACACAACTGCCTCGTCACCGCCCGCCGCACCGCCAAGAGCGGTCGCCCCCACGGATCCGCGAACGCCGCCATCCCCTGAATCGAGCGCCCACCCGACCCCCGCCCCAACCCCAACAGCACCGTCTCGGCCTGATCGTCGAGCGTGTGCCCGAGCAGCACCGGCAACCCGTCGCGGGCCCCGTCGAGCGCCGCATACCGAGCCGACCGCGCGGCCGCCTCCAACCCCCCGTCGTTGCCGACCTCGACCGGCAAGACATGCGCCGACCGACATCCGAGCGCAAGCGCCGTAGCGGCCGCCTCGGCCGCCACCTTGTCCGATCCCTTTTGCAACTGATGATCGACGATCAGCGCGTCGACCCGACCCGCCTCCACAACGGCAGCGGCGGTCAACGCCAGCGAATCCGCGCCCCCGGACAGCGCGACCGTCACATCATCCGTCGCGTAATCGGCCAACCACCCCCGCACTGCCCGCCGCACCTCGAGCACCGCCTCGGTCTCGGGCAGCCGCCGCGAATTCCCGGGCATCGCTCCCGCCGTACGGCTCATATCCGGAGACTACGCGATTCGGGCCGCACGGCTCTTTGCCGCGGTAGCCGCAGGTCACCGGTATCCGTGCTCCGGCGCCTCGAAGACAGCACCGGCGGCGCGTGGATTCCTTTGAGCCACAAAGCACTATCAGGTTGAACAGCGACCATGTGGAACAGCTGCGCACCCGCCTACGAGTACCGCGCGTCAACGGCAGCGACTGCGACTGAGCCGCGCGACGCGGTACGCCATCGGCCAGCTCAGGACACACCTACCGTCTGCTGCTCGGGTTCGATGACCGCGATGACGCGTTCTTGGTCTCGGGTGTACGGCTGACCGATGTATTTTTCGGCAATTTGATCGATGATCGTCCAGGCCGCATCGCCCTCGAGCCACTCGATGACGCGGCCGCGCACAATGACCGGCTCGAACGGGTTGTCCACTGGTGTCAGGGAGAGTGCGACCCGCGGGTCGCGGCGCAGGTTGCGGGCCTTGCGGCTGCCCGGCCCGGTGAGGATCACGATGTGGTCGCCGTGCGTGCCGACCCAGACCGGGACGGAATGCGGTCCGCCGTCGGGGAGGACGGTGGCGAGGTGGGCGATCGAGGTGCCGTCGAGTACGCGGCGGACATCGGGGTCGAGCATTGGGGTCATCTCCTGGTGTGGGTTCTGGACGGGCTGGTCGGAGGTCATCGCTCGACCTGGTAGTGCAGATGTGTGACGCCGGGCGCCGGGACGGCCTCGATGAGGCGCACGTGCTCGGGCAGCGACTGGAAGAAGGGGCGGCCGCCGCCGAGCAGGATCGGCACCTGGTGCAGGATCACCTCGTCGACGAGCCCCGCCCGCAATGCCTCGGTCAGGACGCCGCCGCCCATGAGGCCGACGTCCTTGCCACCGGCGGCCGCGCGGGCGGCCGCGATCGCGTCCTCGATGCCGGTGGTGACCAGGGTCTGCCGGTCGGTCAGCTGCGGCGCCGGTCGGTGACTGAGCACGAACAGCCGGGCCTTCGGGTGCGGGCTGCCGCCGCCGAAATGGTCGGAGTCCTCGTAGGTGTTGCGGCCCGCCACGATCGCGCCCGAACGTGCGGCGAGGGTGTCGAAGACCCGGGCGCTGGGCTCGCTCAGGCCGAATCCGTCGAACACCTGGCTCGGGGTATCGCCATTGAAATACCAGTCGAAGAGCATCGTCGCGTCGCCGAGGCCGCGCCCGGCGCCGGGATTGCGACCGGTGATGTAACCGTCGACCGACACCGCGTGAGCGCTGATGACCTTGCCCATCTGCGTACCTTTCTGAGTTCCTTCGAGAGACGCTACGACCATAACAGTCAAAGTTCCCTAAGGGAACTCAGGTTGCTAAACTGGCTTCATGCAGCGCACGGACTTCAGCAAAATGGCGTGCTCGATCGCACGCACCCTCGACGTCATCGGGGAACCCTGGTCACCGCTGATCCTGCGTGACGTATGGGTCGGACTCAACCGATTCGATCAACTCCAGGCCGACCTCGGTATCTCGCGCAAGGTCCTGACCGAACGCCTGAACCACCTCGTCGACCAGGGCGTGCTCGCCCGCCGCCCCTACGACCAGCGACCGCGCTACGAGTACGTCCTGACGGAGAAGGGCACCGAACTGGTCGACCTACTCATGGTCATGACCACCTGGGGCGACAAATGGCTCGCGGGCGAGGCCGGTCCACCGGTGCTCTACCGCCACCACGCCTGCGGCGAAATCAGCACCGTCGACCTACGCTGCACCCACTGCGGCAACCCAATGCACGCCAACGACATCGACCACCTATCCGGCCCCGGCGCAGCCGCCTGACCGTCCCCGGGCTGTCGCATATCCAGTGAGTACCTCGCACAGGCTATAGCTTGTGCGAGGTACTCACTGGATATGCGACGCTTCGTCAAGGCAGGCGGAGAGCACCGCAAGCGGAGGGCGTCGCATGGGGCGGTGCTGGTGTGGGGCGAAATACCCTCGGATGCAACGCAATAGAGGATCGGCATCCCCCGCGAAGTACCTGGGAGTGCGGCCGATCCAGCGCAAGAATCAATTCCGCTGGCAAATGCAAAAGACAATCGAGAACCGCCGCGAATCACCCGAGAAAGCAGGCGGTCCAGCGCTCAGAGGCCTCGATTTCCACTGGCAAACGCGGTAGACGATCGAAGCTCTGCCGCGAACCACCCGAGAACGCGGACCTCCCGACACACATGAGCCTCGATTCCGCTGGCGAACGCAAAGGCAATCGATGTCCCACCTCGGACCACATGAGACGGGGGACCAAGCACTCGGTGGCCTCTGCCCCCGGGCAACCCGCCACGAACCACCCGAGAACACGGGCCACCCAGCACTCGACGGCCTCTACCCCTGGGCAACCCTCCACAAACCACCCGAGAACACGGGCCACCCAGCACTCGACGGCCTCTACCCCTGGGCAACCCACCACGAACCACCCGAGAACACGGACCACCCAGCACTCGACGGCCTCTACCCCCTGGGCAACCCACCACGAACCACCCGAGAACACGGACCACCCAGCACTCGACGGCCTCTACCCCCTGGGCAACCCACCGCGAAACTACCCGAGAACGCGGGCCACCCAACGCTCGGGAGCCTCGATTTCCGTTGCGAGAGGCAGGGTTTCGGCGTTAGTCCAGATGGTGTTGAACTGGGTCATGCCGACTTGGGCCACCACGGCGTCTACGAATTTCTTGCCGCGGACGTATTGGGCGACCTTGGCGTCCACCCCGAGCAGCGCGCGCAGGAGGCGTTGGAGTGGGTTGGTGGGGCGTTTGCGGCGCTTGTCGAAGGCGGCTCGGATTTGTTCGACGGTGGGGATGACGGTGGGGCCGACGGCGTCCATGACGTGGTCGGCGTGGCCTTCCAGCAGGGTGCCGAGCATCAGCAGGCGGTCCAGCGCCTCGCGTTGCGGTGGGGCCTGGGTGGCGCGCAGTAGACCGACGACGCCGCGGGAATTCGGGTCATCGGTGCCGGTGCCGCGGCGGCGGTCGCGCACCTCCTCGACGAGGCGGCCGAGCATTTCGGCGAGCGGTTCATCGCCGACCTCCCCGAGGATGTCGACATTGGCGCGCATGTAATCGGCCAGCCACGGCGCGGAGGAGAACTGCACCCGGTGGGTCACCTCGTGCAGGCAGACCCAGAAGCGGAAGTCGGTCGGCGAGACGCCGAGTGCGCGCTCGACGGCCATGATGTTCGGCGCGACCAGCAGCAGCGTCCCATCGGGTCCGGTGAACGGGTCGTACTGGCCGAGGATCGCGGTGGACAGGAACGCCAGCATCGCGCCCGCCTGCACACCCGCGGGTTTGCCCGCGAGCAGGCCCTTGTCCGATGTCGGTCCGGTGCCGGTCAACTGGGCCATGGAATCGGCGGCCGCATTGATCCAGCCGGGCCGGTCGACGATCAGGGCCGATGGCACCGGCTGGTCGTCGAGCAGACCGCTCACCTCACGAACCGGTCCCTCCGCCCGCACCGATGCCTCGGCCAGCTCACTCACTACTTGTTCGGCCGAATACCGCGAGGTCCGCGGTCCGGACGGCACCAGCGCGGCGCCGGTGCGCGCGGCAAGGCGCCAATCGACGGCACCGGAAAATCCGGAGCGTCTGCGCTCGGCCGGAGCGTCCGCAGCCGAATTCACGGCGGGCGCAGCGCCCGTTTCATCAGTGCCTTCGAACATGGTCAACCACCCGTCACGAGCATCCACAGTTGCGCAGCGTGCCTGCGATGGCGTCCAATGCGGGTCGGCTGAGCTCCGGTGGCCGATCGTTCGACATCAATGCGAAGGTCAATACCCGGCCGTCGCTATCCAGCACATACCCGACCAACGTGCTCGCCACCGACAGAGTTCCGGTCTTGGCCCGCACCCATCCCGCGCCGCCGCGGTTCTGCGCGACATAACGGCTGCTCAGCGAGCCTGTCGCACCCGCGATCGGCAGATCGTCGAGCAACGGCGCCAGGGTGGTCGCGATGCGGTCGGTTTCCGGCTTGGCCTTAGTGTTGCTCGGCTGCACGGCATTGGCTCCGCTCGGCTTGGCCGCGGTCGCGATGATCTTGTCGAGCAGCCGGGCGGGCACCCGATCCTCGGTCGACAGGCCGCTGTTGTCGCGCATCGAAAGGCCGGTGAGATCGAATCCGCCCTTGCCGAGCGCGGTTTCGAGGGCGGCGACGGCCCCGGTGAACGATGCCTCATTACCGGACGCGATCGCGATCTCGCGCCCGATGGCCTCGGCGAGCACATTGTCGGAGTAGACCATGGTGTCGCGCAGCCGGTCCCGCAGCGGCGCGGATTGCACGCTCGCCACCTCCGTCGCACCGGCGGCGGCATTGCCGATCCGCACCTTGGCGGGATCGAGTCCGAGTTCGGTGGCCAGGCGCTGTCCGGTGGCCAGCGCCGGAGTCGGGGTGCGCGGCGAGTACTCGACCAGCGGATCGAGACGCCCGCCGTCGAGCATCACCGGATCCATCGGCGCGATCGAACCCTCGCCGATATCGACCGGATCCCAGCCGGGGGCCATGGGTGGGCCGGAATACGCGGAGGTGTCCACCACGATGGTGTCGACCTGACGTCCGGACGCCTTGATCTGTGACACCAGATCCGACAGGCGCGGCCCGTTCGGGTAATACCCCTTGCCGTCGGGCTGCGCGGTCAGCGTCGGATCGCCGCCGCCGACCAGCACCAGTTCATTGGGCGCGGTTCCGGTGACGACGCGGGTGCTCACCCGATGATCCGCGGGCAGGGTGAGCAGGGCGGCCGCGGTGGTGAGGATCTTGGCGGTGGACGACGGAATCATCGGCTTATCGGATTCGGCGCTCCACAGCACCGTCGCGGAGGCCGCATCGGTGACCTCACCGGCGAATGCGCCGAGGTCGGGATTGGTGACCACGTGTGCGAGCGCGGCGGCGATACCGGCCGGAGTCGGCGCGGACGCATTCGAGGGCGCGGGCGCGACCTGCGGTACCGGTGTGACCGGCGCGGGCGGTGCCGCGATGGTGAGCCCGCCGTGCCGGAATCCCTCGGTCCACGGCTTGACCGCGATCAGCACGCCTGCCCCGCCGCCGAGCAGCAGGGCCAGCATGAACGCGACGAAGATCCAGATAATGCGGCGTCGCTTGGTGGTCGAGCCACCGTTATACGCATTGCTGCCACCCACCACGTGCCCGCCGTCTCTCCGTCTCGTATCGCCCGACTGTCACACGGCCGCCGGGTCCACCCACCTACCGCACCCGAGTGCCCGCCGACCACACTATCCTCGTTCCGACACCGTTCCCCCCGAACACCTGTCGAGTCGGCGTTCCGACGACAGTCACACAGAGGCATCAGAAGGAGATGGCGTGGAGTTCGACGTCACCATTGAGATCCCCAAGGGTTCTCGGAACAAGTACGAGGTCGATCACGAGACCGGTCGGGTCCGGCTCGACCGCTTCCTCTACACGTCCATGGTCTACCCGGCCGACTACGGCTACATCGAGAACACCCTCGGCGAGGACGGCGACCCGCTGGACGCGCTGGTCCTGCTGCCGGAGTCGGTGTTTCCGGGCTGCCTGATCGAGGTGCGTCCGGTCGCGATGTACAAGATGGTCGACGAGGCGGGCGGCGACGACAAGGTCCTGTGCGTGCCCGCGGGCGATAAGCGCTGGGACCACATCCAGGATCTGGCCGATGTGCCGGAATTCGAACTGGCCGCGATCAAGCACTTCTTCGAGCGCTACAAGGATCTGGAGCCGGGCAAGTACGTCAAGGGCTCGGAGTGGGTCGGTCGCGCCGAGGCCGAGGCCGAGGTGGAGGCCTCGATCAAGCGGCTGCAGGAAAAAGGCGGCCACTGAGTTCTATTGGGGCGGTGGATGATTCGCCCCAAACGAAAGCGGGAAGTCCGGTTCGGACTTCCCGCTTTTGCTATTGCGGATCAGTTGTAGAGGTAGAGATCCCAGCCGCTGTAAGTCTGGACGCACTGCCAGTAGTTGCCGCCCGTCTTGGGCGAGGCACCGTCGGCGGCACACGCGGCGCGGGTCGCGTAAGTGCCGTAGTAGTAGCCCGTGGAGGCCGACGCGGTCGCTGCCGTCGACACCCCAGCGACAGCGGCGGCAGCAAGAAGACCGCCCGCGATGAGAGTTTTGATTCGCATTCCACTGCTCCTGAAAGCGAGAGTTGGTTGATTACCCCGCTAACGGTAGAAACAGCAAACGTTCAGCACAGCCGACCCTAGGGGTCGAACAACCACCACCTGGGGCAATGCCACCTTCGCCACCCTGCACACCTGCACTCATGGCACTTCGGGGCACTCTTGTCGCTATCGCGCACTTTTGCAGCAAGGCGCGCGAAGGTAACTAAAGGTGTGCAGAATGCCTCGGGGAGCGACCCGACGCTGCCAACTGTGCTCGATCCGTTCGAAGGGCTTTCGGCAGGACCGGTGACCGCCGTCATGATTGACCCGAATTGCGACGCCCATCGAATCAAGTCGGGTTAGCGTCGAATTCGTGATATCTCTCGATACATCGGCGCTACGCAAAGCATTGCTGAGCGAGACCGATCAGCTCGCTGAGCTGTACCTGTCCGCCGATCCGAAGACACCGATACCGACTTGCCCGGACTGGAACCTGGCGAATCTGATCGCCCACGTCGGCGGTGGAAACCGTTGGGCCGCAGCGATGATCGCCGAGCGAGCCACCGAATTCCTGGAATTCGAGCTAGTTCCCGATGTCCGCCGCCCACGCGAACTCGAGGAGGCCGACCGGTGGCTGCGGGCCGGTGCCCGAGCGGTGATCGACAGCGTCGACCTCATGGGCTCCGACGTGCCGGTCTGGACGCCGTTCGGCTCCGCGCGTCCTGCCGAATGGTGGGTACGCCGACGCCTGCACGAGGCGAGCGTCCACCGCGCCGATGCCCTGCTCGCTCTCGACCGCGAGCTGGACATTGCCCCCGAGATCGCCGCTGACGGCCTGTCGGAGTTCCTCGAAATCGTCGAGAAGGGACCACGATTCGAGACACCACTCGACGAAGGCGCCAGCCTGCGGTTGCGCACCATCGATACCGATGACACCTGGGCGATTCTGCGTTCCGGGGACACGATCACCTGGAGTGACAGCCAGGCACCGGCATCGTTGACGGTTCAGGGCACCGCCGTGGATCTGTTCCTCCTGCTGGTGCGCCGAATCCCCGCCGACAACCCACGCGTGCAGACCTCCGGAGACCTCTCCATACTCACGACCTGGCTGGAGCGCATCAAATTCTGAGTTCCGGCGCGTGCCGGTTTCCGTTGGCGAAACTCGGTTTCGGCAGGCCCTGGCGGCTGGCATTAACGGCAGCGGCCCGGACGTCGGCGCGCGAACAACGAAAAGCGGGAAGTCCGTTGTTGTTCGGACTTCCCGCTTTTCGATTACTCTGCGCCGCCGCTGATTTCGGTTATCGACGGATCGGCTCAGTAGTAGATGTAAAGATCCCAGCCGCTATAGGTTTCGACGCACTCGTAGTAGTAGCCGCCGGTGCTGGGCGAGGCGCCGTCCGCGGCACACGCCGCAGAGGTGGCATAGGTGCCGTAGTAGTAGCCCGTGGCCGCAGACGCGGTTGCTGCCGTCGACACCCCGGCGACGGCGGCGGTGGCGAGAAGACCGGCCGCGATAAAGGACTTGATCCGCATTTCACTGCTCCTGAAAGCGATGTTGATTGATTACCTCGCTTACGTTAAGGACAATTCACCGCCCGAACAGCCACCCCTAGGGCTCGACCAATCACCCCCTTGGGCAACATCACCTACCCCACCCTTCCCGTTGCGCCCGAACGACTCTCGCCACCACAACTCAAATAGCCGCCGAGAATGCGTTCTTGGAGACGGGCTCTCGACATTTACCGCCACCAGCACATTGTGATCTTGAAGAGTCGCGTTGTCGTGTGGGGGCGGCGATCGGGCAGGATCGAGTAACTGTTGGTTCGGAATGCGCAGCTGGACAGCTGAACTCCATCGGGTGTTCGGGAGCAGTAGGGCATGCGCTCGGCAACCGCAGCCCACCAGGATGTTCGGGAGCAGCAGGGCACGGCACTCGACAACCGCATCCAACCAGGACTTTCAGAGCACCGGGGCATACTCCTTGACAGCCGAGGGACTTCAAGGCGGGGCGGGCGGGTTCAGGGGGCGCCGGGGAGGCGGCGACGGCCCGCGGCGAGGTCGTGCGCCAAATCCTCGTAGCCGATGGCCAATTCGGCCAGTGCCTCCCAGGCGTCGCCGAGCGCGTCGTCCGTGGCGCTGGCCAGGGCTGCGTAGGCGGTGGCGGTGTATTGGGCGAGGCGGTCCAGCACCGCGCCGAGGGTTTCGGTGTGCACCGATGCGCCGCCATGTGCGGGCGCCAGTTGCGCATTGACCCAATGATTGATGTGGCGCACCAATTTCGCTCTCCGGCAATCGATGTCATCGGTGCGGCCGCCGTCGGCGAGGCGACTCTCGTGCAGGCAGGTTAGTTCGTAGGCCGCGTGTAGGAGCGGGTGCGCGGCGTGCTCGACGCCGCGGCAGGCGCGCAGCACTTCCCCCTTGGTCGGCAGCGGTTCGATCAGCACGAACACCCTCGGCGCGCATGCGGCCGGATCGCGTCGACGACCACGACATCGCCGATGGGGTTCGGGCTGGGTGCGTGCGGATGCGTCCGGCCGAGTCGCCGTCTCCGGTGATCCATCGGATTCCTCGATTCTCGTCGGTGAATTCGAAAGCGCCCGGCCGAATCTGCGGATAAGCGGCAATCCGTTGTGATCCAATAGGTTTCTCGAGTTTCCTACGGCTCTCCGACCGGGCGCGGCAACAGCACAGCACGCGACAGGCGGAGGAGTCAGCGTCTTCATGGGGTCTGCATTCGAATCGCGCCGAAAGGCGAGGACAAGTTCCGTGTCCGCGGATCGGTACATCCACGGACACATCACACTCGTTTCCGAAACACTGAGGTAGGGGGCCATGACGGATTCTGGAAGTACGGTGCCGCGACGACAACTGGGACGCCATCTGCGTGACCTGCGCTTACAGGCCGGGATGACAATGCCCGAGGCGGCGCAGTTGATCGAACGCGGTAAGACGACCTTGCAGCGGTTGGAGACCGGTCAGGCGAATCGCATACGGCTGCTGGATATTCGAGAGCTGTGTGCGGTGTATGACGCGGAGGAGGTGGTGACGGCGGGGTTGCTGGGGTTGGCGCAGCAGGCGTCGGGGAAGTGTTGGTGGCATGAGTATGGGAAGTTGATTCCGGAAGACTTCGATGTGTACGTGGGTCTGGAGGCTGCGGCGCGGCGGTTGACTTCGTATGCGCCGGACGTTGTGTTGGGGTTACTACAAACCCCGGACTACTCTCGGGCCCTTCTCCGTTCAGCACTTCCCGGTATTTCTGGCGCGGAAATCGAACGGCGGGTTGAAGTGAAACAGCGCCGTCAGAAGATCCTCACCAGGAAGCGGCAACCAGTCGAATTGAATGCGGTACTCCTCGAGTGCGCGCTGCGCCGGATGGTCGGCGGCCGTCGGGTCATGGGCGGACAGCTGCGACATCTGGCTGACATGTCGACTCTGCCGAACATCACGCTGCGGGTGCTCCCGTTCTCCGCTGGCATCCCACTGGGCGACCCGATCGGGCTATTCACGATCGTCAACTTCCGGTTGGACAAGAATAAGAAGCCGATCGAGCCGCCCGTTGTCTACCTTGAAAACTTCACGGGCGACTTATATTTGGAGTCACCCAGTCACGTCCAGCGCTACGATGTGGCTCATGAGGTCATCAAACGCGCCGCGTTGGATGAGACAGCGAGCAGGAGTCTGCTTCGGCAGCTAGCAAGGGAGTACGCCGCGTGACCGGCAAGCATGACGACGAACTATCCGAGGCTCGCTGGTTCAAGAGCGTTCGGAGTTCCGCGACGAAAGACTGTGTCGAGGTGGCGTTTCTGCCCAGCGGCGTGGTCGGCGTGCGGGACTCGAAGAATCCGGGCGGCCGTGCACTGGTTTTCGACGGCGGTGAATGGGATGCCTTCACCAGCGCCGTTGCCGATGGGAAGTTCAACCACTCCTGAGTGATCGATACGAAGCCTCCCGCACAAGAGTGAGTGCGGGAGGCTCTTTCGGCGTCTGACCATTGTCTGGTGTCGTTGCCGGTCGCCAGCTCCAGACGGTAGGGTTGCGGAGCAGCGGGGGATGCGTATGACCCCTCGGTACGGGTGGCAGCGAAGGGGTTCGCGGATGGTCGGTACAGCGAAGATGCCGCGCGCTGCGGCCCTGATCCTTGGCGCGGTGCTAGCGCTTGCCGGATGCAACAACGACTCAGTGGATGGCACGCCGACGCCTAGCAGTACGAAAGCATCGGCAAGTACTACGGCAGCAGCCACTACCTCGAAAGATCCCGAAGCAGCGATCTGGAATCCCTGCGACATTCCCGACTCCGCGATATCTGCACTCGGGCTGAACACCGCCAGCAAGGACACCACCGTCGCCGGAGTCGATCCGACAGGCTGGAAGGTTTGCGGTTGGCTATCGGCGCCGAAAACGTACAACTTCGGAATCTTGTCGTCGGAACACACGCTGGAGGAGACCAGCCAGAGATCCGACTATGTGGACTATCTCTGGACGACTGTCGCTTCCCACAGGGCACTCCAGTTCCGCCCGCCTGGCGCCACGTATGAGCTGACCTGCTGGCTCGGAGTTGAGGTGCCGCATGGAATGGTCGAATTCAAGGTAATGAACCGATACGGGACTAGCGGTCCCCAAGCTGGTGAACCGTGTGCCGAGGTGCGTCGCCTCACTGAAGCCTTGGCCCAGTACCTGCCTGAACACTGATGGAGGGGGAATGATCAACGGTGTTGATCCGAGTGAATGGAAACGACTGCTCGACAAGGCAAACGCCGGTGAGCTGTCGCTAGACCCCGAGGTTGGAAAGGGCTTGGACAAGGTCTGCGACGACCAAATCGACAGGCTCAACACAGTGCTCGACAAGATCGGCAGCGTCGGCAACATAACAGGTTTCGGCACATTCAACTCCGGCAAAATCCTCGAAAAGAAGTTCTCCGAGACCGCCTCGGGAAACGACCGCTCACTGGATGTCGTGATCAAGCAACACATCGATTCCGTCAACACCGTGAAACAGGTTGTGGCACAAGCGATCGCGAACTTCATCGCCCTAGACCAAGACCGTGCCTCCCAGTTCGAGCAGGTGACTCCGGAATGACGTACGAGGACTACCAACGCCGGGTGATCGAGGCACAGGAACAGTGGAACCGGGACCGCGACTGGATCTACAAGACCGAGTCGGGCTACAACGGTTTCGATGGCGAGACGCAACCGCCGCACATCACGACTCCGGACAGCTACGACCACCTCACTCTCGAGCAAATGCAGACCGCTGTCTCGGCGATGAAGCCGAAACTCGTCGATGACGCGGTCACCATGTGGGCGAATATCGGTGCCGAGCTGACCGGCACTTTCGAGGTCTTCAAGCGCGAATTCGATCGCACCATCACCGGCCAGAACGGCCACACCGGATGGACCGGTGCTGCGGCGCAGGCAGCCACCACCGCAGTGCACAACTACTACGACAAGTCCGTTCCGCTGGCGCAAGCAGCCACCCTGACCAGTCTCAAGCTCGCGGAAATGAAGACCGGCCTGGAGCAGACCCAGGCATTGATGCCCGGCCTGACCGAGCGCCCGGATATCGCCGGAAAGACGCTGCCCAAAGACGGCGTCATGAAGACCGACGAATACACCAGCACCGAGGCCGAGCAAGAGGGGCGCAGAATCCTGCGCACGGTCTACGGCCAAGTCGCGGGACAGACCGATGTCGGCGTCCCCTACATGCCCACCGCGCCGACGATCGCCGACGGTCCCGGCCCGGTCTCACCAGGCGGGGATTCCGGTGGTACACACGGACCTTCGGGTTCCGATGGCGGTTCCTCGGGTTCCGATGGCAGCGGCTCGGACGGTTCGGGCAACCAGGGCCAGGATTCGGGCCAGCCGACGGGCACCGAGCAATCCACAAACCCGTCGTCGACAACACCGGATGCCACCACCGCCGCCAGCACCAACCCCCAAAGCGCAACCGCGACAACACAACCCACTTCCCCCACCACCGCAACCACGAGCACGTCCACCCCGACCCTCAACACCCCCGGCATCGGAACCACCGGCCGCCCAACCAGCACTGGCGCCCCCGGAACCACCCAGGGCAGCCCCGGCCGCACCGTCTCCGGCACACCAGCAACGGCAACGACCACAGCCGCCGCCACAACCCGCCAGAGCACCGCAACATCAGGCCGCTCCGGCATGTCGGGCATGGGCGCCCCAGGCCAGAACAAGTCCAACGACGACGACCGCAAAAAGGCCGTCCCCGACTACCTCATCACCGCCGAACACGGCGAAGAACTCACCGGCCTGAACTCCCGACCCAAAACCGTCCCCCCGGTAATCGGCGCAGACCACGACAGTGAATCCCGCTACTAACCCGAGCGAGGCCGGGCGGTGGAAACGGCGGAGTGGGTAAGCGCACGGAATGGCAATCGGTTGAAGGTGGCGGAGTGACTAATGACAGCGGGATAGCGGGCAGCAGTGGGTACGGGGCGGGTAGGAACAGGCTCAGCGGGCTCGAGTTCGAAATGCTTTGGGCCGCATACGGTCGCGACCGCCTTCCCTATCCGCTGCACTATCGCACCGACATCGCTGACTTCGATGAGCTGAAGCGTCATCGGGAGGCTGCTGTCAGTTCCTTGCTCGCCAAGTATTCGCCCGAGCTCGAACATGCCATCGAGGTGCTGCTCGAGCCGGATGTCCGGGTGGAGTCCAAGGGTTTCGGCGGTGCCGATCTATCGCACATATATCGGTTCCATGGTGCGGTCCGCGCTCAGGCCGGGGCCGTCCTGCACCAGTTCCCCGGCCCGCATCCCGACACCGGCGGCGATGTTCTCCTGACCTATTGCACCGCAGAACAAGTCGCCCGGTACGCGGTAACCGCCCTACCCGCGTGCGGACCCGGCACCCACCCACCGCTGGAGATCCGCCGCGCGGAAATCGCCGCCGAACGTGACCGCCACATCCGGCGTGCCCACGACCTCGGCCCCATCGACCAACTGGACCGCATCTTCCAGCGCCCCCGCTCCGCCTTCGGCGAGATAACCATCTGCCCGGGCCCGGCTCTCGACGCCCGCCCGACCCCCGCCCGCGGTTTCTGGTGGATGGACTACCCCGACGGCCGCTACTACGTGAAAACCGGCGACCCCATCATCGCCAAACCCATCGAACCCCATTCCATGGCCGCCGAAATCCACCGCCTGACCACCCTCACCCAGCGCTACCACCGCGAAGACCGCGAACACGACGAATACCTCCGCACCCGCCACCCGCATCGAAGCTAGCCCGATCCCCACGCCGCACAACAGCTATCGCATATCCCGTGAGCGCCTCGCAGAAGCTATAGCTTCTGCGAGGCGCTCACGGGATATGCGACAACGCCAATGGAGTCGCCGACGGCACCTGGAGCTCGGAAGTCGATGTGCTGCAAGTCAGGTCGCGAGCACGGGCAGGTCTCCAGAGATCTGCAGGCATGAGTTGTCAGCAGCGGAGCAACGCAGTGCCCTGACCGTCAACGGTGCCGCTGCCTGGGTGTCACTGCAAGTGATCGTGTCCCTGAGCCTGAGCGTCATGCGCCCGTCGAGGTCACGCACCATCCACAACGTCCCCGGCGAATACCGCCACTCAGAACCGTGAAACGAGTTGCGCCCGGCCCCGACGACTGCGGGGAACGGGCGCGCGGCCAGATTCAGGCAGAACCGCTGGTTCTCGATCCGGCACCGTTGGTCGAACTCACCGCATCCTCGGGCGGACCCAGTGCCTCGCCACCTGCGGTCAACAACCCGGTGCGCTCGAGAACATCGGATCCATTGGCTGCCGCATCGCCCTTGGCCGCCTCGATGCCGCCGACCGTCCGCAGCGGCACTTCCTTCCAGAACAGCACCAGAATCAGTGCCAGCAGGGCGATGCCGGTCACCGACAGGAATACCGTCGACATGGATTCCGCGAAACCGACCTTGAACGGTCGGGCCAGTTCCGGACTGAGCTGTTGCACGATCGAACTGTCCTTCAGCACCCCACCGGCCGCTGAAGTGTCCTGCGCGAGAAGGCCTTTCGCTAGCGCGGCATCGGCGGGATTGCTGCTGTGCGCGGCCTCGACTACGGCGTGCTGGAATGCCGGGTCGGTGGCCGCGGACTTCATCTCGGTGGAGATATTCGGCGTCAACTGCGCGAAGAGGATCGAGAGGAATACCGCGACACCCATCGTGCCGCCGATCTGCCGGAAGAAGGTGGCCGCGGCGGTGGAGACGCCCATGTCCTTGGGCGGCAACGCATTCTGTACCGCGATGGTGAGCGGCTGCATGAGATTGCCGAGTCCGAATCCGGTGGCTGCCATGAAGATCATCGCGAGCCACAGCGGGCTGTCGGCATTCACGAAGTGCAGCAGGAACAGGCCGAGCGTCAACATGGTCGCGCCGATGAGCGGGAAGATCCGGTAGCGACCGGTGCGTGAGATCAGCTGGCCGGATACGACCGAGCCGGTCATCATCCCGAGCACCATCGGCAGCATCTGCAGACCCGCGAGTGTCGGACTGGATCCGCGCACCACCTGCAGATACTGCGGCAGCAGCGAAATACCGCCGAACATCGCCGAGCCGACCACGACCGAGATCACCACGCCGAGCGCGAAGGTCTTATTGGCGAACATCCGCAGCGGAATCAGCGCCTTATCCCGCATCGCCTTCTCGACCAGCACGAACCCGATGACACCGAGCACGCCGATCACATAGCAGAGAATGGAACGCCCACTGCCCCAACCCCATTCGCGCCCCTGCTCGGCGACAATGAGTAGCGGCACCAGCCCGATCGCGAGCACTAGGACGCCCCACCAGTCGACCCGATCGGTGGAGTGCGGCCGCTTCGGCAGCTTGAGCACCTTCGAGACGACGCCGAGCGCGATCAGCCCGATCGGCACATTCACCAGGAAGACCCAGCGCCAGCCGCTGACCCCGAGGATGGTGTCCTGACCGGCGAATACACCGCCGAGCACCGGGCCGATCACACTGGAGGTGCCGAATACCGCGAGGAAGTAGCCCTGGTACTTGGCGCGTTCGCGCGGGCTGACGATATCGCCGAGGATGGTCAGCGCCAGCGACATCAGCCCACCCGCGCCGAGTCCCTGGAAGGCGCGAAACGCCGCGAGCTCGTACATCGACTGCGCCATCGTGCACAGCAGCGAACCGACCACGAAGATCGAGATCGCCGCCATGAAAAACGGCTTGCGGCCGAACATATCGGACAACTTGCCGTACAGCGGCGTCGCGAGTGTCGCGGTGATCAGGTAGGCGGTGGTCGCCCAGGCCTGCATCGAATAGCCGTCGAGATCATCGGCGATGGTGCGGATCGCGGTCGAGACGATCGTCTGGTCCAGCGCCGCGAGCAGCATGCCGAGCAGCAGACCACTCATGATGGTCAGGATCTGTCTGTGGGTGAAACCCGTGGGCTCCGCCACGGTGGCCGGTGCGGTCACGACTCGTTCTCCGTCTCGAGGTCGAATAGGTGTTGGTCCTTGCGGATGGCGGCGATCATGGCGGGCTTGGCCCGCTCGTAGTCGTCGACGAATTGCCGCAGCAGTTCGGCGAATGCGGCCCGGTCCTGCGACGTCCAGGCCGCCATGACCCGAGTCAGGTTCTCGTGCCTGCGCCTGCGGATCCGCTCGGCCACCTCACGACCCCGCTCGGTGACGACGAGCACGGTGGCCCGACCGTCGCTGCGATCGGCCTGCCGTTCCACCAAACGCCGGTCGACGAGATGGGCGATATGCCGACTGACCGTCGAGGCATCCGAATGCACCGCCTCGGCGAGTGCGCCGGAGCGCATCGGCCCGTCACAGAGCAGCCGGAACAGAATCGCGAACGCGGCGGGATCCACGCCGTCCTTGCTCCGCATTTGCGCCGCGGTCCGCTCCCGGATTCGTTGCAGCCGGGTGAGCTGAATCGCTATCGCCTCGACCGAGAGCCCATCCTCATCCACTCGCCCCACCTTTACTTGCGCCAATCAATTAGTTGCGTGATACAAGTATGTGCGCGAGCCAACGGATAGGGCAAGTGAATATGCGGCCTTTACCGACCCTTGAACTCCGGGGCGCGCTTCTCGAACACCGACTGGATGGCTTCGGTCAGATCCTCGGACGGCAGAAATGCGGAGTTCCACGCGGAGACGTAGCGCAGTCCGGCGGCCACCTGATCCTTGGTGCGCTGCTCGAGCACATCCTTCGCACCCTGCACCACCAGCGGCGGATTCGCGGCGATCTCGCGCGCGACGGCGTGCGCCGCGTCCAATACCGCGTCCTGATCGGCGAATACGTCATTGACCAGGCCGATCTTCTCGGCACGCGCCGCGTCGATGTCCTTTCCGGTGTAGGCGAGTTCGCGCAGATGTCCCTCGCCGATAATGCCGGGCAGGCGGTGCAGCGAACCGATATCAGCGACGATCGCGACCTTCGCCTCGCGCAGACTGAACTTCGCGTCCGCGCTCGCGTAGCGGATATCGGCGGCGGCGATCAGATCCAGCCCGCCACCGATGCACCAGCCGGAGACCGCGGCGATGACCGGCTTGCGGCAGTCGGCCACCGCGGTCACCGCGGCCTGCATCCGGCGCACCTCGTAGAGGAAGTCGGTGCGCGGCGCGGCCAGCGCCCTATCCGCCATCAGCGGACCGAAGGTCCCGGCCATCGCGGGCAGGTCGAGTCCGTAGGAGAAATGTTTCCCGGAACCGGTGATCACAATCGCACGAACCTCGGGATCGGCGTCCAATCCCCGGAAGATCTCCGGCAACTCCCGCCAAAAGTCCGGACCCATGGCATTGCCCTTGCCGGGGCCGGTCAGCGTGACCTGCGCAATGTGATCCTTGGTTTCAACGGTGAAAGCCTGCCAATCAGTCATTCGTATAGCGTAAAGCAGAAGTGCGCCAGCCAGCCGACCAGTCCGTGCCGCGCGCAAATGCTGTGCAAAGCCGGTGCGCCGCACCGGTTCTCCCGTCCAGCCCTCCGACCACTGACTGAGAACTCGACCGGCACACGGCCCGCAATCGCTCTACTCTGGTTCCATGCGCAGGTCGCTTCCACCAGTCGCATGTCGGGTCGCAGATACCCTGATCGCCCGCGGCCACCACGGTGTCATCGTCACTCAGCCCGCCCCCACGCCCACCGCCGCCGATGCCGCACGGGCACTCGGGGTCGATGTGGGCGCCATCACGAAATCACTGGTGTTCCTCTTGGACGACGATCCGGTGCTGCTGCTGGTTTCCGGCGCACACCAGGTCGACCTCGGGCGCACCAGCGAACGGCTGGAAGGCAAGCTCACCCGCGCACCCGCAGAGATGGTGCAGGAGGTGACAGGGCAGCCGATCGGCGGCATCGCACCGGTCGGCCATCCCACCAACCTGCCGACCTGGGTGGATAACGCGCTGTCCACGCACCGGGAGGTCTGGGCCGCGGGTGGACATCCGAATACCGTGTTCCGCACCTCGTTTCGCGAACTCGTGCGGATCACCGCCGGGCTCCCGATCGATGTGGATTGAACCCGATTCGGATACCCGGCGTAGTTTCGTCATGTGAGCTCGCGAACCATCAACACAGCACCACCGGTCGCAGCGAAGCTGAGCGCTAGCGAGGCGCAGCTGTGACCGAAGCGCAACCCCCCGCCACGGACCTCCAGATTCCCGATGATCTGAGCGGTATCACCGCCGAGCTGTACCGGGCCTCCATGGGGCACTATCCGGCGGGCGTCACCGTTGTCACGCTGGGCTCCGCGAAAGGCCCGGTCGGCTTTACCGCGACCTCCTTCGCATCGCTGTCCCTGGAACCTCCGCTGGTCTCCTTCAATATCGCCCACACCTCGTCGAGCCTGACGGCATTGCAGGCGGCGGACTCGGTGGTGGTGCATTTCCTCGGCGAACATCAGCACGATCTGGCCAAGCGCTTCGCGCGGACCGCCGATCAACGCTTCAGCGATCGCTCCCTGTGGACCACCCTGGACACCGGCGAGCCTGTGCTGCACGGCACGCCCATCTGGATCCGCGCCACCATCCAACAGTTGATCCCCATCGGTGACCACACCCTCGTCGTCGGTCTGGTCACCCGGGTTCACGACAACACCGACGAACAGCCCAGCGCCGCACCACTGCTCTACTACCGCGGCCGCTACTACCGCCCGACCTCGCTCGAAGACTGAGCGCGGGCCGGATTCGCCTGCGCGGCAACGCTATAATTCCATTGCGGCGTTGGTCGATGCGCCGGTGGCGGCCTTGATGACGGTCTGGGTGAGGATCTGCTGGATCAGCTTGCAGCGCCTGCGTGATGGCGGTGCGAATCGCGACCTGCATCGCCGCCGCCTCGGCCGTACTCGCGCCGAGGGTCGGCACCGCCGCCGCGGCTGCCGCGGCCAGCTGGATGGCGGTGTAGATCAGCATCGAGATGATGTACAGCTTGATGGCCAGAATCAGCGATGCGTAGATCCGTAGCGCCAGGGCGATATCGCGGAGCAGATCGGTGAGCGTCTCGATCGCGTGCATCGTCTGCTGCCGATAACGCTCGATCGCATCGTGGGTCTCGCCCTCGATATAGCCAAGGGCCTCTCGGAATTTGGTATCGATCTTGCCGGAGTACTTCTCCAGCGTGTTCGCCATCATTTCGGCCTTATTGCCCAAACTGAACAGCTTGGTCTCATCCGCCTTCGGCCAGCGATAGACGACGACCGCCGCCACCGGCTCCAGCGCCGCTGGTATCTGCAAACCCATGCGGCTACCCATTGCCGTTCTCGTCGAGCAGGCCGGTGATCTTCTCGACGGCCGACTCGAAGTCCCCATCGGTCGTGGTCACGGCGTCCGCGACAATGAGCCGGTGCGCGCCAACACAATCAGTACGCCGCAGCACAATCGGTGCGCCGCAACACACTCGATGCGCCGCAACACAATCAGTACGCCGCAGCGCAATCGGTGTGCAGCAGCAACACAATCAGTGCTCGGCACCCCGAACCGTGCGCGATGGCTCAGCAATTGCACACCGTCCCAGAGGTGCACAGCGGCCCGAACGATGCACGGCCCCACTGGTGCGCGGCGACCAACGATGCAACAGCAACTCAACGATGCAGGCCGGCCCAATCGGTGCACAGCGGCCCAGGGCGGCTCCGGCTAGCCGATCGAGCAGGGTGCCGCGCCGTCGGCGGAGTCGGGGTGGGTGAAGGGGCGGGTTTCGGGGGTCGGGTTCCAAAGTCCGTCGGTGCTGGCGTAATTCCACGAAGCGCCCTTGTCGACCAGGGTGGCGATGGCCGCGACCAGGCGGTCTACGTCGGCGGAGCTGTTGCCGAGGCCGATGCTGGCGCGCAGTGCGCCGTCGAGACCGAGGCGGGCGAGCAGCGGGTGGGCGCAGAAGCGGCCGTCGCGAATGCCGATCCCGTGTTCGGCGGAGAGGTAGGCGGCGACGTGGCCGGGGACGAATCCATCCAGGGTGAAGGCGACAATGCCGACGGTGTCCGGACTGTCGTCCCAGATGCGCAGCAGGTTGACGCCCGGAATCTCGGACAGCCCGGCGCGCAGTCGATCGGCGAGCGTTTGCTCATGCGCGGCAAGGGTTTTCGGATCGATCGCACACAGTGCGTCACATGCGGCGGCGAGTGCGGCCGCACCGAGGACATTCGGCGAACCGGCCTCGTGCCGCTGCGGCGCCGCTGCCCATTCCGCATTGGTGGTGGTGACCTCGCGAACCGCCCCGCCGCCCGACAGATACGGTTCGGCCGCATCGAGCCAATCCCGGTGTCCGACAAGCACTCCCGCTCCGAACGGCGCGTAGAGCTTGTGGCCGGAGCAGGCGAGATAGTCGATACCGATGGCGCGCAGACTGATTCGACGATGCGGCGCCAACTGCGCGGCATCGACCAGGATGCGGGCACCGCACTGGTGCGCGATGGTGGCCAGGCGCTCGAGCGGCAGCACCTCACCGGTCACATTGGACGCACCGGTGACGGCGAGCAATGCGGCTGGCTTACTGCACAATTCGGCGACCAGCTGACGGATCGTCTCCTCGACGGTCGCCGCGGCCTTGACGACGCGGCGGCCGTGCCGGGTCCACGGCAGGAAGTTCGCATGATGTTCGATATCCAGCACCACAGTGTCGCCGGGCACACAGGCGGCGAGCAGATTCAACGAATCGGTGGTGTTGCGGGTGAACACCACGACCTGATCGTCGGCGGCGTCGAGGAAGCGGCTGACCGAACCGCGCGCGGCCTCGTAGCACTCGGTGGAGATCCGCGAGGCGTAACCGGCACCGCGGTGCACACTCGCGTAGTACGGCAGCAATTGCTGCACCCGGTCGGTGACCTGCGCCAATGCCGGTGCGCTAGCGGCATAGTCGAAGTTCGTGTAGGTGGTTGTTCCACCCTGGACGAGCGGCACCTGGAGGTCGTCGCCGGAGACCCGGGCGAGGGCGGCACAGCTCTGATCGATTGCAGCGGTCATCACAAAATCCCATCGGCTATGGGACCCGAAATCTGGTGATCTTCCGAGTCCGCGCTTGCCGCATCCGGTCGGGCTGCGGCCTGGTCGTCACCCGGAGCACCCCACCGCGGAGGAGGGTTGCCGACCAGCTAGCCGGGGCTTGATGCTGGTACTCATGACCTGAACCGAGAGTGGCAGACGCCCCACCGCTCTGTCAACCTCCCTGAAATGCATATACATGCAGCCGATTAAATAACCTTGCAATGCCGAGCGATGTGCGGTCTGATCGATAGGTGACGCTTTCCCTGCTGCTCAGCTTTGTCGGCCTGTGCATTCTGCTGTCGGTTACGCCCGGCCCGGATTCGTTCCTGGTGCTGCGATTCTCGATCGTGGACGCGCGACCCGGCATCGCCGCGGCGATCGGCTCGGCGTTGGGCGGGATCGTGTGGGCCGCGGTGGTCGCGGCGGGCGTCGCCGCCCTGTTGGAACAGTCCGCGACAGCCTACCGGACGCTCAAGGTCATCGGCGGAATCTATTTGGTGTACTTGGGAATTCGCGCGCTGATCGATCATCGCAAACGGGGCACCGCCGCGACGTCCGAACAGTCGGCCACGCAGGCCCCGACCTCGATTCGCTCGGCATTCGCCGCGGGCGTGGTGTCATGCATGTTCAACCCGAAGGTCGGACTGTTCTACCTGGCGGTGCTGCCGCAATTCCTCACCGATGTCACCTTCCTGAACACCCTCGCGCTCGGTGCCATCGAATGCTCCATTGCCGCCGTCGAGATGATTCTGCTCGCCCTGCTGGCCTCCCGGGCCGTTGCGATGTTGCGCCGCCCCCGGGTTCGCGATCGGCTCGAACAGATCAGCGCGGCCATCCTCGCCGCACTCGGCATCGGCACCGCCGCCTCGGCCGCGTAATGATGCGCCTGGTCGGTAACCACCGACCAGGCGCAAGCATCACAAATTCGGCTGAATCTCCTTGCGCCACAGCACTAGTGACGCGACCAATGAGACCACCGACGCGGCGGTGAGCCACCAGAACGCCTGCCGGAATCCGGCATCCACCGGCAATCCGGCAGCGGCCGCGCGATATAGCACCACCGCGAGCAGTGCCGCTCCGATCGACCCGCCGACCCGCTGCAGAATATTCACGAACGACGCCGCATCCGGCAGCTGCTCCGGCCGCACCGATGCGTAGGCCGCCGCAACGATCGGTACCCCGGTCAATCCGGTCGCGACCCCGCGGATCAACAGAAGTACCTGTACCACAACAGGATTCATGGCGGCATCAGCGAGCGCGAACGGCACCGTGGCCGCGACCGTCACCGCACTGCCGACCACGGCGACCACACCACCGCCGTACCGATCGGTCAACCGGCCGCCGACGGGCAGCGCGATGACCCCACCGATCCCGAAGGACATGAGCAGCAGCCCCGTCGCGATGAGGCCTTCCCGATGCAGCACCTGAAAGTACAGCGGCAGCAACAGCATCGACCCGAACAGCGACGCACCGGCGAAGAGGTTCGCCGCATTCGCCGTCGCGAATACCGGATGCCGGAACAGTCCGACATCGAGCAGGCCACCACCGCGCACCGACCGTGCCACGAACAGGCCGAGCGCGAACACTCCGACCAATACCGATACCCACACCGTCGGCGCGGAAATCGCACCACGACTGCCGAATTCACCGAGTCCATAGACCAGCGCCGACAGCCCGACCCCGATCAACGCGAACCCGATGGCATCGAATCGACCACCGTTGCCCGTCGCCTCCGCCCGCGGCAGCACCCGACGCCCGAGGACGAAGGCGACCAGCCCGAACGGGATATTGATCAGGAACAACCACTCCCAGTCCATATTCGCCAGCATGACGCCGCCGATGGTCGGCCCGATCGCGGGCGCGGCGACCACCGCGATGCCGACGACACTCATCACCCGACCCAACCGCTGCGGACCGGCGGCCTGTCCGAGCAGGGTCTGCCCGGCGGGCACCAATAGCCCCGCCGCCAGACCCTGCGCGATCCGAAATCCGATGAGCCAGCCGATATTCGGGGCTAGCGCACACAGTGCGGAGGTCACTGTGAATCCGGCGAGCGCGGTCAACCAGACTCGGTCCGTGCCGAATTGCCGCCCGAGCCAACCGCACAGCGGCAGTGTGACGGCGAGTGCGAGCAGATAGCCGCTCGCGATCCACTGGGCACTGTCCAGTGCCGCACCGAGATCCGTCGCGATGGAGTTCAGCCCGATATTCACCAGCGACGTGTCCAACATGCTCATGACCGCGCCGAAGACCACCACACCGGCCACCCGCCAGACCCGCGCGGGAATGGGTTCGAGTGCGGGCGCGGTGGCGGCGACGGCCGTTCGAGTATCCGACATGGATCCTCCGATATTTGTAGACAACCTAGATTGCGGAGGTTATCAACAATCTGGTGCATCAACAATAGATACAATTACCGAATGCCCGCCGACCCCATTTACCCTCGCGGCCTGCTCCGCTTCCCGACGTACGCGCTCGGCAAGCTGCACAAGGCCGTACACGCCGAAATGGGCACGTCATTGCGCGAACACTGGGTGCTGGTCTGCCTGGAGGAGTTCGACGACCTGTCCCAGCAGCAGGTCTCCACCGCACTCGGCATCGACCGCAGCGAGGTGGTCCGGCTGATCGATGGCCTGGAGGAGGCGGGATTCGTCATCCGCACGCGCGATGCCACCGACCGACGCAAGTACCGGCTGTCCATCACCCGGTCCGGACGCGCTGAGCGTCGCAAGACCGACGAACTCATCGAAAAGGCCGCCGAGCGGGTGCTGCACCGCCTCGACGAGGACGAGCGGCGCACGCTGCACCGCTTGGCGTTGAAGGCGCTCGGCGAAGAGGTCTGAGGCAATACCGCAGGTACCGTAGACAGGTTGGTCACCGTGGCGTTTGCCCACTGGTAACCCTGCTGTGAAACAACAACGAGGAAGCGCTAGGCAGGTCTATGAGAGGTGGGCAGGACGTGATGCTGCGGCCGCAGGTCGACACCGCGGCGGGCACGGACCCGACGAACGGGCTCCGCACACCCGATCCCTTGCTGCGTGGTGCACTCGCACCGCAGGCCAGGACCCTTGTCGACATTCTGAACAGCACCGCGCAAGCCCACCCGGAGGCACCCGCGATCGATGACGGTCGCGTGGTGCTCGGCTACACCGAATTGCTGGCCGAAATCGACGCCGGAGTGGTGCGCTTGACCGCGGCGGGTGTGCGCCCCGGCGACCGCGTCGGCGTGCGCATGCCGTCCGGCACCCATGAGCTTTACGTCACTATTCTGGCCATTCTCTTTGCCGGTGCGGCCTATGTTCCGGTGGACGCCGACGATCCGGAGGAGCGGGCCCGCCTCGTCTTCGGTGAGGCCCGCGTCACCGCGATCGTGACCACGGCAGGCGTCGAGCCGACGGCCCTCGAACGGCCCGAGTCCGCCGACTCGATCCTTCGCCCCACTCCCGACGACGACGCCTGGATCATCTTCACCTCCGGATCCACCGGAACCCCGAAGGGCGTCGCCGTCACCCACCGCAATGCCGCCGCCTTCGTCGACGCGGAAGCACGGCTGTTCCTCCCGGATGCCCCGATCGGTCCGGGCGACCGGGTGCTCGCCGGGCTCTCGGTCGCCTTCGACGCCTCCTGCGAGGAAATGTGGCTGGCCTGGCGCAACGGCGCCTGCCTTGTGCCCGCACCGCGCGCCCTGGTCCGCACCGGTGCGGATCTCGGTCCCTGGCTGGTCCGGCACGAAATCAGCATCGTCTCGACGGTTCCCACCCTGGCCGCGACCTGGCCCGCCGAGGCGCTCGAGCCGGTCCGGCTGCTGATCTTCGGCGGCGAGGCGGTGCCGCCCGAACTCGCCGAACGCCTTGCCGGAAGCCCCGCGGCGCGAGCGACGGGCCAGGAGGAGGAAGCGGAGCGTGACCACGTAGGGCACCGCGAACGCCGCGAATCAGATACAGAACGCGAGGTCTGGAATACCTACGGCCCCACCGAGGCAACGGTGGTCGCGTGTGCGGCGCTGCTGGACGGCGGCTTCCCGGTCCGGATCGGTCTCCCCCTGGACGGCTGGGATCTGGCCGTCGTCGACGCCGCCGGAAATCCGGTGGGCGAGGGCGAATCCGGTGAACTGGTGATCGGCGGTGTCGGTCTGGCCCGCTACCTCGACCCGGCCAAGGATGCCGAAAAATACGCTCCGCTACCGTCACTCGGCTGGGACCGCGCCTACCGCAGCGGCGATCTGGTGCGCAAGGACAGCGCGGGCCTGGTTTTCCTCGGCCGCGCCGACGATCAGATCAAACTCGGCGGCCGCCGCATCGAACTCGGCGAACTCGACAATGCCCTACAGCACCTACCCGGCGTCAGCGGTGCCGCGGCCGCGATCCGAACCACCAAGGCGGGCAATAAGATCCTGGTCGGCTACCTGACCGGCACGGCACCCGATTTCGACCTGAAGGCCGCCAGAGCCCAACTCGCCGAACAACTTCCGGCACCGCTGGTCCCGCGGCTCGCCATCGTCGCCGACCTGCCCACCCGTACGTCGGGCAAGGTCGACCGCGACGCACTGCCCTGGCCGCTGCCGAACACCTCCGAAACCGCGACCGGCGAACTCACCGAAACCGAGCAATGGATTGCCGGACTGTGGGATTCGATTCTCGGCGCGGAGATCACCGGCCCGGATACCGACTTCTTCGATCTCGGCGGCGGCTCACTGTCGGCGGCGCAACTGGTCACCGCACTGCGCCAACGTTATCCACGCATCACCGTCGCCGATCTCTACGACCATCCACGCCTCGGCGCACTGGCCGAACTGCTCGACGAGACCGCGCCGAGCGCCGCCGTCGAGGAACGCATCGTGCGCCCGACGCCGCTGCGCGCCCAATGGACCCAGGTGCTGGCCACCATCCCGCTCACCACGCTCACCGGACTGCAATGGCTCACCTGGTTGGCGATCGTCGGCAATATCGCGGGCTGGTCCGGCTCGCTGCCGTGGCTGCCGCAATTGTCCTGGTGGTGGACGCTGGCCGCCTTCCTGATCTTCATCTCACCGCCCGGTCGGATGGTGATCTGCGCGACCGGCGCGCGGATCCTGCTGCGCGGCATGCGGCCCGGCAGTTACCCGCGCGGCGGCTCGGAGCATCTGCGACTGTGGGCGGCGGTGCGGCTCTCGGAGGCCAGCGGTGCCGAAAGCCTTTCCGGCGCACCGTGGATGGTGCCGTTCGCGCGGGCACTCGGCGCGAAGATCGGCACGGGCGTCGACCTGCACACCCTGCCGCCGGTCACCGGCATGCTCGAACTCGGCGACGGCTGCAGCGTTGAACCCGAGGTCGACCTGTCCGGCTACTGGATCGATGGCGATGTGGTGCACATCGGCCCGATCAGCATCGGCGCGGGCGCGGTGGTCGGTGCGCGCTCGATCCTGTTGCCCGGCAGCAAAATCGGTAAGAATGCCGAGGTCACGGCCGGATCGTCGGTATCGGGCAAGGTGAAGGCCGAACAGGAGTGGGCCGGTTCGCCTGCCACGAAAGTCGGTAAGGCCCAGCATCGTTGGCCGGATCACACCCCGGCGCGGGCCGCGCACTGGGTCGCGATTTTCGGCGTGACCTCGATGGCATTGGCGGCCATGCCCATTCTCGGTCTCGGCGCGGGCGGCGCGTTCATCGCCTGGTTCATCCGCGACGCCCGCACACTCGCTGGTGCGCTCGGCGAGGGCTTCGCCATCCTGCCCGTCGCGACGCTGCTCAGCCTCGGCGTCTACGCGGTGGCCACGGTCATAGCGGTCCGGCTTCTCAGCATCGGACTCACCGAGGGCCACCATCCCGTTCGCAGTCGGGTCGGCTGGCAGGCGTGGGCCACCGAGCGGCTGCTGGATTCGGCGCGCACCTTCCTGTTCCCGTTGTATGCCAGCCTGCTGACCCCGCTGTGGCTGCGCCTGCTCGGCGCGAAGATCGGCAAGAGCGTCGAGGCGTCCACGGTGCTGCTGCTGCCGAAATTCACCACGGTCGCCGACGGTGCGTTCCTCGCCGACGACACCATGATCGCCAGCTACGAACTCGGCGGCGGCTGGCTGCACATCGGCGATGCGAAGGTCGGCAAGCGCGCCTTCCTCGGCAATTCCGGCATGACCGCACCCGGTCGGCGAGTGCCGAAAAACGGACTGGTAGCGGTGCTTTCGGCGGCGCCGTCCAAGGCCAAGGCCGGTTCGTCCTGGCTGGGCAGCCCACCGGTGCGACTGCGCCGCGCCTCCGAAACCGGCGATACCGAACGCACCTTCGACCCGCCGCTGCGGCTGAAGGTGTTCCGCGGCATCGTGGAAACCTGCCGACTCCTCCCGCTACTGGTGACCTTTGCCATCGGCCTCGGCGTGCTGTTCACGCTGGCCTGGATCGCGGAATCGGCCGGATACCTGGTCGCCGGGCTGCTCTGCGGTCTGGTGCTGATGGCCGCCGGTGCGGTCGCGGGAGCGAGTGCGGTCGCCGCGAAGTGGTTACTGGTCGGGCGAATTCGCGCCGAGGAGCATCCGCTGTGGAGTTCGTTCGTGTGGCGCAACGAGGTCGCCGACACCTTCGTCGAAACCGTTGCCGCGCCGTGGTTCGCGCGCGCCGCGACCGGTACCCCCGTACTGAATCTGTGGCTTCGTGGACTCGGCGCGAAGATCGGCCGCGGGGTATGGTGCGAGTCCTATTGGCTACCGGAGGCGGACCTGGTGACACTCGGTGACGGCGCGACCGTGGAACGCGGCTGCGTGGTACAGACCCACCTCTTCCACGATCGAATCATGGCCATGGACACCGTGACCCTCGACGCGGGCGCCACCCTCGGACCGCACTGCGTCGCGCTGCCCGCCGCCGGCATCGGCGCGGGCGCCACCATCGGCCCCGCCTCGCTGGTCATGCGCGGTGACACCGTGCCGCCGTCCACCCGCTGGTGGGGCAATCCGATCGCGCCGTGGTCCAGTCCGGCACCGAGGCCGAGCGAGGCCGGAGCGGCCAACTGATGCGGGGCAAGTTTTACGAAGAGCCCATCGACGAATACCTACCGCAGAACGGAAATCGCGGCTATCGGGTATCGCGGTACGAACTCGAACTGACCTACAAGGTCGCCAGCAACCGGCTGGCGGGCCGCGCCGAGATCACCGCGGTGACCACCGCCGTGCGGGAGCGTTTCGCACTCGACCTGTCCCAGTCGCTCACCGTCGGCAAGGTCTTCGTCAATGGGAGCAAGGCCGCGAAATACACCCATCAGCACGGCAAACTCGTGATCACCCCGCAGCAGCGGATTCCGGCGGGCGGAGTGCTCGGCCTGGTCATCCAGTACGCGGGCGTACCGAAGCCGGTGCGCGGGCCCTGGGGTGAGGTCGGCTGGGAGGAACTGACCGAGGGCGCGCTGGTCGCCAGTCAGCCCAATGGCGCCGCGTCCTGGTTCCCCTGTGACGATCACCCGAGTTCCAAAGCCAGCTACCGGATTTCGATCACCACCGACACCCCGTACTACGCGCTGGCCAACGGCACCCTGCTGCGCAAGCAGACCAAGGCCAGCCAGACCACCTGGGTCTACGAACAGTCCGAACCGATGTCGAGCTATCTGGCCACCATCCAGATCGGGCCCTACCGCAAACACCGCATCGGCGGCACGCGCGGTTCGGTGCCGATGCAGGCCGTGCTCCCGCCGCGGCTGCGCGCGAATTTCGAACACGACTTCGAACGCCAGCCGAAGATGATGGAGCTGTTCACCGAGAAGTTCGGCCCGTATCCGTTCGAGGGCTACACCGTGGTGATCACCGATGACGACCTGGAGATCCCGATCGAGGCCCAGGGCATTTCCGTCTTCGGCGCCAACCACTGCGACGGCCGCCGCGGCGCGGAACGCCTTGTCGCACATGAACTCGCGCACCAGTGGTTCGGCAATAGCCTCACCATCCGGCAGTGGCGCGATATCTGGCTGCACGAGGGCTTCGCCTGCTATGCCGAATGGATCTGGTCGGAGGCCGCGGGCGGGCCGACCGCCGATCAGCTGGCGCGCGCGGCCCGACACAATCTGTCCAGGGAGCCGCAGGACATCGTCGTCGGTGATCCGGGCCCGCAGCGCATGTTCGACGATCGCGTCTATAAGCGCGGCGCACTCACCCTGCACGCGTTGCGGTTGGAGCTCGGTGCGCTGGCCTTCTGGGACCTATTGCGCGAGTGGACGATTCGCTATCAGCACGGATCGGTGAGCACCGAGGATTTCACCGATCTGGCCGGACATTACAGTCTGGTACCGCTGCGGTCGCTGTGGGATGCGTGGTTGCTCTCCGAGCCGCTGCCGCAATTGCCGCCGTCCGGCGGACAGGCCAGCACCACCCCGCGTTAGAAGACCAGGTAGCGCGCCGCGAGTTCTTCGACCAGCGGATCGTCTTCGGTGACGCTGTCGAGTGCGTCGAGATCGGCCCCGACCGAGATCTCGCGCGGGTCGTCCTGCTCTTGGTCGCGGATGCCGTCCTCTTCGAGCTGGCGCAATAGTTTCGCCCGCACACGTGCCTTCAACGAATCGCTCATATATGAAGCCTGCCTGAAAAACGGCTAGACCGGTGTGAGCCAGGTCCCCCACGGCGTATTTCGCAGCACCGAATAGCCGATGAGCAGCGCGAAGAACACCCACATCGTGGTCCGGCTCAGCCGGGGTAGTCGCATTCGCTCACCACGCCAGGCCCGGATCGACCAGTCGCCGATCCACAGCACGAAGGCCAACACCAGCGGCAGCACGAGCAGATTGCTGTGTATCGCATCGAGGATTCGGCCGTCGGTCAGATTGTTCATGCCGCGCATGCCGCCGCAGCCAGGGCAATACAATCCCGTCAGCGCGTAGACCGGACAGATTCCATAGGAACCTTCGCCGTGCGGATCGCGGAAATGCAGCAGCAGCGCGGCTCCGACGCCGACGCCCGCCGCCACCAGCGGCCACCCCATGGCGCGCAGCCCGGTGCGCCTCGGCTCCGCGGGCGGTTCGGTCTGCGGTGCCGGATGCGCCTGGGGCGCGACCGGTGCCGGGTGCCTTATCTCCACAAGGATCAACGGTAGCCGCGAGCGCACCGCCGCCGCCACAGCTAGTCGGGTTGGGCGAACCGCAACGCATTGCCGAACGGATCGGCCACTTCGAACCCCGGCCCGCCCGGCCCATCCTCCGGACACCCCGGCTTCGCATACCGATAGTCCTTGCCCGCCAACTCGGCATGCAGCGCTTTGATGTCGTCCACCGCGATCCACACCACCGATCCAGGGGTGCCGTCACCGTGATGCTCACTCAAATGCACCGTCGCCGACGAACGCGACAACTGCGCGTACAACGGAAAGTCCGCGCCGAACCGATGTTCCCAGTCCACAGTGAAGCCCAGGTAGTCGCGGTAGAACTCATACGCCTTGGCGATATCGAATATGCGCAGTACCGGGATCGGCGCCGACAATCGGACCGCATCGGTAGCCATGGGCGAAATCATTGCAGCAGCCACCGACATGATCGACTCTGTCCGGGATTTCCGCAGCTAGAGCAGGATTCGCGGCGTGGACGCCGCGAGTGGCGCCCGGCTCGACGGATTCGGGTTCAGTGCGCGCACACCTGCATGCTCCGCCTCGGATGTGGAGCCCAGAACTGCCCAATTCCAGGGTCGGACCGCGGTAGTGGGCGAGACAAGCGGATTGGGGGCAAGACGCGGTGTGCGTCCGGGTAACGGGCGGCTCGGGCGCGGGCGATATCCAAGAAGAAGCGGCTCGTACTCGTGTTTCTTCATGACGGACTATTGGCCGACCTAATTTCGGGTATCCACCCGACAGAGCCAGGATTACCGCCACTGGGAGCGCTAGCAGTAGCAAGCACTCAGCTTGCACTGTACTGTGGCGGCTGACACAAAGGAGTGCTCAAATGCTGGTCAAGTCGATGAGGACGCTGGCTGAAGTGCGCGGGGACGAACCGTTGACCGCCGCCTACCGTGCCGGACTTCGGTCCCGGACCTACCGGACCGCGTCGCTCAACAAGCCCGCCGCCACACCCGAGATCATCCCGGTCACCACCCGGGACGGGGCGAAGCTGAGGGTTCATGCCTACGGTCCCGCCGACGGCGAAGTCATCGTCTTGATCCACGGCTGGAGCTGCTGCATCGAGTACTGGAATCCGCAGATCAACGCCTTCGCCGACCGCTACCGCGTGCTCGCCTACGATCAGCGCGGCCACGGCGAGAGCACCCTCGGCAGCACCGGTCCTGGCGCGCAGACATTGGCCGACGACCTCGAAGCCGTGCTCGAGGCCGCTGTCCCGCCCGGCAAGCGCGCCGTCCTCGTCGGACACAGCATGGGTGGAATCACCTTGCAGGCGTGGGCATCTCGCTACCCGGAGCAGGTCACTCGGCGGGCCGCCGCCGTCGTCATGGCCAACACAGCGGCCAGCGACATCCGCTACGAAACCGATCTGCTTCCGTTGTTCAACAAGCCGCTCATGGTGGCCAATCGACCGCTGACGGTCCTCGGGGCCAGCGTCCGCCTGCCGCTAGTCATCGCGGAAACCGCACTCGCCGCGCCGATTCCACTGCCGGGCGGCTGGCCGGTCAGCGCGGTCTTCAAGGCCCGGGTGATGTCCAAGCCCGCCACCCGCGACGAAGTGGACTTCGCGCTCGGCATCGTCCGCTCGTGTCGTCCGCTCACCCGGGGCCTGCACGCCGCCGCCCTCGCGGGCCTGGACCTGGGCGATGCCGCGAAGCACCTGACGGTGCCGACCACCGTCATCGCGGGCGCCGAGGATCACCTGCTGCCCGAGCGCATGTCCCGCCCGATCGTCGCGGCCCTGTCCGAAGCGGGCCATCTCGCCGATTACCAGGTCTGGCCCACCGGCCACCTCGGCAATATCGAGGCCGCCGACCGCTTCAACGCCCTGCTCGCCGACGTGGTCCAGCGCGCCGATCCCCGCACCGCCGCCGCGGGCTGACCCGCTGCTGGGGCTGGTCAACGGCGCCCGGCCCCAGCAGAAAATTCCTGGAACACCGCTCGGCCTGTTGTTCTCGATGACCGCCGACCAGGTTGAATGCGGCGGCCTCGGGTATCCGCGCCACATGACGACCGAATCGGAGGGTGATCGGATCACGCAGCCGTGGGGTGCGCGCACGCCGTATCGGCGCGGCGATGTCTGGCCGCTGCGGGTCGATATGGAGCTGGCCGACGGCGTTCACGAGGCGGATGTGGACCGGTGGGTGCCGTCGGCTTCGGTATTGCATTCCAATGGCGACGCCTTCGATATCGCGGTGCGCGATGGCCGGATCGTCGGTGTGCGCGGGCGCGGCGGCGACCGGGTCAACCGTGGACGGCTCGATCCGAAGGATCTGTTCGGCTGGCAGGCCACCGCGGCCCAAGATCGGCTCACCACCCCGCTGATCCGGGTCGAGGGCCGGTTGCGGCCGTGTGATTGGGACACCGCGATGGACCGAATCGTCTCGCGCACAAGGGAATTGCTCGACGCGCACGGCCCGGAATCGATCAGCTTCTATACCAGTGGCCAATTGTTCCTGGAGGAGTACTACACCCTCGCGGTGATCGCCCGCGGCGGCATCGGCACCAATCACCTGGACGGCAATACCCGCCTGTGCACCGCGACGGCCGCCGAGAGCCTGAAGCAATCCTTCGGCTGTGACGGTCAGCCCGGCTCCTACACCGATATCGACCACGCCGATGTGATCGCGCTCTACGGCCACAATGTCGCCGAGACGCAGGGCGTGCTGTGGTCGCGAATGCTGGATCGCCTCGCCGGTCCGCAGCCGCCCGCCTTGATCTGCGTCGATCCCCGACCGACGCCCGTCGCCCAACATGCCACCGTCCATCTCGCACCGCTGCCCGGCACCAATGTCGTGGTGATGAATGCGCTGCTGCACGAACTCATCGCCAACGACTGGATCGACGGCGACTACATTTCGGCACATACGGTCGGCTTCGACGATCTCGCCGCGGCCGTATCCGACTGGACACCGCAGCGCGCCGCCGAGGTGTGCGGCATCGATGCGGACGATCTACGCCGCGCGGCACACCTGCTCGGTACCGCCGAACACCTGGTCTCGACCGTGCTGCAGGGCTTCTACCAATCCCACCAGGCCACCGCGGCCGCCGTGCAGGTCAACAACATTCACCTGCTGCGTGGCATGCTCGGCAGGCCGGGCTGCGGTGTGCTGCAGATGAACGGCCAGCCCACCGCCCAGAACACCCGCGAATGCGGCGCCGACGGCGATATCGCCGGATTCCGCAATTGGGCCAACGAAAAGCACATCGCCGAACTCGCGCGGCTGTGGAATGTCGATACCGACCGGCTCTCCCACGACGGTCCACCGACCGATGCGATGCAGATGATCCGGCTCGCCGAGACCGGAGATCTGCGGATGCTGTGGATCTCGGCGACGAATCCGGTTGTTTCCCTGCCTCAACTGGAACGTATTCGACGAATCTTCGTGCAGGACAACCTCTTTGTGATCGTTCAGGATATCTTCCCTACCGAGACAACCGAACTCGCCGATGTGGTGCTGCCCGCGGCTGCCTGGGGTGAGAAGACCGGGACGTTCACCAATGCCGACCGCACCGTCCACATCAGCGAGCAAGCGGTGCAGCCGCCCGGGATGGCCAAATCGGATCTGGAGATCTTCCTCGATTTCGCCCGCCGAATGGACCTGCGCGACCGCGACGACGCACCCCTGCCGCCGTGGCACGACCCGGAATCGGCGTTCCGCGCCTGGCAACAGTGCGGCGCGGGCCGTCCCTGCGACTACCGCGGCATCAGCTACCAGCGGTTACGCGACGGCGGCATCCAGTGGCCGTGCCCGCCCGATCGACCCGACGGCACCGAACGCCTCTACCAGGACGGGCGCTTCTACGCGGCACCGGATTACTGCGAGAACTACGGGAAAGACCTGGTCAGCGGTGATCCGTGGGATGAAGACCGATACCGGGACTTCAACCCCGACGGCAAGGCCATGATCAAACCGGCCCCGTATCAGCCGCCCCCGGAAGCGCCCTCACCGGAATATCCGCTCGCCCTGATCACCGGACGCACCATCTATCACTTCCACACCCGCACCAAGACCGGCCGCACCCCACAATTGCAGCAGGCCGCACCCGAGGTCTGGGTCGAAATATCCGCGGCCGATGCCAAAGCCGCCGACATCGACGACTCGGACCTGGTGCGCATCACCACGCCACGCGGAAGCATCGTGGCCCGCGCCCGCCGGACCGAAATCCGGCCTGGCGTCATTTTCGTTCCGTTCCATTACGGATACTGGGACACCTCGGGCAACGAACATGACCGCGCCGCAAACGAATTGACCCGCACCGAATGGGATCCCGCCTCCAAACAACCGCTGTTCAAAACCGCTGCCGCCCGCATCGAGCTCACAGAATCGGACGACCACCGGTGACCGCGATGCGCGCTCCGGAGATGTAGCTTCCGTCGTCGCTGGCGAGCAGCACATAGGTCGGGGCGAGTTCGGCGGGCTGTCCGGCCCGGCCGAGTGGGGTGTCGTCACCGAAGTTCGCCACCTTCTCCGGCGGCATCGTCGACGGGATCAACGGCGTCCAGATCGGGCCCGGCGCCACACTGTTCACCCGAATTCCCTTGGGGCCCAACAGCTGTGCCAGACTGGCCGACAGATTCGCGATGGCGGCCTTGGTCGCGGCGTAGGGCGCCAGTGTCGGCGAGGGCATATCGGAATTCACCGAGGAACTGCCGATGATCGACGATCCCGGCGCCATATGCGGCAATGCGGCCTTCACCAGGGCGAAGTAGGCGCTCACGTTCACGCGGAAGGTGTAGTCGAATTCCTCGTCGCTGACCTCCTCCACCGTCTGGTGGGTCATCTGATACGCGGCGTTGCTCACCAGGACATCCACCTTCCCGAATTCCGCGACCGCGGCATCGATCACCGCTCGGCAGTGTTCGGGCTCGGATACGTCTCCCGCGATCGTGACGACGCGGCGCCCGGCCTCCCGGACGAATTCGGCGACCTCGCGCGCGTCGTCATGCTCGTTGAGGTACGAAATCACGACGTCGGCGCCTTCACGGGCGAATGCGATCGCCACCGCCCGGCCGATGCCGCTGTCCGCGCCGGTGATGACCGCCGCCTTCCCGGTCAACTTGCCGCTGCCGCGATAACTGCGTTCACCGCAGTCCGGCACCGGTTTCATCAGCGTCTGCACACCTGGGACATCCTGCTGTTGCTCGGCAAAACCCATCGTCCGGCTCCCTTCTCGTCGCCCCCGAAGGTCACCGGTCAGCAGCGGTGACTTCACCGGTAATTGCCCGAGCACCCCGGGCCAAACTCCCCGCCGGATCAGCCCGGCTTGATATTGGCGTTGCGGTGGAAGACGTTCTCGGGGTCGTATTCGGTCTTGATATCGGCCAGTTTCGCGTATTTGGCGGGCCCATAAGACGCGCGAACCCGGTCCTCACCCGCTTCCGCCATGAAGTTGACGTACCCGCCCTGGTTGGAGGCGAAGGGGCACAGCGCTTCCCAGGTCGAGCGCACCCACGCCCGGTCGGCGGCCAAAATCTCGGCATCAGGGGCCGCGGCTTCGATATTGCAGACGTAGTGTGCCGAGCGCGCGCCGCCGAAAGCGGTGTCCTCCTCGCCGACAGCGGTGAAGGCGCCGTCGAGTGCGAAGATCGGCATGAACGACAGCGGCGATGTCTTCTTTCCGGCCTGCTCGGCCAGCACCGCGATCACTTCATCGGAGAAGTCGTCGAGATCGAGCGCCTTCTCATACCCGTGGATGCCCCACGGCAGCGCCGCATCGAGCATCGACTGCAATCCGGTAAAGGGCGCCGGGGTAATGAATTCGAAGAGCGGGGTGAGCGCATCGCGGATCGGCGCCACCATCTCGGCATGTTCTTCGGCGGTGCCGTAACCGGCGACGATAAGGGCATGACCCGGCACGAAGTGGTACTGATCCGGCACGAAATGCTCCGGCGGGGCGGATAACCCGACGCAGACCAACACACCCGACCTGGGCGGCATCGTCGGGATGAACTCACGAATCAGCCGTAGTGCCGCGGGCCCATCCGTCAGCGGCCAGAAGAAGATCCCGACGTGCACTTCGGGCCCGATTTGATGTGCGCGATATTCGAATTCGGTGACGACCCCGAAGTTCCCACCACCACCGCGCAGCGCCCAGAACAGGTCCGAATTCTCGCTGGCGGATGCCCGCACGATGTGGCTGTCGGCAAGTACGACCTGCGCCGAGAGGAGATTGTCGATCGAGAGCCCGGCGACCCGGGTCAGCCAACCCATGCCACCGCCGAGAGTGAGACCGCCGACCCCGGTATCGCTGATCACCCCGCCGGGCACGGCCAGTCCGAACGCCTGGGTCGCGGCGTCCATATCCGCCATGGTCGCGCCGCCACCGACCCGGGCACTACTGGTCGCCGGATCCACCACCACGGTGTTCATCACGCCGAGATTGATCATGATGCCGCCGTCGCAGACCGCCGTGCCGCTGTAGGCGTGCGCACCGCCACGCACGGCCACCTCGAGATCGTGCTCCCTGGCGAAAGCCAAGGCCGCGGCCACGTCCTCGGGGGACAGGCACTGCGCGATCACCGCGGGCCGCCGATCGATGGCCCCGTTCCAGATGGCGCGGGCATGGTCATAACCCGCATCGGCAGGAGCGAATACCGGCCCGCCCATCGCGGATCGCAGTGCTCGGAAGTCGGAACTCATTGTTTGGGTCATGGCATTTCTCCAGCCACCAGGTCCCCGACCACTCGTGGAAGAGCTGGTCACGCGGTCCGCGTCGCCGACTCTTGATGCGGCACCGACACAGAGGTGGTGCTTCCCAATGCCACGCACACAACCAGCCATCCGGGCGATGTGGCGCGCTTGACATATTATCGCCGGTCCATCGCGGCCGTACCTGGATTCGGACCGGTCGGCAACGTGTCGGTGCGGGACCGGACGGAATCTCGATGCTAAAAGCTTGGGTATGAACAGGGGTGAAATCAGAGGGGTATCCAGATCGGTAGTCGGCATCGCGTTGGTGGGGATGCTCGTCGGCACGGCGCTAGGTGCGCCCACGGCATTTGCCGACCAGGTCACCACGTCCGCGACGATTTCCACGGACACGGTATCGGAGGATGGTTCGCACATAACCGACGTCGAGTACATCGACGAGCGAAATATCCGACTTCAGGTTTATTCCGCGGCGATGGACGCCGAATTCCCGGTGGAGATCCAACGTCCCGCGGACGGCTCGGTTCCCCGACCGACTTTGTATCTGCTGAACGGCGCGGGCGGCGGCCAGGACGACGCGTCGTGGCAGGCACAGAGCGACGCGCGGCAGTTCATGTCGGATAAGAATGTCAACCTGGTCCAGCCGATCGGTGGCAGGTTCAGCTATTACACCGACTGGCGCGAGGACGATCCGGTACTTGGTCGCAATAAATGGAAGACCTACCTGACCGACGAATTGCCACCGCTGATCAATTCCGCACTGGGCACCAATGGCATCAATGCGATCGCGGGAATTTCCGCTTCCACCGCCACGGTATTGGCACTGCCCATCGCCAGACCCGACCTCTACCGGGCGGCCGCAGCATTCAGCGGATGCGCGCAGACGAGCGATCCGATCGGTTCCGGGTTCCGCGAGCTCGTGATCGCCTGGGGCGGCGGAAACGCCGAAAACATGTGGGGCCCGGTCGGTTCGCCCGAATGGATGGAAAACGATCCATTCCTGCACGCCGATAAATTGCGCGGCATCGATCTCTATCTTTCTTCGGGCAATGGCCTGCCCGGAAAATATGACACGCTGAACGGAGCGCATGTCGAACCCGGCATCGATGGACTGACAAATCAGGTGCTGCTCGGCGGCGCGATCGAGGCAGCCGCCAATTACTGCATGAGGAATTTGCAGGCGAAGCTGATATCGCTCGGTATTCCGGCCACCTATAACTTCGATCAGGGCACGCACTCCTGGGGTTATTGGGAAGACGAATTGAAGCAATCCTGGCCGGTGCTCGCGCACGGACTCGGCTTGACGTAGCGGTGCGTAGTTGCCCGGCGCAGCCATCGGCCGCTGACCAGCGCGGACACCGACACGCTACGGATCCAAATAGTCCGTTTTGTGACGCATGTGACATAGCGTCATCGAGTAATTCGGCGCGTAGTCAGGAGGCGGCTCGATGGTGTCGGGTATTCGCGGACGGCGGTCGGCGCTCGGCTGCTGTGCGGCATTGGCCATGGCGGGCTCGATCGCGTATCCGGCCGCGGCCGCGCCGCGGCCCGCCAGCGCCCCGCTGCCGCCCGGACTGATCGCGGCCGTCGAGAGCGACCTCGGCATCAGTGCCCACGAATATCTCGCACGCGCCGAAAGCGCCCGGCGGCTGGCCGAATTCGCACCGCAGGCCCGTGCCGCGTACCCGGACATATTCGCCGGAATCCGGATGAACGACGACCGCCCCATCGTCTCCTTCACCGAGGGCGAGCGCGCCGCGGACGCCAGATCCGCCGCCGAGAAGGCCGGATTCACGGTGGAAACAGTGGCCAACAGTGAGCACACCCTCGATGCCCGCCGCATCGCCTTCGAACGTTGGCTATCCGAACAGCCGAGCACCGTCGTCGAGTCGATCGTCGGTTACGGCATCGACGTGGTGACCAATAGTTTCGCCGTTCGCCTCGCCGATGACGTGCAGTTGCCGACCGATGTCGGACCGATCCAGTCGGTGACGGCGGTACTGCCGGAGGCCCGACCCGAGGACTCCGCCGTCGGCATCCAGGCGATCGCGGGTATCGAGGCCGATGGAGACATCATCGGTGGCCAGCCCTTCGGCATGAAGGTCGACGGAAAGGCGCACAGGTGCTCGTTCGGCTTCAACGCCACCGACGCACGCGGCGAAACCCTGAATATCACCGCCGGGCACTGCGACCCGAACAACCTCGTCGAGCCGTCGACGAAAACCACTGAGCCGCAACGGGTCTACGAATTCAAGAATGGGCAGCTCGGCACCGAGATCGGTGAATTCGCGGTCTCCCAGTTCGCGCCGAAGGACTATGCGATCGTGCGTATCAACGAGAAGTTCGCGCCGCGCTTCCGCAACAACCTGGTGTCCACCCAGAAAATGGATGCACCGGCGCAGGCGCCCGACGTGAATACGCCCGCAAGCAGTACGGGACAGTCGCGAGCCGCTGGTGCGGATGTCCTGCGCATCGACGGAACCACCGAACCAGTGGTCGGAGCGGCCGTCTGCAAAACCGGCTTCACGTCCGGATACTCCTGCGGGACAGTGCTGGTGGCGGGGCAGCGGGGCCTTCTGCGCGGTGTCCCCGGCCACGGCGACCAACCGGTCAAGATCGAGAATATGTTCTATGCCGCACTGTGCGGCCAGCGTGGCGACAGCGGCGGACCGATCGTCGCGGGCACCAAGGCACTCGGCCTCAGCAGCGCAATCGTCACCGCGAGCTCCTCGTTCGATCTCGGCTGCGGCCACGTCCCGCTGCTCCTCGGCCAGCCGATCAGCGCTGTGCTGCAAGACAATCCGGGTTTGACCATTCGAACAAGCTGATCCACGCGAGCCCATGACACCCATCGATACGGAAGGCAAACACATCTAAGGAGCGGAATCGATGCTGCGCGTTGTCGCGGCCGCCATCGCGGTCGGTGCACTAATGGTTTGTGCCGGTCCAGCCGTTGCCGAGGGGTTGGGCGACAACGTCGTCACGTTCGCCAATGCTCCGAACGACGGTGCGACGTTCGCTGACGGTCTGGGCGAGAGTGACACTGCCGCCACCGACGGATTGAACGACACCACGTCAGCCGATGCTCCGAACAACGGTGCCGCGACATCCGCGGATGGTCTGGGCGAGAGCGGCACTATGCCCGCCGACGGGCGGAATGACAGCATCTCTCCATTCGCCGATCCACCTACTTCGGCAGATGGTCTGAGCGAGAGCGGCACCACGTCCGCCGACGGACTTAATGACCTGCCTGCGACGTCCGTCGAAGAAGGCACCGACAACGCCGCTACGTCCGCCGAAGACACCGACGACGCCGTCACGCCCGCGGCCGGCCAATACGACACGGGCGCAACCCCTGCCGGACTCACGCTCTCGCTGATCCGCTTGGGCACCAGAGCCTTGGCCCTGACAGTGGTCCCACTCCACCAGTTCCCGGCCTTCGACGCCGTCATCACCCACGAAAGCGGCTGGGACGTCTTCGCCATCAACCCGGAAAGCGGCGCTTACGGCCTCGGTCAAGCACTGCCCGCCGAAAAGATGCAAACCCACGGCGCCGACTGGCGCTTCAACCCGCTCACCCAAATCCGCTGGACCTACGACTACATGAACGCGCGCTACGGCAGCCCGGACGGCGCCTGGGCATTCTGGCAGCAACACCACTGGTACTGACGATCATCAGCTCGGTGCCGGTGCGCGGTGCAGTTCCTTCCGGTCGTAGTACCGAGTGACGACGCCGCCGAGGACAAGTCCGATGACCAAGCCGAGCAGCGTCATCCAGATCGCACGGCTCAGCCCGGCGGAACCGTCGGCATCGAAGTACAGGATGGCCCTGATACCGAGGTACACCTGATGCATCGGTTCGAAATCGGCAAGCCAGGCAACGGATTTCGGGATCGCTTCGATCGGAATGGTGCCGCCGGAGGAGGGTAGGCCGAGCACGATGAACAGGATCAGGTTGACCAGCAGACCGGCGGTGCCCAGCGCCGACACGATCGACAGCGCCGTGACGCCGACCGCGATGATCGCCAAGGTGCTGTAGAGGAACAGCAGCAGCGGCCGCTCGATAGGCATACCGAGCCAATGCCCGACCGCCATGAATATCCCGGCCACAACCGGTGCGGTACCGGTGATCACGCCCCACTTCAGCAGCAGCGTTCCCAATCGGGAAATCGGCGTCGGCGGATAGTGCACATACCAGGGACCGAATTCGGTCGGTGCGAAACCGAGCGATGAATCGACCATGCCATTGATCACCATGGCGCCGGTGAATCCGGCCAACAGCACCATCATCGTGTAGAAGAAGGCCGTCAGACCGCCGCCCGTACCCGATGGCAGTGGATGGAACGGAGTGAGGACCACATCGATCGGCTTGGCCAGCATAAGACGACTCAGGCCGACCAATTCCGGCGCCGATCCAGACGATTGCAGCTGGGTCTGCACGGTTTCGGTGAGCTGTTTGCCGACCGTCTGATTCGCCTGCGTGAGTGCGTTCCCGGCCACCGTCTGCACCACCTGCGGCGAGAACGACCCGGTACGCGGATTGGTGTACACCGTGATGATCGGCTGGGTGACATCGCCGGGCACCACGCTGGCCGCGGCGAAAATGCCGAGCCGCTTGGTGAAGTCGCTCGGAATGACGATCGCGCCGTACACATTGCCCGAATTCAGTTGCTGCTGAGCTTCGCTGATGCCGAGCACCCGCAGATCGATCTTGTCGCTCGGAGTCTGCCGCACCAGCGCATCACTGATCTGCTTGCCCACATTGGTCGGCTTACCGCCGATCACATCCCCGCTGTCCTGATCGACCAGCGCGATCGGAAAGCCGTGCAGATGCTTCGCCGGATCGACCACATACGCGAGATACATGGTGGCCAGCAAGGCCATCAGCAGCGACACCACAATCGCCGGTGCGAGCCAGACCCGCACCCGCGATCGACGAGCACTCGACTCTTCCGGGTTCGTCATGACAGCACGGTAATTGCTGGATCGAGCCCTGTGGGACTGTTCGCTGGACCGTGTCTCAGGAGTCGGCGATCACCTCGCGGTGAAACCGACCCAGGTCGCGAATCGCGGCTCGGGCATCGGAGAGCAGATCCGAGGCCATGTGGTGCACATGCGGCGCGCGATCCCAGACCTGCAGCCGAACCGGGACGTCCGCTTCGACGCAACGTAGCGCCAGCATCTCGGCGTCGGGCAGTAGGCATTCGGTGGAGCCGACCTGGATCAGGACCGGTGGTAGACCGGTGAAGTCGTGATTGACCGGCGACCATGCCGGGTCGAGTTCGCCGTCGCGGGCAACGCCGCGCCGCGTGATCATTTCGATGCCCCGAGCGGGGATGTAGGAATCGCTGTGCCGGTTGGGGTGGGCGTTGCGAGTCGTCGAGTCGAAGTCGGCCCAGGGTGCGATCGCGGAGATACCACCAGGCATCGGCAAGCCACGCTCCCTGGTCGCCAGCGCCAGCCGGAAGGCGAGCCCGCCGCCTGCCGAGTCACCGGAGACGACGATGCGCTCGGGTCGGAATCCCTGCTCGAGCAGGTATTCATAGGACTGGACGGCGTCGTCGAGACTGTCGGTGAAATGCGCGCCGGGTAACTGTCGGTAGTCGACATTGAATGCGGGCATCCCGCTGGCACGTCCGATCTTGGCGACCAGACGTCGGTGGGTGTTCAGGCCGCAACAGAAATAGCCGCCGCCGTGGAAGTACAGCAGTGCCGAATCTTGGCGTTGCCGCGGGTCGGCAATTTCGTTGTGCCACAACCATTCGGCGCGGAAGTTTCGCATCCGAACAGACCAGCGTCGAGTGCCGTTCGGGGGGACGAGCGCGGCAGCCGGTATTTCGAGGAGACGGCAGAGTAAGAGCAGATGATCGAGCTGATCGCAGTCGGCGATCCACGCCAGGGCAGCCAACCCGAGCCCGACTGTGCCGCGCAGCAGCGGATGGGCGATCCGAGTTCCGATACTTGCCTGGTTGGATGTTTCGATGAACGGCGAGGAGGGTTCGGGGCGCGCAACAGCCGTCACGACCGTTGCCATTGTCTGGCCTTATTCCGACGAGGCGGAATAAGGGTGTTCCAGAAGTCGCGGCGCACCGCGTCCCACAGCTCGGTCAGTCCCGGATGCAGTTCTCGTGCTTGCACGAGATCCGGATAAGTGGCGGGTCCGAAGGAGAGAACCGGCGAGGCATCGGATGCGTCGTGCACGGCGAGAATCGAGATCAGCCGATTCTGGATCAACCGCCACGTCACGCGCAGACCGTCGGCTTCGGTTCGACATACGTTATCCATTGCCGACCCCCGGTTGTCGTGGATGTAGCTCGTGCCTTTCGCGACCCTCATCGATCGGGCACGCTCGGTGAGATGTCAAGGTCGACCTCCTGCTCGCAACTGCTTGGCTGAGCCTCACAGATCCGGCACGCGCAGACATGGGTAGAAACACCCACTCGACCACCCAAATACGCAGCTCGCGCACGCTCGGGCCGCAAACCGCGCCCGGCGTGTCGGGACGGGCGGGTAGCAGTCGCTTGGTGGACGACCTTCGCAAACAGGGCCCTCGCGCAGCCCCTGGCACGGTTAGATTAGGTCTCATGGGGCGAAGTGGGCCCACTCGCGTGGTCGGTAACCTGCCATTCGCGGTGACAAGTTTCGTCGGACGGCAACGGGAGATCCGCGAGGTCCGAGAACTGCTCGCGTCGGCACGGTTGGTCACGCTCACCGGTGTGGGCGGTGTCGGAAAGACTCGGCTCGCCAGCGAGGTCGCGGCCGCTTCCGGCCGATCGTTCCCGGATGGGGTTTGGCTGGTGGACCTGTCCGCCGTCGGCGATCCCGATCTGGTGGCTCAAACGGTGCTAACCACCCTGGCGATCGTCGACGTGTCGAACCAGTCCATCGAGGAAAAGCTCGTCGAGCACTTGGCCGATCTGCAGGCGTTGATAGTGCTGGACAACTGCGAACACCTGCTCGACGCGTGCAGTGCACTGTGCAATCTGCTGCTGCGATCCTGTGCCGGGCTCCGGATTCTGACCACAAGTCGCGAGTTGCTCGGCGTCGCGGGCGAGCATGTGTACACGGTTCCGACGCTGTCGATGCCGAGCCCGTACGATCCGGTGACACTCGGCGCGCTGGCCGCCTACGATGCGCCGACGATGCTGGTAGAGCGCGCTCGGGCAGTGCGCCCGGACTTGACGCTGACCGAACGTGATGCGGATGTGCTGGTGCGGGTCTGCGAGCGTCTGGACGGGATTCCGCTCGCCATCGAACTCGCCGCATCCCGGCTGCGGTCGCTGTCGCTACCGGCGGTCCTTGACCGACTCGAGGACCGGTTCATGCTGTTGGCCGGGTCTATCCGAGCAGCTGTGCCACGGCAGCGAACGCTGCGGGCACTGATCGACTGGAGCTATGAGCTGTGCCGCCCGACCGAAAGGCTGCTGTGGGAGCGGCTATCGGTCTTCACCGGCGGCTTCACCCTCGGCGCGGCCGAGGGCGTATGCGCTGGTCCCGATCTGCCCCGTGAACAAATTCTGGATCTGGTCGATCACTTGGTCGCGCAATCGATCCTGGCCCCGGTACCGACCGGCGGCCCGCCGCGGTATCGGATGCTGGAAACGATCCGGGAATACGGTTGGCAACGACTGGCCGAACGCGACGAGACCGGCGCCCTGTGCAAGCGACATTGCGACTACTACCTCGCACTCGCCGAGCAGATCGCCGAAGCCTGGAGCGGCCCTAGCCAAGCCGCCGGGCTGGCCGAGTTGCGTGCCGAACGCGACAATCTGCAGGCAGCCCTGGACTGGGCGACGAGCACGCCGAGCGCCTGCCACGAAGCGCTGGCACTTGTCACCGCCCTGCGCTATCACTGGACCGCCGACGGATACCTCGGTGAGGGACGGCGGTGGATCGATAAGGCACTGCGCGTCACGGACGACACCTGTCCGGGGCGGGTCTCCGCGCTATGGGTCGCGGGGTGGGTGCGATTTCTACAGGGCGAATACGAGGCAGCCAACGAGGCACTCGACGAATGCGCGGCGGGCGCGCCGGCAGTGGGTGACCGCCACGCACTGGCCTGGGTGAGCTCCCTGCGCGGCACAGCGGAATTGTTCCGCGGAAATCTCGCACCGGCCATCGCCGCCTTCGAGCAGACCCTCGATGACTACGCCGACGATGACGAAGTGGTCCGCATGACCCTGTTCCAGCTCGCCAGTGCCCAAGCGCACGCCAGTGACCGCAGCGCGGGCGCGACGGCCCGTCAGGGCATCGAGCTGTCCGACCAGCGGGGCGAGCGGTATACCAAATCGCTTGCACTCTGGGCCCTCGGCTACCACCAGTATGTCTGTGGTGAATACGACAGCGCGACCGAATCGGAACGCGCCGCACTCGAGATCCAGCGCGAATTCAATGACCATGTGGGCGCGCCGCTGATCATGGAGGTGCTGGCCTGGATCGCCGCCGCTCGCGGCGAATACCGGCAAGCGGCGCGACTGATGGGTGCGATCGAATCGGTGTGGCGGCGGATCGGCGGATCGCTCGCGGCGTTCGGACCGCACTTCGGTGCACAGCACTCGGCGTGCGAGCGCACCCTCGCCCAATCGCTGCGGCCGACGGACCAGCGCGCGGAAAGAGCGCGCGGCGCGGCGCTGGACCTCGCGCAGGCGATCAACTACGCACTCGACCCGAGCCAGACCGTCCAGGAGCCGGACGCGCAGGAGGACACCATGCTCACCGCCCGTGAGCGGCAGGTGGCCGAGCTCGTCACGCAGGGTCTGAGCAACCGACAGATCGCCGCACGGCTGGTGCTGTCGCCGCGCACCATCGACCGGCATCTGGAAAACATCCTCTGCAAACTCGGCTACTCGTCCCGGGCCCAGATAGCCGCATGGACCGCGCGCACGCACCGCCTGCGATAGCCGCTCGAGCAGGGCGAACGATATCCATGGGTACGGCCCTCCCGGCAAAAATGGGTATACCCAGGGTAGTTCTACCGTGGTATTCCGACGCCGCGGACTAGACGCTTGGTGGGGACAGCATTCATGGCTATCACACCGAGGTTCCCATGTCCGAGCACAGATACGAGTCCAGCAACCACAAACCCGTCGGCACCGAAAACACCATGATGATTCGGCGCTGCGGGCCCTGTAACAAGTTGTTCCCCCCGCTGACCGCCGAATGTTCGTCGTGTCGGTCCTGGGATCTGGAATGGTCGCCATCGTCGGGTCTCGGTTCGGTCGTGTCGTGGCGGCTCGTACACCGGAATGTGGGCCGCCCGCACGCCCAAGTGGTGCCGCTGACGATCGCCATCGTGGAACTCGACGAGGGTCCGTGGGTGTACGCGACGATCGAAGGGGACGTGACACCAATTTCGGATCAGCCGGTCCGGGTGCGATTCGAGCCCCATCCTCGGGTGGATCGTTTTCCGGTGTTCACTGTCTGCCCGACGGAGTCCGATTCGGATGGCGACGTCACGCCCGCGCCACAGCACAGGAATGTTTCGATCGAGGTGCGCTCGACACATCGTCGCGAGGTCGAGCATCGCTTCGACGCGTGGTGGGTGCGGACATCGCTGCGCCAGTGTGAACTCATGGCGAGCTCGAAGGCCCTCGATACAGCGGCGAAATCCCTGATCACCTTCGCGATCCGATGGGCTCCGTTCGGTGGCGCCACCGCCGCGGAGCTGCTGGTGACCTTCGGCGCGACCCGTCGACGGTTCCTGCAGATGCTCGACGAGGCCCTGGCCCCACGGCGGACCGATAGCGTCAGTGTGCGCGGGCAGAAGCGCCAATTGAAGGACGCGCTGGCACAGGCGTGGCAGATGAGTCCCACTGCGGTCCCGGCCGGTCGCGCCTGATGTAGATCTGCGTCGAGGACACCGCGACTGGTACGAGTTGGCCTTGGACATCTAATTCGATGCCGCCTCCGTCGGGCCAAGCCATGGGGATGAGCGCCTGGATCGCGGAACCAGGCCCAGCACTAGGCGCTGATCGGGCTCGGGCGTGTCGCCACGCTGTCGAATAGCTGGCAATCCACCGGACGGCCATAGTGTGGCGCTATGACATCCGGGAGCGGTTCGGTCTTGGCCACCAGAACCCTCGCCGTTGGTGGCAAGCGGGTCCTCGTCACGATCGGGAGGCCCTGCCCAGACCAGTCGGCGGAGGATTCCGCATACATCTGTCGCATCGATATCGATGGAATGGCCATCGCCCCGATCCGACTAGAAAGCAGCGCGGACACCCCCGCGCGAACGGTAGCGATCGGTCTGCGGAGGACCGCCGAACACCTGGATGTCGGCCTGGCCGAACTACTATCCGACGCCAACATCGGCATTGCACCGTACCGTCATCCTGCTGCCGGACTCGTGGGCAGCGGCCCATCCTGAGCACCACTCGCCGGTGCGGGTCATGCGGATTACCGATCGAATTCGTAGCCGTGTACTCCGGATGGGTCTGCGCGGCCGGAACCAGTGACGACCTGGGACTGCCAGTCGGCAAACGACCGTTTGACGACAAATCGGATTCAAGTTCAGTTGGCGGTGGTCGCCGAGCCCTGCTTGTGAGCGCAGGTCCCGGATCCGCCCTCAAGAGCGACCGAACAGCGTGACCACGCTGTTCGGCGCCTCCTGCCCGAAGAAGGTCTCGAGATTGTGCGCCGAGTGGGCGGCGACCTCGCGGCTGCGGGGGAAAAGCCGCTTCTCGTAGGCGGCGAGCGCAGTCTCGACGTCGGGGTGCCCGGCCAGCTCGCGCGCCAGGTCGGCGCCGTCGTACATGGCGAGGTTGGCGCCTTCGCCGGCGAAGGGCGACATCAGGTGCGCGGCGTCGCCGACGAGCGTCACGCCCGGCACCCGGTCCCAGCTGAGCCCGACAGGGAGTGCGTGGATCGGCCGGAGCCACGGCTCCGCGTCGCTGCCTGTCACGAACGCGGTGAGCAGCGGCGACCAGCCATCGAACTCGTGGGCGAGGCGGCGGAGACCGGCGGTCGGGTCACCGAAGTCGATCGACCGCATCCACTCCTCGGGCTTGTTCAGCGCTACGTAACCGCGCACACCGCCGTCCGCGTCGCGGTGGACGATGATGCCCTGGCCCGGCGCGACCGCCATCAGTGTGCCGCTGCCGATCGTGGCCACGCTCGCCCGGTGGTCCCGGCCGCCCGAGGCGAGGGCGATCTCGACGAAGCAGGTGCCGCTGTAGCGCGGCTCGGCCTGGGTGAGCAGCGGCCGGACCTTCGACCAGGCGCCGTCCGCGCCGACGACGACGTCGGCGCGTACGGTGGAACCCGCCGTGAAGGTGAGGTCGAAGCCGCCCGTCGGGTAGTGCCGGAGCGCGGTGAGCTTGTGGCCCCACTGGATGGTCCCGGGGGCGAGCGAGTCGATGAGCAGGCGCCGGAGTTCGCCGCGATCCACCTCGGGACGGGCCGAACGGGGGTCCGTGGGCCGGTCGAGCAGGATCGTGCCGTGGCGGTCGACGACGCGCTTGGCGTCCTCGCCTGGCCGGACCAGGGCGCGGAACTCGTCATACAAGCCCGCCGCGCGGAGCGCGACCTGCCCGGTCTCTTCGTGGATGTCGAGCAGGCCACCCTGGGCGCGCGCCGTCGCCGACGCCTCACCCTCGTAGATCGTAGCGGCGACGCCGTGGGCTTGGAGCACCCGGGCGAGCGTCAGCCCGCCCAGTCCCGCTCCGACGATGGTGACGGTCTTCTGCATGGTGCGCTCCTCGGTTGCGGTCGACACCGGGAGCGGGCGGGACGCCCGATCTCGGCACGGAGACGCTCACCGATCGGAACCGTCCTGCATCGATGTGTGCGCGATGTCCGGCGAGCAACGCCGCAGGACATCGTTTTTCGCGACACCATGAAGCTAACCTGGCTTCGGATTCGGAGCAAGTCCTCGGTTCAAGCGGGTGATGCCAGCGAAGGAGCTGGCGTCAGAAGAGCGTGTCGCGCACCCGCAACGGCCGGTACCCGGTCGGGCCGAGCTGGGCCAGCTCGCCGTCGATGCCGACCTCGAGCGCGCCGAAGAAATTGGATGTTCTCCGAATGGGCCGGGGAAATGTGGGCCAGAACCTCGTCGTCGATGCGGCGCCCGGCCGCGCGCATCTGCTCGACGGCCAGGCCGTAGTACTCGGTCGTCCACGTGACCACGGCGTTCGTGACGAGCGTGAGGCACGACGCCTGCTCGGTCTGGCCCTCCAGGTGCCGCGCCCCGACCATGCCCTCGTGCGCGAAGAGCAGACTGCGTCGGGTCGAACCGCCTCGACGCGACCAGTGGCTGGCTGATCTGCCACGACCCTGTCCCGTTAGTCCGTGGCCAGGCGGCGCCGGAGCCATTCCGGGACGGACTCGCGCGGGTGCTTCTCGGCCTCCGCGGCAAAGGCCAGACGCCGAGGGCGATCGAAGAAGTCGGCCGGAGCGCGGAAGCGGTTGCCGACAGTTCAGGCCAGGGAGAGGAAGAGTTTCTCCATCTTCTTGGTGTCGACGCTGTCGGGGCCGCCGGTGGTGAGGCACTGCTGTAGTCCAGTGGCGACAAGTGCGTAGCCGCTGCGGCTGAGAGCCTTGTTGACGGCCGCGAGCTGGGTGATGACGTCCTCGCATTCCGCGCCTTCTTCCAGCATGCGGATGACGCTTGCCAGATGCCCGTGGGCTCGCTTCATGCGGAGGGTCACGGCCTTCACGGCCTCGGGTTCCAGCTGCATTGCGGTCTCCTTCACTAGCGCCGATCGGCTGCGCCCGGCGTGCGCACCGATCCAGCCTGCCGTGGTCGGCGGCTTCGTCACTCGCCAGTGTATATCCCCCTGGGGGGATGCTATCGTCGGTGGAAACATCCCCCCGGGGGGATATGAAGGAAGGCGGCGAGACGTGGTACAGACGGTGAAGGAAACCGGCGGTACAACGCCCGTGTCAGCAGGGCGGTTCGGTCCGTTAGGACGGCTCGGAACATGGGTGATCGACCATCGGAGGCTAGTTACAGCGGCATGGGTGCTACTGGTGATCAGCTTGGGCGCCTTCGCGCCCATGGTGGAGAAGAACCTGTCGGGGGCAGGTTGGCAGGCCGAGGGCTCGCAGTCGGTCGCCGTACGGAAGTTGGCGCAGGACCACTTCGGCGGTAACGCCAGTCACGCGATCCAAGTGGTGGTGCACAGTACCGCCGGTCCGCTCGACACCGGTGACGGCCAGGCGGTAATCGCAGCGGTCACGCGGGTGGTCCAAAGCGACTCGCGGATCGCACAGGTGATTCCGCCCACGCCCGGCACGAGCCTGTCGCCGGACCATCGCACGGCAGTAGTGCTCGCCGGTGCGGGCGCCGATACCAACGAGATGGTGCGGGCCGCAACCGATCTGAAGGGCCGGTTGCAGGGGTTGTCGACCGACACGGTGCAGGTAAATCCGACCGGATCGTCACTGTTGTGGTCGGACTTCAACGCGGCCAACCTCGACGCGATGATGAAGTCCGAAATGTTCTCGTGGCCGGTCACTTTGGCGATCCTGGTGCTGGCGTTCGGGGCGCTGGTCGCCGCCGGTCTCCCCCTGCTGCTGACCCTCGCCGGACTGATGGCCTCGGCCGGCTCACTCGTGCTGATCAACCACTTCGTGCCGGTATCCATCTGGGCGATGAACTTCGCGATGATGTTCTCACTCGCGCTCGGTATCGACTACGCACTCTTCCTGGTGGTCCGGTTCCGTGCGGCGCTGATGGCCCGGCACGAGTCACCACGCGAAGCCGTCGCGGAAACCATGGACACCGCCGGCAAGGCGGTACTACTGTCCGGCGCCACCGTCCTGGTGTCGCTGTCGGCGGTGATGCTCGTGCCCTCGCCGTCATTCCGGTCCATGGCTGGCGGCATCATGCTCTCGGTCGTCTTCGTCCTCGCCGCGACCCTGACCCTGCTGCCGGTCGTGCTGTTCAAGCTGGGAAGTCGGATCAACAAGCTATCGCTGCCCTGGGTGCACACCGGTGAGCACCGGTCGCCCGCCTTCGCCCGCTGGGGCGAACGGCTATGGCGCCGACCGGTCGTGTGGGGTCTGGGATCGCTGATCGTGCTGGTGGCGCTGGCCGCGCCGATCGTCGGGTTGAAGACAGCGATGCCGTCGATCAAGGTACTGCCCGACAAGGCGAGCGCCCGGGTCGGGTACTCGCTGGTACAGCAGGCCTTCGGACCCGGCGCGCCGGGCATGCTGCAGGTGGTGACCAACTCACAGGATGCCCAGGCCACGAGCCGAATACTGGCGGCCGACAAGGATATCGGTGCAGTGATGCCGATTATGCCCGCCGCCGACGGCAGCGACTACCGCATGATCGAGGCGGTCCCAACGGTCGACCCGTCCGACCCGGCGCTCACCGCCACCGTGGCTCGCCTGCGGGCCGAGCTACCGACATCCGCACAGGTCGGCGGGGCGGCCGTGGAGAACATCGACCTGAAGCACCAACTGGATCGCTCCACCCCGATCGTGATCGGCGTGGTGCTCGTCCTGGGATTCGCGCTGCTGCTGTTCGCATTGCAGGCACCACTGATCGCGCTGCTCGGTACCTTGACCAGCCTGCTCTCCACTGCCGCCGCCTTCGGCATCGCCCGGCTGGTGTTCCAGGACGGAATCGGATCCGGCATACTCGGCTTCGAGCACCAGGGCTTCCTGGACGCCTGGGCGCCGGTGTTCTTTTTCGCGATGATCTTCGCGATCGCCATGGACTACACCGTCTTCCTGCTCGCCTCGGCCAAGGAGCACTGGGAACGCTCCGGCGATCCCCGCGAGGCCATGATCGGCGCTGTCGCACACTCCGGGCGGGTCATCTTCGCCGCCGGTGGCGTCATGGTCGCGGTGTTCTTCACCTTCGCCCTCTCTGGCCCGCTGCCCCCCAAGGAGATGGGCGTGATCCTCGGCGTCGCTGTCCTGCTCGACGCCTTCCTCGTCCGGCTGGTCCTGCTGCCGGTGACGCTCCGGCTGGCCGGGCGCGCCGCTTGGGCCACGCCCGCCTGGCTGCGCCGAATCCTGCCCACCATCCACTTCTCGCACGGCTGAATCGAAAGGAATCCGATGACAACGACCGAACACACCATCAGCCACGGCAAACAAGTGCTCCGCGAACTGACTCCACTGCACCGCGACCTGCGCAAGGCCATCCCCGAGGTGTACCAAGGCTTCGGCGAACTGAGCAAGGCCGCGTTCGCCTCCGGCGCACTCGACCGCAAAACCAAGGAACTCATCGCCTTCGCGATCGGCGTCGTCGAAGGCTGCGACGGCTGCATCGCTTCGCACGGCCAAGCCGCAGCACGCGCCGGGGCGACCCGGCAGGAGGCCGCCGAGGCCATCGGCGTCACCTTCCTGATGCACGGGGGACCAGCGACCATCCACGGTGCCCGCGCCTACGAGGCCTTCTCCGAATTCGCCGCGGCCGTCGACGCGGGCGAGAACCCCGCCTGATTCGAGGAAAGAGGAGCCATCGGTGTGCCGACTCATCCGATGCAAAACTTGCGCCAAAACCACCTGGTCCGGCTGTGGACAACACATCGCCCAGTTCAAGGCCACAGTCCCCGCCGATCAATGGTGTCCAGGCCATCCGGATGTCGAACGAAGCAGCTGGCTGCTCCGAATCCTCGGAAAGTAGGTGTGTCCCACATGAATATCGATCGAGCCGTGCTCGCCCTCGCAGGCACCATCACCCTGCTCGGCCTGACACTCGCGGTGCTGATCTCGCCCTGGTTCCTCCTGCTGACCGCGTTCGCGGGAGCCAACCAACTCCAGGCCAGCGTCATCGGATTCTGTCCTGCCGCAACACTTCTGCGGAAACTCGGGCTCCCGGCGGGCTGCGCGTTCAG
>NZ_BDAZ01000055.1 GCF_001612725.1 Nocardia anaemiae NBRC 100462 | reverse complement strand
CGGGTCCGTCGCCGCTGACCGCGCCCGCCGCGACGGTGCCCGCGCTGTTCGAGCCGCGGCCTGTTCCGGCGAAGCATACGGTCGCGGTCGACGATTCGCATTCGACCACCACACCGGTGACCAGCACCCCGACCACCGTCACCAAGACGGTGCCGGTCCCGGCCGACAACACCACGGGGCATCCGACCAAGACGCCCGATACGGGCAGCACCAAGCCCGGCCACACCACTGTTCCTGATGCGGATGCCACCGGGACGACGAAGATCCCGACCGCGACCCACGCGCCGACCACCCAGGCCCCCACCACGCACGCGCCGACCCACACCGCGACGCCGACGACACCGGACGACGACGATGTGACGCTCCCGAGCACCGGCAATGGCGGAACGAGCACCGGTCACAACGGCGGGACAACCCCGAGCACCGTCAACGGCGGCAACTCGATCCCGAACACCCACACCACCCAGCCGGATGTCGACGACCCGACCGTGGACCTCCCGACCGTCTCGGTGCCGACGGTCACCCACTCGGCACCGACGGTCCCGCCGACCGCGGATATCGATATCCCGACCGCGAATTCCCCGGCACCGATCCCGACTCAGCAACCGCACGTCCCCGCGCCGACGATGCCGGCACCGGTCACCCCGATTAAGCCGCCGACACACCCGATCGCCGCCGAAATCGGTGATCCGGCCGATTTCGCGAACCCGGTATACGAGCCCGATCACGCGGCGTTGACGCTCATGGCCACCGGACTGTCCATGCCGGTGCTGCCCGATCCGGGAGTGGACGACGGTCACCACTTCGTGGCGGGCCTGGATTTCACCCTGATCTAGGAGAGCCGCTTTGGGGGTCGCGCGCACCCGTCGCGCTGGCGCATGTCATCGTCGAACGCGATATCCATACGACAGTTAGGAGGAGCGGTTGTCTGCCGCAGCCGGGCTGGAGGCCGCCACGGTGAAACATCCGCAGGCGATGGCGCCGGTCATCGGAATCCTCGATCAACTGCAGGAGATGACCCGCTCCGCGGGACGGCAAGATCTGGGTGGCCGACTGAGTATGGTCCGGGCCAGGGTCGGTGACACACGGTTGCGCCTTGTGGTCGTCGGTGCCGCGAAGAACGGGATGAGCACGCTGGTCAACGGTCTGATCGGGGCGCGGGTGAGCGCCACCGAGAGCGCGCTGAGCGTGCCGGTGATCGCGGAGTACGGACCGGAGCCGACCGCTGTGCTGGTGAAATCGCTGGGCGCGGGCCGGATCGAACGTCAGCCCGTCGATCCGCTCGATCCCGGGCCCGCGCTGGCCGCCGACGGGGTGATCCGCGCCGAATTCACCGAGCCGAGTCCGCTGCTCGCCGAGGGCCTCGTCCTGATGGACGCACCGGGCAGCAACGGCGATGATCACACCACTTGGTCGATGATCGCCGCCGCGGATGCGGTGCTCTACGTCGGTGACGCCGGAAACGAATTCAGCCCGGAGCAGATCGGCTACCTCGAGCGCATCCAGCAGCTCTGTCCGACAGTCATCTGCGCGTTGAACAAGATCGATCTGCACCCGCACTGGCAGCACACCCAGCAGCGCAATCGCGAGCTTTTGGACGCGGCAGGTCTCGGCTTCGCGGTGGCGCCGGTCTCCGCGCTGCTGCATCTGCAAGCGGGCAACTATCAGCGCGATATCGAATCCGGTGTGCCGCAACTGGTCGACCACCTGCGCGACTATGTGTTGGCACGGGCCGACAGCCTGGTGCTGGAAGCCGCGGCCAATGACATCCGGCTCGTCGCCGACCACCTCGCCGTGACCCTGCGGACCGAGGCCGAGGCGCTGCGCGATCCGCGCCGCCGGGTGGAGATCACCGAACAACTGGTCGCCGCACGCGACCAAGCCGACCAACTGCGACAGCGCTCGGCCAACTGGCAGGTCACCCTCGGTGACGGCAGTACCGAGCTGATGGCCGATATCGAACACGATCTGCGGCACCGGCTGCGCAGTCTGGTGCGCGATGCCGAGGCCGAGATCGCCCGGACCGATCCGGCTCGCCGCTGGCAGGATTTCGGCGCGGATCTGGATGCCCGCATCTGTGAGGCCGTCGAAGAGAATTTCGTGGTGGCGCACTACCGAGCGGTGGAACTGTCCGAGCAGGTGGCGGCCAAATTCCCCGCCGATCACCGCACGCCGCCGCTACCGGATCTACGGCTGGAAAATCCCGGTGAGGTGCTCGACCATGTCGCGCCGCTGGATCCGCTGATCAGCGGGAAAGCCGGTGTGCTCGGTCAATTCCTGACCGTCATGCGCGGGTCATACGGTGGTCTGCTCATGGTCGGCGTGCTCACCAGTCTGCTGAAAATGCCACTGGTGAACTGGTATTCGGCCGCCGCCGCCCTGCTGCTCGGCGCCAATGCGCTATGGGACGACCGCAAGGCGCGCAAGCAGCGCCGTCAGGCCGAGGCAAAGGTTTCGGTGGCCAGACTGATGGACGACGTGATCTTCCAGGTGGGTAAGGAATCGCGAAATCGGTTGCGCGCCATGCAGCGTGCGTTGCGCGATCACTTCACCGATATCGCCACCGATGTGCTCCGCGCCGCCGACGAACGGCTGCGCGTCGCGGAGGTGGCCTATGGCAAGTACGGCGATCACCGCGAGGAACGCATCGCCGATCTGGATGTGCAACTCGGCAGGTTGCGCGGGCTGCGCGCCGAGGCCGATGGGATCAGCGCTGCCGCGTAGACAAGGACGATTCGGCTAGCGAGTCACGAGCCAGGCGATGACGATGAGCACGAGCAGGGCGATCAAGGCGAGCTGAACGCGGGAACGCGGCATCAACGCGCTCCGCTCTGCACGATCTCGCGCGCCGCCGCGGACGGCTCGGGCGTCAGCGCGGGCTGGGGGCCCACGACATCCTCGGCGGTGAGTGCCGTCGAGGTCGTGCGGTTACGGCCGAGCAGTTGCAGCGAGATCCGCAGGAGTCGATCGAGCAGGTAGGCGATGGCGAAGCTGACCGGAACCATGCCGACCAACACCACGATGAACTGCGGGATGAACGGCAATCCCGCGACCCACAGCTCGAAGCCGTCCCACCACCCTGCGATCTGATGCACGGCACCAGCCTAGCTCTGTTTGATTGCAGCGCCTCCGGCGCTGCGTGTTCGCGG
>NZ_BDAZ01000054.1 GCF_001612725.1 Nocardia anaemiae NBRC 100462 | reverse complement strand
TGGGGGCGGGGAGAGGCTTGGACGGGCTTCGTCGCATGCGCTTCGACGGCTCGGATGCGAGACGGGCCGCGAACGTCGCTCGTAAGACTCGCTCCGTGGTGGCCGAGTTCACGTTGCATGTTTCGTGGCGGTCAGTGCGCGCTGGTCGATGGGTTTCGGCGCGCTCGGTGGACGATATGGGCGGACGGACCGAAGATGAGGTATGGCGTCTACCGATGATCTGACCGTCGACGAACCTGCTGACCTGCCCGTGCTCAGCAAGCTGAGTCAGGTACGCCAGCACGCCACCTATCCGCCGATCGACGATTACGCATTCCTGTCCGACTGTGAGACCAGCTGTCTGATCGCCAGCAATGGCGGCGTCGAGTGGATGTGCGTGCCACGACCCGATTCGCCGAGCATTTTCGGCGCGATGCTCGATCGCAGTGCCGGTCATTTCCGGATCGGCCCGTACGGGGTCAATGTGCCCGCGGCGCGGCGGTATCTGCCCGGCGGCATGATCCTGGAGACCACCTGGCAGACCGAGACCGGCTGGCTGATCGTGCGCGACGCGCTGGTGCTCGGCCCTTGGCACAACAACGATCAGCGCAGCAAGACCCACCGCCGCACGCCGATGGACTGGGATGCCGAACACATTCTGTTGCGCACGGTGAAGTGTGTGAACGGCACCGTCGAGCTGGAGATGAGCTGCGAACCCGCCTTCGACTACCACCGTGCCCCGGCCCGCTGGGAGTACACCGGCAAGGTGTACGAGGAGGCCACCGCGGTGCGCACCACCGATCCCACCGCAGGTCCGACGCTGGTGCTGACCACCGATCTGCGGCTCGGACTCGAGGGCCGCGAGGCCCGCGCAAGGACCAGGATGAAGGAGGGCGACGAGGTGTTCGTCGCGCTGACCTGGTCGGAGCTGCCCGCGCCGCGCACCTTCGAGGATGCGGCGCAGAAGATGTGGCAGACCACCGAATGCTGGCGGCAGTGGATCACCCTCGGCGATTTCCCGGATCATCCGTGGCGCAACTATTTACAGCGCAGCGCGCTCACGCTCAAGGGGCTCACCTACGCGCCGACCGGTGCGCTGATGGCCGCGGCCACCACATCACTGCCGGAAACACCTGGCGGTCAACGCAATTGGGACTACCGCTACACCTGGGTGCGCGATTCCAGCTTCGCACTGTGGGGCCTGTACACCCTCGGCCTCGACCGCGAGGCCAATGACTTCTTCGCCTTTCTGCGGGACGCCACCACCGGCGACAACGGCGAACCCGTTCCGCTGCAGGTGCTCTACGGTATCGGCGGCGAACGCGACCTCACCGAGAGCACGCTCGACAACCTGACCGGCTACGACGGCGCCAAACCCGTGCGCATCGGCAACGGCGCGTACAACCAGGACCAGCACGATATCTGGGGCACCATGCTCGACGCGGTGTACCTGCACGTGAAGTCCCGGCAACAGGTACCGGAGTCGCTGTGGCCGCTGCTCGAGCGCCAGGTCCAGGCGGCCATCGCGCACTGGCAGGAGCCCGACCGCGGCATCTGGGAAGTGCGCGGTGAGCCACAGCATTTCACCTCGTCGAAAGTCATGTGCTGGGTGGCACTCGACCGCGGTGCGAAACTGGCCGAACTGCACGGCGCGAACGAGCGGGCCGCCGAGTGGTACACCATCGCCGACCAGATCAAGGCCGATATCCTCACCAACGGCGTGAATACCGACGGTGTCTTCACCCAGACCTACGGCGGCGACACCCTGGACGCGTCACTGCTGCTTGTGGTGCTGAACCGCTTCCTGCCGCCCACCGACCACCGGGTGCGCGCCACCGTGCTCTCGATCGCCGACCGGCTCACCGAGAACGGCCTGGTGCTGCGCTACCGGACCGAAACCACCGATGACGGATTGACCGGCGCCGAGGGCACCTTCACCATCTGCTCGTTCTGGTTGGTCTCCGCGCTGGTCGAGATCGGCGAATTGCAGCGCGCCCGTCATCTGTGCGAGCGGCTGCTCGGCTACGCCAGTCCGCTGCGCCTCTACGCCGAGGAAATCGATTCGCGCAGCGGCCGTCATCTCGGCAACTTCCCGCAGGCCTTCACCCACCTGGCCCTGATCAACGCCGTGACCCACGTGATCCGAGCCGAACAGTCACACACCTCCGGCGGATTCCAACCCGCGCATACCCCAGCAAGCCACCCCGCCTGAGGACGTGGGGCGGGTACTCGACTCAGCTTTGCGGGACGATCAACCCTCGTCATCGAATGCGTCGAGCCAGCCGTTCTCATCGACCTCGCACAATGCTCCATCAGCCAGGTGGACTATCAGCTGACTGTTCAGAGGAGCCAGTGCAAGCTTGCGAGAGCTGTCTTCGTTGAAGATCGCGAGCAGCGCCAGAACCGACGGGTCGACGTCGTGGCGCCACGGCTTGATGTCGGACATCTCATTCACGCTCCCGACGCAGCAGAGAGGTCCGACACACTCAGCAGCGCCGCCCAGTAGTCGTCGCGAAACCGCGTCCCACAGATCGAGATGTCCGGGAAATGCCTCGCGAGCGGCCGCGAGATCCGGTGCCGCGGCGTTGTCGAAGAGCACCGTGCCGGGCGCAACGGCTGGAAGCCGTTTGTTGCCGGGCCGCCGAGTGGCGGCGGAGGCGTCCGCCCGATTCTCGATACGCAGAATTCGGGCCTCATTACCGACCAGACGCCAGATGACAACTTTCCGGCCATCCGGCGATTCGGTGGTCCGCAACCTATCGCGTCGGATCATTGCTCCTCGCGGGTCGGTGCTCCCGGTGCTGGGGGACACTGCACCCCGGCACCGGGAGAATTCGACGGGCCGGTTTGGTCTCTCCATCTGCCGATTGCAGTTGCGAAGAGTTCGACAACATCGGCTGGCGCACCGATGTATTTCGCGGGTGCGCCGTTGAACGAAATTCTTTGCGCCAATTGTCGTTCCGGCCCCTGTCTGGGAACGCCAAGACGTGCTGCAAGTTCTGCGCGATCGAGATGTTGCAAGCCTTCTGCGGTTTGTCCAGCAGCACACGGGAGCCAGTCAGCAGCGGCTTGCAACCGCGTTGGAGATGTCCCAAGGTCGTGTCAACGAGCTCATCAACCGCCGTCGGCGGGTAACCAGCCTCGGTTCTTTCGAGAGACTTGCGGGCGGGCTGAGGATGCCCGACAACGCGCGAATGGCGTTGGGGTTGGCTCCGATCGAGAGCAATCACGTGATGCTGACCGATCTCGCTGAGATCACCACCACCTACCCGTCGCAGGCCGATGCGGCGGAGGAGATCCGTGCGCTCGCGAAACTGGCAGAGACCGTGGATGTCATGGCAGTTCGTGGTCTCGGCCTGCTTGGATTGAACGATTCACTCTTGCGTGAACTCGTATCGCCTGAGGCTCGCCTACGAGTCTTGCTGTTGGACCCCGACTCGGACGCCGCAGCGTACCGAGCGAGCGAAATCGGTGAGTCGTCGGAATCGTTTGCCGCTGGCATACGGCTGTCGATCGCGCGTCTGAGGGAACTGGCGTCGGCCGGTCGAACTATCGAGCTCTACACCTACGATCAAGTTCCTGTGTGGCGGATTATCAAGCTGGACAGCACCTTCTTCGTTTCTGCCTTCACCGTCCAGCAGGAGGCTCACTCGTGTCCAACACACCGCGTCGAGCCGAACGCACGCGGCGTTTTGCATCACGCTTTTGCTCGCACGCTCGAACAAGCCGCGGTTACGTCACGCCGCATCATTTGACTCCCCGGAGGAATCGTTCGTGATCGAAGCCGAATACAAAGCGCGACTGTCCGACCCGGAAGCGGTCCGAGAGCGACTGCGCTCGTACGGAGCTGCCGAGGAAGTCAGTTATGAAGATGCGTATTTCGACACCACGGACCGGGCGCTGAACGAGGCCGATTGCGAGCTTCGCCTCCGCACGGTCACTGCAGTCGGTGGCGAGCAGCGACACTTGCTCACTTTCAAAGACGCGGCCGTCGACGTGTCGACGAGGTCGAAGCCAGAGTATGAGACTCACGTGAGTGACAAAAAGGCCATGGCGGAGATCGTGGCTCGGCTCGGATACGGGCCGTTCATCACATTCACCAAGCAGTGCGAGAACTTTCGATTCAATTCGGCGGGCCGAGACATACTGGCGACTGTGGTGACAGTCCCGGAGATCGACGGGACCTTCCTGGAGATCGAGACTCAGGCGGAGGAGGATGACGTCTCGGACGCGCTGGGGGATCTGAGGTCCGTGCTAGTGGAATTGGGTATCGCCCCAGATGAATTGACCACAGAGCAGTACACCGACGCGGTTGCGAAGAGTCGGGGACAGTAGCGACGGCTTGTTGGCGTATAAACTGCTCTTCGGAGATCATGAAGAGGGGGCGATGTCCAATGTCTATGGCTACCAGCGAGTTACACGAGCCGGATGCGTCGATTAGGCAAACGTTCGGTTCTGAGGGGGCTCCGGTGCCGTCGGGATGCTACCGCCTATCCCGATCAGTCTCGGCGAAGTCCGGCGTTTGCTGGCACACGTGACCACTCCAGTCCTCACCAAGGGGCGGCGTGTGCTCTCCTTTCGGGCTCTCGCGAGGGCGACGTATGTCGCCGTCGCGACTCTGCTCACGCTGCTGACCCTCGTCCCTCAGGTTCGCCTGTACCGGGACGATCAGCCTCGCGAAGATGTCATCGCCCAATTACGTTTTCTCCGTGCGAAATTGAACTCGGGATCCGGTGAGAAAATGCAAGGGATGTTCCCCGAGGGATACTTCTTCTCGCACGCCTTGTACGGATTGGCGTGGACCGACGTCGCGCACGTCGATGCCGCGTATCGAGACGACGCGCTCCGAGAGGCGCGATGGGCGCTGGAGCGTCTGGAATCTCCCTCGGGCCGTGCGGTTTTCGACGCACGTCTGCGCCCGGCGCACGGTGTCTTCTATGTCGGATGGTCCAACCGGTTACGCGGGGCCGTGATCGAACTGGCCGGAGCGGACGCGCCGGAGACCGCGCGATTCACCGCCGATTGCGAGGCACTCGCGGCCGCGTTCGATTCCGACGGGCCGTTCCTCGCCGCGTATCCGGGCCAGGCCTGGCCGGTCGACAATGTCGTGGCGGTGGCCGCGCTCAGGCTGCACGATCGTATCGTCGGGTCGCGTTTCGAGCCGGTCATCACCCGATGGCTCACCTCGGCTCGCACGCAACTGGACCCCATAACCGGTCTGCTGCCGCACCGAACGACACCAGTGCGTGAGGGTGCGCGTGGCTCGTCACAATCGATCATCCAGCGATTCCTACCCGAGATCGACCGGGAGTGGGCCAGCCAGCAATACAGCGCATTCCGCCGGTCATTCGTCGACACCACGCTGGGCCTGCCGGGAATACGGGAGTATCCGCGCGGCATCGATGGCACAGGCGATGTGGATTCCGGGCCGCTCATTCTCGGTATCAGTGCCTCGGCGACGTCGGTCACCATCGGCGCGGCCCGAGCACACGACGATAGATCCCTCGCCGGTCCACTCACCAGCCTTGGCGAAAGTCTGGGCATGCCAGTCACTTTCGCCAATTCGAAACGCTACGCTCTCGGCATCCTCCCCATTGGCGATGCCTTCCTGGCCTGGTCCTTCGCCGCGCCGCTCGCCAGCACCGCGACACCGTTCGCGCCCGTGGTCCCCTGGTGGTGGCGCATACCCTGGCACTCGCTCGCCCTGATTTTCCTCACCCTGCTCTGGTTCCCGATCGCCAGGCGACTCGTCCAGCGACGGCGCATGAGTCAGCGAATTATCCCGGCGACCTCACCCTCCGCTTCCCTTGCGTGACAACGCAATAGGTCGCTTACCTGGCTGTTGGAAATTGGGCTGCGGTCCGTTCCAGCGGATTGGGAAGGGCATGCTGGAACCGTCGGCCGGGCAGCGCGATCAGACCTGCGACGGCCGCCGTGTAGCAGAGGGCGGCGACCACGACGCAGCCCACGGAGAGGCCGGACAGGAACGCGTCCTGCGCGGCCCTGAGCAGGCGCGGGTTATTGGCGGCGATCCCGAATGCGACCGGTACCGAGTCGGCGGCTTCGGTGGCCTTCCCGGTGGCGGCGAACGCGCTGTCGAGCAGGTGCGAACCGAAGATCGATGAGAACGCCGAGCCGACCACGGCGACCCCGAGCGTCGAGCCCAGCTCGCGAGTGGCGTCGTTGACCGCCGAGCCGACACCTGCGCGGGCCGGGGGGAGCACGAGCATGATCGACTCTGTCGCCGGGGTAGAGATCAGTCCCATGCCGAGGCCCATGAACATCATCTGCGGGACTATCACAGTCCAGTAGGACGTGTCGGTGTCCGCGGTTGCGGCGACCCATGCCATGGCGGTGCCGAACGACAGGAGCCCGGTAACCACCACTGCGCGGGTACCCAGCCGGGGAGCGAGCAGCCCGCCGACTACCGAGGCGACCGCGATCGACAGCGCAACCGGCAGGATCCGGGCGCCGGTTGAGAGTGGGCCGAACTCGCGGACCACTTGGAAGTACTGGGTGATGAGGAAGATGAAGCCCGATAGTGCGAAGAAGGTGACCGCGACCGCCGCGCTCGCGGCGCTGAAGCGTCGATCCGTAAACAGCCGGACGTCGAGCATGGGATGCTCGGCCGCGCGTTCCACCACCACGAAGGCGACAGTCAGTCCGAGAGCCATCCCGAATCCGATCACCGTGGGGCCGCTGTGCCAACCGCGCTCGGGGGCCTCGATCACTGTGTAGACGAGCACTCCGAGCAGGGCGATCGAGATGGTAAGACCGCGGAAATCCAGGGCGGGAACGGAGGGCGCGCGCGATTCGGGCACCAGAAGGAATCCGAGAACGGCGGCCAGGAGCGCGAGTGGCACCAGTGCCCAGAACACGCTGCCCCAGTAGAAGTGCTCGAGCAGCAGTCCGCCGGTGACCGGTCCGGAGGCGACTCCGACTCCGACGACCGCGCCCCATCCACCGAGCGCGGCGGCGCGCTGTCGGCGGTCGGGGAAGGTGTTGGTAATGATCGACAGTGTGGTGGGGAAGATCAGCGCGGCGAACGCTCCCATGCCGAAGCGTGCCGCGATCAGCGCTCCGGTGCTGTCCACCATGGCTCCTGCCGCGCTGGTTGCGGCGAATCCGAGAAGTCCGGCCAGCAGTGCCGGTTGTCGTCCGTGGCGATCGGAGAGGCTGCCCGCCGCCAGCACCAATGCGGTGAACGCGAGGTTGTAGCCGTCGACGACCCATTGCAGTCCACGGGTGCCAGCGTCGAGCTCTGTGGCGATACTTGGCAGCGCGACATTGACGATTGTGACGTCGAGGTTGATAACGAGTACCGCGACATACACCGAAACAAGGATTCCTGCCTTGCGGCTCATGAGGGTTCCTCCGACCACCACTCGCGGATCGCGGCCGCGAACTGGTCGGGCGCGTCGGACTGCACGAAGTGGCCGCCGCCGTCGACGATCACAGTGTGGTGGCCGGGGAACAGCTCTTCCCACCGCCTGCGCTCCTTGTCCCCGAACACGACGTCGGCGTTGCCCCAGATGATGAGCGTCGGGAGCGACGCGAGGCTGGGAATGTTGGCTTCGACATCGGCGAGAAGGGCCCGCCCGGCCGTAATCTGCCGTGGCAGTACGGCGGTCGCTTCCCGCCGATCGGACGTGGCGAGCGCCTTCCGGTAATGGCCCATCTCCTCCGATGTCGGCTTCCGCAGCCGGTGCCCGACCGGAATCGTGGCATTGACGAACAGGTTGAGCTGTCTGATCAGCAGCCGCCCCACCGGGCCGCCCATCACCTGAGATGCGATGTGCGCCTTGGGATCACCGTTCATCGGCCAACCCCACGTGTTGGTCAGCACCAGACGCTCGAACGCGGCGGGCCGCTGTGCGACGGTGGCGAGGCCGATGGGGCCGCCCCAGTCGTGGGCCACAAGGGTGACCCCGCTCAGGGCGAGGGCATCGACGAAGGAGGTGACGACCTGGATATGTTCCTCGGGCAGATGCCGAGAGCCGGTGCGGGTCGAGGACAGGCCGAAGCCGGGATAGTCGAGCGCGACGCAACGGAACTCGTCGCGCAAGGCACCGATCACGTCGCGATACACAAAGGACCAGGTCGGGTTGCCGTGCAGGAACAGCAGTGTGGGCCCTGAACCTTCGTCGACGTAGTGGATCGTGTGCCCGTCGATGGCGACGAATCTGCTCTGGAACGGGAACAGTTCGTCATCGACCCATGCCGGTCTTTCCGTCTTGCGCATGACCACACCTCACCTCGCGACTAGACTTGATTTATTCAGGCACGCTTTAGAATGTCAAGCAGGTGGAGATGAGTCGAAGTTACGGTCAGTACTGCGGTCTTGCCAGGGCGCTCGATGTCGTGGGGGATCGGTGGAATCTGCTCATCGTCCGCCAGCTCCTCGTGGCACCCGCCCGCTACCGCGAGCTGCTGGATGGGCTGCCCGGTGTGGCCACCAATCTGCTCGCCGACCGGCTGCGCGACCTCGAGGCCGCCGGTGTCGTGGAGCGACGGCTGGCCGAAGAGGGCAACGCCGTGACCTACGCACTCACCGTGTGGGGTGCCCAGTTGCGCGAGCCGATCGAAGGCCTCATCCGATGGTCTACGCCGCTCATGGTCAGTGGCCCCGCCGACGACCGGTTCCGTCCCGAATGGCTCGCTGTGGCGCTGCCCGCCCTGCTCGACGCCAGGGTGCAGGCAGAGCGGTCAGCGACGGTCGGGGTTGCGATCGACGGGCAGCTGTTTCAGTTGCAGGCCACCCGATCGGGCCTAGGTGTCGGCCCGCACGATGGTCGACCTCTCGATGCCGTCCTGCGCGCGGAGGCCGCGATCGTTCTCGGCTTGGCGGCGGGCATGCTCGACCTCGACGGAATCCGTGCACTCGTCGACATCGAAGGCGATGAAACCGCCCTGCGAGCCGTCTTCGCTCAGTGACAGGCCGCGCGATACCTGATGGGGCACGGCAGCTTTCGTTCGAACGGCGGTTATTGTTCGTCGGATTCCCGGTCGGTCCCGGTGCGCCAGTCGTTGAAACGCTTGCCGATCTTGGAGACGGTCTCGCCGACCTCGTGCCCCACGGTGCTCACCGCGGATCCGACATCGCGCCCGAGACTGCGCACCGTGCGGATCAGCGGATCCTCCGACTGGTCGAAGTTCGTCCGATAGGTGCGCGCGGCCTCCTTGATCTCGTCGCTGATCTTGGTGTGCTTGTCGTGTTCGCGGCGCGGGTAATCCCCGCCGAGCATGCGGTTGTATTCGCCGGATTGAATCCAGCGGCGCAGTTCCGCGGCTCGCAGCACCGAAAACGGATGGCTTTGCAATTCCAGGTTGAGCAGCTTCAGGACACCGTCGCGCAGGTCGCCGGAGCGCTCATAGTCATCGGCCTGCTGCAGGAACGCGCCGTGGTTCATCTCCTTGATCCAGGTGCCGCCCGCGGTTTTCATATGCACTCGCACCGACGCCTCGACATCCTGACCGCACAGCAGTCCGGCCCGATCGCCGGACAACTCGGACTTGCGGCTCCACTCCATCAGCGCGGCGACGATCGCGCGCAATGCCCAGCCACCCACCGGCACCCAGCCCAGATTGGCCGAAATGCGCAGCAGATGCATGAGCATGGTGCGGTACACCGCGTGTCCGGACAGCGCGTGTCCGATTTCGTGGCCGACGATGAAGCGCAGCTCTTCGGTGTCCATCAGATCGATCAGTCCGGTCGTGAGCACGATGAACGGCTGGTCCATGCCGATGGTGAAGGCGTTCACCTGCGGGCTCTGCAGTACGAACATCTCGGGGGTGATGCGCGCGTCCAGGACTTCCAGACAGTCCTGCCGCAGCTGGTGCAGGGAACGGAACTGGCGTTCGTCAACGCGAACCGCGGTCGCCAGATAGAGCAGCCGGTGCTGGCGTTCCTGCAGTAATCCGGACAGAGTGCGCAGGACGGTGTCGAAACCGGCGAGCGAGCGCAGCGTCACCAGCGCGGTGCGGTCGGCGGGATGCTCCCACGCACGGGTGCTGATTTCGGGGAACCGGGCGCGAACGCGATCCGGGCTGGTAGTCATGGGATGAAACCCCCCTCTTCCAGGAACTTTGTCGGTTTTTGCCGTCTGCAAGCGGATAGCTAGCGTTGATTCGAGCCGGTGGCATTTCCTCTGCTACAGTCTGCCCGTGTCTTCGAATGCCGTCCCGCAGGTCCGCCATGAATTGGCGTTGATCGCTGTCGGCAATCTCGCGGTCGCGGACATTCTCTGTCGCTGATCGGCGCCGGGCGCTGCTGCGCATCCATTTTCTCTAGACTGGCGCGCAACTTTTCGCAGCAGTGTCCGTACCCCTGACCTTCGGTCGACAAGTCGCGCCGCAGTTCTACCGACGCGACAACTAGTCCACGTCGCGGCGGAGCACAAGGAAAGGTTCCACCCATGTCACCCAGGTCCTTGCTCCTCGGATCGTCCCGATCGCGCCGTCGCCCGGTGATCGCCGCGCTAACCGCCGTGGCCGCCGTCGTGCTCACCGCGTGCGGTGGTGGAGCGAGCGACACGGTGGGCGGTGGCGGTGCCGACGGTAGCGGCGGCACCCTGAACCTGTACGCCTACGCCGTCCCGAAGCCCGGTTTCGACAAGGTCGTGCCCGCGTTCAATAAGACCGACAAGGGTAAGGGCGTCACGATCAACGGCTCCTACGGCGCGTCGGGCGATCAGTCCCGCAAGGTCAAGGATGGCGCCGAGGCCGATGTCGTCAACTTCTCGGTGGAGCCCGATATCACCCGCCTGGTCGACGCCGGTCTGGTCGATCCGAGCTGGAATGCTGACGCCACCAAGGGGATTCCGTTCGGCTCGGTCGTCGCGATCGTGGTGCGCAAGGGCAATCCGAAGGGCATCAAGGACTGGGACGATCTGCTCAAGCCGGGCGTGCAGGTCGTCACCCCGAACCCGTTCAGCTCGGGCTCGGCCAAGTGGAATCTGCTCGCGCCGTACGCGGCAAAGAGCGACGGCGGCAAGAACCCGCAGGTGGGTCTGGATTACCTCAGCCAGCTCATCTCCAAGGAGCATGTGCAGGTACAGCCGAAGTCGGGCCGTGAAGCCACCGAGACCTTCCTGCAGGGCACCGGTGACGTGCTGCTGAGCTACGAGAACGAGGCGATCTTCTCCGAGCGCAACGGTGACCCGATCGAGCACATCGTGCCGCCGACCACCTTCAAGATCGAGAACCCGGTCGCGGTACTGAAGAACAGCAAGCATCTGGATACGGCGAACGCCTTCCGCGACTTCCTGTTCACCACCGAGGGCCAAAAGGCTTGGGCCTCGGCCGGATTCCGCCCGGTCGATCCGAAGGTGGCCGCCGACTACGCAAAGGACTTCCCGACTCCGCAGAAACTGTGGACCATCGCCGATCTCGGTGGCTGGAAGACCGTCGACAAGGACCTGTTCACTGCGAACACCGGCTCCGTCGCGGTCATCTACGACAAGGCCACCAAGTAATTCGGTGATCTGAAACACCCCGCGGTGTGTGCGACGGGCCCGTAGGAGGCAGCTTGCGTAACCACGAAGGGCCCCGCACGCACCGCAGATCGAAGCAGGATACTGGACGATTGTGACTGACAGCAGCAGCGCCGGGATCGGGCATGCGCCCGCTCCCGGCGGCTCCGAAGACGCCGCCCCCAAGGCTCCCGGCCGGACCAGGTCGTGGCTGCGGGTAACCGGTTCGGTGGGTCCGCTCGGCATCGCCACCGCGGTGCTATGGCTCAGCATCATCGTGCTGCTGCCGCTGGCTGCGCTGACCGTCACCTCATTCGATGACGGTTGGTCCGGGTTCTGGGACGCCATCACCGCACCCGCGGCCATCGACTCGCTGCGCATCACGGTGTTCGTCTCCGTGGTGGTGGCGATCATCAATGTGGTGATGGGCACGCTGATCGCGTGGGTGCTGGTCCGTGACGAGTTCCCGGGCAAGGGCATCGTCAACGCGCTCATCGATCTGCCGTTCGCGCTACCGACGATCGTCGCGAGCATCGTGCTGCTTTCGCTCTACGGTCCGCAGAGTCCGGTCGATATCCACCTCAACGCCACCCAGCCCGGCCTGGTGGTGGCGCTGGCATTCGTCACACTGCCGTTCGTGGTGCGCTCGGTGCAGCCGGTGCTCATCGAGGCCGACCGCGAGGTCGAGCAGGCCGCGCTGTCCCTCGGCGCGGACAACTGGACCACCTTCCGTCGCATCGTCTTGCCGACGCTGGCGCCCGCCATCATCAGCGGCGGTGGCCTCGCCTTCGCCCGCGCCATCGGCGAATACGGTTCGGTGGTGCTGATCGGTGGCGCCATTCCACGCAAGACCGAGATGGCCTCGCAGTACATCCAGAAGCAGATCGAGATCGATCGGCCGGTGAACGCGGCGGCGGTCTCGGTCGCACTGCTGGTCATCTCGTTCGCGACCCTGCTGGTGTTGCGGCTGTGGGCCGAGCGCACCGCGCGCAAAGAGCAGGAGGCGCGATGAATCTGTCCTGGCCGACCCGTATTTCGCTGCGCGTGGTTGCGCTCGGCTATTTGTTCATCCTGCTGGTATTGCCGCTGATCATCATTCTGTGGCGCACCTTCGAGAAGGGCATCGGCGCGTTCATCGACTCGATCTCCACGCCCGCGGCGATCTCGGCATTCCAGTTGTCGATCCTCATCGTGGCGATCGTCGTCCCGGTGAATGTCATCTTCGGCATCGTCACCGCGATCGCCCTGGTGCGCGGCAAGTTCCCGGGCCGCACGCTGGTGCAGGGCATCGTGGATCTGCCCTTCGCGGTCTCGCCGGTCGTGGTCGGTGTCGCGCTGATCCTGCTGTGGGGTGCGGACGGCTGGTTCGGCGGACTCGAAGACGTCGGCTTCAAGGTGATCTTCAATCTGCCCGGCATGGTGATCGCGACGATCTTCGTCACGCTGCCGTTCGTGGTGCGCGAGGTCGAGCCGGTGCTGCACGAGATCGGCGACGATCAGGAGCAGGCCGCCGCCACCCTCGGCGCGTCTCGCTGGCAGACGTTCTGGCGGATCACCCTGCCCGCGATCCGCTGGGGGCTGACCTACGGTGTCGTGTTGACCGTCGCGCGTGCGCTCGGCGAATTCGGTGCGGTGATCATGGTGTCCTCCGCGCTGCCGGGTAAGTCGCAGACGCTGACCCTGCTCGTACACGGTCGATACATCAACGACCACAACACCTTCGGCGCCTACGCCGCCGCGACCCTGCTGATGGGCCTTGCCCTCGTAGTTCTCCTGTTGATGACCCTCCTCGAACGTAAGCGGGGCACCAAGTGATCACCGTGACCAATGCGAAGAAGAACTACGGTTCCTTCGCCGCCCTGGACGATGTCAGCATCGAGATCCCGTCGGGCGAGCTGACCGCCCTGCTCGGCCCATCGGGTTCGGGCAAGTCGACGCTGCTGCGCTCGATCGCGGGCCTGGAATCGCTGGACTCCGGTGTCGTCGCCATCGCGGGCAACGATGTCACCCACATAGCGCCGCAGAAGCGCGATATCGGCTTCGTATTCCAGCATTACGCCGCGTTCAAACATATGACCGTGCGCGATAACGTCGCCTTCGGGCTCAAGATCCGCAAGCGTCCCAAGGGCGAAATCGCCAAGCGGGTGGACGAATTGCTCGGCATCGTCGGTCTCGACGGCTTCCAGCACCGGTACCCGGCCCAGCTCTCCGGCGGTCAGCGTCAGCGCATGGCACTGGCTCGCGCGCTGGCGGTCGATCCACAGGTGCTGCTGCTCGACGAGCCGTTCGGCGCACTCGATGCCAAGGTGCGCGCCGATCTGCGCACCTGGCTGCGCAGGCTGCACGAGGAGGTCCATGTGACCACCGTGCTGGTCACCCACGACCAGGAGGAGGCGCTCGATGTCGCCGATCGGATCGCGGTGATGAACAAGGGGCGCATCGAACAGGTCGGCAGCCCGGAGGACGTCTACGACCGCCCCGCAAACGAATTCGTGATGTCCTTCCTCGGCGCGGTGGCCCGGCTCAACGGACATCTGGTGCGCCCGCACGATATTCGCGTCGGTCGCGATGCCAGCATGGCGCTGGCCAAGGACGAGGGCACCGCGGAATCGGCGGGCGTCACCCGCGCCACCGTGGAACGCGTTGTGCACCTCGGTTTCGAGGTGCGCGTCGAGTTGCGCAATGCCGCCACCGGTGATCTGTTCGCCGCCCAGGTGACTCGCGGTGATGCCGAGGCGCTGCAGCTCAGCGATGGGGAAACCGTGTACGCGCGTGCCACCCGTATTCCGGAACTGCCTGCGGGATAAGGGCCCTGTTCGATTCGTGGCGTCCGTCGTGCACGCCGCGAATTCGAGTCCGCTTTATGGCCACGGATTCCGCATGCGCGAAATCCGTGGCCATTACTGGCGTGTCGAAACCGAACTCCGGTTTCCGCGTCTCATATTGTGCTGAATGCGAAACACACGCTAGTGGGTTCCGGTGAATTATCGGAACGTAATCCGATGTGAGCATTCGCAATGGTCGTCGAACGCGGCCCGTATGCGGGCGGCGGGAAGTTGATCGATCACCATGTCAATTCGAAGACAGATGTTCCTCGCGCTGGCTGGTGCCAGTGCGGCGGTGATAATCCAACCCGGTCCGGCAATCGCCGCACCACCACCCGGAACGCCCGCAGTGCGCGCACCGGATGGCCCGGTTATCACCGAGATCCCCGCGGACACGCCCGAAGTGGCCACAGTCGGTCCGGAATCGGTGGGGAAGCCGATCCCGAACTCATATGTCGGTCTGACTCCGGCGCAGTTGATACCGCACGGAATCCAGGGCGAGCAAAGGCATTTCACGCCGAATCCGGAGCAATGGGACAACGCGCGCACGATTGTCGAAGTGGTTCTGCGTCGCGATATGCCCGCCTATGCGGCGGTGATCGCGCTGGCCACCGCACTGCAGGAATCGCTGCTGCGCAACCTGACCGAGGCGGTCGATCACGACTCGCTCGGGGTGTTCCAGCAGCGGCCGTCCGCAGGCTGGGGTACGCCGGAGCAGCTCACCGATCCGCGCTACGCGACCGAGCGATTCCTGGACGCACTGCTGGTCCATGCGCCGGATTACCCGGCGATGCCGCTGTGGCAGGCGGCGCAGGCCGCGCAGCGCTCGGGCTTTCCGACGGCGTACGCGCGGTGGCAGGAGCAGGCCGCGCAGATGGTGTCGCGATTGCTCGGGCCGCGGCAGGGGCCGGTGCGGCGGGCGGCGAGTGCCCAAGCGGTGCTGGGGTGTTGCTGATCATTCGCCAACGGCCGCAATGGTTTTGATTTCCCGCACCGGAATCGCTCGCGAATTCCGATGCGGGAAATCGGAACTCGTTGCTGGAGCAGACAGGCCCGGGCGGTCACGGACTGGTCGGTATCGAACCGGTTGCGGATCTGCTCGCTGTGACCCGTTCGGCAACCTCTATCTATGCCTTCTTTAGATCTGTTTTCGCATGTAAGAACGTGTATCGGTAGGCGGGACGGCATGGTGGCCACTGTCTGGCAAACAGTGACAGGGCATCGTTGAATTCCGACGCGCCGTAAGGAGAATCGGCTAGACATCGGCGCGTCACGTCCCGTGCCAGGTGAGCCGGTATCGGCGCCGTGCTGTGCAACCAGTGTCAGTGGCGGCGGCATGCGGACAACCGTATGTCCGGTGGTTGGCAGGCCGGTCGCGGAGTGGTTGCGTGAATAGGGTTCGAAGCAAATCGGCTCGGCGATCAGAGGATTGCGATGGCGGTTGGTCTCGGTTTGAGCATAGGCACGGTGAACACGGTTTCCGCTCTGGCGGAGGAGGGTTCGGCCAAGGCTCCACCCGGTCGCCGCTCCGCCGCCGAACGCTCGCTCGCCATCACCCGTCGCACCACCCTCACCTTCGACAGCACCGGAATGGCAAGGGTGGGCATGATTCCGCGGCACGGACGCGCCATCACCGAATTCGCCGATCTGAGTCAACCCAAGACCAAGCAGGCCAGGGTCGGGCACCGCGCGCTCACCGCGGCCGATCTGATCGCGGTCGCCACGGAATGTCTGATCACCGAGGCACGTCGTGATCGTGGGGCGGTCGGGGCGCGGGTCATGCTGACACATCCGGCGTGCTACACCGAGGGGCGGGTGGGCGAAGTGCGGGCCGCGCTGGACGCGATCGGCCTGAGTCATGTCGAGCTGGTCGCCGAACCCGTCGCGGCGGCCACCTGGCTCGAGGTCGAACGCGGTCCGTTGATGCCGGGCCTAGCCCTGGTCTATGACCTAGGTGGGGCCAGCCTCGATATCACCCTCGTGCGCGTGGGCGCGGGCCGTCCGCGCAATCCCATTGTCGGCGTACCGATCCGTTCGACGGATTTCGGCGGGCGTGCTTTCGGCGCGCTGGTCGCCGCACGTGCCGGGAACGGGACCGCGCCCGCCGCCATCTCCGGTGTCACCGCCGACGAGTTGCGCACCATTCATATCCGTTCCTCGTTGCAGCTGGTCTATCGCTGTCTGCGGATGGCGGATGTGACCATGGCCGATGTGGACTGCGTACTGGTGGTCGGCGGCGCGGCCCGGCCGGTCGAGGTGGCCCAGGTGCTCGCCGATGAACTGGCGCGTCCGGTGATCACGGCCCCGGATCCGGAACGCACGATCGCCGACGGCGCCGCCATCCTCGCGCGTCGCGCCGCCGCGACGGACGAGGATGCGACCGGACATCACCGTCGGCGCAGAGCTACGACGCGCGCGCTCTTACTTTCCCGGCGCACCAGGCGCCGTTTGACCCGGGTGGCGATCGCGGCGGGGATGTCGGCTGCTGGAGTGGCGCTCGCGCTGGCGCTGCCCGCCGACACGGTGGTCGCGGGATTGTCGCAACTCGGGCTGCGGTAAAGGCAGACCCGGCGGCGTACCGCAGCGTCGCCGGGGATGCCGATCGTCGGTCAGGTTGACGTGACTCCTCGTAGGTGTAACTATGGGATACAGTAAATGTGTCCCACGAGGAGAGGCAGTGACGACGATGTCTACAGCCGTGACGCCCGCAGTCGATCCCGATCTGGCGAAGGCGCAGGAGTATGCCGCCAAGCTGCTGCTGCTCTCCGAAGGTTCGGTGAACAAGCATTTCGACCCGTTCGAGGACATCGACTGGGACAATCCGGATTTCGCCGCCGATGCCGGTGAAGAGCGCTGGGTGCTCCCGGTATCCGGTGATGCGCTCGGTCGCCACCCCTGGTACCAGGCGCTGCCGCTGGAGCGGAAGATCGCGATCGGCAAGTACCGCCAAGCCAATGTCGCCAAGGTCGGTCTGCAGTTCGAATCCATCCTGATCAGCGGCATGGTGACGCACAGCTTCGGCCTCCCCAACGGATCGCCGGAATTCCGCTACTGCTCCCACGAAATGATCGAGGAGCACAACCACACCCTGATGTTCCAGGAGATGGTCAACCGGATCGGCATCGACGTTCCCGGTATGGGCCCGCTCGTGCGCAAATTCAAGTACATCGGCGCGCCGGTGGCCGCCCTGTTCCCGAATCTTTTCTTCATGGCCGTGCTCGCGGGCGAGGAGCCGATCGACCACATTCAGAAGGCGATCCTGCGTTCGGGTGAGGAAGTGCATCCGATCATGCGCGGCGTGATGGCGATTCACGTCGCCGAGGAGGCGCGCCACATTTCCTTCGCGCACGAATTCCTCAAGCAGCATGTGCCCGAGAAGAATGCGGCCAACAAGTTGGTGCTCTCGATCGTCATGCCGATCGTCATGTTCATCCTCGGCCGTTCCATCTACACCCCGCCCCGGTCGTTCTTCAAGGAGTTCGATATTCCGGATGAGGTGCGCAAGGAGTTGTTCTACGGCTCGAAGCAAGCCAAGCAGGAGTTCAGCGACTTCTTCGGCGATGTGCGCACGCTGGCCAACGACATCGGCCTGATGAACCCGATCGGCAAGGCCGTCTGGAAGCTGCTGAATATCGACGGCCACACCACCCGCTACCGCTCCGAGCCGCTGCGCTCGGCCAAGGCGGGCTGACGTGCCCTACGTCGTCACGCAGTCGTGCTGTAGCGACGCGTCCTGCGTCTACGCCTGCCCGGTCAACTGCATCCATCCCACGCCCGACGAACCGGATTTTCTGACGGCGGAGATGCTGTACGTCGACCCGCAGGCGTGCGTGGACTGCGGCGCGTGTGCGAGTGCGTGCCCGGTCGATGCCATCACATCGTCGAAGAAGCTGACCGACGAGCAGAAGCCGTTCATCGAGATCAATGCCGACTTCTATCGGCAGGCGCGCCCGCGCCCGCTGCTGGCGAAGCCGGTGCCCGCGGCCGAGATCCACACCGAGCGTCAGCCGCTGCGGGTGGCGATCGTCGGATCCGGACCCTCTGCCATGTACGCGGCCGATGAACTGCTGACCCAGCCCGACGTCACAGTGACGGTCTTCGACCGACTTCCGGTACCCCATGGACTCGCCAGATACGGCGTCGCGCCGGACCATGCCAACACCAGGCAGGTCAATAAGCTCTTCGATATCATCGCGGCGCAGCCCGGTTTCGGGTCGTACCTGAATATCGAAGTGGGCAAACATATTTCGCACGCCGAGCTGCTGGCGCACTTCCATGCGGTGATCTACGCGGTCGGTGCCTCCTCGGATCGTAAGCTCGATATTCCAGGAGAAGGACTGGCGGGCAATGTATCCGCCACCGACTTCGTCGCGTGGTACAACGGGCATCCGGACCACGTCGGGCGCACCTTCGATCTGTCGCAACGACGGGCCGTCGTCGTCGGCAATGGCAATGTGGCCCTCGATGTGGCGCGCATTCTGGCCAGCGATCCGGAAACATTGGCGGGCACCGATATCGCACCGCATGCGCTGCAGGCATTGCGGGAGAGCAAGATCGAAGAAGTGGTCGTGCTCGGTCGGCGCGGTCTGCTCGAATCGGCTTTCACCGTGCCGGAATTCGTCGGACTGCTCGGCTCGGACGTCGATATCGCCATCGAGGGTGAACTGCCTGCGGTGACCGACGAGCTGCCGTATCAGGTCGAGCAGAAGCTGCGATTGCTGCACAGCGTTGCCGAGCGGCCGTTCGGTGCGCGCAAGCGGATCGTCTTCCGGTACCTGGCCGCCCCGATCGGTATTCTCGGCACGGACGAGGTGACCGGTATCGAGGTGGGCCGTAACGAACTCGTCACCGATCCGGATGGTCGCGTTCGTGCGGTGGCGACGGGGGAGACCGAGCGGTTGGATGCCGGGCTGGTGCTCACTTCGGTGGGGTATCGCGGTGTCGCCTTGCCGGGCTTGCCATTCGACGAACAGGCCGCCGTGATCCCGAACCTGAACGGCCGCGTGCTGGAACAGTCCGGTGGTGCGGTGCTGCCAGGAACCTATGTCACCGGCTGGATCAAGCGCGGCCCCACCGGATTCATCGGCACCAACAAATCCTGTGCGCAGGAGACGGTTCGGCAGTTGGCCGATGATTTCAATGCCGGTCGGTTGGGTGAACCCGAGGGCAACGCAACGGATTTCGACCACATGGTGCGCCGTCGTCGGCCCTCGGTCGTGGCCCGCCGAACCGAGATGCGGACCGGTATCGTGCGCCGTCTGCTCGCCCGTGCCTGAGCGGCGCATGCGCGCCCATGTCGCATTCGTGCTGTGTAACGGATTTCGTCCCACGCCGACATGGTGAGTGCGCGGTAGGGTCCGTGACGACGGTCGGCACCTCGGCGCTCGGCGACGCGATGAGGGCGAATGCCGGGCCGAGGTGCCGATTGACGATTATTTGGCGGTGAATCCGCCGTCGATCGCGAGTGCCGCGCCGGTGATGAAGCTGGCCTCATCGCTCAGCAGGTAGGCGCAGAACGAGGCGATCTCCTCCGGCGTGCTGATCCGGCCGAGCGGATGCAATGCGGCGATGGCCGCCACACCCTCGGGCGTCGCGCCCATCGAGTTGCGGAAAGCTGGCGTGTCGACCGCGCCGGAGACCAGCGCATTGACGCGAACGCCCTGTTCAGCGGCCTCCAGCGCCACCGCGCGGGTCAGCCCGACGACCCCGTGCTTGGCCGCCACATACGGCGCCACCGAACCCATGCCGACTACGCCGAGATTCGAGGCGTTATTGAGTATCGCACCGCCACCTGAGGCGACCATGGCCGGAACCTGGTGGCGCAAACCGTAGAACACACTGGTCAGGTTGAGTTCGAGATCGGCGCGCCACCCTGCCTCGTCGATCTGCTCGACCGGGCCGAACGCATTGACCGCACCCGCATTGTTGAATGCCGCGTCCAGTCGGCCGTATTCGGTGACTGCCGCCTGGGTCAGTCGAGCGACCTCGTCCTCGACGGTGACATCGGTCGGTACGAAGACCGCCCGGCCGCCCGCCGCGCGGATATCGGTCGCGACCTGCTCGCCCGCGTCTTTGCCTCGAGCACCGAGCACCACCGCCGCGCCCTCGGCCGCCGCTCGCATGGCCACCGCCTTGCCGACACCCGAGCTCGCACCGGTGATGAGCACGACCTTGTCCGCGAAACGTGTTGACATCGTATCCGAATTCCCTTCTCGTCCTTGCAATTTCATATCGATGCGGTGGTGCTTGATCTCGGTTCGTCCGAGCGCTCGCTCATCGCTGAATCCAGTCAATCGGTTGATCAGTGGTGCTGCTGGCGGAAATCAGCCGTTGCGTTTGATGTGTCATATTTCTGTGGTTGGGGCGCCCGTGCTACGAAATTCATAGCTCTGGCAATGATTTGGTTACCGACCAGTCGGTGTGGGTTGTCGGTTCTGGGCGGTTGTATTGCGTAAGGCGAATCAGGGCTTCGATTTGGGTTACTGTGTGGTAGCGGAATCCGGCTTACCGCAGTGGAATCGGGCCTTCGGTCGCGAAACGCCGAACGTCCAGGGGTCTGGATGAATCTTTGTCATGTGATCTAGCTGGGAGTTTGAAGCAGGGTCAACGGAAGCCAAACGTTTCATATCAATTCGACATCCGAATCGATCCGGCAGCAGCTAACCTGTGGGTGCTGTTTGGGAAGCGACCGCGGCCACACGGATCTCCTGTGTGATGGACGTGGTCTCGGTGCGTTGACGGGATAGCGAATGACTACAGGTCTGGGTTTCAGCATCGGTTCAGTGAACTCCGTTTCCGCCATGGTGACCGGTGAGCGACCGTTGTCGTCGGTGCGGACGCGCCGCACGGCGGTGACCTTCGACTGTGCGGGCGGCATCCGAATCGGGGGAATCCCCCAATTCGACATGGCGGTAACGGATTTCGCCGATCTGGCGCGTGACCCCGAGTCGATCGTCGTGGGAGGTCGACTCTGGTCGCCCGCGAACCTGGTCGCTGCCGTGGTGAACGGCCTGCTCGAATCCTTCCCGCCGACCGCGGGAGCCGTGGCCACCTATCCCGCGTGCTATTCCGATAAGCAGCTGTCGCTGCTGCGGCAGGCATTGAATCTGGCCGGAGCCGTGGATGTGCTGCTCGTACCCGAACCTGTCGCGGCGGCGGAGTGGCTCGAACAGGAACGCGGACCGCTGGAGTCCGGATTCGTGCTGGTATACGACCTCGGTGGGGCCAGCCTCGATGTGTCCATGGTCCGGGTCGGTCCGGACTGGGAGGATCACCCGATCGTCGGAAAGTCCGTGCGCTCATATGATTTCGGCGGTCGGCCGCTCGGCTCGATGATCGCGCGCTATGCCAGGGTCGCCGAACCCGGCGACAACGGGTCGATGCTGCAGATGACCTCGATCGTCGATGTCACGAGTATGCGCGCCCAACACATCCGGGATTCCCTCGACGTGGTGCGCGAATGTGTGGAATCGACGGGGCGGTGCCTGTCCGATATCAGCTGCGTCCTGCTGGTCGGCGGTGCCACCCGCCCCGTCGAGGTCGCGCGTATTCTCGCTGAACTCGGTCGACCGGTGGTGATGTCGGCCGATCCGGGCCAGACCGTCGCCGTCGGCGCCGCCGGGTACGCGGCCCGCACCTTCGCCCCGCTCTCGACCGGTGGTCGGCATCGAGCGCCGAAGGTCGCCGTATTCTCCAGTGCCGCAGTGGCTTCCGCAGTGGCGGTATCGGCCGTCACGGTATTCGGCGGACCGGACATATCGCCGATGCCGTCCCTGGTGGACGCCTTGCCGGGCAGCTTCCCGCTGGACAACCTATTGTTCGAGCCCGATGTCGAGGCGCTCGCCGAGGCAGGTTCCGCTGCCGTTGGTTGGGCGACCACCGCGGCGGGCTTCGGCTATTCCGGTCGGCCGGCCTACGGGGTCGCACCCTTCGCCCATACGACGCCGACGGGTCCATCGATCGGGCCCTCGGTAGCCGAGGCACATGGCGGCCGACATGGTGAACCGCGCAGTGCGACACCGCATTCCGGTGGTGGCACCTACGCCGACCCGGCGCAGTTCCTGAACCCCCTGCCGTTCATCCAAAGTCCACAGCTGAACCCGGCCGCGCCTGCCAGTGGCACGCCTATTCCGCGCGTCAGTCTTCCGGGTTCGATTCCCGCCCCGCCCAATTCGGCTCCTCCCGGTACCGGGACGACCCCGGGTGCCGCTACTTCGGCGTCCGGCGGCACCTCGACCGGTAACGGTGTACCGGGCACGACCGTGGGCGAAACACACACCGGGACTGGGCCGTCGGGCGGTAGCGGGTCGGGCGGCAGTGCGGGGGATGCGTCCGGCGGTGCGGCTTCGGGCACCAATGGTTCTACGGGGGGTTCCACCGGCGGTTCGTCGGGTACATCGGGCGGTTCGACAAGTAGCGGCGTGTCAGGCGGTTCGACCGGTGGTGGCACGTCGGGGGGTTCGACGAGTGGTGGCACGTCGGGCTCGACGGGTGGTGGGCCGTCGGGAGGCTCCACGAATGGTGGTGCGTCGGACGGTTCCACGGGTGATGGTGCGTCGGGAGGCTCCACGAGTGGCGGTCCGTCGGCAGGTTCTATGAATGGTGGTGTGTCGGGAGGCTCTGTGAATGGTGGTGTGTCGGGAGGCTCCACGAATGACGGTGCTTCGTCCGGTTCGACAAATGGTGGGGCGTCGGGAGGTTCGATGAGCGGTGGTGCCCCGGGAGGCTCGGCGACTGGTGATCACTCGGGCGGCTCCACGACTGGTGGTCACTCAGGTGGTTCGACGGGCGGTGGTATGTCGGGTGGTTCGACGAGCGGAGGCACGGTCGGCGGTTCGACCGGTGGCGGAATCTCAGGCGGGACGAGCGTCGGTTCGACCGGAGGCACCTCGTCCAACGGCAGGGCCTCGGGCGGAACTCCTTCTGGCGGCACCTCATCCGGTGGTACCTCCTCGCACGGCTCGGGCGGCTACGGCGGTGGCGGAGGCGCCCGCAGATAGTCCTTGGTAGCAATTCCCCGGCCTTGCGCCGCCTCCGGCAGTTCGCCGAGCGTAGTGATACGGCGGTCGAATTCGGCGTGGGCGACCACCATTCGACTACGTTCGACGGAGCCTCGGGCCCGAGCAGCGGTACGGCAGAAGCTGTCTGGACACGGCGCTAGTAAGCGCGCGAATTCCCAGGTGCGGTGCGGCTGTTCGTGCCTTCGGTGCGAGTCGGCGGCATCGGCGCCGGTGGCACTTCGTGCCGAGATCCTGTGGGGATCAGTCGAGTGAGGCAGGGTCTGGCAAAGGGCGTTGAAGTCCCGGCGGAAGGGTAAGCAGGCACTGTGAACGATCACCGGCGCAGCGTCGGCGGTTGGGTGAAAGTCGCTGGTCTGGACGGCTGTTGGCTGCTCGGCGGACTGCCACGTGATTTCATACATCGCACCGTTTGTCGGGATTCGCACTTCTCGTAGAGGTGTAAGAGAGTGCGGCGGTGGGTGTGCCGGGCTATTGGCGAGGGTGCGGCACATTCGGACCGGTCGAATTTCGGTGACGCCGAGTGCCATAGCGATGCACAATGGGTTGGTGGTACACGGGGGACCTCAGCTTATTGCGCTGGATGTCGACGGAACGTTGCTGCAGACGGGATCGCCGATCAGTGAACGGGTGATCGATGCTGTGCGGGCGGCGGTCGGGGCGGGCGCGCATGTGGTTGTCACGACCGGGCGGACGTTGATGACGACGCGGCCTGTGTTGCAGGAGCTCGGGCTGGTCGACGGACATGCGTTGTGCTCCAACGGCGCGGTGCACATCGATGTGGCGAAGGGGGAGCCGGTGGCGGTGCAGACCTTCGATCCGGGCCCTGCGGTCGTCGCCTTGCGTGCACTGTTTCCGGAGATGATCTTCGCGGTGGAGAAGGTCGGCATCGGCACCTGGGCGACGGGGGCGAGTCCGGGTGAATTCTCGATCGGCGAATACGTTCTCGTCGATGACGGCGCATTGAGCAGCGAGCCCACCCCTCGACTCAATGGCTGGTGGCCCGACGGCTCCTTGGAAGAGATGCTGCGCCTGCTCACCCGCCTGCGAGTCCCGGATGCGAGCTGGGTGCACGGCGAATTCGGTCCGTGGCTTACTGTTTCGCGCCGCGGCGTCTCCAAGGGTTGGGCATTGGAGCGACTGCGCACCGCGCTCTGCATTCCCCGCGCCGCGACCCTCGCCATCGGCGACGGCTACAACGACCGCGAAATGCTGCACTGGGCAGGACATTCCGTAGCAATGGCGAATGCACCGAACGAGGTCCGCACCTGGGCCGACGAAGTCGCCGACGATGTCGGCGACGACGGCGTAGCCAAAATCCTGGAACGCTGGTTCACCCACTGACCTGAACCAATGATCACCATGCGCTAGTGGCGGCAAAAATTGGCCTCACGAAGCGGTGGGAGACCCCGAGAGCGCGAGTCGCCAAGCGTTCTCGGGGTAAGGCATGCGTTGGGGGAGGAGCGGATAACCCGCGAACGCACCGGTCGGGCGCGCCCGGGGCGGGCCTTAGTTGCGGCCGAGGATTTCCAGGTAGTGGGGGTTCTGCATGATGCCGAGGATGTTGCCGAAGGGGTCTATTACGGAGGCGGTGATGAAATTTCCGTCGCCGCGGGGGGTGATTGGTTCGTATTCCTTGGCTCCGAGGGTCAGGAGTCGGTCGAAGGTTGCCTGCACGTCGTCGACATGCCAGTGCAGGATGGCGCCGCCGGGTGTGTTCTGGGCACCGGCGGGGGCGAATTTGCGGTTGATGATTCCCAATTCGTGCTGGTAGTCGCCGATGCGGAACTCGTAGTAGCCGCCGGGCACCGCATAGTACGGGGCGAAGCCGAGTACCTCGGTGTACCAATCCTTCGCGGCCTCGAGGTCGTCGGCGTAGAGCGAAACGGTGGCCATTCCTCGCAACATCTTGGTCTCCTCTGATCGGGGTCTGTGTGATCCATGATTCCGCGTAAAGTGCTCATCAAATGAGCACTTTTTTGGGCAGAATTGTGTTCATGCGAGCAGATCGGTTGGTGGCGACCCTATTGCTGATGCAGGCCCGCGGACGCGTGACGGCTGCCGAGATCGCGGCCGAACTCGAGGTTTCGGTCGCGACCGCGCGCCGCGACCTAGAGGCGCTCTCGGCCGCCGGGGTTCCGGTCTATCCGCAGCCGGGTCGCGGCGGCGGCTGGTCGCTGGTCGGCGGTGCGCGTACGGATCTCAGCGGTCTGAGCGAACCAGAGGCTCGCGCGCTGTTCCTACTGGCTGGACCGTCCGCGAACGCGGTACCCGAGGTCAAATCCGCGTTGCGCAAGCTGGTGCGCGCCCTCCCGCAGACCTTCCGCACGGATGCGCAGGCCGCGGCCGAAGCGGTGGTGATTGATCCCGCGCGCTGGGGTGAACGTGATCACGCTCGGCCGCAGCTCGTCGAATTGTTGCAGCGCGCGGTGGTAGAACGCCGCAAGGTACGGCTGACATATGAGCGGGCGGGAGAGCGCACTCGGCGCGTCGTCGACCCGTGGGGCCTGGTCGACAAGGACGCCATCTGGTATCTCATCGCGGGCACCGACCGTGGTAGGCGCACCTTCCGCGTCGATCGCATCGTCGATGCCGCGATCACCGATGAAACTGCCGACCGCCCAGCGGATTTCGATCTGTCCACAGCTTGGGAGGAGGTCGTCGGCGAGGTCGAACAACGTCGCGCCGCCACCGACCGCGCTCATCACGTCACAACTACTTCCGATTCTGCGCAAGCAGCAGGGGCGGCACTGCGCCGTGGACGGCCCGGTCGCCGACGGACGCGTCCAGGTCCGCATCACCGCACCGACACCGCGCATGATCGCCCAGCAATTGGCGGGCTGGGGTGCCGAAATCGAGGTGCTGGCACCGCGATCGGTGCGGGCGGAGTTGGCGGTACTCGGTGCCGAACTCGTCGATCGATACGGCGGGTGACCGGACGTGGTGCCGCAGGTGCTGCCCTGACCCGCATTCACCAGGGGATTCGGCGTTTGCGAGCCCCGAACAGGGCTGTTGCAAACGCCGAGAAGGTGTCGTCTCGACGGTCGCAAACGTCGAGGGAAAGACCGCCGAGCCGCGTCCGATCAGATCAGCTCGGACGCGGCCAGGTGCAGGTTTCGATCAGTGCGTGGGTGCGGGGAGCCGCCCGTGCAGTGCGCGCACCATTTCGGTGGCCACCACCGCATGCCCGCTCATGGTGAAGTGGATGAGATCGGCACTCATCAGATCCGGTCGCAGCCGCAGAGGATGGTCCCAAAGCTCAACGAGCACCGCGTCGTAATGTGCGGCCAGTTCGCGGGTGATGTCGTTGAGCGCCGCCATCCGTTCCCGCATCGGGCGCATCGCCGCCATCCGTTCCACCTCCCACACGTCCGCGAGGGTGAAGGTGCTCACCTGTGCCCCGCTGCGGGCCAGCGCGCCGAAGATCGCGTCGAGATTCGCGCGCAACTCGTCGAGATTCCCGCCGGGAGTGAACAGATCGTTTCCGCCGCAGCTGATATGCACCAAATCCGGTGCGAATTCGAGCACCCGCGGCAGCTGGTCGGCGCGGACATGTGCGGATGTCGCGCCGATCCGGCCGGTATTCAGATATGCGAGAGCGGGATTCGCCGCGGTCAACACCGCGGCGACGCGATCCGCCCATCCGGCGGTGTGGTATCCGGGACTCGGATCGCCGACGCCCTGGGCGATGGAATCGCCGAGTACCGCGTAGCGCTGCCATGGCGCGTCGGCGAGCAACTCGGCTGCGGCGGTACTCGACAGCAGCATCGGATCGTTGGCTTCGGTGCGAATATCATTGTGTGTCAAGGTAATTCCTAACTCTCAGCGGGAATGCGCGCCGGAATCGCGATTACCAATGCGGACGCGATGCCGATGCCCGCGCAAACAGCGAACAGCGTGTGGAAGGCAGCCAGCGCATCATCGGCATTGGCGGCGAATACCGCGGCAAGCACCGCGACACCGAGCGCACCGCCCACCTGCCTGGCGGTCAGATTCATGCCGATTCCGGCCGCGAAGCGTTGCGGCGGAAGCGAACTCGCGGCCGCGGTACCGAGCACCGTCACGACGATCCCGACACCGCCACCACCGAACAGTCCGGCCGGAACCCACGCCGACCACAGAGCCGGTGTCGTCCCGAAGACATCGGTGCTCATCCATACATTCGTGCCGGTATACATCAGTGCCCCGAGGACACCGAGCCAGCGCCGGGTGCTCGGCGCCGTGACGCGACCGGCAATAGTCGCGGTCACCATCGAGGACACCGCGCCCACCGTCAATGCGGCGGCCGAACCGAGCACCGAGTACTCCCAGATCGCATCGAGGAACAGCGGTCCGGCGAGCAGCCAGGCGAACATGGTCGCGCCGAAGACGAACGAGGCGGCATTGGCCAGCGCATAGGGCCTGCTCTGCCACAACTCGACCGCGATGGCCGGATTGTGGTGGCGCGCGGAGCGAATCAGGGCGGCCAGGATCAGCAGTGCGCCGACGCCGAAAACAGCGAGCGTGCCGGGTGCGGTCCAGCCCCACCGCTGCCCCTCGGTGACACCGGCGACCACGCCGCCGAGTCCGAGGGCAATGGCGATGGTGCCGATCGGGTCGGGCAGCGCACTGCCGGGTTGGCGGGTGTCGGGTACCGGAATGCGCAGGCCGGGCGCGATCAGCACGATCGCCACCGGGATATTGATGACGAATACCGCCCGCCAGCCGAAGGTCTCGACCAGCGCGCCGCCGATCGCCGGACCGACCACTGCCGCGAAGCCACCCGCGGCGGACCAGGCTCCGATGGCCGCGCCGATCTTTTCCCGCGGCGTGACGGCGAGGACGAGTCCGAGCGCGGACGGCACCATCAGCGCGGCCGTCGCCCCTTGCAGCAGGCGTCCGGCAATGAGCCAACCCGCGGTGGGCGCGAGTCCGCACAGCAGCGATGTCACGGCGAAACCGGCCAGTGCGACCAGGAACAACCTGCGTCGTCCGAGCGCGTCGGCGAACCGGCCCGCCGGGGTGAGCAGTGCCGCGAAGGCGATGGCATATCCGCTTACCACCCAGGTCAGCGTGGTCGTCGCGGTGCCGGGAAAGTCGCGGGCGATCGAGGGAAAGGCGATATTGACGACCGACAGGTCCAGGAAGGCGATGAACGCTGCGCCACAGGCGATGACGAGCGTGCGCACGGCGGCCTTCGAGGTCGGCGGACTATCGGTCCGCGCGGACACTTGAGTCATGGGGGAGATCCTTCGGTGAGGCGAAATCTAAACGTACGACCGTTCGTGCAATAAAAGTACGACCGTACGTTCGTATTTGCAAGCCGAAGGTGGAAGAATGGCGACATGGCACAGTCGACAACCACCGCGCAGGACACCGATCAGCGCCTCGCCAAAGGCGCTCGCTCCCGAGCCTCGATTGCCAGACATGCCGCCGACGTCGCCTCCATCGAAGGGCTGACGGGTTTGAGCATCGGCCGTCTCGCGACCGATCTCGGCATCAGCAAAAGCGGCATAGCCACCCTGTTCGGCACCAAGGAAGCACTGCAGGTCGCAGCGGTAAAGGTGGCCCGTGAGGCCTTTGTCGAGCGAGTGATCGCGCCCAGCCTGACCGAACCGCGCGGCCTATCGCGGCTGCGCGCCATCATGGATCGCTGGTTCGACCACATCACCGAACCGACATTTCCGGGCGGCTGCTTCCGGGTGGCCACCATCGCCGAATTCGACAGCAAGCCCGGCCCAGTCCGTGATGCCATCGCCGAGGATCACCGTGAATGGCTCGACTTCCTGGCCAAGCAGATCCGGCACGCTCAGGAAGCGGGCGATCTCACCACCCGCGACGCCGATGCCATGGCTTTCGAATTCGACGCGGTGATCAGCGCGGCCAATACCGCCCGGCAGATGGGTGATGATCGTGGTGTGGCAACCGCGCGCACCATTGTGAACGCACTGCTGAGCTGAGATCCACTGCAGCACAACAGCTTAACGCGTCGGTTTCGCGACTCGGCGAGCGTGATCGGGAGCGGGTGCCTTGAATCGCGGCAAGTCGGCGATGAGGTCGGACAGCTGACGGCTGGTTCGCAGCACTGTGCCGTCGGGACGGACGAGGGCACCGCGTCCACGCCCGAGCCAACGTCGCAGGTCGTTCCGGGCGATAACGACGACACCGCCGTGCTGTTCGATCGCGCGGCGTTGCGCCGATGTCGGTTGGACGGCGGTGATGATCGCGAAGCGACCCGCCACGATGTCGTCGACGCGACGGCCGTCGATAAGCGCGTTCGGGACCAGCTTGCCCGCGCGACCTCGGTAAAGGCGATGCGCCACAACAAGTTCAGATCGATGCAGCGGCGGTGTCTGTCCGTTGGTGACCAACTCGGCGAAGCCGGGCAGCCGGTGCAACCGTGGCACAACCAGGCGGCGCAGCAGATTTCCGAATTCACCGCCGTCGGTCATGGCCCGTCCGGTGAACTTGGCGAGCCGGATCATGGCGTGCGCGTGCGGTTTTCGTTCGATTTCGTAGGTGTCGAGCACACTCGCTGGCAGTCCCCCGGTGAGGACGCCCGCGAGCTTCCAGGCGAGGTTGGTCGCATCCCGAAGTCCAGCGCCCATGCCCTGGCCGATGAACGGTGGGGTCAGGTGGGCGGCGTCGCCGAGCAGGAAGATTCGGCCCCGACGCCAGCGGTCGGCGAGCTCTGCGCGAAAGGTGTATTCGGCGACGCGCACGAGCCGCAGCTCCTCGGACGGGGTGTTGCCGATCCACGGCGCGATCAGTGCGCGCAGGCTCGTCAAATCGCCGTAATCCGTCGCCGTTTCACCGGGACGGAGTCGGAATTCCCAGCGGTAGCGAGTCGCTCCGATCCGCATATAGGTCGCGGCACGAACCGGATCGCAAACCTGGTGCACCCCTTCCCATTCCCCGAAGTCGGCAGCGGTGTCCACATCGACGACGAGCCAGCGCTGCGCGAAGTTCAGATCGCGCAGCCTGGCCCCGATCGCGGAGCGAACCACACTGTTGGCACCGTCGCAGCCGAGCACATATCCGGCCGAGACCGACTCGGCGGCGCCGGTGCTGCGATCGGTGAAATCGACTCGCACGCAATCATTTTCCGGAAAAACGGCGACGACCTCGGCATTGCCGCGGAGGGTGATGCCCGGATACCGCCGCACATTGGCGCGCAGGATTGCCTCGAGTTCCGGCTGGTCGAACAGGTTCGCTTCCGGGTAGCCGTTGGCGCCGCCCGCCGGATCGCGGTCGAATTGGGCGAGTACGCGCATATGCGGATCGATCAATCGCAGGCCGAGCGCTGGACGCGAGATCGCGTCGAAGTCGTCGCCGACCCCGAGACGTGCCAGGATCCGACGGATTTCGCCGTCGAGATGGACCGCCCGCGGCTGCGGGTATATGCCGTCCCAGCGTTCCAGCACCAGGGTTTCGATGCCGTATTCGGCCAGTAATGTCGCCGCGGTGAGGCCCGTGGGGCCCGCACCGACGACGACCACCGGAACCGACTTCATCGGTGCGCTCCAATCACGAGTGTCATTGCCGGACTATGACTTTCCAGCGGATGGCATACCGGCCGAGTATCGCTCCGGCGGCCCCTTCGGCGGCGGGGTCCACTTCGACAGTCGCGACTATCGCCCCGTCTTCTACTGCCGCCGTGACGGCCCGCACCCCGGCGACCTGCTCGAGTGCGTCCCGCAGTTCACGTCGAGTCGCGTCGGCGCGCAGACCGAGCTTGTACGGCTTGCCGACATCGGTAACCGGCAAAGCATCCAGGACCACGACGGATTTCGGCACCGCCGCCCGTTCGGGCACCCGCTCGCTCGCCCAGGCAAGCAATTCCGATTCGGTGCTATCGGCATCGGCCGCGAGCGTGACATAGGCGACGGGCACTTCACCGGCATGGACATCGGGTCGTCCGACGGCACCGGCCGCGGTTACCTGCGGATGTGACAGCAGCGCGTCCTCGATCAGCGCCGGGTCGATATTGTGCCCGCCACGGATGATGAGATCCTTGGCGCGACCGTGCAGATGGATGAAACCATCCGCATCGATATGTGCCAGGTCGCCGGTATCGAGCCAGCCGTCGACCGTGCTGCCGAGCCCGTCGAGAACGTGGCCGTGCTCATCACGACCGGTCACATAACCGGCGAAAACCGTTGGGCCACTGATCTCCAGCACTCCGATCGCACCGTCGGCCAGCGGTTCCCTGTCGCCCGCCCGTACCACGCGCACCTGCTGGTAGGGCATCCGCTGCCCGACCGCACCCGGTCGCGGCAGGTCGGGATAGCTGCGGGCGGTCGCGCAGGTCGCCTCGGTGAGTCCATAGCCTTCGACCAAGGTGACACCGGTGTGCGTCTGGAAGTTCGTCCGCACCGCCGACGGCAGTGGTGACGCGCCGACCATCGCATAGCGCAGGCTGCTGATATCGGCGTCGACCGGGCATTGCGCCAGCACGGCATATACGGTCGGGACCGCGCTCATAGCGGCAATGCCGTAGTGCGCCACGATCTTCCAGAATTCGCCGTACAGCGCGACATCGCGATAGCCGAGCGGTCCGGCCCACACCACCGGCTGGCCCTTGAACAGCGGCGCGAGCAGCGTCACGACCAGGGCATTGACATGGAACAGTGGGAGCGCGGCGAAGATTGTCGCATCCGCGTCGAGCAGGGAATTGGCGGCGATCATCCACGCATTGGCGATCTCGCCGGAGTGGGTGTGCGCGGCCAGTTTCGGCACGCCGGTGGTGCCGCCGGTGTGGAACAGCGCGGCCAGGTCGTCGGAGGCCGGGAGCTGTCCGATGAATTCGGTCGAATCTTCCTCGGCGGCAAGCTCATCCAGATAGCCGATGCGTACCCCCTCGATCACCGGCAGCGGGTGTGGCTCGGCGGCGCTGGTCGGGCGCAGCACGAGGACGGCGTCGAGCAGGCCGTCATGTGCCAGCGCGAGCGCGGATTCCCAGGTGTCGGTGGCGAGTTCGGGCCCGGCCGCGATCAGCACCCGGGCACCGGAGCGCCGTAGCAGCTCGGCGATATGCCGACCGGACATCGCGCCGTTGATGGGTGCGGCGATACCGGCCAGCTGCGCGGCGAGCGTCGCGGGAATCAGCTCCGCGCAGTTGGGCGACATCAGTGCGACCGCGTCGCCGCGTCGGATATCCAGCCGGTGCAGCAGATTCGCATAACGGCGCACGTCGGCGAGTAGCTCGGAGTAGCTGCGCTGCAATGGTTCTCGCCAACGAGCCGCCTCCGGCAGTACGGTGAGCGCGTTTCGGCCTGGCCAGAGTTCGGCGGCCCGGACCAGCAGTGCGTAGGTCGATTCGGGCAGGCCGCGTTCGGCCAGCGGTACGGATTCGATCTCGGCCAGGTCGCCGGGGCCGGAGTAGCGCGGCCACAGCAGATCCGTTGTCGTCATGTTCACCGCGCGTACCGCACAACCGTGCGCTGGCGACCCAGATCGATCGCGCCGTCATCGGTGGCCACGGTGGCCTCGATGACGTCGCCGTCGCGCAGATACTTCGGGTTCTTTGCCTGTCCCTTGAAGAACAGCTTCCACTTCGTGGCCGCCGGGAGCAGCGAGCCGATGATCTCGACCGGCTTCGGCGGGGCACTGATCGCGGTGCCGATGGGAGTGCCGGTGAGCAGGAGATCGCCCGCGTCGACCCGCTGGAATCGGGTCAGCGCCTGCAGCGTCTCGACCGGGCCGTAGATCATATCGGCGACCGTCATATCCTGGCGCACTTCACCATTGACCAGCAGCCGCAAGCGCAGATCGGTGAACCGCTTCAGCTCATCGGCGTCCAACAGCACCAACGCCGGGCCGACCGGCGTGAAGGTAGGATACGACTTCGCCTCGTAGAACTGGGTTTTCGGCAACTGCACATCGCGTGCCGAAACATCGTTGGTCACAACGAGTCCCGCCACATACTCACCGATATTGTCAGCGGTGATCGCGGTTCCGACCGGCATCGCCTTACCGAAGACCAGACCGATCTCCACCTCGTAATCCAGCAGCCGCACATGCGCGGGCCGGATGACATCGTCGAGCGGGCCGCTGATCGAACCGGAGGATTTGCGGAAGAAGGTCAGCGGCACGGTTTCCGGATCGCCGCCCGAATCCCGCACGTGCGACGCGAAATTCGTCATCTGCGCGACCACTCGGCACGGTGCGGTCACCGGTGACACCAGCGCGAGGCCTTCGACGGGGACGACCTCGGTACTCGCCGCGGCCGCCGCCAGCGCCTGCCGGTCGGCGAGCAACTGACCGGTGGTGGTCGCGGTGGTATCCACTCGCGCGGCCCCCGCCGGTGTCGACACCCACCAGGTGTCGGCGGTTCGAAGAACGGAAATATTCATGATTTGGCAACTTTCAGTAGGCCGCGCAGGCGGTGTAGATCGAATTCGTTGTCCGCACGGAGCGCGTCGAATATGCCGCGCAGTTCGCGAACCGATTCCCGACCGGGTTTGAGGCCGAGGAAGTCCTTGGTGGCGGGTGGTCCCCATTGGGCCAGACCGGATGCGGTCATCGGTGCCCAGCCGGGCTCGAGCGTGCAGTCGAACATGTCGCCATCGCTGAAGTGCTCGACCATGAACCCGTCCGGGTCGCGCCAGTAGTCGAAGATCTGGCTGCCTTGGACGTGCCTGCCGATGCCCCAGGACCGCTGGTAACCGTGGTCGAGCAGATACTCACCGCCCGCGGCCATGGCATCGAGGTCGGCGACTTGGTAGGCGGAGTGCAAGTACCGGTTGACCGGACCCAGCGTCAGCGCGAGTGTGTGGTGGTCGGTAGGGGTGCGGCCGCGGTCGCACCGGATGAAGCTCATGACCGGGCCGCGCTCGCGTTGTCCCGAGTAATAATGGAAATCACTGACGATCATGCCCAGGTATTTCAGATACCAGTCGAGCGTCTCCCGATAACGGGTCGTCTGCATCACCACATGCCCGAGCCGCTGCACCTTGGCTGGTTCGCGCGGCGGGCGTTGGGTCAGGTTGGTGCGTGGCGATTCGTGGCCGAAATTGAAGGTGTGCGGCTGCTGGGCGGGCAGGGCGGCGAGCACATGCGTGTCGGCGACCACCCGCATCCGCAATCCGCTCGGATCGGGCAGTTCGACGGCTGAGCCGCCGATGCTCTCCGGCAGCGGTACCGGCTTTACCCCGGTGGCCTGCGCGAGCCGGAGCAGATCCGTGGCGGCCGCGGCCTGGAATGCGGGCCCGATGAACCTCGACCGGTTGCCCCGGCGGATGACCACACACGGTGCACCGGGGTCGGTGCCACGCAATTGCAATTCGTCGGCGGTGCGCAGCACGGTCGTGAAACCGAAAGCGAAAGCGAAGATTTCGGCGGCGGCCAGATCGGGTTTCTCGAATTCCAGCCACGCCAGGTCATGCACCTTGATGATCGGATTCCGGGCCCGCCCCGGATGCTCACCCGCCGCGGCGCCGAACTCGCTGTGCAGACCCGCATGCGGATCATGCTGGTCGATCATCGGCCTCTCCCTTCGAACAAGTGAACATATCGTCACTTACGAAGGTATGGTCAGTCAAGCAGATCTGAGGAATTCGTCATTACTGACCCGACAGGTTAGGATGGCCGGATGGACCAGGGAGAGGTGATGAGCGAGCAAACCGGGACCGAACCCAATCGCTTGGAGCGGCGCAAAGCCCGTACCCGGGCGGCGCTGGTCAGCGCGGCCCAGTCCTTCCTCGCCGCCGGGAAACCGAATGTGCCGATCCTGGAGATCACCCAGGCCGCCGATGTCGGGATGGGATCGTTCTACAACCACTTCCACAGTCGCGAGGATCTGTTCCACGCCGCGATCGAGGAGGCGCTCGACCTGCACGGCGCGACCCTCGACGTGCTGACCGAGGGCATGGACGATCCCGCGCATATCTTCGCGCAGAGCTTCCGGTTGACCGGTCGTCTGCACCGCAGAAATCCCACGTTGAGCAAGGTGCTGCTCAATCACGGTCTGGCGCTGGTCAGTTCTACCAAGGGCCTCGCTCCCCGGGCGCGCCGGGATATCGAGGAGGCCGTTCGCGCGGGCCGGTTCCAGGTCCGCGATGTGGAGCTGGCCATGACCATCGTCGCCGGTGCCTCGCTATGCCTCGGTCAGCTCCTGCACGACAATCCGGAACGCGACGATGCCGCGGCCGCGGACGAGGTCACCGAGGATCTGCTGCGCATGTTCGGCATTCCGGCGGACGAGGCGCGCGAGATCTGCCAGCGGCCGTTGCCGCCGATCGAAGCGCTGCCGGACACCGCCTGATGTCACGACCGGCCGATCTCGCGCGGGCTGACGCCGAACCGGCGGCAGTGCTCAATGCGCTGTCGGTGCCGAGTCCGGCGGTGATCGGCCGGGCTGACGCCGCTGTTCAGATGTCGATCTCCACATCGCTGATCGGGTAGGCCACGCAGGAGTGGGTGTAGCCGAACTGCTCGTCGGACAGCCGCAGTTTCGCCTCCTCGGCGGTGTGCACCTCACCCTTGACGACCCGTACCCGGCACAGGCTGCATTCGCCGGATCGGCATGCCGCCTCGGGCCGAATGCCATTGTCCTCCAACGCATCCAGCAATGGGCGGTTCCGCGGTGTGCGGAAGGTGGTGTCGCCGACAGTCACGGTGACCTCCTCGCCAGGATTCACGTCGGCGGGCCAATGCGGTTGAGCGGCAGGGTCATTAGGTGCTCCGTTGGCTTCGAAGCGAATTCGCTTGCGCGGCTGACCGAGTGCGCGAAGTTGGCCGAGCGCGTACGGATAGAGCGCCTGCGGGCCGCAGACGTAGACCATACGGCTGTCGAGTTCGCCGGTCAGAGTGCGGATGGTGTCAGCGGTGAGGAATCCGGTGGGTCCGGTCCAGTCGGCGTCGGGTTCGGTGATGACGTGATCGATGACGACACCGGGGTTGCGGGCGGCGAGTGCGGCGAGTTCGGTGCGGAAGATGATGTCGTCGGCGGAGCGGGAGCCGTAGACGAGATGGAAGGTGCGGTCCAGCTCGCGATCGACGATGTCGCGGATCATACTCATCGCCGGGGCGACACCAGACCCACCGGCGAGGAATACCAGGTCGTCGCCATGGAACAGCGGGTTGTGGTGGAACGTGCCCATCGGCCCTGTGGTAGTGAGCACATTCCCGACCTGCACCGTGTCGATGAGCAGATTGCTGATGCGTCCGCGTGGGACTCGCCGCACGGTCAGGTCGTAGTGGTCGAGCGTGGCCGGGCTCGACGAGATGGCGTAGGGGCGGCTGGTGCCGTCGACGAAGACGTTGACGTATTGACCCGCTAGGAAGGGTGGCAGTTCGAGCTGGTCGACGCCCTCGAGCCGGAAGGTTTTGGTGGTCGCGGTCTCCTCGATGATCTCGGTGACGATCAGCCGCAGTCGCCGAGGGTGGTACGCGTCGATAGTGGCGCGGGTTTCGCCGGGATGGTCGCGGGTGTCGGGGATGCGGGAATCGATGTCGGCGAGGATCTGCGCCGCGCCGTCGAATCTTTCCGCGAGGGGGTGTTTCATGATGTGCTCCGTTCAGGCGGCCTTGGCGCGTAGCAGGCGGCGGGCCACGCGCGCACCCGCTTCGAGGGTGGGTTGGAATCCGCCGATGCCTGCCCAGGAACCGGCCAGATGCAGTCCGGGAATGTGGGTTTCGCGTTCGCTGTTGCGGAACAGCCAGTTCTCGGTGGCGTCCTGGTCGTAGCCGTAGATCGTGCCGCCGGGGTGACCGAGGTAGCGCATCATCGTCAATGGTGTTGCGACATCGACTTCTTCGATGGCGTCGCGGATACCGGGGGTGACGGTCTCGCACAGGTCCAGCAGCGTTTCGGCATAGGCGAACTTGGCGCGCGCGTATTCCGAGGGCGCGACATTGCGCCAGATATCGCCGTACTGCAGGGTCATCAGGCTGACATGGGTGGCGCCGGTGGGCGCGAACCCGATGGGCGCGACATCGTAAGAACTGACGCATATTCCGCGCGCGGGCTGGAAGGATCGCCACGCGTCGTAGGTGCGGTCGTCGTCGGTGTCCATATTGACGAACGTGGTGCTGGTGGTGAATCCGAGTTCGGCAGGGGTGGCGTCCAGGCCCATGTGCAGTACGAAACCCGAGACGCCGATTCGCCTGGTGCCCAGGTCATCTCGCACCACGGCGGGCAGATCGATGCCTTCGAGCATTCCGTAGGTGATCGGCAGCGCGGCATTGGAAACAACATCGGACGCGGTGACTTCGGTGCCGTCATCGAGTCGGACGCCCGACACCTGGCCTGCATCGGTGAGAATTGCCTCGACCGCGATGTTGAACCGCACGTCGCCGCCCGCCTGTAGGAAGGCGTCGAGGATGGCGGTGGACATGGCTTGCGAGCCGCCGCGCAGGTGCCATGGCTTGAATTCGAAATAGGCGAACAAGGTCAGCGCCAGATCCTGGAACCGCAGCTTCGACGGCGGCTGTCCGAGATAGGTCCAGTACATGCCGAGCGCCACCTTGATCCGGTCGTCGTCGAAGTACTCGTCGAGCACCGCCTTCAGTGGCCGGAGTCCGTATTCGAACAGCACCGGGTCGATCTGCTCGACCGGCATCCCGCGCATGGCGGCGATCTGCCAGAACGTCACCTTTTTGAGCAGTTCGAAGAACTTCGCGGTGCGGTCGCGGTTGCCGGGGAACTCGGCTTCGATGGCGTCGATCGCGGCATCCCAGTCGGCGGGCAGCGTGAGGTCGAGTTGGCCGGGAATCACCGCGCGGTACAGGTCGTGCTCCTGGACGAATTCCAGCTTGTCGGCGATACCGAGCTGCTGGAAAAGCCCCTCCCGCAACGACATCGGCTGACCCTCGACGCCCACACCGGAGAGTTGGTGCAGCGCGACCTCGAATTCGAAACGTCCACGGCGGAAGGAGGTTCCGCAGCCGCCCGGCACATTGTGCCGCTCCAGCAATAGCGTTCGCGCACCCGCGCGCTGCAAGGTGGCCGCGGCCGTCAGTCCGGCGTTGCCCGCGCCGATGACGATGGCGTCGTAATCATTCACGCCTGCGCCGCCTCACGCCGGATTTGCTCGGTGGCCTCGGCCTTGATCCGCTCGAACTGCTCACCCATCCGCGTGGACAATGCCTGCGCGGCCGATAGCGGACGCACCATCACCATGAAGTCGTCGATCTTGCCGTGCTCGTCGAAATGCAGGAAGTCGCAGCCGGTGAGCTGCTTGCCGTCGACAGTGGCCTCGAAGACGAAGGCGTGGTCGCGACCGTTCGCGTCGGCTATCTCGCGCACGTAGCGGAAGTCCTCGAAGACGCGGATGACGGCGCGCAGGATGGCCGCGGTGATGGCCTTGCCCGGATACGGTTTGAACGCGACCGGACTGGTGAACACCACGTCGTCGGCCAGCAGTGCCTCGATGGCGGCCTCGTCACGTGCCTCCACGGCTGCGCGGAAGGGGTGCATCGCTCCACCTTTCATAGTCAATTATTTGTCTATCAAGCCCGAACAGTATCCGTGTGGCGCACCTCATGTCCAGAGTTGATTAGACAAGAATTTTCATAGTGATAGCCTGGGGCGATGGCGTTACGTGATGCGGTGCTTGCCGCTCTGCTGGAAGGGGAGGCGTCCGGCTATGACCTGGCCAAGGGCTTCGACGCCTCGGTGGCCAACTTCTGGATGGCCACTCCCCAGCAGCTGTACAAGGAACTCGAGCGGATGGCCGCCGACGGCCTCATCGAGACCCGGGTCGTGCACCAGGAGCGCCGCCCGAACAAGCGCCTGCACGCCATCACCGCGGCCGGTCGAGCCGCGCTGCGCGCGTTCATCGCCGAGCCCGCCAAGCCGACCGCCGTCCGTGACGAATTGATGGTCAAGGTGCAGGGCATGGACACCGACGATGCGCCGAACGTGCGCGCTGGGATGGCCGAGAAGCTGGAATGGTCCGAGGCGAAACTGGCCCGCTACGAACGGCTGCGCGCCCGCCTGCTCGACGGGCGCAGCGAGCAGGCGTACCTGGTCGAGGCCGAGCGCATCGGTCCCTACCTCACCTTGCTGCGCGGAATCTCCTTCGAGCAGGAGAACATTCGCTGGGCGGAGTTCGTCCTGGCGACTATCGATAGGCGCATCGCTTCGGGGGCTGCGGCAGCGGATCTGGACTCGATCACCCCGCGCTGAGCATCCGCACCGCGTCTTCGGCCGAGCGAACAGGGTGCGCGTCCAGCCCGTCCCTCAGGGCGCTCCGCGCAATGGCGCCCGTATGCCAGAATTCGCGAGTGCGCAATCCCATGGTCGACGTTGCGGTGGGCAGCGATATCGGCAGGCGCTATGTGGCGAATTTCGATGTCACCTATCTCCGTGAGCGGCCGCTGCTCGCGGTGGTGGCCGATGGCATGGGAGATGGACCGGGGAGTGCGGCGGCGGGGCGGACCGCGGTCGATATCTTCGTCGACCACGTCGCGGATGCGGTGGAACTCGGGCCGGACACGCTGCGTGCCGCGGTGGCGGCGGCGCATGCTCGGGTGAGTCTGATCGGCCAGGAATTGCGAACGTTGGCCGGATGCACACTGACCGCCATGGTCGCCGCGCCGCAGGGCTGCTGGCTCGTGCAGATCGGCGACTCCCGGATGTATCGGCTGCGTGCCGGGCTGCTCGAACTGCTGACGACCGACCATACGATGGCGTGGCTCGGTGCGGTGCACGGCTGGTATCCGTTCGATTCGCCGCAGGCAGCCGCGGCGCGGTATCAGCTGACCCGTTACATCGGGCACGGGGACGGGCCGGAACCGGATGTGCTGAGCGTGACGATGCGACCCGGCGATCGGTACCTGCTCTGCACCGACGGCGTCTCCGAGCAGGTCGCCTACGACGATCTCCGGAACTGGTTGAGCCGTGGCGTTGATCCGCAGGCCGTTGTCGTCCGGCTTTTGGCTGCCGCCGATCGCGCGGGGGGAAACGATAACGCGACGGCCATCGTCGTCTATGTCGACTGAGTCAGGCAGACAGGCTCAGAGCATCCGTGAGCGCGGTGTCGTAACGGTCCCAAACGATTTCGGTCAATGCCGTATCCGGTCCGATGACTTGCGTGTGCACCACATCTGGCGCGGCGGCCACCAGGCGATCGGTGAGCAGGCCCGGTGCGAGGAACCACGGCGCCACCAGTACCCGCTCGGCACCTCTGGCGTGCAGACGTGAAATTGCCTGGGCGACAGAAGGTTCCGTGGTCGCGAAACATATCTCGGTATGCCAGCCGGTCATACCGGCGAGCTGTCGAGCGACCTCGCCGGTCCGGGCATTCGCTGCCACCGCTGCCGCCCCGACCGCCGCCACGACGACTCCGATCGCCTGCCCGTCGAGTGGTTCGCCACCCTGTGGCCGAGCGCTATCTCCCAGTGCGGCCAGGGTGCGGTCGCGCAGCGTGGTGATGAGTCGCGGGTCCGGACCGAGTACATCGGCTTGGGTCAGCGTGAGCTGCGGGTGGGCGGTGCGGGCGGCGGCGAGTAATCCGGGTAGATCGACTCGCGCGTGAAAAGCGCTGCCCAGCAGCAGCGGAGTCACAACCGCATGCGTATGTCCTTGCGCGGCAACAGCATCCACGACCTGCTCGACCGATGGCGCATTCAGATCGAGAAATGCGAGCCGCACATCGATATCCGGCCGGGCGGCGGCGATATCGGCGACCACGGCCGACATCGTCGCGGCCGAGCGCGGATCCCGACTGCCGTGCGCCACCGCGATGAGCGCCGGTCCGGGTTCCGCATACCCGCCGATCGGTGTGACCCGAAGCGGCCCGAACATCGGTCTGCTCGGTCCGCGTCCGCGGTCCGACAAGCGCTCCAATTCCGCCCACATGGACCCGCCCGGCAGCCGCGCCACCGAGCCGATACCGCCGGGCGAATTCACCTCAGACTCCGACCTCGACCGCGGTCAGCACGTCACCGACCAGTCCCGCGGCGAGAGTATTGCCGCCCGCCGGATCGATGAGCAGGAAGCTGCCGGTGTGCCGGTTGACGCGATAGTCGTCGGCCGCGATCGGCTCGGCGACGCGCACCGAGATGCGGCCGATATCGTTGAGCGCCAACGATTCCGGGCTCGCCTGCGCGGTCAGGTTCTGCTCGTCGAACCGCTCGACGAGTGCGCCGACGATCGCCTGCGTGGTGCGGGTGCCGTGCTTGAGCAGCAGTCGCGCGCCGGGGCGCAGCGGCTTATCGCCGAGCCAGCAGACGGTCGCGTCGAAGGAGTCGATCGGCTCCGGCGCGTCGGTGGGGGAGGCGATGATGTCACCGCGCGAGATATCCACATCGTCGGCCAGGATCAGCGTGACACTGCGACCGACCTGGGCGACGGCGAGCTCGCCATCGGGGGTATCGACCCGCTCGACGGTTGAGCGAATTCCCGAGGGCAGCACCACGATTTCGTCACCTGGTGAAACCGAGCCCGCCGCGATCTGGCCCGCGTAGCCGCGGTAGTCCGGGTATTCGGCGGTGCGCGGACGGATCACGTACTGCACCGGGAAACGCAGGCCGATCGCATGCTCGCCCGAGCTATCGGCATCCACCGGCACCGATTCGAGGTGCTCGATCAGCGAAGGGCCGTCGTAGTACGGGGTGTTCGCCGAGCGCGAGGCGATATTGTCGCCGTGCAGTGCGGAGACCGGAATCTCGAGCACGTCCTCGGCGGCCCAGCCGAGGGTGCTGGTGAGGGTGTTGAATTCGGCTGAGATCGCGGCGAATACGGTCGCCGGATCGTCGACCAGGTCGATCTTGTTCACCGCGAGCACCAGCTTCGGCACGCCGAGCAGTGCGAGTACTGCGGCATGCCGACGAGTCTGCTCGATGACGCCCTTGCGCGCGTCGACAAGCAGGATCACCAGCTGCGCGGTGGACGCGCCGGAGACGGTGTTGCGGGTGTACTGCACGTGCCCGGGCGTATCCGCGAGCACGAAAGACCGCTTGGGCGTTGCGAAGTAGCGGTAGGCGACATCGATGGTGATGCCCTGCTCGCGTTCCGCGCGCAGCCCGTCCACGAGCAGCGAAAGATCCGGCGTGGCAAGGCCTTTGTCCACCGACGCCCGGGTGACGGCGTCGATCTGGTCGGCCAGTACGGATTTCGTATCGTAGAGCAGGCGTCCGACCAGGGTGGACTTACCGTCGTCGACAGAACCGGCGGTGGCCAGCCTCAATAGGTCGGACATATCAGAAATATCCCTCTCGTTTGCGGTCTTCCATCGCGGCCTCCGACACTCGGTCGTCACCACGAGTCGCACCGCGCTCGGTCAAACGGGACGCGGCCACCTCGGCGAGAATCGCCTCGTTATCGGCCGCGTCGGAAAGAATCGCGCCGGTGGAGGACCCGTCGCCGACGGTGCGGTAGCGCACCGAACGGGTCTCGAGCACCTCGCCCTCGCGTGGGCCGCCCCAGACGCCCGGCGTCATCCACATGCCGTCGCGCTGATACACCGGACGCTCGTGCGAGTAGTAGATGCTCGCCAGATCGATGTCCTCGCGCGCGATGTAGCGCCAGATATCGAGTTCGGTCCAGTTGCTCAGCGGGAAGACTCGGACGTGCTCGCCGGGAGCGTGCTTGCCGTTGTACAGATTCCACAGCTCGGGCCGCTGCCGCTTCGGATCCCATTGTCCGAAGGCGTTGCGCAGCGAGAAGATTCGCTCCTTGGCGCGCGAGCGCTCTTCATCGCGGCGGCCGCCGCCGAAGACCGCGTCGAAGCGGTGCTCGGTGATGGCGTCCAGCAAGGGAACCGTCTGTAGCGGATTGCGGATACCGTCCGGCCGCTCGGTGAGTCGGCCGTCGGCCAGGTAGTCCTCGACCTTCGCGACATGCAGTCGCAGGCCGTACTTGTCGACCACCTTGTCGCGGAATTCGAGCACCTCGGGCAGGTTGTGCCCGGTGTCTACGTGCAACAGCGCGAACGGCAGCGGCGCGGGCCAGAAGGCCTTGAGCGCCAGATGCAGCAGCACCGTGGAATCCTTACCGCCGGAGAACAGGATCACCGGCCGTTCGAATTCGCCCGCCACCTCACGGAAGATGTGGATCGATTCCGACTCCAACGCCGCGAGGGTGTCGAAATCGGTGATGCCGAAGGAACGTGCGCTGATGGTTTCGGTCATGCTGTGTCCTCTTTCGCATGCCCGAGGGGCCCTACGTGGTTACGCAGGCTGCCTCCTCCGGGCCCTGACTCGGTCATGCTGTGTGCAACCCGCATTCGGTCTTGGCGAGGCCGGCCCAGCGGCCGCTTCGCGGATCGGAACCCGGCTCCGGCTTCCGTGTGCACGGAGCGCAGCCGATCGACGGATATCCCTCTTCCACCAGGGGATTGACGAGGATGCCGTGCTGTTCGATATAAGCCTGCATCTCGTCGTCGGACCAGGCGGCGATCGGGTTGATCTTCACCAGTCCGAACGCCTCGTCGAACGAGATGAGCGGGGCGTTGGCCCGGGTCGGGGCCTCCACGCGGCGGATGCCGGTGACCCAGGCGTTGTAACCACCGAGCGAGCGCTTCAGCGGCACAACCTTGCGCAACCGGCAGCATTCACCGGCATCGCGCGCGAACAAATCCTTGCCGAGCAGCCGATCCTGTTCGGCCACAGTATTTTCCGGCCGCACATTGATCACATTCACGCCGTATACGGCTTCCACCGCGTCGCGGGTGCCGATGGTCTCGGCGAAGTGGTAACCGGTATCCAGGAACAGCACGTCCACGCCCGAATGCACTTGGGCGGCAAGGTGAACCAGCACACCGTCCTGCATATTCGAGGCGACGATGTAGCCGGCGCCGAAGGTGTCCTCGGTCCACTGGAGCAGATCCAGTGCCGAGGCGTGTGGCCCGAGTTCGGCCGCGCCCTTTTCGGCGATCGCCCGCAACTCGTCTTCCGACAGCTTCGCGGGCAGGTCCGCCTGTACTTGATCCGTTGTCACGCTAGTTCTCCCATTTACCGAAGGTCGGCCTCGTCGGCACGAACCGCCCACTGAGCGAACCGTTCGCCGTCCTCGCGGTGCTTGATGAAGTTGCGCACCACCCGTTCGATGTAGTCACCGAGTTCATTGGTGGTCACCTTGTGCTGACGCAGTTTGCGACCGAAGGCGCTGTCGAAGCCGAGGCTGCCACCGAGATGAACCTGGAAACCCTCGACATGATTCCCGACGCCGTCATCGATCAGCTGACCCTTGAAACCGATATCGGCGACCTGCGCACGCGCGCAGGAGTTCGGGCAGCCGTTGATATTGATGGTCACCGGAACATCGAGCTGCGCATTGAGATCCGCGAGCCGCTCCTCCAGCTCGGGCACCAGCGCCTGGGACCGCTTGCGGGTCTCGGCGAAGGAGAGCTTGCAGAATTCGATTCCGGAGCAGGCCATCAGATTCCGGCGCCACAGCGACGGACGTGCCTGCAGCCCAAGGGGTTCCAGCTCGTCGATCAGCGCGTCGACTTTATCGTCGGCGATGTCCAGAACGATCAGCTTCTGATACGGGGTGAACCGGATCCGGTCCGAGCCGTACTTCTCCGCCGCCTCGGCGACCTTGGTGAGCACGGTGCCCGAAACCCGGCCCGCGATGGGGGAGAAGCCGATCGCGTTGAGCCCGTTGCGCAGCTTCTGCACGCCGACGTGATCGATCGGCTTCTTCGGCTGCTCCGGCGCGGGACCGTCGATCAGCTTGCGCTTCAGGTACTCGTCCTCGAGCACCTGACGGAACTTCTCGATGCCCCAGTCCTTGATCAGGAACTTCAGCCGGGCCTTGGTGCGCAGGCGGCGGTAGCCGTAATCGCGGAACAGCGAGACGACGGCCTCCCACACATCGGGGACCTCATCCAGCGGCACCCACGCGCCGACGCGCTGGGCCAGCATCGGATTCGTCGACAGACCGCCGCCGACCCACAGATCCAGACCCGGGCCGTGCTCGGGGTGATTCACCCCGACGAACGCGACATCGTTGATCTCGTGCACCACATCCTGCTGGCCCGAGATCGCGGTCTTGAACTTGCGCGGCAGGTTGGAGTACTCCTTCTTGCCGATGTAGCGGCGCACGATCTCGTCGATCGCGGGCGTCGGGTCGATGATCTCGGTCAGCGATTCACCGGCCAGCGGCGAACCGAGCACCACACGCGGGCAGTCGCCGCATGCCTCGGTGGTCTTCAGGCCGACGCCTTCGATCCGCTTCCAGATCTCGGGGACGTTCTCGACCTCGATCCAGTGGTACTGGACGTTCTCGCGGTCGGACAGGTCGGCGGTGTCGCGGGCGAATTCGGTGGAGATCCCGCCGAGGGTCTTCAGCTGCGCGACGTTCAATGCGCCGCCATCGCAGCGGATGCGCATCATGAAGTACCTGGCCTCGAGAATGTCGATGTTCTCGTCACCGGTCCAGGTGCCGTCATAGCCCTGTTCGCGCTGGGTGTAGAGACCCCACCAGCGGAACCGGCCGCGCAGATCGCCCTTGTCGATGCTGTCGAAGCCCTGCTTGGAATAGATGTTCTCGATCCGGGCCCGGACATTGAGCGGGTTGTCGTCCTTCTTGGACTGCTCGTTCGGGTTCAGCGGCTCGCGGTAGCCGAGCGCCCACTGGCCCTCGGCCTTGCGGCGCACCGGCTTACCGGTGCGGACTCGCGGGCCCGTCGGTGCCTCGGTCCTGGGACGGTCCGGGCGGACGCGTCGTTCGGAGGCCGGGCGCTGCGGGCGCGCGTGCGGCCCGGAACCGGGCTGATCCGTTGGACCGGCGTCGGTGCTCGACGTCATGGGGTCGCTCCTGCTGGGTGGGGGTACATCCGTGCTGAAGGCGTGAGGGGCTGAACTCACGCCTGCGGTGTCAGCGGGCCGATGTCCGTCGAAATCGGGAATTACCGGGCGATCCCGGGAATGCGCGCCGCTGAGCTACCGGTGCGAACCGGGCAGACAGCAGGCGCTGCAGACGCGCTTGTAGTCGACGTGGCGACGTGCCACAAGTCGTACTCCAGATCCGCGCATGCGGCCTATTGTGCCACGTCAGCGTGGCCCTTCCGACCGCCCGGCCATATTTCCCGCGAAATCGAGGGAAATTCCCTGGACTATGCGGTTCGATTGTGATGGCTGTCATAGTTGGCGGCCTGAATGCGTCGTGTGATTCGTCCAGATCGTCATCCGTGACGCGAAACACTCGGATTGACCTCGAGCTAGGTCGAGGTTGCAAGCTCGGTGGCATGAGTACCGATACCGAACTCGACGCCATCCGCGCGGTCGTCGCCACCGTCCAGCACTCCCAGCAGAACGAGCTCGTGGACGAATTCGTCGGCCTGTTCCGCGAGGACGCCATCTGGACGACCGCAGGCGGCAAGCGACTGTTCGGCCGCGCCGCCATCGCCGAGTTCACCGCCCAGGTGCTGCCGGGCGCGATGCGGGACGGCACGGCGACCTACGAGGTCGAGCATGTGCTGTTCATCCGGCCGGACGTCGCCGCGGTCAAGGTGGTCCAGCGGTACTTCGACGGCGACGGTCAGCTGACCGGACAAGGCTCGCCGATGTACGTCATGGCCAAGGAGGACGGCCGCTGGCTGCTCACCGCCAACCAGAACACCATGGTCGCCGACTGATATCCGCCGCGCAGCGGGTGCCTGGTGACAGGGTGCGGGACAGTGGCGGTCACACTGGAGTGGTGAGTTCCGCCGCCGCCCCGATCGAAACCGAGACGCCTGCCCTCGTGCTGCGCGACTTCGGCGACGGGCCGTTCGGGATCTACATTCACGTTCCGTTCTGTGCCACCCGCTGCGGGTACTGCGATTTCAACACCTATACCGCCGGTGAGCTGGGCACCTCGGCGTCACCGCAGTCCTGGCTCGAGGCGCTGCGCGGGGAATTGGCGACTGCGGCCGAACGGTTCGCTGCGCTGCCGACCGCCACGCCCGAGGTGGCGACGATCTTCGTCGGCGGTGGCACGCCGTCCCTGCTCGGCGGTGACGGCTTGGCGGATGTGCTGGACTCGGTGCGCGCGAACTTCACCTTCGCGGTCGATGCCGAGGTGACCACCGAATCCAATCCGGAGTCGACCTCGCCGCAATTCTTCGAACGGATCCGCGCGGCCGGGTTCACCCGGGTCTCGCTCGGCATGCAATCCGCGGCCCAGCATGTGCTGAAGGTGTTGGATCGCACCCATACGCCGGGCCGGGCGGTGGCCGCCGCAAAAGAGGCTCGCGCTGCCGGATTCGAGCATGTGAATCTCGATCTGATCTACGGCACCCCCGGCGAACGCGACAGCGACCTGGACGCGAGCCTGGACGCGGTGCTGAGCGCGGGCGTCGATCACGTATCGGCCTACTCCCTCATCGTCGAGGACGGCACCGCACTGGCCCGTCGGGTTCGCCGTGGCGAACTCCCCGCCCCCGACGACGATGTGCTGGCCGCCCGCTACGAACGCATCGACGCACGCCTCGGCGCCGCGGGCCTCACCTGGTATGAGGTATCCAATTGGGCCGCAGGCGATTCCGCGCGCTGTCGGCACAACCTCGGCTACTGGGACGGCGGTGACTGGCTCGGCGCAGGCCCCGGTGCGCACAGCCACGTCGGCGGTGTCCGGTGGTGGAACGTCAAACACCCTGCGCGCTATGCGGATACCGTCGCGCGCGGCGGTCTTCCGGCCGCGGGCTGGGAAATCCTCACCGCCGACGAGCAACACACCGAACGCGTCATGCTCACCGTCCGCCTGCGCACCGGTCTGCCCCTGAACGAATTGGCCCCAACGGAATCCGCCGCCGCCACCCGAATCATCGCCGACGGCCTGGCAGTTCGCTCGGGCGACCGCCTGATCCTCACCGACCGTGGCCGCCTACTCGCCGACGGCGTGGTCCGAGACCTGCTGACCTGAGCGTCTTCGGATCTTCGCCATGGATATCCGTTCGTGGCCGCCGTCGGTGCCATCTCGGTCGCTGTTGCCCCGCTGCTGGATATCGACGACGGCGAGCATTGTGACTCATTCGCACTTCACCGACGGGTTCATCGAATGCTGGCGGTTGCACTATCACAGATCGGTAAAGACGCGTAGGCTGCGGACAACCCAAGGAGTCTTATGCCATCGGCACGACATATCACCCTTATCTCCGAGCAGAGCGAGTTCGCTGAAGCCCGGGCCGCGGAAAAGGCCGAAAATGCGCGACAGTGCGCGATAGCCGCCCGGACGGTCGCCAGCCACGCCGAGGACGCGGCTGACTGCGAGTCTCTGCTCGCGATGCTCGGCCTGGACGCCCTGGCGGGCAAGATGGCCAGGGCAGCGTCCGACCTGTAGTTGCGGGCTCGCCCACCCGCCGCCTGCGCCGGAGTGGGACTTCGACAAACCGCTTCCGCGGCTGGTCGAACACCTGCGGCAGAACCGAACCGCGCAACGTGAAGAGTGGGGCCGGGCGGCTCCCGCACAAGCTTTGACTACGTTGCACAACGTCTACCGTGTGCGACGTAGTCACTCGCTATGCGACGTGCTCGAGCCTTTGCGGCACCTCCCGGGTTGAGCGTCGGTGTCGGGGCAGCATCAACCCGTGACGTCACCACTACGAGATCTGGCTTGCCCTGAGGCAACGCCATGTCCGTTGCAGCGGAGTTAGGGACCATGAGCGCTCGCGGGTGGGCGGTGGTTTCGCGTTCCGCGTTGCCGTGCAGGTGCGCGCGGGTGGTCGTAGTCGGCGTTCACGCGGAAGGGCGTAAGCGACCGATCGGTCCATCTTGCCGTTGGTGCTCGGTAAAAGGTGACAACATCATCAGCCGACAGCATCAACGACGACAGGCAGGGCTCTGATGAATATCACCCGTAGTCTCCGCGCCTGCATCGCGGCGCTCACCCTTGCTTTCACGCCCGTCCTCGCGGCCGCACCCGCGACCGCCGACCCCCTCCCGACGATCGTGCTCGTGCACGGTGCCTTCGCCGACACCACGAGTTGGGACGGCGTGGCCGCGTCACTACGCGACCACGGTTATCGAGTGGTTGTTCCCGACAACCCGCTGCGTGGTCCCGCCTACGACGCCGCGGCCATCCAGCGCACGCTGGACACCATCTCCGGACCCGTTGTCCTGGTTGCGCATTCGTATGGCGGTTTCGTCATCAGCAACGTCCACGACCCGAAAGTTCAAGCGCTGGTCTACATCGCCGCCTTCGCCCCCGTACAGGGCGAATCCGCCCTCCTCGAAATCAATCCGATCAGCTTCCCCGGCAGCCAGTTATTGCCCCCGGCGCTCCAGGTACGCCTCGTCGACGACGCAAATGGCGTGGCAGGCAAGAACCTCGACGGCTACGTGGCCCCGGACTACTTCAACTCCGTCTTCGCCCAAGACGTCTCCCCCGCAGTGGCCGCCGACATGATCGCCCACCAGCGCTCCCTGGCCGTATCCGCTAATCTCGAACCCTCTGGTGTCCCCTCTTGGTCCTCGACACCGAGCTGGTACCTCGTCTCGGCCAACGACCGGGTAATCCCGCCTGCCTCGCAACGCTTCATGGCGAACCGTATGGGTGCCAACACCAGCGAAATCGCCGCCTCCCACGCATCTCTGGTCTCGCAGCCGACGCAGGTCGCTGCTGTTGTAGAGGCCGCCGCAAAGTAACCAGTCCATCGCCGGGACCTCCGGCACGCAGGTGATCGGCTGGCCGAATCGGCTATCGCTCAGCGGGATCGGCCGGCCGACCAGCGTCCAGGGTGTGCGAACGGGCAATTGTCGAGTGGGCAATTAGACTTGATAAACAGATGTACCAAGTAACCTGCATCGAATTCGGGTGGATGCGGACGGTGCGCACGTGACCGTTACGACGTGCCCGAGGACGAGCGAGGAGGTGGGCCGATGTCGAGCACCGAGGATCGGCGCTTCGAGGTCCTGCGTGCGATCGTCGCGGACTATGTCGCGACCAAGGAGCCGATCGGATCGAAGACTCTGGTGGAGCGGCACAACCTGGGGGTATCCAGCGCGACGGTTCGCAACGATATGGCGGTGCTGGAAGCCGAGGGCTACATCACCCAGCCGCACACCAGTTCTGGTCGTATTCCGACCGATAAGGGCTACCGGCAGTTCGTCGATCGCATCTCCGAGGTGAAGCCGCTCTCCCCGGCCGAGCGGCGGGCGATCATGGAATTCCTGGAGTCCGGTGTCGATCTCGACGATGTGCTGCGCCGCGGTGTCCGGCTGCTTGCTCAGCTCACCCGCCAGGTCGCGGTGGTCCAGTATCCGACGGTGTCGGCCTCCACGGTCCGCCACATCGAGGTGGTCGCGCTGAATCCGGCGCGGTTGCTGCTGGTCGTGATCACCGATACCGGTCGCGTCGACCAGCGCCTGGTGGAACTCGGCGCGCTCATCGATGATCAGGATCTCGCCGCGCTGCGGGGGATGCTCGGTGGCGCGATGGATGGCAAGCGTCTGTCCGACGCCTCCGCGGCTGTCGCCGAACTGCCCGAGCGGGCGCCGGTGCGACTGAAGGATGTGCTGGTGCGCGTCTCGACCGTGCTGGTCGAGACCCTGGTGGAACATCCGGAGGAGCGGTTGGTCCTCGGTGGCACCGCCAACCTGACCCGCAATGCCGCCGACTTCGTCTTCCCTGGTTCGCTGCGCGATGTGCTCGAGGCATTGGAGGAGCAGGTGATCGTGCTGAAGCTGCTCGCCGCCGCGCAGCATCCGGGTACCGTCACGGTGCGCATCGGCGAGGAGACCCAGGTCGAGCAGATGCGCGGAACCTCGGTGGTGTCGACCGGCTACGGCGCTGCCGGTGCGGTACTCGGCGGTATGGGCGTGCTCGGTCCGACCCGGATGGACTATCCGGGGACCATCGCATCGGTCGCGGCCGTTGCCCGTTATATCGGTGAGGTGCTCGCGGAGCGCTGAGAGGCCCGGTCGCTGATACGCTCGATCCTCCGGCGGATAAAGTTGAGTGCATCCGACTAATGCTGTTGCAAACCAAGGACTAGAGAACTCAAGTGGCACGGGACTACTACGGACTGCTCGGCGTTGCGAAGAACGCGACCGACCAGGAGATCAAGCGCGCCTACCGCAAGCTGGCGCGGGAGCTCCACCCCGACGTCAACCCCGACGAGGCGGCGCAGGCCAAGTTCAAGGAAGTGTCGACCGCCTACGAGGTGCTGTCGGACCCGGAGAAGCGGCGCGTCGTCGATATGGGCGGCGACCCGATGGAGTCCGGTGCCGGTGGCGCTGGCTTCACCGGCGCCGGTTTCGGTGGACTCGGCGACGTCTTCGAGGCCTTCTTCGGCGGTATGAGCGGTTCCACCGGGACGCGCAAGGCGCGCGGCCGGGTGCAGCCCGGCGCGGATTCGCTGCTGCGGACCAGGCTCAGCCTGGCCGAATGCGCGGTCGGTGTGACCAAACACCTGACCGTCGACACCGCCATCCTCTGCGATATCTGTCACGGCGCCGGAACCAACGGCAAGTCCAAGGCGGTGCGCTGCGAGACCTGTGGTGGTGCGGGTGAGGTCCAGTCCGTGCAGCGTTCGTTCCTCGGTCAGGTGCTGACCTCGCGTCCGTGCCCGACCTGTCGCGGTGCCGGTGAGACCATTCCCGATCCGTGCCACAAGTGCGGTGGCGACGGTCGGGTGCGGGCGCGTCGCGAGATCGCCGCGCCGATTCCGGCCGGTGTCGCCAATGGCATGCGGGTGCGGCTGGCCGCGCAGGGCGAGGTCGGGCCCGGCGGTGGGCACGCGGGCGATCTGTATGTGGAGATCGTCGAGCAGCCGCACGATGTCTTCGTCCGCGACGGCGACGATCTGCACTGCACCATCCGGGTGCCGATGGTCGATGCCGCACTCGGCACCACCGTCGTCATCGACACCATCCTGGACGGCCCGACCGAGCTGACCATTCCGCCGGGCACCCAGCCGGGTGAGATCTCGGTGCTGCGTGGCCACGGCATGCCGCGCCTGCGCTCGGGTGCGCGCGGTGACCTGCTCGCGCATTTGGACATTGTGGTGCCGACCAAACTCGACGCCAAGGCCACCGATCTGCTGCGCAAGTACAAAGGCATGCGCACCGGTGAACGCGCCGAGGTGATGTCGGCGCAGTCCGAGCACAACAGCGGCCTGTTCGCCCGGCTGCGAGCGTCGTTCAGCGGGCGATAGTCGTTGGCCGCCACGGTCTTCTATCTCTCCCAGATTCCGGAGCCGGGTGCCATCGCGGTGCTGGACGGTCCGGAGGGACGCCATGCCGCGACGGTACGCCGCATCCGGGTCGGCGAGCCGATCACGCTGTCCGACGGCTCCGGTCTGCTCGCAGCATCGGAAGTCGTTGCGGCGCAAAAGGATCGGCTCGAGCTGAAGGTGCTAGACCGGGTGCTCGCCGCGCCCGCGACGCCGCGGGTGACCGTCGTGCAGGCGCTGCCCAAGTCCGATCGCTCGGAGCTGGCGGTCGAGCTGATGACCGAGGCGGGCGCCGATGTCATCGTCCCGTGGCAGGCCGCGCGCTGCATCGCCAACTGGGAAGCCAAGGCGGGCAAGGCCGTTGAGAAATGGCGCGCCGCCGCCCGCTCGGCCGCCCGGCAGTCCCGTCGCGCCTACATCCCCGAGGTCGCCGACCTGCACCGCACCCGCGACCTGCTCGACAAGATCCGTGCGGTCGTGGCCGCGGGCGGCATCGCGGTGGCCCTCCACGAATCCGGCACCGCCCGCTTCGTCGAGCTGCCTTTCGACAAGGCCACCGAAATCCTGCTCGTCGTCGGCCCAGAAGGCGGTCTAGACGACGCCGAGCTCACCGCCTTCGATGCTGCGGGCGCCGACATAACCCTGCTCGGCCCCACCGTCTTGCGCACCTCCACTGCCGCCGCCGTCGCCCTCGGCGCCTTGGGGGCGTTGACCTCCCGCTGGTAGCGGGGCGGGTCGGTACGGCACTGTGAAGATCGCGAACACGCAGAGTGTCGCGACCGCGAAGCACGCCAGCGCGTACCACAGATTCCCGATGGGGTCGCCATTGCTCGTCGAACCGTCGACGGCGGCGAAGTAATCGGGCAGCGCGCTCACCCACAGCAATGCCATCACGGCCAGATAGACGACGCTGTAAACCCGCACGAATCCGTTCGTGTAATCCGAGCGGTCGTGCCGTAGACGCAGCCACTGTCGAGTAAGAACCGGAATCGCGACGAGGCTGACGATGACCAATTCGGCCGCGTAGAGGAATCCACGCACCGACGTGCTCCCGGCACCGAAAACCGTTGCAGGTATCGGCAATACGCCGGTTCCCAAAGACCCGAGTAGGCCGATGACGACAGTGCGCCACACCAATTGCGGTCCGGAGAAGTTGCGCCCCTGGTCGACGTGGCGACCGACGAACAACTGGACGAAGAACGCCAGCGACATCGGCCACAGGGCGGCAAAGGCCACCACACTCGGCAGCGGTACCGAATCGAACATCGGTTGATTGAGCGAGTTTTCGATCGACCACTCCCACCAGCGCAGTTGCGGTCCGATATGGTCGAAGATCTCATAGAAGCCGTGGTGCACGAAGCCAACGCAGACCGCGCCGACGAGAACACCGTATCGCCGGAAAACGCCGAGCATTCGGACGATTTCGAAGGCCAGTGTGGCCATCAATGGGTAGATCGCGACGATATAGAGGGGTAGTCGACCCCAGAGGAAATCCACGGTGAAGACGTTGTGCGCGAACATCGTGTCGACGTGCGCGTCGATGCCGAAGGCGGCGGGGAAGTACAGCGGCGGTTCGATAATGAACAGGTATGCCGTCGCGCCGAACCAGACCACGAGATTGGTGGGATCGCCGTGCCGACGCAATCGCAGAATCGCATAGACCAGCGCCAGCACCGCGCCGAGAACGATGGTGAATTCGAGGATCGGCAGTGTCCAGTTCTCCAATGCGAAAGGGTTTCGCACCTCGACGAGTCCACCGGCCTCCTGACAGGAAAAGCCGAGCGCCTTCGCGAGTTCGTCGAAGGTGGGTGCGCAACGATCGGACATCAGTCCCCCTGCGCCGCGACGGAATCGGCTGTGTACCAGTACGTTACGTCGTAACCGGCGTTATAGCGTTCGAACCACACATCGGCGAGCGCGGGCAGTTTCTCGTGATCAGGGTTGTGCCTCGGCAATTGACTGCGGATGATGCCGACCAGCGCGATCAGCTGTTCGCCGAGTCGTAGGTCGTCGAATGCGCGCGACATCGGGCCGTTGTCCTCGACGGGCAGCCGCAGCAATTTCCGCAACTTCTGCTTACCCCGGTGCGTCGCGAACATCGCCAGTGCGTCGATGCGGCGATCCTCCAATGGCACATGCTTATTGAAGCCCGCGCAGGCCACCTTGATGACCTTCATGACGTGCCGGAAGATCGACGGCGCCATGCGCATGCGGTAGGCATCGCTGCCGACAATGGAATCGAAGATGATCAGCGCCGAACTGCGATGTTCGACTTCCTCGACGAAATGCCAGATGAACAGCGATGCGACCCGGTCGTCTCCCGGCCGGAACAGGGTCGAATCGTTGTCGAGCATCAGTTTGAATACCGGAGTGAAGGTGGCCTCCAGATCGGCGGTGTAGGCCAGCCGGTATTCCAGGGAGGTGTGCACGGTGAGGCGGTCGAATTCCGCGATTACTTCGTTGAGGGTCTCCTGGAGCCCCGGGTATCGCCGGATCAGACCGTTGGCGTGCTGGCGGTGCGCGGTCGAGTGCTGCCCCTCCTGACGCACGAACGCGTCGGCTTCCTCCGCGACCTCGGTATCGGTTATCCGCGGCATTGCCTCGCGAATCATGTTGACGATCATCTTCTCGAAGCCGATCGCGAGGAAGGACACCGCATTGGCCATGGACGAGAAGGCCGGATTCTGTTCGTTCCACAGGAACGGTACGTCGTAATCCGCGAACGCGAATCGCATCTTTCGGACTTGTAGATCGGTCACTTGGCTGTACCTCGTATTTCGAAAGGGAGCTGTAGCCGTGTTCGGACGCGGCGAAGCGTCGATTCAGTGATCATACACAGATCGGTCCAAGTGTATGATGAGACTGGCTCGAGCTGGGACAACGACGGCCCTGTGGTAGCGTCGAGTCCCTGATCTGGACGGTCGGCCGGGTTGTCCCGCTGTCGATTTCGCACGCGACGGACATGGTTCGAGTCGAGGAAGCGAGCAGTGGCAGGAAGGCGCGGGTGGGGCGGGAGTCCGCCGGATAGCGATGAAGAGGCGTCCCGTCGAATAGTCGCCACCGCGGTCGAGCTGATCGGGCGGACGGGTTCGGAGATCAGCATCGCCGACGTCGCGGAGTCGCTGGGGGTCATCCGTCAGACGGTGTACCGATACTTTCCCAGTGCGGACGCGCTGATGCAGGCCGCGGCGATCGCGTCGGTCGATGGTTTTCTGGATCGGCTGACCAAGCAGGTCAGCGGTATCGAGGACCCGGTCGAAGCCATGACCGAGGCCGTGGTCTACACGCTGGCCGAGGTGCGTCGAACACCCCACCTGGGCATTCTGCTCTCGAGCACATATTCGAATGTGCACCCCGAGAGCCTGACCTCCGAAGAGGCGCAAACCTTCGGCATGACGATGATCAAACGCTTCGACGTCGATTGGGAGCGCTACGGATACGACGACGCATCGCTGCACGAACTCGTCGAATACATCCTGCGAACAATGCAGTCCTTCTTCGTTTCTCCGGGCAATCCGCCACGCAGCGGCGATGAGCTGCGTCGGTATCTACGACGGTGGATGGGGGCCGCGATCATCGCCCAGCCCAGGGCACATGGACGACGCGGGGATTGACCCGTTTTCGACTCACGGGTTCGTGGGGTCTGTATTGCTGGCGATCCTGCGGGCCTCGGCGGCGACACGGGCGTCTATCTCCCGGACGGCACTGCTGCTGTACTCGACCGTGTCGTATTCGTCGTCGAGGCTGGCGAGGGTTTCGGCAAGCGGTAGTTCGTGACCGAAGGCTCGGTGGGACTGCCGAGTGAGCTGACGGGGTGTGAGCGTGCCCGCCAGCAGTTGGCGGGCAAGAGCGCGAACGGCTGCCTCGCGTGCTGATGCGGAGTCCCGGTCGTAGAACTCGAGACCTTGCTCCTCGAGCGCAGCCGGGAGGTGTTCGGACAGGTCGTAGCCAGCGTCATGCAGGGAGATGCTCGCGAGGACCCGCAGCGCCGGACCGTCGAGACCGGCGACCAGTGCGTCACAGGCCGCCATCACCACATCGGCTGCCGAGCCCAGTCCCGCGCTCCAGAGGGCCGTGGTGTCTTGGAGCGCGGTGGTGGCTGGGTGGGTTCGGGTCAGCGCTGCCACCGTTCGTTCGGCCCGCTGGGGGCGGGCGGCTGCCACGGTGCGTTGGGTGCGCCAAGAGCGGGTTGGGGCTGCCAGTTGGTGTTGAGGGCGGGGTGCTGCGGGTGGGCGCTCGGGCCGGGCTGCTGGGGCCACTGGCCGTAGGGCTGCTGACGCTGGGGGGAGCCCATTTTCTCGGCATTGGCGCGTGCGATGAGGTTGGTGACCTGAGGTACCGCGAGCGGTGTCGATGCGCCGCACCAGGTGCATTCCATGTAGTGCTTGTTGCCGAGGGGGAGGATCGGGATGAAGAAGACTGTAAATGTGGTGGCGAGTCTGCGCAGCGCGTGTGCGGCGGGATTGCCGCAGCGGCCACAGACCAAGGTGATCATGGCGAGGGTGTGGAGACGCCTCTGCCAGCCGAAGATCAGCATGTGAAACCCCCGAAGAAAGAGAATCTGATGTCGGTCACGCTAGTAGATCGGCCAGGTGCCCCAGTTAGTTAACAGACGGCCATTCTCGCGGTCGGCCTATTATGTCCAAGTGCTGCGCTTTTACGTGCGGGGTGGCATCCGAAGCCGTTGCTTTCAGATTGCTGGAGCATCCGGAGTTGGTTCAGGCACGTGCATCGGTTCGCTCTCGGCGGCAGCACCGAGACCGTGTTGGCCCGCGATCTCGCGGTCATGAGCGTAGACAGCGCAGGTGACCGCCGGATGTCACGCCGTCGACGTGGCGCACACTTCGGAAGCGGCAAATCTTTCGAATCCGCGACGAGTGTGAATCGTCAAGTACCACACCAGAACTGCGGCAACAACAATCAACGCGCCAACGCAAGCCGCCAGACCGGCCCATCCGCCCTTCGCATATGCGATACCTGCCGTACCGCCGATGATGGCGCTGCCGAGGTAATAGGTGAACAGGTACAGCGACGATGCGGCGCCGCCGGGAGCAATCGCGCCCACCCAGGTACTCGCCACCGCGTGGGCACCGAAAAACCCTGCGGTGCATAGTGTTATCCCTACGATCACGGCGATCAACTGGTCCGGGATGCTGACCAGGACGCTGACCCCCATCACTGCGACCGATGCCGCGAGTACGCGGTGCTTGCCGATGCGATCGGCGCAACGTCCGGCGGCGGCCGAAGCGAGCGTGCCCGCCAGATACAGCAGGAACACCGAACCCGCGACGGCCGCAGGCAATTCGAACGGTGGTCGGGTCAGCCGGTAGCCGAGGAAGTTGTAGATCGATACGAAACCGCCCATCAGAACGAAGGCCAGCCCGAACAGCGCGAGCAGCCCGCCGTGGCGCAACGGCGCGCCGATATCGCCAAGTACGGTGCGCATTCCGGTGGGCCGAGCGACGAACCCACGCGATGGCGGCAGCCCACGCACGAACCAGACGGTGCAACCGGCCGCCGCCACCGCAATCGCGGCCTCGGCCCAGCGCCATGAGGTCAGATCCAACGCGAATGCCGGAAGCAGCCGCCCGGACAACCCGCCGATCGATGTGCCCGCGACATAGACACCCATCGCAGCGCCCAATCCGTCCCCGCCGATTTCCTCCGCCAGATACGCCATCGCGACCGCGGGCACCCCGGCCAACGCCATCCCTTGCAGCGCGCGCCCCGTCAACAGCACCTCGAGCGATGGACTCAGCGGCAGCAGCAGGCCGATGACCGCCGACATCACCGCCGACCAGGTCATCACCCTGGTCCGCCCGATACGCGCGGACAACGCGCTCACCGGCACGATCGCCAAGGCGAGAAATCCGGTGGTCAGCGACACGGCAAGCGCGGCCTGCGCCGGGTCCACCCCGAAGGCCGCCGACAGACTCGGCAGCAATGCCTGCGCGCTGTACATCGACGCGAACGTGGTCAGCCCCGCGGCGAACAGCGCGGTGGTGATCCGCCGTTCGTGCGTGGTATCCGTGCTGGTCATGGCACCAGAATCGGCGCAGGCCCTTAAGAAGGGAAATGAATAGTAATCTGGTTCCTAATGCATCAGAAGCATAAGGAGAGGTCCGCACGTGCTGGGTGACGACCTACTGTGGTTCACGACACTCGCCGAGCTGGAGCGCGTCGGCGCGGCCGCCGAACGGCTGCACATCGCCCAGCCGACGCTCTCTCGCATGCTGGCCCGCCTCGAACGCCGACTCGGTGTCGAACTCTTCGACCGCCACGGAAAACGCATTGCGCTGAACGAGTATGGCCGGATCTACTACGAGCACGCCCGCCGCGCCCAGTCCGAACTCGACGCCGCCGCCCAAGCCGTCGCCGACCTCGCCGATCCCGCGAAAGGTGTTGTCCGCCTGTCGTTTCAGCATTCCTTCGGCAGCTGGCTGATCCCGCAGTTGATCGGCGGCTTCCGGCGCGGTTCGCCCCGCATCTCGTGCACGCTTTGGCAGGGCGCGTTCGATGCGGTCATCGATCAAATAGTCGAGGGCACAGCGGATTTGGCGATCGTCTCGCCCCGTCCTTCGGTCGCGGGCCTCGGCTGGCGCAAACTGCTCGCGCAGCCGCTCGTGCTGGCCGTGCCCGCGGAACATCGGCTCGCCGCCCGCCGACAGATCCGGCTCGCCGATCTCGGCGACGCCGAATTCATAACCATGCATCCGGGTTTCGGTATGCGCCGCATTCTCGACGAACTCTGTGCCGCCGCGAATATCCGCCCCCGCATCGCCTTCGAATCGAGCGATCTGCTCACCGCCGCGGGACTGGTCGCGGCCGGACTCGGCGTCGCGCTGCTGCCGCTGGAAGATCCCACTCCCGCAGCCGGTTCGCTATCGGGCATCGTGACCGTCCCGCTCGCCGATGCCGGAGCGGCCCGCGATGTGGGGCTGATCTGGTCGGCGACCACTCCGCCATCGGATGCGGTGCGTCGGTTTCGTGACTTCACCGAGGATTGGGCACGTCGGCGAGGGGGAATCCAGATGCCGAGACGGTAGATAGCGATCAGCAGGCAATCCGCCCCCGAGGTAGCCGTTTATTCAATGCGTGTTGTCAGTGGGGCGCGTTAAACTTTCATCAACGACGCAGCAATTCGAGACCGGAAAGCAGGCTATAGCCACTTTTGAGAACACAAGGCGAGATCGGCGACCCGACTACACCCACTGCAGGGATCGGTGCGGACAACGGTTCGGGCCCGGCAGCACGCACCGTGCGTTCCAGCATCGAACTCGCTCCCGAATCCGTGTTCCCCTTCCTCGGTTCGGCCGACCAGAACCTGCGTGAACTCGAGCAGTTGCTGGATGCGGATATCCATGTCCGTGGCAATTCCGTCACCCTCACCGGCAAAGCGGCCGATGTCGCGCTCGCCGAGCGGGTGATCGAACAGCTCGTCGCGCTGACCGGTCGCAATCGAGTGGTGACCCCGGAGGCGGTGCGCCACACCGTATCCATGCTCACCGAGGGTTCCTCGGAATCCCCGGCCGAGGTGCTGAGCCTGGACATTCTGTCCCGGCGCGGTAAGACCATCCGGCCCAAGACGCTCAACCAGAAGCGCTACGTCGACGCGATCGACGCCAACACCATCGTGTTCGGCATCGGCCCCGCGGGTACCGGCAAGACGTATCTGGCGATGGCCAAGGCCGTGCAGGCATTGCAGACCAAGCAGGTCAACCGGATCATCCTCACTCGACCGGCCGTCGAGGCGGGTGAGCGGCTCGGCTTCCTGCCCGGCACGCTCAACGAGAAGATAGACCCGTATCTGCGTCCGCTCTACGACGCGCTGCACGACATGATGGATCCGGAGGCCATTCCGAAACTGATGGCGGCCGGTGTCATCGAGGTCGCGCCGCTGGCGTACATGCGCGGTCGCACACTTAACGATTCGTTCATCATCCTCGACGAGGCGCAGAACACCACGGCCGAGCAGATGAAGATGTTCCTCACCCGGCTCGGCTTCGGCTCGAAGATCGTGGTCACCGGTGACGTCACCCAGGTCGATCTGCCCAATGGCGCGCGCTCGGGTCTGCGTGCGGCGAGTGAGATCCTGACCAGTATCGAAGATATCCATTTCGCCGAGCTCACCAGCAGCGATGTGGTTCGGCACCGGTTGGTCTCCGATATCGTCGACGCCTATGAGCGGGCCGAGGCCGAGCGGGTCACCCAGGTCGGACCGCACTATCCGGGCAACCGCGCACAGCGTCGCGCCGCGAGCCGGGGAGATCGGCGATAGTGCGGCGGACGGGTCCGGGCCAGCCGCGCGGTGCGGGCCCGGGCACACCGAATACCCTGTTCAGGTGAGCATCGAGATCGCCAACGAATCGGGTATCGACGTACCCGAAGAAGACCTGGTCAGTGTCGCGCGATTCGTGATCGGCCGGATGGATGTGCATCCGGCCGCCGAGCTGTCGATGGTGCTCGTCGATCTCGACACCATGGCGGATCTGCACATGCGCTGGATGGACCTACCCGGCCCGACCGATGTCATGTCCTTCCCGATGGACGAACTAGAGCCCGGCGGGCGCCCCGACAGCGCCGAACCGGGTCCGTCCATGCTCGGCGATATCGTGCTGTGCCCCGAATTCGCCGCAGGTCAGGCCCGCAAGGCCGGGCACTCGCTCGATCACGAACTCGCGCTGCTCACCGTGCACGGCGTGCTCCACTTGCTCGGCTACGACCACGCCGAGCCGGAGGAGGAGAAAGAGATGTTCGCGCTGCAGGCCCGGCTGCTCGAGGAGTGGTACGAGAGCCTGCGCGAGGCGCAGCGGCGCGCCGAATTGGCCGAACGCGACGCCCGGCTGCTGGGGAAGGCCGGTTTCACAACGCCCGGTGAGGCGCTAGGCCCCGCGTGAATTCGCTGACCCTGATCCTGCTGGCGATTCTGCTCGTCCCCGTCGGCGGGGTGTTCGCCGGAGTCGACTCGGCGCTGAACACCATCTCACCGGCGCGTCTGGACGATATGGTCCGCGCGGAGCGGCCCGGCGCGGTGCGGCTGACCAGGATCGTGGACGACCGGCCGCGGTATGTGAATCTGCTTGTGCTGCTTCGGATTCTGTGCGAGATCTGCGCGACGGTGCTGTTGGCGGCGGCACTGATCCCACTGTGGGACGACAATTGGGCGCTGCTGTTCGCCGCCGCCGTCATGGTGCTGGTGGACTATGTGGTGATCGGGGTCGGTCCGCGCACACTCGGTCGTCAGCACGCCTACTCCATCGCCCTGGCCTCGGCACTGCCGCTGCAGTTCATCGGCACGGTGCTCGGTCCGGTCAGCAGACTGCTGATCCTCATCGGTAATGCGATCACGCCGGGTAAGGGATTTCGCAACGGTCCCTTTGCATCCGAGATCGAGTTGCGCGAAGTGGTCGAGATGGCCAGTGAACGCGGTGTGGTGGCCGACGATGAACGCCGGATGATCCAGTCGGTCTTCGAACTCGGTGATACCACGGCCCGCGCGGTCATGGTGCCGCGCACCGAAATGGTCTGGATCGAGGCGGATAAGACTGCGGCACAGGCGATGTCGCTCGCGGTGCGCAGTGGGCACTCGCGCATTCCGGTGGTCGGCGAGAACGTCGACGACATCCTCGGCGTGGTGTATCTGAAAGACCTTGTGCCGTATTCGGATAGAAGTCGCAAGGTGCAGGTGCGCGATGCCATGCGCCCGGCGGTGTTCATGCCCGACTCCAAACCGCTGGACAGCCTGCTCGACGAAATGCAGCGCCGCAGAAACCATATGGCGCTGCTGGTCGACGAATACGGCGGCATCGCCGGTCTGGTGACCATCGAGGATGTGCTCGAGGAGATCGTCGGTGAGATCGCCGACGAATACGACACCGACGAAACCCCGCCGATCGAGGACCTCGGCGAGGGCCGATACCGGGTTTCGGCGCGGCTGTCGGTCGACGATCTGGCCGAACTGTACGGCCTGGAAATCGAGGAGGAGGACGTCGATACCGTCGGCGGCCTGCTCGCACACGCACTGGGCCGGGTGCCGCTGCCCGGCTCCAAGGCCGTTGTGCACGGTCTGGTGCTGCGTGGTGAAGGCGGGGCGGACGCGCGGGGACGGGTGCGGGTGCACACCGTTGTGGTGCGCAAGGCGTCGGAGAAATCGCATGCCGAGAAGTCCAACGGCAAGGGCAAAAGTAACGGATCCGAGCGGGGAATCCCGTCCGATCGTGATGAGAACGGAGATGGCGAATGACCGAATTGAATGCCGAGGACACCAAACTCGTGGTGCTGGCCAAGGGCGCGCTCGGCCGCACCGGCGGCAACTCGGGCGCGGCCATCCGTGATACCGACGGTCGTACCTACGCGGCCGCTGATGTCGCCCTGGACTCCCTGCGCCTGACCGCGCTGCAGGCGGCGGTCGCGGCCGCGATCTCGAGTGGCGCAGAGGGGTTCGAGGCGGCCGTGGTCGTCGGTGGCAAGCTATCGGATGCGGGTGTCTTCGCGGTCCGCGAGGTTTCGCCCGAGGCGCGCATCGTCTTCACCGATCGCTCGGGTGCGGTCTTCGAGATCGTCGACGATGCCGCGGGCGCGGAGGTGCAGGGTGGCTGATACGACCACCGAATTCCGTTCCGGCTTCGTCTGTTTCGTCGGGCGGCCGAATACCGGCAAGTCGACGCTGACCAATGCGCTGGTCGGGCAGAAGATCGCGATCACCTCTTCGCGCCCGCAGACCACCCGCCACACCATCCGCGGCATCGTGCACCGCGAGCACGCCCAGCTCATCCTGGTCGACACCCCGGGTCTGCACCGGCCGCGCACCCTGCTCGGCCAACGTCTGAACGACCTTGTCCGCGATACGTATTCCGAAGTCGACGTGATCGCGCTGTGCATTCCGGCCGACGAGAAAATCGGGCCGGGCGATAAGTGGATCCTGCAGCAGATCAAGCAGATGGCGCCGAAGACCACCCTGCTCGGTGTGGTCACCAAGATCGACAAGGTGAGCCGCGACCAGGTCGCCGAACAGCTGATGGCGCTGTCGCGACTGCTCGGTCCGGACCACGATGTGGTGCCGGTCTCCGCCGTCAAGGGCGAACAGGTCGAGGTTCTCGTCGACGTCATCGCCTCGAAAATGCCGGAGGGTCCGGCGTTCTACCCCGACGGCGAGCTCACCGACGAGCCCGAGGAAACCCTCATGGCCGAGCTCATCCGCGAGGCCGCCCTGGAGGGCGTGCGCGATGAGCTCCCGCATTCGCTCGCCGTGGTCATCGAAGAGGTCCTCCCGCGCGAAGAGAACGAAGACATGCTCGACGTGCATGCCCTGCTCTACGTCGAGCGTCCGTCGCAGAAGGCCATCGTCATCGGCAAGGGCGGCGCCCGCCTCAAAGAGGTCGGCACCAACGCCCGCAAACAAATCGAACACATCCTCGGTGTCCGCATCTACCTGCACCTGCATGTCAAGGTAGCCAAGGATTGGCAGCGCGACCCGAAACAACTTGGCAAGCTCGGGTTCTGAGGGCAGGGACCCCAGTAATAGGGGCATTCGCGTCCGCTGTGGCGATGCGCCCGCACTGCTATAGTCGGCCCGTTGGCGGCGGCTCTGTGACGACTCCGGGCGACCGCATCGCGTCGGAAGGGTCCTGACGCTGCTCGGCTGGTTGGAGGCTCGGCTGTGGACGTGGGTGCGGTATTCGCCGGGTACCGAATCGAACGTCGGCTCGGGTCCGGCGGTATGGGCACCGTTTACCTTGCCCAGCATCCGCGGCTCCCGCGCAAGGATGCCCTGAAGCTCCTTTCCGACGCGCACACCGATGATCCGCAGTTCCGGGCGCGATTCCTGCGCGAGGCCGAAATCGCCGCGCAGCTACAGCATCCCAATCTCGTCGCCGTGCGAGATCGGGGTGAGCACGACGGGCAACTCTGGATCGCCATGCAGTACGTGGACGGCAGCGACGTAGCCGAGTTGATCAAGCGGGGTCCGGACCGGCTCGGCATCGAGCGCGTCGCCGGAATCGTCGCTGCGGCGGCACACGGCCTCGACGAGATCCACCGGGCCGGCCTGTTGCATCGTGATGTGAAGCCCGCCAATATCTTGATCGCCGAACAGGACGGCGGGCCGGATCGGGTGCTGGTCACCGACTTCGGAATCGCCAGGGCCGCAGACGATTCGACGACACTCGCGGCCAGCGGTGCGACCACCGCGACGTTGGCCTATGCCTCGCCGGAACAGATCAGCGGTGATCCGATGGACCGGCGCGGCGATGTCTACGCATTAGGTTGCACGCTGTTTCAGCTGTTGACCGGCTCGGTTCCATTTCCACGGGACAGCCCGGGGGCGGTAATGTACGCGCATCTGAACGAGGCGCCGCCACGTCCGTCGCTCGTGCGGCCCGGCGTGCCGAGCGCGTTCGATGCGGTCATCGCGACGGCGATGGCCAAGAATCCGGAAGACCGGTACCCGAGTTGTGGCGCGCTCGCGGCGGCGGCGACTCGTGCCGCCCTGGTGAGCGGTGACCTCACCGACCGTATGTCGCAGATCGGCCGCAGCCGCGCTCGGCGGCGGGGTCCGCTGGTCGCGGCGGCAATGCTGGTGATCACCGTTGTGGCGGTGCTGATTTCGACATTCCTCATGGCCGGTGCCGACCCACCGGTCACGACCCCGGCGATCACCACCGACACCCCGCGTCCGACGAGTGTGAATGCCGCCGAGTGGGGCGCCTACGCCTATATCGTGCAGGCATTTCCGGAACTGCTGCCGCCCTCGCCGCTGGCATCAGGCTATCGAGATGCCGCCGGGTGTGTGCCGTTGGATAATGACAACAATGCCGTTTCCTTCGATGAGACCGCCGCACAGGGCAGGATTTTCTGCATCGGGACCTGGGATCCGGTGCGAACCATGGCGGTCACCTGCAACGCCGATCGGTCGCCGATGTATCCGGGACATTTCTTCGCCAGAGTCGAGGGCGACGAGCGTTGGGTGCGCCCCTCCGGTAGCGGCTGGGTGAACTGGGGTACCGATATCGAATTCGACGGCAAAATCATGGGACAGTTGGAGGTGTATTTCGACGATCCGGGCCGCAACTTCTGTGCTGTGCGGATACACGGCGGTACGTCGGGTACCGACTTGCACGACAAGTGGTGGACCGATGCGCCACTGTGACGATGAGCGGAACCGAATCTTGCGGATACTTACTGCCGTGGCCGTTTCGGTGTCCACGGTGGCCCTGATGACCGGCTGCACGATATCGGGTCAACCGACGCGGGAACGACTCGACTTGCGTTCGCTCGTCGGCGGATACAGTCTCCAACCACTCGGCGCGCCGTCGGTCGCCAGCGAAAGTTACGGCCGCACACTCGAATCGGTGCGGATGGGGGAAGCGGCCGTCGATCCACTGGCGGTGGATCCGGCACTGACCTTCGGCTTGAACGGCTTTCCCGCCGTACCGGTGCCGACCCCGGCCATAGCTGTCGCCTTTTTGGCGGCGCCGGTTCGAGCCGTCCTCGAGAAGCGCAGGATGCTGGCCGGTTTCGCGATCGGGGCCAGCGATAGGGCGGCCGATCGCGTACCCGCGGTCGGCGCAGCCCGGTTGCTGACCGTCGTGTTGCTGCGCTTCCCGGATGCCGACGCCGCCAGGCAGGCTGCCGAGGAGATCGACGCCGTCGACGCCGCGGTCAGTCCGGAGAATGTGGCCGTAACCATCCCGGAATATCCGGCCGCGCACGGTCATTGGCGGCCGAATGTGCCGACGATCGCGGCATCGCTGGCCCACGAATCATTCGTGATCACCTTGCTCGCCGGGCATACCGCCGCGGATCTCGGAGCCTTGACGGGTGCGGCGCGCAAGGTATTCGACGCACAGTTGCCACTGCTCGGCGAGTTCGCGGCCACGTCGCCCGTCGAATTCGCGGGACTGCCACTCGATCGCGACGGCATGCTCAGCCGTATGGTGCCGAAAGCGCCGGGACGGTGGCCGTATCCGGCCGTTACCTTCGGCACCCGACAACAGAATGCGGGCTGGGACAGCCAGATTCAGGCCAGTGGCGTCGTATACGGCCCGCGCGCGACGCAGTTGTTCCGTGGCACCGCCAAGCCGGGTGCGCCGGAGTCGATCGCCTTCAACGGGTTGGATGCGCTGGTGCGCTTTTCGAATGCCGCGGCCGCGCGCCAGTCGTTCGAAAAAGGGAAGAAGGCGGATACCGAGCAGGGGCTGCGCGGTATCGCCGGTCCGGCCGGTGTACCCGATATCTCCTGTACGCAGGCGGCCGCGGCCAGTGCCACCTACCCGTTCAACCTGATCTGCCGGATTCTGTACGGGCGTTATGTCGCAACGATTTTCGGTAGGCAATTGACCGACTTCCAGCAGCGGGCCGCGGCACAATACGCCGTCCTGGCAAACAGCGAGCCCGCGACATGACGTTCGTACCGGGCACGGTGTTCGCCGGGTACATCATCGAGCGCGTGCTGGGTGCGGGCGGGATGGGGACGGTGTACGTCGCGCGCCATCCCAGGTTGCCGCGCCGCGACGCACTGAAAGTGCTGTCGGACACGCACAGTGGTGATGGCGAGTTCCGTGCCAGATTCATTCGGGAAGCCGAACTGGCGGCCCGGCTGGACCACCCCAATATCGTCGCGGTGCACGACCGGGGCGTTGCGGAGGGTCATCTCTGGATCGCGATGCAATTCATCGACGGTTTCGACGCGGCCGCGCTCATCCGCCGCGGCGCCGCCGAACTGCCGCCCGAACGGGCAGTGCATATCGTCGTGGAGGCCGCGCGCGGACTGGATGCGGCGCATCAGGCCGGATTGCTGCATCGCGACGTCAAGCCGGGAAATATTCTGCTGCACGCTCAACCTGGACAGCCGGATCGGGTGCTCGTCACCGACTTCGGTATCGCCAGGTCCGCCGGGCAGGCGACGGTACTCACCGAGGTGGGTTCGGTACTGGCGACACTCGCCTACGCCGCGCCGGAGCAGCTCATGGCGGGCGTGGTCGACCACCGTGCCGATGTGTACGCATTGGGCTGCACGCTTCACGAATTACTCACCGGCACAAAGCCTTTCCCCCGTGATAGCACCGTCGCGGTGATGCAGGCGCATATCCAGGACACGCCACCGCGACCGACAGCGATGAATCCGGCACTGCCACCGGCGATCGACGATGTGGTTGCCCGCGCGATGGCGAAGAATCCGGACCATCGATTTCCATCCTGTGGTGCGCTGGCGGATGCGGCGGTAGCGGCTCTGCACGGTCGGCCGACCGAACCGGCGCCCCCGATACCGCCTCCGGCGCGCAAGTCGCGGCGGAAGTTCGCGGTCGCCGGTGTCGTTGGGGCGGTCATCGTGGCACTCGCCATTGTGGGTGCGGTTGCGCTGCGCGGCGGTTCATCCGGCCGATCCTCCGGTCTCGCCGCCCCGGTGCCGAGCACGTCGATGCCGAGCGCTATATCGGCGACCGGAACGGCGTCATGGGGCAATTACAGCTATATGGCTCAGGCGTTTCCGGCACTCCTGCCGTCGAGTCCGTTCAGTAGCGGGTATCAGGGCATCCGATGTGTCGCAGTCGATGCGAACGATAAACCCGTCGACGTGAACCGGCCCGCCGCTGCCGTGGGTCATCTGTCGTGCACCGGTAACCGGGATCCTGTCGTGATGATGTTGTTGTCCTGCAATACGAATCGAGATCCGAGCACCGTGCAGCCGTTCACGGATGCGGTCACGGTCGGTGATGAGCACTGGCAGCGCTCATTCGGGGACGGCCGGTTGATCTGGTCCGATACGACTACCGCGCCGAATGATCCCAACGGCGGTAATCGGCCGATGGGTGTCATGCAGGTCCAATTCGACGATCCGGCCCGCAAGTTCTGCCGGTTGCAGGTCTATGGCGGTAATTCCGGGCGGGACCTGCACGACCGCTGGTGGCCGGACGCACCGATCTAGTGGTAGGTCTCACCACCAAGTATCCGGACGGTGGCACTCCCAGCGAAGTTCTGATTCCAGTTGTGCCGCAACGGAAACCAACAGCGGCTCGGTGTTCGCGGTGCCCATGAGTTGCGCGCCGACCGGTAGCCCGTTGTCGGTGAAACCGGCGGGGACGTTCACCGCGGGCCAGCCGAGTACATTCCAAGGCCAGGTATACGGGCAGGCAGCCGTGATGAGGTCGTTGGTGGCGTTGACTCCGATGCCGTCGATTTCTTCGGCGCGCGGTGGTGGAGTGGCGGTGGTCGGGGCGAGCACCAGATCGTAGTCTCGGAAGAAGCCGCCGATTCGCTTGTGCAGCAACGTTTCCGCCTGCCGCGCCGCGAACAGCGCGGGGCCGCTGAGCGCGCGGCCGAACCAGACGTTCGCCGTGGTGCGCGGGTCAACTTGTATGCCGGGCATTTTGTCGTAGACGTGGCTGACGCCCGCCAGCGAACGCGGCAGGAAGGACGCGCCGATCATGATGCCGTAGTGCAGGTCCGCCACCGTTACCGAATGACCGAGGCGACGCAATGTGGTGGCGATGTGCTGCACCGCGACCTGCACTTCTGGATGCAGTGCGGTTCTGGTGGCGGTGAACGGGATTCGCAGCGAAAGGGCGATGCGCAGTCGGCCCGGATCGCGGCCGACGGCATCGGAGACGGTGAGCGGTTCGGGGGTGTGCAGGTCGCCGGGATGTGGTCCGGCGGCGGTGTCGAGCAGCAGTGCGGCATCGGCGACTGTGCGGGCCAGTGGTCCGTTGACGGTGAGGCCGTGGAACGCCTCGGCCGCTGGCCACGTGGAGATGCGGCCGCGCTGTGGTTTGATGCCGACGAGGTTGGTCCATGCGGCCGGGATGCGGACCGAGCCCGCACCGTCGGAACCCAGTGCGGCGGGTACCAATCCGGCCGCGACGGCGGCCGCGGAACCGCCGGATGAGCCGCCCGGTGTGTATTCGGCACCCCATGGGTTGCGGGTGTGGCCGAAGGCTGCGCCGCTGGTGAACGGCAGTTGGCCGAGTTCGCAGGTATTGGTCTTGCCGACGATCACCGCACCGGCCGCGCGCAGCCGTCGAACCGCTTGCGCGTCTTCGGTTTTCGGCGGGAGATCGCCGCCGCAGCCGAATGCCGTCGGCTCACCGGCGATATCGGTGTCGTCCTTGATCGCGATCGGCACACCCAGCAGGGGGAGCCGTTCACCCGCGGCCAAGCGCTCGTCGGCAGCGGCGGCCTCGGCGAGCGCCTTCTCGCGCCGGACGATGCGGAAGGCGTTGAGGGTCGGCTGGCTCGCCTCGATCCGGTCCAGGGCGGCGCCGACCGCGGCCACCGAGCTGATCCTGCCCTGCGCGAGTGCGGCCGCGAAGTCGGCGAGGCCGAGTTCGGCGGTCTCGAATGGGCGCAGGCTTGCCTCGGGCACCGTCATGTGAGCTCTGTCTCCTTCGATCTTTCGTTGCACGGTAGCGCGGAGCTGGTCAACCGTCCACATCGGCTGCCGAATTTCCACCCCAGGTAGGAGACCGAGGGGTGGACATACATACGGTATGTATGTAATGGTGGACGCACTGCCAACACATGGAGGAACCATGGGAATCAGTACGTCACTCGGGCGCCCGCATGAGGTGGATCTCCCCGGCGGCCGCATTCGGTATCACGACACGGGGGAGGGCGCGCCGGTCGTTTTCGTGCACGGCCTGCTCGTGAACTCCGATCTCTGGCGCAATGTCGTCCCCACCGTCGCGGCGGCGGGTTATCGCTGTCTCAGTCCGGACCTGCCGCTCGGCTCGCACGAAATCCCGGTCCCCGCAGCGGATCTCACGCCCACCGGGGTCGCCGATCTGATCGCCGACTTTCTGGAGCGACTCGACCTCACCGACGTCACCATTGTCGCCAATGACACCGGCGGCGCGATCACCCAACTGTTGCTGACCCGTCGACCGGAGCGGATCGGCCGCGTCGTGCTGACCTCATGCGACGCCTACGAAGCATTCTTCCCGCCTGCCTTCGCGGCGCTGCCGGTATTGGCGCGGGTGCCAGGCTCGCTACGGCCGCTGACCGAGTTGATGCGGATTCGTCCGCTGCATCGGCTGCCGATTGCCTTCGGCTGGGTGACAAAGCGCCCGGTCCCGCCGCAAATCGCCGACTCCTACCTGCGGCCGAGTCGGAATTCGGCGGCGATCCGCAAGGATCTGCGGCGGTTTCTGAAGACCGTGCATCGCCGCTACACCCTCGACGCCGCCACCCGATTCCCGTCGGTGCGGGTTCCGGTGCTGATCGTCTGGGCCCGCGAGGACAAGATCTTCCCGGTGAAGTTCGCCGAACGCCTGGCCGCGGACCTGCCGAACGCGACCCTGAAGTTCATCGATGACTCCTACACCTTCCTGTCCGAAGATCAGCCCGAGTTGCTCTCCGAAACGATTCTGGAGTTCACTCGGGCGCATGCAACGCCGTAGTCAGGAGGATCGCTCCCGTGCCACCAGAGCCGCGCTCGAACAAGCCGGTCGCCGGTTGTTCGCCGAGCGCGGCTTCGCGGCGACCTCGGCCGAGGAACTCGTGACCGAGGCGGGGGTCACCCGCGGCGCCCTGCACCACCACTACGGCGATAAGCGCGGCCTGTTCCTGGCCGTGCTCGAACAGATCGAGGTCGAGACCACGCAGGAAATCGAAAACGCCATCGGCGCAGGGGATCCCGAGGACATTCTCACCTCGATGGCCATCGGCCTGAATGTCTTCCTGGAGATCTGTCAGCGCCCGGAAATGATCCGTATCACGCTGTATGACGGTCCTGCGGTCCTCGGCTGGCAGGCGTTTCGTGAGTTCGAGGCGCGGCACGGGCTGGGCTTGGTCATCGCCGAATTGGAACGCGCCCGCGACGCCGGACTGATCGCGGATGCGCCGATTCCGGTTCTCGCCCAGCTGATCTTCAGCGCGGTCACCGAGGCGGGGTTGATCGTTGCGCACGCCACCGATAAGGCGGCCGCGCAGGCGCAGGCTCAGCAGTCGCTGATGCTGCTCATTGGTGGAATTCTGCGAACGCCCTAGTGGATGGGGAAGTCGAAGTAGGTATTCGGGAAGGGTTCGTTCTTCAGGGTGAAGTGCCACCATTCCTCGGCGAGATTGGTGAAACCGTGCTCGGCCATCACATTGGTCAGCAATTCCCGCATCGCGCGCTGGGTGGCGCCGACCGAGAGGTTGGCCGTGTGGGCCAGCGGATCGAAGCAGTCGTAGCCGGTCCCGAAGTCCAGGCTGTTGTCGCGGAAGCGCTGGTCGGCGGGCAGTGTGCAGGCGCGCAGCGGATCACCGGCGTGATACTGCTCCTGATCGGCGGGCGGCAGCGCGACGATCGTGAGATCCACAGTGCTGCCCCGGCTGTGCCCGGACTTCTCCGCAATGTATCCGTCCCGGAACAAATCGGCCTTGTCGACTGTCGGATAGAACTCGGCGCGCATCTTGGTATCGCCGAGATCCTTTGCCCAACTGACGAATTGGTCCACCGCGCGCTGCGGTCGATAGCAGTCGTAGGTCTTCAGCCCGAGCCCCATCGGCCGCAATTCCCGCTGCACTTCCGCAAGCGCCCCGCCCGTCTCCTTCGTCAACAAGCACTTGGACGCCTCATACCCATTGATCGGCCCACCGATGAAGTTGTGCTCCCCGAAGTACCGCGCATCGACAACGATCGTCGGATCCAACTCCGTCACCGAAACGAACGCCGTCTCATCGGCCGCGGGCGCATTCGGGTCGCCTGCACAACTCGCAGCGGCGACAACCGCCAAAACCACTGAGCAGAACCGAATTCCGCGCATCCGCAGAGCATACCGTGGTGGGGCAGCGATACCGTCCGATCAGTCCGCGATGCCGAGGAATACTACGAGATATCGGTCTATGCGCAGCATGTCTGGTTTCGATGCTTGTCCGATGCGGTGCCTCAGCTTGTCGCGCGGTGCAGTCGTGACCTTGTCGACCATGACGTAACTCGTCTGGCGCAGGCCGTTCTCCTCACTGGGTTCCATCATCACGCGAGCCAAGGGTGCGTCGATGCTGTCTGAGGTGATCGGGCAAACCGTCACCGATGCGGTGCCATCGAAAGCATCGCTTTGGACGATGATCACCGGGCGGGGTTTCCCTGTGTAGCCACTGCCGGTGGCGATGGTCCAGAGCTCTGCGCGCCTCACTCGTCATCCAGCGGATAACTGATGGCGTCGACGAATGCCTGGTCTTCGTGCTCGTACGGATTATCAGCGAGTAGCACTGATTGCCGGTGCGCCTCGTCCAGGAACTGGGGGCTGCGGGTATCCGGGACCCAGATTTGGATAGGCCGGAGTCCTTGTTCGCGCAACCGGTCACGGTGGGCTTGTACCCGATCCTTTGCCGCCATAGGTTACATGTTACGCCGGAAAGGTGGGTGCTCGAATGCGCCGTGCCCGGGGGTCGGGGGTCGGGGGTTCGTGGGAGGATGACGGTGTGCGGTTGTACAGAGACGAGGCGGTAGTGGTTCGCCAGCACAAGCTGGGGGAGGCGGATCGCATTGTCACGTTGTTGACACGGCAGCACGGGTTGGTGCGGGCGGTGGCCAAGGGGGTGCGGCGGACCAAGTCGCGGTTCGGGGCGCGGTTGGAGCCGTTCGCGTATGTGGACGTGCAGCTGCATCCGGGGCGCAATCTCGACACGATCACCCAGGTGCACACCATGGAGGCGTTCGCCGCCGATATCGTCGACGACTATGGCCGCTACACCACGGCCTGCGCGGTACTGGAGACCGCGGAGCGGCTGGCCGGTGAGGAACGCGCGCCCGCACCCAAGCTGCACGCATTGACCGCGAGCGCGCTGCGGGCGATTGCCGCCAAACAGCGCCCGCACGAGCTGATCTTCGACGCATACCTGTTGCGCGCCATGGGTTTTGCCGGTTGGGCCCCCGCGCTGGACGAATGCGCGCGCTGTGCGACACCCGGCCCGCATCGCGCCTTCCACGTCGCCGCCGGTGGCGCGGTCTGCGTGCACTGCCGCCCACCCGGTTCGGCCACCCCGGCCACGGGCGTGCTCGACCTGCTGATCGCCCTGCTGAAGGGGGAGTGGGATTACGTCGAGCAGGTCCCCGAACAGGTCCGCAGGCAGGCCAGCGGCCTGGTCGCGGCGCATCTGCAATGGCACCTGGAACGTCAGCTGCGCACCCTGCCGCTGATCGAGCGGTCGACCGCGGAGTCGGTGACCGCTGGGTAGGTGGGCTGACGGCTCCGTGCTCCGGCGATCAGGTGCGTTGGGTGAGCGCCCATTTCTCTGGCCATTCGGAGGACTCGAACGGGTCTGCCCCGAACACCACACACTTGGGCTGACCTCGGCACAATCTCTCCACAACCATCGGGCAGGATAGTTGCCGTGATCCTCCGTCGAGACTCTGCCGCGCCGACCAGGTCGACCAGCGCACGGTCGGGTGCCGAACGCACCGTCCGTCCGCCGTCGCCGCATCCATCGGGGGCGACGCCGCCGGAACTGCCCGCGGAGTTGGTGCCCAAGCATGTGGCGCTGGTGATGGACGGCAACGGTCGTTGGGCGCAGGAGCGCGGGTTGCCGCGCACCGCGGGGCACGAGCGCGGCGAGGCGGTCCTGATGGACACCGTCGAGGGCTGCATCGAGATCGGCGTGAAGTGGCTCTCGGCCTATGCCTTCTCCACCGAGAACTGGCGGCGCAGCCCGGAGGAGGTGCGCTTCCTCATGGGATTCAACCGGGATGTCATCCGCCGCCGCCGCGACGAGATGCACGAAATGGGTGTGCGGGTGCGCTGGGCGGGGCGGCGACCGCGCCTGTGGCGCAGCGTGATCAACGAACTCGAGACCGCGCAGGAGCTGACCAAGGACAACACGGTGATGACCCTCACCATGTGCGTCAACTACGGCGGGCGTGCCGAAATCGCCGATGCGGCAAGGGAAATCGCGCGCCGGGTGGCAGCGGGCGAGATCGATCCGGAGCGGGTGACCGAGGCGACGGTCGCCAAATATCTGGACGAGCCGGATATGCCGGACGTCGATCTGTTCCTGCGGCCCTCCGGCGAATTCCGCAGTTCGAACTTCCTCATCTGGCAGTCGGCCTACGCCGAATACGTCTACCAGGACACGCTGTTTCCCGATTTCGACAGGCGCAACTTGTGGGAGGCCTGTCTCCAGTACGCTTCGCGTGACCGCCGCTTCGGGGGGACCAAGTGAACGGCGGCAGCAAATGAACGGCGGCACCGAGATGGACGCAGCAGTCACCCCCGAACAAGAGCTACAGGCCCGCGCCGGTGCCTGTCTATCGCTCTATGACGTCGACGTGCGGGTCGACCCGGAGGGTTCACTCGGTTTCGAGTACGAGGGCGCGCTGTGCTCGTTGCGCGCGGTGACCCTGGCGCCCGGCCTGGATGTGCTGACGCTGACCTGTGTGCTGGCCTGGGATCGTCCGCTCAAGCCGCAGCTGCACAAGCGAGTCGCCGAGCGCAACAGCGCGATTCAATTCGGTTCGATCACCCTGATCACCCGCGGCAACCAGGCCGATGTCATGTTGCGCTACACCTTCCCGGCTGCCGGGCTGGACGATCAGGCACTGGCCACCATGCTGCTGCTCGTGCTCTCCGGCGCGGGTAAGGCGAGGCAGGGACTGCTGCCCTGAACCGCTGACCGCATGACAGATGTCATGGCGGGTTCGTGACACTCGTGCGAGGTATCGGACCCCGGTTCGCGTGACCGTTGAGTCATGACATCGACACTGACATCCACGGCCCTGTTCGCCGCGGCGGGCGGCTCGGGCAGGCACCGGGCAATCGAACTACGCGACCTGCACAAGAGCTTCCGACTCCCCGGCGGCGGCGAGGTGCGTGCCGTCGACGGACTCGACCTTATGGTCGCGCCGGGGGAAATCGTCGCTTTCCTCGGCCCCAATGGCGCGGGTAAGACCACCACCATCGATATGCTGCTCGGACTGGCTACGCCGGACTCCGGCAGCGTCCGGGTCTTCGGCGGATTACCGTCGGAAGCGCTTGCGGCAGGCCGCATTTCGGCCGTCCTGCAATCCGGCGGGCTATTGCCCGATCTGACCGTCGCCGAGACCGTGCGACTGGTGGCCACGCTGCACGCGCATCCGCGGGCGGTCGATGAGGTGCTCGCGCGGGCCGGTATCGCCGATATCGGCGGGCGGCTGGTCGGCAAATGCTCGGGCGGGCAGAAGCAGCGCCTGCGCTTCGCGCTCGCGCTGCTGCCGAATCCGGACCTGATCGTGCTCGACGAACCGACCACCGGCATGGATGTGGAAGGTCGCCGCCAATTCTGGAATGCGATGCGCGAGGACTCCGATCGCGGCCGCACCGTCGTGTTCGCCACCCACTACCTCGACGAGGCCGACGCATACGCCGACCGAATCGTGCTGGTGCGCGCGGGCCGGGTGGTCGCCGACGGCAGTGCCGCCGAGATCAAGAACCTGGCCGCGGGACGATCCGTCAGCGCGACCTTGCCCGCTGCCGATCCGGCCCGGCTGCTCACCGTCCCCGGCATCGATGATGTCGAGCTGCGTGGCGACCGAATCATCGTGCACACCAAGGATTCCGATGCCGTCGCGCGCTACCTGCTCACCCAGACCGCCGCGGTCGATCTGGAAATCACCTCGCACAATCTCGAATCCGCATTCCTTGCGCTCACCACCGGAGACAATTGATATGACCATCCTTGCCCCACAAGCCGTTCCGGCGCGTCACCCGCTCGGTGGCTTCAGTCTCGGCTTCCTGCGTCTGGAACTGCGCCGCATGCTGCGCAATCGCCGCACCATGATCTTCACGCTCGTCATGCCGCCGCTGTTCTTCGTCATCTTCGGACTGCAATCCGATTACCGGACAGAGTCTTTCGGCTCGGGCAATGTGACCGGCTATGTGATGGTGTCGATGGCGGTGTACGGCGCGATGCTGGCCACCACCAGCGGCGGCGCGATGGTCGCGATCGAACGCGCACAGGGGTGGAGTCGCCAACTGCGGCTCACTCCACTGCGTCCCGTCGCTTACATCGCCACCAAAGTCGCGGTCGCGATGGTGCTCGGCTTGGCCTCGGTCACCGCGGTCTTCGTCATCGGCGGAATCTTCGGTGCCCACCTGACCGTCACCGCCTGGGTGAGCTGCTTCCTGCTCGCATGGATCTGCTCACTGGTCTTCGCGGCCTTCGGCCTTTTCGTCGGCTACCTGCTGCCCTCGGAAAATGTCATGCAACTGCTCGGCCCCGTCCTCGCGGGCCTGTCCTTCGCGGGCGGCCTGTTCATGCCGCTGCACGGCTGGTTCGAAACGGTCTCGAAGATCTTCCCCACCAACGGCGTCGCCACCTTGGCCCGCATGCCCTTCGGCGACACCGGCGCCGGATCGATCGCCCTGGCCATCCTCAACGTCATCGCGTGGGCCACGATCTTCGTCTTCGGCGCCGCCACCCTGTTCCGCCGTGACACCGCCCGCTGAACTATCTGACGCCTGCCCCGGCCGCCTGCCTTTCATGGGTCGGCGGCTACGCCGGGCGACTCGTTCGGCGCCGGGCGGCTGTGCTGGCCATGCGATGCCAGGCCCACGCGAGGGCGGGCGACCGCGCGGTGCGCAAGCCCGGCGAATCGACCGTGCGGCATGCGGGACTGTGGCGACGATTCAGGGTGGCGGTCGGCCGTGCCGCCCGGGCTGGCCAAACGATGCCCGGCGGCCATGTCGTGCCGTGCGGTCCGGGAAGTCCGGTGCGATTCGACTATGCGGCGCGGGGGGCGTTATGAGGGCGCTGAAGGGGCCGGTCGACGGGGGCCGGTCGTGCGGGGCGACTTGGCCGCGCGATGCCGGGCGGCTGTGCGGCGGCGAATGAGGGTGACGTCATGCGAGTGATTCGGGCTAGGCCAGGGGTACCTGCGGTGTCGGGCGGTGCATGTTCGGTAGCGTCGAGCCTTGTGATCGACCACTGTGCGGGCAATCTGGGCCGAGATTCGGCGTGCGCGCTGTCGGTGTGGGAGTGGGCGTGAAGTCGGTGCTGCGGGGTGGTGTGGCCGCCGAATTGCTCGATCGGGTGGTGCGGGATGGGGGGATCGGGGCGAATGTCAAGCGGCGCGGGTGGTTCGGCGGGTTCATGTCGGTCATCTGGCTGTCGTACATGGTCGGACCGATCATCCAGAGCTGGCAGGACGCCGATCAGCCGACCGCGAGTCTGGCGACCGCGGCGCTGCTCGTGTACGCCGCGCTGATCGTCGGTTCCTTCATCGTTTTCCAGCGCACCAACCGCCCCAGTCCGTTGATAGAGCTGCCGGTCGACCGGCGCATATGGCCGGTGCTCGCCGGTATGACAGCCTGTAGCGCGGGGTTGGTGGCGTTGCTCGGCGCGATCGGGTTGCCGACCTTGATCTTTATCGGCGTGATCGCGATCTTTCATATGCCCTCGCGCGAATCCGGCTATGTCGCGTTCACGGTGACGCTCGCGATGTTGCTCGTTCCGGTGCTGTTGCCTGGGCTGTCCGGGACGCCTTTCTACGTGTCGTTCGTGCCCGCCCTGATCTGGGTGGCCAGGCAGCTGGGCCTGCGCGGCGAGCGGTTGGCCGAGCTGGCCCGGCGGCAGCAGGCCGAACTCGCGATCGTCGAGGAGCGCAATCGGGTCGCGCGTGACGTGCACGATATCCTCGGCCATTCGCTGACCGTGATCACCGTGAAAACCGAACTCGCGCAACGCCTTATCGAGGTGGATCTGACGCGGGCGAAGTCCGAGTTGGCCGATGTCGAGCGGTTGGCGCGCGAAGCGTTGGCGGGAGTGCGAGATACCGTCGGCGGTCTGCGCGAGGTATCGCTTGGCGGTGAATTAGCCAATGCGCGGACCGCATTGGCGGCCGCCGATATCGACGCCGACCTGCCGGATTCCGTGCCCGATACGCGCCACAGTGAATTATTCGGTTGGGTGCTGCGCGAGGCGGTCACCAATGTGATCCGGCACAGTGCCGCACGACACTGCACCGTCACGGTGACCGATACGAGCATCGAGGTAGTCGACGACGGTCGCGGGCTGGGAACCGGCGAATCCGGGTCCGGACTGTCCGGCCTGCGCGAACGGGTACGAGCCGCCGGGGGAACATTGACGCTGTCGTCCGAGGGAGGTGTACGTATTCGTGCAACTGTGCCCGAGTAATCCGGAAACGGGCATGCACTTTTCGCGCCATGATTCGGCCGAAAGTGCCCGCCCATTCACGTCGACGAAGGACCACCTCGCATGATCCGCCTGCTCCTCGCCGACGACCAGGCACTTGTCCGCGGCGCACTCGCCGCACTGCTCGGCCTGGAATCCGATCTGGAGGTTGTCGCGGAGGTCGGTCGCGGTGACGAAGTCCTGGACGCGGTCGCGCGCACCACACCCGATGTGGTGCTGCTCGATGTGGAGATGCCCGGTATGGACGGCATCGCGGTCGCGGCGCAACTGCATACCGCCCATCCGGATGTCCGCATCCTGATGGTCACGACCTTCGGTCGCCCCGGCTACCTGCGGCGCGCAATAGATGCTGGCGCAAGCGGATTCGTCGTGAAGGACACTCCCGCCCGCGAGCTCGCGGATGCGGTGCGTCGAGTCCACATGGGCCTACGTGTTGTCGATCCCGCCCTCGCCACCGAAACCCTGACCGTCGGCACCTCGCCACTGACCGCCCGCGAACGCGAGGTCCTCGCCGCCGCTGCCGACGGTGCCACTGCGGGCGCCATCGCCAAACAGCTGCACCTATCGGAAGGCACCGTCCGCAACCACCTTTCATCCGCCATCGGCAAAACCGGCACCACCACCCGCGCCGAAGCGGTCCGCGCCGCCGAACGCCACGGCTGGCTCTGAAGACCGCTCCCGCACAACCAGTGACTGCCTCGCACAAGGTGTGCCTTATGCGAGGCAGCCACTGGATATGCGACGCCTAGGAATCGACCGGCTGGACGGCGGGCTCGCCATAGGGCAGCAGCGCGGCTACGCCGCGAGCCAAGGTTTCCGGGTTCACATCGCCGACGATCAAGTGCTGCAACATGAATCCCGGCACCAGGCCGATGATCGCCGTCGCGACCGCGTGCACATCGGTATCGGGCGGTAGCCAGCCGACCTCCACCATGCGCTCGGTGTACTCGGTCCACCGATCCCGCATCGCGAGCACGGCGGATTTGACGTATTCGGCCGCCTCGTCGTCCACCAGTGCCAGCGCCCACGCCTGTGGCGCGAGCCGGACATGACCGTCCGGACCGCTGTGCGCGACCATGTGCTCGGCGACGATCCGGAGCACCTGGGCCGGGGTCGGCAGCGGATCGGACCGGATCGCCCTGGTCATGGTGGCGCGTAGCTCGACCGTGGTATCGGTGGCCAGTGCGGCGATGATGTCGTTCTTGCCCTTGAAGTAGCGGTAGACCGCCCCGGCCGACAGACCCGATTCGGTGAAAATGTCCTGCATCGAGGTCTCGTAGAACCCCTTGCGGGCAAAACAGAGCTGCGCGGCGTCGAGAATCTGCTGCCTGCGACGTTCCAGGTGTTCTTCGCTGACTCGGGGCATGGCTCCAAAGTAAAACGAATGCTCGTTCTTGACAAGCGGGATGGGCCGTGCGACGGTATCCACATCGAAAGAGAACGGTCATTCGATTTTCGGGAGAACGTCATGAATACGATCCAGCGGGCGGTCGGTGTCGGCGTCGCCGCGGCCTTGCTCCAGGCATTGATGTTGATCGCCTTCGCCTGGCCCGCAGCCCATATCGCCCCGCGCGATCTGCCCATCGCCGTCAGCGGCCCGCAGGCCGCAGTGGTGGCCGACAAACTGACCCAGCACGATCCGGATGCCTTCGATATCAGCAACCCGGCCGACGAAGCGGCGGCACGCGCGGCGATCGAGAACCGGGACGTCTACGGCGCCATCATCACCGGCGGTGGCGCCCCGCGGGTATTGGTCGCCTCCGGTGCGAGTCCTGTTGTGGCACAACAGCTCACCGCGATCGCCCAGCAGCTGTCCGGTGCGCCGGTGACGCCGGTGGAGGATGTGGTGGCCGCCGATCCGGACGATCCGCGCGGGGCCGCTTTCGGTGCGATGGTCTTGCCGCTGGTGATGTCCGGTATCGCGGCGGGTGTCGTACTCAGCCTGTTGATTCCGTCGGTCGGCGGTAAGGCGATCGGCCTGATCACCTTCGGCATCGCGGGCGGGCTGTTGAGCATCGTGATCATTCAGACCTGGATGTCGGTGGTCCCCGGTTCCTACCTGACGCTGGCGACCGTCGCCGGTCTGGTGTCCTTCGCGGTCTCCGGTACGGTCGTCGGCCTGTCCACCGCGATCGGCCGCGCGGGCATCGGCGTCGCCGCATTAACCATGCTCCTGGTCGGCAACCCGTTCTCGGCCGCGACCTCGGCTCCGGAACTGCTGCCGCAGCCGTGGGGCGCCGTCGGCCAACTGCTGCCGCCCGGTGCCGCCGCCTCACTGCTGCGCTCGGTTGCCTTCTTCGACGGTGCGGCCGCCACCAAACCGCTTGTGGTCCTGACTATCTGGGCTCTCGCAGCCCTGGTCCTGCTGGGTTTCGGCGCACTTCGCGGACGGCGTCCGAGTGCGGAACCCACTCCGGTCCGCTCCGGCGATCCGGTCGCCGTCTGATCCTGAAATCGACTGCAGGCCACCACTACTCGGCAGTGGTGGCCTGCATCGTCGGATGGTCAGGAGATGGTGAAGGAGAAGTTCGGGGCGCTCCCCTCACCCTTGTTTGCGTCGTAGGTCACCACGTAGGTGCCGGTGGCCGGGGACGGAACCACGAATACGACGTAATTCTTCGCGTTGTCGATGGTTTCGTTGGTATTCAGCAGTTCGTTGATCGGTCCGCGGATATCGGCCGGAATCGTTTGGCCGTCCGGGGTCTTCACAGTGAAATAGTCGTAGAAGACATTCAGCCCGCCCGCGGAGATCCCGGGTCCGCCAATGATCTTGATGCGCAACGACAGATCCATCTTGTCGCGCTCGTTCTTGGTGTAACTCGGAGCCAGTGTGCCGCCGGTGATTTCGATCGTCGTCTGATCCTGCACCAATTTGCCGGTGACATTCAGCGTCTTCGGTGCGACACCTTCGACCTGGGCCGAGGCCTTCAGCGGAATCTTGGTCTGGTTATCCGAGGCCTGTCCGTAGATCACGGTAATGGTGTCGAGCAGGTGCTCGGCATCGTGCAGCGTCTTGACCGACGTGGTGACTTTGCCGGTGGCCGAACCCTTTCCGGGCACGGTCGGCGAGTCGAAGCTCGCGCCGCCGTCGACCTCCTTGTCGACCTGCAGGTAGGTGTTGTTGCTAATCGTCTTGTTGTCGGGGGTGGTGTTCTGGTAGGTGATATCGATCAGCACCTTGGCGCCGCCGAATTCGTCGGGCACCACGGTCGCCTTGTCCACCGTGATATCGAAGCCCTCGTACCATCCGGTCTTGCCGATAGCCCGAACGGTCGACTGACCGTTTTTCGCGCCCGGCTGACCCTGTCCGATGGTGCTCTGCGCGGACGCCGTCGTGGTCGGCCCGGACGTGGGGTCCTTGTCGTTGCACGCGGTCATGAGCAGGGCGGAACTGCCGATGAGCACGGCCACCCCGGTTGTGGTGAATTTCCGGCGTTTGTCCGCCGCGAAAATGGTCGATCGCACGCTGCCTCCCAGAAGATTTCGATCTCAGTGCGCGACGCCCGGAACCCCCGGACGTTATGTGAGTCGCAGTGAAATCTTCCTCGGCGCCAGTGCTGTTAACTATGTGACCACGGTCACACTCGGGAGCGGTCCACTTTCGCGCACTCGCAGCAGGTTCCGAAGATCTCCATGGTGTGGCTGACCTCGGTGAATCCGTGCTCGCCAGCGATGGTGTCGGCCCACGCCTCCACCGTAGGGCCCTCGACCTCGACGGTGCGTCCGCAATGTCGGCAGACCAGATGGTGATGGTGTCCGGTGGAGCACTGGCGGTAGACGGATTCGCCGGTGTCGGTGCGCAGTACGTCGACGAGTCCGGCATCGGCCAGTGACTGCAGGGTGCGGTAGACAGTCGTCAATCCGATGCCCTCGCCGCGGCGGCGCAACTCGTCGTGCAACTCCTGCGCGGAGCGGAACTCTTCGATATCACCGAGCAGTGCGGCGATCGCACTGCGCTGGCGGGTACTGCGAATGCCAACCGGCTTTTCCGGCAAGGCCGTCTTATCTGGCACGATCACCCTTCCTCGGCATGGGCCACGGCATCGACCACGATATGCGCCAGGTGGTCGTCGACGAGTTCGTACAACACTTCGCGGCCGGAGCGTTCCCCGTGCACCACGCCCGCCGACTTCAGGATCCGCAGATGCTGGCTGACCAACGGTTGGGTGACACCGAGAACATCGACCAATTCGTGCACGCAGCGCGGCGATTCGCGCAATTGCAGCACAATGGCGATGCGCACCGGGGCGGCGAGGGCGCGCAGCAGCTCGCCCGCGTCCTCCAGCACGCTCCGCGTCGGCACCGGCACCGGCGCGGGTGATCGGTACGGGTTGTGCGGGTGGGCGGTGGCGGTCTCAGCGGTCATCGAACCAACTCCTTATTGGAAAGCGATTCCATTTTGATATGCACAGTTGCGCATGTCAAACGAGCACGCCGACTGACGCCGCAGAACTGACCGATTCGAGTCGGCGAATCACGTCGGCGACTACTAGACGTGTGCGGTGGAAGATCGCTCGGCCCCAGCCGATAAGCTATACCGAATCCTATTAGTTACGGCGTACAGAGCATCGGGCCTGCCCGATCCTGCCGATCCGAATCCGACTCGTAGTGGATGGAGAATTCTCGAGTGGCACCCAAGTCGAAGGTGGACACCGTTGCCAACCTCGCCAAGCGCCGGGGTCTGGTGTACCCGTGTGGTGAGATCTACGGCGGCACCAAATCGGCGTGGGACTACGGTCCGCTGGGTGTCGAGCTCAAGGAGAACATCAAGAAGCAGTGGTGGCGTTCCATGGTCACCAGCCGCGAGGATGTGGTCGGCCTCGACTCGTCGGTGATTCTGCCGCGTCAGGTGTGGGTCGCCTCCGGCCACGTCGGCGTGTTCAACGATCCACTGGTCGAATGCCTGAACTGTCACCACCGGCACCGGCAGGACCACCTGCAGGAGGCCTACGCGCTCAAGCACAAGATCGACGATCCGGACTCCGTCTCGATGGAGCTGGTGGTGTGCCCGGACTGCGGCACCGTCGGTCGCTGGACCGAGCCGCGTGACTTCAACATGATGCTCAAGACCTACCTCGGCCCGGTCGAATCCGAAGAGGGTCTGCACTACCTGCGCCCCGAAACCGCGCAGGGCATCTTCATCAATTTCGCCAATGTGATGACCACCGCGCGCAAGAAGCCGCCATTCGGCATCGCGCAGATCGGCAAGAGCTTCCGCAACGAGATCACCCCCGGCAACTTCATCTTCCGCACCCGTGAGTTCGAGCAGATGGAGATGGAGTACTTCGTCAAGCCCGGCGAGGACGAGGAGTGGTACAAGTACTGGATCGAGACCCGGCTGTCCTGGTACACCGACCTCGGCATCACCCCCGAGAACTTGCGACTGTTCGTGCACCCGAAGGACAAGCTGTCGCACTACTCGGCGGGCACCACCGATATCGAGTACCGCTTCGGTTTCCAGGGCAATGAGTGGGGTGAGCTGGAGGGCATCGCCAACCGCACCGACTTCGACCTGAAGACCCACTCGGAGCATTCCGGCAATGACCTGAGCTACTTCGATCAGACCACCAACGAGCGCTACACGCCGTATGTCATCGAGCCAGCGGCCGGATTGACCCGCTCGCTGATGGCGTTCCTGGTCGACGCCTACACCGTCGACCAGGCGCCCAATGCCAAGGGCGTCATGGAGGAGCGCATCAGTCTGCGCCTGGATCGCAGGCTCGCGCCGGTGAAGGCGGCGGTGCTGCCGTTGTCGCGCAACGCGGATCTGACGCCGAAGGCGAAAGACCTTGCCGCACAGCTGCGCAAGAGCTGGAATGTCGAATTCGACGATGCGGGCGCGATCGGCCGCCGCTACCGGCGCCAGGACGAAATCGGCACGCCGTTCTGCATCACCGTCGACTTCGACACCCTCGAAGACCAGGCGGTCACCGTTCGCGAGCGCGATTCCATGGCGCAGGAGCGGATCGCGCTGGACAAGGTCGAGGGCTATCTGGCGCAGCACCTCATCGGCGCCTGAGTTCGATAACGTCAACGCCCTGTCGCACTGCGGCAGGGCGTTTGTCGTTGGACCGAGATTGCCTGTGCCGCAGGCGAATTCAACGACGGTCCGGTTTCCGGTTGGACTGGAGGATCAGCCCGATCCCGCTCGGGATCAGCAGCGCGCACCCCCACGGGACCGCGACCCAGAACGGCCAGAAGTATCCGGCGCCGGTCGCTAGCCAGATCGTGAGGCACAGTGCGTTCACCGCGACCCATGGAATCCACATGATGATGACCCACTGCGGCACGCGTTGAGCCGTGGGCACCGCTTTGCGCGGCACGGGCAGGTCCGACAGCAGCGGACTCAGCTCGCCATAGGTCTTGGCGGCATACACCTGTTTGAGTCGGTCGTCGTATTCGTGCAGAGACAACCGGCCGTCGTTCATCGCCACCCGCAATTGTTCGGCGATTTTCTCGCGGTCTGCGTCCGATGCCCGCAGCCTTTCCTCACCCACGGGTGTCAGCTTAAGGGCTGACGGCGTCGGTGGCAGTGCGTCTCGAGGATCGTCGGTGCATGGAAATTTCCGACCGGGTTACTCGGTTGACGGCGTATGTCACCGAGTAGGCGGGAGCCGGATATGGCAAGAGCTGTGAAGTTCGATCGTTATGGCGGAATCGAAGAGCTGAAGGTCGTCGAGGTGCCGACGCCGAAGGCAGGACCCGGTCGGGTCGTCGTGGAGGTAGTGGCGGCCGGTATCAATCCAGGGGAGGGATATATCCGTTCGGGTGCGATGCACGAGCGCTGGCCCGCGACATTCCCCTCGGGTGAGGGTACCGATTTCGCGGGTCGCGTCGTCGAGCTGGGCTCCGGCGTAGGCGGGATCGAGGTCGGCGCCGAGGTGCTCGGATTCACCGATGAGCGGGCCAGTCATGCCACGCACGTGGTGGTGCCCGCCGAACAGGTGACGCTCAAGCCAGGGAAACTGGATTGGGATGTGGCGGGATCGTTGTATGTCGCTGGGACAACGGCTTTCGCCGCCGTGCGGGCCGTGGATCCGCAAGCGGGCGATACCGTCGCGGTTTCGGGAGCGGCGGGTGGCGTCGGCTCGATCGTCGTACAACTGCTGCGGGCCAGGGGCGCAACGGTTCTCGGCATCGCGAGCGAGGTCAATCACGATTGGCTGCGCAAGGTCGGGGTGATTCCGGTGGCCTATGGGGAGGGACTGATCGACCGGATCCGTGCGGCCGCCCCGGATGGTGTCGACGCGTTCATCGATACCTTCGGTGCCGAATATGTCGATCTCGCAATCGAACTCGGCATTTCGGTGGAACGCATCGACACCATCATCAACTTTGCGGCCGCCGAGAGGTACGGCGTGAAGACCGACGGCAACGCCGCCGCGGGCACCATCGATGTGCTTGCCGAACTGGCCGATCTGGCCGCCGCTGGCACCATCGAGGTACCCATCGCGGCTGTTTATCCGCTCGACAAGGTCCAGGAGGCGTATCAGGAACTGGAGCAGCGCCACACGCGCGGCAAGATCGTGCTGCACCCCTAGCCGGGCACATCCCAGAATTCGTATTCGTGGCGCATGCCCCGCAGGAATAGCGCTTCCGCGCGCGCAGGGTCGGCACCCGCCTCATCGAGCATCTGCCCGCAGCGGCGGGTGAGCGCCGCGAATCCGGGATCGGCGTAGGTGTCGACCCAGCGCCGGTAGCGCGGTTCCGGCGGCGGATTCTCGGCCAAGATCGCGCCGAGGGTCGAATAGCCCCACATGCACGGGTACAGCGCCGCCAGTCCGTCGGCGTAGGACGCGGCCGACTCCAGCAGGAATGCGGTGTAGGCCGCGCACGGCGCGCCTTTCGTCGCGCCGTCGAGATCCGCGCCGAATTCGGCGGCCAGCGACCGATGCAGGGACAGTTCCTCGTGATAGGTGGCGTGCGCCAGATCCACCAGATCGCCGAGATGTGCCGCGGGCGCCTGCCAAGCCAGCCGGGTGAATACCCGCACATAGTCCAGCAGGAACAGATAGTCCTGTTCGAGCCAGGACCGGAAGACCGGTGCGGGCAGATCGCCGCTGGCGATGCCCGCCACCGTCGGATGCGCCAGCTGGCTCACCACCAGCGGAAAACCCAGCTCCTCGAGATGCGCCGTGATACCGATGTGTGCCGCGGGACTCATGTGGGCAGTCTCTCTCAGTCCGAGTGACTTCGGGTTTGCGCCCCGGTGGTAGTTGCCGCACGCTGACCCATGTGTTGTGGGATGAGGAGGTTTTGGTGCGGGTGTTGGGTGCCTCGGAACAGCGTTTCGTGCGGGCGGGGACCTACACCGGACGATCGGTCACGGTCGTCGGTGATCTCGATACGAGTGCCTTGGGGGCGGCCTTCACCGCGTTACAGCATGCCTATCCCGTAGTGACCTGCCGGATCGGCGAGGATGCCACCGGCCGCGGCTATCTGCTGCGACGCGGCGAAACCCCGGAGATCGGTATGACGGCGAGTCTCGGTGATCCGGATCCCATTCGCATTCCGGAGCCGATCGATCCGGCCGGACAGCTGGCCTACCTGGATGTCGTGTACTCCGAGCGGGGCCGCGCACGCGTCACGCTCTTCGCCCACCACAGCATCGCCGACGCGGGCCACTGCGTCGAACTGCTGTCCCGACTATGGGACTTCTACACCGATTACGTCGAATCCGGGACGACAACCGTTGTGCCGCATGACTATCCGCAGTCGCTGGAATGGCATGTATCGGCACGTGGGATCGTCCGCTCTTCGGTCTCCGGCTTCGAGGACGTGACCAAGCCGCTGCAGCCCGTGGTCATTCCGCCCGCACCCGCGATCCCCGCACCCGCCGCGCTGGACCGGCCGCGGCGCATCGTCTTGGACGAGGAGGCCAGCGCCCGCATCATCGGCCTCGGGCGCTGTCCGGGGGTGACGGTGAATGGTCTGATCACCGCCGCCCTGCTGCGCGCCTTCGCCGAGCAAAAGGCCAACGCCACCGGCGATCCGGTGCCGCTCGGCTGCCTGTATCCGGTGGATTTGCGCAGCCGCCTCGACCCGCCGGTCGCGCGTGCCGAGGGCACCAATATGGCGGGTCTGGCCTCTTTCGCCGCGGCGGTCGACCTCTGCGCCGACATTCTCGAACTGGCCCAATACATTTCGGCCCGATTGCGTCACGATCTGGCCGAGGGCATCGTCCAGCAATCGGTGCTGCACTTCCCGGATTACTTCGGCCCCAACCGGATCCACTCCCTGGCCGGGCACATCGCGGTGACGAATACCGGTGCCGTGCCCGCCTTCCGCATCCCCGCCAATATCGCGCTGACCGACTACGAGATCGTTTACGTCTCCGCCCATCCGCGCCCGTCCGCGGGTGCTTCGGCGGCAATCACCTTCCTGGTCTACACCTTCGAGGGTCGACTGACGGTCGGGGTGCTCGGCGGCGATGCCGACCGGCTGGTGTCCGCGGTGCGCGACGAATTGACGGCTCTGGCCGGGGAGGCCGTCAACTCCTGAGGCCGCTATTGGTAGGTGGCGTGCGTCGGACGCATGACGAGCACGACCCGGCGCGGATGGTCGGCGACCGGACGCTGATACGGCAGGTCGTAGCGGCGTGCGAGCACATCGAAGAATTCGCCGTTCGGATCGGGTTCGATGGCCTCGATGACGCCGCGGACCTCGAGGTAGCGGTAGGGCTTGTCCGGATCGTTGATGCTCACCGCGACTTCGGGATTCTGCTTGGTGTTGACCGCCTTGCGCCGATCGATCGTGGTGGTGAAGCGCAGGCGCCCGCCATCCCACACCTGCCACACCGGCGTCACCTGTGGAGTGCCGTCCGGGTTGAGCGTGGCGAGATGGGCGAACAGCGGCCGGGATAGCAAATCGGCGTGGCTCTCAGGGATTACGGGATTGTCCATACTCCGAAGACTATCAAGGCTTTGATAGTTCAGCTATCTTTGACACTTATGAAGTTGCCCGCGGAGCAGCGGCTCGGTCTGGACCTCAAGCGCGCCGAGCAGGAGCTGATGGCCGTCAAACACGAGGCCGTCAAACCGCTTACGGTGCCGCAGTACGCCGCGCTCTACGCGCTGTCGGAGCATCCGGGCATCTCCGCCGCCGCCCTCGCCCGCGAATGTCTGGTGACACCGCAGGCGATGACAGTCGTGCTGAAAAACCTGCAGGAGCGCGGTTTCGTGGAACGAACGCCGCATCCCTGGCATCGCGGTGTGCTCGAAACCCGCCTGACCCCGGCGGGTCGCAAAGCATTCGCCAAGGCCGATGCCAAGGCCGCCGCCATCGAGCGCCGAGTGGCCGCCGCCTTCAGTGCGAAGGAGCGCGAACTGTTGCGAGAGTTGTTGGCCCGGTTCACCGAGGCGCTGCGGGAGTGAGGCGCGGTAGGTTCGTAGCGAATGCACGGTTGTGATCGAGGAAAGCGGGTGTTCGAACGGTGCGAACGAACGGAGAACGCCGTGGCGCGCTCAGTGCCGCCGCGATCGGCATCGGGGCGCTGGGTGTCGGCGAGTTGATCGCGGCCTCGCGCGGTGATTCGCTGATCGATGCGATCGGCCGGGTCATGGCCGACACCGCGCCGGTGCCGGTGGTCGAGACGACCGTCGCACTGTCCGGCAAGCACGACAAGGCCGTGACGCGCCTCGGTGTCGGCGCCGGTGCGGTCGCCGCGACGGCTGGGCTCGGTGCGCTTTCCGATCAGGCGCGAACGCCCGCCGTCGCCGCTTTCGGCGCTGCCGCAGCCGCATTGGGATTCCGTCGACCGACCCGATCGCCCGCCACCGTCGCCGGTGCGGCCGCAGCCGCGGGTGTGCTCGGTCTCGGGCTGCGCAGGCGGCCCCGTCGGCCGTTCGGTGCGCTGCTGTGGGCGGGTGCAGGTGCCGGACTGCTGACCGGGGCGCGGGCGCTGATTCGTGACTACGACCGCAGGCAGCGCGATGCGATCCGTCGGGTCGGCCCGCTCGGTGGGATTTCCATGGTGCCGCAGGACGGGTTGGAGGGCGAGCCCGGTCTGTCGCCACTGATCACCGCGAACCGGAGTTTTTATGTCGCCGACGTCAATCTGAGTCCGCCGCGGATCGATCCGACGCGCTGGCGGCTCGCGGTCACCGGCAAGGTCGCCCATCCACTGCGCCTGTCGCTGGCCGAATTGGCCACGGACGCAGTGGAATTCGATGCGGTCATGGTGTGCGTGCACAACCGTCCCGGTGAGCGCCGCGCGGGTAACGGCCGCTGGTACGGGGTGCCGCTGGCCGAATTGCTCGAGCACGCGATTCCCGAAACCGGTGCCACCCGGCTGGTGACCAGGGCCGTCGACGGGTACACCATCTCACTGCCGGTGGAACCGCTGCGCTGCGGTGCCTGGCCCGGATATCTGGTGATCGGCGTGAACGGTGAGCCGCTCGCCCCGGAGCACGGATTCCCCGCCCGCGTGTTCGTGCCCGGGCTCTACGGCCAGTACACCGGCGCCAAATGGCTTGCCGAACTGGAACTCACCGACGACAGCCACATCGACTACTGGTGGAAGCGGGGTTGGCCGTCGGAACCGATCTGGGTGACACCCCAGGCCCGCATCGATGTCACCGCGCCGGGCCGGGCGGCCGCGGGCAGCACCACCATCGCCGGTGTCGCATGGGCGCCGCCGCACGGCGTCGAAGCCGTCGAGCTGCGCATCGATGAAGGCGATTGGCGCCCAGTGGATCTCGGCACCGAACTCGCCCCGGCTGCCTGGCGCCGCTGGCGCACCACCGTCGACCTGCCCGCAGGCGAACACACGATCCAGGCCCGCGCCATCAGCCGATCCGGTGAGATCCAAGACGGTATCTCGCGCTCGCCGTTCCCCTCCGGGCCAACCGGCTTGCACAGCGTCACCCTCGAGATCTGAGCGCCCAGATAGCTTCTGCCGGGTGGCCGCACACCATTCTTCAGAACCGGCCGCCCTGGCTGATGCGGCGGGATCCGCTGGAGCCGCCGTACGAAGCGGGTGTGTAGCCGCCGGAGCGTTGGTGGGTGGCGTCGCGCAGCAGTCCCTCGATCAGGATTCCGCCGAGTACCGCACCCGCCTGCGCGGTGCCCGATGGCGGCTGGCTGTTCTCCCAGGCGCGCACGCTGGCCTGCGCCGCTTGTAATGCGCGGCCACCCAGGTCGGCAGCTGCCTGTGCACTGGCCAGTGCTTGGGCGGGGTCGGTAATGGAAAGTTGTTGTGCCGCATCGAGATTGCGCTGTGCCTCGGACAAGCGGGTACGTGCCTGTGCGTCGATACCGCCGCGGCGGGTGCTGATGTAGTCGGATGCCGCGCCGATCCTGGCGCGGGCATCGATGAGGGCCCGGTCCAGTCGGCGCTGGAGGTCTTCGGCGGCCAGTTTGCGGTCGGTGGCGGCGGCATTGGCGAGGTCCAGCGCATTGTCGGCGGCGACGGCGTTGTGGAAGGCGTCCAATGGGTCGCTGGTCGCGGTGGCGGTGGCGATGGTCAGCGCCGTTTCCGCCGCGGTGATGGCGGCGTGCAGATCGACACCGCCATAGCCCGACAGGTCCTTCGCGGTGGCGATATCGGCGCGCAGTTCTTCGAGTACGGCGGGCAGGCCGTCACTCGCCTGCTGGATATTCGTCGCCGCATTGTCGACGGCGTCGAGCAGCGTACGAGCCTGTCCCACAGCCGCCTCCGCGGCCCGGATCGCGGCGACCGCGCCGCCCTGTTTGCCGACCGGCTGAGTGAGGGCGGCGCGCCCCACATCGATGTTCTGCTCCGCGAAGGTGATTCGCTCGCGGGCCATGGTCACGTTGTCTCGGATCGGGGCGAGCACGCTGGCCGGATACGCTCTGGTGAGCCGGGTGAGTTCGGCTTCCGAACCCGGCACGCGCCCCGTCAACTCGACCAAATCCCGTGTCAGCCCGTCCAATCGATCGGGCGCATTGATCAGCAAATCGCGCATCGCATCGAATTCGGCTACCTGAGCGTCGAGTTCCCGATCGGCCCGCCCGACCGTGCCGATCAGATCGACCAGCATGGTGCGCTGCTGATCCGCTGTCTCGGGAACAGCGTCATCGAGCCGCTGTCTGATCGAGAATGCTTTGGCGGCAGCCGATTTCGCATTCGCCAGCGCGGTGCTGAAGCGGGTGACCGCGGTATCGCCGAATTCACCGGTCGCCAACTCCAACTCCTCGGCGCTGGTCCGCATCGCATTATCGATCTCGACCAGCACCTCCTTCGAACGGTCCTGCAACGCATCCAGCGATAATGCCGCGAGCGCAGCGGAATTACCGGGATCCACCTGCCGTGCCGCCGTCAACTCCGCACGCTTGCGATCGGCGCGCCGCTTGCGCGAATACAGCACCAGCCCAACGACAATCAGCACGATCATGAGGGCAACGAACAGCAGCGTCCGCAGGCTGACCCCACCGCCGCGCATCGCCGAATCCAGCCCATCGGCCATCGCGACCCCGGCATCGGCCCACTGGCCGTTGCGCAGCGCGGGCTCCACCTCACGCGTCAATACGCTGTCCAACTCGGAATCGCTGACACTGCTCGGCAACTCGCCGTTGAACCAATACGCGCGATCCTCGGTGGCAACGGCCAGCAACAGATCACGCCCACCGAATCCGGACATCGTCGCGGTGCGACCGGCCCACCCCTGTGGACTCATCCCGTTGAAATCGTGCACATAGACGACCCAGAGCCGCATCTGCTGATCGGCGTAGAGGTCGTCGATCGCCGCTGACACCCGATCGAGTTGCCCTTGATCGAGCACCTGCGCCGAGTCGACGACATACGTTCCCATCCGCAGGGGTGGCTCGGCGCCGACCGAGCCTGCGGCCAGCACGACACAGACGAACGCTGCCACTACGGCGACCCAGCGGATTCGACGAATCGGCGCTATCGACGGCATGGGATGAATGTAGCTGGCTAGCATCGAACTGTGATCACGATCGACCTGCCGTACACCGGTCACGTGTCCCCTGGATCGAATCCGCAACAGCGGGACGTCCCCGGTGCCCGCATAATCAAAATGTCCGTCGGTGGCATGGACAACAACTGCTATCTAGTGCAGTGCACCGCCACCGGCGCGGCACTGCTCATCGACGCCGCCAATGAAGCCGACCGCATCATCGAACTCGTCGACCAGGAGACGCCGGGCCGCGTCGCCCTGGTCGTCACCACCCATCAGCATCGCGACCATTGGTGGGCCTTGGAAAAGGTCGCGGCGGCCACCGGCGCACCGACCGCCGTGCATCCACTCGATGCCGAACCGCTCCCGGTGCGTCCCTCCCGATTACTCGCCGACGGCGACCTGATCGAGATCGGCGAGCTGGCCTTCGAGGTCGTCCACCTGCGCGGACACACGCCGGGCTCGGTTGCCCTCGCCCTGGTAGACGGCCCGGGCGTGCACCTGTTCACCGGTGACTCGCTTTTCCCGGGCGGTGTCGGCCGCACCACCAACCCGGCAGATTTCAACTCCCTCTACACCGACGTCACCAGCAAGCTCTTCGATCGCTATCCGGACGACGCCGTCGTCTATCCCGGTCACGGCGACGACACCACGCTCGGCGCCGAACGCCCGCACCTCGGGGAATGGCGCGAACGCGGCTGGTAGCCCTTATGCGGCGCGCGGGTTGAGACTTTCGAACATCCGCTCGCTGCTGTCCGCACCGTAGCCGTCGGCGACTTGGCGATCGACGAGATTCTTGATCGCGCCGACGACGTCCAGGTCCACACCCGCATCGCGGCTGGCCGACACGATGGCATCCACCGCGGCCTTGGTGAAATCCAAGGGCTGCAACGGTTTCGAGTAATCGCCGGAGTCGATGGTGGCTCCGGCCCTCGACAGTGATCCGGTCATCGCCGCGATCCAGCCGGACGCGCGTTGTCCGAAGTCCTCGGCCGACATGCCGATCGCGCGAACCATCGCCGCGCCGTGATAGAAGCCCGCGAACATGGCGTACATCCCGGCGAGCAGGGCGAAGTCGACCAGTGCCGCCTGCCCGGCGTCGGTGCCGAAATACTCTGCGCTGCCGAGTAATTCGAGTGTGGCGCGATGGTCGTCGAAGAGCCGGCGGGAGCCGCTGTAGAGCACCGACGAGCCGGGCCGGCCGATCATCGGCGGGACGGCCATGATGCCGCCGTCGAGGAAGTCGATGCCGTGGTCCGCGGCCCATTCGGCCAGTTCACGCGATCCGCGCGGCTCGGTGCTGGTCAGGTTGACCAGCGCGCGACCGGCGAGGACATCGGTCACCGGATCGAGTACCTCGTGCACGGACCGATGGTCCAACAGGCACGCCACTACGAGATCGCTCGCGGCGACCGCCTCGGCCACCGTCTGGGCCGACTTCGCCCCTGCCGCAACGAGTTCCGCGTCTCGACCGGCACTGCGATTCCAGACTGTAGTCGGATGTCCGGCTCCTACGAAGGCCGCGGCCAGCGCCTGTCCCATCGCGCCGAGCCCGAGAACCGTCACGGATGTCGTCATGTATCCACTCCTGAAAGGTATGAGATTTGGATTGGCGCCGGATCCATTCTCGATTCGTTGCTGCATAAACGACAAGTACTGACTAATAAGTTCAGTACTAACCAAAAGGTAAGCATCGCCGATCGATATCCGCCGGTTACGTTCTCGTCGTGGGTGACCTGGCAAACTTGATGAGGTGAATTCGGCGACCCTGGCCTCGGCTACCGGATCCGGCCCGTCCCGCGGCGTCGGAGGCGGGCTGGTGCGCTGGGCGCGTCGGCTGGTCCTCGGCGCGATCTTGATGGGGGCGGTGCTGGTCGGCGGCACCGCATTCCGGGTCTGGCAGGTGGCGCGAATCGACGACTACAGCAAGGCGGATGCGATCGTCGTCCTCGGCGCCGCGCAATACTCCGGCACACCGTCGACGGTGTTCGAGGCACGACTGGACCAGGCCTACAAGCTGTTCAAGGCCGGTGTCGCACCCAAGGTGATCACCGTCGGCGGTAAGCAGGAGGGCGATCTGTACACCGAGGCAGCCTCGGGCAAGAACTACCTGGAGGAGCGTGGCATACCGAGCGACCGGATCCTCGCCGTGGAAACAGGTTCGGACACGCTGCGCAGCATCGAGGCGGTCGCGACCGCCATGAGCGCCCGCGAGATGTCATCGGCGGTGCTGGTCAGCGATCCGTGGCATTCGCTGCGCACCAGAACCATGGCCCGCGACGCCGGGCTGGAAGCCTGGACCGCGCCGACCCGGACCGGCCCCGCCGTCTACACCAGGGAGTCCCAAGCGCACGGAATCGCAAGGGAGACCGGCGCTTTGCTCTGGTATCAGCTCACGCACTTCTCATCGGACTTCAAATACTCAGCGGGACAGTGAGATTCGATGTATACCGAGCACGACCGCGAGCGCATGGTGGTGGAGGGCGCCAAGACCGCCGGACTCGGCCCGCCGCGCAGTGAATTCGAAACCGGTCACCGCACCGAATTCGCCCGCGACCGAGCCCGCGTGCTGCACTCCGCGGCGTTGCGCAGACTCGCCGACAAAACCCAGGTCATGGGTCCGCGTGACGGTGACACTCCGCGCACACGCTTGACCCATTCGATCGAGGTGGCCCAGATCGGGCGCAGTATCGCCGACGGTCTCGGCTGCGATCCGGATCTGGTCGACCTGGCCGGATTGGCGCACGATATCGGTCACCCGCCCTACGGCCACAATGGCGAGAAGGCCCTCGACATTTTCGCCGACGCGTACGGCGGATTCGAGGGCAATGCGCAGAATCTGCGCATTCTCACCCGGCTGGAACCGAAGGTTCTGGATGCGGACGGCACGAGCGCGGGTTTGAATCTCACCCGCGCCGCACTCGACGCGGCCATCAAATACCCCTGGGGCAGAACAGGTTCGGGCACCAAGTTCGGTGCCTACGATATCGATCTGGATCGGCTGGAATGGGTGCGCAAGGATGCGCCGGACCGTCGCAAGAGCCTCGAATGCCAGATCATGGACTGGTCCGACGATGTCGCGTACTCGGTGCACGATGTGGAGGACGGTGTAATCGCGGGGCGTATCGAATTGCGCGCGCTCGCCGATCCGTCCGAACAAGCGGCACTGGCCGAACTCGGGCACGGCCAGCACCCATCGCTCTCGGTGGACGACCTGATCGGCGCCGCCCAACGCCTGTCCGAACTGCCCGTGGTGGCCGAAGCCGCGTCCTACGACGGCACCATCGCCAGTTCGGTTGCGCTGAAGCGCCTCACCAGTGAACTGGTCGGCCGCTTCGCCACGGCCGCGATCATGGCCACCCGGGAAGTCGCGGGGGACGGGCCGTTGTCCCGCTATGCGGCGGATCTAGAGGTTCCGCCGATCGTTGCCGCCGAGGTCGCGATGCTCAAAACCGTAGCCCTGCGTTACGTGATGTCCGATCTCGTGCACAAGCAGCGGCAGGCCGTGCAGCGCGAGCGAATTCAGGCGGTCGCGACCCGATTGCTCGCGACGGCGCCGCACGGGCTGGATCCGCTGCTGCTCCCGTGGTGGCACGCCGCGCCCGACGACACCGCGCGGATCCGGGTAATCGTGGACCAGATCGCCTCCTATACCGAGAGTCGGCTGGAGCGGGTAGACCCGTGACCAGCCGCTGGGCGTGTCGAGGCCGGACTAGCCTAGACTGACCGCCGTGGCCGGACGACTCCCAGATCGCGATATCGCGGCAATACGCGAACGCGTCCGGATCGAGGATGTGGTGGGGGAGTACGTCGCGCTGAAGCGGGCGGGTGCGGACTCCATGAGGGGCCTGTGCCCATTCCACGACGAGAAGTCGCCGTCGTTCCACGTGCGGCCCAACCACGGCCTGTACCACTGCTTCGGCTGCGGTGAGGGCGGCGATGTCTTCGCCTTCCTGCAGAAGGTCGAGCACATCGGCTTCGTCGAGGCGGTCGAGCAGCTCGCCGATCGGATCGGCTACCAGATCAACTACGAGGGCGGCGGCACCTCGGTGCAGCGCGACCGCGGCACCAGGGCCAGATTGGTCGCCGCCAATGCCGCCGCGCACGAGTTCTACATGGCCAAACTGCGCGAGCCCGACGCCGAGGTGGCGCGCAAGTTTCTGACCGACCGCAACTTCGACGGCAATGCTGCCCAGCAATTCGGCTGCGGCTACGCTCCGGCGGGCTGGGATACGCTCACGAAACATCTGCTGCGCAAGGGTTTCGACTTCAAGGAGTTGGAGGCGGCCGGGCTGTCACGGCAGGGGCAGCGCGGCCCGATCGACCGCTTCCACCGGCGGCTGCTGTGGCCGATCCGCAATCTCGGCGGTGACGTGATCGGCTTCGGCGCGCGCAAGCTCTTCGATGACGACACCATGCCCGGCAAGTACATCAATACGCCGGAAACCTTGCTGTACAAGAAGTCTCAGGTGCTCTTCGGTCTGGACCACGCCAAGCGCGAGATCGCCAAGGGGCATCAGGCGGTGGTGGTCGAGGGCTACACCGATGTGATGGCCATGCATCTGGCCGGGGTGAAAACCGCCGTCGCCTCCTGCGGCACCGCCTTCGGTGACGAGCACCTCGCCTTGCTGCGCCGACTGCTCATGGACGACAATTTCTGGCGCGGCGAAATCATCTACACCTTCGACGGTGACGCGGCCGGACAGGCGGCGGCGCTGAAAGCCTTTGCGGGCGACCAGAAGTTGGCCGGGCAGACCTACATCGCCATCGCCCCCGACGGCCAAGACCCGTGTGAACTGCGTCAGCGCTCCGGCGACGGCGCCGTACGCGATCTGGTGGCCCGGCGAACCCCGTTGTACGAGTTCGTGATTCGCGGCCTGCTCGCCGACCACAACCTCGATACCGCCGAGGGGCAGGTGGAGGCGCTGCGCCGCGCCGTGCCGGTGGTGGCGCAGATCAAGGACAACGCGCTGCGCAAGGCGTACGCGACCAAGCTGGCGGGCTGGGTCGGCTGGGACGATATCCAGACCGTGGTGCGGCGGGTCGGTGAGGAAGCCAAGCGCAACCGCAACGGTGGGCGTCCGAACGGCCGTGGACCGGTGTCGCCGCAGCCAAGTGCGGTCGTCGCCGGACATCCGGCCGCGCGTCCCAACCCGAACGACCCGACGCTGCTGCCGCAACGGCAGGCACTCGGTGCGGCACTGCAATATCCGGCGATGGCCGGTGCGGTTTTCGATTCGATCGAGACCGAGGCCTTCACTCATCCGGCCTACGCCGCCGTTCGTGCCATGATCGCCGACGCCGGTGGCACCGCCTCCGGGCTCAGCGGCGCGGAGTGGGTCAATGCGGTGGCGGACGGGACCGATGATCTGACCATGCGTGCGCTGGTCTCCGAGCTGTCGGGTGAGCAGATGCCGGTGAAGTCGGCCAACGACATTCCCCGGTTCATTACCGGCGTGCTGGCTCGGGTCCAGGAAGCCTGGGTCGGTCGTCAGATCGCGGAGCTGAAGTCGAAGCTGCAGCGGGTGTCGTCGACCGAGCAGGCCGAGGCTTATATGGCGCTGTTCGGTGATCTTGTCGCATTGGAGCAGTACCGGAAGAGTCTGCTTACCCAGGCGATGGGGAATCACGACGACTTCGCACCGGCCTGACCAGCTCCGTTCGGTAGTCGCTGCGTGCGATTCCTCGTCCGGCGTATGTCGTAACCAGCGGACTAGCCCACTGACTGCCAGCCGCTGCGGTGCGCTTCGACGATCAGGTGCACCTCTTCGACGGCTAACCGGCAGATGTCCGGCTGGGATCCCGCGAATTCAGCGGCGCAGCTGATCCTGCGGCACCAGAACGGTGGTCCGCTCATCCAGCGGTACCATCGGCTCCAACTTCGCCTGGGTGCTGAGCTTGTCCGACAGCTTCTGCCGCCCGAAGAGAACCAGCTTGCGAGTCACCGGACTCCCGGTGACCGCGCGGGTCGCCGCACTGATCTGTTCATAGCGACCCCGCCCGGCCTTCGTCCCGAGCACATATCCGGCCGCAATGCCGATGATCAACCGCAGCATCTCGTAGAGCTCCTCCCAAAGTGCCTGTGCGCGGCTACCATCCTGCCCGACGCCGGGTACGCCTGTCGATCCGGATCCACCCCCACCGCGCGCCACCCCCAGACACGCCGAAGCCCCCGCATGTCTCCAGGTAGAGACGCGATTTGGGAAGGCGCGCGCCGATACGCTAAAGTTTCACCTCGGCCCGCCCAATACGGACGAGCCAAAGGATAGTCCCCTATAGCTCAATTGGCAGAGCAGCCGACTGTTAATCGGCAGGTTTCTGGTTCGAGTCCAGATGGGGGAGCAAGAATAAGCCCTTGACCAGGAAATATGGTCAGGGGCTTCATTCGTTTGGTCCACTGATCGGTCCCTCACCAAGAAAACGCCAAGATTTCGCACCGAACGTTTCGTCGACCGGTCGTGTCGAAACCTGACCGAGTCGTCCAACGGCGTCACTGTGATGATTCCGAACAGTGCGCGTTCGTCCCGGTTTCGTCGGTTGTGCGGTGCTGAGGCTCGGCCCAACCCACGCTCCTGCCGATTTCAGTCGATTTCGCGAAGCTCGGCCGTGTGGTGGCCTCCGGTCAGTCACTGCATACGCGACGGGCTGCGTTTCGCCTGGTGTTCGGAGCGCGGTCACGCGAACGCTTGGGCGTCCTCGGCCGTGTAGTTCTCCCGCAGTGAGAACGCCAGGGGTGAGGGGCCATTCGCACGCAGCGCTTGCAAGCGGGCCAGCGCATCGTCCAGGGTCGGTATCTGCCCGGCAGGTATCCACCACAGCACGATCATGTCCTCGCGGGGACGCTCGAACCAGTCGCTGCGCCGACGCAGGAATTCCAGATGGCCACTGCGATAGACATAGTCCCAGAACGCTTCTCGCGTCTCCCACGTCGACAGGTTGACGATGACGTTCTCGCCGAGCGGGCGCATGGAGGTGGCGTCCACCCCGGAATCGTCCACCATGCGCCATAGATAGCCCGGTGAGCGCTCGGCGAGAGCATTGATCGGCTCGAGCATGGAGGTGAAGCCGGCCATGCGTGGGTCGTCCAGAGGGTGCTTGAGGATGGCCGTGTTCAGTTCGGCGAGGTGGTAACCGGTCATGCGGTCACTTCACCATGCCCGGAACTCTATGTCAATCTTCATTGATTTTAGAGAGTTCGACGGCGGCGCAGCAGATTCCGGGGCGGGCGTCGATGCGCACATGCACCTCCGCCGAGTCCCCGAACAGACCCTGCAGCAAGGCGAGGTTCATGCCGCACACCAGGGGTGGATACGCCTCGGCGAGGGCATGGAATGGACAGTTACGCATGCGCAGGGTGTCATCGTCGGCGAAGGGCTCATAACCGCGAGCACGAAGTAGATCGGCCACTTCGGACAGGTTGTGCACGGGTTCGCCCCGTGCTGCCCACCCTTGTTCACGGGCCGCCTTCTGCAACTCGACATCCAAGCGTGCCTCCTCGGCGACCTGAGCCAAAAGGCCTGCGGCCGTCCGATAGTCGCGCGGTGGCAGCGAGACCTGATGTTCGGCCACCGCCCGACGGTAGAGCTTGGCGGGCCGTCCCGCGCCCGGCCCCGACCGGCCGGACAGCCGCCGGCTCTCGGTCTCGAGCAACCCCGCCTCGACCAGCTTGTCGAGGTGATGCGCAGCCAGCGTGCGCTGAATCCCGGCCGCGGTCGCGGCCTCATTGCGACTCACCGGCTCACCACGAGCCGCGACATAGTCATACAGCCGCCGTCGAACCGGGTCCTGCAGCACGCCTATGGCACCGATGTCCTTCACCTGCCCATTCTAAGAACAATCGACATCCGAGATAGAAGGCCCCGCCCGCCGCGGGTTCACCCACCCGGAACGTGTAGTCGCGGATTCCACTGGGTGCAGGGCAATCCGTACTTCCCCAGCGCAGCGTGACATACGGCAGACAGTCGCAGGTTCCCCCGTTTTACGCAGCCTGGACCGAAGCGATGCCACGATCAGCTACCCAATCAGGAGCTGACCGACGTCCGCTCATGGCCGCCGAGCGCGCGTTCGACCGGGAAATCAGGGGCACGCAACGCCGTGTCGGCTGCGCCCCTGATCGCTTGCCGGGCAAGGCTTCCCGTGTCTCGGCAATGCGCGGTGTTGCCGACGAGCGTGTGTTGGTCGGCGAGATAGTCACCATCCTGGCTGTTGCGGACTGGGTGCGGATGACGTCGAGGGCCCTACTCCGGCTAACTCATAGATCGCTGAAACAGCACTCCGGCGAGTGCGCCCGCGATGACGGTTATTCCGCCGAACTCGGACAGTGCCAACCATAGGTGATCGCCGACAGCCTGGTTCAGTAGTAGCGCCCGCAGCGCGTCGACGGCCTGGGTTACCGGCTGGTTGGCGAGCACGACCCGTAGCCAACCGGGCATCGTGGCGGTGGGAACCAGTGCGCTGCTGAAGAATACCGGCAGCACGAGGACCGCGCCCAACTGCTGGGTGACCTCGAGGGAGCGGCCGAGCAGCCCGATCAACGCTGCGAGCCAGGACATTCCGAGTGCCACCAATGTCAGCAGGATGACCGCAAGGATCCACCCGCCGAGGCCGGCATGCGGCCGGAAACCGATCGCGAGGCCTACCCCGGTAGTGACCCATCACCCCGAACACGCTGCGTATCAGGTCGGCAACGACATGGCCGGCGATGACCGAGGATTTGGTCATGGGCAGGGTACGAAACCGGTCGACGACACCGTCGTGCATGTCGGCGGCCACGCTGGTCGTGGTGGTCACCGTGGCGAAAACGATGGCGACCATGAGGATCCCGGGCATCACGAAGTCGATGTAGTGCTCGTGCCCGCGGGTGCTGATCGCCCCGCCGAGTAGATAATTCATCAGGACTACGGTCAGCACCGGCTGCAGCGTCACATTGATCAGCTGTTCGGGATCGTGGCGGATATGGCGCAGACTGCGCCGCACCATCTCCCAATAGTCGCTGAGTGCCCAGGTGAACGAGGCTCGGATCACGGGAATCGAGACGACGGTCATGCCGCATCCTTCAGCTCGGGTCGGCGGTGCCCGGTGAGTTGGAAATACACATCGTCGAGATCCGGCTCGCGCACCGCATAGTGCGCGATGTCACCGGCACCCAGGGTGGCATCGAGCATGGCCCGAAGTTGTTTCAGGCCGTCGGTCCCGGTGGCGGGCACCGCGATTCGCACGGTGCGCTGCTCGAGGTCGGTGACGGCCGGATAGCCGTCCAGGCTGGCGGTCAACCGTGCGGCGGCCTGCTCGGAGCTCGCCGTGAGGATGAGTTGTGTGCTGCCCGCGCGGGCCTTCAATTCTGCCGGAGTGCCAGTGGCGACCATCCGGCCGGCGTCGAGGAACACGATCGAATCGGCCAGCGCGTCGGCCTCGTCGAGATACTGTGTGGTCAGCAATACTGTTGTGCCCGTGCGGATCAGGCCGCGCAGTACCTCCCACAATGCGTGCCGGCTCGCAGGATCCAGGCCGGTGGTCGGCTCGTCGAGGAATATGATCGTCGGTTCGCCGATCAGGCTCAGGGCCAGATCGAGCTTGCGGCGCATCCCGCCGGAATAGGTCTTGACCGCCCGCTTGCCGGCCTGGGCCAGGTCGAACAGCTCGAGCAGTTGCGTCGAGCGCTCCCGCACCACCGGCCAGGGCAGTCGTTGCAGGCGGCCGAACATTCGAAGATTCTCCGGCCCCGAGAGCTTGGCGTCGACCGCGACCGACTGTCCGGTCAGGCCGATGTGGGCTTGCACCTGCTCCGGTTCGCGCAGCACGTCGTGCCCGGCGACGCGGGCGGTGCCGGAGTCGGGACGCAGGAGCGTGGACAGGATTCGCACTATCGTGGTCTTGCCCGCCCCGTTGGGGCCGAGTAGCGCGGTCATGGTGCCGGCGGGAACATTGAAGTCGACACCGTGCAGACCGGCCGCGCCGCCGAACTCCTTGGTGACTCCGATCACCGAGATCGCGACCGGGCCTGTCGCGCGCACCGTTACTCCCCGTGCCCGACGCGGCGGGCGATGTATTGCTGCAGGCCCACGAATACATGCGGGGGCTTGGCGTGCCGGCGCACGGCGGTGGCGTTGGAATTCCATCGGGCCGTCCGAACGGCGGCGGCAGCGTTCGCGGTGGTATTCCAGCGCTGCGCTCCGGCCCGACCCGCGGCGTTGACGGTCGTGTTCCAGCGTGCCCCGCGGGTCCGGCCGGAGCGATTGGTTTTGAGTTCCTCGGCCCGAGCATGGTCCGGAAAGCCCGGCAGTCGGTGCATGGCCTGGTGAAGACGCTCCGCGGTGGAGTGGTTGCGGGTCATAATCGTTCCTATTCGTACAACATACGCTCTATTCGTATGTAATACGAAAACCTTATTCGTATGCTGTACGTATGTCAACGCCGGAGTCTGCAGCGGAGAACGCACCGATCTGGGCGCGCCCCGAGCCTGCCGGGCGCAAACCGCGCTTCACCCGGGATCAGATCGCGGCAGCGGCGCTGCACATCGCCGACACCGAGGGCTTCGATGCCGTCACTATGAAACGCATTGCGGCAGAGCTGGGTTCGGGCACCATGACGCTGTACTACTACGTGCGCAACAAGGCCGACATCGTGGCGCTGATGCACGACGCGATCCTGGCCGACGTGCTCGTGCCCGAGGCCGAACTGCGGGCGGGCTGGCATCCGGCCACCGCCGCCATCGCCCGCCGCACCCGCAAGGTGCTGCTGGCCCACCCCTGGTCACCGGCTGTGCTCGCCGATGCCGCGTTCGGCCCGAATGCCATGCGGCACATGGAGCAGAACCTCGCCGCCCTGGCCGAGGTCCGGCTTACCAGGCGGGAAAAATTCGAGCTCATCGCGACGGTCGACGCCTACGTGCTGGGCGCCGCACTGGCGGCCATCGAAACGTTCTCCCGCGCCGCACAGGCCGCTCTCGATCCCGATGCCGCGGCCGCAGCGGTCGAATACGGCATGCAGCTACTCGGCACAGGGGAGTTCCCGCACCTCAACGCGCTCAACGAGCCGCAGACAGCGGACGATTCGCCGTGGCCGCCGGCGGACGAGGACGCGTCGGCCGAGCAGTTCGAACGCGGCCTGGCCGCCCTGCTCGACGGCCTGGCCACGCAACTGAAACTCGACCGAAACTGACTGTGCGCCTTACGGTTCGCAGAACTTCCGCACCCCGGCGGGACAATCACCGCAATTGGCGGTGATGCAAGCATCCAAGGTACGACGAGCGTTCTTCCGGCACGCTGGCTACACCCGACACAAGTACACTGAATTGCCGCTGGGCGTGCGCAGGATGCAGCGAGATCGCCCGCGGTGGTGAGCGTCTGCTCACGCCGAATGCCGTCTACGCGGTTCGGTATCAGATCCGGAAGCCTTCGAGAAGTTCCACACCTGGACGGATGATGACGTCCTACGGACCGCCGTGCGACTTTTGCATCAGGTGCTTCGCGAAGACCTCAGGCTAGTTCGGAGGCCGATGGGACAGGGCTTGGGTCGCGACCGACGTCGCGGCTTGGCAGGCCTGCCCGGGTTCGGTCTGGGTCGGGAGGATGACCTGGGTGTAGAGCAGTTCGCTGAACGCCTCGTCGGTGGCCGAACGATGTTGGCCCGGCCAGGTGTCCCAGCGCTTTGTCGTGAAGCCAAGCGATGGAAAACCCCGGCGCTCAGCCTAGTGCTGCCGTTGAATGTCGGACTCGGCAGCCTGACCCAGGATTTTCCTGAGGGCTCGCCTGTGCCCGGCCGACCCGTATGCCGCGCTCCTGACCAGCGCTGGGGCAAACGTCCTGTCATGCCGCGACCAGGGTGGTCCGCACTGGTAATCGTGTTCATGCTGAATATGGGTTCCTCAACGGATATCGACGTCACCTTCGCTGGTGACGACCTCGTTCTCCGGCTGGTCTGCGCGGCCTACCTTGCCGCTACACCGGCAGCTCCCGCATCCACTGCACTTCAGACCTGCGCCTGTACTTCCGATGGTGTATCGACCTTGAGCTGACGCGGCTGACCATGGTCCGGGCCGAGGTCGAACGATACGTGCAATGGATGCAGGAGCCCCGCCGATTCAAAGCCCCTCATCATCGAAGGGGAACGGCAACCAGATGGTTCAATGGACCCAGTGAATAAGGATTGCTATGCCAGCTAAGTACGAGCTGATCGCCGACAGCTTGCGACAGCGCATCCAGTCCCAAGAGCTACGTCCTGGCGACCGTGTGCCGATTGAAACCGCGCTCGCAGACGACTATCGAGTAAGCGTCCCCACCGTCCGACAGGCATTAGCAGTGCTGCGTCATGAGGGTCTCATCGGGGCCAAGCACGGTGTCGGCACCTATGTCAGGGCACCCCGCATCAAGGTCCGGCGAACCGATGAGCGGCACCAGTGGGAAAAGAACCGTGTGCGGGAACCTGAGTCGGTCCGAAGGTTAAATGGTGCAACGGAGTACGACACCGGTCTCTCTATGCCCGACCTTGCTTTCAGCGCCCGATACAGGACGGCTGAAGCCGCTGACGACTTAGCGGATGCCTTCGGTGTACCAGTCGGTACGAAGCTCCTCCAGCGCGACTACCGAACCCAGTACCGAAGCGAAGACGCACCATTCAGCCTCGTTCGCTCCTACCTCGTCTACGAAGTGGCTGAGGCGAATCCCGATCTGCTTGATGACGATAACGAGCCGTGGCCAGGTGGTACCCAACATCAGCTCTCAACGATCGGCATCGAACTTGCTAGCATCACCGAAGAAGTACATACCCGAATGCCGACGGCAAGCGAAGCAGACGAGTTGGGTATACCGACGACCGGAGTAGCTGTCTTCGATTTGCGCCGCATCGCGATCGATATGAACGGTCGTGTGGTCGAGGTAGCCGATATTGTCCTCCCAGGCGACCGTAGTGAACTTGTGTACACCACTAAATTGAGTCGATGGAGCTGAGATGGATCGCCTTATTTCAGTCATCACACCTGTCTACAATCCGGACCCTGACCACCTGAAGGCAGCATGCGACTCGGTCATGTCCCAGGATTTGCCTCCCGGATGGTCTCTCGAATGGGTTCTACAGGAGGACGGTAACTCTGGCGCAGTCAGCGAACTTCTACGTGGAGTTGACGACCGCATTCGGGTGGGCACTGGCCGCCGCGGTGGAGTCGCACTTACCAGAAATCTCGCTCTCGCCAACTCCAGGGGAGAACTCGTCAAGAATCTCGATGCAGACGACATTCTCACACCTGGCGTTCTCGCCAGGGATATCAACACTCTCACGTCTCACGACGAAATCGCCTGGACCACATCGCGATTGCTCGATCTACTGCCCGACGGCTCCACTGTTGGCTTCGACAACGACCCGCCGCACGGCAAGCTGATTCCGGGCTTCGTCATTGACCATTGGCGTCGCAACAACTTCAGACTTCCTGTCCATCCAACGACAATTTGTATTCGCCGCCGTCTGGTCGTCGCACTCGGTGGCTGGATGGGCGTCCCTGGCTCAGACGACACGGGCATGCTTATTGCTGCTAGCATCCTGGCAACCGGCTTCTTCAACAGCGAGATCGGCCTGCTCTATCGAAAGTGGCCGGGCCAGGAAACCGCCAAGCAAGAGCACAACCTCCGGGATGAATGGAATGCGCGCATGTCGCTCATCAACGAGCGAGCCGAAGCGCTCCTGTCGATGATCGCCGCTGGCAGCTCACATCCATTGGATCACTAGCCACCCCTGTATGTCGTCAATCGCGGCTGTAGCCGTGGAGCCGTCGAGACGAGCGGAGCGAGCAGCCTCAGCCGACGACTACTTGGGTGGAAAGTATCGGCGGCAGGTGAAAAATGGAATGGCGTGCCGTTGACAATCCGCCGCTATCTCGGATGATTGGCGTAGCCTTGCCTCTGCACGTCGATCAGGTCCGGCTATCCTCCCGACCAGCGGGGTCGGATAGGCGTTCCCTTCGAGAGCCTCGAAATTTTCCGATGAAACGGTCCAATTGTCGACGCAGTTTTCTATGCCGAACAGAGGTTGAGCCATGACGGAACGGACGAGATCGTTATCGGTCGGCGAGTTCGTCGACAAGTTGCGGCGGGATGACCTGAAGGCACCATTGACGTTGACCGGTATGGTCAAGCTGGCCGAAGACTCCTCAACCCAGCTCATGTTCGCGGCCGGGACTCGCTGTGACAATTGGATATCGGTAGAACTCAATGCGATTGAAAATGTCGAGATACTGGACGTCGTGCCTTGCGACGACCATACCCATCCACTGGTGACCCTGACGTTCAAGGCGCCTGAGTCACCGGAAGGGGCAATGTACGCAGCGCTGTTGAGCGGCGCTGCTAGACGCCAGGGCACCAACTTGCGCGTTGCGCAACCTCTAGACAGGGGCGTTGGAAGGCCGATACTTGTTCGTTCGGCGCGCGGCAGCGGAGTCCTTACAACGACGTTATCCGGCCATTGCACTGACGTGTGCGCCACTTATGAGATCGATGAAGCCGGACAGGTTTTCGAGTTGTATTCCTGCCGGGACTATGGCGGCGGGGTCTACGGCTGCTACTACCAATGACCAGAAGAAGGCCGCGCTTTCAAGCCGTATCTATGCGGATCCTCTCAATGGATTTTGAGTTCGCGACCGGCATCGGTCCGTCCGTAAAAGCGCTTACGATTACTCGAGCCGCCAACCATCAGTTGCCACCGGTCCAGAAGACTCAGTAGGCGGCGCCACCTTGTAGCTGGGTTCGATCACCCCGTCTTCTTTCCGGCCTGGCACAGCCGGTTGCCACCAATACGTGCCGACATGCTTTTCCACACCGCCATGGCCAAACCTGCACTTGGCGCTGGCTCACCATCGCGCTCCGGCATAGTCCATTCGATCCACATCGAATCGAACGGCAACCGGCAGCGGCCCGCAATTCGTCGCAAAATCCCATCGGGGCCCCACTCGAAACTCGTTCACGGACGCTTTCAGTCAGGTAGGCACGCGGTGAAGTCGGGTTCTTCGGTCGGTTATTCGCGGTTCCCTCCGTGCTCGATCAAACGGCG
>NZ_BDAZ01000053.1 GCF_001612725.1 Nocardia anaemiae NBRC 100462 | reverse complement strand
GTCGTCCGGGTGGTCCCGGGGGCCGTGGCGGTGCGGCCGGTGCGTTCGGTCGTCCCGGTGGCGCTCCGCGTCGTGGTCGCAAGTCGAAGCGGGCGAAGCGCGCCGAGTACGAGAACATGCAGGCGCCCGCCGTCGGCGGCGTGCGGCTGCCGCGCGGTAACGGCGAGATCATCCGTCTCGCCCGCGGTGCCTCGCTGTCGGACTTCGCGGAGAAGATCGATGCGAACCCGGCCGCGCTGGTGCAGGCCCTGTTCAACCTCGGTGAGATGGTCACCGCGACCCAGTCGGTGAATGACGAGACCCTCGAGCTGCTCGGCAGCGAGATGAACTACGTCGTGCACGTGGTCAGCCCCGAGGACGAGGACCGCGAGCTGCTGGAATCGTTCGACCTGACCTACGGCGAGGACGAGGGCGGCGAGGAAGACCTCGAACAGCGTCCGCCGGTGGTGACCGTCATGGGTCACGTCGACCACGGTAAGACCCGACTGCTCGACACGATCCGTAAGGCCAACGTCCGTGAGGGCGAGGCCGGTGGCATCACCCAGCACATCGGCGCCTACCAGGTGCTCACCCATCTGGGCGATAACGACCGGCTCATCACCTTCATCGACACCCCGGGTCACGAGGCGTTCACCGCCATGCGTGCCCGTGGTGCCAAGGCCACCGATATCGCGATCCTGGTCGTCGCCGCCGACGACGGCGTCATGCCGCAGACGGTGGAGGCGATCAACCACGCGCAGGCGGCCGATGTGCCGATCGTGGTGGCGGTCAACAAGATCGACAAGGAAGGCGCGAATCCGGACAAGATCCGGCAGCAGCTGACCGAATACAACCTGGTTGCCGAGGAATACGGTGGCGACACCATGTTCGTCGACATCTCCGCCAAGCAGGGCACCAACATCGAGCAGCTGCTCGAGGCGGTCCTGCTGACCGCGGACGCGGCGCTGGATCTGCGGGCCAACCCGGATATGGACGCCCAGGGTGTCGCCATCGAGGCGCACCTCGACCGCGGCCGTGGTCCGGTGGCGACCGTGCTCATCCAGCGCGGCACGCTGCGCGTCGGTGATTCGATCGTGGCGGGCGACGCCTACGGTCGTGTCCGCCGCATGGTCGACGAACACGGCGACGATGTCGTCGCGGCACTGCCGTCGCGGCCGGTCCAGGTCATCGGCTTCACGTCGGTGCCAGGCGCCGGTGACAACCTGCTCGTCGTCGACGAGGACCGGATCGCTCGCCAGATCGCCGACCGCCGCAATGCGCGCAAGCGCAACGCACTGGCCGCGCGCAGCCGCAAGCGGATCAGCCTGGAAGATCTGGATGCCGCACTGAAGGAGACTTCGGAGCTCAACCTGATCCTCAAGGGCGACAACTCCGGTACCGTCGAGGCCCTCGAGGAGGCGCTGCTCGGTATCGAGATCGACGACGAGGTGCGCCTGCGGGTGATCGACCGCGGTGTCGGTGGTGTCACCGAGACCAACGTCAACCTGGCGTCGGCGTCGAACGCGATCATCATCGGGTTCAACGTCCGGGCCGAGGGCAAGGCGACCGAGCTGGCCAACCGCGAAGGTGTGGACATCCGGTACTACTCGGTGATCTACCAGGCCATCGACGAAATCGAGAAGGCCCTCAAGGGCATGCTCAAGCCGATCTACGAAGAGGTCGAGCTGGGCCGGGCGGAGATCCGCGCGATCTTCCGTTCGTCGAAGGTCGGCAATATCGCCGGCTGCATGGTCACCTCGGGTTCGGTCAAGCGCAACGCCAAGGCGCGCCTGCTCCGCGACAACTTGGTGGTCGCCGAGACGGTCACGATCTCCACCTTGAAGCGGGAAAAGGACGACGTCACCGAGGTCCGCGAGGGCTTCGAATGCGGTATGACGTTGACCTACAACGACATCAAGGAAGGCGACGTGATCGAGGCCTACGAACTGCGCGAGAAGCCGCGCGACTGAGATTGTGCGTCGGTGGTCCGGCCCGTCGACACCGGGCCGGACCACCGAGACAATCTTTTCGTAGGCACCGATACAGGAGGCTTGGGTGTACCTGGGTGCACTGGAGTTCGACGTCCTGCTCGGAGATGTGCGCTCGCTGAAGCAGAAGCGTTCGGTGATCCGGCCGGTGCTGGCCGAATTGCAGCGTTTCGGCGTGAGTGCCGCCGAGGGTGGGGAACAAGACCGCCACCGTCGTTCACTGCTCGGAGTCGCCGTGGTCAGTTCCGGTATGGATCACTTGACCGAGGTACTCGACAAATGTGAGCGTCACGTCGCGGCTCGTCCGGAGTTAGAGTTGCTGGCAGTGCGCCGCAGGATCTTCGGACCCGAAGACTGACCCGCGGCGGGAACGACGGGCCCGGAGGCGGTAGCTTGCGTAACCACGCAGGGCCCCGGTCCCGCCGCAAAATGAACACAGCAGTAGTGAGGAGGGTTCAGCCATGGTTGATCAGGCCAGGGCACGCCGACTCGCCAAGCGGATTTCCGCGATCGTGGCGACCGCGATCGAATACGAGGTGAAGGATCCGCGTCTGAATTTCGTGACCGTGACCGATGCGAAGGTCACCGGCGATCTACGCGAGGCGACGGTGTACTACACGGTGATGGGCGAAACCCTCGACGTGGAACCGGATTACGCGGCCGCGGCCGCCGGTCTGGAGAAGGCCAAGGGTGTGCTGCGCTCGAAGGTGGGCGCGGGCACCGGCGTGAAATTCACCCCGACGCTGGCGTTCGTGCTGGACAAGGTGCCCGACGCGGCACGAGATATGGAAGAGCTATTGGCCAGGGCGCGGGCCGCAGATGACGCGGTCGCGAAGGTGGCGGCCACCGCCACCCACGCCGGCGACGCCGACCCGTACAAGGTCGAACGCGAATCCGACGAGTGACGTGCGGTAGACCATGACGACGATGCCCGTCGACCCGGGTAGCGGGGTCGCTGTCGATTCGGTCGATTTCGGACCGGCCGTCGCCGCATTGAGCGCGGCGCGTTCGGTCACCATCCTGTGTCATGTGCAGCCCGATGCCGACACCATCGGCAGCGGGCTGGCGCTGGCATTGGTGCTGCATCGGCGCGGTGTCCCGGTATGGGTGTCGTTCGCCGAACCCGCCGAACTGCCCGCCACGATGCGGACGCTGCCGGGTGTGCGGCATCTGGTGCGGCCCGCGGATGTACCGGCCGAAGTGGATCTGCTGGTTTGCGTGGACTGCGGCAGTGCCGGTCGGCTGGGTGTGCTCGCCGACCGATTGGCCGGGGCCCGAACGACTTTGGTGTTCGATCATCACCGCTCCAATACCCGATTCGGGACGATCAATGTGATCGATGCGGGGGCGGAATCGACGACGAGTCTGATCGCGCGGTTGTTCGATGCCTGGCAGGTGCAGATCGATGCCGAAGTGGCACATTGCCTCTACGCCGGATTGGTCACCGATACCGGATCGTTCCGCTGGGTGCGGCCCGGCACCCATCATCTGGCCGAACGGCTGCTGGCCACCGGCATCGACGGTGCCGAAATCACCCGCTCGCTGATGGATACCCATCCGTTCGGCTGGTTGCCGATGCTGTCGCGGGTGCTCGGCTCGGCTCGGCTGGAGCCGCAGGCCGGTGGCGGGACCGGGCTGGTGTACGCGATTGTGCGGCGCGAGGATGTCGATGGGGTGCGCTCGGAGGAGGTGGAGAGTGTGGTCGATATCGTTCGCACCACCTCCGAGGCCGGGGTCGCCGCGGTGTTCAAGGAATCCCGCACGATTCCGGATCGGTGGACGGTGTCGCTGCGATCGCGCGACAGTGCGCCGGGGGCGCGGGATGGCGTCGATGTGGCTACTGTCGCAACGTCTTTGGGCGGTGGTGGGCATCGGTTCGCGGCCGGGTACACCACCAACGGCACGTCCGAGTCGGTAGTCGCGGCTCTGTTGGCTGAACTCGGGTGAGTTCGGAGGTCAGCGCGGTCGCGTCGGATCCGATCGGCGCGGCGGGGCCGCGACGGATTCTCGGACTCGCCTTGCCAACCCTGGGTGTGCTGGTGGCCGAGCCCATCTATCTGCTGTTCGACCTGGCTGTGGTGGGGCGGCTCGGGGCTTTGGCATTGGCCGGGCTTGCGGTGGGCGGATTGATTCTGGCGCAGGTCAGCTCGCAGCTGACGTTCCTGTCATATGGGACGACGGCGCGGGCGGCGCGGCGACATGGGGCGGGGGATGAGGATGGTGCGATCGGGGAAGGGGTGCAGGCGACCTGGGTCGCCGTGATCGTCGGGACGCTGATTCTCGGTGTGGGGCAGGCGATTGCGGTTCCGCTGATCAATGTGATCGCGGGTGGTGGGGATATTGCGGGGGAGGCATTGATCTGGGTGCGGATCGCGTTGTTCGGGGTACCGCTGATCTTGATCGCGATGGCGGGTAACGGGTGGTTGCGCGGGGTGCAGGAGACGCGTCGGCCGCTGCTGTTCGTTGTTGCGGGACTGCTGGTTTCAGGGGTGCTGTGCCCGACGCTGGTGCACGGATTGCTGGGTGCGCCGCGGCTGGAACTGGCGGGTTCGGCGGTCGCCAATGCGGCGGGCCAGTCCGTGACGGCCGGGCTGTTCCTGACCGCGCTGGTGCGCGCACGCGTTCCGTTGGCACCGCACTGGTCGGTGATGCGGGCGCAGCTGGTTCTCGGTCGTGATCTGATCGCCCGCAGCCTCGCCTTCCAAGCCAGCTTCGTCTCGGCCGCGGCCGTCGCCTCCCGATTCGGTGCGGCATCGGTGGCCGCACATCAACTGGTCCTGCAGCTCTGGAATTTCCTTGCGCTGACCCTCGATTCGCTCGCCATCGCCGCCCAAACGCTGGTCGGTGCGGCGCTCGGCGCGGGCGACGCGACCGGTGCGCGCGGACTTGCGCGCCGCATCACTCGCTGGTCGGGAGGATTCGCGCTGGTGCTGGCAGCGGCCTTCGCCGTAGGGGCCACCGTCATCCCCGAGCTGTTCACCGACGACCCGGCCGTCCTCGACCGCACCCACGTAGCCTGGTGGTTCTTCGTCGCCATCATCCCGATCGCAGGCATCGTCTTCGCCCTCGACGGTGTCCTCCTCGGCGCGGGCGATGCCGCCTACCTCCGCAATACCACCCTCGGCGCGGCACTTCTCGGCTTCCTCCCCGCCATCTGGGTTTCCCTGATTTTCAACTGGGGCATAGCAGGCATCTGGACCGGCCTCGTAGCCTTCATGCTCCTACGCCTCATCGCCGTGGTCTGGCGCGCAGAATCCGGCCGCTGGGCCCGAATCGGCACGGAGATTCCGCGCGTCAGCGCTTAGCCGGATGTGCTGGGCACGGTTCGCGCCCGGCGCATGTTTTCGCGGGCGGAAGTAGTGCTCGGAGACGGCAGTTCGGCAGTGGTGTCGGCGGATAGCCAATTCCTGCCGGTTGGGTTGTGTGGCGGGTGGGTTGTCGGCGGGCGACCGTTCGTGCTGGGCGGATTTGTGTGGCGCGGTGGGGTTGTCGATGGTGTCCGCAGGCAGCTGCTTGTGTCGGGTGGATTTGTGTCGCGGGTAGTGGGGCGTCAGTGGTGTCGGTGGACGACCACTCCTGCCGGACGCACTGAGCGCCCGGAGACGGTCAGGCCGGTTTGCGCGACCGATGCCACCGTGCGATCCAAGGCCGGATCGTCGGTCTTCGCGACGTCCGCCGCCTCCATGGTGAGCGCGTCGAAGGTGTCGCCGGGCTGTGGGATGACCAGTGTGCCGCCGCGGCCGACGATGAGCCGTTCGATGCGCGTGGCGATGGCTTCGAATGCCGCACGCTCGCGCGGGGATTCGGCAGTCGTGGCACAGGCGGCGGCGTCGGTGTGGAGGGCGAAGAGTTCCAGGACGAGCGGTAGGTCGGCGCCAGCGCGATCCCGGCGGTCGCGTGCCTTGGCCTCATCGGCCAAGCGCTCGATGGTGGTGGCTTGGCGAACGATTACCCGAGTGAGGTCTTCGATGCGTTCCGCTAATTGGGCGAGTGGGTCGGTGGGATTTTCGAATTGTGGCGCGTGGGAGTAATCGGTCTGCTGCGCGGTCGAGCCGTCCGCGTGCGGCACAAGGGGATTGGCGATGTGACTGGCCGGTGGCGTGGGATCGGTGCTGGTCTCGACCTGGGGCGTGATGGGGTCGGTGAAGTGACCAGCCGGTGGCCGGGATGGGTTCGTGGGGGCGTCGGCCTGTGGCGTAACGGGCCTGCCCGGTGGCGCTGGAATGGGGATTTCGGACTGTGGCGTAACGGGCTTGCCTGGTGGCGTGGAACTGGGGATTTCGGACTGTGGTGTGAGGGGATTGTTCGTGGGACTCGCCTGTGGCAGAGGGCCGGTTCGGGTTTCGGCCTGTGCCGTGGCTGGATTTGTTGAGTGACCAGACTGTGGCGCGGCTGGGCTGGGTGTGCTCTCGGCCCACGGCGTGCGGGGCTTGGCGGGGTGACCAACCTCCTGCGCGGTTGAGCTGTTGAGGTTTTCGAGCTGTGGCGTGCGGGGGCTGGTGGGGTGACTTGCCTGCGGTGCGGTTGGGTTGGCTTCGACCTGCGGCGCGGCGGGGGTGGGGTCCTCGGGGTGCGGCGCGGCGGGGTCGGTCATGCTGGCACTTTAACGCGAGTTCGTTGGGATGCATCGATTGTTTTGGGCGGCATCGGGATCCACTGTTGGGAACTGGGCTGGTGTCGGAGGTGGCTGCTACCATCGCGTCCCATGGGGGTCTACGGCATCGACCTTGGTACGACGAATTCGGCGATCGCGCGGATAGACGCCGATGGTCGGCCCGAAGTCATGATCGGCTTGAACGGCGAGGCGACGGTGCCTTCGGTCGTCTTGTTCGCGTCGGCGTTCGATCATCTGGTGGGCGAGGGTGCGCGGCGGCAGGCCCGGCTCGATCCGGAGCATGTGTGCACGCTGGTCAAGCGGCGGATGGGCGATACGGATTGGCGTTTCGCCGCGCACGGGCAAACCTGGTCCGCGCCCGCCGTTTCGGCGCTGATTCTGAAAAGCCTTGCCGCCGATGCCGAATTCAGTGGTGGTGAGCCGGTGAAACGCGTGGTCATCACCGTGCCCGCCTACTTCGGTGACGAGGAGCGGCGCGCCACCATCCAGGCGGGCACGTATGCGGGCTTCGATGTCGCCGGTGTGCTCTCCGAACCGATCGCCGCGGCGCTCTCCTACGGCTTCGGCAGACTCGACGGCAGTGTGGACGTCGGCAAGTCGGGCCCGCGCGAGACGGTTCTCGTCTACGACCTGGGCGGCGGCACTTTCGATGCCACCGTCATCGAACTCGCCGACCGTCGCATTTCGGTGCTCGCGGTCGAGGGCGATCACCAACTCGGCGGCGCGGACTGGGATGAACGCATCGCGCTGTGTCTTTCGCAGAAATTCTGTGAGGCGAATCCGGATGCCGAAGACCCGCTGGACGATTCGGCCGGTTCGCAGATGCTCGTACTGGCCGCCGAACGCGCCAAACGCGAGTTGACCGATGCCGAGCGCACCGACGTGGTGATCGCGCATGACGGCGCCCGCGCGGTGATCCCGCTGACCCGCGACGAGGTCGACGCGATGACCGCCTCGCTCATGCGCCGCACCATCGACCTGACCCGCGACTGTCTCGCCGCGGCGGGCAAGCGCGGCGCCGCATCCGTCGACCGCCTGCTGCTCGTCGGTGGCTCCTCGCGTATGCCGATGGTCGAACGCGAACTGCGCAAGGAACTCGGTCTCTCCGGCGAACTGCGCGATCCCGACCTCTCGGTGGCGCGCGGCGCGGCGGTCTACGGTGAAAAGTTGGAGATGGAACGTCTGGTCCTCGCCGACCTCACCACGCGCGGCCGCCTGCGTGACGGTGCGCATCTCGAGGAGGCCGCACCGGCCGATCTCGACCAATCGATCGCCCGCGTCGCCGCCTCCTTCGGACAACCGGTCGGGCTGGTGCGCCGGATGCTGGAAATCCAGGTCGATACCGTTGTTTCGCGTGGTTTCGGTGTGCTCGCGCTCGACTATCAGTACGGGCTCGCGGCGACCTGGTTGGTTCATCGCAACTCGACCCTGCCGGTGAAGGTGCGTCGTTCCTTCGGCACCGTGCGCGCGGATCAGGACGAAATCGCGCTGACCATTGTGGAACAGCAGGGCCAGGCGGCATCGGCGCGACCCGAGGATACGAAGGTGCTGGTGGAAGGCCGCATTCGTGGCATTCCCGCGGGTTATCCCGAGGGCAGCGAGGTGCGGGTGACCTTCGAGATGGGTTTCGACGGTGTCCTGCGCGTCACGTGCCATCACGTCGATGCCGATATTCCGTTGGTCCTGACCGCGCAAACCGGTGCGACCCTGTCACAAGCGGATGTGGCGCGCGAACTCGATCAGGTCCAGCGCACCCGCCGCCGCGACAGCTGAGCCGTGACCATGCAGGCGTTCGATCCGAACGACTACCGCAAGCGGGTGCTCGCCGATGTCGAGCGCCGCGGCGGGCTGGAGGAATCCGATCCGTTCGAGCTCTACGACATTCCGCTGGACGAGGTGGAGTCGCTGAGCGATGCCGAGATCGCCGCGCGGGTCGAAGAGGTCTGGGGCTTCTGGCAGCGCCAGCGCGACCATCCGAAATATCGGGTGCTCGTCGGTTTGCTGGTGGACGCGCATCCCAAGTTGTCACGCGTATTACTGGATTCGGCGGTGCGTCGGGTGGAAGCCGGGCGGATCCGGGAGATGCGCGAGCGGCGGGATGCGGACCGCTACGAGATGCTCGACGCGGCGATCTCGCGATTGGTGCAGCGCCACGGCGGGGTTCCGGCAGGGAAGGTGCCCGGGCTGGAGGAGATCGGCGCGATGGGCGGGCTCAGTGCCGCCGACGTCGCGACTCGATTGCGTAGGCATCGTGTCATCGAGGACGCTCCCGCGCCTGTCGGTGTGCTCACCGACCAACGCAGACATCAGATTCGGCAGTTACTCAGCGAATGGGAACGGCTCGTCGACGGCGAACCGACGCCGACGCTGTTCGCGCTGCTACGGGTGGATCCGGCGAAAGCCGGTCAGTCCCAGGAGATTCGATTGCGCGCCGAGGCGCTACGCGCGCGGTCGCGTGAGCTGCCGCCGGGACGTATCCGAGTTGTGTTGGACGAGTTACTGATTCACATCCAGGATGTACTCGAGTCGGACGAAGCGACGCTGCGGGAGTATCTGCGGGCGGTGGCCGAGGATGTCGCCACGGAGTTGCGGCCGAAGGTCAGGGCGGCGGTGCTGGTCGAGGACGAACTCGTCGGTGACGACTTCCGATACCTGCTCGATGAGGCGATGCGATTGGGCCTGGATCGTGCCGACGCCACCCGGGTGCTGACCGAGATCGCGGCGGAACTCGGTGCGCGAGTATCGAATTCGGCGTCCACCGCCCCGTCGCAACCGATACCACCTGCCCCCAGACTCTGGGAGGCACCGCTCAAGGCCGCTCGTGCGGCGCTGCGCGGGGGACGCCCACGAGAAGCGGCGCGGCATGTCGAGGAGGCGCACCGGCTGGTCGGCCCGGATGGGGGAGGGCTCACCCAGATTCGGTCGGTATCCGATGAGGTGGACCGCGTACTGAACGAGGCACAGGTCCGCTGGCGCAATGCCACGGCCGCGTGTGCGGCCACGCGGTTTGTCGAGGCGCTGCCACATCTGGAACAGGTGCGCCGCATCGCATCCGATCTGCTGCCGCCGGACCAGGTCCCGAATATCGACCAGTTGCTCGCCGAAGCCCGGAAGGCCATTGCCGAAGCGGACCGCCTCGTCGCCGCGGCGCAAGCGGGACCGGCCGATGCCAGGATGCGCGGGTTGCTCGCCGCGGTCGAGGTATGCGCCGATCACGCCGGTGCGGCCACTGCTCTCGCGGAGTCGCCGATCGAGGCGCCGCAGCGCGTCGAGGCCACCCGTTTGGCAAACGGGTCGGTGCTCGTGGCGTGGTCGCCGACGTCGACGGATAACGTCGCCTACCGGGTGACCAGATTGCAGCCGGACGGGTCCTGGCGCGTCGTCGGCCGCACACAGGCGACCGAACTCGAGGACGGTGGCGCGCCCGCCGTCGGGCAGCCGGTGTACGCCGTGGCCGCCGCCGTCGCGGGCCGGTACTCCGAGATCACCCGATCCGATATCGCTGAGGCCGCGAAACCGCAAGGCAGACAAGACCAACCGCTGGACGATCCGTCACCGGGCGGCATCCCGGCGGTGAGCGGCCTCGCCGAGCGGGCGGGACTTCTGGTCTTCATCTGGCCTACCGGCGTCACCGAAGTCATGGCCGTGGTGCGACCCGACCAACCGCCGATCACCCCGGACGATCCCGAGGCTCGGTCCTGGAAGGTCACCAATATGCGGTACGAAATCGATGGCGGCGTCCGTATTCCGCCCGATATTCCGCGACCGTGCCATATCGCCATCGCATCCTGTCGCCGCGAACCGAACGGAAAGCTCACGGTCGCCGCGGGTTTCGCGCCGAGCGCACGGATCCGCTGGTTCGGATAGTCGAGATCGGTCGTGCGGTGGATCTCGAGATGCGGCCATGAACCGCGGGGACTTCGACAGTGCTACGTGTGGTGTGCCGATGGGCCGCCCGGTGTGCTGGGATGATGAGCGTGCATCGGGTGGTGCGCGCCGAAAGGCGATTGGCGGCGCACCGCGGGTGACCGCCCAGAAGCGAGAATCCCCGACAGCGCAAGGCAGGATGGGAACGTGCTCGCACAGAACGCTGTGAATACGGTACGGACGCGGGTGTCCTCGACATATGTGCTCGCCGCGCTGATCGTCCTGGGGCTGGTCCTGCAGGTGCCGCTGGCGCATGCGGTGGGTGCGTCCGCGCGATTGCAGACCGCGGTGACGATTTTCGCGGGTGTCTTCGTGCAGGCGGTGCCTTTTCTGGCGCTAGGGGTGTTGGTGAGCGGCGGTATCGCGGCCTTCGTCTCGCCCGAGTTGCTGCGAAAGGTATTGCCGCGCAACGAGCCTGCCGCGATCGGCGTCGCCGGACTTGCCGGGATGGCGCTGCCCGGCTGTGAGTGCGGTGTGGTGCCGGTGGCGCGACGGCTGACCGATCAGGGTGCACCTGGATCGGTCGCCTTGGCCTTCATGCTGTCGGCGCCCGCGATCAACCCGGTGGTGTTGATCGCCACGGCGGTGGCGTTTCCCGGGGAACCGGGAATGGTGGCCGCGCGGTTCACCGGTTCGCTGGCGACCGCGGTGGTGATGGGACTGATCTGGTCGCGAATCGGACGCCCGGCCTGGCTGCTGCCGCGCGGCGCCGGACGCGACCACTGTGTGACGGGGCGAACCCGGTGGGAGGTCTTCACCGAGGCCGCGCGACACGATCTCTTGCAGGCCAGCGCATTTCTGGTAATCGGCGCCGCGGCCGCCGCAGCGCTACATGTACTGGTTCCGCCTACCTGGTACGAGCGGTTGGCCGGGCAGATGGTGGTCGCGATCCTGGTCATGGCGGTGCTGGCGATCGTGCTCGCGCTGTGCTCGGAGGCCGATGCATTCGTCGCCGCGAGCATGTCGACACTGCCCCTGCTACCGCGTCTGGTCTTCCTGGTCGTCGGCCCCGCCGTCGACGTGAAGCTCTTCGCCATGCAGGCGGGCAGTTTCGGCCGCCGTTTCGCAATGCGCTTCGCCCCCTTGACCTTCGCGGTCGCCGTGACCTGCGGCACTGTCGCCGGATACATCTTCCTCGGAGGTGCCCGATGAGGCGAGAAGCACAAAACCTGCTGTTGCTCCTCATCGGCAGCGCAGTGCTCTGGATAACCCTCGATGGCAGCTACCTGCGCTACGTCAAACCGAGCCTCTACCCCTTCTTGCTGATCAGCAGCATCGGCTTCATCCTGCTCGCCCTGATCGCAATCATTCGGGATATCCGCCGCGGCACCGCATCCGACGACCACGTCGACATGCACGGCCACAGTGAGGTGCTCAGCCACATCGACACGCGTCGCCCGAACAACATGCTCGGCGGTGACGACGCACCGGGCCACAGAGCATTCGACGCCAGTGAGATAGGCGGCGTTGCAGCTACATTCGGCCGCGACGACGCACTGAGCCACGCCGACGCGCGGGGGCACGAGGATGCGGGCGGGCATGGCGAGCACGACCACGGTTCCGGCCGCGCGCAATGGTTGTTGCTCGCGCCGGTCGCCGCGCTCTTGCTCATCGCACCACCCGCACTGGGTGCGGGGGCGGCGGTAACCAGTTCGCCCGTTCAAGTCGTGCCGCGCGACATCGCCGCGGAGCAGCCGAAGCTATGGGCCTTCCCTCCGCTGCCTGCCGAGCCCGCACCGCGCTTGCCGATTGTGGATCTGGTGGATCGGGCGCTGCAGGACTCCAGTCACTCCCTGGACGGGCGCGAGGTCACGATCAGTGGGTTCATTATTAGGCCCAAGGATCTCGAGCAGCAGCATCCGGATACGCCCGATGCGGATCTCGCCCGGGTGGTCATTACTTGCTGTGTCGCTGATGCGCGGTACGTTCTGGTGCACCTGTCGGGCATGTCCGAGGTGATCGAGGACGATGCGTGGCTGGAGGTCCGGGGTGTCGTCGAATCCGGCAGTGCCCAGCGGGATCCGGGTCACACGCCCACTATCGTCGTCACCGACTACCAGCGGATCGAGGCTCCGGACCGCCCGTACGAGCGCGGCCGCTAGCGTCGGGCATCGCCCATGATCACCGAGCCGAACGGCGGCGACGCGCGCGGATATGCCAATGTAGGTGTGGTGATACCCAAGTTGATGGCGGTCAGCGACATTCACGTCGGGCACCAGGGGAATCGTCCGGTCGTCGAGCAGATTCGCGCGGATTCGCCCGAGGACTGGCTCATCGTGGCCGGGGACGTCGGGGAGAAGTCCGACGATATTCGCTGGGCGCTGGAGCTGCTGCGCGGGCGCTTCGCCAAGGTGATCTGGGTGCCGGGCAACCACGAATTGTGGACTACGGCGAAGGATCCGGTGCAGATGCACGGTGTCGCGCGCTACGACTACCTGGTGTCGATCTGCCGGGATCTCGATGTCATCACACCGGAGGATCCGTTCCCGGTGTGGACCGGCGCGGGGTCCGAGCAGTACGGCGGTCAGGTGACGCTGGTTCCGATGTTCCTGCTCTACGACTACTCGTTCCTGCCGAAGGGCACCAAGACGAAGGCCGAGGGCCTCGCCCTGGCCCGGGAACGCAATGTGGTGGCGACCGACGAATTCCTGCTCTCACCTGATCCTTACCTGACCCGGGATGCCTGGTGTCATGCCCGCGTCCAGGTCACCAAGCGGAAGCTGGACGCGCTGCCACCCGAGACGCCGATCGTGATGATCAATCACTTCCCGCTGGTCCGTCAGCCCACCGACGTGCTGTGGTACCCGGAATTCGCGCTCTGGTGCGGCACCGATCTGACCGCCGACTGGCACACCAGCTACAACGTGGTCTGCTCGGTCTACGGCCACCTGCACATCCCGCGTACCTCTTATTACGACGGCGTGCGCTTCGAAGAGGTATCGCTCGGCTACCCCCGCGAATGGCAGCGCCGCGGACTGCCCGACCAGTTGTTGCGTCAAATCCTGCCGACTCCCGACTACCCGCCGGGGTCGCTGAACAAATGGGGCGGCCACTTCAAGGTCACCCCCGAGATGGAGGCCGCGGCCGACGAGATGCGTGCCAAAGCCGAGCGTCGCCGCGGCGTATGACCCCTTGACCGGCACCGCAGCGGCAATTTGATTCGCAGCGCAACTACTGATTTGGTGTGTACATGGGTAACTCGTCGGGTTCGGGCACGTTCACCTGCCCCCTGACCGCTGGACGCCGCTCGCGTGGCACTCGGGCCGAAGGTGCGGGGAGGCGGACGAGCTGATCGAGAAAATTCTTCCCGCTGGTGTGGCTTCGGCGGAGCTCTTGGAATATCCCGAGAATCTGCAGCCGCATCCGGCCGAGGCGCACCTCATCGAGAAGTCGGTGGAGAAGCGCCGCCGGGACTTCATCGGCGCACGGCACTGCGCCCGGCTGGCGCTGGCGGAACTGGGCGAGGCACCGGTCGCGATCGGCAAGGGCGAGCGGGGTGCGCCGGTGTGGCCGCGCGGCATTGTTGGCAGCCTGACGCACTGTGACGGCTATCGGGCCGCGGCCTTGGGCCACAAGCTGCGGTTCCGCTCGATCGGCATCGATGCGGAACCACACGACACCCTGCCCGAGGGCGTGCTGGATTCGGTGAGCCTGCCGCCCGAGCGGGACTGGTTGGCACGGGTCGGCGGCTCCGGCCTGCACCTGGACCGGTTGCTGTTCTGCGCGAAGGAAGCCACCTACAAGGCGTGGTGGCCATTGACCGCGCGCTGGCTCGGCTTCGAGGACGCCCACATCACCTTCACCATTGACGAGAGCTCCGACGGCGCGGGGTCGGGCACCTTCCACAGCCAGATCCTGGTGCCCGGACAGGTCACCGACGGTGGTGCGCCGCTGATTTCCTTCGACGGCCGCTGGATGATCGGCGACGGACTCATCCTGACCGCGATCGTGCACGACTGATGGCCGACGCACGGATCGACGCACTCGGTGGTCTGTTGATCGTCGACAAGGACGGCGGCTGGACCAGTCACGACGTCGTCGCGAAGTGTCGAAAACTATTGCGCACCAAGAAGGTCGGGCACGCCGGGACACTCGATCCGATGGCCACCGGCGTACTGGTGCTCGGCGTCGAACGCGCCACCAAACTGCTCGGCCTGCTCACCCTGACCACCAAGGCCTACACCGCGACCATCCGGCTCGGCCGGGCCACCACCACCGACGACGCCGAGGGCGAAGTGCTCTCGACCGCATCGGCGACCCATCTCACCGATGCCGAAATCGCAACGCACACTGTGCAATTGACCGGCGAGATCGAGCAGGTGCCCGCCACGGTCAGTGCCATCAAAGTGAACGGTGAACGTGCCTATGCCCGGCATCGGGCCGGTGAAGAGGTACAGCTCGCCGCTCGCCCGGTCACCGTCTCGCGCTTCGATATCCTTGCGCGCCGCGATATTTCGGAATTCGTCGATCTGGATGTCGTCGTCGAATGTTCGTCCGGCACCTACATTCGTGCGCTGGCGCGCGATCTGGGCGCCGCACTCGGTGTCGGTGGTCATCTGACCGCGTTGCGTCGCACCAGGGTCGGCCCGTTCACCCTCGAGCACGCCAGAACCCTCGACGTATTGGCCGAATCCGAGGAACCGCTGTTGAGCCTGGATATCGATGACGCTATCCGAACCGCATTTCCACGGCGCGATATCGATGACAAACAGGCCGACGATCTGCGCAACGGCCGCTGGCTCGAGCCGGTCGGCATAGCGGGCGTCTACGCCGCTGTCGACCCGTCCGGGCGTGCGATCGCGCTCTTGCAGGAGAGCGGTAAGCGCGCGGCTTCGGTCATGGTCGTGCGTCCGTCGAATCTTTAACCGCGCCAAGTGGTTCCAGTGCGCCGAGCAGCGCGCCGACGCAGATATCGCGGAGTTCGGTGCGGGTGCAGGTGCGGTTCTCCAGCCAATCGACCGATAGCACCCGGACGAAGGTCAGCCAGCCCATCAGCACCGATGAGGTGAGCTCGCGGATATGGCCGTCGACGCCCATGACGTCGAGCAGACGGACTCTGAGTTCGCCGAGTTCACCCGAGATGATCGCCTGAATGGTCGGATCGCCCGCGAGCAGACGATTGGCGGCCACCACCGTATTGGCATTGGCCTCGAAGTAGTCGAAGTGCTCGTCGAGTCCGGCCGCGAGCTGTTCGGGCAGCGGGGTTTCGGTATCGAGTTTCGTGGCGACCAGCAGGCGATCGGCGGCCAGTTGGTAGACGCCAGCGAAGAGGTCGCGTTTGGTCGGGAAGTGGCGATAGAGCAGGGCGCGCGAAATACCGGCCGCCGCCGCGACATCCTCCATCAGCACCGCATCGTAGGCGCGTTCGGCGAACAGTTTCGCGCCCGCGTCCAGTAGCAGGCGGCGGCGTTCGTCGGGGGCGAGGCGGCGGCGGGTCACCTCTTGGAGCTTAGTTGACGTATGTCTACTAAGCGCCGTAGGGTCGGACTTAGTAGACATACGTCTACTAGTGAAGGGAGGAATTCATGACCTCGGCACTCAAGTGGCTGTCCATGGCGATGGGCATTGTCATCGTCGGTATCGGCATCTTCCATATGGCCGCCGGTATCGACGGCATTCCCGATATGGGTTCCTCCGGCGTCACCGCCGACAGTCAGACCCGCTTCTTCGGCGGCATCTTCGTCGGCTACGGCCTCGCCTGGATCTGGGCCGCCCGCCAAGTCCCGATCGCTACGCACGCGGTGCACTGGCTCGCCGGAATCTTCCTACTGAGCGGCATCGCTCGCTTGATCTCGGTCGCCGTCTACGGCTGGCCGCACTGGTTCCAAATAGTCCTCACCGCAATAGAATTCGCCCTACCCCCGATCTTCTTCTGGCTGGCCGCCGCCCAACCCAAGCGCCCCGATCCAACTGTCGCCCACGTCCCCGCCACAAGCTGACCGGTTTCCGTCGCATATCGGATCACTACCTCGCACAGGGTGTGCCTTCTGCGAGGTGGTCAGTGGCTATGCGCCAACTGGCACGGCGACCGAATTGCGTGCGCTGCTGGGTTTGGCGTGCGCCATATCTATGGGGGTTGACCTGTGCTAACTCCGAGGCACGGCGCCGCGATAGGGGAATAGCGGAGTGTGTTTTTGCCGCGGACGCGGTGGCCGCGGCGGCGTGCGGTGGTGACAACGGATCGTCACCACCGGCACGCGAGTCAGTCGCTGAGCCAGATGGCTTCGGCCGCAGGGCGGCCGAGATCGATGGTGCGGTCCCCGATGCGAATCGCGATGGTGCCCGCGAAGTCTCGGCGTTCCACCACGACTATCGGCGTATCGAGGGCGATGCCGACCGAATCGAAGTAGCGCAGCATATCCGGATCGGCATCGGAAATCCGTGCGACATGGCCGGATTCATCCGCGCGGAAGTCGCTGAGCTGGCGGGCGGGCGGCGTCGGCACCGCGCCGTCGACCGAGGGAATGGGATCGCCGTGCGGATCCCGGTCCGGATAGCCGAGTTTCGCGTCGATGCGCGCCATCAGCAACTCCGAGACCGCGTGCTCGAGCACCTCGGCCTCATCATGCACCTCATCCCAGCCGTAGCCGAGTTCGTTGACCAGGAAGGTCTCGATCAGCCGATGCCGACGCACCATGGCGACCGCCGCGCGCCGACCGTGTTCGGTGAGGGTGATGGATCCGTACCGTGCGTGTTCGACAAGGCCTTGATCGGCGAGCTTGCGTACCGCCTCGGAGACAGTGGAGGCCGATACGCCGATCCGTTCGGCGAGCAGTTTCGTCGAGACCTTTTCCTGCGACCACTCTCGAGCGGTCCAGATCACTTTCAAGTAGTCCTGGGCGACCGAGGTGAGCTCCGGCGCAATCGTCGCGGTGCTGCCGTGGGGGTCTGTGGTCTCGGTCGGCTGCGCTGCGGTGTCGGCCAGCTCGCGTCGGGTTGCGATGTCTCGTTTACCGGGCACATCTTCGAGCTTATGCACTGGACTCGCGATTCACACATTCACACACTTGAACACTCGGTGGTGTTGTCCGACAGCGTCGATCCGGCTCGCCGATCCGTCGGTTTCGGCTGGTCGGGGCCGATCTCGGATTCGCCGTTGTTCGCGGCACACCGCCCATCGCGGCCCCGGCGATCTCCAGGTCCGGCGCGGTGAGTCCCGCCGTGCGGAGCCAATGGGGCGGCCACTGTTTCCGATGCGTCCGGTAGTGGGCGCCACCACCGGCAGGCTGCAATTCACCCCACGTACACGCGGAGCTCGAGACGGGAGTGTGGATGGACACCTCGGAATACTGTTCCCCCCGTATTTTGCGTAGGCTGCGGACTGTGCAGAGATGGCGGAGCCTCGACGACGTACCCGCGGACTGGGGGCGGTGCGTACTCACGATCGGCGTATTCGACGGTGTGCATCGCGGCCATGCGCAGCTGATCAGCAGGGCCGTGAAGTCCGCTGCCGCGCGGGGAGTTCCGGCGGTACTGATGACCTTCGACCCGCATCCGATGGAAGTGGTGCGCCCCGGTTCGCATCCGGCGCAGTTGACCACGCTGACCCGGCGCGCGGAATTGGCCGAGGAGTTGGGCGTCGACGTTTTCTGCGTCATGCCCTTCACCCAAGAATTCATGAAGCTGCCCCCCGCGCGTTACGTGCACGATCTGCTGGTCGAGCGGCTGCATGTGGCCGAGGTCGTGGTCGGTGACAATTTCACCTTCGGTAAGAAGGCCGCGGGCACCGTCGAGACCATGCGCGAGCTTGGTGGGCGCTTCGGCTTCGAGGTCGACGGTGTGACGCTGCTCAGCGAGCATGCCGTCACCTTCTCCTCTACCTACATCCGTGCCTGCGTGGACGCGGGCGATATGGCCGCGGCCGCCGAGGCGCTCGGCCGTCCGCACCGGGTCGAGGGCGTGGTCGTACACGGCGACGGCCGCGGCCGCGAACTGGGCTTCCCGACCGCGAATATCGCGCCGCCCATGTATGCCGCCATTCCGGCCGACGGCGTCTACGCGGGTTGGTTCACCGTGCTCGGCCCCGGCCCGACCATCGGCACCGTGACGCCGGGTGAGCCCGCGATGGCCGCGATCTCCATCGGCACCAACCCCACCTTCTCCGGGCGCGCCCGCACCGTCGAGGCGTATGTCCTCGACTGTGAAGCCGATCTCTACGGTCAGCATGTCGCCGTGGATTTCGTCGAGCACCTCCGTGGTATGCGCAAATTCGACTCCATCGAAGACCTGCTCGAGGCCATGGGGCGCGACGTGGAAAACGCCCGCAAGGTCCTCACCGCCGTCGACTGACGCCCCCACCAGCGGATTTGCTCGCGCGATTCGGTTCGTCATATCGGATTCGGTACGGCGAACCGAATCCGGTAAGGTGGATCCTCGGGTTTGCTGCGGTCCGCGGCGGCACCCGGCCGGGTAACCGGAATCCTCGAGCGCGGAACTGAGAAATAGGAGTGGATGCCCCATGGCGCTGACCACCGAGCAGAAGTCGGCCATTCTCGCCGAGTACGGCCTGCACGAGAAGGACACCGGTTCCCCGGAGGCGCAGATCGCGCTGCTGTCCAAGCGGATCGCCGACATCACCGAGCACCTGAAGAAGCACAAGCACGACCACCACACCCGCCACGGCCTGATGGCGCTGATCGGTCGTCGCAAGCGCCTGTCGAAGTACCTCGCCGACAAGGACATCCAGCGCTACCGTTCGCTGATCGAGCGTTTGGGTCTGCGTCGCTGATCCTTCGACACACCGGCTACCTCGGGTAGTCGACAGCCCGGCCAACGGGGAGAAGTACAATCTCCCCGTTGGCTATATGTGTATGGGGGTATTCACACCCCGTTCGCACGACAACATTGCACAGCCGTATGCACCCGCCGCGTGGCGTCGGTCTTCGGTAGTGGCCTCCCGGCAGGCGCGCAGTCGCCGGCGGGCTTCGATCGATGACCGCCTCCGCGTCGCCGTTTCCAAGGGGAATCGGCCGGGTGTGCGCGTCGCAGCCAAGAGGGTTGCCGCGCGTCCGTATCCGGTATGGCTGACGACAGCTGGATCGCGCCGACTCGGCGCTCGATCCAGCGAAGACGAGAGGTTGAGAGCAGAAAAATGTCCGAAACAACTACCACCTCGGCCATCGAGGTCGAGCCCGGTGTGTTCGAATCCGTCGCGCTGATCGATAACGGCACCTTCGGAACCCGCACCGTCCGCTTCGAGACCGGCCGTTTGGCCCGCCAGGCCGCCGGTTCGGTCGTCGCCTACCTGGACGACGAGACCATGCTGCTGTCCGCGACCACCGCGGGCAAGCACCCCAAGGACCAGTTCGACTTCTTCCCGCTGACGGTCGATGTCGAAGAGCGCATGTACGCCGCGGGCCGCATCCCGGGTTCGTTCTTCCGCCGGGAGGGTCGCCCCTCCACCGACGCGATCCTGACCTGCCGCCTGATCGACCGTCCGCTGCGTCCGTCCTTTGTCGACGGCCTGCGCAACGAGATCCAGGTCGTGGTCACCGTGTTGAGCCTGGACCCGAACGATCTGTACGACGTCGTGGCCATCAACGCCGCATCCGCGTCCACTCAGATCGCGGGCCTGCCGTTCTCCGGCCCGGTCGGCGGCGTGCGGGTCGCGCTGATCGAGGGCCAGTGGGTCGCGTTCCCGACCGTCGAGCAGCTCGAGGGCGCGGTCTTCGACATGGTCGTCGCGGGTCGGGTCGTCGAATCCGGTGACGTGGCCATCATGATGGTCGAGGCCGAGGCCACCGAGAAGGTCATCGAGCTGGTCGAGGGCGGGGCGCAGGCGCCGACCGAGGCCGTGGTGGCGCAGGGCCTCGAGGCCGCCAAGCCGTTCATTGCCCGCCTGTGCAAGGCACAGCAGGATCTGGCCTCGCTGGCGTCCAAGCCGACCGAGGAGTTCCCGCTCTTCCCGCCGTACGAGGCCGATGTCTACGAGGCCGTCGAGGGCACCGCCAAGCGTGAGCTGGGCGAGGCGCTGGGCATCGCCGACAAGCAGGAGCGCGAGGCGAAGATCGATGAGATCAAGCTCGCCGTGCTGGATCGGCTGACCGACGACTTCGCCGGTCGCGAGAAGGAACTGGGCGCGGCATTCCGCTCGGTCACCAAGAAGCTGGTGCGTCAGCGCATCCTGTCCGACGGCTTCCGCATCGACGGTCGCGGCCTGGCCGATATCCGTGCCCTCTCCGCCGAGGTCGCCGTGATCCCGCGGGCGCACGGTTCGGCGCTGTTCGAGCGCGGCGAGACCCAGATCATGGGCGTCACCACCCTCGACATGGTGAAGATGGCCCAACAGGTCGACTCGCTCGGCCCGGAGACCTCCAAGCGCTACATGCACCACTACAACTTCCCGCCGTTCTCCACCGGTGAGACCGGTCGCGTCGGTTCGCCGAAGCGTCGCGAGATCGGCCACGGCGCGCTGGCCGAGCGGGCGCTCATCCCGGTTCTCCCGAGCCAGGAAGAGTTCCCGTACGCCATCCGTCAGGTCTCGGAAGCGTTGAGCTCCAACGGTTCCACCTCGATGGGTTCGGTCTGCGCCTCGACCCTGTCGCTGCTGAACGCCGGTGTGCCGCTGAAGGCCCCGGTCGCCGGTATCGCCATGGGCCTGGTGTCGGACACCATCAAGAACGACAAGGGTGAGGACGAGGTCCGCTACGTCGCGCTCACCGACATCCTGGGCGCCGAGGATGCCTTCGGCGACATGGACTTCAAGGTCGCGGGCACCCCGGACTTCGTCACCGCGCTGCAGCTGGACACCAAGCTGGACGGCATCCCCTCGCAGGTGCTGGCCGGTGCGCTGAGCCAGGCGCACGATGCCCGCACCACCATCCTCGAGGTCATGGCCGAGGCCATCGCCACCCCGGACGAGATGAGCCCGTACGCTCCGCGCGTCACCGCGATCAAGATCCCGGTCGACAAGATCGGTGAGGTCATCGGCCCGAAGGGCAAGGTGATCAACCAGATCACCGAGGAGACCGGCGCCAATATCTCCATCGAGGACGACGGCACGGTCTACGTCGGTGCGACCAACGGCCCGGCGGCGCAGGCGGCGATCGACCAGATCAATGCCATCGCCAACCCGCAGCTGCCGAAGGTCGGCGAGCGCTTCCTCGGCACGGTCGTCAAGACCACCGCCTTCGGCGCGTTCGTCTCGCTGCTGCCCGGCCGCGACGGCCTGGTGCACATCTCCAAGCTGGGCAACGGCAAGCGCGTGGCCAAGGTCGAGGACGTGGTGAACGTCGGCGACAAGCTGCGCGTCGAGATCGCCGATATCGACAACCGCGGCAAGATTTCGCTGGTGCCGGTCGACGAGAACGCCGACGAGCCCGAGGCGACCGAAACCGCTGATGCGGGCACGGCGGAGACGGAGTAGTACTTGTCTCTGTGACGAAGAAGAAGACGGCAACCCCTCTGCTCCGCGGCGAGCAGGGGGGTTCGTCTCTGGAGCTGCGGATGGACCAGATGCGGGGCACCGACGCGGGGGTACGGCGCACCGTGTTACCCGGCGGGCTGCGCGTGGTCACCGAACATGTCCCCGGCGTGCGTTCGGCATCGATGGGGGTCTGGGTGGGGGTCGGCTCGCGCGACGAGGGACCCACTGTCGCGGGCGCCGCGCATTTCCTGGAACACCTGCTGTTCAAGGCGACTCCGACACGATCGGCATTGGATATCGCGCAGGCGATGGATGCGGTGGGCGGTGAACTCAACGCGTTCACCGCGAAGGAGCAGACCTGCTACTACGCCCATGTCCTCGACGAGGATCTGCCGCTGGCCGTCGATATGGTCTCCGATGTCGTACTCAACGGTCTGTGCCGGGCCGAGGATGTGGATGTCGAGCGGCAGGTGGTGCTCGAGGAGATCGCCATGCGCGACGACGATCCGGAGGATCTGGTCGGTGACGCATTCCTGTCCGCGCTCTTCGGTGATCATCCGATCGGGCGGCCGGTGATCGGCTCCATCGACACCATCGAGGCGATGAATGCCACCCAGCTGCGCGGCTTCCACCTGCGCCGTTACCGGCCGGATCGGATGGTCGTCGCGGTCGCGGGCAATGTGGAGCACGACCACACCGTGGAATTGGTGCACCGTGCCTTCGCCGCCCGGCTCGATCCATCCGCCGAACCCGCACCACGGCGCGAGGGCCGGTTTCGACCGCACAGCGCACCGGAGCTGCACTGGAGCCACCGCGACAGCGAACAGGCGCACCTGGTCTTCGGCGTGCGGGCCTTCGGGCGGCACGAGGGGGAGCGGCGCTGGCCGCTCTCGGTGCTCAATACCGTGGTCGGTGGTGGTCTGAGTTCGCGGTTGTTCCAACGCATTCGGGAGGAACGCGGCCTGGCGTACTCGGTGTACTCCAGCGTGGACACCTTCGCTGATACCGGCGCATTCTCGGTGTACATCGGCTGCCAACCGGAAAATCTCGGCCAGGTGGCGACATTGGCGCGCGGGGTGCTGGAAGAGATCGCGGCCAATGGCATTACCGACGCGGAATGCGCGCGCGCCAAGGGTTCGTTGCGTGGTGGTCTGGTGCTCGGCCTGGAGGATTCGGCATCGCGGATGAACCGGATCGGTCGTAGCGAACTGAGTTACGGTAACCACCGCAGCGTCTCGGAGACGCTCGCCCGCATCGATGCGGTGACCACCGAAGAGGTTTCCGCGATCGCCCGCACCCTGCTGGCGCGACCGTTCGCGGCCTCGGTGGCCGGACCGTACCGGCGCACCAGGGAATTGCCCGCGGCGGTGCGGCGATTGGTCGAGGGCTGAGGTAGATCAGCTGGTCGGGGGGTGGATATGACGGGATCGGCGCTCGGTCGCGCCGAGGTGGCGGCCGAACTCGGACGGCTCGACGAGGCGCGCCGGATCATCGGTGCGGCATTGGTGGCCCAACCCGACGACCCGGTGCTCTTGGAACGCATGGCCGACATCGCCTATCGACTCGATCAGACCGATGAGGCGCTGCGCTACGCGACCGCGGCGATCGCCGCCGACCCGGCGCGCCTCGATGCGTACCTGACCGCGGCCCTGGCCTACGACGCCTACACCATGCGTGACGAAGCGCAACGGCACGCCCGCATGGCGACGCGATTGGCGCCGGACAATGTCGCGGCCCTGCTGGTGCTGGCTCGGGTCATCGCCAATGCGGCGACCTCAGATAAGCCGCGAGCCGAAGCCCGCGATGCCCTCGAGCGGGCAACACGACTCGCCCCCGCGCACGCGGGCACACACGCCCACGCGGCGGAAACCTATCGGCGACTGCATGATTCGGACGCCGCCCGCCGCCACGTCGAGGCCGGTCTCGCCGAGGATCCGGTACATGCCGAACTGCTGCAGACGCGGGCGCGGCTGGACTTCGAGAACATCGCGACCAGGGACAAGGCCGTCGCGACGCTGCGTGGACTGCTCGGCTCGAATCCGGGTGATGCGGGCGCACGTCGGCTGCTCGCCGAAATCATGTGGCGGGCGCTGATCAGGCTGGCAGCTTGGGTGTGGTTCTTCGCGGCGGCCGTGGTTTCGCTTTCGATGTGGATGCCCACCGGTGGCATGCGGGTCCTGACGCCTGTGCTTTTCGTGGGCGTGCTCGGTGCGTGGTTCGGCGTGTTCCGCAAGCTGGTTCGCCAGTTGCCGCAGGGATATCTGCGCAAGCGGCTGCTGCGGCGGCCGGAAGCGTTGCTGGCGTTGGTGATCGGGCTGGTGTCGAGTTTCGTCACCGATATCGGTGCGCTGGTATTGCGATCGGAGTGGTCGGTCGAGGAGGTGCGCGGCGGGTACATCGCGGTGCTCGTCGGAGTGGTGGGTGCCGCGCTGGCGCATCTGTTGCTGTTCGTGGCGTGGGTCGTGCGGCGCGATGGCGAGTCGGATCGCGGTGCGGGGGAGGAATTCGCGCTGTTGAGCGTGATCATCGTGCTCGGTGGCGGGCTGCCGCTCGTGGGAATGGCTGCCGCGCTGCGGCATTGGGCTCGTCAGCCCGCGGCGTTCGGGGTGTTCGTCGCGATCATCGGCATTGTGGTTGTGACGTTGCTGCTCGAGATTCTGCTGGTACAGGCGCTGGAGTACCGGTGGCGGATGTTCGACGCGTACGTCGGGGGCGTGCTGTTGGTCGCGGTATTGACCGCGCTCGCGCTCTGGTGGGGTGTGCACCAGACCGCGACGCAGACCTTCCACAGCGATGATCGGACTCCGGTGCCGACCGCCCCGAAGTCACCGCCGCCCGTTCCGACGTTCCACTTCACGCCGCCGGTGCTGCCGACACCCGCGGGTTAGCTCATTCGCTGCGGGCGCGGTTGGCCGCCTCGACGATCGAGGGCAGCAGGCCGGGCAGGGCGTGGTCGAGATCCTCCGAGCGTAGGCGCTGGCAGGTCTGGCCGTCGATGATCAGTCGCTCGATGACACCGGCTTCGCGCAGAATCTTGAAGTGGTGGGTGGCGGTCGATTTGTTGATCACCTCATAGAGCGCGCCGCAGCGCACGGCGGTGCCCGCATTGCTCAGCCGACGCACCATCTCCAGCCGCACCGGATCCTGCAGTGCGCCGAGCACGGCGGGTAACGAGGCGACCGGCGGCGCCTCGGTGGCCGATTCCTTCGCTTCGGTCATGATCTACCTCACAGTGGTTTGATGGTCATCGTACCGGCTGTATCGTCTATTGAAGTTCGATCATCATCAAACTTACCTGATCGGGGTTCCGATGGCAGCGACAATGACGGTGGCGGCCGACCAGCAGACTTCACAGCGTTGGGCCTATGCGCTGATTCTGGCGGCGAGCGGGGTGGCGCTCGGCGTCTCCGGGGTGCCCGCGCCGCTGTACGGCATGTACCAGAAGGAGTGGCATTTCACGCCGCTCACGACGACCTTCGTCTTCGCGGTGTACGCATTCGCGGCGCTGGCCGCGGTGCTGGTCTCCGGGCGCATCTCCGATGTGGTCGGTCGCAAGCCGGTACTGCTCGGCGCATTCGCCACCATGATCATCGGGCTGGTGGTGTTCCTGTTGGCCGACAATGTCGCGATGCTGCTGCTGGCGCGGGCGCTGCACGGGTTGGCGGTCGGTTCGACGGTGGTCGCCGGTGCCGCGGCACTGCTCGATCTGCGCCCGAAGCACGGTGCCCGGTCCGGTCAGCTCAGCGGCGTTGCGTTCAATGTCGGTATGGCCGTAGCGATTCTGGGTTCGGCATTGCTTGCCCAGTACGCACCGCATCCGCTGCGCATGCCCTATGTCGTCATCACGGTGGTGTGCCTGCTCATCGGCGCCGGTGTCATCGCATTGCGGGAACCGCATACCGCTCGGATCTCGGGACGCATCACGATCGCGAAACCGGCGGTGCCGCAGGAGATTCGCGGTGACTTCTGGTTCTCGGCGCTGGGTGTGATGGCGGCCTGGTCGGTGTTGGGCGTACTGCTGTCGCTGTATCCGTCGCTCGCTTCGGCAGAGACCGGCATCCACAATCTCGTTTTCGGTGGCGCGGTCGTCGCGTCGACCGCCATCGCCGGTGCCACCGCTCAGCTGTTCGCCACCGGAATTCCGGCTCGGCGCGCGGCGATCGGCGGCGATACCGGCATGGCGGTGGCACTGGTCCTCACGGTGCCCGCATTGCACACCGGCAACTGGGTCGTGGTGCTGCTGGCCGGAGTGCTGCTCGGCGCGACCTTCGGGCTCGGGTTCGGCGGATCGCTGCGGCATCTGTCCGAGGTTGTGCCGCAACACAAGCGCGGCGAGACCATGTCCGCGTACTACCTGCTCGCCTACTCGGCCATGGCGCTGCCGACCATCCTCGCCGGGTGGGCGGCCACCGAATGGGGGCTGAGTGAGGTGTTCCCATGGTTCGTCGGTGCGGTCGCATTCGCGTGCCTGGTGGCGGCCGGGCTCGGGCTGCGCCGGAATCAGGAAGCGAAAAAGCAAGGGGTCTAGCGGATTCGGCGCTACTCGGCTCGCGGCTCCTGCGATAGACGCGCTTTGGTCCAGTCCGCCCACTCCTCCAGGGCCGAGGTCAGCCGGATTCCGGCCTCGGCGGCGATGCGCAGCGAATCCGTCTGCGGGCTTCGGCCGTATTCGCCGCGGTCCTTGGCTGCGGCGATCTTGCGGTAGTTCTCCGCGAGGCCGCGATAGTAGGCGGCCTCGCGGTCGAGGTGCTCGGCCACCTGTTCGGGTGTCATCAGCCAGAAGAAGACCGAACGCAGCAGTGGTTCCAGTCGTATGGTGTGATCGACCTCGGTCTGGGTCAGCCAGCGCCGAACCTCGGTCAGGCCCGCGGCGGTGATGCGGTAGTCCTTGCGTCCGCGCGGGCCCTCGGCGTCGACGGCGATGTATCCGTTCTCCTGTAGTTTGCGCAGCTCGCTGTAGATCTGTGGATGCCCGGCGGGCCATACCGAACCGAGTACCTCGTCGAATCGCTGGCTCAGATCCCAGCCGCTCGCCGGGTTTTCGGCCAGCAGTCCCAGCAGGGCATGTCTCAGCGACACGGCTGACCATCCGTGTCGTGTTCATGTGGACATGTTGCTATTGACATGTCGATAGACATCTGCGAGGCTTCCTTGGCATGCACCTGTTCAAAGTAACATGTTGATTCGAACAACTGGAGGAGCCGTGCCTGAACACGGTCAGGGCAATGTCTTCATTACCGGATCCACCGGCGGCATCGGCGCCGCGGTCACCGATCTGCTGGTCCAGCGGGGCTATACCGTCTATGCGGGCGTGCACACCACCGCATCCAGCCGCGATTCCGCCGAAATTCGTTCGGTAGCAATGGATGTCACCGATCCCGACAGCGTGGCACGCGCGGCTGCCGCAGTCGCCGCGCAGGTCGGATCCGAGGGGCTGCGCGCGGTGATCAACAATGCCGGAATCATCGTGCAGGGGCCGCTCGAGCTGGTAACGCCCGATCAGCTGCGCCACCAGTTCGACGTGAACACACTCGGCCCGGCCTATGTCTGCCGAGAGTTTCTGCCGCTGGTGCGCGCGGGCCGAGGCCGCATCGTCAATATCAGCGCGCCGACAGCCCGTGTCCCCATACCGTTCATGGCGCCCATTTCGGCCAGCAAGGCGGCCCTGGCGTCGTGGTCGAATGCGTTGCGGCTGGAACTGTCCGCCTGGGACATTCCGGTGATTCTCGTTGAGCCGGGCGGCACCCGCACGGAGATCTTCGCCAAAGCGGAACTGGGCACCCAGCAAGCGATCTCCGACTCCAGTACGGAGCGCGTCGCGCTCTACCGCGGTCAGCTCGAGGCCGTCGCAGCGGCCGGTGAACACATGAAACTCGGTCCGGTCGATCCGGTCGCCCGAGCGGTGGTGCGGGCGGTGACGACGCGAAAGCCCAAGCGGCACTATGCCGCGGGAACCGGAGTCCGCACTTTCGCACTGCTGGCGCAGCTGCCCGTACCGTTGCGCGAACGCGTGATCTCCACCGCGTATGGACTGCGCTCGGTCTCGCGTGTGGTGGGTGCGGTGTGAGCGCCTCGGTATCGCGAACCATCGTCTTCATCGGGGCCACATCTGGAATGGGCAGGCACGCCGTGCGGCGGCTGGCGCGCGACGGACACCGCTTGATCCTTATCGGACGCGACCCGCGCCGCGCCGCCGAGTTGCGCGCCGAGTTGCCGGATGCCACCGTGATCACGGCCGATATTGCGACGGCGGCCGGGATCGACCGTGCCGCAGCGCAGATCGCCCAGGTGACCGATACGGTGGACACCCTGGTGAACAACGCCGGAGTGATGGTGCCCGATCGAGAGGTCACCGCCGAGGGCGTCGAGCTGAACTTCGCCGTGCACCACCTGGCGCCCTTCTCCATGACCGGCATTCTCCTGTCGCTGTTGCAATGCGGTGCCGGGCGAGTGGTGAATGTCAATTCCGAGGGTCATCGCGCGGCACTATTCCATTCGGGTGCGATAGATCTCGACTTCGCTGACCTCGGCAGGGAACGCCACTACGATCCGTTCCTCGCCTACAGCCGCAGCAAACTGGCAAACCTGTTGTTCAGTTATGAATTACAGCGTCGACATCCCGAATTGGCCATCGTCGCACTACATCCTGGAATGGTTCGTTCCGACCTCGGTCGGCGGTTCTCTCGTTTGCGGGTGGCACCCATGCACGCCATTTCGCTTCCGACGGCCAAGGGGGCGGCGCCGATCATCGAACTGGCCACCAGCCCCGACATCGAAAGTGGCTCGTACTACAACAGATTCAAACCCGTCAAGTCGTCCCCGCAGTCGTACGACGTGACGACCGCTCGGCGCCTATGGGATGTGACCGAACAATTGCGCGGCCGGTTCGACCAACAGCCGATCCCAGGCCGCGCGTGAACATCTGCCGTGATCGCCGGAACGGTCACCCGGCCGCGTCGCATGAATCGCAGTCGAAAAGCTAAGGGCCGCAGGGTAGCTGATCTCGCGAGGTAGTCGGCGAGCGACAACCCGGCTACCATGCGGTGATGCGATGGGGGCGGTTGGGCGACCGACTACACCGCGCGGCACTATTGCTCGCGGTGTTGGGTGCGGTTGTCGGTGGATTGGTAATTGCCGGGCTGACCTGGTGGTTGTTGTGGTGGCTCCTGGGTGCGAAGGCCGAGACGCCGAATCAGTTGGACCTCACCAAGATCGCGCTGTCGGTGGCCGCCGGGGTTGGCGGGGCGGTCGCGCTGGTGGTGGCGTATCGGCGGCAGCGCGATCTGGAGCGCGGGCGGTTCGCGGAGTTGTTCGGGGCGGCGGCGCGGCAGTTGGGGGATGCGGATCCGGCTGTTCGGATCGCCGGGGTGTATGCGATGGCGGGGGTGGCCGATGAGTTTTCCGCGCCGAGTCGACGACAGCAGTGCATCGACGTGCTGTGTGGATATCTGCAGCTGCCGTACGAACCGGCCGATGGTGCGAATCATCTTGTCTCGCGGGCCGAATCGGCCGAGGAAACCGGAGTCAAGGTCGAGCGGGTGTACGAATTCCGGCGCAACGATCGGGAGGTGCGCCGCGCCATCGTCCGGGTGATCGCCCAACATCTGCGACCATCCGCGGACATCCGCTGGTCGGCGTGCAACCTGACATTCAACGGCGCGGTGCTGGAGAAGGTCGATTTCCGGGATGCGGTGTTCTCGGGGCGGCATACCTCGTTCGCGGGGGCGACATTCATCGGGCCCTCGACGTTCGAGCGCGTGCGGTTCGACGGCCACCACGTCACCTTCCGCGGCGCGACCTTCCAGGACGGTCCGGCGCTGTTCGACCACGCGATGTTCGATACCAGCCGTATCGAAAAGCACGAACCGGCAGGCAATGGCACCACTTTCGCCGATGCCACATTCGAAAGTGGCGTGTCGTTCGAGAGCGCTTGCTTCCAAGGCCCGCGCACCAACTTCAGCGGCGCGCGCTTCCTCGGCGCGCGGACCTCATTCCAGGACACGAAGTTCCGGGCGGAGCTGACCTTGTTCGAGCGCGCTGCCTTCGATGGCGACCACATTGCCTTCGACCGCACCGAATTCGCGAGTGCCCGAGTCGTTTTCAAAGGCGCGCAGTTCTACGCAACGCTCACCGCCTTCGATCAGGCGAAGATCGGCGCGCAGAATCGACTACGCAACAGAGGCACTCGCGAAACAAACTTCTCCCAGGCCGAGTTTCACGGCGGTGTCAGATTCCCGCGGACGGTGTTCGGCGGACGCACGGTCGACTTCACCGAGGGCGACTTCTTCGGTGATATCTCGTTCCTCGGCACGCGTTTCACCGCCCACGAAATCCAGTTCGATCGGCCGAGGGCGTGGGTGGGCACGCATTTCGACTGGGATGACGCGCCCACCCGCAAACCAACGAGCGTCAAGCCGAATCCATGGCCGCCGACCGCCGCTGCGTGATGGTTATGTCGGCCAACCACCGTACGGGACGGTGATCAATTCCATGAAGTGACCGCTGGGGTCGAGGAAATAGACGCCGCGACCGCCATCGTTGTGGTTGATCTCGTTGACGCCCTGTTGGCGGGGGTCGGCCCAATGCTCCAGTTTGTAGCGCTGGATCTTGGCGTAGGCCGCGTCGAACTCGGCCTCGGAGATCAGGAATGCGTAGTGCTGGGGCTGGATTTCGGTGACGTGCGGTGGCACGTTCGCGAAGTCGAAGGTGACTCCATTACCCGTTGGCAACGGGATGAACGGACCCCATTCTTTTCCTAGTTCCAAACCCAGGATGTCCGACCAGAATTCGGCCGAGACCCGGTTGTCGCGGCAGCCGACTATGGTGTGATTGAACTGTACTGACAGGGGGATTTCTCCTTGTATCGTGACGGTCCCGACCCCGGGCTCGGTACAAGGCGGCCTACGGGAGCACCGTCACCGGCGTCGAGATTAGCCAATCGCGCTCCATGGTGCCACCCCCGAGTGACGCGGGCCATCTTGCTCTGTCTGTGACGCTGCGCGGTAGCGTCGTGGAATGAAGATTCGAGGGGCGGTCCTGGAGCGGATCGCAGCGCCCACACCGTTCGCCGAGTCGGCGCCGATCACCGTCTGTGAGCTGGACCTGGGGCAGCCGGGGCCGGGTGAGCTGCTGGTGCGGATCGAGGCCGCCGGGTTGTGTCATTCCGACCTGTCGGTGGTGGACGGAAACCGGGTGCGACCGGTGCCGATGCTGCTCGGGCACGAGGCGGCGGGCATCGTCGAGACGATCGGGCCCGGTGACAGTGATGTCGCGGTGGGGCAGCGCGTGGTGATGACCTTCCTGCCGCGCTGCGGGGAGTGCGCGGGCTGTGCCAGTGACGGGCGCACGCCCTGCGGACCGGGCAGTGCTGCCAATAATGCGGGTGAGCTATTGAACGGTGGGCGGCGGCTGCATCGGGAGGGTGCGCAGGTGCACCATCACCTGGGCGTGTCCGCCTTCGCGACACATGCCGTCGTCGATCGACGATCGGTGGTTCCAGTCGATGCCGATGTGCCGCCGGAGGTTGCCGCGGTACTTGGCTGCGCGGTGCTCACCGGTGGTGGTGCGCTGCTCAACTCCGCGAAACCTGGTGCGGCCGATCGGATCATGGTGGTAGGGCTCGGTGGTGTCGGCATGGCGGCGGTGCTCGTCGCGGTGTCGCTCGGCGAGCACGAAGTGATCGCTGTCGATACCGTGCCGGAAAAGCTCGCTCTCGCAAAGGAACTCGGAGCGAGCGCCGTGTACACACCGGCCGAACTCGCGGAACGAGGCATCCAGGCGGATGTCGTGGTCGAGGCGGCGGGCAACGTTCGTGCCTTCGAAACAGCCATCGCCGCAACCGGACCCGGAGGTACGACGGTCACCGTCGGGTTGCCTGCCCCCGATGCGCGCGCGAGCATTTCCCCACTCGCGTTGGTTGCTCAGGGCCGCACCATCATCGGCAGCTACCTCGGCTCGGCGGTGCCCTCTCGGGATATTCCGGAGTACGTCCGGATGTGGCGGGAGGGGCGGCTGCCGGTCGAAAAACTGGTGTCCTCGCATGTCGGGTTGGATGAAATCAACCGCGCTATGGACGAACTCGCTGCCGGGCATGCGTTGCGGCAGGTGATTGTGTTCGAGTAGGTCGTCCGCCTTCGTGACTGAGGTGGGGGCGTTCTGGGCTGATGCGGCGGACGTGCTTAGCAGGCAGGTGTGCGGCCATTCGCCGCCGCGCTTTTGGAATGCCACTGCGCGCTGCGCTCGGAACGGTACCTCGCGTCGAAAGCATCTGGCGCTTGCACTGTGCGACCGCCCCGAGACACGCAGGCTGGTCTCAGTGCTCGGCCATCTTGCCTCGGGTTCGGGAGCTTTCGTCGAGTGCGTCGACGAATCGTACGAGCAGACGGGCGAATTCGGTGCGTTCGCGTTCCGTCCAGTCGGACATCGCGGTCGCCATGGCGGCGCGGCGGCCCTCGCGTGCCGCGGTGACGACGGAGCGTCCGGCGGCAGTCAGTCGTAGCACGGCGCGCCTGCCGTCCTGTTGATCCGCCACCCGCTCCAGGTGGCCAGACGAAACCGCCTGGGCGACAAGGCGACTCGCGCGCGGTTGGTCGACGCCAAGTGTCGGTGCCAGGGTTCCGACGGTGTCCGCATTCGCACCGGCCACCGCGTCCAGCACTCGGAACACCGCGATCGGCACGGGTGAATCCTTGCCGAGTGCCCCGCGGGTCTGTCGCCGCCGGATTCGCACCATCGCCGCTTCGACGGCCGCGGTCACCGCGTCGCGCTCTTCCATTCGGCCTACTTTCATGTCATATTACATGTAATTGTAATTCTACATGCTTTGGAGGAACGATGGCAGCACAACGTCCGATCGGCTACTGGCTCAAGGAACTCGACCGCCGGATCGACGCCCGCTTCGAGGACGATCTGGCCGCATCCGGTCTGACCCGGCGCCACTGGCAGATCCTCAACTCACTCGCCGAAGGCCCTCGCTCCGCCACCGATGTCCGCGATGGCCTCGCCCCCTTCTGGAACGACGCTTCGGAGTGGGGAATCCAACTCGCGCAGCTGGTGGATCGCGGTGACATCACCGATGATTCGGGCACCCTCGCCCTCACCGAGGCGGGCCGCATCACCCACCACCAAGCCTTCACCCTGATCGGCAAGCGCCGCCGCGCCATGCTCGACGGGATCACCGACGACGAGTACGCCCAGACCGTTCGCCTGCTGGAGAAGATGGCCGAGAATATGGCGGGCGCCTGAGCGCGCTGACGATCACCGGAGGTCAGCGGACCGGGAGGGGAGCGGGGTCGATAGGCTGGCGGAGTCGTTGGCGGAATTAGGAGGTGCGGTGACCATTCGGGTCGGAGTGCTCGGTGCGCGGGGGAAAGTCGGTCAGGCGATCTGTGCGGCGGTGCGGGCGGCCGACGATCTGGAGTTGGTCGCGACGGTCGACAAGGACGATTCGCTCGAGTCGTTCACCGAATCGGGCACCCAGGTGGTCGTCGACTTCACCAATCCCGATGTGGTGATGGGAAATCTGAAGTTCCTGGTGGAGCGCGGAATTCACGCGGTTGTCGGTACCACCGGATTCGATGAGGCCCGCCTGGACGAGGTGCGCGGCTGGTTGGCAGGGCGTCCGGAGACCGGTGTGCTCATCGCCCCGAACTTCGCCATCGGCGCCGTGCTGTCCATGCGATTCGCCGAGCAGGCGGCGCGGTTCTTCGATTCGGTCGAGGTGATCGAGTTGCATCATCCGAACAAGGTCGACGCGCCCTCGGGTACCGCATATCGCACCGCGGGCCTGATCGCCGCCGCCCGGGACAAGGCCGGAGTCGGCCGCAGCCCCGATGCCACCACCCAGGAACTCGACGGTGCGCGCGGCGCCGAAGTGGATGGCGTGCGGGTGCATTCGGTGCGCCTGGCCGGACTCGTCGCGCATCAGGAGGTGCTGTTCGGCACCCAGGGCGAAACCCTCACCATCCGGCACGATTCCATCGACCGCTCCTCCTTCGCCCCCGGTGTACTGCTCGGCGTCCGCGAGATCGCGAATCGCCCCGGCCTGACCGTCGGGCTCGACCCGTTCCTGGATCTGTGACACAGGAACCGGTCCAGCCGGACGACCAGGGCTCGGACACCGACGCACGCGGCACCGACGTGCGCAAGGTCGTCGCATTCATCGCGGCGCTGGTCGTCGTGCTCGGCTTCTACTTCCTGCTGCTCGGCCGCATCGCGCTCAGTCTCATCGGTTCCGGCGACCTCGCCGCCGTCGTCATCGGGATCGGCGTCCTGATCCTGCCGCTGCTCGGCGTCTGGATAGTCGTCGCCACCCTGCGCGCCGCCCTCGCCCACCAACACCTCGCCCGCCGCATCCACGACGAGGGCCTCGAACTCGACACCTCGAACCTCCCCCGCCGCCCCTCCGGCCGCATCGAACGCGCCGCCGCAGACGAACTCTTCAACAAGGTCAAACAGGAATGGGAGGCCGACCCGGAAAACTGGCGCGTCTCCTACCGCCTAGCCCGCGCCTACGACTACGCCGGTGACCGCACCCGAGCCCGCGAAACCATGCGCCGCGCAGTAGCCCTGGAGAAACTCGACCACACCCACCGCCCGCCGGACAACCCGGGTGTGGACAAATGATCACCATGCGGTGGTGGAGGCAAACGTCGAGAAGCCCCGCAACCAGGCCATTCTCGTGGGCTCGATGTGTCCGGATGCGAGGAAGGACCCCCAATACAGAACAGTCCCCGGTAGTCTCCATCGAATCCATGAGTCTCAGTCGTCGCTGACAACTCCGGATATTCGACTGGCTTGCCGGGGGCCTGGCCAGATCCTTGAAAGCACACTCCGATGTCTTTGGACGTCTCCGCCGACTCTTCGGCACTTTCCGGTCTTCTGGTGTAAATCTCTATTTTCCTCGCATTTTGTCGCTAGTCAATAGCCGGGCAGCCTTGAATTCACTCGATTTCCAGGGCGGCAGTACGCTGCTGGGTGTGCCTCGGCTGCTGATCATCCATCACACTCCGTCACCGCATATGCAGGCCATGTTCGAGGCGGTTGTCTCGGGGGCGACGGATTCGGAGATCGAAGGGGTGCAGGTCGAGCGCAGGGCAGCACTGGCGGTCACCGCGAGCGATGTGTTGGCCGCTGATGGTTATCTGCTCGGTAGCCCGGCGAATCTGGGTTATATGTCCGGTGCGCTCAAACATGCCTTCGACACGTTCTATTACACGTGCCTCGACTCGACGCGCGGTCGGCCGTTCGGCTTCTATCTGCACGGCAATGAGGGCACCGAAGGGGCCGAGCGCGGCGTGCGAAGCGTTACCACCGGACTCGGATGGGAACAGGTCGCCGCGCCGGTCATCGTGATGGGAGCGCCCGGTAAAGAGGAGATCCAGCAGTGCTGGGAGCTCGGCGCGACCGTCGCGGCGCAGCTCATAGAGTAATGCGCTGTCCCCCGAATTTTGGTGTCTGACCGGCATCCGGTGCCGCCGGGCATACTACGAGGCGACGTTGTAGCGGCGGGGATGTGGACGAGTTTGCTCGGGAACGGAGTATCGAGGTGATGTGGGCCGAAGGGGGCGAAACAGCACCGCGCCGGATCGGGCTGGTCGAAGACCACGAATCGGTGGCGATCGGACTTGCCGCGATGCTGGCGCCGGAACCTGATCTCGATCTGGTGCTGACCGCTGGGACGGTACCGGAACTGCTTGCGGCGGCGGCGAATAGCGCCCCGCTGGATCTGGTGGTTCTCGATCTGCGACTGGCCGACGGCTCCTCGCCCGAAGACAATGTGCGCGCGCTGCGCAACCGCGGTGTCGAGGTCCTCGTATTCACCGGTGCGGATAACGCATTCCTGGTGCGCGCCGCCGCGAAGGCCGGAGTGCTCGGCGTGGTGCGCAAATCCGAGGATGTGCCGACGGTGGTCGCGGCGGTGCGCCGCGCGGCCTCCGGTGAGCTGGTGGTGACCACGGACTGGGCCGCAGCCATCGATGGCGATCCGCAATTGTCCGACGTTGGTTTGAGCCCGCGCCAGGAAGAGGTGCTCACCCTTTACGCCTCTGGCGAGAAGGCTTCCCGCGTCGCGCGACTGACCGGCCTGTCCGAACAGACTGTCAACGACTATCTGGGGCGTATCCGGCAGAAGTACGCCGATGCGGGCCGTCCGGCTCCCACCAAGACCGACCTCTACAAGCGCGCGGTTGAGGACGGATGGCTCCCCGTTCCCGAGCGGCATCCCAGGGCATGAGCGAGCGGCCATGAACACAGCCGCAATCGCGGGCATACCGGAGCCGAGCGCCGGCGAGGCGCAGGTATGACCGCGTCCAGCGCGCTGGACACCTCTACCACCACTGCGAGCTCCGTCGACCCGTTCCGGGCGAGTCGATGGCGTCGTGGGCGGATCGCGGTGTCCAGGGACAAGATTGTCGAAGCGGCCTCGGATCGCATTCTGCGCCGCATGGGGCTGGCCGTCGGAATCGCCGGTGTAATCGTCGCGATCGTCGAGCTTCCCGACATCGCCGACCAGGCCAAATTCGTCTCCGGCCCGTGGGCGAGCCTGGTGGTCGGCGTGGCGCTGGGCTGGTTCCCGGTGCTCGCGGTCGTCTCGTTCACCATGGGCCGCAGGGCGATTCGCGTGGTCGCAGGTGCGGCCGCGGTGAGTTATCTTGCGGCGCTTGCGACCATTCCGTTCATCTATGCCGTGCCGCTGACCGACACCACTTCGGTGTGGATGTATCGAGTGCTCGCGCTCGGCGTGCTCGCGGCCGTATTGGCCTGGCGTCCCGCGATCGCCACCGGCTATTTACTGGTAGCGGCGGCAACCGCGGCACTGGGTAACCGGTATGCGGTGCCCACCACGTCGGTCTGGTCCCTGGTCGGCGATTTCGCCAGGGCCGCTGGTCTGTGCGCACTGTTCCTGTGGTGCTGCATCTTCGCGCTCGCGGCGGCAGCGCGGGTGGACCGGGAATCGGTGATCGCGAGCCGACGCGCGGCCGCCGTGGCCGGTGCCGCGGCCCGGGATCGTGAGCGCGCGCGCTTCGCCGCACTGATCCACGATGCGGTGCTCTCGACGCTGCTCGACGCCTCGCGCGCGGGTGCCGAATCGCCGGTGCTGCGCCGTCAGGCCGAACGCACACTGGAGCAACTCGACGAATGTCGCGGCACCAATGCCGAACCCGACCGACTGGACGCGCAATCGGCGATCGGCTTCCTGCGCTCGGCGATCCACGAGGTGAATCCGGGCATCCGATTCACCGCGCGCCGCTGGGCCGGACTCGATGACCTGCGCCTTCCCGTGCATGCGGCGGGCACCATCGCCGCCGCGCTGGCCGAGGCGGCCCGAAATAGTCTGCGCCACGCCACCGTTGCGGGCCGCACTGTGCGGCGCACCGTCACGGTGACGATCAGTGCGGGTGGTATCCGCGTCGTATTCCGTGATGACGGCGCGGGTTTCGATCTGGACCGGGTGCCCGCCGATCGGCTCGGCGTCTCGGTCAGCATCCTCGGCCGGATGCGCCAGTTGGCCGGTGGTGCCGGGTTCGTGGAATCCCAACCGGGGGAGGGCACCACGGTGACCTTGGTCTGGGGTGGCGATGGCTGATACCGAGAACGAATTCGGCCTGCGCGATCTGCTCGGTCTGCGGGACCGCTCGGCCTGGCTCTTCCTGGTCGTCTTCGAGGCCACGATCCTGCTGTACATGGTGCGCAATTTCGCCGAATCGCCGCTGCTCCTGGCGGCGACCGCGCTGGTGTTGGTGGCCGGTGCCGGAGTGCTGGTTCTGGTGATTCCGGTCGATCCACTGCCGCTGCCCGCCGCCATCGCGGTGGCCGCTGCCGGTCCGATCGCGGCGGCTTTGACCGCCGTCGGTATCGACCACGGCATGTCCAAGCAGGTGTGGACCGCATTCGCTTCGTCGTATGTGCTCGCGGTGTTGGTGGTGCGCGGGCGGTTGGGTGTGGCGTGGTGCGGTGTCGCGGGCATCGCGGCGGTGATCGCGGTGGTCGGTGCGACGAACGGATTGCGGGTGGTGATCGGATCCATCGTGCCGATCGCCACGGTGGCCGGGGTTTCCATCGGCGCGGCGGTGATGCGGCCGATGCAGCGCTCGCTGCGGCTGCTGCGCGAGGAGGCGACCATGCGCGCGGCCGCCGAGGCGACCATGGCCGCCCAGAACGGCGAGCGGGATCGGCAACTGGCCCGGCTGGACAAGGTGGCCCGGCCGATTCTGGAACGTATTGCCGAAGGCGCCGAACTCACTGCGGCCGAACGGGAAGAGTGCAGGCTGCTGGAGGCCGAACTGCGTGACAGCCTGCGCGCACCGCAATTGGTGACCGACGAGTTGAGCAGTGCCGCTCGCGGCGCGCGTTCGCGCGGGGTCGAGGTGGTGCTGCTCGATGACGGCGGATTCGCCGGGGTGCCGAAATGGGTGCGCCAGCAGGTGATCGAATCGGCGACCAGGGAATTGGATGCGGCCAATGCCGGTTCGGTGACCGTGCGGGTATTGCCGATGGGCCGACGGGTGCTGGCCACGGTGCTCGCGAACGCACCGGATCGGGATCGGCGCACCGAGATCGATACCGCGGGCAAGGTCTCGGTCTCGACGTAATCTGTCGTACCCCCATGGCATTGTCGTGATCATGCGGACGATGAGTGCGGCCGCGGCGCGTCGGACGGCGCTGGCCGCGCAGGGTTTCGGGCGACGCAAACCGGCCGCGCCGACCCGGCGGACGATCCTCGATGTGCTCGGCAGAACCCAACTGCTGCAATTGGATTCGGTATCGGCGGTGGTGCGCGCACACTACGCGCCGGTCTTCAGTCGGATCGGCGGCTACGACCGGACGGTGCTGGACGAGGCCGCCTGGAGCAATGGTGTGCGACGTCCGCGGCGACTTGTCGAATACTGGGCGCACGAGGCCGCGCTGATCCCGGTCGAGGACTGGCCGCTCATGCGCTGGCGGATGCGGAAATACGAACACGGCCGCTGGAGTGGCATGCGCCGGGTGACCGAACGCAATCCCACCCTCGGCAGGGACATTCTCGACGTCATCACCGAGGTTGGCGCGTCCACTGCCGGTGAGGTGGAACGCCACCTCGAGCTCGACAAGCCGCGCCCCAAGGGCTCGTGGTGGAATCTCAGCGATACCAAGATGATCTGTGAGGCGCTGTTCGCCGCGGGTGCGCTCTCGGTCGACAAGCGCGTCGGATTCACCCGCCACTACGACCTGGCCGAGCGGGTGATCCCGCCGGAGATCTTGGCGCGCAACGTATCCGAGACCGAGGCGGTGCGTGAATTGGTCCTGCGCGCTGGCACCGCACTCGGCGTCGCGACCGAGACCGACCTCCGCGACTACTACCGGCTGCACCGCTCACAAACCGAACCGGCCATCGCGGAGCTGGTCGATGCCGGGGAGCTGGAACCGGTCGAGGTGGCGGGCTGGGGTAAACCCGCCTACCTGCGCGTCGGCGCCTCGACGCCGCGCCGGATCGAGGGTGCTGCCCTGCTGTGCCCCTTCGATCCACTCATCTTCTTCCGAACCCGCACCGAGCGGATCTTCGACTTCCACTACCGGCTCGAGATCTACACCCCGGAACCCAAACGGGTGCACGGGTATTACGTGTTTCCGTTCCTCCTGAACGGAGAACTGGTGGGACGCGTCGACCTCCGTGCCGAGCGCGCGTCGGGCAGGCTCCTGGTGCCGGGTGCGTTCGCCGAGCCGGGCCACCGCACACCGGAAACCGCTGCGGCCCTGGCGGTCGCGCTTCGCGAGATGGCGGACTGGCTGGAACTGGATGAGGTGGTCATCGGCGAGCGCGGCGATCTCGCGCCGCTACTGTCAACTTCTCGCTAACCTTCGGAGGTGTCTTCGTCGCGGCGCCGGGTCGCCTCTCTTCAAACGTCGCGCTTGGGGCCTCCGTAGCCGCGCATCTGGTCGCGCAGTGCCCCGCTGACGGCATTCGAGAGCCAGGAGTTCAAGGAGACTCCGCTGGCGGCGGCGGCCTCCTCGGCCCTGGCCTTCAACTGCTCGACCATCCGCAGGGTGACCCGACTGATATCGCCGGTCATCTCCTCGAACGTCGGATGCTCGCTTTCCGCCGCCGGATTCTTGCGGACGTCGACGGTCGCGTCGGTCCCGTCCACCGAGACGTGAACCGTGCGGTCGCCGAGCTCTGTGCTGACCTCTGCGGCCAGTTCCGATAACGCCGCGAGCAGCGCCAATCGCGCCGAGCTCTCGGTCGCCGCGGCCAGGGCGGCGGCGGTGGCCTGGGTCTTTTCGTCACCGAGTGCGGCGGCGGCGATCAGGTCTTCGCGTAGCCGGGCGGTGTATTTATTCAAATCCATGACATCAGTGTGACGCCAAACATGATGTCATTCAAGGGCGGATTTGACATCATGATCAGATACTGGGGGGTGAATCACTCGCCGTGGCAGGCCGTTCGGCAATGAGGGTGTCGAGGCTGTTCCCGGGAGCGGGTAGCCTTTCTGACCATGACGAACGGTGAATCGACGCCTAGGGAGCTGCGCGCCTCCGGCGCAGTTGGTGTCGCGATGGTGACCCCCTTCGGTGCCGACGGCAAGCTCAATGTCGATGCCGGGGTCGCGCTCGCGGCCCGCCTGGTCGACCGCGGCGTCGATTTGCTGGCGATTTCCGGTACCACCGGGGAATCGCCGACCACCACCGAATCGGAGAAGGCGGATCTGTTGCGCGCCGTCGTCGATGCCGTCGGGGCGCGCGCCACCGTCATCGCGGGCGCGGGCACCTATGACACCGCGCATTCGATCGAACTCGCCCGCAATGCCCAGCGCGCGGGCGCGCACGGCCTGCTCGTGGTGACCCCGTACTACTCCAGGCCCACCCAGGACGGCCTGATCGCGCATTTCACCGCCGTCGCCGACGCCACCGACCTGCCGGTCACGCTGTACGACATTCCGCCGCGCTCGGTGGTTCCCATTGCCAGCGACACCATTCGCAAACTCGCCGAACATCCGCGCATCGTCGCGGTCAAGGATGCCAAGGGCGATCTGAACGCGGGTGCCGATCTCATCGCGAATACCGATCTGGCCTTCTACTCCGGTGACGACGCGCTGAACCTGCCGTGGCTCTCGGTCGGCGCGACCGGATTCATCAGCGTCATCGGACATCTCGTGCCCGAGCGGCTGCGTGCCCTGCTCGATGCCTACACCGCCGGTGACGTGGTACGCGCCCGCGAGATCAATGCGGGCCTGCTGCCGTTGAATGCCGCGATGTCGCGACTGGGCGGCGTCGCGATGAGCAAGGGCGGGCTGCGTCTGCTCGGTGTGGATGCGGGCGAACCGCGTCTGCCGCAATTGATGCCGACCACCGAACAACTCGATGCCCTCGCCGCCGACCTCCGGCTGGCAGGGGTGCTTTCATGAGGAGTGAGCGAATCAGAATCACCACATTGTCAGACATGATCGAACCGACCCGTAGCGAGGTGCAGTCATGACTGAAGCAGCAGGCCGTCGCCCCCGCCGGAGCGCGACCCGGCCCGCGGGCGCGCCCGAACCCGCCGCACAGCGTCCGCCGACCAGCACCGAAAGGTCCGATCAGCCAGCGCAATCCGACGTCGGTGACCTATCGCGGTCCGATACCACGTCCCGACAGAGCGCGCCGGAGCAGGCCCCCGCGAAAAAGGCCGCGCTGAAGGCCCCGGCCGAGCAGCCCCGCCGACCGGCCCGCGGCCGTCAGCAGCGCGGACGCGGACGCGGTGAGCAACCCGTTGCGGCTCCCGTCGAGCGGGCAGCAGCCGACCGACTCGGCGCCCCGCCGAAGCTGCCCAAGAACGGTCTGCGCGTCTTCGCCCTCGGCGGCATCGGCGAAATCGGCCGCAATATGACCGTATTCGAATACGGCGGCAAACTCCTCATCGTCGACTGCGGCGTACTTTTCCCGGAGGACCAGCAGCCCGGCGTCGACTTGATCCTGCCCGACTTCCGGCCCATCGAGGACCGGATGGATGATGTCGAGGCCATCGTGCTCACCCACGGCCACGAGGATCACATCGGTGCGGTGCCGTTCTTGCTGCGCCTGCGCGCCGATATCCCGGTGGTCGGTTCGAAATTCACCCTCGCGCTGGTGGCCGCGAAATGCCGCGAGCACCGGCAGCGTCCCAAGCTGGTCGAGGTGATCGAGGGCCAGCACACCACGCACGGCCCGTTCGGTTGCGAATACTTCGCGGTCAACCACTCGATTCCCGATGCCATCGCCGTCGCCATCCGCACGCCCGCCGGTGTCGCCCTGCACACCGGCGATATCAAACTCGATCAGCTGCCCCTGGACGGTCGCCTCACCGACCTGGCCGGTTTCTCCCGCCTCGGTGACGAGGGCGTCGATCTGTTCCTGGTGGACTCCACCAATGCCGAGGTGCCTGGTTTCGTCACGCCGGAACGCGAAATCGGCGGTGTACTGGATACGGTGATCGGCAAGGCCAGGCACCGGGTGATCGTCGCCTCGTTCGCCAGCCACGTGCATCGCATTCAGCAGGTGGTCGATGTCGCCCAGAAGTACGGGCGGCGAGTGTGTTTCGTCGGTCGCTCGATGGTGCGCAATATGGAGATCGCGCAGGAGTTGGGCTATCTGACGGTGCCCGACGGTGTGGTCGTCGATCTCGATGTCGCCGCGACCCTGCCGGGCGATCGGCTGGTGCTCATCTCGACCGGCTCGCAGGGCGAACCGCTCTCAGCGCTGTCGCGGATGGCGCGCGGTGAACACCGCCAGATCAATATCCGCGCCGACGATCTCGTGGTGCTCGCCTCCTCGCTGATCCCTGGCAACGAGAATTCGGTATTCGCGGTGGTCAACGGGCTGTCGCGGCTCGGCGCCACGGTGATCACCCAGCAGAATGCGAAGGTGCACGTCTCCGGACACGCCTCCGCCGGTGAATTGCTGTACCTGTACAACGCGGTGCGGCCCACCAATGCCATGCCGGTGCACGGCGAATGGCGGCATCTGCGCGCCAATGCGGCGCTGGCCGTGGCGACCGGTGTGGCCGAGGATCGGGTGGTGCTCGCCGAGGACGGCGTCGTGGTGGATCTGGTCGACGGGATCGCCTCGATCGTGGGGCGCGTGCCGGTCGGGCATGTGTACGTCGACGGACTCTCGGTCGGCGATGTGGGTGAATCGACGCTCTCGGATCGGCTCGTGCTCGGCGAGGGCGGGTTCATCTCGATCACCCTCGCGGTCGACTCGACCACGGGTAAGGCGGTCAGCACACCGGAGGTGAGTGGGCGCGGATTCTCCGATGATCCGACCGCACTCGTCGATGCCGCGGAACTCGTCGAAATCGAACTGCTGCGGCTGGCCGGTGAGGGGGTGACCGATACCCACCGGATCGCGCAGAGTGTGCGGCGGGTGGTCGGTCGCTGGGTAGCCGAGACCTATCGTCGCCGCCCGATGATCGTGCCGACGGTCATCGGCGTCTGACCCCTACCCGAAACCGCCGGAAGCCGTTGCTATCCGGCGGTTTTCGTGTTGTCCGGAGCTATTGCGCCGTAGTGCGAGGTGGACAGCGATCCGGCGAGGCACCGTATTCATAGGGCCTCCCGGTACTCGGGGCACACCCGGTGCGAGTCGGACTGCCGTGCCGACACCGCATCGGATATGTTCGCCAGATGAGCATGGCGCAACGGGAACGTGCGGCACTGGTGGACACGATGTCCGCGGCGGGGCCGGACGCGCCCACGCTGTGCGGCGGCTGGACGGTGCGAGATCTGGCCGCGCACTTGGTGGTTCGGGAACGCCGCCCGGACGCGTCCCCCGGCATCATGCTGAAACCGCTCGCCGGATATCTGGAGTCGGTGCAGGCCAAGGCGGCGCGGCGACCGTTTCCGGACCTGCTGGCGGATGTGCGCTCCGGCCCGCCGTGGTGGTCCCCGCTCAAACCGCTCGATGCCGTCGTCAATCTGACCGAAATGTTCGTCCATCACGAGGACGTGCGTCGCGGGGTACCCGGCTGGGAGCCGCGTGAGTTGCCTGCCGCCGATGAGGACAAGTTGTGGTCGGGGCTGCGTCGAATGGGACGGATGGCTTATCGCAAAGCGCCGGTCACCGTCGAATTGGCCACTCACGACGGCAGGCGGGTCGTGGTGCACACGAAGCCGGGAACGGCCCCGGTGACGCTGACCGGCATGCCGTCGGAACTACTGCTGCATGCCTTCGGCCGCGATGAGGTCCGGATCGAAACCGCGGGTGATCCAGCCGATGTGCGGGCTGTTCTCGAGACTGATCGCTCGTTGTAATCGCACCAACATGCCAAAATACTCGGGTAGGTGGATGTGCGACCTGCGATACTCATGTGGTTGATGGTCTGGATGGGGCGTTTGCGGCTAGCCTGAGTCCATGGCAGGTAAGTCCCGCAGCTCCACGACCACTCGTGCGCGGGCGGGATCGGCCCGGGGGAGGACCACGGCGGCATCTCGTTCGGGCCAGGCTCGCACCACCGCGCAACGCCGCTCGCCCGCGCCGCGCGGCCGCACCACACCGGTGCGGCGCCCGGTCCGGCGCAGGTCGAATACCGCACCGCTCGCGGTGTTCAGCCGGGGGATCAGCAGCGGCTGGAATATGCTCGCGCGCGGTCTCGGCGCCACCACCAGGGCCGTGAGTCGGGCGGGCGAAATCGAACACGGACATCGTCGCGACGGCATCGCGCTTGCCCTCATCGCCGTCAGCGCGGTGATCGCGGCCGCGGTATGGCTCTCGGCGGGCGGACCGATCGGGCACTGGGTCGAGGAGGCGATTCGCGCGGTCTCCGGATCGGCTTCGGCTGGATTGCCGTTCGTGGCCACTGGAATCGCCATTGTCCTGATGCGGACCGAGGCACGTCCGGAGATCAGGCCGCGGCTGGTGCTCGGCGGATTGCTGATCGGATTGCCGATCCTCGGTCTGTGGCATATCGCGGCCGGATCGCCGACCGATGCGCACGGGCGTTCGCGCGCAGCGGGTTTCGTCGGTTTCGTGGTCGGCGGGCCGCTCACCGACGGGCTCACCGCCTGGCTTTCGGTGCCGATTCTGTTGCTGGCCATCGTTTTCGGTGTCCTGCTGGTAACCGGAACCACAGTGCGCGAGGTACCGCAACGGTTGCGCGAGTACTTCGGCACCGGCAGTGGCGGCGACGAATACGGTGACTACGACGGCGAATCCGATTTCGATCCGACCAATTACGATGCGGATGGATTCCCGCTGTATCGCAATACCAAGTCGAAGCGGCGCGGGCGCACCCCCGAGGAGAACTACCCGCCCGACGAATTCGGCGGCTCCGATGCGGTCACCGAGATCATCGGCGAACCGCCATTGCGCGATGCGAAACCGATTGCGACAGAGGCGGCGCCCGAAGAAAAGCCCAAGCCGAAGAAGCGCACGCCGATCAAGGTCGAGGACCAGACCCCACCGCCGCCGAAGCAGCTGGAGTTCATCACCGACCGCGAGGTCGAGGGTGATTACACGCTGCCGCCGCTGACGCTGCTCACCGACGGCGATCCGCCCAAAAAGCGCAGTGCCGCCAATGAATCGATGATCGAGGCGATCACCGAGGTGCTGGTACAGTTCAAGATCGACGCGGCGGTCACCGGTTTCGTGCGCGGCCCGACGGTCACCCGCTACGAGGTGGAACTCGGTCCGGGGGTGAAGGTCGAGAAGATCACCGCGCTGGCCCGCAATATCGCCTATGCCGTCGCCACCGAGAATGTTCGGCTGCTCGCCCCGATTCCAGGTAAGTCCGCCGTCGGTATCGAGGTGCCCAACGCCGACCGCGAACTGGTGCGCTTGGCCGATGTGCTCAAGGCGCCCTCGACTCGAAACGATCACCACCCGTTGGTGATCGGTCTCGGCAAGAATATCGAGGGCGATTTCGTCTCGGCGAATCTCGCGAAAATGCCGCATCTGCTGGTCGCGGGTTCCACCGGTTCCGGTAAGTCGAGCTTCGTGAACTCGATGCTGGTATCGCTGCTGGCGCGCTCGACTCCGGACGAGGTCCGGATGATCCTCATCGACCCCAAGATGGTGGAACTCACTCCGTACGAGGGCATTCCGCACCTCATCACCCCCATCATCACCCAGCCGAAGAAGGCCGCCGCCGCGCTCGCCTGGCTGGTGGAGGAGATGGAACAGCGCTACCAGGACATGCAGGCCAATAAGGTGCGCCATATCGACGACTTCAACAACAAGGTCAAGTCGGGTGCCATCACCGCGCCGCTGGGCAGCGAACGGGTCTACCGGCCCTATCCGTACATCCTCGCCATTGTCGATGAGCTCGCCGACCTCATGATGACCGCGCCCCGTGATGTCGAGGACGCGATCGTGCGCATCACCCAGAAGGCCCGCGCCGCGGGCATTCACTTGGTGCTCGCGACGCAGCGACCCTCGGTGGACGTGGTCACCGGTCTGATCAAGACCAATGTGCCGTCCCGATTGGCCTTTGCCACTTCGTCATTGACGGATTCCCGGGTCATTCTCGATCAGCCGGGTGCGGAGAAGCTGATCGGTATGGGTGACGGGTTGTTCCTGCCGATGGGTGCGAACAAGCCGACCCGACTGCAGGGTGCGTTCATCTCCGATGAGGAGATCCACGCGGTCGTCGACTTCACCAAGAACCAGGCCGAACCGGAATACCAGGAGGGTGTCACCGCCGCCAAGGCCGGTGAGAAGAAGGATGTCGACCCCGATATCGGTGACGATCTGGATGTCTTCCTCCAGGCCGTGGAACTGGTCGTCACTTCACAATTCGGTTCGACCTCCATGTTGCAGCGCAAGCTGCGCGTCGGCTTCGCCAAGGCCGGTCGCCTGATGGATCTGATGGAAACCCGCGGCGTGGTCGGCCCCAGTGAGGGGTCGAAGGCGCGCGACGTGCTCATCAAACCCGATGAGCTCGAGGGTCTGCTGTGGACGATCCGCGGCGGCGGGGACGCGGAGCCGGATAACCCGGAGCTGTGAAAATGCTTCGGCCGCAGCTATTCTCACCGCCGGTGGGTGGCCGTGGCGTCGGTACAGTGGTTCGGCGTGGTGATCTGCGGAATCAGAGTGTCGCACGATGGCGGGGTCGCCGTGATCGAGGGCGACCGGCTGGTTTTCTGCATCGAGCTGGACAAGCTGGACAACAGCAGGCGGCACCGCACCCTGGGCGATCTCGACCAGGTCGCCGAGATATTGCGTGCGCAGGGATTGACGCCCGCTGATATCGACCGGTTCGTGGTGGACGGTTCGGTGCCGGAGCCCGATTCGACCGAGCCCGCGCGCATTGCGACGCGGGTCGGCGGCCGTCCGATCGAGCTCACGATCGCGCCGTATGAGGATCGGCCCGGACGCACGATACCGCTGGCACGGCACCGCTTTCGTGGTCATGGATTCGGTTCCGCCGCCCACGAATATGTAGGCTATCACCACGTGGACCAGCACATCATGGGCGGCTATTGCACGAGTCCGTTCGCGGCACGTGGGCAGGATGCGCTCGTCTTGGTCGGGGACGGTGGATCTGTCGGACGGCTCTACCATGTCGTGGCGTCGGCACGGAAGGTCCGCTCGGTCGCCACTTTCCGCACCGATTCGAGCGAGCGGTCGACGCTGAGTTCGCTTGTGCGCCAAGACGCTTCTTTGCCATCGAAGCTCGTGGTGACCGGGGAAAGCGCCCTCGATATCAAGTGGAATTCGCGGCTGCGGGGAATGGTCGAGGAGATCTGGATTCCGCCGTTTCCCGACGACTCCGGTGCGGCCATCGGTGCCGCGTGCTGCGAGATGTTCCGAAAGGGCCGCAATCCGGCGCTGCGATGGGGTGTGTACTCGGGTCCACGAGTCAGGGTATGCGGGGTGCCGGACAACTGGCGCAGACAGCTCTGTGACGAGCGGGGCGTGGCGGAGTTACTGCACCGGAAGGGCGAGCCGGTGGTGGTGCTTTCGGGTCGCGCGGAGATCGGCCCGCGCGCCCTCGGCAACCGCAGCATTCTCGCTCCCGCAACGGATTCGGCGATGCGGGAGCGGCTCAACGGCATCAAGCGCCGGGCTGCCGACCGGCCGGTGGCGGCAGTGTGCCTGGCGGAACGGGCGGCGGAGGTGTTCGGACCCGGCGGCACCGATCCATACCTGACCTTCGAGCACCGCATCCGCCCGGAGTGGGCCGACCGCATTCCTGCCGTGCAGGTGGCAGGTACCGCACGGGTGCAGACCATCGATGCCGCAGCAAAGAGCGCCACCGCGCGGATTCTGGCGGCGTACGAGGCCATCAGCGGCATACCGGTGTTGTGCAATACGAGCGCGAATTCCGAAGGCTGTGGGTTCTTTCCGGATGTGGCCGCCGCGGCGCGCTGGGGTGGTGCCCGCTATATCTGGTCCGAGGGATATCTCTACACCGATCAGTCACGGGCTCGGCAAATCAGTCGCGAACGCGGCTGGTTGCCGCGAGACTGGAGCCAGACGATTGTGACGTGGTAGCTCATCGTGGAGTCGAACCACGCGGCAGGGCCTTATGAGAGCCCCGGGGCGAACCTGCATGAGCCCTCGTCGGGCAGCGCTGGAGTGCCAGGATTCGAACCTGAATCGACGGGATCAGAGCCCACTATGCTGCCGTTACACCACACTCCATCAGCGCGCTCGGAAGGATTCGAACCTTCATCCGCCTGCTTCGTAAACAGGTGCTCCGTCCGTTGAGCTACGAGCGCTGATCCACGCAAACCGCGCGGACTGGTTCCCTCGGCGAGATTCGAACTCGCATCAACCGGATTCTAAGTCCGGCGCCTCTGCCAATTGGGCTACGAGGGAATGGTTTTGGTGCCCATGGGTGGGATCGAACCACCGACCTGCGCCGTCGGAGGGCGCCACTCTGTCCACTGAGCTACACGGGCTCAAAACCGGTATGCAGCAGGGTTATTCAAATCCCGTAATACGAAATACCTACTGCCGTATAATCACTATGGAGTTATGAGCACGGATGGAGGGACTCGAACCCCCAGCCCACGACTTTGGAGATCGTTGCTCTTCCAGTTGAGCTACATCCGTTGGACAAGAAAAAGGGCCGCTCCATGGCGAGTATTTCGCCGGGAGCGGCCCCTGTTCAGGCCTTCTCGAATCGAGACCTCAGGGGCGGCTCCGGATACTCGCCTGTCCCAGCTGTGACATCAACAGCCAGGTCAGGCGCAGCTGCGACATCGGCCGTCGGGTGCCGGAACGCAATTGCCAGGCACCGGCGAGGGAGCGTAGTCCCTGGTCCTGAGTGCTGGTCATTGCCTTTGCCTTTCGTGGTTCCGATAACCGATCGATTACGTTGCAGATAACGCTAACACCGGAAGACGCGATGAGGAACCCATTTATTCCCCACCGGCGAGTTGTCGGGCGTGCCTGCAGTGTGTAAGTCAGCGGAAGACGTTCGGGACGGTCGCTGAGTCGCCACTCGCCATTCGCCTCGCGCGTCATCTGTCCGCGCAATGCCTCCCACGGAACGCCGCGGCGCTCCACCGGTCCGGTGATCGTCATGCCGTGCTCGAGAAGTGCGGTCACGTTGTCACCGAGTCCGTGGTTCCAGTTGTGCGTCACGATCTGGGTGAATTCCGTATCGGTCTCGACATAAGTCGTTCCGGACGAAAACGCCATGGGCTCAGGCATTTCGGAGTAGGGATAGCCGCGCAGGTTCCGGTGAAGACAAGAAACCGGCATGTGGAATTATGGTCAGCAACTCCTCCGCTAGCTCGACAGAACGGACAAATCGGGCATGATTGGTGTCATGACACGCGTTTGGGGCCCGGAGCCCGCATGCACGTAACCGCACTCGAGTGGACCCTGACCATCGCGGTGATCCTGGGTCTGTTCGTCTTCGACTTCTTCGCCCATGTCCGCACGCCACACGATCCGAGCTTCAAGGAATCCGGCATCTGGTCGGCGATCTACATCGGCCTGGCCCTGGTATTCGGTGGATTCGTCGCCTGGAAGTGGGGCTCGACCTTCGCGGGTGAGTACTACGCGGGCTTCGTCACCGAGAAGGCGCTCTCGGTGGACAACCTGTTCATCTTCGTCATCATCATGTCGAGCTTCGCGGTGCCGCGGATCTACCAGCAGAAGGTGCTGCTGATCGGCATTGTGCTGGCGCTGGGCATGCGCGGTGTGTTCATCGCCGTCGGCGCGGCCGCGATCAGCGCGTTCAGTTGGGTGTTCTATCTGTTCGGCCTGTTCCTGGTCTACACGGCCGTGAAACTGTTGCGCGAGAGCGGACACGAGGTCGAGCAGGAGGAGAAGCGCGACAGCCGGATCGTGGCGCTGGCCAAACAGGTACTTCCGACCACCGATGAATACGACGGTGACAAACTGCTCACTCGAATCGACGGTCGGCGCGCGGTCACCCCATTGTTGTTGGCGCTGTTGGCGATCGGCTTCGCGGATCTGCTGTTCGCCCTGGACTCCATCCCCGCCATCTACGGTCTCACCGAGCAGCCCTACATCGTGTTCACCGCGAACGCGTTCGCGCTCATGGGTTTACGGCAGCTGTACTTCCTCATCGGCGGCCTGCTGGATCGCCTGGTCTACCTGTCCTATGGACTTTCGGCGATTCTCGCGTTCATCGGCGTCAAACTGGTGCTGCACGCATTGCACGAGAACACCCTGCCTTTCGTCAACGGTGGTCGGCACGTCGCGGTGCCGGACATTTCCACGCCGGTCTCGCTCAGCGTGATCATCGGGATTCTGCTCATCGCGACCGTGGCGAGTCTGATCAAAACCCGTGGCGCGGCCCGGTCCGCCGAGAGCCGGACCGGCGATTAGAACACTCGGTTGAATTCGGGCGCGATCTCGAAGCCGCGCCCGGTCGCGTCATTGCGGCAGGTCACCCCAACGGGCTGGGCCAGACAGGTGAAGCCGGACACGCTCAGGCTGGATCCGACCGGCAGCACCGGCCCGTCGGCATCAGCCCCGGATGTGGGTCCGACGAAGAACCCCCGGTTCACGCAGAGATATCCGGCGCTCTCGCCGACCGCCAGGGCAGCCGCGCTCGGGTCGCTGCCCCAGCACGCCTGCATCGTCGGCGGGGTGGGTTGAGTCGTGCCCTGGCAGCCGACCGGTCGTTTCGGCTGGCCGAACGGCTCATCGAGGAAGCCGCACGCGATGCCGCCATCCGCGGTCCGGAAGTAGTAGCCGTCGGCGGCGCGGTATTTCGACTCGTCGACCACACCCGGTCGTACCAGCGGACGATCTCCGGCTGCCAAGTTTGCCGTGCTGTCGAAATCGGCGGCCGTCGAGCAGATGGTGAGTGCGAGGCCTGCGACCGACATCGACGCGAAAATCGCGACGGATATGCGCATACGGGGGAGTCTGCGTCGGCGGGCTCGGATTAGCTCGCACCTGGCACGGCGTGTCGCCGCAAGTTTGCTGACCGCCGAGTGTCGAGCGATGACACGCGGCGGTCAGCCGGATCGGTCAGGAAGCGAATGTGCCCATCACCGGCAGCCACTCGACCGCGCGCACATCGTCGATGAGGTTCTCGCGGGCGAACGGGTCCTGCGGCAGCAGTTCCTTGATGGCCGCCTCGTCGGCAACCTGGAACAGCAGCAGGGCGCCGGAACCGTCCGGATAGGGACCGCTGGTCAGCAATGCACCCGTATCGATCAGACCGTTGAGCCAAGCCCGATGTTCCGGGCGGAAGGTGTCGCGCGCCTCGACGGTGGCGTCGGAATAGGTGTAGTGCACGGCGAAGATGGGCACGATCGATCCGTTCTGGTCAGAGGTTCAGCAGCATTCGAGTATTGCCGAGGGTGTTCGGTTTCACATAGCTGAGGTCGAGGAATTCCGCGACGCCTGGATCGAAGGTCCGGCACATCTCCGCGTACACCTCGGCGGTCACCGGTGTCCCGTCGATTTCCACGAACCCGTGCCTGCCGAAGAACTCGACCTCGAAGGTGAGTACGAACAGCCGTCCCAGCTCGAGTTCCCTGGCCACCGCGACCAGCCGCTCGACGATGAGCCGCCCGACACCATGCCCCTTGACATCGGGATGCACCGCGACGGTGCGCACCTCGCCGAGATCGGCCCACAGCACATGCAGCGCACCACAGCCGACCACCCGGCCGTCGAGTTCGGCCACCCAGAATTCCTGCACCGCCTCGTAGAGCGTGACCAGGTTCTTCTCCAGTAGGATCCGACCGGCGTATTCATCGACGAGGGCCTTGATCTGGGGCACATCGGAGGTTCGGGCGCGTCGCACGACAGGGACAGATTTGTCCGCGGCAGGTGCCGCGTCGGGATACGCGTCGCTAGTCGAACCACCATGTGGTCCCCGAGAGGTCATGGGGTGCACAGTAGTCGGCCAGGTTACCGATACTCTGAACGTGTGCCGCACATCCACCCGCTCCGCTCACCGCATCGCGTCGGCATGCGTCCGAGCCCGGTGGCGGCGGGTGTTGTGGCCTGCGTGACCGGGCCTAGCGCCAGCGAGGCGGAGGCGTGAGCGTGCAGCCCGAAGAGATCGATCGACGCTGGGGCGAACCCGCGGTCCGCACCGGATTCGCGCCCGCCCAGACCGATCCCGTCGTCCCGCTGATGAATATCGCGAATGTGCTGACCATGCTGCGCATCGCGCTGGTGCCGCTGTTCGTGCTCGCGCTGTTCGCGGGTGGCGGCCACCAGACCGGCTGGCGGGTCGCGGCCGCCGCGCTGTTCGGCATCGCCGCGATCACCGATCGCTTCGACGGGCAGTTGGCGCGCAAATACGGTCTGGTCACCGATTTCGGCAAACTCGCCGATCCGATCGCGGATAAAGCGCTGATCGGTTCGGCGGTGATCGGACTTTCCGTGCTGGGTGATCTGGCGTGGTGGATCACCCTGGTCATCTGCGGACGTGAGATCGGGATCACGCTGCTGCGGCTGGTGGTGGTCCGGCGCGGGGTGATTCCGGCCGGACGCGGCGGCAAGTTGAAGACGCTGGTGCAGTCCGTCGCGATCGCGGTTCTGCTGTTGCCGCTGCACGGCGGATTCGCCACCGCCGGTATGACACTGATGTATGTGGCCGTCGCGCTGACGGTCATCACCGGCCTCGACTATGTGGGGCAAGCGGCGCGGGTGTGGCTCGCGGGAGGTCCGGGCCGGGCGCGCGGCGCATGACCGATCCGCTGACTATCGGAGCGCCCGTCGTCGAATTGGTGCGCGAACTCGGTGCTGCCCGGCAGACCGTGGCGACCGCGGAATCGCTGACGGCGGGCCTGCTCGCGGCGACCATCGCCGGGGTGCCGGGGGCCAGCGTGGTGCTGCGCGGTGGATTGGTCGTCTACGCGACGGAGCTCAAGCACAGCCTTGCCGGTGTCAGTGACGAAGTGCTCGCGACCGAGGGGCCGGTGGCCGCGAGCACCGCCGAAGAGTTGGCCGTCGGTGCGCGGCTGCGCTGCGGTGCGGACTGGGGAATCGGATTGACCGGCGTCGCCGGGCCCGAAGCCCAGGGTGGGCATGTCGTCGGGACGGTCTTCCTCGGCTTGGCCGGGCCCGGGCACACCGAGGTCATGCGGCTGAAACTGGACGGTGACCGGTGGGCGATCCGAATCGGCGCTACGCACAGCGCGATACGGGAGTTGCGTCGTATCGTGGGAGGCGGCCGTTAGCGACTGCCTGCAGGTCGCTGGAGATGGCCAGCTGACCGGATGCTTCGCATCTGGTTTGCCACCGTGGGAACCAACCAGACCCTGTTCGACGTTGTGCCAGAAAGGACGGCGTGCGCAGCGCTGGTAGGCGCCCCGCGGACCCGGTTACTGGGAGCTAAGGAGAACGACATGACGCTGCTGCGAGAGGCGATCGGGGACAGTCTGCGGCGTGCTCGTCTCGCCCAGAGCCGGACCCTGCGTGAGGTCTCCACCTCGGCGCGCGTGAGCCTGGGATATCTGTCGGAGGTCGAGCGGGGCCGCAAAGAGGCCTCCAGCGAACTGCTCGCCGCCATCTGCGCGGCCCTGGATGTGCCGCTGTCGCGGGTGCTCTGGGATGTGAGCACGATCATGGCCGGTGCCGACGGCCTGCCTGCCGAAGCGCCCGCCCAGAACGCCGACGCACCAGAGGCGGAGCGGACCGCCGCGGCCGAACCCGCCGAGGCCGCGCCGGAGCCCGCGACCGCCACGATGTCGGTGGCCGCTGCCAGGCCGCACATCGCCGAGGAGACCCGGATCGTCATTCCGGCGCCCAAGGCGGACATGCTCGTTCTGGTGAAAAGCAACTGATCGATAAGACGAGAGGTGGCCGCCGCGGCCGACGCTGCGAACCGGTGCCGAAAGCGGATAGATTCTGTACTAGGCGTCGATTGGGCCGGGTTCGCCCGGCCTGGGTGCCACATGGTGGAGGATAGGCACATATCGGGTGCGTGACGGTCGCGCACTAGAGTCGCGGTAAAGCGCGGCGCATCTTATGGAGGCGGGATCAATCGATGGCTAATCCGTTCGTCAAGGCCTGGAAGTACATGATGGCCCTCTTCGATTCGAAGATCGAAGAGCATGCGGATCCGAAGGTTCAGATTCAGCAGGCTATCGAGGAAGCTCAGCGACAGCATCAGGCCCTCTCGCAGCAGGCCGCGTCGGTCATCGGCAACCAGCGTCAGCTGGAGATGAAGCTGAACCGTCAGCTCGACGATGTCGAGAAGCTCAACGCCAATACCCGCCAGGCCGTCATGTTGGCCGACCAGGCCGCCGCGGCCGGGGATACCGAGAAGGCGATCCAGTACACCAACGCCGCCGAGGCGTTCGCCGCGCAGCTGGTCACCGCCGAGCAGTCCATCGAGGATCTGAAGGTGCTGCACGACCAGTCGCTACAGGCGGCCGCGCAGGCCAAGAAGGCGGTCGAGCAGAACGCGATGCTGTTGCAGCAGAAGGTCGCCGAGCGCACCAAGCTGCTCAGCCAGCTGGAGCAGGCCAAGATGCAAGAGCAGGTCTCGGCGTCGCTGCAGCGGATGGATTCGACATTGTCCGCGCCCGGCACCACACCGAGCCTGGATGCCGTGCGGGAGAAGATCGAGCGCCGCTACGCGAACGCGCTGGGTGCCGCCGAACTCGCGGGCAATTCGGTGCAGGGCCGGATGCTCGAGGTGCAGCAGGCCAGCATTCAGATGGCCGGGCACAGCAAGCTGGAGCAGATCCGCGCTTCGATGCGCGGTGATGCGTTGCCCGCCGGTGGTACGACCGCGATCAATCCGGGTGCGGCGCAGGCGAATCCGGCGCAACCGCAGCCGCAGATGAACAAGGGGCAGACCGCGCAGCAGTAGCCCGTCGTTCGAAATAAATACAGCGTTCGAAATAAATACAGTTCGGCGAGGACTGGTTCGGTGGAAGACATGGCACGGGTACCTGGCGGGTCGGCCGTCGGTCATGCTCGGGCCCTGCCTGTCCGGCCACCGCGGGTCGCGCCGAACGCGTGCCCTGGAGGAGACCGATGAGCCCGCAGGGACCTCGCGAACCAGGTAAGGGCGGTCGCCGTCGCGGTGCCGCGCTCGTGCGGGCACAGGCGGTGCTCGCACCACAGCCGGGGAGCCTGCCCGACAGTCTGCGCGAGGTGAGCGAACATGCGCTGGTCGCGGTGCGGCGTTGGGCGGATCCGCGCGAGCGGGAATTGCGCAAGCGCCGCCGGGCCCGCCGCCGCAGCTTTCAACTGGGCACGGTCGGCGGTCTCACCACCGCGGGAACCGTTGGGCTGATGGTGCTTTCGGCTCCGGTATGGGCCGTGGTCGTGGTCGGTGGGGGTGCCGTGGCGCTGGTCACCGGTACCGCGCTGAGTGCCCGCCGCTACCTCCAATTGCGCAGCGCACCGCTGCCGCGGGCCGCCTTCATACCGCGCAAGCAGCCACCGCCGTGGTCCTCCGCGCGCGGACCGATCTCTCGCCTCGTTCGCGCGGAAAAGGCGCTACACGGACTCGGCACACAGATTGCCCGTTCGAATCGGCTTCCTGAGGACGAACTCGCCGACATGATCGAAACCGCGGGTTCGGGCGCCGCCGCGCTGCATGCGCTGGCCGCTGATATCACCGCGATGGAACAAGCGCTCGGTGCCATGGGACGCTCGAAATCCGTTGCCGCCGTCGGCCTTACCGAGAACATGCAATTCGCGCTCGGCCGCCTCGATACCGGCGTCGCCGAATACGAACAGGTGGTCGCCGCTGCGGGGCGGATTCTCGCGGTCCCCGAAAGCGCGGTGCTGCGGCACAACTTCGACACCATCGTCGCCGACCTGCGCGACGCGGCCGATCGCCTCGACGGATGGGCCCAGGCCCTTACCGAGGTAGCCGACCGGCACACTCCCACTTCACTTCCCCCACAGGGGATTTGACCAGCCGACGTCGTTCTGTTGACCCCTCCCGGCGGAGGTAGTTGGACTCCGCTCGGGTTCTCTCTTTATGTCAATGTGCAACCAATGGTTGCGTGACGATGGAGGGTCGACTAGCGTGATGTGCAACCAAACGTTGCAGATGGAGGATGGATATGGAGTACGGCAGCATTGAACGTGAGATCCACGTCGACGCCTCGCCCGAGGTGGTCTTCGAGGTGGTCAGCAGTCCCGAACACATCTCGGAATGGTGGTCCGATGCGGCCGATTTCCAGGTGACTCCCGGCGCGGTCGGTGAGCTGGTCTTCGGCGATCGTGAGCATGTCGCCCCGATCACCGTGGTGACCGTCGAGCGGCCACGGCTATTCTCGTTCCGCTGGTGCTACCCGGAAGGCTCGACCGATCTCGCCGACTCGCTGCTGGTCACCTTCGAGCTCACCCCCTCGGGTGCGGGCACCAGGATTCGGCTCACCGAGTCCGGGTTCCGCGAAATGGGGTGGGAGGCCGCGAAGTTGGAGGAGACCTATCTCGACCACGTGGAGGGTTGGGGCAGGTTCGTTCCGCAACTCGGGGAGTACATCGCGCGGCTGGTGTCGACCCCGTGACCGCTACCGTCGACGACGACCTGTGGTCCGCGGTGGGGGATCCGACCCGTCGGCGGATGCTCGACCTGCTCTTGGCGGCCGGGGATGGCACGGCCACCAGCCTCAGTGAGCAGCTGCCGGTGACCCGGCAGGCCATCGCGAAACATCTGGGTGTGCTCGACCGCGTCGGTCTGGTGCACGCCACGCCCGCGGGGCGGGAGCGGAGGTATCGAGTGGATGAGGCACAACTTGCCCGCGCGGTCGCACAGTTGTCCTCGGTCGGGGCGGCGTGGGACGCCAGGCTCCGGCGCATCAAGCGGATCGCCGAGGCGATTCAGCGCACAAAAGATCAGCAGAAGTGAAAGTCCGATACTGGAAAGAGGATTCGAACATGGTGGATATCCTGCACCGAGTCGCAACCAAAGCGTCGACGGCCGAGGTCTATGCGGCCCTGACCACCGTCGAGGGGCTGGCCGCGTGGTGGGCGACCAACACCCAGGGCAAAGGCAATGATGTGGGCGGCGTACTCCAATTCCGTTTCGATGCCGGTGGATTCGATATGAAGGTCCTCGAGCTCGACCCGGGCAACCACGTGCGCTGGGAGGTCGTCGAAGGCCCCGAGGAGTGGGTCGGCACCCACGTGGACTGGAGCCTCGACCAGGTCGACGACTACGCCGTGGTGCTCTTCAAGCACGAGGGCTGGAAGGAGCCGGTGGAATTCATGCACCATTGCAGCACCAAGTGGGCGGTCTTCCTGCTGAGCCTGAAGTCGTTGGTGGAGACCGGAAAAGGCGCCCCCGACCCGCATGACGTCAAGATCGACAACTGGAACTGACACAGACACCGAACTAGCGGACAGGTCGGTGTGCGACTGCCGACCTGGACGCCCTGTGACGGACGGTGCCTCAGTCGTTGACTGCCTTGGTGCATTATCGGGGCGGGTGGACGACGCCGACGAAGCCGGCGGGGCTGCTGTAGGTGTGCTGGCGGACCGCATCGCCTGAGTTGCCTTCGATAGTGGTGATGGTGTTGCCGTTGCGTGCGACGACGAGTCCGATGTGTTTCTGGCCGGGGAAGACGATGAGGTCCCCGGGGCGGGCGGTGGACGCGTTCCCGGCGAGGCCCATGCGTTGGGCGTCGGACCAGACGGTGGGGACGTAGTTCTTGCCGCTCCAGTTGACGTGGATGCCGGCTTGTTGCCAGACCCAGGTGGCGAACGCCGCACACCAGGGCCCGTCGATGTTGTAGGGCCGGTTCACGTGATTGTTGCCGTTGGTTTCGTGGACCCCTAGTCCGAGTTCTTGCTGGGCAAGGTTGAGGACATTGTCGATGCTCGAGGATCGGCCGCGTGTGCCGCTTTGTCGGGTCGGCATACCGGCCAGGGTGCTCAGGTATTGATTGGCGAGTTGGTGGATGGTTTGGGCGGTCGCAGTGGAGTGCGCTCCACTGGCGTGGACGATGGCGCGGGAGTGGCGCAGGGCGGTGTCCAAGATCTTCTCGACTCGGTGATAACCGTCGCGCGTGAATGCGGCCGGGCCCAGTTCGGCCAGCCCTACATCGACTTCGCGGAGTATCCGGAGGAGGGTTTTGCGGTCCACGTTGTTCGCGCCGGCGAGTTGGCGGATGCATGCGGCCAGCTCGTTGTCGATTGTGTTGAATGCCTGCGCGAGATGCCGGTGGTATAGCTGCCGGAGTCGGTACGCTTTGGCAGTTTCTCCGGCTCCGGCATGGCCGCTGGGATCGGCGGCGAGTTGGTTGTGTGGAGCGCCATCGTCTCCGGGCCCGTACATCGCCGCCAGTTGCCGCAGGGTCTGTGGCGTTTGCTGGGTGTTCGGGGCCGTCGTGGGTGCACTGCCGGCGGGGGTGGTCGGTGCCGCGGCGGTTTTCGGGCCTGCCAGTGCGGCCAGTGCCGATGCGAGGGTCGGGAGGATCGCCTCGACCATTTTGGTGGGAAGCGAAGGGTCTGCGGTCGCATCGTGATGCTGCCCTGATCTGTTTCGTGATGCGGGGCGAGCGGGTGAGGCGGCGGCTTCGGGTGAGGGAGGTGTCCTGGCTGGGTGACCGATGGTAGGTGGCGCTGTCGTGCTCGGTGGCGACGGAGTCGTGCCCGATGTGGGGGATATGGGTGATGCGCCAACGGATGCGGACGAGGGGACCGGTGGTGAGGCCGATGGTCCGGATTCCTGGCGATTTGGCTGGCCGGGTTGCCATGGAACCGTCAGAAGTGGGCGGCCATTGCGCGACGGCGTGCGTCGGTCTGGGGATGTGGTGGTCTGTGTTGTCGTCTCGGCGCCGTCTGTCTCATCGGGTGCATCGACAGCGGCGAACGGTACTTCCTCGGCGCTGGTCACGGTTCGGACTGCCTCTTTCTCGCTATGGCCGACGCCGTTGTGTGGCGGTCGATTCTTGTCGCGCGCGGGCCGGGGGCGTGTGCACTCAGGCTAGTGCAACTACATTTGCCAATCAATTGTTACTTGCAGATTTGTTTGCATGAGTCCCAGGCGCTTGCCGCGATATCGGCGCGCAGTTCGTGCGGCAATTGCGGAGCTACTCAGTCTCCTCGGCGTGGATGTGACGCATAACCTCGCGTGTCGCGGGCGGCACGGCGCGCGGAGAGCTGGGCCGCCGCGTCACGCAGGTCGGCTGCGACAGGTGATTTCGAATCTGTGTCACAGACTCTGGGCGGTATCGCTGCGGGGCGCGTCGCCCGCTCTCGGGCGGGTCGGGTCATCTGGTGCTGGGTTCGGCGATGGACGTCCACTGGTCGAGTGTGGTAAGGATCGGTGCTGCAGGCGGATTGTCCGCGGGCGTGTTGGTGGGGGCACCGCACCAAGTCCTCTTTCCCGGCTTGCTATGCGTGTGCACCGGGTTCAATCTCCATCGAATTTTATTCAGTGGGGATCTCGATGGTGTTGAGTACACCTTCGCCGTTTCGGATTGTAAACATCGCTTTGAATAAGTCCCTTTGTCCTTGGGTAAGTCTCCCCCCGTGTTGTGAAGCGGCGCCGGCCTCCAGGAGGATGTCGCTCGCGTTGGGAGTGGCGGGGGTATTTTCGAAGAGGATGAGAGGTGATTGTTGCATTCGGCGTGCCAGATAGGGCGAATCTCCCCAGATTCGCTGCAAATACAGATCGAGGGTACGGGGGTCGGATACGACCAAATCTCGCAAGGATTTCATGTCCGCGGAAGGCAATAGGCTACTGATCGTCAAGCGGCTGACCTCACGGCCGACAGCATCATTCAGTCTGACGGGGAAGTTGTAAACAACCATGCCGTGCGGTTTACCCTGAATCATCATTTTATCGTTTTCGACGAACGCGAGTAATGGCTTACCTTTGAAAAACTCGGGGGTCGATTTGTGTTGCTCGAGAGTTCTCAGAGTTGTGTCTATATTTCTGACAATACGACCACCAGGGCCATCAGGGTATACTCCGTTATCATCGTACCCGTGGGTTTCGAAGTGAAGTGGCTCGTTGAGGATGGCGTTGACTGCGGGCAAGTCCAGCTCCGAGGGAAACTTACCGGAAACCGCTCGATATTTCACGGTGTCGATGATCGTATTCAATTGCAGCCTCTGCCGCTCCGTCGGGAAAATATGTGACGGGGGATTAACTGGCCCGACGGACTCGATGGCGCGCGGCGGAGTCTCTTCCTCGGTGCGCAGTCGTTGTTGCTCGCCCGGCGTCTTGCCGGTCGAGGGATCCGGCTCGTTGGTGGCCGGTGGCTTGGCTTGTTCCTCTTGTGCGGCAAACTTGTCGGCCTCGGGTTTGGGATGTTCCTGGGCCGTGGCAGGCTTGTCGGTTGCGAGTTTGGGCCAGACCTGTTGGTCGGAAGGGTACGGTGACAACCTCCGATGTGGCTCGGCTATTTCTCCGTCGATCGGCGTGCGGTCGAGTGGTCGGGTTCCTTCTCCCGGCCGCGAAGGTGCGAGATGTCGGTCGGACTCGTCCAAGTCTCGGCGCGGGTTCGCTGGTTCGCTCGGATCGTTGTCCGGTGTGTGTTCGGGCCGCGGGGCCGCTTCTTCGTCGGATTCGCCAAGGGGCCAGACGAGTTCGTCGGGCCAGGGCTCCCCCTTCCCGCCGTATGGTTGTTGTGGCTCGGCCGGTGTCTTGTCGGTGGGCGGAGTCTCATCGGCGGGCCCTCGATCCGTTGACTGCGGCTTGGTTGGTTCCCCCTTGCCTTGCCTGTCGGGCGGCGGGGTCGCTTCCTTGTCGGTTGCACGCGGAGGCTGGACCTGTTCGCCGCCTGTGGGTGGGGTTTTTTCGGTGTGCCGTGGGGGTGTGTGGTCTGGTTTGGCTGGAGTTGGTTGGTGTGGTTTGTGTTCGGGGGGTGGGGTGGGTTTTTCGCCTTCTGGGGGCCAGACCTGTTTTTGGTAGGGGGGTGTGGTCTTTTCGGTTTCTGGTGGGGGTGTGTGGTCTGGTTTGGCTGGAGTTGGTTGGTGTGGTTTGTGTTCGGGGGGTGGGGTGGGTTTTTCGCCTTCTGGGGGCCAGACCTGTTTTTGGTAGGGGGGTGTGGTCTTTTCGGCTTCTGATGGGACGGTGCGGTCTGGGTTGACCCGCATGCCCGGTGGTATGGGGCGGGCGAAGACGGTGACCGAACCGACAACGCCGCCGACGAAACCTTGGATCACGCTGGTACGCAGTTCCTTGGCGTCCGGGATATGCCCGGTCACAACGATCCCCGCGCCCGCCCCGCCGATCGCTCCCGCTAAGCCACCGACCCCGCCGATCAGTAGCCCGCTCGTGACGTGTGCGCCGTAGCGGACGATATTCGATTTCGAGTTGCCGGCGACTTTGCCGAGGAACCTATTGATTCCGGGCGCGAATCGCGACGCGAATCGCGCTCCGATTCCACCGCCGACGCCACCGATGATCGCGGCGTCTTCGACCATGTTCCAGTCCATCTTGTCGCGGTGATGCAATACTTCCTTCTGGTAGAACTGGGCTCCGGCGTTGACAGCGGCGGCGGTCCCGCCACCGAGGGCGACCCCGATGGCGGTAGCCTTGGCCAGCGGTAGACCTTTGCGTTTGGTGGCGCACTCCAGTCCGACCTTTTTCACCTCGCCGTAGTACCGGCGGGCGGTCGCGCTCCAGGATGCTTCGGCTGCTGCTCGGTCCTCGGCAGCTTTCACGACGCCGGGTGCGGACATCAGCGCATCCACCGCGAGCTGTGCTAGTAGCGCGACCCCGGTTCCGATGACCTGGAGTTTGGTGAATTCGCAGTCATTGGCTTTCTGGTAACACTGTCCAGCCATGGAATCGCAGTAGGCGGCCTGGTTGCGCAGGTCGTTGCCGAGTTGCGCGTTTCTGGCGGCTTTGGTGTCGGCACTGTAGCCGCGCAGGGCGGCCTTTTCCATGGTGGACGCGATGTCGTGGCGTTGGCCGAGCTGGCGGCAGTTCTCGCCGGCCGCCTTCCAGTGGTCACCTTCGCGGCGCACGGCGTCTTCGTCGCATTCGGGCCAGTACCCTGCCACCGCGTCGACCAGCCACTTGGGAAACGCCGCAGGCAGCGTCAGTGTCACGGCGCCGCACCCGGTATTGCGGCCAGTTGGTCGCGCGGTCCCACAACCTCGGCTGCCGTTTCCATCCAGGGTTGAAACGGCAGTTGCGGAACCCGTCGCCACTCAGCTGGGCGCACCACTGCTCGTATTCCGAACTGGATGTGGTGGAAACGTGCTCCCGCCGTGCGCAGACTCGAGTTCGCGCACTGGTAGCGGAGAACAGTCCTTCCTCGGCCTGGTCACGGGTCCCACTGCCTCTTCCATCGCTAGCCGACGCCGCTGTACTGCTCCTCACCCGTCGCCGTGGGTGCAGGGGCGACCTGCGTCGCACGCAGGCCAGTGGCTGGTCCCCCCAGGCCAATGCAATGAAATTTGCCATTCAACCTTAAACTGCATATCAAGTTGCATGGCAGCGACGGTCGTGGTCGCCCTCCAGGAGGCCGAGGTGCGCCACATGAACATCGCGGAGCATCCGAATTGGACAGGTGATCACCGTGCATTGGCGTGTGGGTCTCCGCCATCAACGCATGGTGATCATCTGACCGGCACAGCAATCAAGAGTGGATGGTGTGTTCGGTGGTGGTCCAGGCGCGGGCTTGGTCGCTGATGGTTACGCCGAGGCCTGGGCGCGATGACAGGTGCATGCGGCCGTCGGCGATTTCCAGGCGCTCGTTGAAGAGGGGGTCGAACCATTCGAAGTGTTCGACCCATGGCTCTCGTGGGTAGGCGGCGGCGAGGTGGATGTGGATTTCCATCGCGAAATGCGGTGCCATTTGCAGGTTTTGGCTGTCGGCGAGGGCCATCACCTTCAGGAACTGGGTGATGCCGCCGACGCGCGGTGCGTCCGGCTGCACGATATCCGCGCCGCGGGCGGCGATGAGTTGGCTGTGTTCGGCCACGCTGGTGAGCATTTCGCCGGTGGCGATTGCGGTGTCGAAGGTGGCGCTGAGTTGGGCGTGGCCGTCGAAGTCGTAGGCGTCGAGGGGCTCTTCGATCCACACCAGCCCGAACGGTTCGAAGGCTCGGCACATGCGGCGGGCGGCGGGGCGGTCCCACTGCTGGTTGGCGTCGACCATCAACGGCACCCGGTCGCCGAGCTTCTCGCGCACCGCGGTGAGGCGAGCGAGATCCACCGCGTGGTCGGGATGTCCGACCTTGATCTTGATGCCGCCGATGCCCTGTTCCAGCGATGCCGTGGCACGGTCGAGGACCTCTTCGATCGGTGCGTGCAGGAATCCGCCGGAGGTGTTGTAGCAGCGCACCGAATCACGGTGGGCCCCGAGCAGTTTCGCCAACGGCAACCCGGCCCGCTTGGCCTTCAGATCCCACAGAGCCACATCGAAAGCGGCGATCGCCTGCACCGACAGCCCGCTGCGACCGACCGAAGCACCCGCCCACATCAGTTTGTCCCAGATCTTGGCGATATCGCTGGGGTCCTCACCCAGTAAAACGGGGGCGATCTCACGGGCATGTGCGAACTGTCCCGGTCCGCCCGCGCGTTTGGAGTAGCCGATGCCGATGCCTTCGAGCCCGGCTTCGGTGCTGATCTCGGCGAACAGCACGGCGACTTCGGTCATGGGTTTCTGTCGACCGGTCAGTACCTTCGCATCGCTGATCCCGGTCGGCAGGGGCACGGTGACCGAAGAGATCTTGACGCTGGTGATTCGGTCGAGGATGGGGGAGTCCATGGTGGTCCTTCGGGGGTCAGGCGATCGGTTTCACAAGGGTGGTCAGCTCGGCGAGTTCGGCCTCGGTGAGGTCGGTGAGCGGCGGGCGGACCCGGCTGGATGGTCTGCCGACCGCGGTGAGACCGGCCTTGATGATCGATACCGCGTAGCCGGGTCGGCGGTCGCGGATGTCGAGATAAGGGATGACGAAATCACGCAGGTGTGCGTAGACGGTCGTGCGGTCGCGGGCGCGGACCGCACGATAGAAATCGAGCGCGAACTCGGGAGCGAAATTGAAGATCGCCGAGGAATAGGTGGTCACACCCATCTCGGTGTAGGGCAGCGCGAAGGTTTCCGCGGTGGGCAGGCCGCCGATATAGGTCAGCCGGTCGCCCATTTTGGCGTAGATCCGCGTCATCGACTCGATATTGCCGACGCCGTCCTTGAAGCCGATGAGGTTCGGGCTGCGCTCGGCCATCCGGGCCACCGTCACGTCATCGCAGGCGGCATTGGCGCGGCTGTAGAAGATCACCCCGAGCGAGGTCGCCGCACACACCTGGGCCACATGTTCGACCAAGCCGTCCGGCGTGGCTTCCACGAGGTAGGGAGGCAGCAGCAGGATGCCGTCCGCACCCGCCGCCTCGGCCGCGCGCGCCTGTTCCACCGCCACCCTGGTGCCCGCGGTCGCGGGCGCGATCACCGGAACCCGTCCGGCGGTCTCGGCCACCGCGGCGCGCACCACGCGATCGATCTCCGCACTGGTGAGGGCGAAGCCTTCGCCCGTGCCACCGGCCGCGAACAGACCGGCGACTTCGTATCGGGACAGCCAGCCGATGTGATCCCGATAGGCCCGCTCGTCGAAGTTCAATTCGGCGTCGAAATGGGTGACCGGGAACGAGAGCAATCCGCGCCCCAGCGCGGGTCCCAATTCCTCGGCGGATAGCTGCGACACGGATATCCTCCTGGCAACGAAATGCTGATTTCTCTGGAGATTAGGTCCGGGGCCCGATGCCGGTCCAACACTGATTGGAAATCGACCGATACTCGAATGGCATCAGATCAGGCCGTGCGGTATCCCAGCGGCAAGCCCTCATTTGGGTATCGCTCAATACCGAATTGGTGTTCGACGGGTATCGCTTCGGCCATTTAGCCTCCTTTCACACCCATTGCAGGGTGATCCGGCGCACACCGGCCGGTCACAGGAGGACAGTGATGTTGAAACGTGAGAACATGCCCGCCGACGGCGGCGCCCGCGCCGTGGTGGCACCCACCGAACAGCGCCCGGGTCGTCGCATTCCCACCCGCTATCTGGTGCTCGGGCTGTTGTTCATCATCACCGCCGTCAACTACGCCGACCGCAGCAGTCTGTCGATCACCGGCAGCGCGGTCCGGGCGGACCTCGGATTTTCCACCGTGCAGCTCGGCTACATCTTCTCGGCATTCAGCTGGGCCTATGTCGTCGCGCAATTGCCCGGCGGGATGCTGCTCGACAGATTCGGTGCACGTCGGGTCTATGCGGCAAGCCTGGCATTGTGGACGCTGGTCACCGCGGCGACCAGCTTGGTCGGTTTGATCACCACACCGGTGCTGGTCGCATTGTCGATCGTATTCGGGTTGCGATTACTGCTCGGTGTATTCGAATCACCGGCATTTCCCGGTAATGCACGGGTGGCGACCATGTGGTTCCCGACCGCCGAACGCGGCAGGGCGACGGCCGTTTTCAATTCGGCACAGTATTTCGCCACGGTGATCTTCGCCCCGGTAATGGCCTGGATCACCAATCAATTCGGTTGGCGCTGGGTATTCGTACTGCTCGGCGTGCTCGGCTTCGGTTTGGCGGTGTTCTGGTGGCGCTGGCTGTATCCGCCGCGCGCACACCGCCGCGTCACCCCGGCCGAACTCGACACGATCGTTTCCGGTGGCGCGCTGGTGGACCTCGATACGACCAAGGGCGAGAACGCGACTCAGCGCAAGCGACTCGATCGGCGCATGCTCGTGCGCGTCTTCTCCACTCGGCCGCTGTGGGGCGTCTACGTCTTCCAGTACGCGGTCAACGCGCTGACCTACTTCTTCATCACCTGGTTCCCGATCTATCTGAACAAGGGCCGTGGCTTGTCGCTGGTGCATGTCGGATTCGTCGCCGCACTGCCAGCGTTGGCGGCCTTCATCGGCGGCCTGGTGGGCGGGATTCTGTCCGATGCCCTGCTGCGTCGCGGCCGATCGCTGACGGCGGCGCGCAAGATCCCGGCGGCCGCGGGCATGTTGCTCGCCACCCTCATCGCACTGTCCAACTTCAGCGACAGCACCACCGTGATCGTGGCGATCTTGACCGTGGCCTTCTTCGGCAAGGGCATCGGTTCCCTCGGCTGGGCGATCACCACCGATATCGCGCCGACGCAGGCGGTGAGCTTCGTGAGCTCCACCATGAATGCCTTCGGCAATATCGCGGGCATTGTCACCCCGATCGTTATCGGCTATCTGGTTTCCTCGACCGGCTCGTTCAATACCGCACTGTGGTTTGTATCGGCGCACGGGTTGCTCGCAGTCCTCGCACTGATCGGGATGGGCACCATCCGACGCATCCAATTCGACGCCTGATCCGAAATCGGAAGTGGCCCACCAGCCGCGAGCACCGCACGCTCAACGCAGTACTGCGATCGGTGCCGTCGATGGCTGCGGCCAGGTCTGCGCCAGCATCGAACTGGACGGAACGGTCGGACATCTCGTCCCGCGACACTCGGAATGTGTTGGCACACCATCCATCCGGGGCTCGGCACCGAATAAGAGTTGATCGACGCCGCTGATGTTCGCCCTCGGGCGAGTATCAGCGGCGCAGATCGGTCGGTGTGTTTCGGGAGGTGCGTCGCCATATGCTGTTGATATTCATCGTGCCCGTCCTAGCGGCGATCATCGCGGTGGCCATCTTCGTGATCGGAGATCGACTGCGACCGGATTCGTGGGTGTCGACCGAGGAGGAAGCGGCCGGATCCCTCGTACTGGAACTGATCAACACGCTTTTTCTGGCAGTGGTCGCCTTCGTGGTGGTGATCTGCTGGCAGGAGTACGACAACGCGCACAATCACACCATTGCCGAGGCGAAGGCGCTGGTGGATACGTATTGGACCGCACATTCCATGCCGGATCAGGAGCATCGCCAGATCCAGGGCCTGGTGCGGGATTACACCGATCAGGTGCTCAACCGGGAGTGGCCGGTCATGCAGGCGGACCGGCGGCTGAGTGAACCCACGCAGGACGCGTTCGACAGCCTGCGCGATGCCGTGGCATCGGTGAATACGACGGATCCGGACGTCGCGGATCTGCGTACGAGTGCCATGGCCAGCCTCGACGCGGCTGCCGAGGCGCGCCAGGACCGGGCCATGGACGCGAGTTACCAGATGCCCGTATTCCTCTACGCGGCCTTGTGGTTCGGCACCATCCTGCTGTTGTGCACCGCGGTGCTGTCGGGGGTCGAGGTCACCAAGCGCAGTCTGCTGATGACCGCGCTGCTCGGTATCGTCGTCGGCTCGACGGTGCTGGCGATCTACAACCTCGACCGGCCGTTCTCCGGCGGCAACAGTGTCCCGAAGGATGCCTTCGAATACGCCATGTCCCGGTATGACCACATCACCTGACGGGCCGCTCGAGACCCGAGGAGCTGCGACGGGATGGGATATCGGCAATATGGCAACGGCTGCGCAAAGACGGAGGGCCGCAGTGGGATTGGCGGTGGCGACGGCGCTGCCGTTGTTCGTGGGCGGCCCTGCGGCCGCGGATTCGACGACACCCGAGTGGCCGGTCATCGGTGATATCGCCACCGGGAGTGCCGCTGGCGACGCGATCGGGACCGGAAGCGCCGCTGCGGATTCCGGGAGCAGTTCCTACGGCGGCGTCTTGGATCTCGAACCCACGGGCGTCGCCACCGGCAGTTCGGCCGCGGCGCGGTCGGGCAATGCGCGACGGGACGGCACGGGAAGCATCGAAAACGGTGTCGATGACCCACCCGCGGATGCGACGGCCGGAGCGGGCCAGTCCCTCGGGCTCGACCCGGGCAGCGTCCAATCCGCCTGCACCGGCAGCGCCGTAATCGGCAGCGCGACAATACTGCTCGGACTGGCGACCGGCAGCGGTGTAACCGGCAGTGGCATAACCGGCTCCGGTCTGATCGGCACCGGTTCGGTCGGTTCGAGCGGATCCGGGCTCGGCAGCGTCGTGGTCGGCAGCGCGATGACCGGCAGCGCACTGCTGACCTGTCTGCTCCTACTCCCGGCCCCTGAACCGGCAGCACCCGGCATCCCCCTCCAACTCGGCCCGCCGCCGCCCGCGCCACCGATACCCGCGCCACCCGCACCGGCACCGGAATTCACCCCCGTCGCATCGGCACTCGCGATCGCTCCGGAAACTCCGACCCGCACCACCCCGCACCGACCACCGATCGCGGCGGCCGAATCCGCCCCGGAGCAGCAGATCGCCTGGAACCTGCTGGAACTGGTGACAGTCATGGTGGTCACCGTCCTGACCGTGGTCCGCAAGGTTGCTGTAGGTCGCAACAGGCGAGCAGAATGACGCCTACCCGGGCAGCCCTGATCTGCTGAGGCCGGGCGAATGCTCGCTCGTAATGCCGTTGGGGCTGCGCGTCTCATGGGCGGTGGCTATCATGACGGCGGACACTCTAGAACTGGTCTGGGGCAATGGATTTGGATCATGGGCACGGCAGGGGGCTCATGACCCGCACCACACGGGCTGCCCACGTGGGGCAGATCGGCGCGACTGAAGTCGTGCGCGCAGTTTGTTCGTAATCCGTTGTCATCAACCTGCCGAAGCTCGCTGCTCTGACGTAACTGAGGCCAGTGCTGGGTCTGCTCGATTGTCAAGGTTCTTTAGCTTTCAAAGTTCGGAGTTCATCTGTGACAACGCACACACATCACCCGCCCGAATCACGGTCCGCGGTAGGCGGCTCACCGGGCTTCGGCGCCGGGCCGCGCATCGTGATGTACACCCCGGAATTCGCCGCCGACCCGCACCAGGCCTATGGGCAGATGCGCAAGAAGTTCGGTTCGCTGGTGCCGGTGGATCTCGCTCCGGGGGTACCGGCCACATTGGTGATCGGCTACTACACCGCGGTCCGCATTCTGACCGATCCGGACCACTTCCCGGCGGATCCCCGAGCCTGGGAGCGAAACGTCCCGGCCGAGTGCCCGGTGCTCGCCATGATGCGGCGGCGGGAGAATGCCCTGCGCACCGACGGCCAAGAACATAAACGCTATCGCGAGCCGACCAGCGCGGCGCTCAATGACGTCGACCTGCTCGGCATGCACGCCGTGATCGAGCAGATCGCCATCCCGCTGATCAACAAGTTCTGTGCCGACGGACAGGCTGATGTGTTGCAGCGCTACGTATTTCCGCTGGTGTTCACCGCGGTGAACACCATGCTGGGCGTCGACTCCGATGTCGGTGCGCGGATCGCGGCGGCGATGGATGCGATGTTCGATGCCGGGGCCGAAATCGATGCGGGCGATCGCATGCTGCACGAGGCGCTGCGGCTGCACATCGATCGCAAACGGGAGGCGCCCGGCGACGACATCACGACTCGTTTGATGCGTCACCCGAGCGGGCTGACCGATGAGGAGGTGATCCAGCAGTTGGTGACCTACTACGCGGTCGGCGTCGAGCCGCTGGTCCACCTCATCGGCAACGCATTGCGACTGATGTTGACCGACGATCGCTTCGCCGCCGGCATGCACAGCGGTAGTCTGTCCACCCGCGACGCGCTGGATGAAGTGCTGTTCACCGACCCGCCGTTGGCGAACTACTGCATTTCCTATCCCCGGCAACCCATTCTGCTCAATGGCGTGTGGTTGCCCGCCCACCAGCCGGTCGTCATCAGCATGGCGGCATGCAACAGCGATCCCACCGTCAATGCCGTCGACGGCGTGGAGCGCGATGGCAATCGGTCACATCTGGCCTTCAGTGCGGGACCGCATATGTGCCCGGCACAGGACGCCGCCTATCTGATTGCCCAGGACGCGATCGACCAGCTGCTCGATGCCCTGCCCGAGATCGAGTTGGCCGTACCGGCAGCCGAACTCGGCTGGCGCACCGGACCGTTCCACCGGGCGTTGACCGCGCTGCCGGTCGTCTTCCCGAAGTCCGCTCCGTTCCCGGAATTTCCGCCTCCCTGAGAACCCCGCCGAGCGCAGGGCCGAGATCGCCGCACCATCGACGATCTCGGCCCGTAGGCGTCGGCCGACACCTACATGATTTTCATCGGTGCGGACGGTGTGAAGACGACCGGGAATGCCGCCATCGCACGGTGGAACGGACCGGGCCGCCAGATCAGCTGGTCCGCGGGCACCCCGAGCTGGATGTCGGGCAGTGCGTCGAAGAGCTGATCGATGGCGTACTGAACCGTCAGGTACGCAACACCTTTGGCCGGGCAGGCGTGCGGACCGGCGCTCCACGCCAGATGTGAGCGATTGCCGAGACGGCGTCCGTCGGCGTCGTCGTCGCCGCGGATCTGTGGGTCGTTATTGCAGCCGGTGAGGCTGATGACGACCGGTTGGTCCGCGGGCAACCAGATATCGTCGACCATGATCGGCTGGCGCGGGTAGGTGGTGCAGAAGTTCGCCATGGGTGGGTCGTTGAACAGAACTTCGTCGATCGCGGTGATCGTGGACAGGTTCCGTCCGAGGACATCGGCGCACTTGAACCGGTCGTCGGTGATCATCAGCAACAGCGCGTTGGTGATCAGGTTGCGCTGCGCTTCGAATCCGGCGCCGTAGAAGCTCATCAGCTGGGCGAAGATTTCGATGTCGTCCAGGGCGGCCGGGTGGTGTGCCAGCCGTGAGGTGACATCGTCGCCGGGGTGTTCGCGTTTGAGCTGGATCAGCTCCAGTAATGCCTCTTTGAGCATGACCATGCCCTGAGCGCTGCGGACCGTGTCGAAGCGCGCCGCCATGCCGTTCGCGACACGCTGCCCGATATCGGGAGGGCAGCCGACCATTTGGTTGAGCACGCCGAGGACGAGCGGAAATGCGTACTGGGTAACCAGATTGGCGTTCCCGGCCTTGCAGAAGGTGTTGATCAGCGGGATGGCGATCTGTTCGATGATCGACGGCAGTCCGTGCACATCGATGCCGTCGATGCTCGCGATGGAGGGCTCCCGATAGCGGATGTGGGTAGGTCCGTCGTTGTTCCGTGCGGCCGGGAGCCAGGCCATCATCGGCCGCACGGGGCAGTCCTCGGGGATGGTCTTCTGCCAGGTGCGCGGGTCGGCGGGGAAGTGCGTGGGGTCGTTGAGGATTCGCACCGCGGTCGCGTAGCCGATCACGAGCGTTGCCGGTACTCCGGGGGCCAACTCGATCGGAACCAGCGTGCCGTATTTGCGCCGCATCTCGTCATAGGCGTGATGCGGATCGGCGACGAACTCGGGGGTGTACAGCGGGACCCGCTCACCGGTAAGGCTCGATGATCCGTGCTGAACCGGGCAAACTCCGGTCGTGCCGGTGTGCGGATCGGACGTGGGGGAATGCGGTGTGGTCAAAGACGTTACTCCAAACGGTGGAACAGAATTCGACAAAGACTGAATCAATGAGCGCGGGCAGGTTCCTCGAGCAAGGTCAGCGGTGCGTCGTCGAGCGCTCGAAACGACACACCCTTCCTAGGACCTTTCCGGTACCTGGCGACTCGCCCACGCTAGCAACATAGCAACGGGCAGGCGACGATGCCCGGGGAACCTCGTTGCGACCCCGTTGATTCGAGCGTGTCGTGCCGACTATTCGACCGGACCGCCGATGGGCAAGCGGTTGACCGGCGCGGCCGAATCGACCCGTGGGGTTTCGTGGACACCGATCAATCGCAGCAGCGGTCCCGTCATCGCGGTGGTCACCAACGCCATTACCACCAGTATCGAATACAGTTGTGGGCCAATGAGTCCCGTGCTGAGTCCGACGTTGAGTATGACGAGTTCGGTCAAGCCGCGGGTGTTCAGCAATGCCGCCAACGCGGCCGCCGATCGCGATGTCAGACCGGTCAGTCGGCCCGCCACATAAACACTTCCGAGCTTCCCGATGACGGCCACCACCATGATCACCACCAACTCGCCGACGGCGGCCCGGTCGATCGCCCCGAGATCGACAGCGAGCCCCGCGACGACGAAGAATCCGGGCAGCAGCACCAAGCTCAGAATCCGGGTGCCGGATTCGACCGCTTCGCGTCGCGCGCGCGGGAACACCACACCGAAGGCGAACGCGCCGAATATCAAATGCAGTCCGATCCATTCGGTTATCGCGCCGAGCAACAGCGCGCCGCCGACACCGATCACGATCATCGTCTGCTCGGTGCCCGCCGCGGCGATCCGCGTCAATGCCGGACGCACGATCCACCACGTGACCGCGATTACGGGCACCAGCAGTGCCAGTCGCCACTGGCTGCCCGCGCCGGGGTGCGCGACGGCCAGCACGACGGCCAGTGCCGTCCAGGCGAAGATGTCGACCAGCGCCGCACAGGCGAGGCTGAGCTGACCGATTCCGGTGCGAGTGAGGCCACGATCGTGCAGGATTCGGGCCAACACCGGGAATGCGGTCACCGCCAGGGCACAGCCGACGAATAGCGTGAAGCTCGGTAGGTCGCCGGTGCGGTGGCGCGCGAGCGCGGTCGCGGCGATGCCGCAACCCAAGACGAACGGCACCGCGTAGGCGGCGACCGATACCGCCGGGATCGAGCGTCGGCTGCCCGCGAATACGTCGCGGTCGAGTTCTAGCCCGGCGACGAACATGAACACCGCGACGCCCACATTGGCGAGCAGGGTCAGATACGAGCGGACCTCGTGCGGGAACAACATGTCCGACAGATGCGGCCCCAATACGGTCGGGCCCGCGAGTATCCCGGCGGTGATCTCCCCGATCACCGCGGGCTGGCCGACGCGTTCGGCCAGCCACCCCAGGATCCGTGCCGCTGCCATGATGAGGGCGAGATCCATTAGGACTACGACGATTTGACTACTTTGCACTTGATTCTCCCTCGCGATTCGACGGGCATGCGTCGATCAGCGTGCCCACATCGCGCTCAGTGTGGTGATGACACAGTGCAATGCCCGTCCGGTATCGAGTCTGGTGTCGAGGCGACTTCGGGGTTCGCAGTCGAGATGCAGCCCGGCCGGTGCGGTCCCCGTGCTCCGGCAAGCACTGAGGTAGGTGTGGATCGCCGCGGCCGGATCGTCGGCATGCATCGGATCGCACATCCAGCTCACCGGGGTGCCGCACCGGGCGGCCGCCTCGAACAACGCCGGAAGTGCGGCGGCGGTACGGGTGCCCGATAGCGCCGGGATGAGCGTGAGCCGACCGGGCCGACGCGCGGGATTCAGGTATCGGCACAGGAACTCGACATCGTCCGGCGTCGCGGTGGGTCCGAGGGTCACCGCCAGCGGGTTGCGAACCAGAGCGGCGAAAGACAGGTGCTGGGGAGCGAATTCGTGGTTTCGGTCGCCGATCCACAGCAGTTGGGTCGAACGGTCCCACTCGTGCCGGGTCCGCTGAGGTCGAGTCGTATTCGACTCGCAGGAGCGGACCGCGCGCGAGATATGCAGGGGCGCAATGGAACTGTACAGCTCGCGGGAAGCTGCGGGGGCGCTCGCCGCGATCGGAAGCATCGCGGCGACCTCGACGAGCAGATCGCGCACCACCGATGCCGGATAGCGCTCCGCGGCGCCGCGCAGCATCTGCGCGCAGAGTGCGATGGGCGGGTTCGCCACGCGCCAATTTTCGACCTGTGTCGCGGCGTGGGAGTACGCGCGATCTTCAGCCGATGCGACGGAATTGGCTGGAGCACCGCATGATTCGCCGTTATACCGCAATTCGCCGATGGTCACGATCGGCATATTGAGTCCGTGGTTCAAAACCGCGGCCGCACCGATTGCCAGAGCACGGCGGGCGGGCAATGTCGCGAGATCGAGAGCGGCCGAGGCGCGGGCGCCGAGATGTATCGCGAATGCCCGGCCGCGCGCCGCCGCCGCCAAATCGGCGGCGAGCGAGTCGCATTCGCGCGGGTGGATCAGGTCCGGCAGCGCTCGCGAACACTGCCCGCCGGTGCGAGGCGATTCGGTATCGCAGCCACCACGGCGGACTGGCGCGGCCGGTAGCGATCGGGGGTATTCCGGCTCATCGGCCCAACTCAGATCCTCATCCGAGATGGGGGTGTGCTCCGGTGGCACGACGCTCGGATTGAATATCTCGCGGATATAGCACAGCGGCCGATGATCTCCGAGCATGATGACATACGCCTTGGCCGCGCAGAGGCGACCATCGGGCCATCGCGTGACGCCCGCGCGAAGGACATGCCGACGCTGGGATACCCCCCGCGAAACCAAGCCGCGCCCGATCGGCACGTGTACATCGTCGGCGCCCGCCGCGGCCGCGGGGCCGCTCACGGCGACGACATAGTTGACCGATGCGGTCACCATATCGGCATTGATCAGACATGAGCGACGGACGATGACGCGGTCGGGACCGTCCAATCGCAGTGCGTCCGCGACCGTGGCAGGCAGCTGCTCGGCCGCGATTTCGTCTTGGCGCAGCACCCGCACCTGGAGATCCGTGCCGAGTATGGCCTCGAGTCTCGGCTGGGTGAAGCCGTCGCTGGCCAGCAGCATCCGGGTGACCGGATCGCCGAATCGTGCGATCTGCTGTGTGGCTGTCCGGGAACCCGAACCGCCGACCGGGGAATCGCCCGGCGGTTCGGGGTCGGAGCGCGTGATAGTCATAGTGATCGACTTCGCGCTGGGGTTTTCACGAAGGCCGGAACTAGAGCGCGGGGACGTCGGCCACCTTCGGTGGGAGCACCGGACGTGCTATGGCCTCGATCTCGGCGGCGTCGCGGGGCCGCGTGGTCAGGCCGAGTACCGGTTCGGTGGTGATTCGCACATTGTCGAGCACCGTATCCGCCAGCGGGTCACGCCAGTGGTCCCAGACGACCGACATATCCAGATGACCCATGTACTCGAGGTTGGCCGAGTCCGCGTGCAGCTTTTCGGTCTCGGTGAGCGCGGAGGCAATGGTGTCGGTCGGTGTGCGTCCCTGCTCTCCCGAGGTCTCGTCGACATCGGTGAGCCCGGCCATGATTCGGGTGAACGACACCTCTGGAGTGTCGCCCTCGTGCGCCTCCGTGAGCTTGTCCGCGTGCGCGAAGTATTCGTCGGAGCCTATGTACTGTTCGTACATACGCGAGACCAGCACGAGGAAACGTGAGTAGGCCCGTCGGGCAGTGTGCTCGTAGAAGGCCATCGCATCGGTCTCGCTCATTTCGCCACGCAGGGCGGTCGCGATCGCGGCGGCGGCGACGAGCCCGCCATAGGTGGCCAGATGCACGCCGGTGGACAGCAGCGGATCGAGGAAGGCGGCCGAGTCGCCGACCAGGGCATAGCCCGGACCGCTGAACCGGTCCGACACATAGGAGTAGTCCTGTTCGGCCTTGACCTCGGCGACCTGCGTTGCGCCTTCGAGCAGTGCGCTCATGGCCTTGCTGTCGCGAATCGTGTTGAGGTAGTAAGCGTCTCGACCCTGCTCGCGTAGTCGCTCGCCCGCCTTGCGGGCGGAAACCACATAGCCGACGCTGAATCGGCCGTTGGACAGGGGGATATGCCAGAACCAGCCGCCCTCGGGGGTGGACACGACATTGATCGCGCCCTCCGGGCTGTCCGGGTGCAGGCGCGCGCCCTCCCAGTACGACCAGACCGCGACATTGCGGAAGGCCGGATGCTGGCGACGCATGTTGAAGCGCCGCTTGGCCAGCAGGCCGTACCGTCCCGACGCGTCGACCAGAAAGTCGAATTCGGTAGTCCGAGTGCGGTTGTCACCGGGGCCGGTCCATTCCACGGCTACCGGGCGGTCACCATCGAAAATCACGTTCTCGACATTGGCGTTCTCGATCACCTGCGCGCCCTGTTCGGCCGCGTTGCGCAGCAGAATGTCGTCGAAGGCGTCTCGCTCGACCTGGTATGACCAGGCTTCGGCATCGACGAGCTGGGACCAGTCCAACAGCCAGTTATCGTTCTGCCACTGGAAATAGCCGCCCCGCTTGATTTGGAAGCCGTGCGCCGCGACCTTGTCGAACGCGCCGGAAAGACGCAGCGTCGACAGGCACGATGCGAGCATCGACTCACCGATGTGATACCGCGGGAACGTATCTCGTTCAAGAAGCGTCACCCGTATTCCTGATCGAGCCAGTAGAGCCGCGGTTGTCGACCCCGCTGGGCCGCCACCGACAACGAGGACATGCGGATCGTTCGCCATAGCACACTCCTTGGAACAGCGGCACCAACGCGGACTGTGCGTCCGCATCGGCAACCGAACCAACTCCGGTCCCACGGTGGTGGATCAACCCGGACCGAGCGTCGCCGTCAGTTAGCCATCCGTGGCGACGCCCTCGTCAGATTGTAGCGGCAACTATCGAATCATCAATCACCGGAGCGGATTTGGAGATCCAGGCAATCGGTGGTAACCGGTGCCTGAAGGGTAGCCACTACCGCGAATCGGACCTTATCGCCGACTCGCCCTTTACAAAGCACGCCTGGGCGGGTGTCGGATGCGGCGGCGCGGTGTCCGCGAATGCATATCAGCGCAGCGCTTTTTGTCGAGATCGTGCGCCGCGATCGGTGGGAATCGCCTGGGCGTGACAGGCAAGGCTGTTCGGTGTCGTTTGGCATCACCCCCTGCTTTCCGGCAAATTCAGGGTAAAGCCCAAACCAGGTCCGCGCGAGGCGTTCGCAAAGTTGACTTCTGCGATTGGCGACCGGTGCGGCGCGGTCGACACGCGGATTCCGCTGCGGTGGAAGTGATTTGCCCAGGCAGACGCCAGCAACGCGGGTGCGAACTGTCAAGGGCACCCGCGTTTATCTGATGGCGACGACTATTCGGGTGTCTGCTCGACTGACCCTGCTACCGCGACCGTGGCTTCCGCGGCGTGGCGGGCGACCTCGGGGGTGCATCGTCCGAGTCCGCACGCGGTGGCGACACCGAAGGCATTGCGACCCAATGCCTCCTCGAAAAGCGCGCGCGCTCGGTCGCTGTTCTCGACGGACTCGGTGGAAACCACCCCGGCGATCACCCGCCAGTCGGTGGCCAGGGATCGCAGGGGAGCGTAGAAGCGAGGTTCCAATGGTGCGGGCTCGGCGCCGTACGCACACGGAACATGGACCGGAGGCAGTGGCACGCCTTGTCGATCCAGCAGTCGCGCAGTGCGATTGAGCAGTGTCACCGCGGGAGCCAGACTGCGCGGGTCGAGCAGGCTCTTGTGCTGATAGTCGCCATAGCACAGGTGCACAATGGTTTCCGCGCCGATCTCGTGCAGCCGCCCGAGCACACCGGCGAGCTGGCGGGCGACCAGCGGGGCCAACGCCCACCGCGAACGAAGTTGTGTCGCTTTGACCATGCTCAACAGCGCGAAGGGCGACTCCAACTGCCAGACGACGCGATCGCCGTGACGAGCGATCACCTCGGATACCTCCTGCACCACCGCTTCGGTAAACACCGGCAGCTGCCGCAGCGCGGCGACGGCAAGATCGAAGTGCCGCAATGCCTTTCCGATCGGCAGCCCGCCGGATACCGCCGCGCCCGCGAATACGAACATCGCCAGATCCAGTGGATTCGGCAGGCTTATCTGGACCTTCGTCTCGGCCAGCTGGGGCCGTTCGCGCTGTAACGACTCGAACGCTGCCACCACTTCACCGATGCGTTCGACGCGGTCCATCGACACCTGCCGCACTTCGAGCTTGCGCCCGGATCGCAGCCCGTAGCTGGGGAAGTCGCTGTAGTCGGCGTATCCGCCGTCCTCGACGATCTCGAAGACATCGGAATGCTGCTTGCGGGTCCGCAGATAATCCATGATCCAGTCGGGGTCGAGATCGCAGGGTAGCGCGGTGACCGGCCAGCCCTCGGTGCGGTCGGCGAACCATTGCAGCACAGCGCGATCGTTCGTCATCAGGTCCGCTGGAAGACTGCCGACATAGTGTGCGTACCTGGTCATGGGTGACCCCTTAAGTTCGGAATACATACAATCGGACAGCCAATAGTGTCGCAGGTGCGCCACCGCGACAACTTCGACGTTTCCCGCTGTCGCACTATCGAATTCGGAGATCGACGGCGTACTGGGCGGATGGGGCGCAGTGCTGACGCGAGGTCAGGGTGAACCCTGATCTTCACCCGGATATCGGTGCTGAGCTGGTGATTTATCCATATCCAGCTGCCAGCATTGAGGAGTCGGATCGTCGGATGGCGGTTCGCCCGAGAGCTTCTGGAGGCTGGCATGTTGTGGAAAATCATCGGTGTCGTAGCGGTCGTCTGGATCGCGCTCGCCATCATCGGTGCGTTGATCAAGGGGCTGTTTCCGATTCTGGTGATCAGCGCGGTCGTCTTCGGGCTATACCTGCTGTACAAGGCGGTCGCGGGTTCGGACAACTCGACGGTGAGCAAGCTGTAGCGTCCAGCCGCGGGGCCCGCCGGGACTCGGGCGTTGCGGTTTCCAGAGGTGGGCCGTGCGGATAGCGCGCGGCCCATCCGCGTTCGCGGCATCTGCTTGAATGACCCGTGTGGAGCAGGTTCCCGAGGATTGGCAGCGCGGTCTCGTCATCGTGGCGCATCCGGACGATATCGAATACGGTGCGGCCGCCGCGGTGGCGCGGTGGACGGGACAGGGCAAGGACATTCGCTACGTCCTGGTGACCTCCGGCGAGGCCGGGATCGCGGGCATGCCGCCCGCCGAGGCCGGACCGCTGCGTGAGGCCGAAGAGCTCGCCGCCGCCAAGGTGGTCGGGGTGCGCGAGGTGGAATTCCTCGGCTATCCGGACGGCCGCGTCGAGGAAACCCTGGCGTTGCGTCGTGACCTGGCCGCCGCGATTCGCCGTCATCGTCCGGAATTCGTGCTGCTGTTCAATTTCGGTGACACCTGGGCTCCCGGCTACGCCAACAGCGCCGACCATCGCGCGGTCGGCCGCGCCGCCCTCGATGCCATATCCGATGCGGGCAACGAGTGGATATTTCCGGATCTGACCGACGCCCCGTGGTCGCCCCGGTTGGCCGCGGTGGTCGGGCCGAGTGCCACCCACGCCGTCGATGTCACCGACACCATCGAGCAAGCCGCCGCCTCGCTGGCCGAGCACCGCCGCTACCTCGAGGTGCTCAGCCCTGAGCCGGTCGCGGATCAGGTGCGCGCGGTCATCGATATGGCGACCGCCCCGAAGCCGGGATTCCCCGCCGCGCGCGCGGTCGGCTTCGAGCTCTACTACTTCGGCTGATCGCTGTGATTGCAGTCACGCTAGTTCGGGCGTCGGACCCGATTCCGTGAAAATGTCGTGGAAATCACGTTCGCCGGTCGCGACCGGCCTGGAGCCACCCGATGATTGGCCAGCCATGAGTGGCTGGTTATCTGCCCCGACGGTGCGAATGCCGTTGTCAGCGGGTGTCGATGGACCGCGGAGATTCAGTCGGAGGCAGGGCGCGCGACGGATTATGCGGCATTGCCGTGATAGCGAGAGCGTACTGATTCGGGGGTCGCGGCCGAGGGTGGGAACGTCGGGGCCGAGGTTCACCTAGGCTGTTACGGGCCGCGGCGTGAAGCCGATCGCGTTTCTTCGAGCGAGTGTCGTAACAGATTCCCGCGCTTGGGGATATGCGACAAGTTCGCTCTTGTAAACTCGAACGCTTGGCTTGCGGCGGTAAGCCGTCCGTTAGTGAAGTACGTGCGTTCCATTATGCGGGTGCGGTCTTTAGGCGCGCAATAGGTGAGAGGTGTAGTACCGGAAATGGCAAGGGATCGTCGTTCCGCACGTGGTAGTCGACGCCGAGTCGGTCTCCTCTTCGGGAATTTGCTCGCGGCCGCTGTGGAGTCCGCCGCCGATGCCGTCGCCATCCGGTTCAACCCTTCGGGCGACCCCTCCGATGACAGAAAGCTGACCTATCGCGAACTCGACGAGTTGTCCTCGCGCGTGGCGCGCGAACTCATCGAACGCGGGGTGGGCGCGGGCGATGTGGTGGCGATCGGTATCGCGCGCAGCATCGAATCCGTGCTCGCCGTATGGGCGATCGCCAAGACCGGCGCCGCGTACGTGCCCGTGGATCCCGGATATCCGGCCGATCGGATCGCGCACATCCTCGCCGATTCCGGTGCCGTCCTCGGGTTGACCACCACGGCACACCGCCCGGTGCTCGGCACGACCGTGGACTGGATCGAACTCGACGACCCGGTGCATGCCGCACGCATCGCCGAACGCCCGGCCCATCCGATCTCCTATGCCGACCGGGTTCGTCGGCTCGACGAGCGCCACCCCGCCTACGTCATCTACACCTCGGGTTCGACCGGACGGCCCAAGGGCGTCGTGGTCACGCACGGCGGCCTGGCCGGACTGGTTGCCGCGCAGCGCGAGCAGTACGCGGTGACCGGGGAGTCGCGGGTACTGCATGTCTGCTCGCCCAACTTCGACGTTTCGGTGCTCGAGCTGCTGCTGACCTTTTCCTCCGGCGCGACCTTGGTGATCGCGCCGCCGTCGGTATTCGGCGGAGCCGAACTCTCGGATCTGCTGCGCCGCGAGCGCGTCACCCACATGCTCATCACCCCGGCCGCCCTGGAATCGGTGGATCCGGACGGTCTGGACGAGCTGCGGGTCGTCGTGGTGGCCGGTGACAAGTTCGGACCGGAGCTGGTCGGCCGCTGGGCGGGCGAGCGTGCGTTCCACAACGGCTACGGGCCTACCGAGGCGACGATTCTCGCCACCAGCACCCCGCCGCTGGCGCCCGGCGAGACCATCACGATCGGCACGGCCATCGCGGGTATCGGTGCATTCGTACTGGACGCACGGTTGCGCCCGGTGCCCGCCGGGGTGATCGGTGAACTGTATCTGTCGGGTCCCGCCTTGGCGCAGGGCTATCTCGGGCGGCCGGGCCTGTCCGCCGAGCGGTTCGTGGCCAGCCCGTTCGGCGCCGATATCGGCACCCCGGGCGCGCGGTTGTACCGCACCGGGGATCTGGTGCGGCGCAGCGAAGAGGGCGGTGTCATCGAGTACCTGGGTCGCTCCGACTTCCAGGTGAAGATTCGCGGCTTCCGCATCGAACTCGGCGAAATCGACAACGCGCTGACCGGCCACCCGGATATCGACTTCGCGGCGACCCTCGGCAAGACGCTGCCGTCGGGTGCCACCGCGCTGGTCGCCTATGTTCTGCCGAGGCCAGGGGCCGAGGTCGATACCGAGGCGCTCGCCGAATTCCTTGCCGAGTCGCTGCCCGCGTATATGATTCCGGCCGCCTTCGTGGTGCTGGATGAGATCCCGCTGACCCCGGTCGGAAAGCTCGACCGCGCGGCACTGCCCGAGCCGGTCTTCGCGCCCCGTGAGTTCCGCGCGGCGGAGACACCGGTCGAGGAGATCATCGCCGAGGTGTTCGCGGAATTGCTCGGGGTCGAGCGCATCGGTCGCGACGATTCGTTCTTCGCATTGGGCGGCGATTCCATCCTGTCGATCCAGCTGGTCTCGCGGGCCAAGGCGCGCGGTGTGGTATTCACCGCCGCGGAGGTTTTCGAACATCGCACGGTCGCGGCATTGGCCGAGATCGCCACCTCGGCCGATGCGGTGGAGCAGCAGCGGCTGGCGGAACTGCCCGGCGGCGGGGTGGGCGAGCTGCCATTGCTGCCGATCATGTCGGCGATGCTGCCGACAGACTCGTCGTATCGGCGGTTCTCGCAGACGATGGCGCTGCGGCTGCCCGACGGCATCGATCGGGAAACCCTGGTCGCGACCATCGGCGCGGTCTTCGACCACCACGACATGCTGCGCGCTCGGCTGCGCGAGGCCACCGCGGACACCGCCAGGACCTTCGAGGCCTTGGCGCCCGGTGCTGTCGACGTCGACGCGCTGGTGCATCGGGTCGAACTGCCCGCCGATATCGATGATGCGGAGCTGTCGCGGCGGGCGAGCGTCGAATACGATGGGGCACTCGGCCGACTCGATCCCGCGAATGCGGTGATGGTGCAGTGCGTTTGGTTCGCCTTCCCGCAGGGCGGCCGCCGTCGGGATGTCTTGCTGGTCGTCGCGCACCACATCGTGGTCGACGGCGTGTCCTGGCGAATTCTGATTCCGGATCTGGCGATGGCCTGGTCGCAACTGGCGGCGGGACAGCCGGTGGCGTTGCCCGCCAACGGAACATCGATGCGGCGCTGGGCGCACGCCATGCGCGAGGCGGCGCAGGATCCGGTACGGATCGCGGAACTGCCATTCTGGCAACAGGTTTCGGATACCGAAGACCACCTGTTCGGTGCGCGTGCCTTCGATCCGGCGGTGGATACGTTCGGCACTGTCGATCGCGTCGAGGTGACGGTGCCCGCCGAGGTGACCGATGCGCTGCTGACCGCGATCCCGGGCCGGTATCGCGGTGGTGTCAACGACGGCCTGCTCTCCGCGCTTGCGCTCGCGGTGAGCAAGTGGCGCGGCGAAACCGCGGGCGGCACCGCGCTGGTCAAGCTGGAAGGTCACGGCCGCGAAGAGGGGCTCGTCCCCGGTGCGGATCTGTCCAGGACCGTCGGCTGGTTCACCAGCGCGTTCCCGGTCCGGCTCGATCTCGCGGGTGCCGATCTCGCCGAGGCGTTCGCGGGCGGAAAAGCCCTGGGCGACATCGTGAAATCGGTGAAGGAACAGCTGCTCGCGGTCCCCGACAAGGGGCTCGGCTACGGTCTGCTGCGCTACCTGAACCCGGAGACCGCCGCCGAACTCGGCGGTGCGCCTCAGATCAGCTTCAACTACCTCGGCCGGGTGTCGACGGGGAAGATTCCGGAGCAGCTCGGTGCCTTGGGGTGGGTTCCGGTCGGGGATCTCGGGCAGCTGGATGCCGAGATGGATCCGGATATGCCCGCCAATGGCGTGATCGATATCAATGCGATCGTCACCGACGGCGCGGACGGACCGCAGCTCGGTGCGTCGTTCGCCTTCCCGCGCGGATTGCTCTCGCGGGAGCGGGCGCAGGAGTTCGCCGATCTGTGGGTCGCGGCGCTGCACGCGCTGGCCGAGCATGTGCGGCGTCCGGACGCCGGTGGGCTGACGCCGTCGGATCTGCCGTTGGTCACGGTCGGCCAGTCGGATATCGAAGTGTTGGAACGGAATTACCCGGCGCTGTCGGATGTGTGGCCGCTGTCGCCGCTGCAGTCCGGTCTGCTGTTCCACGCGCAGCTCGCCGAGTCGGGTATCGACGTCTACACCAGCCAGGCGACGGTCGACCTGGGCGGCACCGTGGACGCCGAGCGCCTGCGGACCGCGGCCCAGGCCATCCTGGACCGCTATCCGAATCTGCGCACCGCCTTCGTCACCGCCGCCGACGGCCGCGCCGTACAGGTGGTCCTTGATCGAGTCGAAGTGCCTTGGCGGGCAGTTGATCTGACGCATCTGCCGGAATCGGAGCAGCTGGCGGAGCTGCGGCGGCAGGTGGCCGAGGAGCGGGAAACCGGCTTCGATATGTCGGCCGCGCCGCTGATGCGATTCACCCTGTATCGCACCGACCAGTGGCATCTGGTGATCACCACCCACCACATCCTGCTCGACGGTTGGTCGATGCCGCTGCTGATGCGAGATGTGTTGGTGCTCTACGCGACTCGGGGGGATCGGTCCGCGCTGCCGCGGGTGCCCTCCTATCGCACCTTCCTGAGCTGGTTGGCCGGTCGGGACCGGGAGGCGTCGCTGCGGGCGTGGGAACAGGCGCTGTCCGGTGTGACGGAGCCGACGCTGCTCGCCCCGCAGTCGCGGGCCGTCGAAGGCCCCGGCGGCAAGGTGGTCACCGAGATCGATACCGAGCGCACCCGCCGGATCTCGGAGTTGGCGGCCGAGCTCGGCGTCACGGTGAACACCGTGTTGCAGGCCGCGTTGGGCATCTTGCTCGGACGGTTCACCGGTCGCGACGACGTGGTGTTCGGCACCACGGTATCCGGCCGTCCGGCGGAGTTGTCCGGCGTCGAGTCGATGGTCGGTCTGTTCATCAATACGCTGCCGGTGCGCGTGCGGGTCGACGGACAGCGCGCGGTCGGTGAGTTCCTGCAGTCGCTGCAGCGCGAGCAGGCCGGTCTGCTGGACCACCACTATGTCGGTCTCACCGATATCCAGCGGATCGCCGGTGCCGGAGCGCAATTCGACACCCTGCTGGTCTTCGAGTCCTACCCGATCGACCGGGAGGCGATCGCGGCCGCCGATTCCATCGACGGTATGTCGGTGACCGCCGTAGGCATGGAGGACGGCGCGCACTACCCGCTGACGCTGGTGGCGATCGCGACCTCGACGATTGAGCTGACGTGGCGGTATGCCGGTGGCGGGTTCACCGCCGATGAGGTGGGAACCTTTGCCGCGCGGCTGATCCGGGTGCTCGACGCGCTGATCGGCGATCCCGCGGCCCTGGTCGGCGATATCGACATCATGCTCTCAGACGCCGAGCGGGATCGAATCCTGCTGGACTGGAACGACACCGGTCATCCGGTCGAACCCGAGCTGCTGCTGGACGGCTATCGACGCGAGGTGGCGGCGCATCCGAATCGGGTCGCGGTGGCCTACGAAGGCGCCGAGCTCACCTACGCGGAGCTCGATGAGCGGGTGAATCGCCTTGCCCGCCTGCTGATTTCGCAAGGTGTCGGCGCGGAATCACTGGTCGGCCTCGCGATCCGGCGCTCGCTGGATCTGGTCGTCGGCATGTACGCGATCCTCACCGCGGGCGGTGCGTACGTGCCCGTGGACCCGGATCATCCGGCCGATCGCGTCGAGCACGTGCTGACCGCCGCCGAGCCGGTGTGCGTGCTCACCACGACCGCGGACGCCGTGCCGGTGCCGGACGGAATTCCGTTGCTGCACATCGACACCGCGGAGCTGGACGGATTCGCCGGTACCCCACTGGCGGCCGAGGAGCTGCTGCGGCCGGTGCGCCAGGAAAGCCTGGCGTATGTGCTGTTCACCTCCGGCTCCACCGGACGGCCCAAGGGTGTCGCGGTCTCGCACCGGGCGATCGGCAACCATCTGGCCTGGATGCAGTCGCAATATCCGCTGCACGCCGACGATGTGTACCTGCAGAAGGCCGCCTTCACCTTCGACGCCTCGATGTGGGGCTACTTCATTCCGCTGCGGCTCGGCGCCAAACTGCTGATGGCCACGCCGGACGGCCATCGCGACGCCACCTACATCGCCGAAACCATTGCTGCGCAGCAGGTTACCGTCACCGACTTCGTGCCGTCGATGCTCGCGGTATTCGCCGCCCACACGCCCGCCGGTGCGATCCCGACGCTGCGGCACATCATCGTCGGTGGCGAGCTGCTGCCCGCGGAGACCGTGGCCGCGGTGCGCGCGGTCTGCGACGCGTCGGTGCTCAACGTGTACGGGCCGACCGAGACCGCGGTCGCCGTCACCACCTGGCTCGCGACCGTCGACGATCAGGGCGGGCTGCCGATCGGATCGCCGGTCTGGAACAGCCGTCTGTACGTGCTGGATTCGCGCCTGCGGCCGGTGCCCGCCGGGGTCACCGGTGAGCTCTACATCGCCGGTGATCAGCTGTCGCGCAGCTATCTGGGGCGCGCGGATCTGACCGCGGAACGGTTCGTGGCCAACCCGTTCGGAACGGGCGAGCGGATGTACCGGACCGGCGACCTGGTGGCCTGGAGCGCGCCGAGTGTCCTGAAATACCTGGGCCGCACCGACTTCCAGGTGAAACTGCGCGGACAGCGCATCGAACTCGGCGATATCGAGGCGGCGCTGCTGGCGCAGCCGTCGGTGAATCAGGCGGCCGTACTGGTCGTGCCGACCGAGCTCGGCGACCAGCTGGTGGCCTACGCGGTCCCGGTGCCCGGCGCGCACCTCGAGGTGGAGCCGCTGCGTGCCGCGTTGGCGGGCACGCTGCCCGCGTACATGGTTCCGGCCACGATCGTGGAGCTGGCCGAGTTCCCCCTCAGTACCGCGGGCAAGCTGGACCGCAGGGCGCTGCCGCGACCGACATTGGCGGGCCGGGAATTCCGCGCGCCGTCTACCCCGCTCGAAGAGATCGTCGCAGGCGTGTTCGCGGAGGTGCTCGGTGTGGACCGGGTCGGCGCCGACGACGACTTCTTCACCCTTGGCGGCAACTCATTGGTAGCCACCCAGGTCGTGGCCCGGCTGAGTGCGGCGTTGGGCGCGCGGGTGCCGGTACGCACGCTGTTCGACGCACCGGTGGTCGCCGACCTGGCGGGACGCATCGTGCCGGATTCCGAGCACGCGGATCGGCCGCCGCTGACCCCGGCGGTGCGACCGGAGCGCATCCCGCTGTCGCTGGCACAGCATCGGATGTGGGTTCTCAACCAGGTCGATACCGAATCCCCGTCCTACAACCTGCCATTCGCCATCCGGCTCACCGGCACCTTGGACGTGCCCGCCTTGCGCGCGGCTGTCGCCGATGTCCTGGAGCGGCATGAAGCGCTGCGCACGCGGTTCCCGGTCGACGGTCCGGACGCGACGCCGCGCCAGCAGATCCTTTCCGTGGCCGAAACGCTGCCGAACGGGCTGGAGGTCGAGACGACCGCCGATCCGGAACGGGTCGCGGCACTGTTGTCCGCCGGATTCGATGTCACCGAACACCCACCCGTGCGCATCCGGTTGTTCTCCGATCCGGCCCGCGACGAGCATCTGCTCGTCCTCGTCACGCATCACATTTCGGCCGACGGTGTCTCGCTGGCGCCGCTGGCGCGGGATCTGGCCACCGCCTACCTCGCGCGCACCGCGGGGATCGCCCCTGGTTGGGCTCCGCTGCCGGTGCAATACGCCGATTTCGCGCTCTGGCAGCGCGAAGTCATCGGCACCGAGGACGACGAGAACTCCATTGCCGCACAGCAATTGGCGTATTGGCGGCGACAGCTGGCCGGTGTGAGTGAAACCGCGCGGCTGCCGCTGGACCGCCCGCGTCCGGCGCAGGCGTCGATGCGCGGTGCGGCGACCGAATTCGCCGTGCCCGCCCAGGTGCACGCCGCATTGGCCGACCTTGCGCGCCGGCATAATTCGTCGCTGTTCATGGTGGTACACGCCGCGCTGGCCGCGCTGCTCGCCCGGCTGTCCGGCGGCTCGGATATCGCGATCGGCACGCCGATCGCGGGTCGCGGTTCGGCCGAACTGGACGATCTGGTCGGCATGTTCGTCAATACGCTGACCCTGCGCACCGATGTCGATCGCGACGCTTCGTTCGCGACATTCGTCGAGCAGGTCCGCGAGACCGACTTGTCCGCCTTCGCCAATGCGGAGATCCCGTTCGAGCGGGTGGTCGAGGAGGTACTGCCAGCCCGGGCCGTCTCGGGTAATCCGCTGTTCCAGGTGATGCTGTCGTTCCAGAACATCGAGCAGCCGAGCCTGGAATTGCCCGGCCTGACCGTCTCGGCCGTCGATACCGGTGAGATCGTCGCGAAATTCGACCTGCAGGTGATCGTCGAGGCGCGCCGGCACGACGACGGCACGCCGGACGAGCTGGTCATCGGCTTCGCCTATGCGACAGACCTTTTCGAGGAAGCCACCATCCAGAGTCTCGGCCGCCGATTCGAGCGGATCCTCGCCGCGGTCGCCGCCGACGCGCAGGTGATCGTCGGTGCCATCGACATCCTCGACGAGGCCGAACGGAACCGGGCACTGGCCGCGCCCGTGCGGACCGCGGAACCAGGACCGGCCGAAGAGCTTACGCTGCTGCCACAGCTGTTGGCCGATGCCGTCGACACCAACCCGGACGGTGTCGCGGTGATCTTCGCCGACGCCACCGAGCAGCTCGCCGAATGGGAGTATGTCGACCTCGACGAGCGCTCGAGCAGGCTGGCTCGCCTGCTGATCGACCGTGGCATCGGCCCGGAGGATCTGGTCGCGATCGGGATTCCGCGTTCGGCGGAGTCCGTGCTCGCGGTGTGGGCGATCGCCAAGACCGGTGCCGGATACGTCCCGGTGGATCCCAACTATCCCGCCGAGCGGGTCCGGCACATGATCGCGGATTCGCATGCGGTGCTGGGACTTACCGTCACCGAGGTCCACGCCGACCTGCCCGACGAGGTGCCATGGCTGACCATCGATGCCGACGATATCGATCGGCGGCTCGACGACTACAGCGGCGATCCGGTGACGGATGCGGATCGGTTGCGGCCGTTGCGCGCCGCGCATCCGGCCTATGTCATCTACACCTCGGGATCGACCGGTAAGCCCAAGGGCGTGGTCGTCACACAGGCCGGTTTGTCGAGTTTCTGTGCCGAACAGCGCGAGCGCTACCGGGTGACGAGCAGTTCGCGCACCCTGCATTTCGCATCGCCCTCGTTCGACGCGTCGGTGCTGGAACTGCTGTTGGCCATCGGTGGCGCCGCGACCATGGTGGTGGCCGCGCCGACGGTCTACGGCGGCGACGAGCTGGCCGCGCTGCTGCGCCGGGAGCGGGTGACGCATGCGTTCATCACGCCCGCGGCGCTGGCATCCGTAGACCCGACCGGCCTGGACAAACTCCGCGTGGTCATCGCCGGTGGCGAGGCCTGCCCGCCGGAGCTGGTGCGGCGCTGGACGATTCCGATCGCCGGGCGGCGGACCCGCGAGTTCTACAACGGGTACGGGCCGACCGAGACCACGATCATGACCAATATCAGCGCGCCGCTGGTGCCGGGGGAGACCGTCACCATCGGCGGGCCGATCCGCGCCATCACCGAGTACGTACTGGACGAGCGGCTCTCGCCGGTGCCGGACCGCGCGGTCGGCGAGCTCTACATCACCGGCGCGCAGCTGGCCCGCGGCTACCATGAGCGCCCCGCGCTGACCGCCGCCCGGTTCGTAGCCAACCCGTTCGATCGCGACGGCACCAGGCTGTACCGGACCGGCGATCTGGTCCGCCGTACCCACGACGGTGCGCTGGAATATCTGGGCCGCAACGACTTCCAGGTCAAGGTCCGCGGCTTCCGCATCGAACTCGGCGAAATCGACGCCGTGCTCGCGGCGCACGAAACCGTCGACTTCGCGGTCACCGTCGGTCACGAAATCGCCAGCGGTGCGACCATTCTCGTCTCCTATGTGCATGCCGCCGCCGGTGCGGTGGCCGATGCCGACGAGCTCACCGCCTTCGCAGCGAACAGCCTGCCCGCGCATATGGTGCCGACCACCGTGATGGTGCTCGACGAGATTCCGCTGACCCCGGTCGGCAAACTCGACCGCGCCGCCCTGCCCGCGCCGGTGCTGCACACCAGGGCCTACCGTGCGCCGTCCGGGCGATGGGAAGAGCTGGTCGCGAGCGTATTCACCGAATTGCTCGCACCAGGGACACCGGTCGGCGCCGACGACGGTTTCTTCGAATTGGGCGGCAACTCGCTGATCGCCACCCGGCTCGCGGCGCGGCTGGGGGCCGCATCCGATACCCGGGTTCCGGTGCGGCTGCTGTTCGAGGCGTCGACGGTGTCGGCGCTCGCGGCCAGGCTGAGTGAGAACGAGGCCGGAACTGACCGTCCGGAACTGATCGCCGGTCCGCGGCCGGAGCGGATTCCGCTGTCGGCGGCGCAGCAGGCCATGTGGTTCCTCAACCGGCTGGATACCTCCTCGTTGGCCTACAACGTGCCGATGGCGGTGCGTCTGACCGGCGCCGTCGATACCCAGGCGCTGCGGGCGGCGATCGGGGATCTGGTGACCCGTCACGAGATTCTGCGCACGGTATACCCGCCCATCGATGCGGGCCCGGTGCAGGTGATTCTGCCTGCGGCGCAGGCCATTCCGCCGATGCTGGTGCAGACCATCGATCCGGCCGAAATCGTGGACGCGGTGGCCGCGTTGGCCAGGACCGCCTTCGATCTCACCGTCGAGGTGCCGGTCCGGGTCAGCCTGTTCGACCTCGGCGACGGCGCGAATGGGCGCGAATACGTGCTGGCGATGGTCGTGCACCACATCGCGGGCGACGGTTCGTCGATCGGCCCGCTGGCCCGGGATCTGATGACCGCGTATGTGGCGCGCAGCGCCGGGCAGGCGCCGAATTGGGCCCCGCTGCCGGTGCAATACGCCGACTACAGCATCTGGCAGCGCGAACTGCTCGGCGACGAGGACGATCCGGAATCGTTGGCGGCCAAGCAGATCGGGTACTGGCAGCAGGAATTGGCCGGACTGCCCGAGCAGCTCGACCTGCCCTCGGACTGGCCGCGGCCGCTGGCGCGCTCCTACGCCGGTGGTCAGGTGTCGGTACGGATCGACGCCGAAACCCACAGCGCGCTGGCCGAATTGGCGCGCGCGCAGGGTGCCACGGTGTTCATGGTCGTGCACACCGCACTCGCCGTGCTGTTGGCGCGGTTGTCCGGGACGAACGACATCGCCATCGGTACCCCGATGGCCGGGCGTGGCGACGCCGCGCTCGACGACCTCATCGGCATGTTCATCAATACCCTGGTATTCCGGACCCGATACGACGGCGGCGCGTCTTTCACGGAGCTGCTCGCGCGGCAGCGTGAGACCGATCTGCAGGCGTTCGCGAATTCGGATGTGCCGTTCGAGCGCTTGGTCACCGTGCTGAACCCGGTGCGCTCGCCCTCGCGGCATCCGCTGTACCAGGTGGGGCTGTCGTTCCAGAATCTGGACCGCGTCGCACTGGAACTGCCGGGGCTGACCGTCGCGAGCCTGGATGTCGGCGTCGAGGTATCGCAGTTCGACCTGCACTGGTACATCGGCGACGCCTACGACGAGGCGGGCACGCCGCTCGGTATCGGCGGCATGGTCACCTACGCCGCCGATATGTTCGACCCCGCCACCGTGCAGGTTTTCGTGGACCGGTTCGCGCGCCTGCTCACCGCCATCGCCGCCGATCCCGATATGGTGCTCGGCGAGATCGAGCTGACCGATGCGATCGAACGCGCCGCTCTGCTGTCGGATGCGGCCGACACCGCGCACCCGGTCTCGGCGCAACACCTGCTGACCGGCTACCGCCGTGCGGTGGCGACGACACCGGATGCGGTGGCGGTCGTGCACGACGAGACCGCATGGACCTATCGGGAATTCGACGAGCGCGTCAACCGCATCGCCAGGTACCTGATCGCACAGGGTGTCGGTCCCGAATCCGTTGTGGCGCTGGGGATACCGCGTTCACCGCAGTTGGTCGCCGCGATGTACGCGGTGTTGACCGCGGGCGGCGCGTATCTGCCGCTGGACCTCGACCATCCGGCCGACCGGATCGGGTACATGGTGGCGACGGCCGAGCCGGTCTGTGTACTGACCACCGAAGGCAATTCGGTACCCGTCACCGAAGTTCCCGTCATCGATATCGATACCCTCGACCTGTCGGAATACTCCGGGAACCCGGTCGATTTCGGTGAACTGCGCGCACCGCTGCACGCCGATCATCCGGCGTATGTGCTGTTCACCTCCGGCTCGACCGGTCGGCCCAAGGGCGTCATGGTCTCGCACGGCGCGATCGCCAACCAGATCGAATGGATGGTCGCGGAGTACGGGTTCGGCCCCGAGGATGTCTACCTGCAGAAGACGGCGACGACCTTCGACGTGTCGCTGTGGGGTTATTTCGCACCGATGTGGGTCGGCGCGCGGCTGGTGCTCGCCGCACCGCACGGGCAGCGCGATCCGGGCTATATCGCGGAGCTGATCGCGACCCACCAGGTGACGGTCACCGATTTCGTTCCGTCGGTACTGCAGGTCTTCCTGGCCGCTGCCCGAGTGCAGCAATTGGCCTCGCTGCGTGCGGTATTCGTCATCGGTGAGGCCTTGCCGCCCAACACCGTCGCCGATTTCGCCGCGCTGTCCGATGCCGGACTGCACAACCTGTACGGCCCCACCGAGGCGGCGGTATCGGTGACGTATCGGCCCGCCTCCATCGACGATCGGTTGACGGTGCCGATCGGTGTGGCGCTGTGGAATACCCGCACCTATGTGCTGGATTCCCGGCTCCATCTCGTCCCCGCCGGTGTTGTCGGCGAATTGTATTTGGCGGGAAGCCAATTGGCGCGCGGCTACCTCGGCCGTGCCGACCTGACCTCGGATCGGTTCGTCGCCGACCCGTACGGCCCGGCCGGTGCCCGGATGTACCGGACCGGTGACCTCGTGCGCCGCCGTGCCGACGGCGTACTGGAATATCTGGGACGTACGGACTTCCAGGCGAAGATCCGTGGCCACCGGGTCGAGCTGGGGGAGATCGAGGCCGCGCTGCTGGCGGATCCGTCCGTCGCCCAGGCCGTGGTCGTGGTGGCGAAGTCGGAGACCGGCGATCAGTTGGTCGCCTATGTGGTGCCGGTAACCGAACTCGATGCCGATGTGCTGCGCGACTCGCTGGGGCACGTGCTTCCGGGCTATATGGTGCCCTCGGCCATCATGGTGCTCGAATCCTTCCCGGTGAACAGCAGCGGCAAACTGGACCGCGCCGCGCTGCCGCGGCCGGTCCTGCGCGCCCGCGAATTCGTGCCACCGGCGACCGCCACCGAGTTCGCTGTCGCCGAGGTTTTCGCCGAAGTGCTCGGCATCGCTCGAGCCGGAGCCGAGGACGACTTCTTCGATCTCGGCGGTACCTCGCTGCTCGCCTTCACCCTGCAGCGAGCCCTGGCCGGCCGCCTCGGCATCGACGTGCCGATGGCGGCGCTGTTCACCGCGCCCACCGTGCGCGGCCTGGCCACCCGCCTCGACAATCCGGACGCGACCGTGGCCGTGGTCCCGGGCACCGACACCGCGACGATCACCACCGATGCCGTGCTCGAACCCGACATCGATGGTGCGGGTCTCGCACCGGCTCGGATCGAGGCCTCGCGTGATGTACTGCTTACCGGCGCAACCGGATTCGTCGGTGTGCACCTGCTGCGGGAACTGCTGTCCAGCACCGCGGCGACGGTCTGGTGCCTGGTGCGCGGCGAGGATAGCGAGCGGGCCTACAAGCGGATTCGCGACGCCATGCAGCTGTACCGGATCTGGGACGATGCCTATCAGGGCCGAATCGTCGCTGTCGCAGGAGATCTGGCCGCACCCGGACTCGGTCTCGACCAGTCCGACTGGGCCCGGCTCGCCGAGCAGATCGACACGATCTACCACAACGGAGCTCGCGTCAATCACATCGAGCCCTATGCGCGCTTGCGGGCCGCCAATGTGTCGGGCACCCGCGAGGTGCTGCGGCTGGCGACCACCGCTCGGATCAAGCCGGTGCACTTCGTCTCCACGGTGAACGCCGTGATTCCGAATGCGCCCGCACCGGATTTCGTCGCCCGCGAGGATGCGCAGGTGCCGGTCGGCGAGGTATCCGGAAACGGTTATGTGGCAAGTAAATGGGTTGCCGAACAACTGGTCCGCCAGGCCGGTGCACGCGGTGTGCCGGTGAGCATCTACCGTCCCGGAATCGTGTCCGGTGATCCACGGGTCGGGGTGAACAGCGTCGACGACTCGTTCTGGAACATGATCCGGGCGGCCGCGATCCTCGGACTCGCCCCGGAGATCGGCGACGCCACCATGTCGCTGGTGCCGGTGAACTATGTGGTGGGCGCCATCGTCGCGCTGGCGGATCAGCAGCCGGTCGGTGCGGCGTATCACCTGGTGAACAACCTGCCGGTGGCGATCGCCGATATCTTCGAAGCCCTGCGCAGGCACGGGATCCCGATCGAGATCGCATCGATCGAGGAGATCGCGACCAAACTGGCCGAGGAAGCGGCGGCGCGCGATGCCACCGGCGACGATTCGCTGGTGCGTGCCGCCTTGGTCAGTGGCAACTACGGCGGGGCCGCGGCCGCCGTCGAGGACACCAATACCCGACTCGAGTTGGCGCAGTACGGTATCCACTGCCCGCCCATCGATGCCGAGGCCTTGGACGCCTATGTCCGGTCCTTCATCGATGCGGGTTTCTTCCCCGCCCCGAGCGACGTCCAGCTGTAGAGAGGAACGTATGTCCGCCGAAGCCCAGTCCCGTCCCGCGACCGCCTCGGGTACCTTCGCCCTGGGGGGTGACCTACCGGTCACGCGCCTGGGCTACGGCGCAATGCAGCTGACCGGTGACGGTGTATGGGGCGACCCGAAGGACCCGGACGAGGCCGTGCGGGTGCTGCGTCGTGCCGTCGAGCTCGGTATCACCCTCATCGATACCGCGGATTCCTACGGGCCCTTCGTCAGCGAGACGCTCATCCGCCGGGCACTGCACCCGTATCCGGACGACCTGGTCATCGCGACCAAAGCCGGGCTGGCCCGGCCCCGTCCCGGTGAGTGGGTGCCGATCGGGCGCCCCGAATATCTGCGTCAACAGCTGGAATTGAGCCTGCGCCACTTGGGCGTCGAGCGCATCGATCTGTTTCAGCTGCACCGGATCGACCCGCAGGTGCCGCTCGCCGACCAGCTCGGTGAGCTGGTGTCGCTGCAGCAAGAGGGCAAGATCCGGCATATCGGCCTGTCCGAGGTGAGTGTCGCTCAGCTCGACAAGGCCCGCAAGATCGCCGATATCGTCTCGGTGCAGAACCAGTACAACCTCGCCAACCGCAGCGCGGAGGACGTGCTCGACTACGCCGAGGCGAACAACATCGCCTTCATCCCGTGGTTCCCCATGGCCACCGGCGATCTCGCGCGTCCGGGCGGTCCACTGGATTCCCTCACGCGCGACGATGCCAGTCCGTCCCAGCTCGCGCTCGCCTGGCTACTGCGCCGCTCGCCGGTCATCCTGCCCATTCCCGGGACCTCCAGCGTGGCGCATCTCGAGGAGAACACCGCCGCCGCCACCATCACACTCACCGACGACGAATTCGCCGCACTGTCCGCCGTGAGCACCCCCGCATCGGGTGGTGCCCGTGGTTGGCGGTCACTCCTGCCGAAAGTGTCGCGCGGTTAGTGCCGCCTCCGGCAGCTCGCCGAGCGTAGTGATAGGGCGGTCGAATTCTATGTGGGCGACCATTCGACTACTTTCGACGGAACTTCGCGGCCGGGCAGCGATACGGCAGAAGCTATCTGGACACGGCACCAGAGGAAGCGGTGGGTGCCCGGGGATAAAGCCGGGACCCGGAAGATCGGTCGCCCGAACCTGATGCGGTTCCGGCAGACGTGCTGGCCCGGGACGGATGGCATAGTGCAGCAATCGGATCGACGAGAGCAGCATGATGTACGAAGCACAGATGGTGGCCAATGACGCCGCCTACTACTACTTGGCCCGCTCGGGTCGGGTTACCGACTGGCCGATGTGGTGGGTATTCGACAACGGCGATGCGCCGCTGACCGCTGCCGATATCGCCGACCACTTCGGTGCGCGGGCCGAACTGCTCGAACCGCTGCGCCGTCGGGTCCGGGAGGTGCCCGGCGGGCTCGGGCATCCGTTCTGGGTGGCCGACGAGAGTCCGATCGACGCCCACATTCTCACTCATGCTGCGGCGCAATTGGATTGGGCGCAGTGCCAGGACGAGATGGGGCGCATTCTCGAGCAACCGCTGGACGCTCGGGTCAGTGCCTGGCAGCTCCACGTATTTCCGAACGTCACCGGTATCGCGACGCTCAGCGGTGTGGGCACCGTCGTGCTGATCCACGTCAGTCATGCGCTGATCGCGGGTCCGGCGATGACCTCGCTATCGGAGGCGCTGTTCGCCTCGGCGCCGTTGCGGATCGACGGACAGGGTCCGGCCACGCGCCGTCCGCGCCCGGCGCTCGGCGCCGTGGTCGGTGCGCTGCGCTGGCCGTTGCAGGCCTTGCGTTTCAATGTGCGCGTCCGGCGTGAGATGCGCCGGATCGCCCGGGAAAACGACGAGGGCGGGCCGAACACGCCACCGGTCACCGCGACCGTGCTGAACCGCCGGATCGGGCCGGGGCGCGCCATGCGGACGATTCCATTGGAACTGAGCGTCGTCCGTGCGCCGGGGATCACGGTGACGGCCGTCGGGTTGACGGCGATATCTCGCGCCATGCAGCGCTATCTCGAAAAGCGGGACGGGTCGTGTCCCGACGATCTCGCGGTACTGGTGACCGTCGCGGTGCCCGACGCACCGGTCATGGGGGTCAATCATGTCGGCGCCGATGCGGTCGCGCTGGCCGCGGCGGAACCCGATCTCGTCGCTCGGGCGCGGGCGGTCGACGCCACACTCCGGGTGCGCCGCCATTCGCCGTCGGCGCGCCGGGAACTCAATCGGCTCGCACTTATCGACCTGTTGCCCAGCCGCACCTATCGAACGCGATTCGGTACGCTCGCGCCCGCTGACCCGGACGCCCCTGCGTACGCACACACCATCCTGACCAGCATCCGATGCGAGCCGACCACCGAATGGTCACTGTCGGGCAAGCCGTTTCGCTTCGCGGGCATGCTGCCGCCGGTGTATCCGGAAATCGGATTGGCGCATTCGTTCGTCGGCGCGGGCGACACCTTCACCGTATCCGTGGCATGCGATCCCGAGATAGTCCCCGACTTGGACGACTACTGCGAGATCCTGCGCGAATCGTGCCGAGAACTCGCTGCCGCCCTCACAGACTGACAACCAGCAGCCGCGCGGCCTGAGGCTGTCCCGCGCACCGATTCGCCCGCCGCGCGTGTTTGCGCCCCCGCGATTGGTGCGCGCCTCGACAGCAGATGCGCGGGGCTGCGACGTTATATCGCGGCGGTCTGTCGCATCGGGAGAGATGCTTACCAGGCCACCGGGAGTGCCTTCGGTCCGCGCACGAGCAGGCCCGTTTTCCACGGCACCTCGTCGACCGGCACGGCCAGGCGCAGGGTCGGGAACCGTCGCAGCAGCGATCCGAGCGCCACTTGCAGCTCCACCCTGGCCAGTTGCGCGCCGAGGCAGTGGTGTGCGCCGTGCCCGAAGGCCATGTGCGGGTTGCGTTCTCGGGTCAGGTCCAAGTCTTCGGGATCGTCGAAGACGGTGTCGTCCCGGTTGGCGGCCTGGGTATTGACGAATACCGACTCACCGGACCGGATCTCGACACCACCGAGTTCGAGGTCTTCGGTGGCGATCCTGGCAAAGGAACCGCCCGTGCCCAATTGGACGTAGCGCAGCAGTTCCTCTACCGCCCTCGGGACGAGTTCCGTTCTGCCGCAAAGCAATTCCCAGCGGTCCGGCTCGGTGAGCAGCACATAGGTGAAGTTGGCGATCTGGTTGGCGGTGGTCTCGTGCCCCGCGATGAGCAAGCCGATGCCAAGGTTGACCAACTCCCTCTCGCTGAGCCGGTCCTCGTCATCGCGTGCGGCGACCAATGTGCCGAGCAGATCGTCGGTCGGTTCTTCGCGGCGCTGCGCCACCAGTTCGGCGAGGTATGCCTCGAGGCCCGCGCGCGCGGCGCCGATCTGTTCGCGGGTGTGCGCGGTAGTGGACAGCACGGTATCGGAGAACTCTCGGAATCGGTGCTGGTCCTGCGGTGGGACGCCGAGCATTTCGCAGATCACGGTGACCGGCAGCGGCAAGGCGAGCAGTCGCACCAGATCCGCGGGCGGGCCGCAGCGCTCGATTTCATCGAGCCGCTCGTCCACGATCTGCTGGGCGCGCGGGCGCAATGCCTGCACCCGGCGGCCGGTGAACGCCTTGACCACCAGTTTGCGCAGCTGGGTGTGTTCCGGCGGATCCATACTCAGCAGCGAATCGCGGCGCGCGGGTTCCGGTGTGGTGCGCGGAATATCCTCCCGCTCGACCGCCGCGGCGCGGCTGAATCTGGGATCGGCGAGTACCTGTTTGACGTCCTCGTAGCGGGTGACCAGCCAACCCTCACCGCCATATGGGAGTCGTACGCGGCTGATCGGCTCTTCGCGGCGCAGCCTGGCGTAGAGGGGATCGATATCCAAACGGACCGGGGTGCTGAAGGGGAAGCTGCGTACCTCGTGGTCGACAGGCCCACCGGTCGTCCGACCGCCGCCACCTATCGAATCGCTGCGCGACGCTGCCCTCATCAGATCTCCCTTCCGCGACGCGGACGGTAGGTGTCCAAGCGATGTAAGCGAGTGCTTACAACTGATGGTAGGGAGCGTGCGTCGCCGCGTCAACGGATGAATCCCGTTATGACGGTGGAAAATTCACATCCACTCGTTCCAGCAGCACCCGCGCGGCGTGCAGCACATGTTCGGCAATCGCCGCCGGATCGGCGCTGGCCAATGGGTCTCGGCGATGGACCGAGCGGACCAAACCGATACCGAGCAACCAGGCCAGCAGCAGATCGGCGCGCAATTCGGCGTCCGGACCGTCGGTGAGCGCGCAGAGCGCGCGCACGTATTCGTCACCCAGTTCCCGCCGCACCGCGGCCGCGCCCTCGTCATGTCCGCTCGAACGCAGCGCGGCCTGGAGCCAATGTCCTTGTGCCGCAGAGTCGGTCGGCTCGAGCGCGCGTGCCAACAGGCGGCCGAGCAGCGCCTCGGCGGGTCCCTCCTCGAGCACGCGCCGCCCCCGATCCGCTATCGATGCACGAAACAGCTCGTCCTTATTGCCGAAGTACCGGAACAACAGCGCCTGATTCACCCCGGCGCGTGCCGCGATCTCGCGCACGGTGGCGCGCTCGTAGCCGCGTTCGGCGAACAGCTGTTGTGCCGCCGCCAATATGGCGAGTCGCGTCGCGGCCGCATCCCTTTTGCGGCCGACCGGCTCGTTCTGATCAGACATGCGTCCTCCGGTTGATCCAGACAGTGCAGCGTAAGTCGCGTTCCCAAAAATGGGAACGAGGATTGTGCAAGCGACCGCTTTGTGGCGGTACTGTTGCGCACCTGGCACCGCTAAGAATTGGACCTCGATGTGGTGCTGGAGACGTCACGATGCGGAAAGGCGTTGGTCGCGCAGCCCTTCGGGTTCCATTGCTCACCTCTTGTTCCCCCTTGCCGGGAGGTGCCGGGGACAACTGCCGCGACCTGCGATGGGTGCCGTTCGTGACCCCACTCCCGATTGCGGAATCTCGAATTCCGCAACGGGAGTGGGATACCATCCTGCGCCATCGGAAAGACAATTGATGGATGCCTGCGATCGGCCGTTTCTAGTTTCCGCCGATGCGGATCCGGTCTTGTCATTCGGTCAGCTGGAAGAATGGCGTCGGCGCGGGTGACGTGGTGTCACCCAACTACCGAATTCGCCTGCCTTCGTGGCGATAATGTCGGCCGTGTGAAATATCGGTGCGGTATTCGCTCCGGTGGATCCTCGGCGGAGCGCGCGGGAGAAGCAGCGCAGATTCTTACACTGGCTCGGTCCTGAGTGGTGATCGCGCCGACGGACGCTTTGACCGACTCACCGAAGCTGTTGTGGCGTAACCATTTCGAGGCCTAGACGCAACTCGAATGGATCCCGACCCCGCCCGCTCGCCGCGGCGGGCTGGGTGCCGACGTGGCTCACCGTCATGCCGATGCGGCTGTTCGAAGCCGTGCTCGATAGGAATCCTCCTGTCGAGCACGGCTTTTCCGCTGTGTACTCCTAGAACGTCGGTATCGCCTTCGACGGCGTCAAAGTGCTGCTGCCGGTCCAGTACTCCGGTAGTGCCATCTTCTGCAGGATTCCGGACGCCGCCGCGAAGTCTTCGGCTTCGGCGGCCGCCAGGTACTCCCGACTCAGGTGCACATTGATGAACCTGTTCATGAGCGCGGCCCGCTCCCGGGTCACGGTGCCGGGCAGGTTGGGCAACGAATTCCCGGTACCCGACACGACATCCCGAATCGCATGGATGACCGGTTCGGTCGGGTTGTTGAAGTAGTCGCGTAGGAACTGCTGCTCCGGCGCGGTGAAACTGCTGAACTGAAGATCGGGATCGGCGAAGCGGCGTTGCGCGAGCCGGTGCGCGGTCCGCTTGAACAGCGCGACATTGGCCGGTGTTTCGCCCAACTTGAGCACACCGAGCGAGGCGATCGCCTGCCCGACATGCTTGTCCCCGTCCCACATATTCGGTCCCCAACTCGTGCGGTAGTTGTAGGCCTTGATCGCGTTGGTCCGCATTTCCTTGTCGGTGAATCCTGCACTGAACAAAGCCGCTTCGGCATCACCGAGGCCGCCGCCGCGGTCGATCACCCGGTCCACCGCGACGGCGGCGCCCATCGGGGTGTGGCCATACGCCGCCGCGGCCGATCGCGCGGAGTCGATGATCTGCTCGCGCGTCCGGTAGTAATTGCGGATCCAGCCGAAGCGCCCCGCCTCCGCTGCCTGCACCATATTGGCGAGTTCCGCTTCCTGGCGCAGCCGCGAGCGGGAACTCAACGGCGCGCGCCTGCGGCCCATCAAATATTCGGTCACCGGCGAGGCGTTCACAGTGTTGAGCGCCGCGAGTCCGGTTATGAGGCGCTGGGTTCCGGACATACTGCCGCCCGGTCCCATCATGGCGCTACCTCCGCCACCACTGGCTTGGGCCGCGTGTCCGGTCGCGAGCACACCACTGATCCGACCAGCTATCCGGGCGGGCGCGGCGGCAAGGCCGCGGCTCATCCGACGTAGCAAGACGATTCCGATGATCATGAACGATCCACCGATGAAGATCACCGCGATGCCGTGGCCCTGCGCCTGTTTGAACACATCGCCGAGGACCAGGGCGTAGATGCCGAGATACACGGTGAACGCGATCATCTTCCCCGCCGATACGAAGGCATCAACCAGATTGCGTAGCAGGAAGGTCTGGCTCGGTCCATAGACGTATCCGCCTGCGGCGAAGCCGAAGATGGCCATGAACGCGTGATAGATCGCCTCCGCCGCGGCCACCACGATCTTTCCGGACAGATACACGCCGAACATCAGCAGCACAGCGGCGAAAACCAGCAATAGCAGCCCGGTGCAGATCTGACCCGCATTGGGATTCTGACTCTTGGCGTATGCCGCGACGTCGCCGCAACGTTTCAGACCGCTGGTGACCTTGTCATCGCTACCGGCCAATACCCCTTCCGACCACGCGGCTCGGCACGCCGGTGAGTCGTCCACGACATGGCCGAAGTTCCACACCTGCAACGGATAACGCACGAAGTTGTCGGCGAGCGTGCCCTCTATCGAATCGACGACCACAGTCGGGGTCGGGTTCGATTGGCCGTTGAGGCCCGCGGCTACCGCCACCCCGACGTCACGTCCCTGTGCCAGCAATCCGTCCGAAGAAAGCACATCGGCCATCGGATGTGCCAGGTAGGGCACGCTGAACAAGGCGACACCGATCATCGTTACGACCTGAAGCGTGGCCTTGGAAAAGTATCCGCGGACGATGAACCAGCCCACGGGTACTGCGCCGATGGTCACCGCGAGTACAAGGATGAGGGGCGTGCCGACCTGCCCGGCGAGTGTGTCGGCGACCCGGGTCAACGGCTGCGCGATCAGGTCGAGCCAGCGAAAGCTCACCACGTAGTCGATCACCCAGATGCCGGTGACCTCGGTGGCCATGAACCCCGCGAATTCCAGATCGAGCGCGGAGGACAACGCGGCATTTCCGGGATGGAGAATGCTGCCGTGATTCGTGGCGAAGACATAATTGGCCAGCGGAACTCCGTGTGAATCCCGGACATTCATCCAGCCGACGCCATCGATCGTCGATGATCCCGTGGTCGCGGTTCCCGTCTGCGCCGTCGCCGCCGCGCCGATCGTCATGGGAACAACGAATAGCGCGAATACGACGAGTAGCAACCGGGCCGTTATTCGGCGCAGCCGAGTCGCGCCGATCCAATAACCGCATCGCCGGATCACGGCACGCGGCCGCCACCGCGCTGTATCCCAGAATTCCCAGTCCGACAGCGCATTTGGGCGATCTGACCTGCCCGATACGAGTCGCGTACCAACGAGATTATCCGATCGCCCCAACACGCATACAAACGTAATCGTTGGTCGAACACCGAAAACCCATTGGGCTCAGGATGATTCGTAATCGAATTCGGATGGTATCCCAGCGACTGTTACCGACAGCACATCGAATTTTGTGAGTAATTCGATATCAGGCGGGCGGCAGTTCGGAATGTCTGGCGAAGGCCTGATCGATCAGCTCCGATGTGGCGCGCGTGGCGATCAGCCGGGCGATGGCCAACTCCGATTCGAGTTTTGCGCGGTCCTTCGGTGTGCGCCCGGACTGTTCATAGGCCTGGCCCGCCAGGAAGTAGAACAGTTGGGTCGCATACTGATCGGCGATCTGATTGCAATCGGCTCTGAGCCGCTCGACCAACTGGAAGGCGTCGCGCGCGGGGATGCCCGCGTCGACGAGTCGGGTGGTGAGGTCGGCGCAGCGCGGATTTGTCACCCGGTAGGCGTCGTGCGGATCGTCGCTGGCGGCGAGTGCCTGCTGCACATACTCCGGAAGTTCCGGGGGCGCCTGCTTGCGCTGCGCCCGGGGAGATCCCGGCGCGGCGACCGTCGTCGGCTCGGAGACGGGCTGGTCGTTGACACCGAGCACCTCCGCCAATCCGTCACCACGATCCCAGGCCTCGAGCAGTTCCCGAATCCCGTTCAACTTCATGCCCCGACTGAGCAGACGACTGATCGTCTGCAGTCTGTTGAGGTGATCCGACCCGTAATAGCCGATGCGCCCCCGAACATCGGGGGAGGGAAGGAGTCCTCGTTCGTGGTACACGCGGACGCTGCGCACGGTGGTATCGGCCGCCCGCGCCAGTTCGTCGATCGTGTACTCGGACTCAACAGCCATATCCATAGGAAACCACAATTCGCCCCAAGCGGATGGCCCGCGAACAAATGTACCGTTAACTAACGATACGCCAGGATCACATGTTGGTCAACGTGCCGTTAAGTAGCGGCAGAAACGATTGCCGAGTTGGGCAATCGTGGGTTAACGTGCGTAGACCAGTACATGCTGGCCCTTCCGGGGACTGTTGAGCAGCCCTGATGACCGCCCGACCAATGGGCCCGCACAACGGAGTTGGCGCGCCCTCGGCATCCCCGGAGACGGCTATGAGCATCACGCAATCTTCCCTCGTCGTGGAAACCATCGCGACAGTAAAGGTTTCGACACTTCCCAATGGGTCGGCCCATCGGCCACCCTGCGCGGACGGGCCCGACGACTGGGACCTGGACGTCGGCACTCCGGACTCTTGGCGCGCGGCGATGCGAATCTGCGAGAGCTGCCCGGTCTTCGCGAAATGTGAACAACTGGCGCAGACGCTCATCGAGCGCGGTACCGGCCCCCGCGCGATGATCTGGGCCGGAGTGCCCTATGACAGCGCGGGAAAGGTCGTTTCGGACCTGGATCGTCATCGCATAACTCCCATCGACCACAAGCGCCCGCTGCGGATCATTCGAACCGGCTCGCGCCCGGCCCCAGCCGAACCCGCTCCTGCGGCCCCGCGCCGTCACATTGTGCTCGGTCGGAGGCTGGAACCGACCGGAACCGGCGCACACTGACCTATGCTTCGTGCACTGTTCACGACGGACTTCATTCTGGCGGTGTGTAACTCATGACGATGTTGGCTCTGGAGATCGGTCCGGACGGTTTCGCGGCGAGTCGGGTAGCCGACAATGTCGGCGAGGATGAGATCCGACGAGTCCCGATCCCGGCCCGCGCGGCCTGGGATACCTGCCGTGACCTGCTGCTCGAGGCGGCTGGCGGGAACGATGTGACCCGGGTGGGAATCGGTTCGATCGGGCCGCTCGATATGGCCGCCGGTGTCGTGGCGCCGCCCGGAATCGCCGAGTGGGCGACTGGTTTCGCGATCGTATCCGCGGTGGAGAAGCTGTTTCCGGGTGCCCTCGTCCTGTTGGCGCTCGACGGCGTGTGCCTCGGCTTGGCCGAGCGTAACTTCGGTGCGACGAACGACGTACTCGACGCGCTTGCGGTTATGGTCTCGGACCGGATCAGTGCCGCCGTCATGGTCGGTGGATTCACCGTGGTCGGTCGGACCGGAAACGCGGGAAACCTCGGCCATGTGCTGGTGCCAGGCTTCGATGAGCGCTGCGAATGCGGGGGCCGTGGCTGTCTGGAGGCAGTGGCAGGCGGAATCTCGGCAGTGAAATGGGCACGCGCACAAGGCTGGCAGGGCACGTCGGTCGACGACCTGGTCGGTCAAGCGCGTGCGGGCGACGAACTCGCCGATGCCGCGCTGACCCGGGCCGGAACGGCGCTCGGCCGCGCGGTCGCTTCGGTGGCCGCGCTGCTCGACCTGGACTTGGTCGTCCTCGGTGGCAGTTTGGCGGTGCCGGGCACGTCGCTATGGAAGGCCCTCGGTGCTGCCGTAGCGACGCATGCACGGCTCGGCAATCTGACCGGATTGCGCGTGGTGCCATCGGAACTCGGCGCGGTGGGGGTGCTGGCCGGTGCCGGTGTGCTGGCCCTGACGGCGGCGGAAGGCTAGCCCGTCGCGATTGCGGCTTGCGATCACGGCCTGAGACCAGTGCATTCGTCGCTGGTCTCAGGCCGTGCGCTGCGCTGTGTCCGCATCGGCGCGAACTGTGCTGAGCTGTGGGAATTCTGACGCGTATCGATGCGTTCTTAAGCGGACGTTAAGAAACGTCCGCTCGCTCAACGTCAGTTGGTCCCGTCATGCAGACTGCAAGTGATGTCGACATCCGCAAACCTGTTGAACGAGCCGTTATATAGCGGTACATTATCCGTGTCACACACAGGTGGCGGCTTCCGACGAACGGTTGGTACGGGCAGTGCGATGACAAGTGGCGCAGTAAATCCATGGATAACGATCGAGACTTTGACGCCCGAGGCGATGTCGGTGGCATCTGTCGGAGACGCACCGCGTGGATTCGCCGACTGGCAGCGAGTGCTGCAACGGTTGATGGCGCGGACTCCGGCGCTCTACGACAGCCTCAAGACCCGGAGCCTGATCGATGCGATCCGGGCGGCGCGCGACGAAGCCGAGGACGTGGATCTGACGCTCCCAACCGGTGCGGGACCGCACGCGCTGCGGATCCGACCGGTGTTCGGGCCGGGTGGCGATGTGCACGCGGTCCGTTTGTGGATGGGCTCCACGGCGACGACCTGTCCGGAACTACCGCCCGCGGTAGGTGCGATCTGGGACCTCGAGACCCAGACCATTCAGCAGCCGATCGGTGCGACCCGGCTGACGGGGAATTCGGCCGAACAGCATGTGCCGGTGATGTCGATCGCGGAATTGTTCCACCGGATCTCGGCCTTCAATCGACATGCCGAGGTCCTGGATCTGCTCTACAGTCCGAAGGCCGGTGACAAGCTTCAGTTCGAGGTCACGGTGACCGATGGTCCCGAGCGACCCGGGCGGTGGCGGATCAGTATCCGGGCGCGTGACGATGCTCGCACGCATGGCGCGTGGTTGTTGATCGAGGACGTCACCTCCGACAATGAGCTGTCCGAGTGGCCGACGCTGGAACGGGTCGGATTGCGAGAAGCCCACCGTCGGGCCGGAACTCATCTTGCGATCATCCAGACCGAGCGCGCCAGCATCTCGCATTGGCTCACCGATCCCGCGCCCTGGATTCGATGGGACTATCTGTTCCGGCCGGTGGATGTCTTCCATCCGGATGACCGCGTTCGTTTGATGGCGCTGAGTGATCGGCTGCAATCCGGCGATACGGCGGGAGTCACGGTGCGGGCCCTCAACTACGGTGGTGGTTACACCCCGACGTCGCTGCTGTTGTACCCGTACCCGGGTTATCCGAGTCGGCAACTCGCGATCGCCCAGCTGGTGCGCGTCGCCGACGACATGCCGATGCTGGAATCCGGGCGCCCCGCGCTGGAAACCCCGCAGGGGCACGCGCCGATCGGGTACGACGATCAGCTGCAGTATCGACTCGAACATCGCTTGAAACGTAGCCCTGTGTACTGATCCGCTGTCCCCAACATTGGGAACGATGGCGGGGGCTGGAAATGATGGTGCCTCTCTACCATTTCGGGAGTGCGGACAATGGTTGGCAGATCGACGGATTCGGGCGATGAATTACTTCGCCGAATGGTCGCACGCCGCCGTCGTGACAATGTGATCGTCGCGGTGTTCGCGGTGCTGGCCGTACTCGGCGGCGGGCACGCGATCCTCGATTTCTTCGCCTCCGATCCGCCGCCGCCGTCCGACAGTGCGACACCAGGGACGATCGGGCGTGCGCAATTGGCTGGCTCGTTCGCCCAGCAGTTCATTATGACTTACTTGAGTTCCGTTGCCGGACAACAGGATCGGCTCGGCGAATATGTCGGAGCCAGTGCGCAGCAGATCACGCTGCCCGCGACGGCCCGGCCGGTATCCGATCCTGCCGTTGTGTTTGTATCGCGCGTCGGCAGTTTCGACACGCTCGAGATCTGGTCGGTGACCGTATCGGTCAAGGTGGGTAAGTCCGCCCCGACTGCCAGCAGCAGCACTACCGGCACCTCGGTCAACAACAGCAGCAGCAACAGCACCGGTGCGGACGTCCGCCAGTTCTATCGGGTCGGCGTGTCGGTGCTCAACGGTCGACTGCGGGCGCTCGCGCTGCCCGCCCTGGTCGAACCGCCCAGCCGGGGCGCCGATCTGGCGCAGGCGTACTCCTCGCCGTGTACCGCGGATACGCCGCTCGCGCAAGTGGCTTCGGGCTTTCTGACCACCTATCTGACGGGTAATGGCGATGTAGGCCGCTACATCACCCTGGATGCCGGTATCGCCGCGCTGAAACCGGCCCCGTTCAGCGCCGTGGAGACCGTAGCGGTCACCTCGGACGACAACAGTTGTGGCACAGCGCGTTCCAGCGCGCAGGTGCTCGTCACCGTCAATCCCAAGGCCGACGGCGGGGCGGTCGCGACGCTCGCCTATCCGCTGACCATGGTCCGCGATGGTGGCCAATGGCAGGTGCAGTCGGTCGATTCCGTACCCGCGATGACCAACCCGCCTGCCGTTATCGCCGACCAGCAGAACCCGCGGGCAGGTGCGCCGAGCTCGACGACGTCGGTGCCGTCGACCACGGTGCAGATTCCGCGGGCCACCCAGAACTGATACGAAAGAGGCACGGCCATGGGTAATTTGAGCGCGATCCTGTACAACATCCTGATCTTCGTCCGGTGGGCGGGCCTGATCCTGATCACCATCCTGAGCATGGGTGTGCTGATATCCGAGGCGGCCAAATCCAAGCTGTCGCCCGCGAAAATCCTCGCCGTCGCCGGATCGGCGCTGCTGGCCGCTGTCCTGTTCTGGATACTCCCGACACTGGTCAACTACGCGCGCACCGATTCCAACATCGTTGTTCCCGATCACCCCATCGGTGGCTATCGATGAGTCAACAGGTGATCAAGGTCTTCACGCCGATCAAACGGGTTCCCACCATGATCGGCAAGGCCCAGAACGGGCAGAAACTGCCGTTCGGACCGTACACCCTGCCGCAGGTCGCGGGAGCGGTGGTGTTGATGGTGATCACCTCGGTATGCGCGATGACATTTCCGGTCAACCCGGCGGTGACCTTCCTGGTTGGGTTGGTCGTGACGATCGCGGTCGTCTTCGCGCTGGGGCTGGTGCCGTATACGGGCGTGCGCATGACCTCCCGAGCACTGTGGGTCGGTCGGCTCATCGTGTACCGCAAGCCGGTGTCCGCCTCCGGTATGCCGGTCACCGCGGAGTCGGCGCGTCAGACCATGTTCATCGAAGAGTCCGTCGTCCTGCTTCTGCCGGATCGGCCGACCGAGGCGGCGACGACTTCGAAATCGGAGATTCGGCTGCTCGAGGTCATCGGCGCGGGCGGTAGTGGCGCCGACTTGCGCGATCGAATGAACGGCAACGGCGGCTCGACATCGGAAGGGAGCCGCTGATGGCGTTCGGACGAGATCTGCAGCCCACCGCCGCGATTCGCGGGAATCTGCAATTCACCCATTCGGGTCTGGTCACCGCGACCTACTTCATCAATCCGCTCGGCTACGGATTGCGTAAAGCGGGCGACAAGCACGACGTAAAGATGGCGCACCACGCCCTGATCAACAGCCTGCCGAGCGGTTCGCTCCTACTCGGTATCCAGGCGCGGCTGAACACGATCGATGTATTGACCAAGATGGTGGAGGGCGTCGATCTCGACGAATGCGAAGACTACGCGGACGAGGTGGTCGCATCGTTCGAGCGGGTCCGCGCGATCGCACCGCAGACCCGGATTTTTTTGCTGACAATTCCAGTCGGTGCCGCGAACTCCGGTATGTCGGCGATATCGCGGATGTGGCGGGGCAGTACCACGACGATCGATGCGACGGCAATCTCGCGGGCCGAATTGGATGCCTACGACGAAAAAGCCAACGAAATCCTTTCCCGGATCGGCGGCGATTTCGATCCGATTCCGGTACCGGCCGCCTTATTCCAATGGCTCTGGGAACATTATCTGTCGCGTGGCGCCGCGGGCGACCCGGTGGCCCCGACGCGCGCTGGTGTGCTGGACGATGCGACGGCGGCGGTGTTCAGTTCGGCGGCGTTGGATGAAGGCGCTCAAGGCGACAGCAAACGGCGGATACGACCGTCGTTCGTTCCGGTGATCAAGGTGGTACAGCCGGATTACGAATATCGCCCGTCCTATCAGGCGATGCTGACTCCACATTCTTTTCCGTACGCCGGTATGCGTTTTCCCGGTGGCAGCGAATTTCTGAATGTTCTGGAGGGCCTGGGCGATGTCACGGTCGACTGGGGCATGCGGGTTTCCACCAAACCGGCCGACCAGGTACTCAAGAATAATGAACTGAGCCTGCGTCGACTGGGCGAACAGATGGATCAGCGCGACCAGGAGGTTTCGTTTGCGCAGAATACGCTGACCTCGAAGGCGCAAATGCTGGGTGAATACAACCAGCATTTCGAGGTGAACGGTGGTGAGTCGGAGGTGTCCTTCACTACCGTCATCGCCATCGGCGGACCTTCGCGCGAAGTGACGATGGACGCGGTGAATATGCTCAAGCGTCGCTATAAGCGGTTCCAGGTGGAGATGACCGCACCGCTGGGTACGCAGGTCGATCTGTGGTCGATGCTGGTCCCCGGGAGCCCGCCACGCCGGGCGTTCGACGACTTCGCCCATATTGTGCCATCGGATATGTGGGCCGGATTCGTGCCGTTCATCACCAGCCAGATCGGCGACGACAGCGGCCCGGTGATCGGGATCAACCTGCTGTCCGGCCAATACGAGCCGATACATTTCGGCATCATGGAGGCCGCGCTGCACGACTTGTCCGCATCGTTCGCGGTGACCGGCGAACTCGGGTCGGGCAAATCGTATTTCCTGAAGCTGATGGCGGTGCTCGTGCACGATATGGGCGGGCAGTTCCTGGCCATCGACCGAAGCCAGGTCGGTGAATGGGAGCATTTCGCCACCGCCATTGATAACGCGGTCGTCATCGATCTGGCGAATCCGACGGTGTCGCTGGACCCACTGCGCATGTTCGAGCCGAGGATCGCGGGCGAGCGCGCGCTCGACTCGATTCTGCCGCTGCTGGATCTCTCGCCGACCTCCGGCGCGGGCGCGGCCGCCAGCAATCTATTGACCATCCGGGGGATGGCCGAACACGGTATTCGGAGTCTGCTCGATCTGTTCCATGTCGTGCGGCGGCTGCGTGATCAGCCCGGAAATTCGGAGGAATACGCCGATCTCGCGGCGCGCCTCGGCACCGTTGTCGAGCGGGTGCCGGTGCTGTTCGACCCGAAACTGAAACCATTGCGGCTCAACGCCGCTGCGACGGTCGTGCGCAGTCACCAACTGGCGCTGCCGACCGCGGAGGAGCTCACCACCCCACACCTTTACAACCGATTGCCGCTGACCAAACGGCTCGGGACCGCGCTGTACGAACTCGTCGGTGTCGCGGCCCGCGAGGCATTCCTCACCGATAACGGCAGGTTCGGACTGCTGGTCGGGGACGAGGCGCACCACTTCACCCAGACACAGGTCGGCTCGGCGGTCACCTCGGACTTCAGCCGCGACGGCCGTAAGCATTTGGCGGCGATCGGGTTGGCCTCGCATGATCCAGCGACCGACTTCCAGGGAGCCGCGCACAATCTCATCCCGAACCGGTTCGTCTTCCGGCAGCGCGATGAGACCCTGGCCCGCAACAGTCTGGAATGGCTCGGCGTGGATCTGGAGGAAGCGCCGTTTCTGCTGCAGATCCTGCGCGAAGAAACCTCCCCGCCGGTCGGCGCCGGTCGTCAGGTGCCGGAGGAACGCCGCGGCGAGATGTTCATGCGCGACGCGCTGAACCGGATCGGCCGTGGCAAGGTGCTCGGTCCGGCCCGGATCGATCGCGCCGCCGCGATCAACAGTACGCCGAGCGCTCCCGCGGGCAGCCGCACGGCAATTTCGGAAAGACAGGCAGTGCGTTGAGATTCGCTACTGGTCGCGGCATTCGATCGGGGGAGACCGACTTCGGGTTGGGCCAGGACGCGGAGCTGTTCGATCCAGTCCAGTGGCGGCCGTCCGCGGTCTTCCGGCGATGTCGCAAATGGATCGGTGCGACTCGCCGTCGACGCTGGATCACCGTGGCGACCATTGTTCTGCTCGTGCTGTTCATCTGTCCGGGCATCATGGCGGTGCTGGCCAGCGCGCAAACCAGCACGAGCACCGTGTCCGCACCCAACAGTGCGCTCAGCTGGATGCGAATCAAGGACTCATCGGGGGTCGAGCTCTCGAGCTACCTGTTCGCCACTAATCGCGGCGGTGTCCTCAGCCCTGGCAACATTGTGATGTCGTTCGTCATCATCTTGCTGTTCGCGATCTGGCTGGTTTTGACGACAACCGGGATCTGGCTGCCCACCGATACCCTGGATTTCGGCTGGCTGACGGTTGTCAGCAAGCCGCTGGAGGGCGTGGCCCATGCTCTGTCGGGGCAGATCGCGACGCCGATCATGCTGATGACCGCGGTGGCGATCGGCGCGGTCCCCGTTGGTGTGTTCTACGTGCGCGGCTATTTCGCCAAGGGCTCGATGCAGGTCGTGACGATGGTGGCGGTGGCGATACTCGGGCCGCTGTTCCTGGCCGAGCCGCTGGCGGAAGTCCTGGCGCCGGACGGATTGCTGGCGCAGGGGCGGAATGTGGGCATTTCGGTGGCGGCCGGGTTGAACGGCAATAGCAATCCGAATCCGAACCAGTTGATCCGGACGATGCAAGCCGATATGGCGGACAATTTCGCGCGACGTCCGTTGCAGGTGTGGAACTTCGGGCATGTGGTGGATGACCGGGCAACCTGTAAGGCGGCGTGGTCGGCCGGGGTCATGGCCGGTGATGAAGACCGGGTCAAGAATGGGATGAAGTCGTGTGGGGACAGCGCCGCCTATGCGTCGGCCGATAACCCGAGCGTCGGTCAAATCGGCGCCGGGATCCTGCTGCTGTTGTCTGGTTTGGTGTTGTTGCTTTTCGGCGCATATTTGGCCATCAAGGTCATTTGGGCCGCGCTGGATTCGATCTACTACGGATTCATGACGATATTCGGATTCGCCGCGGGTGGATTCATATACGGACCGACCCAGACGTTCACGATTCGCTGTGTGGTCCACGGATTCGTCTCGGCCGGACGCATGGCCGCGTTCGTCATATTCCTCGGCGTCTACGAGCTGTTTATCGGCAATCTGTTCCGGCAGGCGGGCGGACAGGTCATGTCGGTGTTCGTCATCGGAGCGATCGTGGAAATCGTCGCCATCTTTCAGTTGAAGCGCCTCAACGCGAGTCTGGAGCGGGGCAACGACTGGATTGCGAACCGATTCGCGCTGGCTATTCAGAATGGCGGCGCCAGAGCCGGAGCAGGCGGTGGCAGTGGCGGTGGGACCGCTCTCGGCATGGGGCAATTCGGCGCGAGCCACAAGATGGGGGGCATGGGGATGATGGCCCTGATGGGTGGCGCCAGCACGATTGCCAACTCACCATTGACCGAGTGGATGATGATGGGGCTTCCCGGATCGTTCCACCCGCAATCCAGGCTGAAAAGGGCAATGACGGAGGCGCAGGGAGGTGTGTGGGTCGGGGACGATCGGTTCGGTGGGCGCTACGGCTGGTATGCGCAGTCGTATATGAACCGGGAACTCTTTGCGACTAACGCCGGACTGGAAGCTGCCGAATATGGTGGTCTGGACTCATTCTTGGGCAATGCCGCAGCCGTGCAAGGCGTTCTCGATGTCGGCGGCACTGCGGCCGATTCATTCGGGGCCATGATTGGCGCCGGTGCGAGAAACGAGCAAAGGGCGCGGCTCGCGGCACGCTCGCGGGCAACTATCGCCCAGTCTGCGGCCAACGAACCGCTGCAGGATCGCGACCTGGCGTTCTTGGCTGCCGCATTGCGGCACACCCAGAATTCAGCACGCTTGCTGATCCGTGGTACTGGCAGTGCCGAAGAGGTCGCGTCCAATGTAGGAACCCTGCAGCAAGCGGCCCGTGAATTCCGCAGAGTTAGGGCGGGCGGCGTCGATCTGGCTGCCCCGCATTTGAGTTATGTCCAGGAATATGTGGATAATGACATCGTCTCCCCAAATGCTGGTGTGGCGCGAGCGAAGATGGACGCGCTCAACCATGTGATAAACGGCACCACGTCCACCAGTGCCGAATTTCTCAGGTTGCAGGCTGCTGGTGTTAACGAGACGACGGCGGATCGCATGAAGCAGTGGATTATGAACGAGCATGCCAGGAGGTCGCAGATTGCCACTGAAAGGCTGGTTCATAATGTGGCCGATCCGGAGCATATCCGTCAGCTACGTGACCAGGTCTACCAGGCTGTCCGGTCAGAACATTTCGGCTCGGGTCGTACCGGAGATTTGTCGAATACGGTGACACCACGCGGATCCGGTGGTCACATTCCAGAATGGACACCGACATTGAGTGAGGTGGACCGACTGATTGGGAATTAGGTCCATATCCATAGGAAGGTAAACGTACTCGTCCTGGGCGGAGAGGTATTCGATGATCGGTCGGCTTATGTTCCTCGCCATGATCCCCGCTTGGGCGTGGATATTGCTGGCGGCGGTGTCGGGACTCGGCTCGCTTCTCGTGATCATGGTGCTCGTCGTCGGCGGCACGACCTCGGCCATCTCGGCCGACTTGCACTATCAGTGCGACAGTGCGGTAGGTCCTGACCCATCGCTGACCGAGACCGCCGCACCGCGCACGACCAGCGCCACCGCCTCCGGCTCGGGAGCCGCGCCCTCCACCGCGCCTACTGCCAACCCGTACGCGGAATTGACTGTGGCGCCGGATGATACAACGGCGTCGGACTGGCAGCGCGCCTGCGCCAGCGCGATCCACACCGCGCCTTACCAACTGCCGCCGCTGCAGACGACCATGAGTGGATTGCTCGGTGACTGTGCTCGCGAATTGGCCGTCAACCACGCGCTGACAGCATCGACCGGGAGCGCGGACGGTGCACCGAATGGACCCTCGAGTGCGGCGGGACTCACGCGCGACGTTATCTATCAGGCCTCGGCCGCCGCGGTGACCGGACGCTGTGACCCGACGGCTGTACCACCGGAGGGCACCTCGGTCGCGCCGCCAGCCGTTAGCACGACCCGGCAGCCGGGTTCGGCCGGTACCGCCTGCGGACAATCGTCGAGTGTCGGGAAGGCGGCGATCGTGCTTCCGAAAACTATTGCGGCGCAAGCGGCATGCGGACAGCGAGTGGACCCGGCCGCGGTTTCGGCGGGTGATCTGGTCTTCTGGGAATATAAGAACAATGCGCCGACGAAAACCGGAATCGCCCTCGGCGCAATGCAAGTCATGACTTATGATCCCAATTCCGGACGGTTCGTCGAGCAGTCGATGCCGACCGGCCGTGATGTCCGAATCAAGCGAGTGCTCGGGGGTGATTCGTGACGAGCGCGGAGGTCTGGCCTGCCGATTACCAGGCCGAGGTGGTCGATGAGCCGACCGAAGACACTGGGGGAGAGGGTGATTCGCAGTCCGGCCCGGTGACGCCGTGGTCGGGTAAGCAGGGGCACAAGGCCGCACCGCGCACGGGCACCGGCCCGGTGAATCCGGGATCCGCTACGTCACCGGGGCAGAACGGCGCATCACCAGCGCCGGGTCAGAATGGGGTGTCGGCGGCGCCGCAGGGGCCACCGGCGCCGGGTGGTTCTGC